>CAWCEW010000026.1:0-268671 GCA_963794665.1 uncultured Alphaproteobacteria bacterium | reverse complement strand
TCGTGGTGAAAATGACAACCACGGCCGCGATCAATTTACGGGCGATGGCCGGATCGAGCGTGAGCAGAAGGTAACCGCCGAGCGGTACCGTAAAGACGGCCGGAACGATCAAGTACAGCAGCGTCCGCCACCGCGCCTGAGGAACGCCTCGGAAACATCACCAGAGCGGCGGCAGTTTCCAAAAGCAAGGCGGTCACGACCGTCGGCACTGGACCAATCAGAATAGACAAGATCGGGGACATCAGCATTGCGCCGCCAAACCCGGTGGTGCCGCGCACGAATCCGGCCACGGTCACGATGCTGACGACGGCGAGTTGGGTCATATCCATGACGGATCCATTGGCGAACGCTTCGGCTGCTAGGTTGTGAGAATGCCGCCGTCGACCGGAATGATCGCGCCGGTGATGAAGCTCGCGCGATCGGAGGCGAGGAATACTGCGAGGTCCGTAATATGGGTAGACTCGTGAGCGTCCGAGCGGAATGCGCGCCAGGATCCTGCGGCGCGCGTCCTCGGTCAGGGCGGCGTGTGTCATCGCCGTGTCGGCAATCGCCGGCGCGATGGCATTGACCGTGATGCCATCGGGGCCGAGCTCACGGGCAAGGCCCATGGTCATGGCCGCCACGCCGGCCTTGGTCGCGCCATAGAGAGTATTGCCGACCGATCCGCCGCCGCGCATGGCCGACACGGATGCGATATTGATGATGTGACCGGAGCGCTGGCGGGTCATGACGGGAATCGCGGCTTTCACGCAATAGAGCACGCCCGCGAGATTGACACGGCTGATCCTGTCCCATTCCCCAAGGTCGAGATCGGCGACTGGGCCGGTCGAAACAGTCCGGCGGCATTCACGAGGATGTCGAGGCGTTTTTCTGCCGCGACAAACTCTTCAAACGCCCGCGACACCGCGGCCGGGTCGCCGACGTCGGCAGCCGCGGAGCGAGCTTTTGCGCCGTCTGCCGCGATTGCCGAGGCGGCCTTGCGGGCCGCATCGGCGTTCTTGTCGAGGATGCATGTCACGCAGCCTTCCGCCGCGAGCGCGCGCGCAATCGCCTCACCGATGCCGGCCGCGCCACCCGTGATAACCGCGACGCGACCTTTCAGGTTGAGATCCATGACAATCGCGTCGGATTCGTACCCAGTTTCATTTGCTGTCGACAGCCATGTCCCGTTTGTGCGCCTCGGTCATGGCAAAGGCGCAACATGCGCTAACCACGCTCACCCCCAGCACATAGAGGCAGATCAGCCACGGCTTGCCGCCGCCGGCCGGCAGCAGCGCGGTGGCGATGATCGGTGTCAGCCCGCTCGCGTAGATACCGGAGAACTGATAGACGAACGATATTCCGGTATAGCGCACGCGCGTATCGAACAGTTCCGAGAACATCGCCGCCTGCGGGCCGTAAACGGCGGGATAGACGATCGCAAATGGAATCGTAATCGCGATCCAGATCAACAGCGGATCTTTTGTCTGCATCAGCCAGAATGCGGGGAATGCAGAAAATCCCTATCAGTAGGCCGGCAACGCCGAACATGCGGCGCCGGCCGATCTTATCGGAAAGATTGCCGTAGATCGGCAGCATGACAATCATGATCGCCGAGGAAATCATGACGCCCGCGAGCGCCGTCTGCCGTGGCAATCCGAGGGTGCTGGCGACATAGCCGACGATGAACACGCCGAAGATATTGAAGGTCACGCCTTCGATGTAGCGGGCGCCCAGGCCGAGCAAAGTATTCTTGCCGTGGGTGCGCCACAGCTCGAAGAACGGCACGTGCACGACCTTTTTTGTCTCCTGGATGCGGGTGAAGGCCGGCGTCTCCATGATCTTCAAGCGGATGTAGAGACCGACGCCGACGAGGATCGCGCTGATCAGGAAGGCGATGCGCCAGCCCCAGGCGAAAAAGTCCGCTTCCGGTAGGTAGGACAGCAAATAGACCATGCCTGAGCTCAACAGCAGGCCTGCAGGGACGCCGATCTGCGGCCAGCTTCCGTAGAAGCCGCGCCGACCTCCCGGCGAATGCTCGACCGCCATCAGCACCGCGCCGCCCCATTCGCCGCCAATCCCGATGCCCTGAAATATACGGAGAAACAGCAACATCACCGGGGCCCAGATGCCGACCGAGGCGTAGGTTGGCAGCAATCCGATCAAAAACGTGGCGATGCCCATGATGAGGATGGTGAGAACAAGCACGGTCTTGCGGCCGATGCGATCGCCGTAGTGGCCGAAAATGATGCCGCCGACCGGGCGCGAGATGAAGCCGACGAAGAAAGTCGTGTAGGCCAGCAGTGTGCCCACCAGCGGGTCGAAATTTGGAAAGAAGAGCTTGTTGAACACAAGCGGCGTCGCCGCGCCGAAGAGAAAGAAGTCATACCATTCGATTGTGGTGCCGACAGCGCTCGCAAACGCGATCGTACCGATCGATGTACCAAAGCCGCCGGATTGGGCCTTTGCCTGCATAGTTCCCCCCTGGTTTTGCCGCTGAGTCTCTATCCTGTTGGCAGTTGCAGAAATCTGTCGTGCCTCCGCGGCGCTTGCCGGGCGGCGTCCGTATTTTGCGCACAATCCGGCAACGCGCGAAACCAACTCACCGTTGCTGCGCGCGAGGCGGTCCTTGTCGAACTTGATGTTGTCTTCCAGCCCGGTGCGGACATGCCCGCCGAGTTCGAGACACCAATGGTTGACCTCAAGTTGATGGCGCCCGATCCCCGCGGCGGACCACGTGGCGTCGGGCATGAGGTCTTTGAGTTCCTCCACCAGGAATTCCAGCAGGTTGCGCCGGGCCGGCAGCGCATTGGGGATTCCCATGACGAACTGAACCTGGCATGGCCGTTTGAGCAGACCGCGATCGGCGAGATTTCTTGCGTTGTACAGCATGGCCACGTCGAAGACTTCGATCTCGGGCTTGACGTTGAATTCGAGCATCGAGCTCGCAAGTTCCTCGACGAGCTGCGGCGGATTTTCGTAGATCTGTTTCGAAAAATTGACCGATCCGGTGGCAAGTGAAGCCATGTCAGGCTTCAGGTAAAGCATCCGGCCGCGTTCGTTCTGGCTGCGGCCGCGCCCGCCGGTCGAGAACTGCACGATCATTTTAGGGCAGTGCTTGACGATCCCTTCCTGGACCTGTGCAAACAGGTCCGGATCCGAGCTCGGGCTTTCGTCCGGATTGCGCACATGGATATGCGCGACCGAAGCCCCGGCCTCAAAAGCCTCGTGGGTGAATTCAATCTGCTCACTGGGCGTGACCGGGACGGCCGGCGTATCGGCCTTGCGCGGAATGGCACCTGTGATGGCAACGGTGATGATGGCCGCGGCTGTCATGCCCTTCGTCGCATCTGCTGGGTGAGGTGGATCGAGGTGATGTCGCGCCGTCGCGTGATTTCCCGAAGCAGGGTCACCAGCGGCGTGGACGCGAGCGGATACTCCGTTCTGATCGGTCCTGCCGCCTTCAGTGCGTCGTATTCGCGCCCCGCGTAGAAGGCCGCCAGCAGCAGGTCATCGTCGGATGTAAACGACCCTCGGTCGCGCCGGATTTTCGGTATTCCGGGCTCCAGCAGGTCGCCGGGCCGCGCCGAGGTCGGCTCGGCGCCTTTGGTGATGCGGTCATAGAGATTGGCATCGATCGGTCCGGCGATTTCGCCGTAATAGCCAAGCACATATTTCTTCACTTCGTCGGGAACGGTCGCGTAGCGTTCCTTGCCCATCACGTTTAGCACGGCCTGCGTCATCACGAATTGCGCAAAGGGGCTGACGATGATCGGGTAGCCCAGCTCGCAACGGACGCGCGCTGCCTCCTCGAGAACCTGTGGCAAGCGCTCCGAGATCCCGATTGTTGCGAGCTGAGATTTCAGGTTCGACACCATGCCGCCCGGCATCTGATGCTCATAGTGGAAGGCGTCGAATTCGACGATGCTGCCGACCGGCTTTCCTTCGCGCTTGGCAATGTAACGCAGGCGTTCTGCGACCTCTTCCACGGGCGCAAGGTCGACGTCGACTTCGAAGCCGTCGCGCCGGATGTTTTCGACGAACCATTCTGTCGCCGGATGCGAGGCACCGTTGGCCAACACAGACGTTGCGGTGTGGACGACGTCCACACCGAGCTCGACGGCCCGGCAGGCGGTGTAGGGCGCCAGTCCGGTGAGGCAATGCGAATGCAGATGCAGCGGCAATTTTCCGCATGCGGCCTTGAGGACGGGAACCAGCGTGTGCGCCCGCTCGGGCGTCAGCAGGCCGCTTGGATCCTTGATGTAGACGGCATCGACGCCGAGTGACACCAGCTCGCGCGTCTTACGCGCATAGTAGTCGTCGGTGTGGACCGGGCTGACCGTGTAGACGACCCCGCCCGCGGTATAGAGGCCGACTTTCTTTGCCGCCTGCACCGGCACCTGCATGTTGCGCATGTCGTTCAGGGCGTCGTATGGCGTATGATAGCGAATGCCGTTGGCGAAAATTCTTTCCGCCGTCAGCTCGACGATGTCGTCCGGGAAGAATTCGAAGGTGAACAGGCTCTGGCCGCGGGTCATCACGACTAGCGGCGTGTGCTTGACCCAGCCGCTGAGGATGCGCATGCGCTCCCACGGGTCCTCGCGCAGGTAACGCACGCAGACGTCGAAGACGGCGCCACCCACCAGGTCGATGGCTTCAAATCCGGCGCGGTCAAGACGCGGCGCAAGCTCGGCCATCATCGCCGTCGTCATGCGCGTCGCCCACAGGCATTGGTGCGCATCACGCAGCGTCACGTCGACCAGCTTGATGGTCCGCTTCTTTCCCATCAGTGCATCACCGTCTGCATGTTTTCTTCCACCCACCGCGTGTGCACTTCGGCCCGCGCAAATTCGGGTTGCACCAGCAGACGCGCATGGAACGGCACCGTCGTCTGCAGGCCGGACACCAGGAAGCGCGCCAGCGCCGAACGGCCGACATCCATCGCGGCCGCTCGGTCCGGCCCCGTAACGATGAGTTTGGCCAGCATGGAATCGTAGTAGGGCGGAACCGCATAATTTTCGTAGGCATGACTGTCGACGCGGATGTCGCGGCCACTTGGCGGCCGCCATCGCTTGAGAATGCCGGGCGAGGGGCGGAAATCCTGCGCCGCATCTTCGGCATTGATGCGGAATTCAATAGCCACGCGGCCTTCGGAGAATGTCGAGCTGAACGACAGCTTTTCCCCGGCGGCCACGCGAAATTGTTCGAGCACAAGGTCGGTGCCGGTGACCATTTCGGTGACCGGATGCTCCACCTGGATGCGCGTGTTCATCTCGATGAAAAAGAATTGCCGGCTTGCCGGGTCGAAGATGAATTCGACGGTGCCGGCATTCACGTATTTGAGCGCCTTGATCAGAGCAACCGCCGCTTCCGCCATGCGGCGGCGCGTTGGCTGGTCGAGCGCGGGGGAAGGCGACTCCTCGACAAGCTTCTGGTGACGACGCTGTACGCTGCAGTCGCGTTCGCCGAGATGCACGTAGTTTCCGTGCTGGTCACCAAAGACCTGGATTTCGATATGGCGCACCTGCGGAAAGAACCGCTCAAGATAGATCTCTGCGTTTCCGAACGCTGCCTTTGCTTCAGCCGAGGCCTGATCGAATTGCGCAGAAAACTCCTCCGCGCGGTTCACGATCCGCATGCCGCGACCGCCACCGCCACCGCTCGCTTTCAGCAGGAGCGGAAATCCAAGACGCCGCGCGACTTCATTGGCGGGCGCAGCCGAGGTGAAGCCGTGCTCCGATCCCGGCACCACCGGGATTCCGATCGCCGCGGCGGTCTGGCGCGCGGCGACCTTGTCGCCCATGCGCGAAATGCATTCGGCATTGGGGCCGATGAAGGTCAGTCCGGCTTCGCTGCATCGGTCGGCAAAGGCACTGTTTTCGGCGAGGAATCCATAGCCGGGATAGACCGCATCGCATTTCGTGCCCGCGGCGGTTTCCAGCAACGCGGCGGCGTTCAGGTAGCTCGCATTCGCGGGCGGCGGACCTATGCAGATGGCGTGACTGGCTGCCCAACGGTGCGGCGAATTCGCATCCGCAGATGAATAGACGGCGAGACTCTCAAGACCCAACTGACGGCACGCGCGGATCGCTCGCAGGGCAATCTCGCCGCGATTGGCGATCAGCACGCGCTGCATCGCTCTCGCCTCCCAGTTGCAGAGTCGTCGGTCTCAGCAGATGGACCACCGGATGCATAACTGTCGCACTAGACAAAATCATATTGCAAGACGTTTTGTTTCAGTTTTTGATACTTCACCATGCAGCCTCCTCTCGGCTCACATTTGTCTGACCGCGGCCGGCTCAAGGATGAGCTCGAACGGCACAAGCCGTCGGCCGAGCAGCCGTCGAAAACTTTTCCCACCGTCAAAGCCGTCGCAATTCTCGAGGCGATGGCGAGCGCGCGCCGCCCTCTCGGCGTCACAGAACTTGGTGCGTTGCTGGGACTTCCCAAGCCGACCGCCCATCGCATTATGCGCAATCTGGAAAGCGAAGGCCTGCTGCAACGCGAGCCGGGCAGCCGCCGCTACGTGCCAGGCGCGCGCATGGTGCAACTCGGGCTCGGCATCGTCGCCGCGGCCATGGTGCGGTCGCCCCGTCACGCAATTCTCGAAGCGCTGTCGAAGGAAATCGGCGAAACCTGCAATTTCGGCGTCATGATCGGAAGCCACGCGCTCTATCTCGATCGCGTGGAATCGGCCTGGCCCTTTGGCTTGCGATTTGAGCCCGGGTCGCGCGTGCCGCTGCACTGCACGTCCATGGGCAAGCTGTTTCTTAGCCAGCTGCCGGCAAAAAAACGCACGCTGCTGCTGCGCTCGATCGCGCTGTACCGCTATACGGAAAACACCATCACCGTCCTGGCGCGGCTGGAGAGTGAACTGGACAAGATCAGGGAAACCGAAGTCTCGATCGACAATCAGGAATTCCTGGCTGGCGTCGTCTGTGTTGCCGTGCCGGTGCGCGCACCGGGAGGGCAGCGGGTTGCGGCCCTGGCCATTTCCGCGCCGCTCGCGCGCATGTCGCTGCAGCAAGGCTTGCAGCATGTTCCATTGATGCAGGCGACCGCGGCCAAGTTGACCGCGACCCTCGACGAAGCTGCACGCGACCCGAACGAAAAGGAGCGCGCGTGAGTTCTCAGTTACGACGAGATCTCCGAGATCCTGAAGCTCATCGACAACAGTTCCTGCGACGAACTGATTGTCGAAACCGCCGACATGAAGCTCGTCGTGCGCCGCAACGGCGCATCTTCGGGGCCCGCAGTGGTATCCGAGTTGAAGACTTCGGCGTTGCCGCCGTCCACCGGCCAGCCGGCACCGCCGGAGACGCGCGCCGCCTCGCCAAAAATCGAGCCGGGGCAAGGCCAAATCGAGGTTTCCGCGCCGATGGTCGGCACGTTCTATCGCGCGCCGTCGCCCGAGGCCCCGCCGTTTGTCGAGATCGGCAGCGCAGTGCGCAAGGGCCAGCCGCTTTGCCTGATCGAGGTCATGAAGCTCTTCACCACGATCAATTCGGAAGTCGACGGCCGCGTCGTGCAGATCGGCGCGGAAAATGCGGAATTGGTTGAATACGGCCGTACGTTATTTGTCATTCAGCCGGCCAAGTGAGGAACGTCAGAATTGCAGAAAGCCCAAGCCAAAAATGGGGGAGGAATGAAATGCAAAAGCAGTCACGCAAGAGGCTCGGCGCGGCCGCGGTAGCACTCGCCGGACTTATTTGGACCATCGCTCCGGCGGCCGCGCAAGGTTTCACCGACTGGGGCTGGCCGCAGCCTTATGAAAAAGTCTCCGCCAAATCGGTCGACTGGCTGAAGCAGAAAGGCTGGTGGCCTCTCGGTTTCGGCTGGCAAGGCCCGTTTTCCGGCCAAAACACCATCAATGTGGTCATGGACAAGGCCGGGCTTCTGGAGAAGCGCGGCATTGAGAGCAAATTCCAGGTCTTCGCCGCTGGTCCCGACGTCAACGAAGCGGTCGCGTCCGCGCGCATCCAGGTCGGCAATGGCGGAAACTTTCCCTTCACGTCGCTGCTCGACCGTGGCGTGCCGGTTCGCGCCATTGCCGTCGTTGCGCCGAATCTAAAGCACTCGACCGTCGTCCCGGTGGATTCGCCGATCAAGACGCTGGCTGATTTCAAGGGCAGCAATCCGCCGGCGACGATCGGCATCGTCACAGGTTCATCTTCGGAATTCTATTTCACGCAAGCCGCCGAAGTCGTCGGCTTGCAGATCGGCAAGGATGTCATCCTCAAGAACATGCCTCCGTCCGAACAGATCCTGATGGCCAAGGGCATCGGCGCCGTGGTGCCGTGGGAGCCGTCGGTGACGATCATCGAGGAACGCAAGACCGGCCGGGAGGTCGACACCATCTTCCCGTACAATTTCTATGAAGGCATGTTCTACGTCCGCCAGGAGCTCATCGACAACGTCCCGGACGTCGTACAGGCGATCAGCGATGCCTTCATGGAGGCGACGCTGTGGATCAGGCTCAATCCCGACAAGGCGGCGGATTTCCTTGCCGCCGAGCCGACGCTGAAATCCTTCGGGCGGCCGCTGCTGTTGCAGCAGACCCAGCTCTACAACAATCTCTACAAGCCGACCTACAGCTATCCCTTCGCGAAACTGTGGGGCGAAGAGAACGCGCGGATCGCAAAGTGGCTCAAGGAGCGCAACCGCGTGACCAAGGCGCTGACCGCGAAGGACTACGAGGATTCCTTCGACACGCATTTCATGGCCAAGACCTACGAAAAACTGGGCTGGAAAATTCCGGCGCAGGCGCCGTTCCTGCCGGCAAACTGGAACGGAAAAATCGGCCAGCTTCCCTATCCGGCCTATGCGAATGCCAACACGCTTAAGGAACCGCAGCCCTGGCCAGGCCCGGGTGACCTCACCAAGCCCTGGAGCTTTGGCGGCAAGACCTACAATCCTTGAGCGAGAAATGCCCGCGAGCTCCGTAAACGGAGTTTCGCGGGCCAATTTGCACGAAGGTCCATCCGGCTGAGCGTATCGATGCAGAGCGAAAAACTGGCGCCGATCAACCGCTCTGACTTGATTCCCAAAACGCCGTCTATGCCGCTTGCGGGCGCGACGCAGTCCGAAGGCGCGCCGGCGCGCAATCGCATCGCCCGGATCTTTGCATTCCTACCAAATCTGATCCTGCTCGCGGTTCTGATTCTGCTCTGGCAGTTCGCATCGACGGTCTGGCTGCCGAGCATTGATCCGCACATGGCGGTGCTGATGCCGGCGCCGACCATAATCGCCCGCACCGGCGCCGGAATGATCGCGTCCGGTGAGCTCTTCTTTCATCTCTTCGCCAGCCTGAAGCGCGAGG
Organism: uncultured Alphaproteobacteria bacterium; assembly: GCA_963794665.1. Taxonomy (GTDB): domain Bacteria; phylum Pseudomonadota; class Alphaproteobacteria; order Rhizobiales; family Xanthobacteraceae; genus Pseudolabrys. The sequence goes on along the minus strand of CAWCEW010000026.1, from coordinate 259,373 downwards.
CCTGGGCATTCTTGTTTGCCACAACGGCGATCCCGCTGGGCATTGCGATGGGCTGGTGGCGGCTCGTCTACAACCAGGTCAATCCGATCATGGAAATCCTGCGGCCGATCCCGCCGCTTGCGTGGATTCCGCTGAGCATTCTTTGGTTCGGCATCGGCGACGAACAGAACGAGTTCATCATCTTCCTGGGAATGTTCTTCCCGATTCTCGTGAACACGATCGTCGGGGTGAAAAACATCGATCCGAACCTGGTCCGCGCGGCGCGCAGCCTTGGCGCGCCGGAACACAAGGTGCTCGCCCGCATCGTGCTCAAGGGCGCGCTGCCGCAGATCATCACCGGCGTGCGCATCGGCCTCGGCGTCGGCTGGATGGCGCTGGTCGCCGCCGAACTGGTCGGCGCGAATTCGGGGCTCGGCTTTCTCATCAACGATGCGCGCAGCATGTTGCGCACCGACATCATCACCGTCGGCATGCTTGCGATCGGGATCGTTGGCTTTCTCATCGATACCGCGATCCGCACTCTGAGCCGGCGTCTGCTGCCGTGGTCTTTGGCGTTGAGCAAATAGGACCTGTGCGATGGGCCAGCTGGCGGTCAGAAATCTGTCCAAAGTCTACGGCGATGCCGGCGCCCCGGACAGCGTCGTCGCGCTACGCGACGTGACGTTCGAGGTGCCGAACAACCAATTCTGCGCCATTCTCGGCCACAGCGGCTGCGGCAAGACGACTCTGCTCAATATTGCCGCCGGCTTTGAGACTCCGTCGGCCGGCACGGTCGTGGTCGACGGCGAGCCGATCAGCGCGCCGGGCTGGCAGAACACCATGATCTTTCAGGATTACGCGCTGTTTCCCTGGATGACCGTCTCGCAGAACATCGCCTTCGGCCTGGAAATGAAGGGCCTGCCCGTTCACAAGCGCAAAGACATCACGCGGCATTACGTTGATCTGGTCGGCCTTGGCGGGTTTGAAAACAAGTTCCCGCATCAGCTCTCCGGCGGGATGCGGCAGCGTGTGGCGATTGCGCGGGCGCTCGCCGTTCAGCCGCATTTGCTGTTGATGGACGAGCCCTTCGCCGCGCTCGATGCGCAGAACCGCAGTTTCATGCAGGACGAGCTGGTGCGCATCTGGCAGCGGGAGCCGAAGACGGTCGTGCTGGTGACGCACAGCATAGACGAGGCGATTAAGCTTTCGGACTGCATCGCCGTGATGACGCGCCGTCCCGGACGGGTGAAGCAGTTCATTCATGTCGACATGACGAGACCGCGCGACGAGGATGATGCCGCCTATCTCCGTTTAAGAAAGCAGCTGCGCGATCTGATTCATGAAGAGGGTGACAGCCAATGAACGGTGGACGCGGTACGGATTGAACCGAGGACTTCTCTTCTCTTTGTGCAAGGGTTGAACCCGCGCAGCGTCATCGCCGAAAGCTCGGCGCATAGTATGGACGCTAACGATGTCCGCTTTGCGCCGCCTTCGCAAACGCGGTTCGCTCGTCGTCGATCATGAAATCGCGCGTGATCGGCACCACATCGCGCTTGGTCGAAAGGAGCAATTGAAACACCATGTGGGAGCCGTGAAGGAATTCGAGCTCGACAGCGGCCAGATAGAATTCCCACATCCGACAGAATCGTTCGTCGCAGATAACCACCGCCTGAGCTCGATTTTTGGCGAAGCGCTCGCGCCAGTGTTTCACTGTGTAATAATAATGTAGCCGCAGCACTTCCATATCGTTGCACCACAGGCCGTTGCGCTCGGTGGCGGCAAAAGTTTCCGACAGCGCGGGCACATAGCCGCCAGGAAAAATGTATTTGCGGATGAACGGGCCGGTCGTGCCGGGCGGCGACATCCGGCCGATGCAGTGAATGAAGGCATAGCCATCGGGCGTCAGCAGCTCGCGGATCTTCCCGAAATACTCGTCGAAATGTCGTGCACCGACATGTTCCATCATGCCAACCGAGACAACGCGGTCGAACTGGCCGGAGAACTGCCGATAGTCTAGCTCACGAAACTCGACAAGGTCGGAAACGCCGGCAGTTTCGGCATGAGCACGCGCTATCTTGATCTGTTCGGGCGAAACGTTGACCGCAGTTACACGGGCGCCCGTTTCGCGCGCGAGATGAATGGCGAAGCCGCCCCAGCCGGAGCCGATCTCGGCGACGGTCATGCCGGGCTTCAATTGCAATTTGCCGGTGGCGTGGATCAGCTTGTTATGCTGCGCCTGCTCGAGCGTGTCGTGCTGGGGATCGCGAAAATAGGCGCAGGAATATTGCAGCTGATCGTCGAGGAACAGGCGGTAGAGTTCGATCGGGACGTCGTAATGGTGCCGGGCATGAGCGGCGGCAAGCCCGATCGGGTTGGCCTGATGCCAGCGACGCAGACTGCGCCACGCCCGCCGCATTAACTTCTGTGAGCCGTACGAATAAAGCGCAGCACGGTTAACCGAGAAGAGCAGTAGGAAATCGTGGATTTTGGCGCCGTCCTCCAGCGTCAGCGTGCCATCCATATAGGCTTCGGCTGTATGGAGTTCCGGATTGATGAACAGTTTGGTGTAAAGCTTGCGATCATGCAGGTGGATGCCGACGTCAGGTCCGGGCAGGACACCGCCGAAGACATGCACCTTGCCGTCGGCGTCGCGGACTCGCAGCTTGCCTTTTCGGATGAAGCGCCCAAGCAGATTGGACAATAGACGCACGTAGCCGTCCTCCGCGGTCGTCCCATCTCCATAGCAATGAATCGGAAAGGGATCACGAGGCGCCGGAACCGCGGCGCTGGTTACCACACGGAATCGATCGTCACGCCATATATCATGCGATACTCGCGGCAAATCTGCCCATCTCCCTATAAGCGGCAAATCTGCCCATCTCCCTATAACGAGAGGAGTGCCCGGACTGCCTTTGGCTTTCCGGGAGTCCCGCCGTCTGCTATCGTTTGCGCCATCCCGAAATGTCGGAAGGGAAAATGCAGTTATGGCGAGTGCCGCTGAGGATATTCTCGAAATGATTTCGGGCCGGATCAGCCCCACCAGCGATGCGCTTCAATTGTCGGAGCCGCTCGACAAACTGGGACTGGACTCCATGCAAGTGGTTGAATTGATTTTTGATATCGAGGAAAAATTCGACATAAACCTTCCAGTCAACGCGAATATGGATATCGACAGCAAGACGGTGGGAGATCTCATTCAGGCGGTAGACAAGCTTGTTGCCGCTAAAGCGAAGCCGAATTGAACCGGGTTGTTATTACCGGTCTCGGCGTCGTCTCATCCGTTGGACAATCGACGCATGACTATTGGGAGTCCTTGATTGCGGGGCGCTCGGCTTTCGCGCCGCCGACGCTCGGAACCGCGGCGCAGGCCACCGACAAGCTCGTCGGCGAAGTCAAAGGTTTTGAGCCGGCGGCCCATTTTGAATCATCGCAGCTCGCGCTGCTCGACCGGGTTTCGCAATTCGTCATCGTTGCTGCGCGGCAGGCCGTAAGCCAATCGGGGCTTGAATTGCGCGGCGAGATTGCCGAGCGAACCGCCGCGATCATTGGAACCGGATCGGGCGGGCATACGACCATCGATGACAGCTTCCACCGGCTCTATGCAGGCGGCGCCGCGCGCCTGCATCCCCTGACTATTCCCAAGGCCATGATCAGCGCGCCGGCCAGCCAGGTGTCGATGCACTGCGGCGTCAAAGGTCCGGTTTTTGCGGTTTCATCCGCTTGCGCGTCGGCAACACATGCAATCGGCCAGGCATTCCATATGGTGCGCAACGGCGGTGCGACTTGTGCCGTGACCGGTGGCACTGAGGCGAGCATTACGTTCGGCGCCATGAAGGGTTGGGAAGCCATGCGCATCATGTCGCCCGACACCTGCCGACCTTTCTCGAAAGACCGAAAGGGAATGTTGATCGGCGAAGGAGCTGCCGTGTTGGTGCTTGAGGCTCTGGACCATGCGCGCCGCCGCGGCGCGGATATCCTGGCCGAGATTGTCGGATTTGGAATGAGCGCCGACTCGAAAGACCTGACCGCCCCCGATGCCGATGGAATGGCACGGGCCATGACTGCGGCGTTGGTGGATGCAGCCCTGTCACCGGATAGGATTGATTATGTCAACGCTCACGGGACGGGCACGACCGCCAACGATCGTGCCGAAACGGTCGCGTTGCATCGCAGTTTCGGCGCCCATGCGCGGAAGCTTCCAATTTCGTCCACGAAATCTGTTGTCGGTCACACGCTTGGTGCCGCCGGCGCGCTGGAACTTGTCGCCGCCATCATGGCCATTCGTGATGGCATCGTGCCGCCGACCATGAATTACCTGGGGGCGGACCCGGACTGCGACCTCGACTACGTACCAAATGAAGCGCGGCGCGTATCTGTACGCGCGATCTTAAGCAATTCCTTCGCTTTTGGCGGATTGAACGCTGTGTTGGCGGCGCGCCAATTCGATGAACGCCTCTCGTCGGCGTAGCGCAACGAGACTTTATGACTGGTGCTGCCGGTGTGGATTGAACACACGACCTCCCCCTTACCAAGGGGGTGCTCTACCACTGAGCTACGGCAGCGAGAGTGCGCGGGGCCGCCCGATGCGGCGGCGTAAAACGCGGCGGAAACTGCCACACGGTCCCCGGTGACGCAAGGCGATGGCGGCAAAGTTGCAACGCCGGGTGACAGGCCGATAATGCCGCTGCGATGGAAAATGAGAAGTCCGGCAAAGACAGGAAAATCGACAGCCGCAGTCAGCGCCTGGCAGCCGAACTGCGTGAAAATCTGCGCCGGCGCAAGGCGCAAGAGCGTGGCCGAAAAGGCCCTGCAGCCGGTGAAGGCACCAAGCGGCCCGGCTTGCCGCCTCGTGGCGGTTAGATCGTTCAAATAAAGGGTTTTCCGGTACCGGACTTTCGCCGCAATTCCCCGGCGAAGGTGCTAGCCTGCCTGGAAAGGCTTGCACTAGGGTGGTGGCGGTTCCTACATCGGATCTGCGAGCGTTCTGAGGGCTGGCGGGGGCGACATGGATCGGATCCGGATCGTTGGCGGGCAGCGTCTGACCGGGGTTATTCCGATCTCGGGCGCAAAGAATGCAACGCTGCCGCTGATGATCGCCAGCCTGCTCACCGAGGACACGTTGATCCTCGAGAATGTTCCGCGCCTCGCCGACGTCATCCAGCTTCAGCGCATTCTCGGCAATCACGGCGTCGACGTCATGATCGCCGGCAAGCGGCAGGGTGACGATCCCAATCAGGGTCGCACCATCCATATTTCCGCAAAGCACATCGTGGACACGACCGCGCCTTACGAGCTGGTCTCGAAAATGCGTGCGAGCTTCTGGGTCGTGGCGCCGCTGCTTGCGCGCATGGGCGAAGCCAAGGTGTCGATGCCGGGCGGCTGCGCCATCGGCACGCGGCCGGTCGACCTGTTGATCATGGCGCTCGAGAAGCTCGGCGCCGAGATCGAGATCGAAGGCGGCTACGTAATCGCGCGCGCAAAAAAGGGCTTGCGTGGCGGCGAGTTCGCCTTTCCCAAAGTCACCGTCGGCGGCACCCATACGGCATTGATGGCGGCATCACTCGCCAACGGCACCACGGTGATCGACAACGCCGCGCGCGAGCCGGAAATCGTGGACGTTGCCGACTGCCTGAACAAAATGGGCGCGAAAATTTCAGGTGCGGGCACATCGCGGATCGTTATCGAGGGCGTTCCTACATTGCATGGCGCACGCCATGCGGTGCTGCCCGACCGGATCGAGACCGGCACCTATGCAATGGCGGTGGCGATGACCGGCGGCGACGTTCTGCTTCAGAACGCTCGTCCCGAGTTGCTGCAGTCGGCGCTCGATGTCCTCGCGCAGACCGGCACCAGCGTGACGCCGACCAACGAAGGCATCCGCATCGCCCGAAACGGGGGAAAGATTGAGCCTGTCGAAGTGACCACCGCGCCGTTTCCCGGATTTCCGACCGACCTGCAGGCACAGCTGATGGCTCTGATGACGCGCGCCAGCGGCACGTCGCATATCACCGAGACCATCTTCGAGAACCGGTTCATGCACGTGCAAGAATTGGCGCGGCTCGGGGCGCACATCCAGCTCGACGGCGATACCGCCACGATTGAAGGCGTCGAACGATTGAAGGGCGCCCCCGTGATGGCGACCGATCTGCGCGCGTCGGTATCTCTTGTCATCGCCGCGCTGGCCGCCGAAGGCGAGACCACGGTCAACCGCGTCTATCATCTCGACCGCGGTTTCGAGCGTCTCGAGGAAAAGCTCGTGCGTTGCGGCGCGGCGATCGAGCGCATCAGCGCCTAGACGAAATCATTTTGCTCGATCACGATCCACCCCAATCAGGAGGGATGGCCGTGGCTGACATTAAAGTAATGAGTGCGGGCGCCGTGAAGACGATAGTCACGGCCCTGGGCGCCGAGTTCGAGCGCGAGAGCGGCAACAAGCTCAATCTGAATTTCGGTACCGCGGGCTCGCTGCGCGAGCGCATCCAGAACGGCGAGGTTTCCGACCTCGTCGTCCTATCGGAATCCGCAATTGCCGAACTCGCAAAACTCGGCCTTGTCGTGCAGGGAAGCAGCGCCGATCTCGGCCGCACCGTCACCGGGGTCATCGTGCGCGAGGGCACGCCCGAACCCGATATTTCCACGGCCGATGCGTTCAAGCAGGCCTTATTGGAAGCGCGCTCGGTTGCCTATACGGATCCGAAGGCCGGCGGCTCCGGCGGTATCATGTTCTCTGCGCTGCTGCAGAAGCTCGGGATCGCCGACGAGGTCAACAAGAAGGCGGTGCTCGGGAAAGGTGGCCACGACGTGGCGGTCCTGATCGCCGAAGGCCGCGCCGAGCTTGGGACCACCTTCATCAGCGAAGTCCTGCCGGTGCGCGGCGCCAAGGTGGTTGGTCCATTGCCGGGCCACCTGCACACCGCCAATACCTATACGGCGGCAATTCATACAAACGCCGCCTCGCGTGCGGGGGCTGAAGCCCTGCTGCGCAAGCTTACCGACCCTGCGACGCGCGGCCGCTATAAGGCGGCCGGGCTGGAGCCGGCATTCTGATTCCTAGCATCTTGCGCGGCGAAAATGGTTTGCCTAACTACGGCGGGGAGGGAGCGCGACGCCATGGACCAGCTGAAATTCGTGGTCCTCGATGAAGAGGATCTTGAAGTAGCCTCCACCCACCTGCAGGACGCGGTGGTCAGGGTCTCTGACATCCTGTGGCGGCCGCAGGAGAAGCGCGTCGTCGTTGCCCTTAACCGCTTTGACTGGGAGGGAGCGCAAAGCGAGAATCCGGAATTCCGGCGGCGGCGGGCCGCCCTGCGGTTCGAACGTGTTTTGAGTTGCAAATGCCGGCAGGTCGATCCCGCGCACAAAGATGACGTTCTCAATCTTCTGGCGGTGGAATTCAGCGAGACCGAGGCGCCATCCGGTGTGGTCCTGCTCGAATTCTCGGGCGGCGCCACGGTGCGGCTGGAGGTCGAATGCCTCGAGGCTGAATTGGCCGACCTTGGGTCAAGCTGGACGACGGGTCATTGCCCGGCCCACGCTGACGTCAGTGAAGGGGCGGCCAAGTCAAAACGGGCCTGATTTAGCTCGATAGCGTCGAGGGTTGACGCCAGCACGCGTATCACCCATTGACCTTGTCGACCGGGCCGCCCCGGCAGGATCAGGTCATGCCCCTTCGTCTGGACAGCCAAAGCGCGGACTTCGCGGACCGGTTTCGGAGTTTGCTTGCGCTCAAACGCGAGGATGCACAGGACGTCGAACAGACTGTTCGCGACATCATTGCGGATGTCGTGGCGCGCGGCGACCGTGCGCTGTTTGAGCTGACCGCCAAATTTGATCGTGTCGATCTTACGAAAATCAGCTTGCGTGTGCCGACTGCGGAGATCGAGACCGCCGAAAAATCCTGTGATGAAAATGCGATCGCCGCGCTCAAGTTCGCGCGTGACAGGATTGAGGCCTACCACCGGCGGCAGAAGCCCAGCGACGATCGCTTCACCGACTCTCTTGGTGTCGAGATGGGCGCAAAATGGACCGCCATCGAGGCTGTAGGGCTTTACGTGCCCGGCGGCACGGCCGCTTATCCGTCATCGGTCCTGATGAATGCCGTGCCGGCGAAGGTTGCCGGCGTTTCGCGGTTGGCGATGGTCGTTCCGGCACCCGACGGCAAGCTCAACCCGCTTGTGCTTGCCGCGGCGCGCCTGGCCGGCGTCGACGAGATTTACCGCGTGGGCGGCGCACAGGCGGTTGCTGCGTTGGCCTATGGCACCGACAGCATTGCGCCCGTTGCCAAGATCGTCGGGCCTGGAAATGCCTATGTTGCGGCTGCCAAGCGACTGGTGTTCGGCAAGGTCGGCATCGACATGGTCGCCGGTCCGTCCGAGGTCCTGATCCTGGCCGACAAGACGGCCAATGCCGACTGGATTGCCGCCGATCTGCTGGCACAGGCCGAGCATGATGCCAGCGCGCAGTCGATCCTGATCACGAATGATACCGGTCTTGCCGACCGCGTCGAGAAGGCTGTCCAATCGCAACTCAAGACGCTGCCGCGAGCGAAAGTTGCCGGCGCGTCGTGGAGCGAATTCGGCGCGGTCATCGTCGTGCGCAAGCTTGACGATGCGATCGTGCTGGTCGATCAGCTCGCGCCGGAGCACCTCGAAATTCTCGCCGATGATCCCGAGCGCCTGGTGAAACGAATTCGTAATGCGGGCGCGATCTTTATCGGGGCGCACACACCGGAGGCGATCGGCGACTACGTCGCGGGTTCCAACCATGTGCTGCCGACCGCGCGCTCGGCAAGATTTTCGTCAGGCCTGGGTGTGCTCGATTTCATGAAACGCACTTCATTGCTCAAATGCGGGCCGGAGCAATTGCGCGCGCTCGGCCCGGTGGCGATCGCGCTCGGCGAGGCGGAGGGCTTAAGCGCCCATGCCCGCTCGGTGTCGATACGTCTCAATCAGAAATGAACGCGGCAAAATCAGCGCCGGCAGGAGCGAAGCGGCGCCTTGCCGCCGTGGTTCTCGACGAAGAATTGATCGGCCGTTCCAATCCGGACGTCGAGCACGAGCGCCAGGTGGCGATCTATGACCTGCTCGAGCAGAACTCGTTCGCGCCGGTCGGGCACGAGAGCGGCGGCCCCTACACGCTGCATCTAAGCATCAACGGCAATCGCCTGGTGTTCGACATCCGGCAGGAGGACGGAACGCCGGTGGTCGCGCATCTGTTTTCGCTGACGCCGCTGCGCCGGATCGTCAAGGACTACTACATGATCTGCGATAGCTACTATCAGGCCATCCGCACCGCCACGCCCGACAAGATCGAGGCGATCGACATGGGCCGGCGCGCAATTCACGATGACGGTTCGCGCATCCTGATGGAGCGGCTCAAAGGCAAGGTCACGGTGGATACGGATACTGCGCGCCGGTTGTTCACATTGATCTGCGTGCTGCACTGGAAGGGCTGACAATCGGATGGCCGCGCCCGAGCGCCCGTCGCGTCCTCACGCGGTGCTGTTTGCCTGCGGCATGAACTCCGTGCGCTCGCCGATGGCGGCGGCCTTGATGCGGCAGATGCTCGGCGCGAATGTCTATGTCGGATCGGCCGGCGTGCAGAAGGGTGATCTCGATCCTTTTGCGGTCGCGGCCATGGAGGAGGTCGGCATCGACATTTCCCGGCATAAGCCGATCACCTTCGAGGAATTGGACGATCTGGAAGGCCTCAACTTCGACCTGATCGTGACGCTCTCGCCGCCCGCCCATCACCGGGCGCTGGAATTGACCCGGACGGTTCCAGCCGAGGTGGAATATTGGCCGACGGTCGACCCGACCGGGACCGAGGGCACCCGCGAGCAGCGGCTTAACGCCTATCGAGAGGTGCGCGACCATCTCGCCGCGCGCATCCGCCAGCGCTTCGGACGGCCGGGCGGCGGGAATGAATGACTCCCCCGCGCGCGCTCGGGTTGTGAAAAAGGGCCTATTCCGTTAGGTTCCGCGCCCTTGTAGTTTTCCGCAAACGCATCCATTGGCGCTCCGGGCAGATGATCGGCCGTCCCAAATTCGTGCTTGCTTCCGGCTCGCCGCGCCGTCTTGCGCTCATCAATCAGGCCGGGATCGAGCCGGACGCACTCAAGCCCACCGATCTCGATGAAACGCCGCATCGCGGCGAGATTCCGCGCGCCTACGCCACGCGCCTTGCGCACGCCAAGGCGTCGGCTGCCCTGGAAAACGTGAAGCTCGACGACACCTTGCGCGGCGCCTTTGTTCTGGCTGCGGACACTGTGGTCGCGGTCGGCCGCCGCATCCTGCCGAAAGCGGAGCTTCTTGATGAGGCGGCGCAATGTCTGCGCCTTCTCTCGGGCCGCAATCATCGCGTCTACACCGCGATCTGTCTGGTGACACCGAAAGAAGCCTTTCGGCAGCGCCTGGTGGAAACGCGCGTGCGCTTCAAGCGCCTGACGGAAGAAGACATCGAAGCCTACCTTGCGTCGGGTGAATGGCGCGGGAAGGCTGGAGGCTACGCGGCGCAGGGGATCGCGGCAACCTTCATGGTGAAGATCGTCGGCTCCTACACCAACGTCGTTGGCCTGCCCCTCTATGAGGTCATGACTTTGCTGGGCGGTGAGGGCTATCCGGTCCGCTTCGGCTGGCTGAACCCGGTCTGAAGGACTACATGAGTTTTGTTCGATAACCGCAAATTTTGTTCCGTCATGAATGAGATCGACCGCAAAACATCCGTGCGGTCCTGCCCGATCTGCGGCAAGCCGGTCGAGCCGGCCTTCAAGCCATTCTGCTCCAAGCGCTGCGCGGACATTGATCTCAACCGCTGGCTTTCCGGCGTCTACGCGGTGCCTGCCAAGGACGATGACGACGAAGACGGCGAGCGCCCGGCCGAAGGCGAGGCGGGTAATCAATGAGTGCGCAAGCCGGGCAGTGGCCTGATCAGTTGTTCGAGACGATCAAGCGTGGCGGCGTGCGCCAGGTCGGCTACGTGCCCGACGCGGGCCATGCGCGGTTGATCGATCGCTGCCGCGCCGATCCGGATATCCACGATGTCGTTCTGACGACAGAAGAAGAGGGGATTGCCCTCGCCGCGGGCGCCTGGCTCGGCGGGCAGCGCGCCGCGCTGCTGATGCAATCGAGCGGCCTCGGCAATTGCATCAACATGCTGTCGCTGGCGCGCACCTGCCGGTTTCCTCTGCTGATGCTGATCACGATGCGCGGCGAATGGGAGGAGTTCAATCCGTGGCAGGTGCCGATGGGATCGATCGTCGATCCGGTCCTCAAGCTGTGCGAAGCCGAAGTCTACCGGGTTCGCGAGCCCGATGAAGTTGCGGGCATCGCCGAGCGTGCGGTCCAACAGACTTTCGGCGATGAGCGCATCGTCGCCATGGTGCTCTCGCAGCAGCTGATCGGCAGGAAGGTCTGGACCAAATGACGCTCGAGCGCCGCGCCGCGATGGCTGCACTTGTCAAAGACCGTGACGACGGGTTGCTCGTTGTGCCTGGCCTCGGCTCGACGACCTGGGATCTCGCGGCAGCGGGGGATGATCCGCGCAATTTCTATCTGTGGGGTGCGATGGGCGGGGCCGCCATGATCGGGTTGGGGCTCGCGCTCGCGCAACCGGATCGCCGCGTTGCGGTGATCACCGGTGACGGTGAAATGTTGATGGGGCTCGGCGCGCTCGCGACTATCGGCAACAAGCGGCCGCCCAATCTCGCCGTTATCGTCTTCGACAATGGCGTCTACGGCGAGACCGGCATGCAACCCAGCCACACGCAAAACGGCGTCGATCTCATCCGGATTGCCGGTGCCTGCGGGTTCGCGACCTGTCTTGATGTCCGCGACGATCACGCGCTGGCCGACCTTGCCGCCCGGCTGAAAAATCTGCGCGAAACGCTTTTTGCCCGCGTTTTGATATCCGCCGACGAGCCGCCCCGCGTATTGCCGTTGCGCGACGGTGCCGAGATAAAGAGCAGGTTCCGCGCGGCCCTCGGTGTCAAAGCCTGAACCGGGTGCGTTCTGGACAGTACGGACTTGGGCCATTATAACGCCCGCGCCTTGCTGAGCGGTCCTTTTGGGCCGGCCCGGCGCCCAGGTAGCTCAGTTGGTAGAGCACGTGACTGAAAATCACGGTGTCGGTGGTTCAATTCCGCCCCTGGGCACCACCACTTCAATCATGCCACTTGACGAAGTGAGAGCCTACTTGCGTCCATGGCGATGCATGCACTGGACGTATCCTTAAAGGCCGCGTCTTGGATAGCACCAAGCCCGTTTCCCATATCTGTCCGGGCAATAGGGAGCAACATTTCCGCCGTTTGAACCGCGCAGGTGCAACCGACTTTGTCGCGCATTCCAGTACACTGAGGATCGATCCCTTGTGCGGATCCCGCCGCAAGGAAGACCGGAACCGACAAGCAAATAACCACTAGCGACAACAAGAATGGCTTCATGACACGGCCCCTTAGCCACCCGAAGTATACGGAATATCATCCGTGATTTTAGCCGACGCGAGCTGTACCGCATCTACGGGCCGCATGGATGAGCTGAGTAGGCCCTCGACGAGGCCTGCGCGATAGCCGCCTGAAAGCGGCGCAAGTCAACTTGCAACCGCGAGCGCTACGCCAGTTGAATGCTTAAGGCGAGAATCTAAAGTTGACGCCGGCGCGAACAATGTCTTCCGTAAACTTGCCACTCCAGGTCACGATCCCCCCAAGCGGATCAGTAGCGCTCCCGTTGAATGACCCGAGATCAATGTGGAGGTATTCAACTTTCCACGTCCACTGAGGTGCGTTGGGGAAGAGGCCCTCGACGCCGAAACCCGCCGTCCAGCCGGCCCGCGTCGACGATGTGCTGACAGTCGTACTACCGAAACCATCGACGGTAATTGTGTCAGTCACCTTGACGTTGCCGTAGGCGAGACCGCCTGTTCCGTAGAGCAACACGGTTGGAACGACCAATACGCCGGCGCGTGCGCGAACGGTGCCGAACCACCGAAGCCTTGCTTCGACGTGTTGTGTGGCATTGCCTGAGGGGCCCTCAAAAATATTGAAAGGCACGCTGGAGAAACGGCTGGCCTTCTGGGACGCACCTTGGAAATCTGTTTCGAAGCCGAAAACCGCAACGTTGTACTGCCAATTGCAGCCGGCCTGTCCACCCCCAACAAATCCTTTTGGCTTGAGAGACGTCGAAGATGCGGTCGGCAAGCCAAGCGATGCCAGGCTGTCCGCGTTGGTGTCGGCCGAGGCGTGTCCCCAGCCGTAGCCGGCATTGGCGCCAACATAGCAGCCGGTCCAATTATAAACTGGCGATGCTGCAAACGCAGACGAATTGACCGCCGCGCCCGCACCAAAAATCGCAACGCCCAGCAACAGCTGTTTCTTCATAAAGCCCCCGAAACCGACAACAGAAGTTGGATCTCTTTGGCGACAATTGCTCAAACAAATTCCCAGTCCGTATTATTTTATGGAGCTTAGGCAAAGAGGTATCTTTCGGGTATTGTATTTTTGCCACACAGAACAGGAATCCAAACTGGCTCGGTGAGCTTGAATTCTTGTAAAATCGCTTTGAAAACAGGGGCATGGGGTCAGGTGACCGGCTTCACTGCCCCTGTTTTATGCACCGAAGAACTGCCCGAAAATGGCGAGAACAGGATTGGGTAAGCAAGTCTATGTGGGCGGTGACCTCTTATTACAATCCTGCACGCTTCAAGCGGCGTTTGGCGAACTACAAAATTTTTCGGACCAATCTTTCAGTTCCTCTCGTCACAGTGGAGCTTTCGTTTGATGGTCATTTCGAGCTTACAAAGAATGATGCCGACATTCTGATCCAGATCTCCGGCGGTGCGGTGCTTTGGCAAAAGGAGAGACTTCTCAATCTTGCGTTCAAGTCAGTACCGCCAGAGGTCGAAAAGATCGCATGGATTGATTGTGACATCGTGTTCGACAGAGCGGACTGGATGGTCGAGGCGGAACGGCAACTCGATAAAGTCAATATTGTTCAGCCTTTTTCCGAACTCGTAGAACTCGAACCCGAAGGTCATCATTCGAATTTTCGCGAACTTGGCGCGACTGGACGCAGTCTCGTCAGCCTGATCAACGGCGATCCCCGTGCGCAACTCGAAGCAAAGACACCGCGGGAAAGTCTTGAAACATCAACGAGACAAACTCGCTCAACCCCCGTTGGCATTGCTTGGGCGGCGCGGAGAGCCATCCTCGAAAACCATGGATTATATGATGCGATGATTATCGGTGGCGCTGACCGGGCAATGCTGTATGCGATATACGGTCAATTCGAGAGAGAAATAGAACGGCATTATTTGAGCAAATCACATCGCGAGCACTACCTTAAATGGGCTCGACCGTTTCATCGAACCGTAGCGCAAAAAATCAGCTATGTGCCGGGTCGGGTCTACCATCTCTGGCATGGCAAATTGAGCAATCGCAAATATACGACCCGGCATCGCCTGTTGGCAGATTTTGGCTTTGAACCCGACGCGGATCTTGTGGCGGGGCCGAATGGGGCCTGGCAATGGGCGCGGCCTCGGGGTGAATTAGAGCGCCTCCTGGCAAATTATTTTATCGAGAGGGCCGAAGACGAATAGATGCAAAGTCATCGAAATATCCTTTTCGGAATTGACGCTGACGAGCGTCGGGAGGAGAATGCCGATCGACGGGGATTCTCATATGTTTACTGATTTTGCCGCGAGACCCGTTAGCGCAAATGCGTACAGCACTCATCCATTCACATTTTTGGATCAAGCGGCACAAATTGATCTTGCAAATATCACGGCAATCAATCTGATTGAGAACGGCGATCGAGAAGCGCGCGAGCGATGGCAGAACCGGCAACTGACAAATCTTCTTAAGCACGCGCAAAGCCATTCCAAATTTTGGCGACAGCGAATGCCATCTCGCATGGTCAGCCCCGGTATCATTAAATATCTGCCAATTCAGAGCCGGGAAGACGTAGCGACCCAGTTCAAACTCGATGGTCCGTTGGCGGCAAGCGACGGCAAAACAAGTTATGCGTCGACAGGATCAACGGGCACGCCCGTCAAGGTGTATACCTGCCCGGAAAATGGGTACTACAATACGCTTAGGAGTTTGGCTCAGTATTTTTTTTACGACCTGACGCTCGATGAAAACTGCGTTCAAATTATCCCCGCCTCCCGTTTTGCCAAGCTGGAGAAAGAATCATCGCCGACGATACTGACGAAGTCCTGGGCCGGTCCATTGGGAGCGGTCTTCCGCAATGGATCCGGGAAAAGAATTATTTACAGGTATAGCGATGATGCCTTGATAAAAGAACTGCTGAAAGATCCGGTAGGGTATTTAGTCTGTCCCAATCGCTATCTGGACGTTTTGATGAACAACGGAGGCGTCGATCTCATCAAGAGACTTGGCGTCAAATTGTGGCTTCACAATTCTGACTATCGCGATCCGAAAATCGTCAAGGCACTAACAGGAATTGGAGTGCCATCTCTATCGAACTACTCCGCGGGAGAAACGGGGCCGATTGCCTACGAATGTTCGAGTAAGCCGGGATATTTTCACGTAGCTCACACAAATGCGATCGTGGAATGCGACCAGGATGTAACAGTGTCGTTTAACGGCCAATCATTAGGTCGTCTGTTGATCACTCATTTGCACTCGTATGCAACACCGATCATTCGGTACGACATCGGCGATTTTGCGCAACTGGAAAATCAGTGTCCCTGTGGTCACGATGGACCGACGATTTCAAACATTTTTGGGAGGGGAAAGCATTTTGTTCGCCATCCCAACGGCAAACTGCTGCCTTTCTATCTTTCAACGCGAATTTTGCTGGAGGCGGTGGTCTTCAAGGAGTGCCGCGTAAGACAGGCTGAGATTGATACGATTACCGTAGAGATTGGCGGCCGAGACAATATCACTGCCGATGAGGAAGCAAAGCTAAAGGAGCTTTTGGCCCAAGCGACCGACCCGGCATTCAATATTAAGATAGTGCCGGTTAAAGAAATTGACTGGTCAGAAAATCCGAAGCGCCTCTTTTTTTCGAGTTCAGTTGCTTGAAGGCAGCCTTGCACGCCGACCGGTAACTACGCCTCCCTCTTCATCGCGCGATGAAAAATAGCCGCGGACGTAGGCGTGCATTTCAGGCTTCTCTGTCGCCCAACGCCAGCATCCGTTTACATCTTTTGCAATGTCAGTAAACGGGTCGAACTGAAATCGTTGCAAACCTTCGTGGCGACCCGCCCGCTGTCGGCTGTAATAATCTCCGTGCCACATGTGGTATATCTGCGCATCGAGATATCCGACCTCTTCGCGAACGGTTTCGTAAAAAGGTCTGGCCCACGTCATATACCGCTCTCTTTGGCGTTCGTTCATGAAATGAGCATTTATGACTGCGTCGAAGCAATTATTGGCGGCGCTGGCTAACGCAGTGTCGCCGCCGCCAACGATGCACGCGTCGAAAAATCCGTGCTGATCGACAATTTCACGACGGATTGCCCACGCTAACCCTTTTGCATGCGGACCCAGTCCTTTTGGATAAGCAACCTCCGGTGTTTTGGAAATTCGGCCAAGACACATTGTTGCGGGCTGACCGGAAGAGATGGAGAACATGGCCGACGGTCGTGTAAATTCAACTTCAGTCGCGCAATCGTCTGCCGGAGTCCAACGTGGTGAGAGATAATGTGCGGATTTAAACAGTTGAATTGTCGGGAAACGATTCAACAGCCGGTCAGCTAATTCAGCCCAATCGCTACTGCCGAAGAAAATGTCGCAATCGAGCCACGCGACTTTTCGACAGTCGTCCGGTAAGGCCTGCAAAGCCAAGTTAAGTAGCCGATCCTTTTGCCACAGTAACGCGCCGCCACGTAGCTGGATCAGGATGTCTGCGTCCGGTTCTTGCAGCTCAAAATCGGCTCCGTAAGACAATTCCACCGCCACCAGGGGCACGGTTAGGCGGTTGCGAAAGATTCTGAAATTTTGAAGCCTACGCATGGAGCGCATTGGATTGAAATAAGAAGTAATGGCCCAAAAGCCATCGGTCTGCGAACCGCTTGGTGACATCATTGTCGGTTTGAATTTCGTCGGCTCAACAATTCCAAAAATGTAGCAAAACGGTTGGCATGGCGTCTATCTTTGCCTCGTGGCCGAAACCGAAGTTGTTGCTACCTGACATAAGTTCAAAGTAAGCACGATGCAGAAATCTGAACCTGCGCGCAATTTGTTGATCCTGCACACCGAACATCCTCAGGATCTCGCCGATTGGGTTGCTGTCAAAGAGCGAGTAGAACGTGACGCGCCGGACATTGAGGTCCGGATCGCCAACAATCTCAGCGCAATTCAGTGACCGCGCGTTTTGTTGCGCGAACTGGTGACGAACTCGCTCGCACAGCGCCGTCGGCCATTTCGACCGCGATAGTGGACCTCGGTCCAATCACAACCGGCGGTTTTGCGGGGACTGTTTCCTAAAAGCCTCACGCACCAAAAAGCCACCTAAAGCCAGATGGCCGGGAGGGGGAGATTGCAGTATAAAGTCAGCACTACGGGCATGGGGCCGTCCACTTCTGCCTAACCTTATGACTTGTCAGAGGTTTCTGGCGGACCAATAATCGCATTTTCGGGGGACGTATCGAGCATGCGTAAGAATATCAAAGTCGCCATTGCCGGCGTCGGCAATTGCGCAAGTTCGTTGGTGCAAGGCGTAGAATACTACCGGGATCGTCAGGGCGCTGCGCTCGAAGGCATCATGCGCCATTCGATCGGCGGGTATCGTTGCAGTGACGTCGAGTTTGTCGCCGCTTTCGATGTCGACCGGCGCAAAGTCGGTCATCCGCTTGAAGAGGCCATTTTCGCAAAGCCGAACTGCACGCGCATCTTTCAAAGCGCGCTTCCGGTTTCGAATGTCATCGTGCAGGCCGGTCCGATCCTCGACGGGATCGCGCCGCACATGGCCGACTATCCCGATGAGAGCGCCTTCCGTCCGGTCGATCTCGAGCCGACCGATGTCGCCGCAGCGTTGCGCGCGTCGGGCGCCGAAGTGCTTGTCTGCTACCTGCCGGTCGGCTCCGAGCGCGCGGTCAAGTATTACGCGCAGGCCTGCCTCGAAGCGGGTGTAGCCATGGTCAATTGCGTTCCCGTGTTCCTCGCTTCGGACGAAGTCTGGGGCGCGAAATTCCGCGATGCCGGTTTGCCGATCATCGGCGACGACATCAAGAGCCAGGTCGGCGCAACCATCGTGCATCGGGCGCTGGCCCGGCTCTTTGCCGATCGCGGCGTCGGCCTCGATCGCACTTACCAGCTCAACACCGGCGGCAATACCGACTTCCTCAACATGCTGGAGAGGAGCCGGCTCAAGTCCAAGAAGGTTTCCAAGACGGAGTCCGTGCAATCGCAGCTGGATGAGCGCCTCGACGCGCGCGACATCCATATCGGTCCGTCGGACTACGTGCCGTGGCAGCAAGACAACAAGGTCTGCTTCATCCGGATGGAAGGGCGCGGCTTCGGCAATGCTCCGATCGAGCTGGAGTTGCGGCTGTCGGTGCAGGATTCTCCGAACAGTGCCGGCGTCGTCATCGACGCGATCCGCTGCGTGAAGCTGGCGCTGGAGCGCGGCGAAGCCGGTCCGCTGGAGGCGCCTTCGGCCTATTATATGAAGAGCCCGCCGCGGCAGTTGCGCGACAGCGTTGCGCTCGATGCGTGCAACGCCTTCATCGATGGCCGCCGGTTTGATCTTCCCGGAGAGGAGCCGGGCGCCAAGCTGGCATCCAGCCCGCAGCGCTCATAGCAGGTGCAAACGGGACTTCGTGCGCGCGGCTATCTTGGGTGTTGTGTGTAAGCGGCTCAGCGTACGGGCCATACAATGAACGCGCCGGTCAAAACGCTGCTGTTCGATTTCGGCGGCACGCTTGACGCTGACGGCGTCGCGTGGAAGGAGCGATTTCATGCACTGTATCGCGCGGAGGGGCTAGATCTGGATGGCGAGGCTTTTGCGCCGGCCTTCTATGCGGCGGACGATCCGCTTGTCGGAGGCCTGCCGTCCACAACGGATCTCTCGGGCACGGTGCACGCGTTGACCGCCAACCTGGAAAGCGAGCTGGCGCGCCGCGGTGGCGCGAATGGAAGTGGCATTGATCGCGGGCGGCGCGTCGCTTCTGTCTTTATCTCGGAATGCGCAGCCACTTTCGAGCGCAATCGGCCGATCCTGAAGGCGCTGAGTGAACGCTACCAGCTCGGCATTGTGTCCAATTTTTACGGCAATCTCGAAGCGGTGTGCGACAGCGCAGGCTTGTGTTCCTTTTTCGAGGTGTTGGTGGACAGCCACTGCGTGGGTGCCGAGAAGCCCGATCCGGCGATCTTTCGCGCGGCCCTGGAAGGGCTTGGAGCGACGCCAGAAGAGACAGTGTTAATCGGCGACTCGTTGCGCCGCGATCGCGAAGGCGCGCGTCGGATGGGCATGCGCTTCATCTGGATTGCGCCGCCGGACGTCGCAGTCCGGGCAAAGCGAGCAGCAGGCGGTGACCGACCTGCGCGATATCACGAAGTTTCTGCAATGACGCGGGCATCCACATTTTCCGCCATCCGCGGGGGCATCATTGCCGCAGGTGAGGGAAGCCGCCTGCGCGCGGACGGCTATCGCGTCAGCAAGCCGATGGTGCCGGTCGCAGGGCGTCCGCTGATCGGTCACGCGCTCGATCGCTTCCGCTCGGTCGGCATTCGCCGCCTGACGGTCGTCATCAACGAAGCCAGCGACGACTGCCGGCAATGGCTCAAAGGCCATGCCGGAGATTTCGACATCGACATGATCGTTCGCTCGACGCCGTCGTCTTACGCCACCTTCCGGCTCGTCGCAGACAGGTTGGCCGATGCGCCTGCCGTGATCACGACGGTCGACACGATCATGCCCGTCGATCAATTCGAGACCTTTGTGGCATCGGCCTCACGGTTTCCGGACGATGCGGTGGTGCTCGGCGTGACCGACCATGTCGACGACGAAAATCCGTTGTGGGTCACATTAGATACATCGAACGGGCGTATCGGCCATATCGGTGGAAGCAACGGCAGTCACGTGACGGCGGGGCTCTATTGGTTGCCGGCCAAAAGACCCGTCAATCCCGCGGAGGACTTCGCGCGCTTGCGCGACTATCTCGGTGCGCTGGTTGCGGGGGGGCAAGCGGTCTATGGAATCGTCCTGCCTTGCGTCTTCGATATCGACCGCGCGCGCGATGTCGCTGCCGCGGAAAGCGCGGTATCTGGCCGTCAACGCGAAACGTCCGAGCCATGAGTACGACGGCCAAAACTTGCAGGGGCATCTACCGCGAGCCGGACCATTCCCCGGGCCGCATCGATGACGATCGCGCCATCATGGATTGCGTCGGCGAAGCGCTGACCTCGCGCGGATTCAGTGTCGAGCTTGTCGAGGTCGACGCGGCATTTGATGGCCGCTGCGCAAACTTATTCGCGATGTGCGAGCGCGGCACCGTGCTTGATCGCCTCACCGAGGCTCAAAACGCCGGCTCGGTCGTGGTGAATTCGCCGAACGCCATTCGCAACACCTACCGTCACAGGATGATCGAGCTTTTCGCCAGACATCATGTTGCCTCGCCGGCGAGCCATGTCGTTGCGAGCAACGCTAAAGGATCGCCGCCGGCGGCTGCCGTGTGGGTCAAGCGTTATGATTTCCATGCCACGCAGCCTTCCGATGTCATTTACATCGCGTCGGAGGCGGGGTGGCATGAGGCGCTGGACCGGTTTGCCAAGCGCGGCATTCCGTTCATCATCGCGCAGGAGCACGTGTCCGGCGACCTGGTCAAATTTTACGGTGTCCGAGGTGAAATGCGGCCGCTAGCTGCCAATTGGTTCGAATGGTTCTATCACCGCGACAAGGGAATGCTGGGTCATTCTTTCGAGGTCGCGCGCCTGCGCGACGCGGCGTTCGGTGCTGCGGCCGCTCTGGGATTGGAAGTTTTTGGCGGCGATGCCGTCATTCAGGAAAACGGCAAACCGATGATTATCGACATCAACGCCTGGCCAAGCTATGCCCGCTACCGCGAGCCTGCCGCTCAGGCTATCGCAAATCACCTGGCGGAGCGTTTCGAGCGGCGCGTGCGTATCGTATCCCGGCAAGGAGTTGAGTCATGAAAGGTGCTCCGTCCCGTCACGTGGCGCCGGTGCAAAAAGACGGCACCGAACGGCGCACCGTGCCGGGTCCCAGATCGAAAGCGATCTTCGATCGCGAGGCCGAGGCGATGGCGCCGGGCCTGCAATCGATTGCTCTTTATTCGCAGATCGCGGTTGATCGCGCACAGGGTTGCACGATCTACGACGTCGACGGGAATGAATATCTCGACTTTATCGCCGGCATTGCGGTGGGCAGCGTCGGTCACTGTCACCCCCATTATGTCAAGCGCATCAGCGAGCAGCTGACGCGCTCCACGTTCGGCAGCTTCACGACCGAAACGCGCGCGCGGTTCCTCGAGCTTGTCAGTGACCTGCTGCCGGAAGGCATCACGCACATCCAGCTTTTTTCCGGCGGTGCGGAGGCCGTCGAGGCGGCCTTTCGTCTTGCCAAGTCGGTCACGAAGAAATTCGAGTTCGTCGGTTTCTGGGGCGGTTATCACGGCAAGACGGCAGGCGTGATCGGTCTGCTCGGCGGCGGTTACCGCAATCATCAGGGTCCGTTTCCGCCCGGAATGCATCTGTCGCCTTATGCGAACTGCTATCGCTGCCCCTGGAAGCTTGAGCATCCGTCCTGCGGCCTGGCCTGCGCCGATCATCTGCGCAACGTCATCAAGAACGAGACCCAGGACGAAGTCGCGGCGATCATTATGGAGCCGATGCAGGGCACGGCGGGCAACGTCATTCCGCCCGATGATTTTGTTCATGCCGTGCGGGAGATCGCGGACGAATTCGATGCGCTGCTCATCGCCGATGAGGTGCTGACCGGATTTGGGCGCACAGGGACGATGTGGGCGTCCGACCAATTCAGCCTCAAGCCCGATATCATGACGATCGGCAAGGGGATGGGTGGCGGCTTCCCGCTCAGCGGCGTGGCGTCGTCGTTCGAGCTTATGTCGGCCAAACCGTTCGGGGAGCCGAGCGGCAGCTCGTCGAGTTATGGCGGAAATCCGCTGGGGGCCGCCGCCGGTCTTGGCGCCGTCGAGGCGATCATCAACGAGCGGCTGGTAGAAAACTCCGCTCGCGTCGGCAGGGTGATGCTCGACGCGCTGAAGAAGCTGCAGGAGAAATACCGGTTCATCGGCGACGTGCGCGGGCGCGGCCTGATGATCGGCGTCGAGATGGTGGCCGATCGCAAGACCAAAGAGCCTCTCGACAAGGCCATCACGCTCGCGCTTTTCCATGAGGCCTTGGCGCGCGGCCTCGTCACGATGTCGTACTCGCACGTCATTCGCATCAATCCGCCACTGGTCATTACGGAGGATGAGGCGATACGCGGCGTCGACATTCTCGACCAGTCGTTCGGTGCCATCGCGCGTCAATTCGGGCTGGACTGAGGCCGCGGCGCGTGTTGCGTGGCGCTTTTATCGGGTTCGGAAACGTCGCGGCAAAAGGGCACCTGCCGGGCTGGCAATCCGTAAAGGGTGTCCAGATCGTCGCCGCGACCGATGCCGTTGCGGCTCAGGGCAGGGCCTTTCTGGAGGCTTGCCCTGGCGGACAATGGCGCAAGACCGTCGACGAACTGCTGTTCGACAAGGCGCTTGATTTCGTCGATATCTGCACGCCGCCAAGCAGCCATGCGGCCCTAATCAAGCGCGCACTGGATGCGCGCCTCAACGTCCTTTGCGAAAAGCCTCTGGCCACGCGGATAGAGGATGCGCAAGCCATTGCAGCCGCCGCGGCAGGGAGTGGCCGCGTTGTTCATACCGTTCACAACTGGCTCAAGGCGCCGATTTGCGAGCGGATTTCGGCGCTCGTCGATGAAGGCGCGGTTGGCACCGTGCGGACGGTTCGCTGGCGGACCTTACGCACGGAGCCGGCGGTCACCGTCACGTCCGATGGGACCAACTGGCGCGCCGATCCGGCTGTCGCCGGCGGCGGAATACTGTTCGACCACGGATGGCACGCGCTTTATTGCGTCGTGCGCTGGCTCGGCGTTCCCCGCGCTGTCACCGCTCTGCTCGAGAAGCGCCGCTTTCGCGAATGGCCGATCGAAGATACTGCGACCGTAACGCTCGACCGGGAAAACGGCAGCGCTCAGATCTATTTGACCTGGTCGGCGGAGGAGCGCGCCAACCACATCGAGGTCGAGGGCGATCGCGGCCGTATCGAAGTCGTCGACGATGTCGTGGTTCTCAAATCGAACAAGGACGAGCGGCGGTGGTCATGCCCCCCGCCTCTGTCCCAGGGATCGCATCACCGCGATTGGTTCGTCGGGGTGGCGGAGGACTTTCAGCGCGCAGCTTTGGGCGGCGGCAGGGGCAACCTGGATGAAGCGCTGTTGTGCGCACGGTTGATCGATCTTGCCCAGAGGTCGAGTACGGCGGGCGGCGCCCGGATGCCGCTCGACGGCTAGTTGCCGGCTACGCTGTTTGGAAGCGTTCGCGCAGCGCAAGGAACAGCAGGAGCAAAAAGAATATCGGTGCGCCTGCCGCGGCCAGCACCAGAAACCAGTTTGACTTTCCGAACAGTGCAAGAAAGAGCACGAGGTAAATAAAATCCCGGCGCGAAGCGGCATCAAGCATTCGGGCGAGGGTTTGCCCCGGGCACAGTCGCGACCGATGTAAAAAGCGGGCCGCTGTCTTTTTTTGTGTGCATCACGCGCCAATAGACAAACCAGGCGGAACCCAGATTGCCGAATGCTGCCGCGACGCCAAGCAACAATGGCCATGATGCTCCGATCGAGAGGCTCCAGCCGACGGCCATGCAAGCGAAGACGACAATATGAACGACGTTGTCGCCCCAGTAGTCGATGATTCCGCCAAAACGCGATTCCTGGAATCTCAATCTGGCCAACTCTCCGTCGCATCCGTCCAGGATCGAGTGCGCCAGGAAAAGAAGCGCCCCGATTGTCTGCCAGAGCCAGTGCTCGGACAGAAAAAAGAGCGCGCCGCCCAGGCCGATGCCGACCGAGAGCAAGGTGATCTGGTTTGGTGTGATTCCGGTGGAGGCCAGGCGGCGGGCAATTCGCAAAGAAATCGGCCGCTCGACGTTCCGCGCCATGAATCCGTCGGTATCCTTGACGAGTCCGCGCAGCAAACGCCATTCGGCGTCGTCAACATCGGTCGCTGTCGTCACCACCAGCGGATCGATCGCGGCAGGAATTGCGGACGGCACCCCAAAGTGCCGCGTGAGCCGCTCCTGCGCCGCGGTCAGGTCATAGGCCCCTTTGTCCGCCTCCAGCACCGTAAGGGCATCCGCGACCGCAGGGGCTGCAAGCAGGATCATCTTGTGCGGCATTGCCGCCCAAAGGGCCGGCCCAGTCTGTGTTTCGGCGAGCCGCGCGAGCCAATCGGGCTCCGCGAGAATGGCCGCATGCGCAATGATCAGCGGCCCAGGTTGCTGAGCGAAGCGCATCGGTGAGGGTGCTCCAGTTGGAGATGGCGGTGACGCCGGCTGGCGCGGCCCGATCGCGCGCCAGGAAATAGATCCGGCTGTAGCCGGCGCGGCCGCCGCCACAACCGTCCGCCGCGCGAGACCAAGCCCGAGAACCCTTGGTTCGCCGCCGTCCGCAGATGCCGGCGCGATCGGCGACGCGCCCGCATCCGGCAAAAGAACCATTATTGGTTGGCTCGGGGCCACGCTGTGCGAACCCTGCTGCATTGGATCTGCGATATACCTCGGCTGGGCACCAGCGTTGATACTACAAGTGGCGCGTCTATTGTTGCCGCGTTCGGTGCCGAATAAGGGGGAGCCGGGTCATTTCCGTTTCGTTCATCATCGCGGGTTTCTTTGGCCTTGCGCTTGTCGTCTACCTGATTGTGTACAGCGGCGCAGGCGAGGTGGCCAACGCCATGCTGGTCGTCGGCTGGTGGCTCCTGCCGATAACAGCCTACCACATCGTTCCAATGCTCTTCTCCGCTCTTTCGTGGCGAGAGCTGTTGCCGTCTGCGACCCGTCCCGACGTTGTCAGCGTCACCTGGATTCGATGGATCCGCGAATCGATCAATTCGCTGTTGCCGGTCGCCAATATCGGCGGAGACATCGCAAGCGCGCGACTGGCGCACCTGCGCGGCGTTTCCGGCCCGCAGGCCGCGGCCAGCATGGTTGTCGACACCACGGTGGGTGTGGTCACCCAGATGGCCTTTGTCATCGCCGGGGTTGCGCTGCTTGTGTTGCGGCCCACCGGCGGCGCCGCATTCGAAGTGGTGGCCGGAGTGTTGATTGGCGTCGGCGCGCTTGTCGCGGCCGTTACGGCATTCGTCCTGCTTCAACACAAGAATATGTTTGCGCGATTTGCAAAACTGGCACGCAGCCTGCTGCCGGAGAAATGGCTATCACACTTCGCAGGAAGCGCATCGGCAGTCGATGACGCCGTTGTGCAGGCCTATCGCAGGGGCGCCGCCTTCTGGCGGGCGAACCTGTTGCGCCTTATCGGATGGGCTGCAGGCGCGGGTGAAGTCTGGCTAGTGACCTGGTGTCTCGGTCAACCCCTTTCGGCGACAGACGCCTTTATCCTCGAAAGCTTGTCCTCAGGCGTCCGCGCGGCGGCATTCATGGTGCCCGCGGCACTTGGCGTTCAGGAGGGCGGTCTTGTCCTGTTAGGCGCGTTGTTCGGCCTGCCGGCGGAGATCGGGCTGGCTATTTCTCTGTCGAAGCGAGTGCGCGAGTTGCTTCTTGGTTTGCCCGGGCTGTTTTTTTGGTACTGGATCGAGGGGCACTATTTGCTGCGGCGGAACTGGGAGTAGGCGCACTCGCCATTGCGGTTGTTCCCGATTCCGGTTTTGCGGTGTCGTCAAGCGCAGTTGCCGGCGAGTCAATGACGTTGGGCAGGCCGAGCGCCTCACGCAACTCCGCGCGCCGCGTCTGGTAGTAGCTCGAGCGCAAGAACGCGTAGAAATCGATGGATGCATCCTCGGCCATCTTCAGCTGGCCGAGCCTGACCACCGTGTCCAGGCTTGCCGTGGTGATTGCGATCCCGATTTGTGTTCCAGTCAGCAATCCGACCGGATCGCCAAAGCGATCGACGAGGTCGCCGACCGCATCGCGCGTTGTCGTGGGACCCCAATAGGGCCGCACCATATAGGGACCCTCGCCGACACCCCAGACAAACAACGTCTGCCCAAAATCGCCGCTCTGCTGCGGAATGCCTTCGCGGGTCGCGAGATCAACAAGGCCACCGACTCCAAACGTCGTGTTCATGGCAAAACGCGCCGCCGTCTTGCTGGCGGCGTCGAGGCGGCCCTGCAGCAACATTGTTCACGAAGATCCGCGGCTCTTTCAGATTCGAATTGAAATCGTGCAGGCGATCATGCACGGGGCGCGGCACGACTGTTTGGACAGCCACCGCGACCGGGCGCAGCATTTCCTGGTTCACCGCCAGAACCTGGCGATTGGCATGCTCGTTAGGATCCTGCAGCGCCAACGACGCGTCCCGCGGGGTCGCGGCGCAACCACCGACAATGACAGGCAATGCGATCGTGATCGCCCATCTGCCCCAGACTTGACCGCGACGCATCTACTTTCCCGCCCCTTTCCAATTCCCCTGCAGGCCCGAGGCTTTTCGAATCGCCATCACGAGCGCACCACGATGATGTAGCGCGCTGATCGGGTCGAGTCCGACAAAATTAGCAGAGCCGCTACGGCATAAGTGTTACTTTTTTGTCACAGACCCCAGTTTTAGGCCATTTATTTGCTGACCGCTGGCCTTGCTCTGTGTCGCCAAAAGCGCGGGTTGGAAGAGCACGGCCGCCGCAAGCGTCGTCACGAGGCAAAGGGCCATCAGCTTGCCCATGCTCGACGTACCCGGGTGATGCGAGAACCACAGGCTCCCAAAAGCGGTCGCGGTGGTACAGGCGCTGTAGATGACAGCCCGCGTCAGACTCGATTGCAAAAAGTTCCGCTCACCGGAACGCCAGGCCATGATGTAGTAGATCTTGAACGCGACGCCGACGCCGAGAAGCAGTGGCAGTGCGATGATGTTCGCGAAGTTCAGCTGCAGCCCGATCACGACGGAGATCTCCAGCGTGACGACGATTGCGACGAGCAACGGCACCAGCGTCAAGGCGACGTGACTCCAGCGGCGTAACACAATGAAAAGGATGAGCGCGATTGACGCCACGGACCAGATTGCGGCCTGAATGAAAGCTTTGACGATGGTTGCCGCTGCTTCGATGACGAAGACCGGCTTGCCGGCTGCGTCAGGCGCAACACCGCGCACGGCTGCCACGAAACGCTCCAGGGTCGCGTTGTCATTGCCATCGCCGCTCGGCGCGACCTCGACCCGGTTCAGCCCGTCGGCCGAGACCCAGCGCTGTGTCAACGACTGGGGCAACATCTCGATCGTCACGTGCTCGGCCATGAGCAGGCTTCTGACCTGACGCAGGGTCGTCACCAATGGCGCCACGAGAACGCGCTCGGCGTCGTCCCGGGCCGCCTGGGATTGCTTTGCCAGTGCTGCCAGGACGCCTGCGAGGCGGCGTGCCTGAACGGCGGCCGGGCTGGTGTCGGACTCGGCTGCGGCACCGCGCAGGTCGCTGGCTGTTGTGTCGATTGCTGCCAGCGTGTCGGCCGGCGTCGGTTTCGGTTCGACCTGGTCAGGATTGAGCGTGTTCCGGAGGAAAAAACTCGCATCGTCGATGATCGCAAGCTTCTCGTCCTGGTCCTTGGGAACGAAGCTTTGCAGCGTCACGACGTGCGCGACCTCCGGCAGCTGGCGCAAGCGTTCGGCAAGCGCGGAAGCGCGCGCGGCATTACTTTCAAGAATGTCGAGCGTGTTCGGGCTGGTGTCGGGATCGGCCATCAGATCGAGCAGGGTTGCCACCGATTCAGTGTCCCGGGACCGCAGGTCGAGCGGGTTGAAGTTGAAGCGCAGGCCCGCAAGCAAAGGCAGGCCGAGGATCGTGACCGCCAACGTCATGCCGACAACCCATTTGCGCTGCGTTTCGAGGAAGCGGTCGACCGGCGCAAGTGCGGCATAGCCAATCGGCGCGGGCTCGCCCGGAGGCTTGAGGACGGCGAGCAGCGCCGGCAGCAAAGTTACGGTCGTTCCGAACGCAACGATCATGCCTGTTCCCGCGATCAATCCCAGTTCGGACAGGCCGACATAAGCCGTCGGCAGGAACGAGTAGAAGCCCGCGGCGATCGATGCTGCCGCGAGCAAAAGCGGCCCCGCCAATCCTTTCGCCGTCCCGAGCAGGGCGTCCTTGAGGTCGTGCGATTCAAATCGTTCGGCGCGGTAACGCACGCTGAACTGGATGCCGAAATCGACCCCGAGCCCGACAAAGAGCACGGCGAAGGCAACGGAGATCAGGTTCAGGGCTCCCACCATCCAGAGCCCGATAGCGGCGGTGAAGATGAGCCCGGCCGCCAGGTTGATAAAAACGGCCAGGATGATCCGGGCCTTTTTCAACGCGAGCCACAGCACCAGCACAACAAGCAGAAGGGTGATGACGCCATTCAGCGCGGCGCCGTCGGCAATCGTGGCGAATTCCTCGTCCGACAGGGCCACGGATCCGGTGAGGCGCACCTTCACGCCTCGCTCAGGTGTCAGTCCGAGCCGCGACGCCGCCTCGCGTATGGCCGCGGTCGCCTTGCGCCCGGGCTGCAGGTCGTCGAAGTCCAGGACCGGCTGAATATTGATGAAGCGGCGAAGCTCGGAAGGCTCCGGCGTCCGTCCTGTTATCAATTTGCGCCAGGAAAAGGCCGGATACTTTCCGCTCGACAGAGTTTCCAGCGCATCGGCAATTTCCGTGAGCGCCGGCCTCAGATCCTCGAGCTTTGTCTTCCCCAGGCGCAATCCTTCGGTTGACTGAGACAGTGTGCGAAGAACACCTCGCAATGTCGGATCGGCCGAAAGCGTTCCGAGGAACGGCTGCGCGCCGATGAGATCATTGGCATCGCGGCGCACTTCGTCGAGAGAACGAAAAAGAATGCCGTTCCGCGCGAAGAATTCGCCGCCATCGGGGCGGGAAACGGTCCGGATCACGTCCGCGTGGCGCGAGAGGTCGTTTGCGAGTGTGTCCGCCGCTTCCTCGGCAGCCTCGGGCGTGGCGGCGTCAACGACGGCGATGATCTGATCGACTCGCCAGGGAAAGGCGCGGTCGAGCGCGCGTTCCTGCTGGCGCCACGGCAATGAGCTCGACAAAAGCTTGTTGCTGTCGGTCGTGATGGCAAAATGTGGACGTGAAATAGAGAGCCGACAGGAGTGCAACGAGCAGAGAATGCAAGAATCACGAACCATGCATGCCGCGTCGACAGGCGCACGGCCTGCGTGGTTGCGGTGATTGCCAGCTGATTGACGGTCTTGCTCATTGAATTTGCAAAAAAAGCATATTCATTTCAGGCTGTCGCCTGCGTCTTGACGGGGCCGTCAATCCAATTCCAAAACGTTCCCGCAGATACGGCAAACCGCGCATGACGAAAGGTCGCGGCCGCCCAGCCAGGTCGTGCCCATCCGGGAGAGTGGAAACCACAATGAGAGAGTCCGAATTCAACTTGCGTCATTTGATCGCAATCGTTGCCATAGTTGCCGCCGTCCTGGTCGCCCCGATCCGATTGCACGCGCAGTCGTCAGCCGTGACGCACATTCAGAGTTATTACCAGCAGTTGATGCCGACGATCCAGCAAGCGGGGCGCCTGAGTGTCCGCGAGCGCGACAAGCGGTTCACGCCCGCCATTTCATCGGCTTTCGATCTTCCGACAATGACGCGGCTGGCAGTGGGGCCGGCCTGGCAGAGTTTCTCGCCAGCCCAGCAGGCCGCAGTGCGCGATGCTTTTGCCAAGTTCATCATTGCCGACTACGCAAGCCAGATTAAGGACTATTCCGGAGAAAGCTTTGTCGTAGACCCGACATTCGGTGCCGGAGCCGCGCGGCGGTGGCGAAATTGTGAAAACCAGGCTGTTGCAGCCCGGCGGCCGCACTGTGAGTATCAACTACCTGGTTCGGGGCGGGCGGGTGATCGACGTCTATCTCAACGGGACTATCAGCGACCTCGCGACGCGACGCGACGAATTTGCCTCGATTATCGCCTCGGGCGGTGCCGACGGTTTGATCAAGAGGTTGCATGATCGAACGCAGAAGCTGCTTGGGGGATAAATCTCGATCGTTCGATGCCGGTTCGCCGATGGGTCGGCACGGTTCGAAATCCTCGGCATATCGGAACCCGCGACGGATGAACACTCAGGGCAAGGTTCTCGTCACCGGTGCAAGCGGGTTCGTCGGCTCGGCTGTCGCGCACAAACTCGTCGAAGCCGGTTTTTCCGTGCGCGCGCTCGTCCGTGAGAAAGGGCCTTACTCCAACCTCGCCGACCTCGACATCGAATTTATCGAAGGCGACCTGCGTGACCGAGCTTCAATCGATCGCGCAGTCGCGGGTGCGCGCTACGTTTTTCATGTGGCGGCGGACTATCGTCTGTGGGCCCCGGATCCGGGCGAAATTTATGCCACCAACCTCGAGGGCACCCGCAACGTCATGCAGGCGGCATTGCGCGCGGGCGTCGAGCGGATCGTTCATACCAGCAGCGTGGCGACCATTGCCTTGCGATCCGGTGAGATCGCGGACGAGTCCATCCCGCTGCCCGAAAACGAGGCAATCGGCGCATACAAGCGCAGCAAGATCGCGGCCGAACGCCTGGTCGATTCCATGGTGGCTGAGCAGGGTCTTCCGGCGGTCATCGTCAATCCCTCAACGCCGATTGGACCGCGCGACGCGCGGCCAACCCCGACCGGCCGTATCATCGTGGAAGCCGCCAAGGGCCGGATCCCGGCGTTTGTCGACACGGGACTCAACCTCGTCCATGTGGACGATGTGGCGAACGGTCATCTCGCGGCAATGCGCTCCGGAAAGATCGGGGAGCGCTACATTCTCGGCGGTGAAAACGTCCTGTTCTCGCAGATGCTGAAAGACATTGCGGGGATCGTGGGCCGCCGCGCGCCTTGGGTTCGGCTTCCCTGGCGCGCCCTGATTCCGGTCGCATTTGCTGCGGAAGCTGTGGCGCGAATCACAGGACGCGAGCCCTTTGCGACCTTGGACGGGGTCTATCTGGCGCGATATCGCATGTTCTTTGCCTCCGACCAAAGCCGAGCGGGAGTTATCCTATCGTTCGCGGCCATATATTGAGGGAATTCAAGACGCCCTGCAGTGGTTTCGTGCCGCTGGATACTTGAATTTCCCCTAGGGTCGGATACGAATGGTCTTTGCAGGGTCCGTCAGGGGGGCGGGATGCCAAGACCGACGACTATTGTTGCCGTGACGTCGCTTGCGCGCGAGGCCTTTGTCGCGCGCGGTAGCGGGGTATCAGTGGTTTGCAGCCAGGGCGAGCGCCTTGGCGCCGCTTTGCACGCGGCAATTCACCCCGACGTTTCGGGCATCATCAGCTTTGGAATTTCCGGCGGGCTGAACCCGGAGCTCGTTGCCGGGAATTGGGTCGTCGCATCCACCGTCCGGTATCGCGATCGCGCTATCGCGACCGATTCGAAATGGACGCAGGAACTCTCCAAGCGGCTTCCGGGCGCCGTGCTTGCGGATATTGTCGGCTCCGACACCATGGTGCCGACGCCTGCGGAAAAGTCGCATCTCTTCCGGACGACAGGCGCGGTTGCCGTCGACATGGAATCCCACATCGCTGCGGAGATTGCCGCCGCGCATCAGAATTCCATTTGCCGCTTGCCGGGTCATTATCGACGCGGCGCATCGGGCGCTTCCCGCCGCGGCAGGCCCGGCATTGGACTCGAACGGTGCCGTGAATGTTTTTGCGGTGATGCGCTCCATCATGCAGACAGCCCGGCCAGCTTCCCGATCTCGCTCGCGCGGCGCTTGATGCCTGCATCGCCGAGCGCGCCTTGAGAAAAGGCCGAAAGCAGCTGGGACTGGGATTTGCGTCGCCATTTGTCGATGGACGCGCCGTCGAACGTGATTTCGCGGGGCAGGCAGACGTATCGAACGATTTTCTCCGGCCGCCGATTTGCGAAACCCCGTGATCGGCTGAGAACGGCAGCGCGGTTGTTGCGCGGCCAATAGCGACTATGCACGGCATCGTCGGGGAAGCCATCTGTGACGCGCGATCACAAAAAACAGCCTGGCGGTGATCAGATCACGGCGTCATTTATTGAAACAGCCATCCGGCTGGCGGTCCTCGCCCTTCTGCTTTACTGGTCTTTTGTTCTCGTTCAGCCATTTATTTCAATTTTCATTTGGAGCGCGGTGCTGGCCGTCGCGCTCTATCCCATTTTCGAATGGATTTCGTTCCGGCTCGGACGGACGGCGTCGATTGGCGGCCGCACTCACGACAGTTCTAAGTCTGCTGGTCATTATCGGCCCGGCGACATGGCTTGCCTTGGGGCTGGTCGACAGTGTCCGGATGATTTCCGAGCGGCTCGACCCTTCGATCTTGGCAGTACCGTCGCCGCCTGTTTCGGTGAAAGACTGGCCGCTGATCGGCGAACCGATCTATCAATTCTGGGATCTCGCATCGACGAACCTGAGCGCTGCCTTCGCCACGATCGTTCCGCAACTGAAGCCATTGGGCGGCAGATTGCTGCGCGTCGGTGCCGATACCGGCCTGGGTATTTTGAAGTTTCTCATTGCCGTTATCGTCGCCGGATTTCTATTTTCGCCGGCGACCCGCGCTTGCCGCCGCCGTAAAAAGGTTTTCACGGCAACTCAATCCGGAGCGCGGCGAAGAGCTTGTCGGCCAGGCAGCGGCGACCATCCGTGCGGTTTCGCGCGGCGTGATCGGCATTTCAGTGCTGCAGGCGCTGCTGGCCGGCATAGGTTTGATAGCCGCCGGCATTCCTCAGGCCAGCCTGATTACATTCGCCGTCTTGATTCTCGGAATAATCCAGATCGGGCCGACGATAGTCATTGTGCCGGTCATCATATGGAGCTGGATGACAATGGAGACCACGTCGGCGCTCCTGTTCACGGCTTACATGGTGCCGGTGAACCTATCTGGACAATCTATTGAGGCCCATCGTGATGGGCCGCGGCCTGAAAACTCCAATTCTCGTCATTTTGATCGGGGTCATCGGCGGCACGCTCGCTTACGGCATCACCGGACTGTTCCTGGGCCCGATCGTACTGGCGGTCATATGGGAGCTTATGGTCGCGTGGATCAAAGAACAGGAAACCGAATAGACCGGCATCGCCGCGCGCCAGCTAACCACCCAGAAACAGACGCCCGACATCCGGATCGGTCAGCAGCTCGCCGGCCTTGCCCGCCAGCGCGAGCTTGCCGGAGACCAGCACGTAGCCGATATCGGAGAACTCCAGGCCTTTCTTCGCGTTCTGCTCGACCATCACGATGGTCTTGCCTTCGTTGTGCTGAAGATCGCCCAGAATCTCGAAGACGGCGTCGATAAAGCGCGGCTCGAGTCCGATCGACGGCTCGTCGACGAGCAGCACGCTCGGGTTCATGACCAGCGCGCGGCAGATTTCGAGCAGCCGGCGCTCGCCGCCCGACAGCACCTTGGCCGGATGCTTCCGGCGCGCGGCGAGCCGCGGGTATTTGTCGAAAATCGCGTCGGCGGCATGCCTCGCCGATTTGCGATCCATCAGGTAGGCGCCGAGCCACAGATTTTCTTCCACCGTCATTCCGGGGAAAACGGACTTGTCCTGCAGGATGTAGGCGATGCCGGCCGACTGGAGCTTTTCGTTGGACGACAGGCGGGTGACGTCGAGGCTATGGCCGTCCCACGTGGTGGAGACCGTGCCGGAAAAAATATTGGTGAAGCCGAAAATCGAATGCAGCACCGTCGATTTGCCCGCGCCGTTCGGGCCGATCAGGCACAGCGACTGGCCGCGGCCGACGCGCAGATTGAAGTCGTGCAGGATTTCCATCTGCCCGTAGCCGGCGTTGAGCCCGTCGATCCGCAAATGCGGCTTGTTGCCCGCAAGCGCATCGAGCTGCTCGACGCTCACCTCGCGGGCGATTTCAAGCGCCTGGCGGGTGACCTCTTCGACGGAAATGACGGCACCGACGCCGCCGTGATAGCCGCCGCCCGGCGCGTGCGGGTGTCGGGAGCCCACCATCAATGCGCCCCCAGATAGGCGTCGACGACGTGCTGGTTGCCCTGGATCTCTTCGGGCGCGCCGGCCGCAAGCATTTCGCCGTGCGCAAGACAATAGATCTTGCTCGCCATGTTCATGATGACGCGCATGTTGTGCTCGATGATGAGCAGCGTGATGCCGAATTCGGCATTGGCGCGCTTCAGGCGATCGATCAGGCCGTTGATCAGCGTCGGGTTGATGCCCGCGGTCGGCTCGTCGAGCAGCAGGACCGTCGGCTCGTTCATCAGCGCCATGGCGAATTCGAGCAGCTTCTGCTGGCCGAACGAGAGGCTGCCGGCGCGCAGGAAGCGCTTCTCGTAAAGGCCGACAAAGGACAGCAAGTGTTCGGCGCGTTCGATGACGTCCGCGCGCTCGTAGGCGAACATGTCGAAAAAGCCGGCCTTCCTGTGCGGAATCGAGATCTGCATGTTCTGCAGGCAGCTCATCTTGCCGTAGATGCGGGTGGTCTGGAACGTGCGCAGAAGGCCGAGCCGCGCGATTTCCTGCACGCGCAGCTGCGAGATCTCCTGACCTTCGAAGCGGATCGAGCCCGAGTCGATCGGATGATATCCGACGATCGAGTTGAACAAGCGTGGTCTTGCCCGAGCCGTTGGGGCCGATCAGCCCGGTGATTCGGCCGCGCGGCACGGACAAGCGAAACGTCGCGATTGGCGACGACGCCGCCGAACGACTTGGTCACGTTCGTGAGTTCGATGATGGCGTCGTTCATTCGGCACCTTCGGCGTGCGGTGCGAGCTCGATCGCGCGTGCGCGCACTTCGCGTTCCTTGGGCGCGACGCGGACGCCGAATCGCTCCGGATATTTTTCCATCAGCCAGCCGACGATGCCTTGCTGGAAATAGACGACGATGATCGACGATCAGCAGGCCGAGCGCGACGAACTGCCAGCCGAGGAAATAGGTCCAGGTCACTTCCTTGATGACGTGGAAGACGACCGCGCCGACGACCGGCCCCCAGAACGTGCCCTTGCCGCCGAGCAGCACCATCAGGATCATGAAGATATTGAAGGTCGTGGTCGGGAAACGCGATGTCGCGCGGCTCGATGAAGCCGGTCATGTTGCCGAAAATGGCGCCGGCGATGCCGAGGAAGAACGCGGCGATCGCCCAGCGCCGTCCGCTTGTAGCGGCGCGTGTAGAGGCCCATCGCTTCGGCCTTTTCCTCGTCGTCGCGGATCGCATTGATGGCCAGGCCGAAATTCGTCGAGTAGAGCCACCGCAGAAAAAGCAGCACGACGAAGGCAAGTGCGAAGAGCAGGAAATAGAAGAACAGCTTTTGCGTTTCCGGCGCGCCGGGAAATACCGGCATCGATATGCCCGCTCGCAGCGCCGACCCATTCCCAGGAGGCCACCAGCTCGGCGCCCGCAACCGCTACGCCGAGCGTGCCGATCGCGAAATAGGGCCCGCGCAGTCCGAACACGATCCATGACGTCACGACGGCAAGCATTGCGGCCATAATGCCCGCCGCAACGATTCCGAGCGCGAATCCGGTGAAATACTGCGCCGTGGTGAAGACAATATGCGTGGTGCGCGCGCCCGACGTGTACATCCCGACGTCGTAATAACAGGCCGATCTGCACGACGGCGCAGATGTACATGCCGGCGCCGAAGAAGAAGATGTTGCCGAGCGAGTTGTAGCCCATCTGGCCGCCGAGGATGTCCCAGGTCGAGGGCAAAGACGATCATCAGCCAGAGCACGGCGATCTGGTTGGTGTAGGCGGGAAACAGCAGCGGCGCCGCGACGCCGACGAGCAGCAGCACGCCGATGGTGAGCGGATGGAGCGACGTGCGCGTCATTGCACGGCCTGCCGCACGCGGAGTTGCTGCAACTGGCGGACCGCCAGCACGGCCAGCAGCAGCAGCACAATGAGCGCCTGCTGGAATTGGGCGCCGAGCATGAAGCCGCCGAACTGCTCGAACACGCCCATGCCGAAGCCGGCCGCGATCACGCCCGGCAGGTTGCCGAAGCCGGCGGCGGTGACGATCACGAACAGGCGGATCGAATAGGTCGTGCCCATGAACGGCTGGACGTTCCAGACCACGGCGACGAGCGCGCCGGCCGCGCCGCAAATCGCGGCGTTCAGGCAGAAGGTGAACGAATAGACCTTCTCGGTGTCGATGCCGAGCACGCGCGCCGCTCGTGCATCCTGCGCGGTTGCGCGGATCGCCTGGCCCATGCGGCTCTTCTTCATGAATAGGATAACGCCCACGGCAAGGATGATCGCGAACGCGAAGCCGACGATGCGGGTCGAGGCAATGGTAATCAGCCCGTCGGCGAACGACAGCGTCGGCAGGTCGGCCTGGGCGGATTGCGTGTCGGGACCGAAGGCGAGGTTGAGGCTCTGCTGAATGACGATTGCGATGCCGAACGTCGCCAGCAGCGAGGTGAAAAGGTCGCGCGTAATGACCTTGCTGATGACCGTGCGATAGAGAATCCAGCCGATGCCCCACAGCACGACTGCGGCAACCGGCACGCCGAGCAGCGGATCAATGCCGTAGCGGCCGAGCGTCCAGGTGATATAGCCGCCGATCATGATGAAATCGCCCTGCGCGAGGTTCTTGACGTTCATCACGCCCCACACCAGCGCAAGGCCATAGGCCGCAAGCGCGAAGATCGATCCGACCAGCAGGCCGTCGATCAGCAGGCCGAGATTGAAGATCGGCATGCCTGCCAGAACCGAAAGATTGCCAAGTACCTGTTCCATCGCGGACGTCCCCACCCGTCGTTGAGATGGACGGCCCTATCGCGTTGCGATCGGGCCGCGCACGGAAGCGAAGAGGAAGCGGGCAGGCATCTGCCCGCTTCCGGTCTTCGGCTAATAGTGCGCGTCGCGCGGATAGTTCAGCGGTGCGGCAGCGACCTCGGCCGGCGACACGACGATGTACTTGCCGCCCTGGATCTGACGCATGACGATCTCTTTGCCGGGATTGCTGCCATCCTCGGCAAATTTCACGCCGCCATAGAACGTCTGCAGGTCGGTTTTCGTCAGCGCCTCGCGCACCTTCTCGGTGTCGAGCGACTGGGCCCGCTTGAACGCATCGGCCCAGACATAGACCGCCGCGCTCGCCTGCGCCGTCTGATAGGGCACGACCTTGTACTCGGGATAGGCGGCAATCATGGCCTTGTTGTACTCGGCCGCGGATCCGAACATGGGATCCTTCGCCTTCATGGTCTCATCCCACTGCGTCGGGCAGACGACTCCTTCCGCAATCTTCGGGAAGTCGTCGACGATTTTCGCCGATTCACAGTGCGTGATGCCGATCAGCGGCACGGCGGTCTTGAACTCGCCCATTTGCCGGGCGGCGGTCGCGGCGCCTTTTTCGTGTCCGGAAATCAACAGGACGTCCGGCTTGCAGCGCCTTGACCTTGGTGAAGAACGTGGTGACGTCGTTGAGGTCCTTCGGCATGCGGTCGTCGATGACCGTATGCATGTTGTATTTCTTGATCTGCTCGATGACGCCTTGGCGAACATCCAGCGAGAACGCGTCGTCCTGATAGATCATCGCCACTTTGACGGACGACGGATTCTTGCCGGCCTTCTTGGCAAGATCGGCCGCCATGTCGATGACCGGCGTCAGATATTTCTCGGACGTCGCGACGATTCCGAATTGATATTTGTAGCCTTGCGTAAAGAGCGAGCGGGAAGCGGCTTCGCCCTGCACGAGCGGAATCTTGTATTTCTCGACGACCGGAAGAATCGCTTTGGTCAGCGGCGACCCGTATGGGCCGAGCATGAACTTGACCTTGTCCTGGTCGATCAGCCGCTCGACCAGTTGCGCAGCGCGCGCTGGCGTCAACTCGTCATCATAATATTTGATTTTGAGGTGGTAGCACTTGCCGCCGATCTTGATGCCGCCGGCGTCGTTGATTTTCTTGACGGCGAATTCGTAGCCGTTCTTCGTATTATTGCCGTTGGCTGCGTAGATACCGGTGGCTGAAAGGGCGGCCCCGAGGACCAGGTCTTCACACGATTGCGCCGCAGCGGGTGCGGGTACATAGGCGAGCGCGGCCGTTGCCAACACGGCAGCGAATTTTGCGCTGTTGTGCATTGGTTGTTCCTCCCATGAAACTGCGTGTCTCCCCCGGCTGGTTGGTTCCAGTCCTTAATAATGAAAGTATAGCGCGAATATCGGGGCGGACAACGTAAAGTAGTGGTGCGGGAGCAAGGCGCCTGACGCCAATCTCCGCTAGACCTGTTCTGCGTTGAGATAAGCGAGCCGCGCGCCGCAGAAGGCGCAGATCAGACCTAGCCCAAGCGCCGCGAGCCCTGCGATAACGTCGACGGTGCCACCCAGATTGCCAGTCTTGCTCATGATGCCGCCGATCGTCGCGGCCACAAATACGAGCCCGATCAGGAAGCGCTGCGCCAGCCGATAGATGAATTCCCGCTCGCGAGCCGCGGCGATCAGATAGGCGCCCGCGGCCCAGCCGCCTGCAAAAGCCGCGCCGCCGATCGCCCACCACGCCATGGCCGATATGAATTGCTGCTTGCTGCCGGTGGCGGCATCGCGAAGGACTGCGTCAAGACCAAGCCCGAATACGGTCAGGAGAATGTGCACGACCAGGGCGGCAAAGACGCCACAGGCAATCGCCGCGGCGTAATGCAGTCGGCGCAGGGTGTCGGTATCCATCGGCTGCCGCTGAAAAGGGGACCGGGAGGGCGTCTCGCCGGACACAATAGCCGATCAAAGTGGCGTGCGCGAATACCCTTTTGAAAGCTGCGCCGCGTCGCTGCGATCCCGCGACGGGCCGCTCTCGAGGCTTGCGTCGATTTCCTGGTCGACGATGTAGCGTGGGCGCGACTTGGTCTCGAAATAGATCTTGCCAACATATTCGCCGATGACGGCGATGGCGAAGGTCTGGAACGATGCGATCAGCAAGAACAGCAGCATGACCGACGTCCAGCCTTGCACCGTATGGCCAGCAACCCATGTGCCGAACACCCACACGCTCATCCCGATAAAGACGACGAACAGCATGATGCCCATCAAGGCGATCAGGCGGATCGGCCTTACCGACAACGAGGTGATCCCGTTGACGGAAAGCGCGACCATTTTCGCAAGCGTATACTTTGTCTCGCCGTGCAGGCGCGGAAGACGGTCATAGGTCACCGTCGCCGTCTTGAAGCCGAGCTGGACGGCAAGTCCGCGCAGGAAGACATGCGCTTCGCCGTAACGTGCGAGCGCGCGCAGCGCGCGGTCGCTCATCAGCCGGAAGTCCGCGTGATGCGGAATGATTTCGGCGCCCAACCAGTTGATCAGACGATAGAAGAAATCGGCCGAGCTGCGCTTGAACCAGCTGTCGCTGGCGCGGTCCCTGCGCACGGCAAAGACGATCTCGGCACCTTCGTTGAAATGCTCGACCATCTTCGTGGCGACGGACATGTCATCCTGCAGGTCCGCGTCGAGGGAGATCGTCGCATCGGCCTTGCCGATCTGCGAGAGGAGACCCGCCAGAGCGCGTTCTGGTGACCGACATTGCGCGACAGCTTGAGTCCGCGGACGCGCTTGGGGCGCGCATGCGTGATTCTTTCTATGAGGCGCCAGGTCTGGTCGGTGCTGCCGTCATCGACCAGTACGACATAGCTTTTCGGCGAGATGGTTTTTGACTTCTCCAGCTTGGCCATGTCGGCAAGCAGATAGGTCAACGTGTGCTGGATCCCCGCTTGTTCGTTGTAACAAGGGATGACGAACGCAATGACGGGCGCTTTTGCAGTCATGATCAAAATCAGCCGTGGCTTGCGCGGCGAACGGTCCCCGGGGCGACTGGTAAATTCGCAGTCACATGTCGCACGGCCGCGTTAATCCAAGGTATGCCGGCAGCGTTTACAAACCTTTTACTGCTGCGGACCGGCAAAAGGTGCCAAATCCGCCCAGTTCCAAGCGGTCAGATGCCCGCGAGCTCGCGCATAATACGGAAAAGGCGTTGCTGGCCCTCGAAGCCGATGCCCGGGCGATCGGATAGCGAGATCATGCCGCCGTCGATACGGGCGTCGTCGGCGAAACCGCCGAAGTCGCC
This sequence comes from uncultured Alphaproteobacteria bacterium, assembly GCA_963794665.1. Lineage (GTDB taxonomy): Bacteria > Pseudomonadota > Alphaproteobacteria > Rhizobiales > Xanthobacteraceae > Pseudolabrys. Next base: position 219,217 of record CAWCEW010000026.1, on the reverse strand, counting down.
GAACACGCCGGGGTAGGACTCCGCGCCGCCAAGGCCAAACCCCGCTGCCATCGCGAGCGACATCTGGTTGCCGCCGTGCGGGAACATCGCGCCGCGCGGCCAACCGTGCCCTGCCAGCATGTCCAACGTCTTTGCATATTGGCCGATGCCGTAGGCCTGCGGCGGATCGATCTGGATCACGTCGCGGCCGGGGCGAAACCCGCCGAACCGCACCAGGTTTTCCACGTCCTGCGTCGAATAAAGATTTTCGCCGGTCGCCAGCGGCGGCTCGTAGCTTTTTGCAAGCTCGGCGAATAGCGCGAAATCGAGCGGGTCGCACGGCTCCTCGAACCATCGCAGCCTGAAGGGCGCCAGCGCCCTGGCGTAACGCAGGGCTTCGGCGCGGTCGAATTTGCAATTGGCGTCGACGGCGAGGTGCTCGCCCGACCCGACCACCTCGAGCACGGCTTCCAGACGGCGAAGATCTTCGTCAAGCGGCAGGCCGCCGACTTTCATCTTCACCATCGTGTAGCCGGCGCCGAGATGACGGCGCATTTCATCCTGCAGGTCCTTGATCGTCTGTCCCGGCCAGTACCATCCGCCGCCCACGTAGCAGAACACCTTTTGTGGAATTTTGGCGCCGTTGAACAGTTCGGCGAGCAGCACGCGCAGCGGCTTGTCGGCAATCTTGGCGACGGCATCCCAGACCGCCACCTCGATGGTGCCGATCGCGATCGACCGTTCGGAGTGCCCTCCGGCCTTTTCCCGCCGCATCATGCAGGCGAGAATTTTCGCGGGATCGAGATTGCTGCCGCTTGCGTCCAGCAGCGATGCCGGGTCGGCGGAGAGAATGCGCGGAATGAACCGCGCGCGCATCTGCGCGCCGCAGGCGTAACGGCCGGTTGAATTGAAGGCGAAACCGCAGACCGGCTTGCCGTTGCGAACGACGTCGGTGATCACGGCGACCACCGACGTCGTCATTTCGGTAAAGTCGAAGCTCGAATTGGCGAGCGTCGACTTGAGCGGGATCGCCGTCTCGCGGATGTCGACGATACGCATTCCGCTACGTCAGACGAGGTTCACTAGATTTGCGGGATCTTGGCGTCCTTGATCACCTTGCCCCACTTTTCGACTTCCTTCTTGATATAGGCGGCGAATTCATCCGGCTTGTTGGCCACCGGATCGAAGCCAAGCTGCGCGCATTTCTCCTTGACGTCGGGGAGCGCCATCGCCTTGACGATTTCCCGGTTGAGCAGATCGACGATTTCCTTCGGCGTGCCGGCCGGCACGAGGATGCCCTGCATCGTTTCGGATTCCTGGCCGCTGACGCCGGCTTCCGCCATGGTCGGCACGTCGGGCAGAGCGGAGGAGCGCTTGGCCGAGGTGACCGCGAGCCCGCGCAATTTTCCAGCTTGCACCTGCGGCGCGGTCGGCGGCAGCGCGGTGAAGGCGATCGGCGTATGGCCGGCGACCGCCGACTGAATTGCGGGGCCGGCGCCGTTGAACGGCACGCGTCGTGAGGTCGAGATTGAAGGTGAGCTTGAACAGTTCGCCGGCGAGATGCGGCGTCGTGCCGGTGCCCGGCATCGCATAGTTGTATTTGCCCGGGTTCTTTTTGATCAGCTCGACCAGCTCCTTCACCGACTTGGCCGGAAAGTCGGAGTGCACCACGAGAATATTGGGCGACGCCGCCGCGAGCGTGACGGGCGCGAAATCCTTGAAGGGGTCGTAGGGATTCTTGGCGTAGAGGCTCGGATTGACCACGTAGCTCGAGCTCGCGACCAGGATCGTGTAGCCGTCCGGCGGAGACTTGGCGACCTGCGTCATCCCGATGTTGCCGCCGGCGCCCGGGTGGTTTTCGATGTAGAACTGCTGCTTCAGGCTGTCGGACAGCTTCTGCGCGATCAGGCGCGCCATCACGTCGGTCGGTCCGGCGGGTGCGAATGGCACCACGATCTTGACCGGATGGTCCGGGTAGCCTGCGGCCGCCGCCGGCAAAGTGCCGAGCGCGAGCGCGGACAGCGTCAAACCGGCGGTGATGAGTTTTATTGTTGAGCGCATTCGTCTCCTCCCAGTTTTTTTCATCGTAGCATTGCGCGGGAACGTTGCCAGTGGGGCTTGCATCGTCCGCGCTCACAGGCTGTATTCCGGCGGCTTCGTTCCCTTTTCGTCAGAGGAAATTCAATGCCCGCCCGAAAGATCACCCGCCAGGACATGCGCGATGCCGCGGAGAAGTACAAGAACTGGGGCAAATGGGGGCCCAATGACGAAATCGGAACGCTCAATTACACGTCCGCCGAAGACATCGTCGCGGCGACGCGGCTCGTGAAGAAGGGCAAGGTCATCTCGCTCGCGCTCAATTTCGATCACACCGGGCCGCAGGGCGCGAAGAGCAAATATCCGTCGATGGGCCGCACCAATCCGATCCACACCATGCTGCGCACCGGCACCGACGCCTATTCCGGCGTGCTCGACAAGCGCGGCATCCGCGCCGCCGACGACATGGTGACGATGCCGCTCCAGTGCGGCACGCAATGGGACGGCCTCGGCCACGTCTTTTATGAGAACTATATGTGGAACGGCTATGACTGCCGCGAAGTGACGAGCGCCGGCGCGCAGAAGTGCGGAATCGAGAAGACGAAGAACAAAATGGTCGGCCGCGGTGTTTTTCTCGATGTCGCGCGCTACAAGGGCGTCGACTCGCTCGACGACGGCTACGGCATCACCAATGACGATCTCTACAACACGGCGAAGAAGCAGAAAGTCGAGCTCAAGCGCGGCGACTACGTCATCGTGCGCACCGGCATGATGGAGCGCTGCCAGAAGGCGGGAAGCTGGGACGGCTATCCCGGCGGCGACGCGCCGGGCTTTTCGTTCGAGACGCTCGATTTCATCAAGCAGACGCAGCTGGCCGCGCTTGCCAGCGACACCTGGGGCTGCGAGGTGCGGCCGAACGAGAGCGAGGAGGGGATCAACCAGCCCTGGCACTGGATCACGATCCCGATCATGGGCATGACCATGGGCGAGATCTTCCAGCTCAAGGAACTGGCCGACGACTGCGAGCAGGACAAGGTCTACGAGTTTCTGTTCGTCGCGCCGGCCATTCCGATCACGGGCGCGGTGGGCTCGCCGGTCAATCCGCTGGCGATAAAATAAGAAGGCGTTGCAGGAGCTTCGGTCATGGCGAAGGAATACCCTGTCACCCATACGGACGCCGAATGGCGCAAGCTGCTCACGCCCGAGCAGTACCAGATCATGCGCAAGCACGGCACCGAGATGCCGGGAAGCTGCGCGTTGCTGCACGAGAAGCGCGCCGGCACGTTCCGCTGCGCCGCCTGCGATCAGCCGCTGTTCGCGTCCAAGCTCAAGTTCGAAAGCGGCACCGGCTGGCCGAGCTTCAACGATCCGATCGCCGGCGCGGTCGAGACGGAAACCGACCGCAGCCACGGCATGGTCCGCGACGAAGTGCATTGCAGCCGCTGCGGCAGCCACCTCGGGCATGTGTTCAATGACGGGCCGCCGCCGACCGGCCTGCGCTACTGCATCAATGGCGTTGCGCTGAAATTCGAGCCGGCCTGAGCATGACAACGGTCGGACACAACGCCAAGCGCGTCGGCGCCGAAGTGCTTGCCGACATGCTGGCGGGCTACGGCGTCACGCATGTCTTCATGGTGCCGGCCGTTCTCCGCCGCACCTTCGCGGAAATGGAGCGCCGGACCAAGATCGCGCGCATCCATTGCCACGGCGAGAAATCGGCCGCCTACATGGCCGACGGCTACGCGCGCGCGTCGGGCAAGCCCGGCGTCTGCATGGCGCAGGTGATCGGCGCGCTCAATCTCGCGGCGGGTCTGCGCGACGCGTATCTTGCGCATTCGCCGGTCATCGCGATGACGGGCGGGCGCGATCCGAAGACGAAATTCCGCAAGGTCTACCAGGAAATCGACGACGTGCCGGCGTTCGAGCCGGTGACCAAGATGAACGTCACCATCGACGACGTGGCGCGCATCCCCGACATGATGCGGCAGGCTTTTCGCACCGCGACCACCGGTGCGCCGGGTCCCGTGCACCTGCAATTCCGCGGCAATGAGGGCCAGGTCGATCTCGAAGAGGCCGAGATGGACGGGCTCGTCGAGGCGCAGTTCTCGCGCGTGCCGCCGTTCCGTCCCGAGCCGGAAGCGGCCCATGTGAAGGCGGCGCTCGAGCTGCTGCAGAAGGCCGAGCGGCCGATCATCGTCGCCGGCGGCGGTGCCCGCGCATCGGGCGCCGGCAAGGAGCTCGTCGCGCTGGCCGAAGCGCTGCAAATTCCGATCGCCACCTCGCTCAACGGCAAGGACATCATTCCCGGCGTGCATCCGCTGTCGGTCGGCGTGGTCGGCAGCTATTCGCGCGAAAGCGCCAACCGCGCCGTGAATGCCGCCGATCTCGTCTGCTTCATCGGCACGGAAACCGGCGGCATGACGACGCATTTCTGGGCCGTGCCGAAAATCGGCACGCCGGCGATCCAGATCGACATCGAGCCGGAAGCGCTCGGCCGCAACTATCCGCTGCAGGCCAGCGTGCTGGGCGACGCCAAGAGCGTGCTCGTGCGCATGCTCGGCCAGATCGACAAGTCGAGCGCGGCGAAGCGGGCAAACTGGATCAAGGATATCGCGGCGCTGCGCAGCGACTGGTACGCGAAATACAAGCCGATGCTCGAGTCCGACGCCGTGCCGATTCATCCGGCGCGCATCTGCGGCGAACTGAGCAAGCACATGCCCGACGACGCCATCGTCGTGGTCGACACCGGCCACGCCGGAATGTGGATGGGCGGCATGTACGATCTGCGCACGCCGGCGCAGAGCTACATGCGCAGCGCCGGTCACCTCGGCTGGGCTTTTCCCGCCGGCATCGGCGCGAAGGCGGCGTGTCCGGAACGGCCTGTCGTCGTTTTCACCGGCGACGCCGGCTTCTGGTACCACATCGGCGAAGTCGAGACCGCGGTGCGCTGGAACATCGCCTCCGTCACCATCGTCAACAACAACGGCGGCGGCAACCAGTCGAAGCGCGGCTTCGACCGCGCCTATGGCGGCGAGCAGACCGAACAGGCGCGCGAATTGTGGACCTACAACAAGATGAATTTCGCCAGGCTGGCCGAGGATATGGGCGCGCTCGGCATCCGTGTCGAGGATGCAAGAGACATCGCGCCGGCGCTTGAGCGCGCGCTCGCCTCAAAGCGGCCGGCGGTGATCGATGTCGTGACCGACATCGAAGCGCTGGCGCCGACGGCGGTCGCCTGACGTTTAAGCCGCGACGCGATCATGCGATAGTGCCGGCAGGGCTTTTGCCTTTCCGGAGGGCGACACCATGAAACGCGCGGCATTCTACCTTTGCGGTCTTTTGACCGGTCTGGTTTTGGCTTTTGCGATTCCCAGAGGCCAGGCCCATGACGCCGACACGCTTGCAAACAGTGCACCGCAGAAGAACCCGCTGTTCCTCAACATGACGAGCGGTGATTCCTGGCGCGGCTGGATGGGCTTGCACTTCGCTCATGCTGACGCTGAAGCAGGGGCACCCGGTCGCGATCTTCCTCAACCTCGATGCGGTCAAGCTCGCGGCAAAAAGCGGTGAGCAGGAGAAGAAACCATCGATGCAGCGCGTGCCGCGCGAAATCCTTGCCGATTTCATGAAGGACGGCGGCATCGTCCTGATGTGCGGTCCGTGCATGACCGAGTTCGGCCTGAAGCTCGACGACCTCGTGCCCGGAGTGCAGATGGGCAAGCCCGGTTACACGCAGGGTTTCATTTTCGCGGAGAACGCGCGCACCCTGACGTGGTAGCTAGCCTTCGCCGATCTCGCGCAGGATCTCCGCCGTATGCTCGCCGAGCAGCGGTGAGGGCCGTTCCGATGCGGCGCGCCAGCCGTCGATCACGATCGGCGTGCGCACGCCGGGAATCGTGCCGGCCTTGGCGGCCTTGCTCTTGAGGGCAAGCTTCATGCCGCGATGCGCAACCTGCGGGTCGTTGAACACCTGCTCAAGATTGTTGATCGGGCCCGCCGGCACTTGCTGGGCCTCGAGCTTGTCGAGCAGCTCGTCGCGCTTCATGCGCGCGGTAAGCGCCGACAGCTTTCCGACCAGTTCCTCGCGGTGCTTGAGACGGCCGACGTTATCCTTGTAGGCCGGGTTCTGCGCGAGCTCGGGGCCGCCGATGACGTTGCAGAACTTGACGTACTGGTTGTCGTTGCCGGTCGCGACAATGATGTGGCCGTCCGCAACGGGAAACACCTGGTACGGCACGATATTGGCGTGCGCATTGCCGATGCGCTTCGGCACGTTGCCCGAGACGAGATAGTTCATCGCCTGGTTCGACAACACGCCCACGGTCGAATTGACCAGCGCGGCGTCGACATAACAGCCTTTGCCCGTCTTCTCGCGTTCGGCCAGCGCCGCCAGAATGCCGACGACGGAATAGACGCCGGTGAAGATGTCGGAAACCGGAATGCCGATGCGGGTCGGCTCGCCGTCCGCCATGCCGGTCAGATCCATGATGCCGCCCATGCCCTGCGCCATCAGGTCGTAGCCGGCGCGTTTGGCGTAAGGCCCGTCCTGGCCGAAGCCGGTGACCGAGCAATAGATCAGTCGCGGGCATTCGGGCGCGAGGCTCTTGTAGTCGAGGCCGAACTTGGCGAGCCCGCCGACCTTGAAGTTCTCGATCAGCACGTCCGATCGCGCGGCGAGCTTGCGCACGATGCGCCGGCCCTCGTCGCTCTCGAAGTCCATCTCGATCGAGCGCTTGCCGCGGTTGGCCGCGTGAAAATAAGCAGAGCCAATGTGGTTGCCGTCGGCGCCTTCGACGAAAGGCGGGCCCCAGCCGCGCGTATCGTCTCCGGTGCCCTTGCGCTCGACCTTGATCACGTCGGCGCCGAGGTCGGCGAGCAACTGTCCGGCCCAAGGCCCGGCCAGAATGCGGGCAAGTTCGAGGACGCGGAGGCCCGCTAACGGCTTCGGCATCTGAAGAAACTCCCAGGAAGAACGCGGTGATGGCGGGGTTATAAGGTCATCGATGCGGGCTGACTATAGCCGGAATTATCTTTTGGCCACCTGCGGTTACGGCCAGATTCCATCTTCGGGCCTATGGCGCTAGGTCGCACCGGCGGCTAATGTGAAATCGGGCGCGACGAGGGGATTTTGGTTATTGTCGGTGACCAACCAAACGCGACGGCACGTCCGTCGCCAAAAAAGACCCCATGGAGGAACACATGAAACGATTTTCGACAGTTCTCGCAACTGCGGCTGCCGCGATGCTTATTTCGGCGTCGGCGCAAGCGCAAATGACGATGAGAGCGTCGCACCAGTTTCCGGGCGGCAAGGGGGATGTCCGCGACGACATGGTGCAGATGATTGCCAAGGACGTCGAGGCCGCCAATGTCGGCATCAACGTCCAGGTCTATCCGGGCGCGTCGCTGTTCAAGCCGAACGACCAGTGGAATGCCATGGTCAACGGCCAGCTCGACATCACGCTATTTCCGCTCGACTACGCCAGCGGCAAAGTACCGGTCTTCAGCGCGACATTGATGCCCGGCCTGATCCGCAGCCAGGAGCGCGCCAAGCGCATCAACAATTCTCAGTTCATGAAGGATATCCGCGCCGAGATCGAGAAGCGTGGCGTGATCGTGCTTTCCGATGCGTGGTTTGCTGGCGGCGTTGCAGCCAAAGACGGCTGCATCCTGCACCCGAACGATATGAAAGGGCGCAAGTTCCGCGCCGCCGGTCCGACCTTCGCAGGCATGTGGGAAAGCGCCGGCGCCAGTATCGTGAGCCCGCCGTCGAACGAAATCTACAACGCGTTCCAGAGCGGCGTCGTGAACGGCACCGATACAAGCCTCGGGAACGTTGCAGTCGATGCGGCTCTACGAAGTGACCGATTGCCTCACCGCTCCCGGCAATAACGCGCTCTGGTTCATGTACGAGCCGGTGCTGATGTCGAAGAAGAGCTTCGACAAGCTCAACAAGCAGCAGCAAGATGCTGTGATCGCCGCGGGCAAGAAGGCGCAGGCTTATTACGAAGGAAAAGCCGAGGCGGTGAACCAGGAAGTCCATCAAGGCCTTCGAGGATCACAAGGTGAAGGTTGTGACACTCGAGCGATGCCGACTACCAGGCATGGCTGGAGATGGCCAAGAAGAGCTCTTATGCAAAATTCGCCAAGGAAGTGCCGAACGGTCAGAAGCTGATCGATGAAGCGCTTGCAGTAAAATAATGAAGACGGCGGCCGGCGAGTGCATTGCTCGCCGGCCGTTCTGCGGCGCCTTTGTGACGACGCGCACGCATCCGGAATTTCACGACAAAATAGAAAAGTTTGGCCCATGGACGCTTACATTCGGGCTGTTGCCTTCCTGTCGCGCGTAGCCGGCGTGGTTGCCGCCTTCCTCATTGTCTTCGCGGTGCTCGTGATCTGCGACATCGTCGTCGAACGCTACATCCTCAACCTTACTACGATCTGGCAGATCGACGTGGTGACTTACTGCATCGTTGGCGCGACATTCGTCGGCAGTGCCTACGTGCTGATGACGCGCGGTCACGTGAACGTCGATATTCTGCCGCTCCATGTCAAACCGCGTGCGCGCTTTTGGCTCGCGCTTTCGACGAGCTTGCTGGCGCTGGCCTTTTGCATTGTCATTTTCGTTCTTTGCACGGCGTATTGGTACGAGGCCTATTCGGAACGGCTGGCTTTCGAACACTGTGTGGCGCGCACGGCTATGGATTCCCTATCTGTCGATGCCGGTCGGGCTCGGCCTTCTCGTCCTGCAATACGTGGCGGATCTGCTGTCCGTGATTACGGGGCGGTCGCCGCCGTTTGGCATTCAAGACAAGCAGGATGCCGAGGATGTGGCGCGCGCGCAGGCGCGTGAGGCGCTCGGTGACGCGCCATGAGCCCGACAACTCAAGGGACAATCGTCTTCGTCGTTACGCTGCTGATGCTGGTTTCCGGCATTCCGGTGGCGTTTGGTCTAGGCGCCATCGCCATCGCCTTTCTGGTTTTCTTTCAGGGTTTTGACGCGCTGCACGTTGTTGCCGAAACCTTTTGGTCTGGGCTTGATGAATTCACGCTCGTCGCTATCCCGATGTTCGTGATGATGGGCGCCGCCATCGGCTCGTCGCCGGCGGGCAAAGACCTCTACGAAGCGCTTGACCGCTGGCTCTACCGTCTGCCCGGCGGCCTCGTGATATCGAATATCGGCGCCTGCGCGATCTTCGCGGCCTTGACCGGATCGTCACCGGCCTGCTGCGCGGCGATCGGCAAGATGGGCATTCCGGAGATGCGGCGTCGCGGTTATCCGGACGACGTCGCCACCGGCTCGATCTGCGCGGGCGGTACGCTCGGCATTCTCATTCCGCCGTCGGTCACATTCATTCTGTACGGCATCGCGACGGAGACATCGATCGGCCGGCTGTTCATTGCCGGCGTCATGCCGGGGTTGATGCTGACCGGATTGTTCATGCTCTGGACGATTTCTTCTCTGGAAGCGGGGCTTCCGTTCGCACGCACTTTCGTTCCGGTATTCGTGGAAGGAAAAATTCCAGTCGATTCCCAAGATCGCGCCATTCCTGTTCATCATTTTTGGTGTGATGTATTCGCTCTATGGCGGCGTAGCGACGCCGTCGGAAGCGGCTGGCGTCGGCGCGGCGCTCTGCATGTTTCTGGCGATCCTGATCTACCGCCTTTGGAAGCCCGAGCAGATCTGGCTGATCCTGCGCGACACGATGCGCGAGTCGGTGATGATCCTGACCATCATCGCGACCGCCGTTCTGTTCGGCTACATGCTCACCTCGCTCTATCTCACCCAGACGCTGGCGCAGGGGATCGCCGACCTGCACGCCAACAAATGGGTGCTGATGTTCCTGATCAACATTTTCCTGCTGGTCTGCGGCTTCTTCATTCCGCCGGCGGCTATCATCCTGATGACCAGCCCGATCCTGCTGCCCATCATCACGGCAGCGGGATTCGACCCCGTGTGGTTCGGCGTGATCCTGACCATCAACATGGAAATCGGCCTCATCCATCCGCCGGTCGGGTTGAATATCTACATTGTTAACGCCATTGCGCCGGATGTGCCGCTTGCCAAGGTCATGTGGGGTACATTGCCCTATGTGTTTTGCATGATGCTGGCGATCGTCATCTTGTGCTTCTTTCCTGAAATCGCCACATGGTTGCCCGATCATCTGATGGGCAAAGCCATAGGGCCTAAATGAACACCTCGTTCTTCGGAGAACTGCTGCAGACCATATCCGAGCGCGGACGCGCGCTGTTGGCCCGTGACCGGCGTGGCGACGCGTCGGCGCGCTCCGAGAACCTCGTCGAGTTGTGTGAACATCTTTTGTCCGGCCGGGGGAGGCTTCCGGTGTCGCACTCGCCCGCGAAATCCTCAACCTTTACGGCACGCTCACCATCGGCCCTCGCATCGCTTTCTTCGAGGCATTGGCGCAGCGCTTTGGCATCGACACGGCACGGATGGATCAGGCCGTCGACACATGGCGCGCGTCGCCGTCGGACGCCACGGCCGCCGAGGTGCATTTGGCCTCCGAGCCGCGCCGGCAGGAACTTTTCCGCAGACTGAATCTGGCGCCGGCAGGCACCGCCGCGCTGGTCCGCATGCGCGAGCAATTGATGGACGCACTCGACCATCGACGAGACGATTTCGCTGCGGTCGATGCCGATTTCGTTCATCTTTTCTCGTCCTGGTTCAATCGCGGATTTCTGGTGTTGCGGCACATCGACTGGTCGACACCCGCAATCGTCCTCGAAAAAATTATCCGCTACGAAGCCGTGCACGAGATTCGCGGCTGGGATGATCTGCGACGACGTATCGACCCGTCGGATCGCCGTTGCTATGCCTTCTTTCATCCAGCGCTAGTGGATGAACCGCTGATTTTCGTTGAAGTGGCGCTCGAGCGCGAAATCCCTGGCGCCATCGCGCCAATCCTCGCCAGCGGTCGCCAGCAGTTCGTCGAGCCGGACAAGGCCCGCATTGCTGTATTCTATTCCATTTCAAATTGTCAGCGCGGACTATCGGGAGTTTCTTTTGGCAATTTCCTGATCAAGCAGGTCGTGGAAGAAATCCGCCGCGAACTCCCGAAGCTCACGACGTTCGTGACCTTATCACCGGTCCCGGGTTTCGCGCGCTGGCTCGACCGAGAACTGAAAGCCGAGAGTTCTTCGGCAATCAGCGCGAACGACCGCATCGTCTTCGAGCTGTTGGAGCGGCCGCATTGGTGGACCGATCCGGAGATTTTCAGCCAGCTGGAAGATCCGCTGATGCGTGCCGCCGCCTGGTATTTTGTGCGGGCGCGCAACGCACGGGGCGGACTTGTTGACCCGGTGGCACGTTTCCATCTCGGCAACGGCGCGCGGCTCGAGCGCATCAACTGGCTCTCGGACACCTCGGAGCGTGCAATCGCGCAGGGATACGGGGTGATGGTGAACTATCTCTACGATCTCGATGACATCGAGAAAAACCACGAAGCCTATGCGGAAGGGCCTACGGTGGTTGCGTCGAATGCCGTCCAGCGGCTGCTGCGGCCGCCGCTCGAATTGGTGCCGATCGCCGGCTAGGATTTTCCGTAGACCGGGACGATGGCGCCGCGGGTGACGCGGTTGTCCGGCGACGCCAGAAACACAATCGTCGCCGCGACTTCTTCCACTTTCGGCCAGGCGGCGTGGTCGGCCTTCGGCATAGCCTTGCGGTTGGCCGCGGTGTCCATGATCGAAGGCGCGACGGCGTTCACCAGAACTCCATCCTTCGCAACTTCCTCGGCAAGCGCCATCGTGAGCGCCGCTACTCCGGCCTTGGCGACGGTATAGGCGGTCATGCCGGCACCGCTCCGCGGCTCCAGCGCCGGACGCGCCGCCACATTGACGATGCGCCCGCCGCCGGCCGGCACCATCGCCTTCACCGCGGCGCGGCAGCACAGAAAACAGGAGGTGAGGTTGCTGTCGATCTGCGCCATCAGCGCAGGTCTTGTCGATGTCGGTGATCTTGGCCGCGGCGAAGCCTCCCGCAATGTGAATCGAGGCCCAAAGAGATTTGACGCCTGCATAGACCTTTGCCACGTCGGCTTCGTCGGACAGATCGGAAACCTTGATCAGTGTCGCCTGCGGCTGGCCACGATAGGGGAATCGCTCGGCTTCCGCGTCGTGAACGTAAGGCACCGTGCAGGTCGCGCCGGCGCCTATCAGCGCACTGACGACAGAAGTGCCGAGCGCGCCGGTGCCGCCCGTCACCACCACCTGCTTTCCGGAAAAATCCATCCTGGATGCCTGAACCTTGCTCAGCCGCGCCCGCGTTTCACGCGCGTCGGCAGAACCTGAAATTCGATCCAGTTCGCCACTTCGCCGACCCGGAGTTTCTTGTCGAGCACATTCTTGCTGATGCCATGCCGCCAGGCCAGCCGCTTGCAGCCGGGATCGCGATCCAGCATGTCGAGGTCCTGCGCAAAGGTCTTGATGTCAGCCTCGTCCGCGAAAAAGCCTTCCTCGATCAGGCGTCCGCCGATGCGCCGGACGATGGCGGCGATCTCGCGCAGCGGATATTCGGGGTGATACTGGACGGCCCAGGCGGTGGAGCCGTTTGTCCGGATTTCGGCGCTTTGCACGTCTGAAACCGCATTGGTGGCAAGAACGGTCGTGCCGGGCGCGAGTGCTTCGATTTCGTCGAGATGCACTGTCGGTGCATTGAAGACGTCGAGCTTGCCGACATACATGGGATGTTTGCGGCCGGCCTCGGTGAGCCTGATGCCGCGGCCGAAACCGATTTCGCGGCCTTTCGGGTTCTTGCGCACGCTGCCGCCGGCGGCCGCGGTGATGATCTGGATGCCCCAGCACGATCCGAAGATCGGCGTGCCGGTCTTGAGCGCCGCGCGCACCAATTCGATCTGCCGCATCACCTCGGGGCCGGCGTTGTAGACGTGCAGGCTGGAGCCGGTGATCGCTATCCCGTCATAGCCCTCAAGCGAGGCGCCTTCCGGCAACAAGGCCGCCGGGTCGCCGGGATAGCAAATATCCACCATGGCTCCGGGCAACAGCTCGCGCAGCAGATCGGAATAGCCTTTGCTCGCCGGAATCCCGCCGGCCGCGACGTGGTCGGCCATTGTCTGCGGGGAATTTCCTTCAACGACGAGCAGGCGGGGCGAGGGCATCGGTTCCGGTTTCAGGTTCGCTGACCGCCGCCCCCGGCGTGCACCATGAGCGACGCATCCTTTGATATGGCGGCGCGGACGCCTTTTTGCAATCGCGGCGGAATTTATGACGCAAATACGAGGTTAATGCATTCCTGTTCTTGAGTGTGCGGTGCAAGCCGCTCATCCTGCATCAGAACAGCGAATCAGCGCGCAATGGCCGACTTCGACCTCGCCATCATCGGTGGCGGCATCAACGGCGCAGGCCTCGCCAGGGATGCCGCCGGCCGCGGCATCCGCGTGCTGCTTGTCGAGATGAACGATCTCGGATCCGGCACGTCGTCAGCCTCCAGCAAGATGATCCATGGCGGGTTGCGTTACCTCGAGCATGGCGCCTTTCGTCTGGTCCGCGAGGCGCTGAGTGAGCGCGAGGTGTTGTTGCGGATGGCGCCCCATCTGGTGCGGCCGATGCGTTTCATGCTGCCGCCGCTGCCGGGCTTGCGCTCGGCCCTGCTGCTGCGCTTCGGGCTGTTTCTGTACGACGTGCTCGGCGCGCGCAAAGCTGCTGCCCGCGTCCCGTACGGCCGATCTGACGCACCATCAGGCCGGTCATCCGCTCAAGCGGGAATTCCGCTACGGGTTCGAATATTCCGACTGCTCGGTCGACGATTCCCGGCTGGTCGTGCTCAACGCGGTTGACGCCGCCGAGCGTGGCGCCGTCATCCGGACGCGCACGCGCTGCACCCGTGCCGAGCGGCGGGACGAATGGGAGCTGGTGCTCAACGATCACGGCCGCCGCAGCGTTGCGACCGCGCGCGTGCTGATCAATGCCGCCGGTCCCTGGATCGGAGGCGTGGCGGACACCATCATCCGGCAGCCGCTAGCGCGCGGCGTGCGGCTGATCAAGGGCAGCCACATCGTCGTGCGCCGCCAGTTCCAGAATGACTACGGCTACATCCTGGAAGCGCCGGACCGGCGGGTGGTGTTCGTCCTGCCGTTTGCAGATGATTTCAGCCTGATCGGCACGACCGACGAGAATTTTGTCGGAGATCTCAGCGCCCCCACGCCGACGCCGCATGAAATCAGTTACCTGTGCGACGTCGTCAATCGCTATTTCCGCAATGTCGTCACGCCTGATGAGGTGGTCCGGTCTTTTTCGGGCGTGCGCGCCCTCTACGACGACGGCTCCGACAAGCCGGAAGACGTCACCCGCGACTACGAGCTCGTTCTCGACAGTCGTGACGGCAAGGCGCCTCTGCTCACCGTCTATGGCGGCAAGATCACGACCTACCGCAGGCTGGCGGAAGCCGCGCTGGCGCGACTCGGGCGCTACTTCGGCGCGACACGGCGCTGGACCGCGCAATCCACGCTTCCGGGCGGAGAATTTCCGCCTGATGCGTTTGATTCGCAAACAGACGAAGCGATGCGGCGATGGCCATTTCTGTCCAGGCCGCATGCACGCAGGCTGTTGCATGCCTACGGGCTGCGCATGGAAAGAATCCTCAAAGACGCGCGCAGCATGGACGAATTGGGACAATGCGTTGCCGGCGACCTGACCGAAGCGGAAGTGCGCTACCTCGTCGAAAATGAATGGGCGCAGACCGCCGACGATGTATTGTGGCGGCGAAGCAAGATCGGCCTGCTGGCGTCCAAAGAGCAGGTGGCCGCGCTTGAACGGCTGATGACGTCCATGAAATCGAATTTCCGTCAATAATCGCTGGAGATTTCAGTTGCCGGCGGCACTCATCGCGATTGATCAGGGCACGACCTCCACCCGCGCGATTGTCTTCGACGCAGAGCTGCGGCCGCTCGCCACCGCGCAGCAGGAACTGCGCCAGATTTATCCGGCACCCGGCGAGGTCGAGCACGATCCCGAAGAGATCTGGTCGGCGGTCGTGGCCACCGTTCGCGCGGCGATGAAGCAGGCTCGCATCGGCGCAAAGGACGTTGCCGGCATCGGCATCACCAATCAGCGTGAAACCGTGGTGATCTGGGACCGGCAAAGCGGGCGGCCGATCCACAACGCGATTGTCTGGCAGGACCGCCGCACCGCCGACCATTGCGAGGCGCTGCGACGCGACGGGCACGAGCCGGACATCGCCCGCAAAACCGGGCTTCTCATTGATCCGTATTTTTCCGCCTCCAAGATCGCCTGGCTGCTCGATCGCATCGAAGGCGCTCGCGCAGCGGCGGAGGCCGGCAAGCTCGCTTTCGGCACCATCGACACCTTCCTGCTCTGGCGGCTCACGGGCGGCAAGTCGCATCTGACGGACGCGACCAATGCCGCGCGCACGCTGCTGTTCGATATCGGGAAGGGGACCTGGGACGCCGACCTCTGCCGTCTTTTCAAGGTGCCCACCGCGTTGCTTCCGGAGGTGCGCGACTGCGCGGGCATCTTTGGCGAAACGGAAGCAGGCCTGTTCGGCGGCCCGATCCACATCCGTGGCATTGCCGGAGACCAGCAGGCGGCCACGATCGGGCAGGGCTGTTTCGAGCCAGGCATGGTCAAATCGACTTACGGCACCGGGTGTTTTGCGCTGCTCAATACCGGCCCCGAGCGCCTGGCGTCACGCAACCGCCTGCTCACGACCATCGCTTATCAACTCGAAGGCCAGCGCACTTACGCGCTGGAAGGCGCGATCTTCATCGCCGGCGCCGCCGTGCAATGGCTGCGTGATGCGCTGAAAATCATCGCCTCGGCCCCGGAGGTCGGACCGCTCGCGCAGCGGGCCGACCCGGCGGAGCAGGTCTATCTGGTGCCGGCCTTTGTCGGCCTGGGTGCGCCCTATTGGGACGCGCAGGCGCGCGGCGCAATCTTACGGCCTGACGCGCAATTCCGGCGGCGCCGAGTTGGCAAAGGCCGCGCTCGAATCCGTCGGCTATCAGACCCGCGACCTTCTGGAAGCCATGCGTGCCGATTGGCCAACGTCACATGCCAAAACCGTATTGCGCGTCGATGGCGGGATGACCGCGAGCGACCCGTGCATGCAGTTCCTCTCCGACATCCTCGCATGTCCGGTCGATCGGCCGACGGTGCTGGAAACGACGGCCATAGGTGCTGCATATCTCGCCGGCCGCGCCGCCGGAATTTGCGCCGACCTTGCCGGATTCGCAAAGCAGTGGCGGCTCGACCGCCGCTTCGAGCCGCGCATGGATGCGAGCGAGCGCGAGCGAAAGTATGCGGGCTGGAAGCAGGCGGTGCGGCGAACCTTGACCGCGGCAAACTGACATCGGGTTGACCTGCCCGCGCGCGCCGCTAGCGTGTGCGCCGCGAACGGGGAATCGATGGCGAGCGGCGGCGAAGACCAGAACACGGGCGATAGAAAGCCGCTGATCCGCTTCGAGGCGGTCAGCAAGCGCTTCGGTGCCGTGGCCGCGGTCGAAACGCTTACCCTGGAAATTGCGCAGGGCGAATTCTTCGCGCTGCTCGGCCCGTCCGGCTGCGGCAAGACGACGTTGCTGCGCATGCTCGCCGGCTTCGAGACGCCGAGCGAAGGGCGCATCTTTCTCGGCGGAGAGGACATCGTGCCGGTGCCGCCGCACCGGCGGCCGGTGAACATGATGTTCCAGAGCTACGCGCTGTTTCCGCACCTCACGGTCGAAGGCAACATCGCCTTCGGATTGCGCCAGGAGGACGTGGGACGCGAGGAAATCGCCGCGCGCGTCGCCGAGATGCTCGATCTCATCCGGCTGCAGGGCTTCGGCGGGCGCAAGATTCACCAGCTGTCGGGCGGCCAGCGCCAGCGCGTGGCGCTTGCCCGCTCCTTGATCAAGCGGCCGCGCGTGCTGCTGCTCGACGAGCCGCTTGCCGCGCTCGACAAGAAGCTGCGCGCCGAGACGCAGTTCGAGCTGATGGAGCTGCAGCGCAAGCTCGGCACGACCTTTGTCATCGTCACCCATGACCAGGAAGAGGCGATGATCGTCGCCGACCGCATCGCGGTGATGAATCAGGGCCGCCTGATGCAGGTGGCGACGCCCACCGAAATCTACGAGCAGCCCAATTCGCGCTGGGTCGCCGATTTCATCGGCGAAGTGACGATCATCGAAGGCGCGGACGACTGCGACCGGCGCGGTCGATAGCGCGTTGGGGCCGTTCGCGGTCGCCGATCGCGCTGCAGGCGCCGGCAAAACGGTGTGGCTGGCGCTGCGGCCGGAAAAGATCAGTATGAGCGGCGCACCGGCCGGCGGGCGAGAAGAACGCCGTGGCCGGCACCATTTTCGAGATCGGCTATCGCGGCGAGATGTCGGCCTACAAGGTTCGTCTCGCCGACGGTTCGCTGATGAAAGTCGCAATCGCCAACGTCAATGCGCGCGGCCGCGCGCCATACGCCGAAGGCGATGCCGTCTGGCTGTCGTGGCCGCCGGACGCCGGCATTGTTCTGACGGGCTAGCCATGCAGGGCGAGCGGACATCGCGAGACTGGGGCAGGCGGATGGTCGTCCTGCTGCCGTACCTTTGGCTGGCGATCTTCTTCCTTGCGCCGTTCGTCATCGTGCTCAAGATCAGCCTGTCGCAGTCGGTGCTGGCGCAGCCGCCCTATATGCCGGTGCTTGATCTTGCGGCGGGCTGGCAGGGGCTGAAGGACATTCGCAGCGCAACTCTCGCTGGACTCGTTCGGGTTGCTCGCATCCGATTCCCTTTACCTGCTGTCGTACTTCAAAAGCCTGCAGGTGGCCGCGATCTCCACCGTCGCTTCTCTTCGCGCTCGGCTATCCGATCGCCTATGGGATGGCCCGCGCACCGAAGGCCTGGCAGCCCATGCTGGTCATGGCGGTCGTGCTGCCGTTCTGGACGTCGTTCCTGATCCGCATCTATGCGTGGATCAATATCCTGCAGCGTGATGGGTTGCTCAACGACGTCCTCATGCGGCTGCACATCATCGACGCGCCTGCCGCGTGGCTGTCCTCCGACACCGCGATCTATATCGGCATCGTCTATTCCTACCTGCCGTTCATGGTGCTGCCGCTCTACGCGAGCCTCGAAAAAATGGACGAGTCGCTGCTGGAAGCAGCGTCCGACCTTGGCTGTCCGGCGTGGAAAGCGTTCTGGCTGATCACGTTCCCGCTGTCGCTTCCGGGCGTTGCGGCGGGTGCGCTGCTCTCGTTCATTCCGATCGTCGGCGAGTTCGTCATTCCGGATCTGCTCGGCGGCTCGGAATCGCAGATGATCGGCCAGACATTGTGGATCGAGTTCTTCTCAAATCGCGATTGGCCGGTCGCATCGGCGATCGCGATCGCTCTGCTCGGCCTGCTGCTGGTGCCGATCCTGTTCTACGAGCGCCTGCAGCAGCGGTCGCTCGAAGGAGGGCGGACATGAAACGCGGACCGTCTCCATTCAACGTCGTCTCGGTGGCCCTGGGGCTTGCGTTTCTCTATCTGCCGATCGTCATCCTGGTGATCTACTCGTTCAATGCCTCGCGGCTTGTCACGGTCTGGGGTGGGTGGTCGCTCGTATGGTATCGCGAGCTGCTGAACGACGAGGCGATTCTCAGCGCCGCCTGGATCAGCTTCCGTGTCGCCTTCCTGTCGGCAACCGCCGCAACCGTGCTTGGCACGCTGGCGGCCGTTTCCCTGACGCGCATGGGACGGTTTCGCGGGCGGCTGCTG
Source organism: uncultured Alphaproteobacteria bacterium (assembly GCA_963794665.1). Taxonomy (GTDB): domain Bacteria; phylum Pseudomonadota; class Alphaproteobacteria; order Rhizobiales; family Xanthobacteraceae; genus Pseudolabrys. The sequence continues at coordinate 200,481 of CAWCEW010000026.1, read as the reverse complement.
TTTTCCGGCATGGTCTATGCCCCGCTGGTGATGCCGGAAGTGATCACCGGGCTGTCGCTGCTGCTGCTGTTCGTCGCGCTCAATGTTGACCGCGGCTTCTGGACGGTCGTCATCGCTCATACGACGCTGACGACATGCTTCGTCACCGTGATCGTGCAATCGCGGCTGATCGGCTTCGATCGAAGCCTCGAGGAGGCGGCGATGGATCTCGGCTGTCCGCCGCTTCAGGACGTTCATGACGATCACGCTGCCGCTGATCGCTCCCGCGATCGCCGCCGGATGGATGCTCGCCTTCTCGCTGTCGCTCGATGATCTCGTGATCGCCAGCTTCACGACCGGGCCGGGGGCAACGACATTGCCCATTCGCATCTATTCGGAAGTGCGGTTGGGGGTGAAACCGGAAATCAACGCGATCTGCACCATCATGATCGCGGTTGTCGCGCTCGGCACGGTCATATCCTCGCTGATGATCAAAAGAGGCGCGAGCCAGCGCGAGCGGGCGGCGCTGGGAGCGCAGGTCTAGGCGCGCTAATCGCTGCTGCGTTTGCCCGGCGGGCGGAACAGGAAGACGACAAACCAGACCGGTATGATGATCATCGAGCCGAGCAGCAGGTTTGGCCATGCCCAGGCGATGCCTTGCCGCGCATAGTCCTCGATGCGCTCCGTCGACAGCCCGAGCTCACGGATGATCTGTTCGGCCGTGATCCCGAAATGGGCAAGGACGGTGCCGACGATCAGTGAGGCGACGACGACCTTGACCAGGGTCCGAAAGAGAGGGTTCAGCATCCACGGCCCATCATGCCCGCAGGGATCGGCGGGTGATTCGTCTCAGGCAGAATGATAGTCGAAGGCGGGGCTGACGGCACTCGCCGCTGAAGGCCGTTATTCAGCCTTTTGTTGCGTTTCCGGCGCGGCCGTCTGGTCGGCCGCCGGAATCGTGCCCGAGGGTGGCGTGCCGCCGGTCAGGCGCTCGATGGCACGGCGCACGGAATCCCGCGCGTTGCGCTCCTGTAACGCCCTGGACAGCGGCGCGGCAGCGCCCGAACGCCGGATCAGCGCTTCCGGGTCAGGCAGCATGATCGGGTCGTCCCACGATCCTTGCACGATAAAGGGCAGCTCGAAGGCCGTCGCACCCGGCCGTGGCGGCGCCACAAGCGCGGCCGTGCCCTTGAGATCGAGCTCGCGCTCCGGGATCGACGCCGTTCCGGCCAGCGCCAGCTTGACCGCGGCGCCCTCGATGGTCACGTCGTCGACGGTGACCGTGCCCTTCGCGATCTTGAGCGCGATGGCGATTTTTTCGTAAGGCGTGCGTCCGGTGCGGAATTCGCCGCCGCCCGAAAGTGGCCGCCGCTCGAGACGGCGCAGCAACTGTTCGACATTGAGACCCGCAAGCGCCCCGTTCGTTCCGGTCAAAGTAGCGGTTCCGTTCAATGTCCGGGTCACAGCCAGCACGCTATTGCCTGTGCCTTCGACGTTGAGCGACATGCTGCCTTTGCCCTCAAGCCGCCGCAGGCCGAACAATTGCCCCAGGCATGTCTCAAGGTCCACGTCGGTGAATTGCAGCTGCGATTTCACCTCGACGCCCTGATCAAATTCGGCAAACGCCAGCGAACCTTTGATCACGCCGCCATAGGCCTGCGCCTCGCCGACCGTGACGACCAGATGTCCGCCGCGCAGATTCGCCGCTATCGCGGTGCGGCCGAGCTTGGCGTTGGACACGACGACGTTCGCGGCCGACAGCCGCAGATCGACGTCGAGACTCGCAAGACCCTCGAGCGTGATGCGGCCGCTGCTCCACGAGCGCTCATTGGTGGTCAGCAAACGGACGGTCGAAACATAAGGGGTCAGGTCGAGCGTGTCGGCGGCGAGCGTGCCCTGCAGAGTCTGGCGTCCGTCGGCGGCAAAGGTGAGCACGCCTTCGGCGGCGTTGCCGTCGAGTTCGACATTGACGCTCGACAGGCTGATGGTGCCGGCGACGACGTTGGTCCGCGCCTTGATTGCGAAACGGCCGAAGCCGCCGCCGGGCGGCGGCTTTTGCCCGGCCCACACCAGCGCATTGCGCAATGAAGCGGCATCGGCGGCGAGCGTGCCTTCGATCTTGAGTGTCGGCTTGAGGCTGATTGCGCCTTCAAATGCCGCCTTCATCGGCGTGCCGGAGACGCGCAGTTTCACGCCGCTGCGGTTGCCCGCCAGCACGGACGGAAAATCGGCGAGCGTCAGGCTGGCGTCCATCGGTGCGTCGCGCCAGATGAATCGTCCGGTGGCGCCAAAGCTTTTGGAAATCGAAGGCCACGCCAGCGAGAATTCGACGCCCGACAGGGTTTCGGTGATCTTGCGCGCCTCGTCGCGGATCGCGATGGTGCCGCCCTCGATGCGCATTTCGGAGAACGCTGCGAGCCGCTGCGCCGTCGATTGGCTGCGCGTGAGCGCCTCGATCAATCCCGACCAATTGGATTGGCCGTTCGGACGTAGTTCGACCGAGATATTCGGCCGGTCCAGTGTGACGTCGGCGATTTCGACCCGGCCGATCAGCAACGGAAAAAATCGCAGGCGCGCGGTCAACCGCTCGGCAACAAGCGCAGGCTGTTTGGCATCGCCCAGGATCACATCGTCGAAGCTGACGCTCCCGGTCGGAAACAGCGAAACGCTGGCTTTCCCGCGCAGGACGGGCTCGAGCCCGGTCACCCCCCGGATCTCGCCGAGGACTTGCTGGCGCACGGTATCGGCGGAAATCAGGTATCCGGCTGTCGTAAGAACGAGCAGCCCGCCCGCCATCACGGCGAGCAGGATAATCCCCAGGCGTTTCAAGCCGGTTGCGGCTGTCAAATGGAGGTTTCCGGTTGCTTCGGCGTCAGGCGCCGGCGGACTATAGCATCGGGTCCGCTAGGACCAACCTTGGATAGCCTCTGTGACCCTTTCATGGCTGGGCCCGGTTAAACTTACTGGGCTGCCGTCACGGGGTTGCCGCGCGCATCGGCAATTTCGGCGATCATTTTCTTGATGATGGCCTGTCCGAACGAGCTGAAATCCTTGGCCTCGATCACGAAACTGCCGGGGCCGCCGATGACGTTGTCACGGTAGTATTTGGTGAGACCGCCGGCCGGGTTGGTGTGCTCGGGATTCCAGGGCAACGGCGTCTCGCTGAGAATCGCCAAGCCGTTGATTGTAATGCCGAGGGCGAGCGCCTCGTCCCGCGCCTGGCCGATGTCACGGCCCGCATTGTTCGTTCCGTCGCCTGAAACGTCGATCGTGCGCCGGTCGGCGGCTGAACGGCGCGCGCGCAAGTTCGGCGACAGCCGCATCGATACCGCCGCTGATTGAAGTCCGGTCCGCGAAAGACCGCGGCAACTCGAGCAGCCGGTCGCCGAAGGCCTGCGCCGCTTTTGGCCCATCGATCATCATCCAGTCGATGACGACCTTCTGGCTGCCGAAGCCCGACCATTCGAGAAACAAGACGCCGATGCGTCCATGACGGCCGGACCGGATGGCATCCAAGACGCGGGGATTGGCCATTGCCGCGGCATAGCCTTCGCGCTGCAGCTGAAATTTCTGGCTGTCGACGCTGCGCGAGACGTCCGCCGCAAGAACCAGCAGCAGGTCGACCGGCTCGGCCGCGCGGACCGGCGCAATAGCGGGCGTGTTCGCGAGCACCAACGCGAATGCGATGCAGCGGAACAGGCGGCCCATGACGAGAGCCTAACCGATTTTGGATTTACTGCGCCAGCACGCGGGTGGCGGGAAAAATCACTTCGGCGAGCGTGCCGTCATCGACCCGGCTGGTTATCCGGAAGTACGCCTGATTTGCTTCCGCAAGTGCCTTGGTGATCGGCAGGCCGAGCCCGGTTCCGCCGGCGTCCCAATGCGTGACGGTCGGGACCTGCCGGAACGGCTCGAGCGCGATCTGCAATTCCTTTTCGCTCATGCCGGAGCCGGTGTCGCGGACGCGCAGCACGACCTCATGGTCGTCGGTCTGCGCGGTCGAAATGATCACCTGCCCGCCGGCGCCGGTGAATTTGATCGAATTCGACAACAGGTTGAGCATGATCTGGCGCATCGCGCGTGCGTCGGCGACGATCTGCGGCAGGTTGGCATGCAGCGACGTGCGGATGATCACGCGTTCCCGATTCGCCTGCTGCTGCATGATCGCCACGCATTGCTGCACGAGATCGTTGAGATTGACGCTCACGAAAGTGAGCTCGAGCTTTCCGGCCTCGATCTTCGACAGATCGAGCAAATCGTTGAGGAGCGAAATAAGATGCCCGCCCGAGGCGTGGATGTCCTTGAGATATTGCCGGTAGCGTTCGTTGCCGATCGGGCCGAAACGTTCGTCCATCATCACTTCGGAAAAGCCGATGATGGCATTGAGCGGGGTGCGGATTTCGTGGCTGATCTTGGCAAGAAATTCGGACTTCGCCGTGGATGCCTTCTCGGCCGCGCGCCTGGCGTTGATCAATTCTTCTTCGCTGCGCTTCCAGGCGGTGATGTCGCGCAATACCGCGCAAAGTTTCTCGCCGTCCTCGATGCGCCCGATCGTGATATGCAGCGGGACAAGGCCGCCCTGGCGCACGCGGCCGATCGCTTCGCAGCCGGCGCCGAGTAAATCGACGCCGTCGCGCCGCGCAAGCCGCTCGAGATGCTCGAGCACCGGGCGGTGGGATTCCGGAACCAGCAGATCGCTGAGCGAAAGTGCTCCCAGTTCGCCCGCATCGTAACCGAAAAGCGCCTGCGCGCTGCGATTGCCGGAGAGCACGCGGCCGCTGCTGTTCAGAATCAAAACACCGTCGGTCGCGGTGTCCAGAATTGCCCTGAGTTCGCGGATCTCCTCCTCGCCCCGCTGCGGCGATGCCTCGGCCTGCTTGCCGCCCGCAGCTGGTTGCGTATCGATCATCAAAGCGAGCGCGCTCTCGCCGCTCCATGTCACGCTGAACAAGCGCCCTTCGACCGGCTTCTGCTTGCCGTTGCTCGTCGCGATCGTCAGCGACTTGGCCGCGCCGGCGTCCTTTGTGGCCTCTTTCTTGGGCTCGATGAACAGGCTGTCGAGGCCGCCGGCTTCGGTCAGCTCATCCAGGGTCGAATACCCGGTCCAGTCGAGGAAGGCGCGATTTGCGTAAATCAGGCTGTTGAGCCGATAGATCAAGATGCCGGTCGGCAGGCGATCGAAGATCGAACGATCTTCCAGCGTGTCGCGCGCCGGCTTAGGCGTCGCTTGCGGCGCCTCGACCGGGGCTGCAACGGGCTCGGCGGGTTCGGGCGGAACAGCGGCGCTGGATTTGCCCGATGTCTTGCGCAGGCGTTCGCTCAGCTCGCGCGCAAGCTCCTGAAAGGCGCTGTGCTCTTTGGGGCTGAGAGCCGGTCCCGTCGGTGCGGGCGGCGGTGCCGGAAAAGCCAGCACTTTGGCCGGCTCGCTGGGCGCGGTCGGGTTCTGCGCGAGCCTTCGGCTCCGCAAGTCCTTGAGTCGTTCCACGTCGCGGCACAAACCGAAGCCGCGAAATCCGCCAAAACGGCGCTCGCTGTCGAACATTGGCAGGCCCGACATCTCAACCGTGAGAGGCTGGTCGAGTCCGTCGACTGGCCAAGCCGTCTCGATGCCGCTGAAGGTCTCGTGCCTGGACAGCGCGTTTGCGATCTCTCCGGATGGATCGAGCGTCAATGTCTTGGCGATCTCGGCCCAGCTGCGGCCGAGCACGGCGGCCGATTTCGAGCCCAGCAGATCGACGAATTCCTGGCTTGTCAGCGTGAAGCGCGTCTCGGCGTCGGTTTGCCAGACGAAACGGAACGGACGCGGTTGAAGCTGCAGTTCAACGGGATTCGATATTTTCGGAGTGTCCGCAACCGCATTCGTGCGTGCGCCGGAACGCGCGGCGTCTGCCGGTTCGGTGAAGACAACAAGCAATGCGAAGGTCGAGCCCGCGCCGAGCTTGATCATGGTGATATGACCGGCCCGGATCTCGCCTTCTGCCATGTCGTTCAGGCTGGCCTCTCGCGCAAGTTTTTCGGCGCCGAGTGCAACGAGATCGCGTTGGTTCCCCATCCGCTCGATTGCTGCGGGCTGCGCGGCGATGATTTCGCCATCCGCGGTGAAGATCGCCGCGGCCGGGCCGAAATCGCGCAGCAATCGCGTTGCCCGATCCGGGAGGGCAAGAGCTCTTCCGGCTCGTTCGGCGGACGCGATCAGGATCGCGGCGCTGTTGTCGGCGAGCGCGACACGCGAGCACAGACAGACAATGGTTGCGCCGATGCTCGCGCCAAAGCCGCGCAGCCTCTCCAGTCGCGGAGCGCCGCCATGCGGGAGCGTGCCCGACAGGCGGGCGACCTGAACGGATGCCGAGTGACGTGCGTCGAAGCGCAGCAGTGCGAGCATCGCGGGGCGAGGCCGCGTCGAAGATCGCAGCGCCTGCGGGGTTGGCCCAAAGGATGCGGTCGGCATCCGGGCTCCACAGCCATACCGGCGCCGGAGCGAGCGCGTGCGCCGCGAGTTGCGGGTCACGGAGAATTGCAAGCTGCGGCGTCGGATCCGTCATCCCTGTGTCGCAATAATTACGGCTAATAAAGACTTAATAGGGCTGCCGGTGATGTGCGTCCACGCATCGGCGGGCGCCATCCAACGCCAAGCGCCGGTAGCGTTAACGCAGGCTGGTTCCGGGTCCCGGCGGAGCCGGGAAGGGCTTTTATGGCCATTTTGTGCGATGCAATATTTTTTATTGCAATGCACCAAAAATGAGAGTACAAGGCCCCCACGTTCCGTCAGGCATTTGTTCGTTCTGCGTCGGCCGGCGGATTTGCATCAGTAAGGACCGATTTGCGGAGGGCGAATGGTCCGATCAATCGAGGGGCCCTCCTTAGTCAAGGATGATTGCTATGGCCGAAACTACTTCCGCCACCACGTCGAAAGGCAAGCCGAAACCGGTCGCTATCGGTGCAACCGGCTCTGAATTGCCGAAGTTCGAAATGCCCCGCTTTGAAATGCCGAAATTCGAAATCCCGACTGCGTTCCGCGAATTTGCCGAAAAGGGCATCGCCCAGGCCAGAGAGAACTACGAGAAGGTCAAGACCGTCGCGGAAGAGGCGACCGATGTCTTCGAGGACACGTATTCCACGGCCACCAAGGGCTGTGCGAGCTACGGCCTCAAGCTGATCGAAACCACGCGCGCCAACAGCGACGCGGCCTTCGATCTGATGAGCGAGATGATGAACGCCAAGTCGTATTCGGAAGTCGTCGAGCTCTATAGCGCCTATCCTGCGCAAGCAGTTCGATACCCTCGTCGCTCAGACCAAGGACCTGTCCGAGCACGCGCAGAAAGTGGCGACTGAAACCGCCGAGCCGATCAAAGGCGCATTCACCAATGCCGTGAACAAGGCGGCCTGAGCTCGCGTCGTCTCTGGACAAATACACGTTCAAGGCCCGGACCGAAATGTCCGGGCTTTTGTTTTGCCCATTGGCCGGGAGCGCTTGCCAAAAAGGCGGGCGGCACCTAGGTTCCGGCCGCTTGGATCGGCTTCGATAAAAGCCGGCTGCCTGTGCAGGCGTAGCTCAGTTGGTTAGAGCGCTGGTCTGTGGAACCAGAGGTCGGTGGTTCAAGTCCACCCGCCTGTACCACTTCCTCAACGTGCCGCGAAAAGAAAACGCCGGCGTGATGCGCCGGCGTCTTCTGTTTGAGAGTCTCTTCGCCGATCTAGCGCGAGCTGTAACGGCCGTTGCCGTTGCTGCGCGGAGAGGTCGGCACCGCGCGCGGCGGGTAGGGACGCCCCTGCGGTGGGCTGAACAGCCAGTCGAAGAAGTTATTGCCGCCGCCATAGCTGTAGCCGCCGCTCGGGCCGCCGTACGTTCCGACCGGCATGCGAACCGGCTTGGACGACGTGTTGGGCGCGCGCTCGACCGCCGAGATCGGCGACCTTGCGTTCGCTGCTCTTGAGGATCGCGAGCATCTTGGCGTCGCGGCCGTAGACGTCTTCGCGCAGCTGCAGCTTGCCGGCGTCATCCACGAAGGCGGTCTGGTAGGTCAGATGCACCGGGATGAATTTCGGGAAGTTGATGTTGATCTCGCTGCCGCCGAACATGCTTTCAAGTTTCGCTTCGGTGTAGCGCTCTTTCGGGAGCACCAGCGACAGCAGCTTCTCGCCATAGGTCAGCGGATTTTGCACGCGCATGCAGCCGTGGCTGTAGGCGCGCTTTTCACGCGCGAACAGGTATTTGTCGGGCGTGTCGTGCTGATAGACGAGGAACTTGTTCGGGAAATTGAAGCGGATGCGGCCGAGCGCGTTGCCGGCGCCGGGCGGCTGCGAAATATGGATCGTGCCGTCGGCATCCTGCGTCAGCTTGAGGCCGATGCGCTCCAGCGCCTGCGGATCCTGCTCGAGCGCCGGCAGATATTCCTTCTCGATGATCGAGGGCGGAACGTTCCAGGTCGGATTGACCGTGATGAATTTCATCTCGGCGCTGACCATCGGCGTCGCCAGGTTCGGCTTACCGACGACGATGCGGGTGTGCCAGTACACCTTGCCGTCGTTGTAGAGCGTCAGCGTGTAGTCGGGGACATTCACGACGACATGCGGGTTGCCGAGATCGCGCGGCAGCCAGCGCCAGCGCTCCATGTTCACGAGGATGGTATCGATCGGATTGTGGCTCGGGCGACGCACTTCTTTTTGCTCGCCATTGAGGGCGCGCGTCGTGTTCGGGCCGAGATTGCCGTCGACCTCCAGTTCGCTTTCCGTCTGGAATGTCTTGACCGCGTCGCGCACCGCATCGTCGTAAAGTGGGTTGTCCTTGTCGCCCGCAATGTCGAGCCGCTTGCGCAACGCCACGACGCGCGCGTCTTTCATGCCCGGGCGCAGGATCTTGCCGTCAGCCACGTGAACGCGCGGCTTGTCAGGCTTTGCTTCCGCCTTGGGGCCGGTGTCGAGCGTGCCCTTGCGCAATTCCGCAAGCTTATCCCTCAGCGCCTTGAATTCCGGCTGGGGCGGATTGTAGCTGTCGAGAACTTTGCCGGCATCGCTGCCGTCTGCGAGCTTTGCCAGAACGGACGCCGGATCGGGCGGAACCAGATCGTACTGGATGTCGGCGCCGACGCGGGTGAAATGGATGCGGCCGATCTCCGCGTGGCGCGCAAACGTCAGCGCGGAGAGCGTCAGTTTGAGCTCGTCCTCAGCCAGCGCGTCCAGGCTGCTCCCGGACTTGAAATTCGGAACCAGATAGTCGTTCGGGTCGAGACCGACCGCGTCCACCTGCGCAAGATAGGCGGCGGCTGACTTGGCGCGGTCGTTGATCGCGTTGTTGGTCACCCACAGCGGCGCATAGTTGCGGCCGCTGTAATAGGCCTCGATCCCCGCGCGATCAGCCTTTCGCGGCACCAGCCGGTCAAACTGCTTGCTGGTGATCAACTCGCGCAAGCTTGTCGCCAATTTCACTGCCGGCAGTCGCCGTCGGCGCGGCCTTGGCCGGTTCAGCCGCCGGCGTGGTGGCGGTCTGTTTCGGCTCATCCTTCACGATCGGAGCGGGCGCCGCTTGGGCGGCCGGCTTTTCGATGTCCTTCATCGTCAGCGGCGGGGGGAGCGTGGTGTCCGGCATCGGGACCGACTGCCTCGGCGGCCTTGTCGGCTTGCTGCGCCAGGCCTGCATGGCTGGACACGGCCAAAACGAGCGCTACGGCCGTCGAGGCCAGCAGGCGCTAAATCGAGGACTTTTCACCACTTTTCTCCCAAAGCTGTCACAGGGCAGGCGGGCCCTTTATATGTCCCGGCCAGTCTAACTGATAGTCCTTAGCGAGTTACGTTTTTCCCAATAGTTCAAGCCGAACAATTGGGTAGTGTGGCTAATTTGCACGGCCAGCTGATGATACCCCCGATTTGCCGCAGCTTTTCAGGCTGAGGCCTAGAATCAACGTATGGCAATCTGCGCGTCCGGCGGGCGCTTCCGCCGCTGCCATTTCACCGGTTATACCCATGACTTTTACGTGAGGCACGTTTATGGCCGAAATGTAGGGGTGCGGCATGACAACGGCGTGATGCCGTGCCGTGTCGAGATACCGCGGCCACGCCTTGTGGCCGGCCAGGCGGATACACGACCGGACCGTGCGCCGCAATCCGTGCGCGCCAGAAAAAACCGGGCCCCGAATGGGGCCCGGTTTCAGTATTTGCCGGCGTGGGGGCCGGCAACATCTTCCAGAGGGGAACAAGCTGCGCACCGGTGATTCTGGGAGGATACGCATCCGGCGCAACAGCGAGTACGTAAGTATGCGAACGTCGGCGCTCAGCATCAACGCCGATGGCCGCATGCCAGCCATGCGAAGTCGCAAATCGTTTGATGTCCAATGAAATGGCGGACGGCTGCGGTTTTCGTCAGCCGAAACACGAGATGTTGAATAAAGCTAAAAATGCCAGCGCTGTGCGTTGGCGACGAGGAAGTCGCGGAAAACCTGGATGCGCGCGACTGACTTGAGTTCCTCCGGATAGACGAAATAGGCGTCCATCGCGAGCGTGTCGGCCTCGCCGAAAAGCTGCACCAGCCCGCCGTTTTCTTCCACCAGATAGTCCGGCAGCATCGCGACCCCGAGTCCGCGCTGACACGCGCGCAACACGCCGAGCACGTTGGTCACGGTCAGATGTGGCGTGCGCGGACCTTTGCCGTCGCGGCCGATCTCGAGCAGCCATCGTCGGTTCTGCAGATGCGCCGGAACGACGCCGCCGCCGAGAAGGACGATACGGTGCTTGTCGAGGTCATCGTGCGTGCGCGGCGTGCCGAAGCGCTTGAGGTAGTCCGGCGACGCATAAGCATGGGAATGCACCGAGAACAGCTTGCGCTGGATCAGGTCCGGCTGTGTCGGCTGGCGCAGGCGGATGGCGACGTCGGCCTCGCGCATCGCCAGATCGAGCTCCTCATCGGTCGTGATCAGCGTGATGTGGATGTCGGGATAAAGGTCGAGGAATTCGCCGAGCCGCGGCGTGAGCCAGTGCACGCCGATGCCCGGCGTGGTCGACACCTTGAGCTCGCCGTTCGGCCGCTCGCGGCTGTCGGTCAGCTTGGTGCGCGCCGCCTCGAGCTTCATGAAGACTTCGTGCGCCGTGCGGTAAAGCAGCTCGCCCTGCTCGGTGAGGATCAGCCCGCGCGCGTGACGATGAAAGAGTGACACCGAAAGCTCGCCTTCGAGCGCGGAAACCTGCCGGGACACGGCCGATTGCGAGAGCCCGAGCCGTTCGCCGGCATGGGTGAACGAGCCCGCTTCCGCCGCGGCGTGAAACACCTTCAGCTTGTCCCAATCCATCGAGGTGTTGGGTGCGCCCATGGATCTACTCCGCCGCCGCGCGGCGATGCTCGTGCGCGGCCAGGAATTTCTCCGCTTCGAGCGCGGCCATGCAGCCTTGCCCGGCAGCGGTCACCGCCTGACGGTAGATATCGTCGGTTACGTCGCCGGCCGCGAAGACGCCCGGCACCGATGTCGCCGTGGAATGTCCCTCTGTCACGATGTAGCCGGACGGCTTCATCTTGCACCTGGCCGGCGAACAGCTCAGAGGCCGGCTGATGGCCGATCGCGATGAACACGCCGTCGACCTTCCGTTCGGTGATCGCGCCGGTCTTTATGTTCTTGAGCTTCACGCCGCTCACCTTGAGCGGGTTCTCGGTGCCGGTGACGTCTTCCAGCACGCTGTCCCAGATCACCTCGATCTTGGGGTGCTTGAACAGCCGGTCCTGCAGGATCTTTTCGGCGCGGAACGCGTCGCGCCGGTGCACGACCGTGACCTTGGAGGCGAAATTGGTGAGGAACAGCGCCTCTTCGACCGCGGTATTGCCGCCGCCGACCACGATCACTTCCTTGTTGCGATAGAAGAAGCCGTCGCAGGTCGCGCAGGCCGACACGCCATAGCCTTTGAATTTCTGCTCCGAGGGCAGATCGAGCCAGCGCGCCTGCGCGCCGGTCGCGATGATGAGCGCGTCGGCGAGATAGACGTCGCCGGAATCGCAGATCAGCTTGAAGGGCCGCTGCGACAATTCCACTTTGTTGACGTGGTCGGTGACGATGCGGGTGCCGACATGCTCGGCCTGCGCCTGCATCTGCTCCATGAGCCAGGGGCCCTGGATGACGTCGGCGAAGCCGGGATAGTTCTCGACGTCGGTGGTGATCGTGAGCTGGCCGCCGGGCTGCACGCCCTGAATCAGGACCGGCTCCAGCATTGCGCGCGCGGCATAAATGGCGGCCGTGTACCCGGCCGGGCCCGAGCCAACGATCACGACTTTAGCGTGGGTGGTCTTTGTCATGTTCTCGCACGCCCCCCTGGCGGGCGCTTTCGAGCGCTTGTGGCCCGCGGTGGCCGGACCGTGGCCGGCTCTTTTGCTGGAGCAGGATGTATGGCTTCGCGTCGAGCTATGCAAGATACGCAACCCGTCGCACCCACAGTCCCGGCTGTCCGCGGTCATCACGATCTCAGGAGCGCGCAATATTGTTTCGCGAAATAATATTTCGCGGTATGAATGGTTCATGGCCGATCCGGCCGTCCGTTTGTGGAGTGCCTTGTGCCCGCCCGCCTCGACGCCATCGACCGCAAGATCCTCAAGGAGCTGCAGGAGGATGGCCGCATCACCAACGTGGAGTTGGCGAGCCGCGTCGGCATTTCGGCGCCGCCCTGCCTGCGCCGCGTCCGCGCGCTGGAGGAGGCGGGCTACATCAAGGGCTACCGCGCGCTGCTCGACGAGAAAAAGCTCGGCTACGAGGTAACGGTCTTCGCCATGGTGCATCTGTCGAGCCAGGCCGAAGCGGATCTCGTCGCCTTCGAAAACTTCGTGCGCGCGCAGCCTTTGGTGCGCGAGTGCTGGATGCTCTCGGGCGAGATCGACTTCGTGCTCAAGTGCGTCGCGCCCGACCTGAAGACCTTCCAGGCCTTCGTCGAGAAGCTCACCGCCGCGCCGAACGTGCGCAACGTTAAGACTTCGCTCACGCTGCGCAATTCGAAGGACGCGGCGATGGTGCCGATGGAAATCAACGGCTGACTGGCAACACGCTCGTGCTTCTTGTGGCCGCTGCGTGATCTGCGTGCGGATGGTGTCTGATGGACACCAAAGTTTTCATAGGGTCGGCGGCGGGGTTTGCGGGCGACCGCAGCGATGCAGGAGTTCCGGTCGTCGAGGCGCTGGCCACACATTCAGGCCCGCGCTTTCTGATGTATGAGACTCTTGCGGAGCGTACGCTGGCCCTTTGCCAGCTGGAGCGTCGGAAAGATCCGGCGCGCGGCTACAGTCCTGCGCTCGACCGCTTGCTGACGCCGGTGCTCAAGCAATGTCTTGCGGCGGGTATCAGGATCGTGGGCAATTTTGGCGCCGCCAATCCTCCGGCTGCAGCGCGGCGCATCGCCGAGATGGCGCGATCGCTCGGCCTGCCACTGCCGCGTATCGCGATCGTCGAGGGTGATGACCTCAGCGGCCGGCTTTCCGCGAGCGAGCTCGCGAGGCGTGAAACCGGCGGCAAAATTCTGGCGCAGGCACGCGACGTCATCTCCGCCAACCTCTATCTCGGCGCGCAGCCGATCGCGCAGGCGCTCGACCAGAACGCCGATATCGTTGTGACCGGACGGGTTGCCGATTCCGCGCTCGCGCTCGGTCCGTTGCTGCATGCGTTCCGCTGGCGTGCCGACGACTGGGATCGCCTCGCCGCCGGCACGCTCGCCGGACATCTGCTCGAATGCGGCGCGCAGGTGACGGGCGGATATTTTGCCGACCCTGGCTACAAGGACGTCCCCGGCCTTGCCGAATCGGATACCCGATCGCGGAGATCGAGGCCGATGGTGACATCGTCATCACCAAGCCGGCCGGCACCGGCGGCGTGGTCAACCGGCTGACAGTTATCGAACAACTGCTCTACGAGATTCACGATCCGGCGGCCTATTTTGCGCCCGATGTCGTGCTCGATCTCACCAGCGTCGATGTGATCGCGATCGGCAAGGATCGTGTGCGCGTGGCGGGCGCCCGCGGCAAGCCGGCGCCGGAAATGCTCAAGGCCACGGTCTGCGTCGACGGCGGCATCCTCGGCGAGGCCGAAATTTCCTACGCCGGCATCAATGCTGCGGCCCGCGCCGGATTGGCGGCCGAAGTTATTTGCGAGCGTATGCGGCGGCGTGCCCCAGGCCTTTTCATACGTGTCGATGCGATCGGCGCAGTGAGCGTGCTCGGCAATAGCTCGGTTGCGCCCGATTTGCGCATCGGAATCCGAAGACATACGCCTGCGATTTTCCGCGCAGTCGGCCGATGCGGCTCAGATCGAGATGCTGCTCGACGAGGTCGAGGCGCTCTATTGCGCCGGCCCTGCGGGTGGTGCTGGCGTTCGCCGGCGCGCGACGCCGAGGCTCGCGAGTGCGGCATGCCTCGTCGAACGCCGCTATGCCGAAACCCGCGTCACTTTGTTAGGAGCATCCGGCATGAAGCGCACGGTTCGTCTCCATGAGATCGCCAATGCGCGCTCCGGTGACAAAGGCGACCGGCTCAACATCGCGCTGGTCTGCCGCGATCCGGCACACTTTGCGACGGTGGCCGCGAAGGTGACGGCCGAACGAGTCGCCGCGGCGTTCGCGGCGCGCAAACCGACTCGCGTCGTGCGTTTCGACTTGCCGAAACTCGGCGCCTTCAACTTCGTGCTCGATGACGTGCTTGAAGGGGGCGTCAATGCCAGCCTCGGCCTCGACGGCCATGGCAAATCGCTGTCTTTCCTGCTGCTCGACCTCGCAATCGACATCGCGCCGTGCGAGCCGCAATCCGCACGCGCGGGGCAGAAACAATCCGTTTAGAGGGAGAGGCCAATGAGAAAGATCATTGCAAGCGTGGTCGCAGCGATCGTCCTGCTGGCCGCGGAACACGCGTGGGCGCAGGGCGCCTATCCGGCACAGAACATCAGGTTCATCGTGCCGTTCGCCGCGGGCAGTGCGACCGACACGCTGGCCCGATTGCTCGCACACCGAATGTCGACGACGCTCGGACGCAGCGTGGTCGTCGAGAACATTGCCGGTGGCAATGGTATCCCGGCCTCGCAAGCCGTCGCGCGTTCCGTGCCTGACGGCTACACCGTCATGATCACCGCCAATACAACGCATGCCGGAAACCAGGCTCTCCTGAAAAAGCTGCCTTACGATGCCGTCGCCGATTTTGAGCCCATAACGAAGCTAGGCACCATTACGCTTGCTTTGGTGGCCAATCCTTCGGTGCCGGCCAATAATCTCAGGGAGCTGATTGCCTACTCCAAGGCAAATCCGGGCAAGCTGACTTTCGGTGCCGGCTCCTCGTCTTCCCGCATGTCGGCCGAGCTTTTGAAGACCATGGCGGGCATCGACATGCTGCACGTTCCCTACAAGAGCAATCCGCAGGTCGTGACCGATCTGCTCGGCGGGCAGATCTCGGTTTTCTTCGGTGACGTTTCGACCGCACTGCCGCCGGTGCGCGCCGGCAAGCTCAAGGGATTCGCGGTTTCAGGCCTCAAGCGTTCGCCGCTTGCGCCCGATCTGCCGACCATCGACGAATCCGGGCTCAAAGGCTATGAGCTCACCGCGTGGTTTGCGGCCTATGCGCCGGCAAAGACGCCGATGCCGATCATTGAGAAGCTCAATGCCGCCTTCCGTGAAGCGCTCGCCGACAAGGACGTGTCCTCGAAGCTGCTCGCGGCTGGCATCGAGCCCGAAACGGGCACGCCCGACGAGTTGCGGCAAATTCCAGGCTGCGGAAACGCAGAAGTGGGACAAGATCGCGCGCGATGCCAAGATCGAGAAGGAGTAGCTGACTGGCACCGCGCACCCGCCGTCACACCGCCTCGGCCGTGGTCGGGTCGATGACGGTGCGCACACGTGAGATCACGTTGGCCGGAAAGCCGCCCTTGCGCGCGTGCGTTTTCACGGCCTCTTCGTCAGGACGCGATGTAGACGCAGTAGATCTTGTCGTCGGTGACGAAGCTCTGCACCCATTGGATCTGCGGGCCCATTTCACGCAGCACGCTGCAGGATTTCTGCGAGATCGCCTGCAGCTCCTGCCGCGGCAGCTTCCCGGCGCCTGTCAGTTCTCGCTCGATGACGAATTTCGGCATGGATTTTCCTCCAGCTATGGGCCTGCGTGATGCACGCCCTGGCCGGACACTAGTGCCGTCGCTACAGCGCGTATTGAGGCGAGGGCCCTGAGAACCACCGATTTATCAGCTGAAAATGAGGGACAGCTGTCCCGGCTCAGTAGCCGCCGTGCATGCCGAGGCCTGCTTCGCGCGCCCGCACAATTGCCTGGTAGCGGTGCTCGACGCCGATCTTGTCGAAAATGCGGGTGATGTGGTTGCGCACGGTCTTCTCGGACAATTTCAGCGCGGCCGCGATCTCGGAATTGTCGAGCCCGCTGGCGATGCCGTCGAGCACCGCGCGCTCGCGCGCCGTGAGCTGGTCGAGCGGCAATGCATTGTTGGCGGAGGCGGCGACCGGCGCCATCAGAAAGGCCCGCATCTCGGCGACCAGCTGCGCCCAAGCCGGCTCTTCGGCCAGCGGCATATGGTTTTCGCTGTCGAGCGTGACGAAGCGGGCATCCGGGATGAGGCTCGCCAGCAGGCGCCCTTCGTCGATCGGCACCACCGCGTCGCGCTCGGGATGCATCACGAGCACGGGGCATTTGATGTTGCGCGCCGCTTCGCTCACATCGACGCTCCAGCCGATTCCCAGCAGCCGGACCGCCATCTCGGCCGAGGTCGCCGCACGCTGCTGGTCGCACCACGAGCGCACGTGCTCAATGCTGCCGCCGGGCTGGAAGTGGTTGGCCCAGACCTGAAGGAAGGCGTGGTTCTCCTGTCCCCAACCGAGCCGGGTGAGGTCGAGCAGCACGCGCGCCTTTTCCACCTCTTTTGGCTGGTCGCTGCGCCGCAGCCGGCCGCGCGCGTAGGTGCCGTAGAGAACGAGACGATCGACCCGCTCGGGATGCCGCGCCGCGTATTCGATCGCGACCGGTCCGCCCCAGCAGGTCGACACCAGGGAAAATCGCCCGAAGCCCGCGGCATCGATCACCTTCTCGAAATCCTTGACCCAGGTTTCGAATGACAGGTTGTCGATGTCGCGATCGGAAAGGCCGCAGCCGCGTGAATCGTAGCGCAGCAGCCTGTGGTCGCGGGAGAGCGCCTCGAGCCACGGCTTCCAGGCGAGGCTACGCCACTGGTGCTCGAGATGGGTGAGCCAGGTCGCCGACATCACCAGCGGCGGCCCATCGCCGGTTACAGCGTAGGCGAGCTTCACCCCGTCCGAAGACGTGCAGAAACGGATGCTCTGGTCCATTGCGCCGCCTGAGCGACGTTGGGTCTACTTCCACTCGATCTTCTTGATCTCGTAAGCCTTGGCGCCGCCGGGCGTGTTGACCTCGACGGTCTCGCCCTTCGTCTTGCCGATCAGCGCGCGCGCGATCGGCGAGGTGATCGAGATGCGCGCCCTTCTTGGCGTCGGCTTCGGGCTCGCCGACGATCTGCCAGACCTTCTTCTCGTCGGTGTCCTCGTCGACCAGCGTGACGGTCGCGCCGAAGGTGATCGTGTCGCCCGACAGCTTCGAGACGTCGATCACGTCGGCGCGCGCCAGCTTGTCCTCGAGCTCGGCGATGCGGCCCTCGTTGAGCGACTGCGCTTCCTTGGCGGCGTGATATTCGGCGTTCTCCGACAGGTCGCCGTGCGTGCGCGCGTCGGTGATCTGCTGGATGATGCGCGGGCCGCTCGACCTGCTGGCAATGCTTGAGCTCGGTTTCGAGCGCCGTGTAGCCGGCGGCCGTCATCGGAATCTTTTCCATCGTCTCTTCTCCTCCTGGCGGACGCCCGAACAATTTCTCGCAAGCCGCGCCGCCAAGCGCCTTTCACGCTCGAAATTCCAGTCCAATCAACTCGTAATTCGACTCCGGCCACGGTCTCCCGCGAAACCGGAGTCAGAGCCGAGCGTCGGTCAAAAAAGCCCGTCGCGGCCAGCCTTACCTGATGCCGCGACCGTAGATTTTCCGGCACTCGCACCGTCGCCCGGGCCCGCCCAGCCGATCTGTGGCGTTCAGTCCCGGCCGCCGAAGTAACTCTGCAGCGCATGCACCTCGAGGTCGCCCTCGAGATAGGCCTTGATGCCCTGCGCCGCGGCGACGGCCCCTGAAAGAGTGGTGTAGTACGGCACTTTATGCAAGAGGGCCGCGTGGCGCAGGGAACGGCTGTCGGCCAGCGCCGCGGCCCCCTCGGTGGTGTTGAAAACAAGCTGAACACCGCCGTTTTTGATGGCATCCACGATGTGCGGCCGGCCCTCCAGCACCTTGTTGATCTTGGCGGTCTCGACGCCCTTGTTCCGCCAGATACCGCTGGGTGCCCGAGGTGGCGATGATCTTGAAGCCGAGCGAGGCCAGCAGCTTGACCGCCGGCAGGATGCGCGGCTTGTCGGCGTCCTTGCACCGAGACGAAGACCGTGCCGCTGCGCGGCAGGCTGGTGCCGCCGCCGATCTGGCTCTTGGCGAAGGCGATCTCGAACGAGCCGTCGATGCCCATCACCTCGCCGGTCGACTTCATCTCCGGCCCGAGCACGGTGTCGACGCCGGGGAAGCGCGCGAAGGGGAACACGGCTTCCTTCACCGCGCGGTGCTTCGGCCGCGTGCGCTTGAGGCTCGAAGCTGCCGAAAGCTTCTCGCCGGCCATGACGCGCGCCGCGATCTTGGCGACCGGCATGCCGATCACCTTGGCGACGAACGGCACCGTGCGCGAGGCGCGCGGATTGACCTCGAGCACGTAGATGTCGCCGTCCTTGATCGCGTACTGCACGTTCATCAGCCCGCCGACGTTGAGCGCGAGCGCGAGCGCGCGCGTCTGCCGCTCCAGCTCGGCGATCGTCTTGTCGTCCAGCGAGTGCGGCGGCAGCGCGCAGGCGCAGTCGCCGGAATGGATGCCGGCTTCCTCGATGTGCTCCATGATGCCGGCGATGAAGGTGTCCTTGCCGTCGCAGAGGCAGTCGACGTCGACCTCGGTCGCGTCGGACAGATAGCGGTCGATCAGCAGCGGGCTCTTCTTCGACACGACGAGCTCGCTCGGCCGGTCGAGATCGCCGGCGAGCTGCGCCACGTAGCGGTCGAGCTGCGCGCGCGTCGCGCACGATCTCCATGGCGCGGCCGCCGAGCACGTAGGACGGGCGGATCACGACCGGATAGCCGATCTCGTCGGCGATCGCGCGCGCCTCGGCCGGCGAGGTGGCGATGCCGTTCTGCGGCTGGCGCAGCTTGAGCTTGTCGAGCAGCTTCTTGAAGCGGTCGCGGTCCTCGGCGAGATCGATCGCGTCGGGCGAGGTGCCGAGGATCGGCACGTTGGCCTTTTCCAGCGGCTCGGCGAGCTTCAGCGGCGTCTGCCCGCCGAACTGCACGATCACGCCGTGCAGCGTGCCGTTCGAGCGCTCGGTGTCGATGATCTCCAGCACGTCTTCCGGCGTGAGCGGCTCGAAATAGAGCCGGTCGGAGGTGTCGTAGTCGGTCGACACCGTCTCCGGATTGCAGTTGACCATGATGGTCTCGTAGCCGGCCTCCTTGAGCGCGAAGGCGGCGTGGCAGCAGCAATAGTCGAACTCGATGCCCTGGCCGATGCGGTTCGGCCCGCCGCCGAGGATGATGACCTTCTTCTTGTCGGAGGGCGCCGCCTCGTTGGCGACCGTGCCGGCGAACGGCGTCTCGTAGGTCGAATACATGTAGGCGGTGGGCGAGGCGAACTCGGCGGCGCAGGTGTCGATGCGCTTGAACACCGGCCGCACGCCGAGCTCGCGGCGCTTTGTGCATCACCGCCTCGGCAGTCGAGTCCGGTGAGCTTGGCCGAGCCGCGCGTCGGAAAAGCCCATGGCCTTGAGGCGGCGGAAGGCGCCGGCCGTTTCCGGCAGGCCCTTGGCGTCGATCTCGGCTTCGGTCTCGACGATGCCCGCGGATCTCCGCCAGGAACCAGGGATCGATGCGGCAGGCGCGTGGATCAGTTCGTCGGTCGGCGCCGAAGCCGCATCGCCTGCGCGACCTTGAGCAGCCGGTCCGGCGTCGGCGTGCCGAGCGCGGCGCGGATCGCGGCTTGTTGTCGGTGTCGTCGATGCCCTTGCGGCGTCGAAGCCCTCGATCGTCGATCTCGTCGAGGCCGGTCAGGCCGGTCTCCAGCGAGCGCAGCGCCTTCTGCAGGCGATTCCTGGAAGGTGCGGCCGATCGCCATCGCTTCGCCGACCGACTTCATCGACGTGGTCAGCACCGGCGTCGGCGCCGGGGAATTTCTCGAAGGCGAAGCGCGGGATCTTGGTGACGACGTAGTCGATGGTCGGCTCGAACGAGGCCGGCGTCGCGCCGCCGGTGATGTCGTTGGCGATCTCGTCGAGCGTGTAGCCGACCGCGAGCTTGGCCGCGACCTTGGCGATCGGAAAGCCGGTCGCCTTCGAGGCGAGCGCGGAGGAGCGCGACACGCGCGGGTTCATCTCGATGACGACCAGCCGCCCGTCGGCCGGGTTGACGGCGAACTGCACGTTCGAGCCGCCGGTCTCGACGCCGATCTCGCGCAGCACCGCGATCGAGGCGTCGCGCATGATCTGGTATTCCTTGTCGGTCAGCGTCAGCGCCGGCGCGACGGTGATCGAGTCGCCGGTGTGCACGCCCATCGGGTCGATGTTCTCGATCGAGCAGATGATGATGCAGTTGTCCTTCTTGTCGCGCACCACCTCCATCTCGAATTCCTTCCAGCCGAGCACCGATTCCTCGATCAGCACTTCGTTGGTGGGCGAGGCGTCGATGCCGCGCTCGACGATCTCGATGAACTCGGCCTTGTTGTAGGCGATGCCGCCGCCGGTGCCGCCGAGCGTGAAGGACGGGCGGATGATCGCCGGCAGGCCGATGTCGTCGAGCGCCTCGAGCGCCTGCGGCAGCGTCTTGATCTGGTGCGAGCGCGGCGTCGGCAGGCCGATCTTGGTCATCGCCTCGCGGAACAGCTCGCGGTCCTCGGCCTTGTCGATGGCGTCGGCGGTGGCGCCGATCATCTCGACGTTGAATTTCTCCAGCACGCCCATCTTGCGCAGCGACAGCGCGCAGTTGAGCGCGGTCTGCCCGCCCATGGTCGGCAGCAGCGCGTCGGGGCGCTCGCTTCTCGATGATCTTGGCGACGATCTCCGGCGTGATCGGCTCGATGTAGGTGGCGTCGGCGAGATCCGGATCGGTCATGATCGTCGCCGGGTTGGAATTCACCAGGACGATCCGGTAGCCCTCTTCCTTGAGCGCCTTGCAGGCCTGCGTGCCGGAATAGTCGAACTCGCAGGCCTGGCCGATGACGATCGGGCCCGGCGCCGATGATCAGGATCGATTTGATGTCGGTTCGTTTCGGCATCCTACCGCTTCACCAGCTGGCATTCCCAACTGTCGTAGTCGCACCCGAATTCGTTGGTCCACTTCTCCATCTGCGCTGCGTGGCGCGCGAAGCTCGACGCGTCGACGGCGGTCTCGGTCTCGAGGATGACGCCGTCGGATTTGACGGTGGGCCTGGTACGGTAGCCTGCCTGCGTCGCGGCATCGCCAAGCGCAGTGAAATTCCCGCCATAAAAGTAGAACAAGGTGTGGCGCGGAACCGTCCCGTCGTCGCCGTGCTTGAGCAAGGCGGCCCGGATTTCGGCATCGAAAACGTCGTGGGGTCTGTCCGGCATCGTGAGACTCCCGCTCGCGGTCGGATTTATGCCCAGCCGCACACAAAAAAAGGGCGCGCCTGGTGCGCGTCCCCCGGACCGCGCCGAGGTCGGGCCTCGCGCGCGAGCGGGTCTTTAGACCAGATTCGGCGGGCAGGGAAGGGCGCCGGGCGCATAAGTGGTGGACGGAAAAATGGCGCGGAAAACCGGCCTGGCGCACGCCCTTCAGGTCGGATGCACCCATCTTGGTGCGGACGCTTTTGCGACAGGTTTTTCGAAAACCGCGCCGTAATGGTAGGGCGGAATGTCGACGATCGCCCTGCTCTTGAGCCCGCCGGCTTCGACGGCTTTGACGGTCTGTTCCGGCGAAAGCCGCAACTCGGACTTCGGGCCGCGCGGCTGTCCCAGCACGGTGGTTTTTTCCCGCGGCAGCTGATGCCAGTTGATGATCGCGAAATGTCCGCCGGGTTTCAGCGCCTCGCCGACGATGCGCGCCAGGCGTTCGCGGTCAGGCACGCCATGAAATGAATTTGCCATGAACACGAAGTCGACCGGCCACGGCACGTATTCGGCAAGTCCATAGGCATCGCCAAGCTGATAGTCGCAATTGGCGATCCGGTCCCGCGCCAGGCGTGAGCTTGTCAGCACGAGCATCTTGGCGTCGATATCGACCGCCATGACGTGACGCGCGATCTTTGCCATCGGCAGCGTGAACCACCCGTCGCCGCAGCATAGGTCGATGGCGTCCATGCCCGGCGCAAGACCGACCAGGGTCAGGATCTGTGCAGGGTTCGGCCAGAGCGTCTGCCACCACTTGGCATCCGGCATCTCCGTGCCCTGAAAAAAGCCCGGCAGATCGCTGCTCATTATCCGGTCTTCGTGCAGCTGCCGCCCGCGTGACAGTACCACGGAGCGCTCACTGTTTCACTGCCAGCAGCGAAATGCTTTTCACGCCGAATTTCTTGCTCGCGCCCTTCGCGTTGTCGGAGATGAACTGATACTGCGGATTGTGTTCGACCGGCGCAGCACCTGCAGCCCCGCCGCTTCGATCATCTGCCGGTAGTTGTCGCGCTGCGCCGCCCCGCCGATGCACGCCGCCCAGAGCGTCGCGTTGCAGACGATGTTGTCCGGCAGCTGCACCTCGGTCACGATGTCGGCGATGGCGAAGCGGCCGCCTTTCCTGAGCAGCCGTGCGGCCTCCCTGAATACTTTGGACTTGTCCGTCGCCAGATTGATCACGCCGTTGCTGATCACCGCGTCGGCGCAGCCGTCGGGCAACGGCACGTCTTCGATGTAACCTTTCAAATATGTCACGTTCAGGAAGCCGTCGCGGTCGCGCAGTCGTTCCGCCTTGCCGCGCTGCTCGTCCGTCATGTCGACGCCGGTCACCTTGCCGCGCGAGTCGACCTTCAGTGCGGCGATGAAGGTATCCATGCCGGAGCCGCTGCCGAGATCGACGACCATGTCACCCGGCTGCAGATCGGCCATGTGGAAATAGTGACCGACTCCGGCAAATGAATCGATCGATTCCGCCGGGATACGATCGAGATCGGCTGGCGAATAACCGAGACGCTCGGCCATCGCGCGGCCCATCTCGAAATGAAAGTCTCCGTGCGGATTTTCGGCGACGCTGCGATACATCGCCTTCACTTTGGATTCGAGTTCCTTCGGGTCAAAGACGGTGGTTGTTGCCATGGTCAGCATCTCCTTCACTCAATGCAGTCGCGATCAAAAGCTCAGCGTCGCCGCGCCGGCCTTGATCAGCTCGTGTATCTTGCTCGACCCGGCGATCTCGACGCCGCCGATCAGGTCGTTCTGCTCGTAACCGCGCGCTTTCACGCAAGGCGTGCACGCCCACAGACGGCCGCCGCGCTTGAGGAAATCGTTGACGAGCGCGGCCAGCGGCTCGAGTGGCGGCACTACGGTGCTGTCGATGCCCTTCTTTCGAACGAGGTCGACAGCCGCGCTGGACAGGAACACCGATACTTTCAAGCCGGCCGTCATGCCGCCATTCGCAATCGTGAATGCGACCGACGAGAGCTCGTGATCGGCCCCGTGCGTCATGAGCACGACTAGTTCGCGCGAAGATTCAGCCATCGGAACCCCACCTGTCGGTTGCTGACAATTCGTGCGAAGGATGCCGGCCTGCGACAGTGGGTGCTTTAAGAAAGCCTTGATTTGTTGCCGAGACGGGCCTGATTATTGTTCTGGAGGTTCGAGTGACATTCGTATTCGCTGACTGCGTTCTTGACGGTGATAAGCGCGAATTCACGCGTCACGCGCAATCTATTGCCATGGAGCCGCAGGTCTTCGATCTCCTGCTTTATTTGCTCCAGAACCGCGATCGCGTGGTGAGCAGGGATGACCTGATCGCTTCAGTATGGAAGGGACGCATTGTTTCGGAATCGACGCTCAGCACGCGGCATCACCGCGGCACGCAAGGCCATCGGCGACACCGGCGAGGGCCAGATCCTGATCAAGACCTATCCTCGCAAAGGGATTCGCTTTGTTGGTGACATTCAGACGGTTGGCATCCCTCGTCCGAATGAACGACGACCAGGTCTGGACATGCCGCCATCCTCCGTTCAGAGGATGTCCGCTGGACCGATCGAGTGGGGCGGCAGGCCGTCCGTCGCGGTCTTGCCTTTCAACAATCTCAGCGACGATGCCGAGCAGGACTATTTCTCGGATGGCATCACAGAGGACATCATCACCGCGCTGTCCAAATACCGTTCGCTGGCGGTCATCGCCCGCAACTCCAGCTTCACGTTCAAGGATGCCGGAGGCGATGCGCGGTCGGTCGGCCTGACGCTCGGCGCTGATTATTTGGTCGACGGCAGCGTCCGGAAGACCGCGGACCGCGTGCGCGTAACGGCGCAGCTGGTCGAGACGGAAACTGGTCGGCAATTATGGGCCGAGCGCTACGATCGCGATCTCAAAGAGCTTTTCGCATTGCAGGACGAGATCACGATGGCGATTGCAGGCCGCATCGAGCCCGAAGTCGGCGCCGCCGAGCGGATGCGTGCCGAGCGCAAAGCGGTTCCGGAGCTGCACGCCTGGGATTTTTTCCGGCTTGGAACGAAGCACTTCTATAAATCAACTCCGGCCGACAATCGCGAGGCGCAGCGGTTGCTCCGCCGGGCGATCGAGCTCGACCCCAATCTGGCGGAAGCCTATGGCTTTCTCTCCTATGCGATCGTGGTCAGCATGACCTACTTCGACAGCGAGCCGAGCGAGGACACCCTGCAGGAAGCGCTTGCGGTCGGGCGGAAAGCCGTTGAGCTCGACGACCAGGACGCAATGATGCGGTTCACTTACGGGCGCGCGCTTCTGGCGGCGAAAGCCTATGGCGATGCGATCTCGGAGCTGGAAATCGCGATCGATCTCAACCCGTACCTCGCGCCCAGCTATTGCGGGCTCGGCGATTCACTTGCCTATGTGGGCCGTTTCGACGAGGCGATCCCTTATTTCCAGAAGGCCATCGAATTGAGCCCGTACGACCCTTTGCGTTGGGCCTTCTATTCGTATCGTGCACTCGCGCACATTTTCGCGCGGCAGTTCGATCAGGCTTTTGAGTGGTCGCACAAGGCCACGCGGGTGCCGAACGCGCACTTCTGGGCTTTCGCCCATCGCGTGTCGGCACTGGGGCATCTGCAAAGGCACGACGATCTGCAAGGTGCGAAGGATGAGCTGCTGCAGCTCAGTCCGGATTTCTGCTGTGGCTTCGCACGCCGGCGTCTCTTCTACGTCAAGGACGGTGCGCAGCTGGACCTTTACGTGCAGGGTCTGCGCCTCGCCGGCATAAAAGACTGACGGACCGGCCAGGGTCCGGGAACGGACATCAAGCTCACTCGATCACTTCGTCGGCGGCGACGATCAGGCCTGCCGGCGGAGTCAATCCGAAAGCTTTTGCCGTTTTGACATTAAGGGCGGTTTCGTACTTGACCGGAACCTGTACCGGAAGGTCGGCCGGCTTGGCACCGCGAAGAATTTTATCAACGTACAATGCCGCCTGCCGGTAATGGTCGGCAGCAACAATCCCGTACGACATGAGACCTCCCGCGCGAACGATGTACTTGAAGCTGTAAACCGCCGGCAGGCGATGTCGAGCGGCCGATGCAATAATGTGATCGCTGTTGACGCTGGTCGTGCTGTCGGGCAGCACGACCATGGCGGTGTTTGGTTTGGCTGCGATGGCTGCGATGACGCGTTCGATGTCGGCGGCGTCGTTCTCGATGCGCCCGTTGATCGTCTCGATTTTGAGCGACGGTGCCGCGGCTTCGGCGGCGCGCATTAAATAATCATAATAGGCGGCCGTTTTTGGATTGCCCAAAAGCGCCACGCGTGAGGTCTGTGGTGCGATCTCCTTGAGCATGCCCAGCCATTTGCCAACCATGCTCGGCTCATAAGCCTGCAGACCGGTGAGATTGCCGCCGGGATGCGCCAGGCTTGCGATGAAGCCTGCGCCGACCGGATCTATGACGTAAGTGAACACGACCGGTATTGTCCGGGTCTCCTTTTGCACGGCGGCTGTGGTCGGCCGCGATAACGTGAAAATCACGTCGGGCTGCGTAGCGACCAACTCCTTGGCAAGGGTTTCCGCATGAACGGCCGCCGGGGCAACGCGATAGTCGAAATGAATGTTGCGTCCCTCCGTCCATCCGTGCTGTTCGAGCTCCTGCTGGAATGCCTTTATGTCGGGGTTGTCGATGCTGACGAGCATGCCGACACGCCGGATGCGTTCCGGCTTCTGGGCGCGCGCAGCGGCTGGCCATGCCGCCGCACCGAGACCGATCAGGAAATCGCGTCGTCTCATGGTCGCCCCCGAGACTGGGCGAGGCATGGTAGCAACTCTCACATGTGCTCAGAAGGGGCAGTTGGCACGCTCAGGTGCCGACACAATCCTGGGCGAAATTGGAGATTGGAGGCGTGGATTTATTCGATCACTTCGTCGGCGCGGGCAATCAGCGATGGCGGCACGCTCAGGCCGAGCGCCTTTGCGGTTTTCAGATTGATGACCAATTCGTATTTGTTCGGCGTTTGCACCGGCAAATCGGCAGGCTTTTCGCCTTTGAGAATGCGATCCACGTAACCGGCCGCTTGCCGGTACTGATCGACGCGATCCGGCCCGTAGGACGCCAGGCCGCCAAGCGTCACAAAGTGACGGCCCGGATAAATGGTGGGCAGCCGATGTTTCGCCGCAAGAGCGATAATCAGCTTGCGATGGACCACCGTCCCGCCGCCTTGCGAGACGAGCAAGCCACTTGCGGGGCGGGCGAAGGCCGCAACGGCTTTTTCGAGTTCTCCGGGACTGCGAAAGTTGATCACAGCCGTCTCCACGTGAAGGGACGATGCAACGGTTTGGACGGCACTGACCTGACCGACACCGGCCGGCGTCGTGTTATCGCGAATGACCGCCACGCGCGTTACACCGGGCGACATCTCTTTGAGCAATTCAAGCCACTTCCCGCCGATGGAATATTCGAAACTGGCAAAACCCGTCGCATTGCCGCCCGGCCGCGACAAACTCTCGACATAACCGGCGGCGACCGGATCGGGAATGGTTGCAAAAACGATTGGTATGGTGCTGGTCGCTTGCAGCAGCGGACCTGTTGCTGAGCTTCCCGGGGCCAAAATGACGTCCGGTGCAAGGGCTACCAGTTCAGCCGCGAATTTGCTTGTCTGCTCGGCGTTGGCAATTCCCCAACGCCTGTCGATCTGGATATTCCGCCCTTCGATCCATCCCAGTTGAGCAAGGCGCCCCGTGAACGCCTTCATGCGGGCTTCATACTCCGGATCATCAACGGCGCTCGGTAAGAGCACGCCGATGCGCCGGATGCGCTCGCTTTGCGCACGAGCAGGCAGCGGCTTCGCAATGAGTGCCCCGCCAATGAAAGTCAGGAATTCGCGTCGCCGCACAGCCCGCCCCTAAGCTGAGATTCATTATCGTACCTATACACGCAGGCACAATGAAGGGCCTAAATTTCGTAAGGCCCGTTTGGGTTGTGAGCGGACAGCATGCAATTTGGAAATTGGAGGCCCGGCCTGTTCTGCCCTGTTGGGACAGCGCCATACCTTGACTTGTCCAACCCCGTTTAGGGGTTTCGGCGCCAGTGACGCCGCATGACCGCGAGCTTCATAAAGCGCTGTACGAAATGCCGCTCGTTCGTCGGTTGGCGTTTGTGCTTTCCAGCATCGTCGTCGATGACAGAGCAGCACATTCAGTCGAACTCATCATCGAAGTGGCATTGACTATGGCCAAGCATTTGCCGCCGTCACAACGCACCGCTGTTTGTTGGCACTTGGCCAATGCGCTGTCTGAATTGGAGGCAAAGTGGAATTGAGCCGTTACTCCTCCAGTGTCGGCTCAACGCGGTTGGTGGCTTGTCCTCTTGATGGGAACTCATGGGGTCACCGACCGCACTAATTAACGCCAGTCGCGACTCCCAACTTCACACCGGGAGCCGCGCTATAACGCCCAAGGTCACTGATGGGGACACCAGTGGTGCCCTGGATCTTACAAGTAAGTGGTGTTGCCGACTTGAGTAGGCCCGTTCGTGCATGCCGTGCGCCGCTGCCATGCGCGTCCACACTGAGGCTGCAGCATGAGTAGCACCGCGCCCATGCTGCTGACCATCGCGGTCGCATGCATAGCGCTGGTCGCGCTGATCGTCGTCAGTGCGCGCTGAAACAGGAGGGATAGTTGAAAATAAATGCTTAGTGGATCGGCCGATCACCGCGGCAAGGCAACTCTCACGAAAGTAAGTAAAACATTCGTGTAGATTCAAACCCGGTTGGATAAAAATGCAAAATAGAAGAAACACATCAACGCCGATTTTTGAGGGTGGAGGCCCGGCCTGGAATCGAACCAGGCTTGGAAGACCTTGCATGGCTTCTGCGTCGCCACTCCGCCACCGGGCCGGGCGCAGCAATAGGCCGGCGGGCCTTGGTGTAAAGTGTAGGACTGTCGCTGGTGCGGGTTTCGGTTAATCCAAAGTTTAGACGCGTGGTCAGGCCGCCCGGCACAAAAACGTCATGCGCCACTGGTTATGGCCGATGTTGCGCTTGGCGCGCTCGGCTTTGAACCCGGCCTTGCGCAGACGGTCGAGCATCGCGGCCTCGGCATAATGTGACAGCCCGGCGGTCCTCTTCAGGCGCAGATAGTCCGACGCGAAAATGCGCACGAGCCCGAATGCCGCCGCCCAGAAGAAGCCGTTGGCCGCGCCGAAACGCAGCAGCGACAGCGCGGCGGCCGGCGCCGCGAAATGCGGCGGCACAATATCGCCGAGGATAAAGCGTCCGTCCGGCTTGAGCAGCGCGCGGAACATTGCGAGCAAGCGGTCGAGCTCGGCCTGCGTCAGATATTGCGCGACCGAATGCATCACGACGAGATCGAACGAGGCCTTCGGCAGCGCGGCAGCCTGCTCGGCGGCGATCACGGCGATCTTCGGATGCCCGGCATAGCGCATGGTGAGCGAGGCGCGCACGTTCGGCGCGGCCTCTACCAGCACCAGCTGCGCGCAGGCGCCGGCGACGAGGTCGGACGACGTCGCCTCGCCGCAGCCATAGTCGAGCACGTGTGCGGCGGGCGAGGGCACATAGGCGCGGATGTCCTCGGCAATCCTGCGGTAATGCACGTCGCGGTGACGCGCATTCACATAGATCACCGAATGCTTGAAGTCGTAGAACTTGACCCAGTCGCTCATGCAAACTTTCTATCGCGCGGAAATACGCAGCGCCAGCACGGCACCGCAGCTATTGATCCGCTCGTCCCCGCGAAAGCGGGGACCCAGGGCAAATAGTTGCAGCACCTGAAGTTGGGCCCTGGATTCCCGCTTTCGCGGGAATGAGCGGGGCTGCGTCACCGCCGCCACAGCTTCGACAGGCCACCGTCTTTGCCGAGAACCGGATCGCTCGCGGGCACCGGCACTTTTGGAATCGTTGTCGAGCGCCTTGTCGCGGTCGGCCGGGATTGTCGCCGCGGCAGAGGTTATATGTGCCCTCCGGCGGATAGGCGCCGATCACCAGAAGATCGGCGCTGCCCGACAGCCGCTGATGCCCGGTGCCGGCCGGCAGCACAGCGACGTCGCCCGCCGCGAAATCGAACGTCTCGCCGCCGGGCCCGCCGAGCTGCACGCGCGCTTTGCCGCGCGCGATGCCGAGCACCTCATGGATCATTGAGTGATAATGCACGAAGGGATAGATGCCGTTGCGCCATTGGCCATGGCCCCAGCCGTTCTGCGTGAACAGGCTTTCGATCGCGCGCGCTGGATCGTTCCCGCCGAAATCGACCGCGCCTTTGTAGACCAGCGCCGGCAAGGCCGGATTGTTCGGCACCTTGCCGTCGTCCTTGAACAGGAAGGTGAGGGGTTGCGATGAGGTCATGGCCATACAACGAATTTCGACACCGGAGCTGCGTGTCCTGATTTCCGTTCATCCCCGCGAAAGAGGGGATCCAGCACTGATTCCCGCTTGCGCGGAATGAGCGGGGAGGAAAGTCGCGATGCGACGCCTAGGCAATCTTGCGCTTTTTGGTGTCTTTGGCCTGCCGCATCATCTCGACGAAGCGCGTGAAGAGATAATGACTGTCGCGCGGGCCGGGCGAGGCTTCCGGATGGTACTGCACCGAGAACACCGGCTTGTCCTTGAGCGCGAGGCCGCAATTGGAGCCGTCGAACAGCGACACGTGCGTCTGCTCGACATTCTTCGGCAGCGTGTCCTTGTCGACCGCGAAGCCGTGGTTCATCGAGGTGATCTCGACCTTGCCGGTGGTGAGATCCTTCACCGGATGATTGGCGCCGTGATGGCCCTGATGCATCTTCATCGTCTTGCCGCCGACCGCGATGCCCAGCATCTGATGGCCGAGGCAGATGCCGAAGGTCGGCGTGCCTGAGTCGATCAGCTTCTTGATCACCGGCACGGCGTATTCGCCGGTCGCCGCCGGATCGCCGGGGCCGTTCGAGAGGAACACGCCGTCGGGCTTGAGCGCCATGATGTCCTCGGCCGAGGTCTTGGCCGGCACCACCGTCACCTTGCAGCCGGTGCCGGCGAGCAGGCGCAGGATGTTGCGCTTGATGCCGTAGTCGACCGCGACCACGTGGAATTCCGGATTGGTCTGCCGCGCCGTAGCCTTTGTTCCAGGCCCACGGCGTCTCGTCCCAGGTGAAGCGCTGCGCGCTCGTCACCATCGGCACCAGGTCCATGCCGACGAGGCCCGGCCAGTCCTTCGCTTCTTTCTTCAGCGCGGCGCAGGTCGAACTTGCCCGACGGCTCGTGCGCGATCACGGCGTTGGGCATGCCCTTGACGCGGATCAGCGCGGTGAGCGCGCGCGTGTCGATGCCGGCAAGCCCGATGATGCCGCGCGCCTTCAGCCAGTCGTCGAGATGCCTGGTCGCCCGGTAGTTCGAGGGCTGCGTGATCGCGCTGTGCAAAATGACGCCGCAGGCGCCCGGCCGCGACGCCATGTTCAGGCTCTCGATGTCTTCTTCGTTGGTGCCGACATTGCCGATATGCGGGAAGGTGAAGGTGATGATCTGCCCGGCATAGGAGGGATCGGTGAGGATCTCCTCATAGCCCGTCATCGCGGTGTTGAAGCAGACCTCGCCGACCGCGTGCCCGGTCGCGCCCAGTCCGAAGCCTTCCAGAACGGTCCCGTCGGCCAGCACCAATAGCGCCGTCGGCTTGGGCTCGGCCCAAGCTGGCCGGCGGAGGCGGCTTTCGACTGGGTCATGGCCTCTTACTTGCGTATTATAGTGTGAGAGGCAAGGGGCCGGGCGATTCCGCCCCCAGCCGCGTCATTGCACTTAAGTTAATGAAAAAAGGGGTTCCCGTGCTGCGCGACGACATCAACAAGGCCCTGACCGAAGCGATGAAGGCCAAGAACGAGCGGGCGGTTTCCACGCTGCGCATGGTCAATTCGACGCTCAAGAACGCCGATATCGAGGCGCGCGGCGGCGGCAAGCAGCCGCTCGGCGACGCCGAGGTGCTCGGCCTGCTGCAGAAGATGATCAAGCAGCGCCAGGAATTGGTCGAGCTCTACCAGAAGGGCGGCCGCGCCGATCTCGTGAAGCAGGAGCAGGAGGAGATCGCGATCATCTCCGGTTACCTGCCGAAGCAGATGTCGGACGACGAGATGAAGGCGGCGATCGAGGCGGCGATGAAGGAGACCGGCGCCGCCGGCATGAAGGACATGGGCAAGGTCATCGGCGTGCTGCGCGGCAAATATGCCGGGCAGATGGACATGGCCAAGGCGAGCGGGATGGTGAAGGCAAGACTGTCCGGCTGAACGTGCCGAGGCGCAACGGATCGAGATGCTCGCATGGCCGATCAGCCCACCGGGGCGCCAACCACGGACGACAACAACTTCTGGTGCGCGAGCGCGACTGAACTCCTGGCAAAACTTGGCACGACCGCTGCGGGATTGAGTGCGGTCGAGGCGCAGCGCCGCCTGCTTGAGGCCGGCCGCAATGTGGTTGCCGAGCCGGCACGGCACCACATCGGCGCGAAAATTCTTCACCGGCTGGCCGACCCGCTCGTCGCCATTCTTATCGTCGCAGCCATCGTCTCGGGCGCCGTCGGCGATCTTGCCAGCTGCGCCATCATTCTTGTCGTCATTACCTTTTCCATCGTGCTCGAGGTGACGCAGGAGCACAATGCAGAAAAGGCCGTGGAGGCTCTCAAGCATTCGGTTGCGGTTCGTGCGGCGGTACGGCGCGATGGCCGCGTCAGCGAAACGCCGGTCGAGGAACTGGTGCCGGGCGATGTCGTCGAGCTTGCCGCCGGCGATCTCGTTCCTGCCGATGGCATCGTGCTTGAGGCTACCGGCGCGCAGGCCAACGAGGCCTTGCTTACCGGAGAGGCCTTTCCCGTCGACAAGCGCCCCGGTCCATGCGCCGCGACATCGCCCGCCGAAGCTTTCAATGCCTTCTTCGGCGGGACCGCGCTGGTGCGCGGCACCGCCGTGATGCTGGTGACAGCCACGGGCGACCGCACACGTTTCGGTGGCATCGCAGCCGCGCTCGAATCCGCGCAGCCGCCGGGCGCGCTTGAACGCAGCCTGCATGCGTTCAGCGTGCTCATTCTGCGGCTGACCGGCTTCATGGTGCTGTTCGTGCTGCTGGCGCACCTGGCATTTGCGCGGCCGGTTCTCGAATCCTTCCTGTTCGCGCTGGCGCTGGCGGTCGGCATGACGCCGGAACTGCTGCCGATGATCATGACCGTCACGCTCTCCCGCGGTGCCGTGCGCATGGCGGCGCGCAAGGTCGTGGTGAAGCGGCTTGCCGCCATCCATGACGTCGGCGCGATGACCGTCCTGTGCACGGACAAGACCGGCACGCTGACGCAGGCAAAGATCGCACTCGCCGGCCATCCGGGCGTCGATGGCGCCGACAGCACGCGGGTGCTGGAACTGGCCGCGGTCAACAGCGGCTTCGAAAGCAAGCAACGCAGTCCCCTCGACAACGCCATCCTCGCCGGAGCGGCCGGTGTCTCGCGCAGCGACTGGCGCTATATCGCCGACGTGCCGTTCGATTTCGACCGCCGGCGTGCCTCGGTGCTGGTGGAAAAAGACGGCCGCCGCCTGCTGATCGTGAAAGGCGCGTCCGAGGACATTCTTTCGCTGTCGACGCAGGTGGAGACGCAAAGACGGCGTGCATCCGCTGGATGACCGCCGCCGCGCTGCGATCGAAACGCTTTACCACGACAAATGCGCGCAAGGCCTGCGCAGCATTGCCGTCGGCTGGCGCGAGTTTCCTGCGACGACACAGAGCGTCGGCGTCGCCGACGAGACGGACCTCGTTTTCGCCGGCTTCTGTCTCTTCGTCGATCCGCCGAAGGAAACCGCCGCCGCGGCCATCAAACGGCTCGAAAATGCCGGCATCCGCGTCAAGATCATCTCCGGCGATGCCGCGCCGACCGTGCAGCATCGTGGTCGAGACGCTGAAGATTCCGGCGCGTGGCCTGCTGACCGGTG
Organism: uncultured Alphaproteobacteria bacterium; assembly: GCA_963794665.1. Classification (GTDB taxonomy): domain Bacteria; phylum Pseudomonadota; class Alphaproteobacteria; order Rhizobiales; family Xanthobacteraceae; genus Pseudolabrys. The sequence goes on along the minus strand of CAWCEW010000026.1, from coordinate 166,890 downwards.
CCGATATCGCGAACCTCGGCGATACCGCGCTCGCGCATCAGGTGACGAAGACCGATCTGTTCGCGCGCGTCTCGCCCGATCAGAAGACCCGCATCATTCGGGCGCTGCGCGCCGGCGGCCACACCGTCGGGTTCGTCGGCGACGGCATCAACGACGCTCCCGCGCTGCATGCCGCCGATGTCGGGCTTGCGGTCGAAGGCGCGACCGAGGTCGCGCGCGCCGCGGCCGACATGATCATGCTCGAATCCGATCTCGCACGTCGTTCATGACGCCGTCGAGGAGGGCCGCCGGACCTATGCAAACATCATGAAGTATCTGCGCATGGGCACGTCGTCCAATTTCGGCAACATGCTGTCGATGGCTGTCGCCTCCGTTTTCATCCCGTTCCTGCCGCTGACGCCGATCCAGGTGCTGCTCAACAACCTTATCTACGACCTCAGCGAGATCGGCATTCCCTATGACACCGTCGAGCGCAGCACCGTCCGGCGGCCGCACGGCCTGGAAATGTCGGAGCTCCTGCGCTTCACGCTGATCATGGGGCCTCTGTCATCCGTGTTCGATATCGCTGCCTTCATGATCCTGCTGTACGGGTTTCATGCGACGCCGGAAGTCTTTCACACCGCGTGGTTCATCGAATCCATGGCGACGCAGATCCTGGTCATCTTCTTCATTCGCAGCAGCGAACCGTTCTGGAAGGGCAGGCCGCATCGCATTCTCGTGGCCACATCGCTGGGCGGCCTGGCGCTCGCGATCGCCTTTGCGCTCACGCCGCTCGGCAAGCCGCTCGGCTTTGTGCCGCTCGCGCCTTCGATCCTGTTGGCCATGGCGGTGCTGGTCGTCGGCTATCTCGCGGCGGCGGAGTTCCTCAAACGCACCGCCATGGCGCATCGGCGGCGGCATTTCGGCGTGCATCAACGGCACCATTAGACAGCTTGTCCGCGCCCCTATCCGATGGTCCAATGCGCGCGGGGCGAGAAGAAACGGCCGGGGCAGGAGGTGCGCCATGAGGCGAGTTGCTCGGTTTTCTTGTTCCTTGTGTCGGCGATCGCGGTCCGTCCGCGCCAGCGGTGGCGCAGGACTATCCCGAACAAGCCGATCCATGTGCTCACCACCTCGAGCGCCGGCGGCATCAGCGACATCTTCATGCGCGTGCTCGGCGAGGAGCTGCACAAGAGCCTCGGCCAGCCGATCATCATCGAGAACCGGCCCGGCGGCGCCGGCAATATCGCGACGCGCGCCTGCACCGAGGCCGCGCCCGACGGCTACACGATCTGCATCATCAATGCCGATCCGCTGATCTACAACCAGTATCTGTTCAAGAACCTGCCGTTCGATCCCGAGAAGGTGACGCCGATCATCAACCTGTTTCATCTGATCCAGGTGCTGGTGATCAATTCCGATCTCAAGGCGAAGACGGTCGACCAGCTGATCGCGACCTCGCGCGAGAAGCCGGGCACGCTCTCTTATCTCACGGCGTCGATCCCCTGCGTCGTCTACATGGACAGCCTGAAGAACGAGAAAGGCGCCGACTGGGTGCGCGTGCCGTTCAAGGGCGGCGGCGAGGCGACCAATGCGATCCTCGGCGGCTCGACGCCGATCGGGCTGCTCGGGCTCGGCAACGTCATCTCGCAACATCCGCGCCGGCAAGATGACGGCGCTGGCGCTGGTCAACAACATCCGCACGCCGCTTCTGCCGGAGACGCCGACGCTCGCCGATCTCGGCTACAAGGGCGCGCCGTCGCAGACCTGGTACGGGCTGTTCGCGCCCGCCGGGCACGCCGAAGCCGATCATCGACAAGATCGCGGGCGAGGTGAAACGCGTGTTCTCCGACAAGGATTCGTCGAGAAATACGTGATCAGCCGCGGCCAGGTGCCGGCGATCAACACGCCGGAAGAGTTCGCCGCCGAGATCAAGGCCGACCGCGCCGCCGCCGCGCAGGTGGTGAAGGCGGCGGGATGACGCCGCAGTAGCAGAGGGCCTGATCAAGCCTGTGCGAAAACGTCGCAGGGCGACTTGGTAGCGCACCAGACACCGCGCTCGCCATTTGCCCACCCGACGCCCTAAGGTACCTTTTTGGCTGCGTGCAACCTGCGGGGGCGGCCGGGGTGCGACGCTACGCGCTATTGTTTTGTTTATTGCTTCTGCCTGCGGCCGGGTTTGCGCAGAGCGCGCCGCCTATTCTGCCGGTCGGCGATGCTGCGGTCGCGGGATTTTCCGGGACGACCGTCATTGGTTCGCCGCCGCCACCCGAGCCGCGACGAACCGACAAGACCTACATCGATCTCGATGGGCCCGCGCTGCGGGTGATCGGTCTGTCCCGCATGGGAGGACCGCCGCAGGCACAGCTGGTTGCCGCGCCAAAAACCTTCACGGTGACGTCGCGCCAGATCGGGCAGGTCTTTTCGCTCGCGCTCGACGACGCGAACCCGCCGAACATTTACGCTGCCGCAACGCTCAGCCTATGGATTGCCGATCGTGGTGCCCGACGCCGACGGCGACGGCGTGCCGGATCGGTCGCGCCGCGGCGCGCCGAACGCTGCTTTCATGCCGGGCCTGTTCGGTCCGGTGATAGCGGATGGCGGTCCGGGATCGATCTGGAAAATCGACGGCAACGACCGGCGCAGTCACTCTGTTCGCCAATGTCACCCTCGACGGCGTGCCGAATTCCGGTCCGGCGCTCGGCGCTCTGGCGTTCGATCCGGCGTCGCGTCAGCTGTTCGTTGCCGACCGCGACACCGGCATGATCCATCGCTTCACGCTCGACGGCGTCGAGCGCGGACGCTTCGATCACGGCATGCAGGCGCTGGCTGCGCTGGGGCTGCCGCCGATCGCCTTCGATCCGCGCAAGCGGCTGAATATTCGAAAGCCCGGAATTCGACAGCGGCAATCCGGCCACCTGGGCTTATGCGCCGGCGGCGCGGCGCGTGTTCGGCATGGCGGCTCAATCGTGGCCGTCTCTATTACGCGGTCGCCGCGGGCTTGCGCATCTGGTCGGTGGCGATCTTGCCCGACGGCTCGTTCGGACGCGATGCGCGCTTCGAAGTCGCGTGTTCCGCGCGGCGCCGCCGCCGGGCGCGGAAATTTCCGAAATTCTGTTCGACGATAACGGCGACATGCTGGTCGCGGAACGCGGCGAGCCGACCGGCGCCTACGACTACAAGGCGCTTGCCGAGGCCGGCGAAAATCGCGTGCTGCGTTTCCGGCCAAAGCGCCCTGACGATCCGCCGAGCCGCGATCTCTGGTTTCCGGTCCCGAAGGAATATGCGGTCGGCTTTCCGCCGAACCATCGCAACGACAATGGCGGCATCGCCATCGGCTACGGCTACGATGCGGCCGGAAACATCAACCGCGCCGTCTGCGGCGGCACGCTGTGGAGCACCGGCGAGCAGCTGCGCAACGCGCGCGATCCCGCAATCATTCAGCGCCTGCAGCCCGGCGGCCCGCTCATTGTCGATGGCCTGCAGGGCAATGCGGTTCCGCTGCTGCGGCCGCAGAACGAGCCGCCCTTCGGCTGCGTATTTCATCGACTACGACGATCGTTTCGATGACCCGCAAACGCGCGGGCCATCTCGGCGACGTCGTGATCTGGCGTGTGTGCGGGCAGGGCGCGTTGCCGCTGCTGGTGCCGGTCGCGATCGTATGCCCGGCCGGCCAGTTCAATGTCGATGGCGTTTGCTGGGCCGGGCTCGCCTGTCCGCCCGGCACGGAGTTCGCGAACGGCTGCTGCGTCTATCGCGGGTGCCCGCCGAGCTATGCGCGTATCCGCGGCCAGTGCGTGCCGCCGCCGACTGAATTGCAGGGCGCCCGAGATTTACGCCAACACGCTTACTCCGGGTCATTGCGAGGCGCCGAAGTGCCCGCCCGGCCTTGTCGTGGTCCAGCGAAAAACCGCGCTCGGCGGCGCGGTTACTTTGCCGCCGAGCGGCGGCGGGAACGGCGGCATCCTGCCGCGACCGCCGGAGGGGAACTGCCCCGTCGGACAGGTCATGATCAATGACGTATGCCAGCCATCCGGTGGCGGCTGCCCTCCCGGGCAAACCAGGATCAACGATGTCTGTCAGCCGACGGGCGGCATGTGCGTCAATTACTGCGGTTGTCCGGAAGGCACGCGGCTTCGCGAAGATGGCACATGCAGGCCCAAGGATGGTTGCCCGGAAGGAACGGTGCCGATTGGAGACGGCGTGTGCAGGCCGCCTCAAAGCGGTTGTCCGGAAGGAACGGTACCGATTGGCGATGGTGTGTGCAGACCTCCAAGCGGTTGCCCGGAAGGCGCCAGCCCGGGCAGTGACGGCAAATGCGTCTGCACGGGTAAGGCCCTGCTCATTAACGGCATCTGCTGCACCCGCGAGATCTTTCAGGCCAACCGTTGCGGCTGCCCGGAAGGCACGACGCCGGATAGGGACGGTACATGCAAACCCACCGCTTCGCGGCCGCTTTGTCTCGGCCCCGATTGCCCATGGCCGCCGCCCCCGACAGTCATTATTCCGCCGGGCGGCGGTCCGACCGCTTGTCCCGGCGGCGTGCCACGCAATTCCGACGGAAATTGCCCGCCGCCCCAGATCTGCAGCGGCGGCAAGATATTCGACGGCAACACCTGCCGCTGTGAAGCCGGCATGATTGAAAGTGAGAGTGGCAAATGTGAGCGGCCGGTGACGGTGCAGTCGAAAAAACCGAAGAAGAAAAGGAAGCCGCCGCCGAAGCAGGAGACTCCGACGGTGCAATCGTCACCAGGCATTAGCATCGGTATTGGCATCGGTGGTGGTGGGCGCGGTGGTCGCGGCCCGCCGCGGGGCAATCCCGGCGGCAAGCCGGGCGGCGGTGGAAAGGGCAGCAATCCCGGCTGATCGTTGAGAAGTCGACCGAGGGAGTGGCCGATGCGAATTCTTGTTCTTGGAAGTCTTCTTGGAAGTTCGATCGCGTTGGTCGCGCTGTCGCTCGACGCACCCGCGATCGCCAAGGAGCCCGCCTGGTGCGCGGCCTATCGCAACGGCAGCAACAATTGCGGCTTCTACACTTACGAGCAGTGCATGGCGACGATCAGTGGAATCGGCGGCTTCTGTAACCGCAACCCCGATGCCGCGCCGGAGCGCCCGGCCGTGCGCCGGGAGCGCGCGGTCGAGCCGAAACCGAAGCGCAAGGAAGAAGACAAGCAACGTGCGGCGCCGGCGCAAAAGTCCGTCTCGCCACCGGCTGCCGCACAACCGGCACCTGCGCCTGCACCGCTGCCGCCCGCCGCCACCGTCCAGCCGCAACCGGCCCCGTCGCCGGTCGTCGTGCAGCCGGCTCCGCCTGCCGCGGTCCAGCCGACGGCGTCCACCGCGCAGCAGCAGGCCAGCTTTGGCGCGGCGCGCGCGCTCATTCTCTCCGGCAAATATGAAGCTGGCATCACGGCGATGAAGGCGCTCGGCTATGACGATCATCCCGACGTCGCCGGCTCGATTGGCTTTGCCAACGCCAAGCTTGGAAATCTGCCCGAGGCGCGGGCGTGGTACACCAAGGCGCTGGCTGCGGATCCAAATCACATCGCGACCCTGGGCAACTCCGGCGCGCTTTACGTGACACAGGGCGATCTCGCCAAGGCGCGCGGCGAACTCGATCGCATCAAGGCGGTCTGCGGTGGCACCACCTGCCGCGAATATAGCGAGCTCGAAAGCCTGATCGCAGCCAAAGGTCGGTAAAGACATTTCGCGGGGGCGGGTATCGCAGGCATGCTGCTCTACCTCGGGATCGGCGGGCTTCTTGTTGCTATCCTCTTGCTGGCCATTATGGGTGGTCTGGCAATTTGGGCGAGGCACCTGGGCTCGCTCATTTCTTTGCACCACCATCTCGCTGGCGGCGCGAACAACAAAGACGGTCCAAAGCGAGGAACTTTCAGAAAGTCGCGGCGCCTGATCCGCCCCGAACGTCAGAACCAGCAGCGAGATCTTTGACTTAGTTGTTGTGCTACTTCGCCGCGGCGGCGTGTTGGTCGATGCGCAATGCGCCATTGCTGTCCGCATCGCGCTCGCGCGTAGGCAGAATGATCTGAAACAGCGCGCCGCTTGTGCCGTCCGACGACGCCGAAAGCCGTCCATCGTGACGTTCGATGATCATGCGGCAAATGGCCAATCCCAACCCCATTCCGTGCGATTTTGTCGTGAAGAAGGGGTCAAATATGTTGTTCAGGCCCGCCGGATCGATTCCGGGCCCTGAATCCTCGACTTCAATAACGATTGCATCATCGCCGTGGCGCTTCGTTCTCAGGTGCAGCGTCCTGGGGCCATTCTCGATGGTGTTCACCGCTTCAATTGCATTTTGACAGAGGTTTATCATGACCTCCTGCAATTGACCTTCATGGCCCCTGACCGGTGGCAGATCGGACGCGAGTTCGATGTGTGTCATGACACCGTGGGTTCTCAACTGCTCCCGGAGAAGACGTGACACTTGAACGGCAATTTCATTCACATCGACCAGCTTTTGCTCGCGGTCGGTTTTCGAAAACAAACGTCGAATATCGCTCAGTGTTTGGCCGGCACGATGACTGTCATCGACAATGCTGTCCAGGGCTGATCGAACCGCTTCAAGATCGGGACGCGTCTGACTGAGAATCATTTGCGCAGTCTCGCCATTCGCCGAAATTGCCGTCAGAGGCTGCTTCAGCTCATGAGCGATCGAACCAGTCACGGCCTGCATGCTCATCAACTTATTATTTTGTTCGCGCTCCAGCATCATGTTCGAGTGCATGAGATGCAGCTCGTGCGCCTTTCGTTCGGCGAATAGCGCGGCAAGAACCAACGTGCAGAGCGACACGGTCAGGATGCTCGCTTGCGCACACAGGATTCGCTGGGTAATTGCAAGGTCCGGATCGCCGAGGATGCCGATGCCGAACGTTGTCGTCCAGACAACTGTCAGTGCGACGATGAATGCCGCCGCGGCAGCGAAAACCGATCTGCAGCGCGCGCTCACCCACAACAGCAGGGGAAAGAGCGAGGCGGTGGGCACCACGGCCACCCATGGCTCCCGCGGCAGCAAGACAACGAGACCGCTTACGATGGTGAGGATCACCAGCACCGCGGCCCCTTCGATAACTTCACTGCGTCGCGGTCGATCGCCCACCGCGTAAATCAATCCAATGACAAGCGGCGCAACCGTGATGATGCCGAGCGCATCGGATGCAAACCAGTGGTGCCAGATCGTCAGAACGGGCGTCGGCGAACTGTGGAACAATTCGAATCCCAATACCCCGCCGACGCCCGAAATTGCAGTTGCGACGATCGTCGCTGCGAGCAGTCCGATGACGCTGCGCAGCCTGTCCGGATTGAACGAGGGACCGAACCACCGTGCGATGAGCGTGGCCACAATCACGGGTTCGGCGGCGTTACACAGGGCAAAAATAACCGCGCTCCAGAGATTGCGATCGCCAAGAAGATTGGCCGTGATGGTGGCGGCCATTGTGCCGACGATGACGGGGAGCCGAGCGCGCGGTCCAAGCCCGATCAACACGCCGGCAGAAACTCCCGCGGCCGGCCAGAAAACGGCAACGCCATCAGGTTTGGTCAGCAGGAGAAGACTGAGGCGCGCCGCCAGGAAATAGGCGATGCCGAGCGCAAGCGTGAGGCCTGCGAAATAAATCCACGAGCGTGACGCTTCAGGGACCCTGTCCCTGCTCGTGTGCGATGCCTGCTCCGGCTGTCTGCTTCCACCGCGTCGCGGCATGCCACCCCTCCGGCGCATGGGGGAGCGCTCAGCCGAGGACAGCAAGAAAATCTCGCCATCTCATGCCTACCCCCAAGGCCATCGTAGCGGTTCATGCGAGACGCGTTAAGGACGGCCCGCTGCCACATTCCGCATGGCAGTTATGATGCTCGCTTTGCCCCGACAGCGGATGTTCGGCGAAACGAATATAAATGTGCGCTAATGGGGCAAACTGGACACAAAAAGGCCGTCGTACGTCTGCGGCGGCCTTCGCCTTGAAGACGTTCACTCAGCGCCCGCCGGCGGGAACCGCGCCGCCACATTCCTGTCGAACTCAAATGGAAGCGTAAATTTCGACGCGCAGTTGCTGATAACGCGCATAAATAGACGTGGCCCGTTGCCACGGTTTGTAGAAATGAGTTCGAGCTAGTCACTGGCCGGCTTTTTTATTCTAAACTTCCAGTTTGTGCGTATGCCACGCCAACCACACAAAAGGTTGTTGCATGCGAAAAGATCAAACACTTCCCCAGCAACGGATTATTGGTCGTCCGTTTTGTGACGTCTGCAACGCACAGATGTGGCTCGCTTATATTGAGCCGGATGCGGCAGAGCACGACAAACGAACTTTTGAATGCCCGGTATGCCCAAACGTCACGGTGCGGATTGTAAAGTATAGGTCGGAAGCCAAACCACGGCACATTGGCGTGAGCGCCTAGAGTCCCGATCGGGCGCCACCGCCGCGCTCAGCCCACAGCGGACAGAACTATTCGCTGATTTTTGAACGGCCGAATTTGCGTGGCCATCCCGATCCCACTTCATCATGGTATTCGCTGAGGAACAGGCTGAGGGCTTTCTTTCCGGCGCGACTGGCTTCGGTCATGGTGCCGAAATAGACCTCTGATTGGTGGATGGGGCTGTTCCTGCCGGAACGATAGATCTCCCATTTCCACGGAGTTGGAAGACGGCCCCGGTTTTTAACCACGACCGAAAAATCGGGATAGTCTTTCATCGATGTCTCGGCGGCAGTGGCCGTGCCCCCGGCTGCTGCCCGGGCTTCTTTTCGTCCAGCAGTTTCTTCTTGCGGGTGTCGGGGATGAGCCCCTCGCGCTGCGCCTTCTTGCGCGCGAGCTTGCGCGCGCGGCGGATCGCCTCGGACTTTTCGCGGTTTTTGCGCTCCGAAGGCTTTTCGTAAGAGCGCCGCTGCCTCATCTCACGAAACACGCCTTCGCGCTGCATTTTCTTTTTCAGAACGCGCAGCGCCTGATCGACATTGTTGTCGCGCACAAAAACCTGCAATTGATGTTCCTTTATCCAGAGGAGCGTCGGACGAAACGCAACGACGGTCGTGTATGAGGCGCTCGCGCCACACGCGAGAAGACGGCGAAAAATTATCCAAGCGTCAGCTGATATTCCTCCGCGGTGCGCTCGAATGCTTCCGCGGGGGTCTTGATCCGATAGATGACCTTATTGTTTTGCTCGATCGGCACCAGGCGAACGATCTTGTATTGGCCGTGCGCAGCATGGATTTTGACCGCACCGTCGAAATACACCAGCTGGCCGATTGAATATTTATGCATCATTGGCCGGCAGACTGTCGGCAATCCGCTGCCATGTCTCGGCAATGTGCTCGAGCATGATGCGCTGCGGACGTGACACCGCTGTATGCTGTGCCAGGTGCAGGCAATCGTCCGACTTGGTTCGGCAGACATCGGCGGTCAGATCGCCGGACTTGTCGCTAGAGGACATGAATTTTTTCCCTCCGCTGCGCCCGTGAAAGAAGCGCCAGCGCTTTCGCGCCGGCGTTGTCGAAGGTCAGACCGTTTGCAGGTTTGCGGCAGCGGACTTGCCGTTGCGCGGATCGGCCTGCACATCGAATGAAAGCTTTTGGCCCTCGTTGAGATTGTGCATTCCGGCACGCTCGACCGCCGAAATGTGAACGAACACATCCGGGTTGCCGTCGTCCTGAACGATGAAGCCGTAGCCTTTTTGGGAATTGAAGAACTTAACGATACCTGTGGCCATCAATGGCCTCCTGTAAAAACACGCAATGGCGTGATCACCAACGCAAACGATCTTGCGTGGGTCCTCATATCCGGGATTTTGCGTGTTCTTGGGAGGGCCTTTAAGGCCAGTAATACAAGGTCAGGCGCAATCGCGAACATCATCTATATAACGATGGTGCGCGTGTTTTGCAATGATCGGGCCGCAGCTCCGCTTTGGGCAGCACAGCTGACTTACATGCGAGTAGAACGAATCATTCAGACATCATCGGCTTTGAGATCGTAAGTGCCTCTGCGTCCTCGGGCATAGACTTTGGCGGCAATCGAGTAGATGCGGTCACGGTTGACGTCGAAAGCATGCAGGATATCGATTGCATCGGACTGAAGGTCAGGCTGCATCTGCCTCAATGCATCTTCCATGATGAAGAACGAGCTCTCCATCGAGCGGTCATATCCCCAGAAGCGAACCGCCCGCCGCGTCGCATCGTAACTGCGGCTGCGGTTTGGAAAATTGATCGTCATGGTGTCACCCGGAAAACAGCATCGATGCGGCCGCGAACTGGCGCAATGTGCATTACGAAAACAATCAGCACTAAGTATGTGGGGACGAATTTCCGGGAACCACAGGGGCAGGGCGCCGGTCGCCGGAAATAAAGATCGGCCGCAAAGGCCTGGTTTTTGCGGCAAACGAGCCAGCCAATTCGCCGAATTGGGTGAAGCCGTCGCAATTGGGCCCAATCGTTCCCATATAAGGAACGGATATCCCACAAAGAGAACAACAGCGCCGTCGAGCGGCTTTCCGCTCGGCGCGTGCCAGGGAGGAAACATCCAATGTTCACGGCAAAGCAATTTCGCGCAAAAGCGGCGGAATCCGCCGAATCGCTCACACAGACTTCTGTTCCAAGCGAAATCCGCGAGCTGCAGCGATCGATAGCAAGCCTGCATGCACTGGCGGAAAACGAGGATTGGCTGTCGAACAATTTCAACAAGATCGTCCACGCGCAGGGCGCCACTGCAGAGGAAGCCGCGGCCGGAAAGCCTGGTGCCGGTGCGAGCGTCGCCGACGTCGAGGAACGCATTCTTCGCTGCCTCGGCGCGGCCGTCATCATGCAATGGAATACGATCCCAACGAAGCTCCAGCGCGAGCTGTTCGACACCGCGGGCGCGATGGGGGATGTGCTGAATTCGGCTGCGCTGAGAGCACAGATCGCCAGGTTCTTGCATCAGCATAAGGACGATGATGATGCGAATCCTGCCGATCGCAATTTCAAACCGAATGCGGCGGAAGCAGCGCCGGTGAAATAAGGCAGAGACCGAGAATATGCCGTCGCAAGACAGCGGCAGCGTCTTGTTATCGTTGTGCCCCGTACACAACTGTCAAAAGTACTGTCAGAAGTACCTAAACCGTACTTAGATCTCATTTGAAAGGCTCAATACTATGACAAATGATACTTCATCCAACGAAACACAGAAGCCCGCATCGCCTGCTCCGACCCCGCAGCAGCAAACTCAGGGCGACCCCAAGCAGAACACCGACAAGCAGGGCGGTCAGCAACAGCAGCAGAAGTAAGCTGCGCGACCGTTCAAGAACGGAGGCCCGGCCCAGTGCCGGGCTTTTTGTCATCCATGGAGGAGAAACGATGTTTACCTGGTTCGTACCGCCTGTCGTCGTGCCGGCGATGCTGGTCATCGCCATAATCACCGCGGCGTATCTGCACTAGCTCTCTCGTCGCGGCCGCCGATCCGGAATGCGCCGCAAGCTCAAGCAACCTCCAGCAAGATCTCCGTCAGGCGGTCGGGCGCGTCGATCATGACGTGGTGACCGCAGTTCACGTCGTAGGTGCGCCACGACGGATCGGCTTTCGCGTGCGTGTAACACGTGTCGAAAGAAACATTCGGATAGCCCGCGGCGCGGATGTAGGTTTTCTTCGCGACGCGGTCGCGCGCGCCGGTGAGCCTGATCTTCTGGAGAAACGTGCCGAGCGGCTGCGGGTTGGCGAGCGAATCCGCCCAGGCGCGGTCCTTCTCGTTCATGCGGAACGCGGCGGCGTCACGCACGGGCACCGTAATGTCGCCGCGCGTCTGCGCGCCGCGGATCACCTCCTGCACCGCCGGTTGCACGACCTCCACCAGCGCCTCGCCGTCGTTCGGGACGAAGGCGTCCAGAAAGACGATGGAGCGAATTTTACCGGGGAATGCCTCAGCGACGCCGGAGATGACGAAGCCGCCATAGGAATGGCCGACCAGCACGATGTCATCGAGGCTTTCGTATCTGAGGACGCCGAGCACGTCGGCGATATGGAGTGACAGGTCGACACCCGCATGCAGCTGATGCGCGCGCTCGCCGAGGCCGGTCAGGGTGGGCGCGAACACGGTGTGGCCGCGCGAGCGCAGCCGGTCGGCGACGCGCCGCCAATGCCAGCCGCCGCCCCAGGCGCCATGGACGAGGACGAAGGTTGTTGAGGTCACTGCTGACTACTCCCGAAACAGGTGTTGCCCGTCCCATTATTCCAATTCCGCTCACCCCCGCGAAAGCGGGGGTCCAGGGCCAAGTCATTGGACGTGCGGAGGCCCTGGATTCCCGCTTTCGCGGGAATGAGCGAGGGCTAGGTCATGCCGCCTGTGACTAGCGGGGACAAGCAGGCGCGGAGCACGCCCGCAATACCCAATATGGGGAAGAGTCGACGGCGGACCCCGAATCAGATCAAACCGCGCCCCCCATGCGCTTCACGCCGCAGTTTCTCGACGAGCTGCAAAGCCCGCCTTCCGGTGTCGGAGGTCGTCGGCCGGCGCGTGAAGCTCGTGCGCTCGGGCCGCGAGTTCAAGGGCCTGTCGCCGTTCAACAAGGAGAAGACGCCGTCCTTCTTCGTGAACGACCAGAAGCAGGCCTGGTTCGATTTCTCCTCCGGCAAGAACGGCAGCATCTTCGACTTCGTCATGCAAACCGAAGGCGTGAGCTTTCCCGGAAGCGGTCGAGCGGCTGGCGCAGATGGCCGGCGTGCCGCTGCCGCAGGTCTCGCGCGAGGACGAGGCGCGCGATGCGCGGCGCAAGACGCTGCACGACGTCATGGAGCTCGCGGCGAAATTCTTCCAGGACACGCTGGCGTCGCGCAACGGCGCCAAGGCGCGCGGCTATCTCGCCGACCGCGGGCTCGATGCCGCGACGCAGCTCAAATTCCGGCTCGGCTATGCGCCGGGCGAGCGCTTCGCGCTCAAGGAGCATCTCGGCTCGCACGGCATCCCGGTCGAGGACATGGTCGAGGCCGGGCTGCTGATCTCCGGCGACGACATCCCGGTGCCGTTCGACCGCTTCCGCGACCGCGTGATGTTTCCGATCACCGATCTGCGCGGCCGCGTCATCGCCTTCGGCGGCCGCGCGCTCGAGAAGGACGCGCAGGCGAAATATCTCAACTCGCCGGAGACGCCGCTCTTCCACAAAGGCGGCACGCTCTACAACATCGCCGCCGCGCGCCAGGCCGCGCACGATGGCGCGCCGATCGTCGCGGTCGAAGGCTATGTCGACGTCATCGCGATGGTGAACGCCGGCTTCCCGCGACCGTCGCGCCGCTCGGCACGGCGCTGACCGAAGACCAGCTCGGCCTGCTCTGGAAGATGGCGGACGAGCCGATCCTCTGCTTCGACGGCGACAGCGCCGGCCTGCGCGCCGCCTATCGCGCCGTCGATCTGGCGATGCCGCGGCTCAAGCCCGGCAAGAGCCTGAAATTCGCGCTGCTGCCGCAGGGGCAGGACCCGGACGATCTCGTGCGCTCGGGCGGGCGCGAGGCGATCGCCGATGTGATCGGCGCGGCGCGCCCGCTCGCCGACATGCTGTGGGCGCGCGAGACCGAAGGCGCACGCCTTCGACACGCCGGAGCGGCGCGCGGCGCTCGAAGCGCGCGTCAACGAGGTCACCGCGACGATCGCCGACGAGGCGGTGCGGCGCTATTACCGGCAGGATTTCAGCGCGCGCCTGTCGCAGTTCTTTGCGCCGGCGCGAAACGAGCGCCGCGAGCAGGGCGGCGGCAACTGGCGCGAGCCGCGCGGCGGCGGAAACTGGCGCGAGCGCCGCAACAATGACTGGCCGCGCGCGCGACCAGCCGCGCACCGGCGGCCGGTCGGCAGCCTTACGTGGTGGTGAGCCAGCAGCTCGCAGCGAGCCCGGTGCATCGCGGCCACCGCACGCGGTGCCGCGGCGCGAGGCGCTGATCTTACTGGCGGCGCTCAACCATCCCTGGCTGCTGCACGACCACCTGGAAGAACTTGCCTCGCTCGAATTCCGCCATGCCGATGCCGAGCGGCTCAAGGCGGCGCTGATCGACATCGCCGCCCATAATGCGGGCCATGCGGCCGGCGCTCGATCCCGCGGCGCTCAAGGCCGAGCTCGCCGCCCGCGACCTGGCCGAGGTGATGGACCGGATCGCCGGCGCCATCACCACCCCGTCGGTCTGGGGCTCGGGCCCGGAGGCCGCGCCGGACGATGTTTTGGTGACCTGGCAGCAGCTGGTCGCCTTGCATCGGCAATGGCATTCCCTAACTAAGGAGCTCAAGGACGCCGAGCAGGCGCTGGGCCAGGACGCAAGCGAAGCCAATTACTTGCGGCTGCGCGACGTCAAAACCCGCCTCTCGCGGATGGAAGGCACCGAGGCGCTTATTGAAGGCTTCGGAGCCTCTTCCGGTCGGGGCGTTCGTAGCTTATGAGCGACCCGCCGCCGGGGGCCTTTGGGTCCGGGCGGCGCGGAAGTTCCGGAACCGGCGTGGAATAAAGGTCGATTCCAGCGGTATTGTTTGTGGTTAATCGGAGCTTAGCGGGTTCCGACGAGACTGGGGACCTGATTCGGGGCTACGCCGTGACGGCGCGGCCCTTTTTGGCCGTCGAGCCGAGGGGCGACGCGCCAGACGACAGAAGTCGGGCCAAGGAAGGTTTGCGGTCAGGAGAGGCGGAATGGCGAAAACGGCGAAGGCGACGCAGGCAAAAGAAAAAGAAGAAGCCCCGGAAAAGGAAGAAGGCGCGCCCGATCAGCCGCTGCCGCTTCTCGATCTCTCCGATGCCGGCGTCAAGAAGATGATCAAGGCCGCCAAGAAGCGCGGCTATGTCACCATCGACCAGATCAACGAGGTGATGCCCTCCGGCGAGGTCTCCTCCGACCAGATCGAGGACATCTACGCGATGCTCAACGAGATGGGCATCAACGTCGTCGAGACCGAGGAAGCCGACAACGACGCCGAGGACAAGGACGAGGCCGACGACGACGATGACGAGGACACCGGCACCGAGGTCGTCGAGACCAAGGCCAAGTCGCTCGCCACCACCGAGAAGAAAGAGCCGTCCGAGCGCACCGACGATCCCGTGCGCATGTATCTGCGCGAGATGGGCTCGGTCGAGCTGCTCTCGCGCGAGGGCGAAATCGCCATCGCCAAGCGCATCGAGGCCGGCCGCGAGGCGATGATCGCGGGCCTCTGCGAAAGCCCGCTCACCTTCCAGGCCATCATCATCTGGCGCGACGAGCTCAACGAAGGAAAAGTCTTCCTCCGCGACATCATCGATCTCGAAGCGACCTATGCCGGCCCCGACGCGAAGAAGATGCAGGTGCCGGTGGTCATCGGCCCCGACGGCAAGCCGGTGCCGCAGGCCGTCGGCACGCCCGTGCCCGGCGCGCCGCATCTGCAGGTCGTGCAGACGCCGGCGCCGCCTTCGGCGCCCGCCGCCGCGACGCCGTTCAAGGCGCCGCGCCGGCGACGGCGACGGAGGAGCCGAAGGATCCGGGCGAGGCCGCGGCCGAGAGCGATTACGACGAAGACGATATGGAGAATTCGCTGTCGCTCGCCGCCATCGAGGCCGAGCTCAAGCCGAAAGTGGTCGAGACCTTCGACACCATCGCCGACTCGTTCAAGCGCCTGCGCCGCCTGCAGGAGCAGGACATCGAATTCCGCCTGAAGAACTCCTCGCTCTCGCCGGCGCAGGAGCGCAAGTACAAGAAGCTCAAGGAAGAGATCATCTCCGAGGTGAAGTCGCTGCGGCTCAACCAGGCGCGCATCGATTCGCTCGTCGAGCAGCTCTACGACATCAACAAGCGCCTGGTGTCGAACGAAGGCCGGCTGATGCGGCTCGCCGAAAGCTACGGCGTCATCCGCGAGGACTTCCTCAAGCAGTACATGGGCGGCGAGCTCGACCCGCGCTGGCTCAACCGCGTCTCCAAGCTGTCGGCGAAAGGCTGGAAGAACCTCGTCGCCAAGGAGAAGGATCGCATCAAGGAGATCCGCTCGCTGGTGCACGACCTCGCCGCGCAGACCGGCGTCGAGATCGGCGAATTCCGCAAGATCGTGCACATGGTGCAGAAGGGCGAGCGCGAGGCGCGCCAGGCCAAGAAGGAGATGGTGGAGGCCAACCTGCGCCTCGTCATTTCCATCGCCAAGAAATACACCAACCGCGGCCTGCAGTTCCTCGACCTGATCCAGGAAGGCAACATCGGCCTGATGAAGGCGGTCGACAAGTTCGAGTACCGCCGCGGCTACAAGTTCTCGACCTACGCCACCTGGTGGATCC
Organism: uncultured Alphaproteobacteria bacterium; assembly: GCA_963794665.1. Taxonomy (GTDB): domain Bacteria; phylum Pseudomonadota; class Alphaproteobacteria; order Rhizobiales; family Xanthobacteraceae; genus Pseudolabrys. The sequence continues at coordinate 150,671 of CAWCEW010000026.1, read as the reverse complement.
GCCAGGCGATCACCCGCTCGATCGCCGACCAGGCGCGCACCATCCGCATCCCGGTGCACATGATCGAGACGATCAACAAGATCGTGCGCACCAGCCGGCAGATGCTCAACGAGATCGGCCGCGAGCCGACGCCGGAGGAGCTGGCCGAGAAGCTCGGCATGCCGCTCGAGAAGGTGCGCAAGGTGCTGAAGATCGCCAAGGAGCCGCTCTCGCTCGAAACGCCCATCGGCGACGAGGAGGATTCGCATCTCGGCGATTTCATCGAGGACAAGAACGCGATCCTGCCGATCGACGCGGCCATCCAGTCGAACCTGCGCGAGACCACGACGCGCGTGCTGGCGTCACTGACGCCGCGCGAGGAGCGCGTGCTGCGCATGCGCTTCGGCATCGGCATGAACACCGACCACACGCTGGAGGAAGTCGGCCAGCAGTTCTCGGTGACCCGCGAGCGCATCCGGCAGATCGAGGCCAAGGCGCTGCGGAAGCTGAAGCATCCGAGCCGGTCGAGGAAACTGCAGGAGCTTCCTGGACAACTGACCAAACCATTCAAAACCCCGGCCAAGGCCGGGGTTTTTGCTTCTGCCGTTAATTCCTCTTATCCGCCTGCGACACCAGCACCGGCTGATCGCGCCAGACATCCGGGAATGTCTTCTTCAGGTTCTCGACCTTCGGCGCGTCGTTGAAGGCGATGTAGGGCTGGTAGGGGTGCTTGATCGCGTAGTCCTGGTGATAGGCCTCGGCCGGGAAGAACGTGGCCTTCATCGTGCCGGTCTTGGTGACGATCGGGCGCTTCCAGGCTTTCGCCGCATCGAGCTGCGCGATGTAGGCCTGCGCGATCTTCGCCTGCGCCTCGCTTTGCGGGAAAATCTCCGAACGATATTGCGGGCCGGTGTCGGGGCCCTGGCGGTTGAGCTGCGTCGGGTCGTGCGCGACCGAGAAGAAGATCTGCAGGATCTTGCCGTAGGAAATCTGCTTCGGATCGAAGGTCACCTGCACGGCTTCGGCGTGCCCGGTGCGGCCCGCGCTGACAGTCTGGTAATCGGCATCCTTCTGCGTGCCGCCGGCATAGCCTGAGACCGCGTTCGTTACGCCCTTCGTGTGCTGGAAGACGGCCTGGATGCCCCAGAAGCATCCGCCCGCGAGCACCGCGGTTTCGAGTTCCGTGCGTCTTGCGCGGGCGCTTCCGCCGCGGGCGGCGGAATGGTCACGGCGGGCTCGGCCTGCGCCGCAAGCGGCGCGGCGGCGAGCGCAAGCGAGAGGAGGAGGGCGGGGCGTTTCATCATGGTGGGCTCCCGGTGAATACGTTTGCTGTCATATACGGGTGAAGACGGCCGAAAGTTACACACAATGTTACACGTTGGCGTGAATGGGTCGTGTTGTGCGATGGCCCTCAGTTATCCGCTCATTCCCGCGAAAGCGGGAATCCAGCGCTGGGTCCCCGCTTCCGCGGGGACGAGCGGAGTACGTTGCTCTGGCCTATAATCACCCCGCCGCGTTCCTCCAGAAACCGGAGATGTGTCATGGCGATCTATCTGCTGTTCGGAAAATATTCGGCCGAGGCGTTCAAGGGCATCAGCGCCAAACGTACGGAAGAGGCGAGGGCGCTGATCAAGAAGCACGGCGGCGACCTCAAGGCCGCCTATGCGACGCTCGGCGGCGTCGATCTCATGATGGCCATCGACCTGCCGGACAATAAGCAAGCGATGACGGTATCGATGGCGCTGGCAAAACTGACCGGCATCGGATTTACCACCTCGCCGGCGGTGCCGATCGACGAGTTCGACAAGCTCGCGGGGTAAACACTTCTTTGGTCATTCCGGGACGGCCCGAGGGCCGGACCCGGAATCCAGATACCAGCACCATGCTTGCATGCTGGATTTCCGGGTTCGCTCGCAGTCGACTCGGCGCCCCGGAATGACAGCGGTCGTAAATTCCGCTATGTCGCGGCCGTGCCTGTTGGGAATGCAAGGTCCGTCACGTTGAGTGAGTTCATGCGTATCGTCTTGCGCGCGGCGGCGATTGCCGGCCTGGCGCTGGCGCTCGCAGCCCCTGCGCGCGCGGCCTGCAGCGGCAACTGCGAGCCGAGCGTCGAAGTCGCCCAGGCGGCCATGCAGAAAATGTTCAAGGAAACCTTCCTCTCGCCCTACACGCTCGTCTCGTTCGAGCGGCTCGATGGCCGCAGCGGCGAGCGGTATGGCAGCGTGTTCTACGAAATGCGCATCCGCGCCGTGCTGCATTACGACGGCGTCAAGCTCCGCTGCCGGCGCCCGTCATGCCCGGAGCTGCACCACTATCTGCTGGAGAACGACGCGGCATCGAAAAAGGCGACGGTCGCCGGCTGGCTCTTTCTCGAGCAGGACGGCGACGGCTGGAAGACCGTGCCGCTTACTCTACCGTCGCCTCAATGATGCGGATGTCGCGTACGGCGCCGTCACCGAGCACGCGCAAGGCTTCCTGGTAGCCGGGGCTGTCGTGGCCGGCGATCGCCTTCTCGAGGCTGGGGAATTCGGAGACGACAAGCCGCTCCTTCAGCCCGGATTCATACGTCATGCTCGGGTTGCCGCGGCAGAGATAGCGCACGCCGAACGGCGCGAGCGCCACCGGGGCAAGCTTGGAATAGGCAGTGAGCTTCGCGGGGTCCTTGATCTCGCGATAGGTCGTGACCCAATAGGCTTTGGGCATTGGTCGCTCCCCTGATGCTGTTGCGGGGGTGATCCTAGCGCGCTCATGGCGAACGAGAAACTATGGATTCCCGCTTGCCCCGGAATGAGCGGTCGTGGTGGGGTATGCCCATGATGAGGCGCCCGCTTGCGCTTGGCTCATTGCTTTTCGCGTTGCTGCTGGCAGGAACGGCGGCAGCAGCGGACGCTGAAGACTGCGCGAGCGATACCCCCGCGGTGAGTATTCCGGCCTGCACACGCATTATTGGTCGGGCAGGCGAGCCAGACAACAACATCGCCGAGGCCATTGCCAATCGCGGCAAAGCCTACATGCTGCTCAACGATTTCAAGCGCGCCATTGCCGACCTGGACGAAGCGCTTCGCCGCCGGCCTCAGCATGATGTTGCCCACCACAATCGCGGCGTCGTGTATCTGCAACAGGGAGAGTTCGAAAAGGCGCTCGCCGATTTCGCCGAGGCGACCCGCCTGAATCCGCAGGACGCCGAATCCCGCTTTGCGCGCGGGAGAACCTATCACGCGATGGGAAAAATCGATCTCGCCATCGCCGATTTTGATGCGGCAATCAAGATCGACGCGCGGCACGTCGATGCACTCATCAGCCGCGGCGCCCTCCTGGCGTCAACGGGCAAGCCCGAGCAGGCTCTGAAGGACTATGACGAAGCGCTGCGCATCGATCCAAACAACGCCGACGGCTACTCGAACCGCGGCAGCCTGTATCTGATGACCAGCCGCTTTCCACAGGCGATGGCAGACCTCAATCAGGCCATCAAGCTCGATCCCGCGAATGAGACGGCCTATCTCAACCGCGGCATGAGCTATGTTTTCCAAAAGCAGTTTGATCGCGCGATCTCCGACTTCGACCGGGCGCTGCGATTGAATCCGCGCAACAGCCACGTGCTTGTGCAACGCGCCACGGCTCAATTTTTCAAGAAGCAGCCGGACCGGGCATTGGTTGACTTGAATGAAGCCATTCGGCTCGATTTCGAACAGCTTGCAGGCCTACAAGCTCCGCGCCGCGATTCACAGCGACTCTGGCCGGCGCGATCAGGCGATCGCCGACTTCCGCAAGGCGCTAGAGCTCGATCCTTCTGACCAGAGCGTCAAGAAGGGTCTTGCGGATCTCGGGGCGGCGCAGTGATGCGCGCCAAGTCGATCCGCCTCCAGGTGCGAGCGGCATTGAAGCGGGGGCCGTTGCCGAAGGTTGCGCTCGTGAGTGCGGTGCTGGCTGCGGTTATTTTCGCCACGGAACCGGTGCAGGCGCAGAGCATTATCTGCTGCAGCGCGAACATCGCGGTGGGTGGCGGTTGGACCGGATCGAGCCGCGTCGCCAATTGTCAGCAATACTTTAACTCGGCCTCGACTGACATCCTCCGCCGCATGTGCCAGCAGCGCGCTGCTTTATCGTGCCTCAACACCGATCGTTGCAGCGAGCTTCCGCCGGGGGATACTGCCGCCCCGGACCCGACGAGCGGCGGCGCGGACCCGCCGGCTGGCCCCGACCGGGATGGCCTCGAGCAGGGATTCTATGGGCCGCCGCCAGCCGCGCCTTCACCGCCGGCAGCCCAGCCGCCGATGCCGCGCCGCCTCGTTTATCTGATGCCATGGCCCACAGACGGGAGGCGGGTGACATCATTTACGGTATGGCTCGATCATGCTGCGTGCCCGCTTCCACTTGGTCCAGACAACAGGCTCGCGGATTCCGCCGCCGCCAGGCACGTCGTACGCGGCAAGGTCACTCATCGCGACGGCCGCGTGCGCATCGAGGCGGACGCGCAGCAACGGCCGGGCGGAATGAAACTCGGCCCATTCACCGGCGAGGCAGAAGGTGAGGACGCTGCCGCCGTAGCCAAGGCGACGCGTGACGTCACGGAGAAACTGAAGCTCGTGTGCGCACGATAGTTCATGCGGTACTATTTCGATTGCGTGCTGGCGTATTCAGGAAGTGGCGGGAATGCCGTGAATGGCGCCAAGCCAGAGCTGAAGCGAAGTGCCAAGGAGCTGCGCATGCGAACGATTCGACTCTGGGCTCTTTCTTGTCGCCGGTGCTCTCGCATTCGCTGCGGCGCCGGCGCGCGCCCAGGATGTCATTTGCTGCATGGACATTGTCAACGTGGGCGGCAGCTGGTTTGGCGCCATACGACTTGAAAATTGTCAAAAATATTTCGACGAGGCGGCAACGCCAGTTCTGCGGAAGCTGTGCCGGGAGCGGCGATCGCTCGCCTGCATCAACACGTCTCGTTGCAACGAACTGCCGCCCGAGGACACCACCGCGAAAGACCCGCCGAGCGGGGGCACGGCTGCGCTGCCGCCTAGCCCGGACAGAGATGGACTTGGGACGGTTTCGGCGGCCCGCCGCCGGCGCCGCCGCACAGGCGGAATCTCCCCGCCGCGCCTGGTCTATCTCATCATGGGGGCACCCAGCGGCGGCAAGCCGCATATCGCGTTCACGGTCTTTCTCGATCGCGCCGCGTGCCTTGTGCCCCTCGCCAACAATAACCAGCCGTCGGAACCGACGGCGGCAAAACACGTCGTGCGCGGCCGCATCGTGCGCAGCGATGGCCGCGTGCGCATCGAGGCCGAGGCGAGCGAGCTTGCAGGCGGCGCAAAACTCGGCTCATTCACCGGCGAGGCAGAAGGCGAGGACGCTGCGGCCGTGGCCAAAGCCACGCGTGCCGTGACGGAGAAGATGAAGCTCGTCTGCACGCGCTAACGTCGCGGCGCCGCGCTTCTTGAGAGGGCCGCTTGCCGCGCGGTTACTTCTGCGCGCGGTGCAGTTTCAATTTAATTGTTACATGGTTTTGCGGCACGGTCGAATCCTCGCGGGTCTCGTCAACGCTGCCATCGTCCTTTGTGGTGAAACTGCGCAGCAGTTCCGCGAGCTTCGGTTCGCTGAGGAGACCATGACCATAGTCAATGCTGCCGGATACCGGCGGGCAGACCAGGTGGCCCATGACGACTTTTTCATCGCGCATCGTCAACGACATGGTGCTGGTCCGGGGCGTGTATTGGCCGATCAAAGTGGCGGAAAGCATCGCCGGGCTGGCGACGGCAAGAGCGCACGGCATGCCAGCCGTTTTCTCTGCGGACACCTTCCCCTCCCATATTCGGCCCGTCAAATTGCTCCGTCCGTCGTAATCGATCGTGATGTCGAGGCGGGCGTGATTGCGATAGGCAGGTGTAATGAATAACAAGTCGAGCGTCCCGGACCAATCTCCGGTTGGATATTCAACCTGTTCGACCACGCGATTATTGGAGTAATCAAATGCGGTCACCCGCAAATGCCAGACCGGGCGTTCAGGCACTTCTGCAGTCGCTTCGATCGTTTTGGTGAGCCCGGCATTGCCGCACGGACGCGGCGTCGGAGCATCATTGTTCCAGAGCTGCAGATTGCTGTGCTGGTCGACGTCCTCGAGCTGAATTCGCTTGATGCCGGACTGCCAGCCGCTCTCCGGTTCCGTTGCGGTCACCGTGATCGTCTGTCCGCGCCCGCTCTTCATCTTGGTGCCGGAGGGCGGACTGACCGTGATCCGGGGCGCCGCATTGTCGGTTACTGGATCAATCTGCACACTGGCCGATGTCCCCTTCCAATCCAGATTGAACACGAAGCTGTGCGCATTACCGCCAAGAAGACCCTGCAGAATATCGCGCTGTGCCTTGAGCACTGCCTCCCGGAAAAGGTCATCTCCCTTCGGGAGTGACATTGTGATCGTGGTCTTGGGACATTGGCCGGGAGCGAGGTCGTCGCGGGCACGCCGCGCGGCGTCTTTGAATTTCTGGGCGGCTCCGTCTGCGAGATCGACAGATTCGTCGCCTTTAAAAAGATTGCCAAGGAAGATCGTGGAAGGCTGCTGCGCGCTCGCGCCATTTGTGAAGACGATGATCGCGATGAGGGCAAACCAGAATTTCACTAATTTCCGCATGTCGCCCTCCTACTGCGGCTTCACCTCGAACACTTCGCCTTCGGTCGCCGGGAAGGGGAGCTTGTTGCCGTCGATCTCGACGATGTAGTCGCCTGGCGGCAGCGCAGCGCGCGATGTGACCGCATCGAAGCGGAACACTTCCGTTCCATCCGGAGTCGTGATGAGTGCCTTTCCCCATTTCAGGCCGGGAGCGAGGATGACCGCGGCCGGCTTGAGCGTGGTGGTCTTGCCGCCGTCGACCTTGACGAAACGCCACACCGCCTTGCGGAACTGCAGATCATAGACGCCGGGCATCAGCGTCACCTTCGTTGACACATTGTCGAACGTTCCATGCTTCTCGCCGGTTTCGGAATCGACCACGCTCGCATTGACGAAAACGCTGGCCTCGACCTTCAACTCCCCCGGCGTGATCGTGGTGGTCTCGCCGGAGCGCACTTCAATTCCTTTCCAGCTTCCGGGTCCGAACTTCACCTCGTAGATGCCGGCCGGCAGCTCGACCTCACTCTGAACCCGGTCGAACACGGCGACCTTCTGGCCGGTCTCCGAATTGATGATTTCGTGCGTATAAACTGCGGACGTCGTCCTCAGCTTGCCGGGCTGTGGTTTCGGCGGAAGCGTGACCACGCGTTTTTTGCAGGCGGCGAAGGCGGACTTCAGCGTGTCAGGCAACTCCGGCCCGACCGGCGCGTCGAAGTAGGTCCCGCCGGTGATGCGCGCGATGTTTTGCAACTGCCCGCGCGCGGCCGTGTCGACGATGAAGCCGACGGTGTGAACAGTGATGCCCTTGGCCGCGAGCGCCTTGGCCGCCAGCACAGGATCGCCCTTGCAGGTTTCCTTGCCGTCGCTCACCAAAACGATGATGCGTTCCTTCGCGTCGGCGGGAAAATCGTTCGCCGCCTGTTCGAGCGCAATAGGCGATCGGTGTATAGCCCTGAGCTTTCACCGCACTGGCCTGCGTTGCGATGGCGTCCGCGTTGGCACTCGCTGCGCCGAAGGGCACCGCGAGATGCGTGTCCTCGCAATTCTTGCGGCTCGCCGGCGATTGCGCACCGTACATGCGCAGCGACAGCTGCGATTGCGCCGGCACGAAACCGGCGACGCCCTTGGTGGCGCGCTGCGCAACCGCGATGCGCGTTTCGCCATTCGGCAACTTGGCATTCATGCTGCCGGAGGCATCGAGGATCAGGAGGACCGAGCGCTCAGCCGTGTTGCAGGTTTGCGCCGATGCGACCGTCGAAAATAGGACTGCCGCCAAAGTCAGCCATGAAATGTGTTTTCCGACGTCCCTCATTTGCGCGCCCCCGCTGCAAATTCGACAGACCCAAGGATATTGCCAACTATGAAGTGGGGCAGGGACGGGGACAAGCCCACGCGTGACGCCGAACAACCCCGCTTGTCCCCGCAAAAGTTGGAACCCGGTCTTTTCTGCGGAATTCCTGCTTGCGCGGGAATGAGCGGACGTGGTGGTGTGTCGCCATGACACGCTCGCTCCTGGCTGTATTTCTCACTTTTGTCATCGCAGCACCCGCCTCGGCCGCCAAATGCGGCGGCGATTTCAACGCCTTCATGGCCGGCATGGCGCGCGACGCGCAGGCGGCCGGCGTCTCGCGTGCCGTCATCGACCAGGCCTTCGCCGGCGTGAGCCTCGACCCGAACGTGCTCGCCTTCGACCGGCGCCAGCGCGGCATGTTCCACTCCAAGAGCTTCGAGGAATATGCGCGCACGCGCGTGATCCCGCCGCGCATCAAGCGCGCCAAGACGCTGATGGGAAAGCACGCGGCGCTGCTGGCGCGCGATCCAGCAGCAATACGGCGTGCCGAAGGAATTGCTGATGGCGGTCTGGACGCTCGAAACCGACAACGGCACCGGCGACATGGGCAAGCTGCCGGTGATCCGCACCATCGCGACGCTGGCGCATGACTGCCGCCGCACCGAGCTGTTCCAGAACGAGCTGATCGCGGCGCTGAAGATCGTGCAGCGCGGCGACCTGCCGCTGAGCGACCTGATCGGCGCCTTTGCCGGCGAGATCGGGCAGACGCAGTTTCTGCCGTCGTCCTACATCAAGTACGGCGTCGACTATGACGGCAACGGCCACGTCGACCTGCGCCACAGCGTGCCGGATGTGCTCGCCTCCACCGCCAATCTGCTGAAGGTCAACGGCTGGAAGGCCGGCGCGCCGTTCGGCGAAGGCAGCGAGAACTTCCAGGTGATGCGCGAGTGGAATCGCTCGGAGACCTACCGCAAGACCATGGTGCTGTTCGCGGAGAAGCTAAGGGAGTAGTGATTGCGGTCGGGGCTTCGCCTCTAGCCCGCTCATTCCCGCGAAAGCCGGGAATCCAGCGGCTCGAATAACATAGTCAGAGTATTATTGCCCTGGACCGCCGCTTTCGCGGGGGTGAGCGGAGTTCGGTGGTCGGTCAGTACATCACTCCGCCGCCGCGGGCTGCGGATCGAGCAGATCCCGCGAGCACGGTCGGGTCGTCCAGTGTGCGCACGCTCATCGGCTTTTCGTGCCCGCGGATCTCGACCTCCGTGCGCGTGAGCGCATCGGCCGGAATCCCGGCCATTTTGCAGACCTCTTCCGAAATGACCGCCCGGCAGCCGAGCCGCTTCGTCATGTCCTGCAGCCGGGCGGCGACGTTCACCGAGTCGCCCAGCGCCGTGAACACCGTGCGGCCGCGGAAACCGATGTCGCCGATGATCACCTCGCCGGCATGGATGCCGATCCCGTACTGAACGGGCTCGCTGACTTCGGTCGCGAACTGGTGGTTCAGGTGGGCGACGTTCGACTCGATCAGCGCCGCGGCGCGCAACGCCTGCCGGCAGGCCGTCGCCGGATCGGTGGTGAGACCGAACAGCGCGAGCACGCCGTCGCCGACGAACTGGTTGGGCTCGCCGCCGGCGTCGGTGATCGCGCGCGACACCGTTTCGACAAAGCGGTTGATCAGGAACACGATGTCGAAGGGCAGGCGGCCTTCCGAGAGGCTGGTCGAGCCGCGCATGTCGACGAACATGCTGACGACGAAAGTGCTCCTCGCCGACATGGACGCGCTGCCGGTTGCGCACGAAATCGGCGCCGACGTTCGGCGGCATCACCGGGATGACCGCGACGTCGGTCTGCGGCCGCAGCTGGCAGGCAAGGCGGATCGAGGGATCCTTGCCGGCGCCGACGCGCGCCAGCACGAAGGCTTCCCGTCCCGACGGCTTGGGCAAGGCGCTGCGGTCGCTGACGACCTTGACGCGGCAGGTCGAGCAGCGCGCGCGGCCGCCGCAGACGCTGGCGTGCGGAACGTTGTTGCGCAGGCTTGCCTCGAGCACGCTCAGGCCCTTTCGGGACGCGCACCTGGCGGCCCGGATACGACACCGTGACCATTCCGCGCCGGCGCTCGTTGAGCGCGCGCGCGCCGCGAGCCGCGAACACCAGCAGGATCGCCGCCGCGTAACCGATCGGGAAATAGAACAGAGTGTGATGTCGTCGATGACCTCGCGCTTGTCGCGCGGGATCGGCTTGATGTTCTGCGCGCGCCAGGCCGGATCCTTGGCGCGCCGGATCACCTCCTGCGCGCCCTGGTGGACGCCGAGCATTGCCAGCGGCGGCAGCAGCACGGCGATCGACAAAAGGATCGGCGCCGCCCATCGGAAGAACGGCTTCATGCGCAGCCAGAAGTAAAGGCCGATGCAGGCATGCGTCCACGCGACCGTCATCAGGATCATCTGGACGGCGATCATGTGCTGTCGCGGCACCCAGTAGCCGAACAGCGGATTGGCGTAGGGCAAGGGAGCGATGTCGTAGAGCCAGCCGGCGACGCGTGTCGCGCCGAAATGACTCGGCGAGCCAGAGCGGAATGCTCAGCCCGAGCAGCAATTGCGTGATCTCGGCGGCCGTGTAGCGGAAATGCCGGCGCTGATAGAGCGCCCAGAGGCCGAGCGAGAAATGAATCACGGCGGCGGAATAGAGCGTGATGTTGACGACCGGAATCCGCCACCACCAGATGTGATACCAGAGCCAATTCTGCATCAGCGCGTAGGAGATGTTGCCGAGCGCGTGATTGAAGAAGTGCGAGAAGATGTAGGCGAACATGATCAGGCCGCAGGCGAGGCGAACCTGCCGCACGCCGATGCCGCGCAGCCACGCCAATGCTGCGCTTTGGCGTCAAAGCCCGTCGTCTGCACGTCACCCAAAGTGGGTGCCTGGACCGTCATGAAGTGATGGCTTGCGCCGCCCTGTCTATCCCCGCGCCATCGTCCGGGAATTGCCCGGCAAATACAAGAATCATCGGCGTAAACGCGCTTATCTGGCGGAGACGATCGCCGTCACCGAGCTCTACATTCTCTGTACGCGCGACTACAAAGGCCCAGTGCGCCAGCTCAACCGTGTCTGCAGCATCGTGGTGGGCCTCTACTTCGCCGGCGTCTTTTTCTATCTGTTGCGCAACGCGGTGATGCCGATCACCGCCCAGAGCGCGTGGCGCGGCCCGGCTGACGTGATTGCAGTCACCTTCTATTTGCTCGGCATCGTGCCGCTGCTTGGCCTCACTTTGGTCGACCTCAACATCATCGGGCGTGAGCGGACCTTGCATGGCAAGATGGCGATCCATGCCAGCCTGGTCGCGCTGTTTCTGGTCGTCGGGCATATCGCCATGATCTTCGGCATGCTCGATCCCGCGGTACTTTACGCTAGCGGGGCTACGCATTCGCACTAGGCTTAATTCAGGCGCTCGACGCTGATGTTCGAGGGATGATTGTCGGGGTTCACGAGGCGCCCCTGCATGATGCCGTCCGGCATAATCCTGAACCGGTATGTCCATTTTCCATCCGGCGAGAGGAATTTGAGTTCCTCCTCGGCGATCGTGCCGGTGAAGGTCCAGTAGTTGGCCGGGTTCTGGTTGTAGGTGGTGGGCGTGGGCGGTCCGAAGGACACGATGCCCGTCGCGTTGCCGGCTGAATCGACATGGGTCACCAGCAGGATCATTTGCCGGCCGCGGCTGCCCCATCGCCGGTCGCCGCCCCAAGCGCCCAAATAGTCGGCCAACTTTTTCGACACATCGGATGACGGCTCGACGACCCGGATGGTCTGCGGCAACGGGATCTTCAGGTCGGCCGCGAGCGCACGCACCTTGGCTTCATTGACGCGCACGATTTCGCGCGGAACCGCGGTGGTTGCGAGCTGAGTCGGTGGTTGCGGCGGCGTTTGAGATGGTGCATTCGCCGCGGCCGGCAGAACGCTCGGCGCGACGGGGACGGCACTCGCAACCATCGGCGTGCTCGCGGTCGCGGGAGCCGGTGCGGGTGTCTGCGCAAGAATCCAGTAAATGCCGCCCGCGCCGCCGAGCACCGCAACCGCGGCCAGCATCGCCGCCGCGGGCAGCAAAGCGGGCTTTTGTTTTTTTGCCGCCCGCGAGTCGTGCGACTGAGCCATCGCCACAATGTAGGCGTGGATCGCCGTTGGAATATTCTTGACCTGCTGCTCGCCGATGTCGGCGAACTGGACCGAGAGCTTGTTCGCCACCTGCTCATAGACGGAGCGTGACACACAGATGCCGCCCGGCTCGGCCAAGCCCTCCAGGCGCGCGGCGATATTGACGCCGTCTCCGAGCAGGTCGCCGTCACGCTCAACGACGTCGCCGACGGTGATGCCGATGCGGAAATTCATCTGCCGGCTCGGCGGATAGGCGAGGTTGCGCGTGCGCAGGCTCTCCTGGATATCGATGGCGCAGCGCACCGCCTCAACCGCGCTTGGAAATTCCGAGAGCACCGCATCGCCCGCGGTATTGAAAATGCGGCCCGAGGCCCTGGCGACGAAATCGTCGAAGACGGACCGATAGGCGGCAAGGCGCCGCAAGGTTTCTTCTTCGTCTTCGGCGACGAGTCTACTGTAGCCGGCGATATCGGCCGCCATAATCGCCGCGATCTTGCGCTTCATAGCGCTTCTCAAATGCGGGACCGGCAAAACAACCGGCCTGCTGAATGTGAAATTTGCGTAATTGCAAAAGCTTACGCGACGCGGACAGGGGCCTCAATAGGCCTCGCTGTTACCGTTTCCTCACTATGTCGGCGCTTGTGATTTGAACGCGCGGCGCGCCTGCATCATAAACCGGCCGATGCGCCGGCTATTTCCACTCCTCGTTCTCATCGCGCTCATCTTCGGGGCGTCCTATGCGAGCGCGCTCATCAACCGGATCATGGGTCCGTGGAGCTCAACCGCGATCCATCAGGACGGCAGTCTCTCGCACATGCAATTCGGCGTCGATCTGCCGCGGCCGGAATGGGTGCCGGTCTATCCCGGCGCCTGGGTGGTGGGTGGAAGCAAAATCACATCGGAGCAGCATCCGGCCGGATTCCAGGGGCTCGATCTCGGCACGCGCGCCTCGATCGAGGAGGTCAAGCGCTTTTACACTGAGCAGCTCACCGCCGCGGGTTTCGAAGTCAGCGATCTCGGCCTGATGGGCTTGAATCCGATGACGGCGGCTTATCTCGGTGTCGACGGCATGCTCTCGGCAAAACGGCATGCGACCGACGATGCGATCGATGTCCAGATCCGCACGCCCGACGGAATCATCCCGTCGCGGCTGCTGCAGATCCACTGGCGCAAGATCAGCGCCACGCCGGCGAGGGCGGGCTGATTTCGACTCTCCAATTGTCATGGCCGGGCATAGCCGTTCGAAGAACGGCGTGCTTTCGCACGCCTATGTCCCGGCCATCCACGTCTTGCTTGCCTCATCGTCTAAAGACGTGGATGCCCGCGACGAGCGCGGGCATGACGGGAGAATGACGGCGCTGCGGCCAGCGACAATTACCGCGGCAAGTATTTCTGAACGGCGCGGTTCTGTAGGTCGATGCGGCGCGCGTAGCCTTCGATGGCGAGGCGCTGGCCTTCGCTGGTGTCGATCGGGCCGTATTTCGGCAGGATGCCGTTCTTCAGCGCTTCGGCATCGAAATTGCCGACGACCGGCGCGTTGGTGCCGATCGGCAGGCCGGCATTCGATTGCGCCTTGATGTGCTCCTGCAACGACCACACGCCCACCGTCTGCAACGCCGACATCAGCGCGATGCCGAGGGCCAGGCCGAGGATTGCTTTCATCAGGGTCATGCGCGACTCCATCCGAAACCGCGGCATCCTAGTGGTTTCGCCTTAAATGCCCGGCAAACCGAACGACATGGTTTGAGCAATGCCCTTAACCGGGCGGAAGGCATCAAGCGGCGCTCCAAATACCGCGCATAAAAAAACCCGCCGTTTCCGGCGGGACGAAGGAGGGAGGTTCGGGCCTTCGCGTCAGCAGACTGAAACACAAAACCGTTATCGTATGTGAGGTGCCTCACATTTGCCCGCTTGTCGAACGGATATCTTGCGCTGTGCGGACGGCGGGGACACGGATAAGAACACTGGAGCAAGCCATGCTCGCCCTTGTAATCGAGTACTCAAAGCTGCTGCTGCTCTTCCTGCTGATCGGCTCGGTCGTGACGGTGTCACGCTTCGAACGCCGCAAGCAGTCACCTCTCCCGTCGGGGGACCGCTCCACTTACTCCTTGTAGATCTGCCCGCCGTCATAGCCGCAGGCGATGCGGCCGAGGCGGAGGCGAAAGTCCTCGGTATCGAGCGTCTGCAGGGCGGCGTCGGCCGCCGCCATGTTGGACGGCGTGCGGCCGCGTTCGAGAACGTCCGCCAGCAGCTTGCGGTCGAGATGAGGCAGCGACGCCCAGAAGCCCCTGGCCAGAATGCCGGCGAGCGCATGCTCGGGGTGGCTTGCGTTCTCCGGCGCGCGGCCGATTTCGTACATGTGGCGCACTGAATCCCACGGGGCGCGCTCGCGCGGAAAACGCGCCGCGACGTCCTTTGCTTCTTCGGCGACGTAAAAGCGGTTGAGCGTGTCGAACAGCATGAAGCGGTAGCCCTGCGCGAGAAGAAACGGCTCCCAGCTCTCCCACGCCGGCGCATTCGAGCCCGGGGCGATCGCCTCGACCACCACTGCCTTCGGCCGGAAGGTCTTCCAGTCGCCGCTCTTCAGCACGTCCGCCTCGGCACCCTCCACGTCGACCTTCAGGAAATCGATCTCGCGCAGCCCATGCTTGCGGCACAGTTCGGCGAGCGTGATCATCGGCACCTTTACGGTCCGGTAGCCGGCGCCGAGCGCGGTCGCCGCCTCAGCATGTTTCATGTTGGTGGTCGAGAGGCCGTGGAAGGCCTCGACCACATGGAAGTCGGCCTGGCCGCTTTGCGTGCCGATCAGGGCCGCGACCGCGATGTCGCGGGGCCGCAGCCGCGCATAGAGATCGACCAGCTTCTGCTGCGGCTCGACGGCGACGCCTTGCCAGCCGCGCTCGTAGAAAAAGAACGAGACATTGTCCGCGATCGGATGGCCGGCGCCGATGTCGATGTAGGTACCATGATGCCGTTGTCCGAAAGCAATCCACGAGGTGGGTGTCCTCCATATTCTGCGTATAGGAGAGGTCCATGCAGTTGATCCGTTAATACCGCCGTTGACGGAGAGAATCAGGTTATAGCCTTCAAGTAATCCACGCGTGGTGCCTATGTCGGATATACGACAAACACCTGACACCGGAACCTTAATTGATCTGCGCAGTTAGGGGCACAGGTTTGTCCGGAGAGGGGAATCTTCGTCTCCAGTACCACGTTACTTGAAATTGAAAGGCGCGTGACGCGGGTCTGCGTTCCATCGGCTGACGCCAGGGAATTGGGCCTGCGGTAGAGCCTTGCCGTGTTCACACGGGCAGGGGGCCCGTCGTTTCGTCAGCAACGCCGACAGGAGGCGGCGTCACCGGAATGCATCAACAGCTCACAAGAGGATCAACCATGAATTGTCTGAGCTATCATGGGAGCTACGATCGTTTTGCTCCTTACGGCTTTTGTATTCACGCCGGCCGAGGCCTACCACAAGCGCCACCACCATCGGCACCAGTACGCCACCTCAAATCAGGCCCCGGATCATTTCGTTCTCAACCAGTCCGACCGCCGCGCGCGCTACCAGTACGCGTATTCCGCGCGGCGCGTTGCCGGTCATCTTGCCGAAGGGTGCACGATGACGAATGACGGACGGCGCGTCTGCATGGGCGCCGATCCGCAAGCGGCAATGGCGGCCGTTCCCCAGGTGCCCGTGGTCGATGCGATCGGCAATCGCGCCTATGCGATGGCCGATGCGGCTCAGGTCATCGGCAGGCGCCCGAGCGACTGCCCGCATGCCTATTGCGGCTGTGGCCTGCGCAAATATCTCGGGCTCGAGGACAAGCGGCTCAACCTCGCCTCCAACTGGGCGCGGCTGTTCCCACGTGAGTCCGGGCCGCGTGCCGGCGTTGCTGCCGTGCGCAGCGGCCACGTGATGTATATCGAAGGGCCCGCCGGCAACGGTCAGTGGCTGGTCCGCGACTACAATTCAGGTGGAGGGCTGTCCCGCGTGCACGTGCGCGATGTGCGCGGATACGTGTTCGTCAATCCGCACAGCGCGGTTGCGAGCCGCTCCTGACAAGTCAGGCGCGTGCACGTTGGCAGGACGTGCACGCGCCTTTATCCTGCGAGCGCTTTCCGTAAATTCAGCACTTCCTCGTCGCGCTCGCGCAGCGCGCTTTCCAGCCGCTTGATGTTGTCGAACAGCCGCGCCGTCGACAGGCGCAGGAAATAGAATCCGAATTTCGGGTTCTGGTAGTAGAGCTGCTCGATCTTCTCGTAGGAAATCTCCAGCACCAGGCCATTTTCCGTGCAGACCAGAGTCTGTGTGCGCGTGCGCTCGGGGGCGAGCATTCCGAGCTCGCCGACCACCGCGCCCGGCGCGAGGTCGAGATTGATCTCCTGCAGATGCAATTGGCCGGAGACCAGGAAATAGAGGTGGTTGGCCCTCTCGCCTTTGCGAAACAGCGTTTCGCCCACCGCGATGGCGCGCTCGCTCATGAACGGCTTCAGCCAGCCGAGCGACATGTCGCCTTTGGTGGCTTCCTCGACCTGCTTCACCAGCTTGAGCATCTCGTGCAGCCGGTAGATGTTGAGCGGAAACAAAATGGCGTGGAGGATCACCGTCGGAATGCTGCCGAACAGCGCGCCGTAGGTGACGAAAGCGACGTTGCTGGCAAGTCCGACAATGCGCAGCGGAATCATGGTCCGCATCGAGAGCGTCGCAATGACGAGCCCCGCTGCAAGAAAACCGACCATCGTGACGTAACTCATGTGCCCCCCGACCAAGTCATTCCAAGCCCCGGCAAAGGGTAGCCAGCGCCTTTCCGACAGACAATGTTCGTTTTGGCGAGTATTCGCCCACGGGCAAAAGCGGACATGGCTCTTGCACTGCACATGTCCGCTTCTGACTCGAAGCGGACATTCACCGACATCACGCACAACCCCTTTCGGTAGGCTGGTTTAAGCGGCTACGATACCTTTCCTGAGCGTCGAGGAGGGAATGAGGCGGCGCGATGGTTCCCGAAACTAGGTACGCAAGGAGCGGTAATCTTCATATCGCCTATCAAGTCACAGGCATACCGCAGGGGGACACAATCTTCGCGGAACATTGATTTTTATCAAAGCAGATCCAAACGATATTGCGTTTCATAAATTCAATACTCGATGGGAGGTGCGTCATGATCTCCTTGGAAGATTGCATTGCGTTTAGCGGTCTGAGCGAAGACGAAGTAGCCGCGATCGGAGAGCATGAGCATATTCCGCAAATCGCGGCCTGCGCCTTAGCTGATTATTTGCTTAAACAACCCCATGGCGGTGAAGCAATCCGAAAAATGATTGTCGATGATGTCCAACAAGCGCTTAGTGCAGGCCGCATCGGGCACGCGCAGGAATTGTTTATGGCCCTTCGCCATTTTCTTGACGAGCATCCTGAGGCGCGTGCCGGTCTGGAGACCTAGGCTCCTCGATGCATCAATTCGCAGCCTTTATCGAATAACAGGGTCATTTGCTGCAGTGCATGAGTTCGCGTCCCGACGCCGCGGCCGTCACGCGCGGGGGTCGAAGGTCTCGTCGCCGGTCGGCTCCACGCCGCGGCGCCTTGTTCAGGTCGTGCCGCAGTCTGCTGATTTCGCGATAGGCAACCTTGCGCACGCGGTTCACCAGGCCCAGAGGCCTGTGCTCGGGCAGGGAATGCCAGGGGCTGAACGACAGATTCTCACAGAAAACGGCCTGTTCCAGCGACATGCAGTCCTGGATCGGAATGATGATCATGCCGACACGTTCCGGTTTTGAGATCAGCCTCCCGCCCACTTCTTTTTCGAATTTTCGATCGGCGTGCTGGTTTCGTCGACGAAACGCTGGATATAGAAGTCGAACCACACTTCGTTTCCGGCCAGCGTCCTGTTCATTCTTCCTTGAGCGAGAAATTCCAGCCGAGCCGGGTGAGCCAGCGGCTGAAGAAGCCCGGCTTGCTGTGCAAGCGCGGCTTGGCCGTGTATTTGACGGCGAATTTTTTTTCGGGATCGACGCCAAACCGGTAAGGCGTCATCGACCAATATTGCTGATGCAGCGGATTGGACATGAAATTCAGATTGACCTTGAGCGCCAGCCAAAGCTCTCCGGAAGCCATGCGCAGCTTGGACAACGCGACAGACATACTGGTCGACCCAACCGCCGCGCATGAACCACTCCAGCGTCTTTCTGTAGCGCTTCAGATCGTCGACGAAAAATCTCGGGCTGGCTGATCAGGACGAAATCCTGCGTGTGTTTCTCGTCGTCCATCAGTTTCTCGCCGGGCACGCCGGTCAACTTGATCGCCATGCCGCGGGCGTCGAACATCCATGCGGGCCGCCGCTCGGAATTGCCGTTGGAGAACCGGATCCAGGCCTTGTACTGGCGACCCGGCACGAAAACGCCCTGGCACAGGTCGTCGGGAAGATTTTCGTCCACCTGGAAAATCGCGCGCACGCAACCATTGTCGAAGGCGTGCGCATCCCGCCGCGCCGGTCCGCGGCCTTCGTTGAAGTGCGCGGTGATCACGCGCCGGGTGTCTTCGACGATGTCGTTGGTATATTGCTCCTCGAGCGCCCGGCTGCCCTCGTAATAGCTTTCGCCCAGGGCGACATCGAGATCCGGCTCGGGATCTTCTGGACTGGCGTTTGGCACGGGTCAGATCTTCACGGTGGGTTTCTGCTTGACGCCGGCTGCTGCGGCCGGTGCCGGCTTCGCGCAACGCGTCGAGCGATTCCATCGCCTTGAGCTCCCACATCCGGGCGCCCTGGCGGCGTGCGTCGCGATGGCGGATTCGTAGCAGGCCTCAATCTCCGGCATCGGCTTGTGCTGGCCGCGCAAGATATCGCCGCGCAAACGGGTCACTTCGGCTTCGTACCACCGGCCGCCGGCAGCCCTGATCTCGGCCAACAGCCGGTCGACGATCTCCGCGGCCTTCGACCATTGCTCGTCGGCCGACAAGAGCGCGCGCCAGCAGATAGTGGGAGAATTGCATCCAGATCAGCGTTCCGGTTTTCTCCAGGCCGCGGATGCTGCTGCGAATGTCGGCAAGGCCGGCCTCGAGTTCGCCGAGCCTCGATGCGCGCCCAGCCACGCAACATCAGCCCGCCCGCGACCCATTGCGGGAAGCCGTAGTTCATTGGATTGCGACGACGGTCCGGTCGGCGACGGGAAAAGCGGCGCTGCGGATTGCCGGCGATCAGAGATAAGTGCCGGCAAGGAAGGAAAGAACATAACAGATGCTGTGTGGATGCCGCAGCTCCTGCGCATAGTCCGACCGCTTCGCGGCTGTACGCGATCCCGCTCTCTCGCATCGCCGAAAGAGCGGTCACGACGCCGAGATAGACCTGGGCCGTTGCCTTGAAGTCCTGTGAGAACATCGACCGCCATGGGAGCATGCAGCTGCGGATCGTAAAGCGCGATCGCCTTTTCCAGCTCCGTTTCGCCGCCGCCAACTCGCCAAGCATGAACAGCGACATGCCGAGCACACGATGCCCCATCAGCAAGGCCGTCGTGTCGTTGCTTTTCTGCGCAAGCGCAAGCAGCTCCTGGGCGACTGCGCGCGCCTTTTCGATCTCGCCGCCCATCAGGTGAACGCCGACCAGGCCGCTGAACACCGCGAAAATCTGCGGCGTGCTGCCAATCTGCTTGCACAGGTCCAGCGCGCGGTTGAAGGCGACGATCGTTTCCGCCGCGCCAAATCCCTTGGCCGCGATCGATGCGTTGGCAAGCGCCTGCTGCAGCTGCAGCTCGAGCTCGATCCGCGTCTTGTCCGCCGGCAGCTCTTCGAGCAGCTTGAGGGCAGTCTGGAAATGGGTGATCGCTTCCATGAAGGCGGAGCGCTTGCCCGCCTGCCGGCCGGCCTTCAGCCAATGATGAATTGCCGGCGTGATTTCGCGTGCCTGCGTATAGTGGTAGGCGACGACCTCCGGCGCGCCCTCAGCGACGTCGACGAATTTGGTCGAGAGCGTCTCGGCGATGCGCAGATGCAGCGGCTGGCGTTCGCTGCGCAGCATGCTGGAATAGGCGGTTTCCTGCACCAGAGCATGCTTGAATGAGTAGGTCTCAATGGCACTGAATTCGCGCCGCGACAGCAGCCCGGCCTCGCGCAGGCGGTCCACCGCCGCGCGAACCTCCTGCGGCGGCGACGGAGCGGTTGCCTCGAGCAGATCGAACGCAAACTCGCGTCCGATGGCCGCGGCGATCTGCGCGACGGTCTTGGCCGAGGCCAACTGATCGAGTCTTGCCATCAGCGAGTCGTGCAGCGTGTCCGGGACGGCCGTGCTCCAGAGTGCCCCGGCTGAGGCGCTTTTTTCGGACGGGTCGCTGGCCAAAACAGTGGTGGTAACTTCCTCGACGAAGAGCGGCACACCGTCAGTCTTGGAAATAATCTCGGCGACCACCGCTGTCGGCAGCTTTCGACCCTTGTCGATCGCTTCGACCATCGATGCGACCTGTGTCGGCGAGAGCCGGGTGAGGTTGATCCAGGCGTCGGCCCCGCCCAGCGAGCGGTATTCCGGCCGGTACGTTGCGATCAGCAACATGCGCCAGTTCGGAAGGCTCTCCCGGATCAGCTCCAGCATCTGCGAGGAGGTGTGGTCGATCCAGTGGATGTCTTCGGCAATCAGAATGACCGGTTGTTGCGCGCAGTGCGCGCGCAACATTTCGAGCATCGCCAGGAACGTCCTTTGCTTCTGTTGCTGCGGCGTCAGCTCGAGCGGCGGGTAATGTCCCTCCGTCGGAATTCCCAGCAGCGGCCCCAGCAACGGCACAATCGACCCGCGTCTCGTCGGCGAAATGTCGTTGATCAGCGCCTCGAGGCGTTCCAGCTTGGTCGATCCACGCGCCTCGTAGCCGCTGCCCAGCACGTCATCGACGTGGCGGATCACCGGGTACCAGGGGCTGCTCAGGTGGTAGGACGAGCACTGGAACGAGAACACGCGGCAACTGCCCGGCGGCATCTGATGCCGGAACGTGTTCACGAGCCGTGACTTGCCGATGCCCGGTTCGCCGGAGACGGCCACCAGCTGTCCCTGTCCCGTCTTCACTTTCTCGAAGGCGTCGCTCAGCACCGCCATCTCGGCCTCGCGCCCGATGAGCGGCACGATGCGTCCCGAACGGCGCGCTTCGAACCGGCTCGCCTTGCTCCGGCGCAAGACCCCCGAGATCGCGATCGGCTCCAGAAATCCTTTGACGTCCTGATCGCCAAGATCCTCGAACTCGAACAGGTCACCGAGCAGCCGCCGCGTGGCGGGCGCGACCAGGATCTGGTTGGGTTTTGCGAGCTGCTGCAGGCGGGCGGCGAGGTTAGGCGCATCGCCGACCAGCGCGAACTCGCGGCTCGAACCTTCCCCGATCAGGTCGCCGATGACGACGAGGCCGGTCGCAATGCCGACGCGCATTTCGATGCGCGGAACGCCCTCGAAGGACAATTCCGAAACCAGCCTGACGCCTTCCAGCGCAGCCTGAACAGCGCGCTCGGCGCTGTCCTCATGCGCGGCGGGAAATCCGAAATAGGCCAGGATGCCGTCGCCCATATAGCGGCCGATGCGGCCGTCAAATCCCAGAATTGCGGTTTCGCAGCACCTCTGAAATGCGCGCATGATGTCGCGCAGATCCTCGGGGTCGAGCCGGCTCGAAAGCTCGGTCGATCCGACCATGTCGCAGAACATGACAGTAAGGTTCCGCCGCTCCGCTTTCGCAGCACGCGTTGCGGACGGCGACCGTTCCTGACTCGACAACTGCGCCACTCTCGCCCCTTTCGCGAGTTGCCCGAACAAACGTTTTGTCGTTACTTTATATCATTCTTTCGTGACGCGATCATCTCGCGCTTGCGGTCGATTTCCCGGGCATCCGCAACGATGACATCAGCCGCCTTTTCCGCGGCCATGTAAATCGCACTCAGAATAAACAAACCTGGAATTTTCGGAAAAATAGACGCATCGACCACGCGCAGTCCCTGCGTGTCCCGAACCTTGAAACGGCCATCGAGCACGGCATCCCCGTCGTCATCGGCGCCGATCTTGCATGTACCGCAGGCGTGATGACCCCAGGCGCAGTCCCGCACGAACTGCGTGAGCTGCGGGCGCGTGCGGACGTGCAGGCCCGGGATGATCTCCGTCATGAGGCTGGCGTTGCGGCCGGTGAATTTACGGACGAATTCGATGCCGGCTGCCAAAGCGTGGGCGTCTTCCCCGACACCGGGCGTCGCCGGGTCGAAATAGTTGAGATTGATGGTTGGCGGATCGCGCGGATCGGCCGAGGCGAGCTGCACCCGGCCCGCGCGGTTCTTTGTATGTCCCTTCAGGATGCACCAGCTGAAATAGTTCTTTTTCACGCCCCAGTCGGAATAGCCGGGCTTGTAGCCGGAAAAGTGTCCGGGAATTCCGAACACGAACAGGTCTGGGTCCGGCTGCCCGAGATTGGATCGCTTGAGCATCGCCGCGACGACGCCGTTGGTCGCGTACAGGCCGTGACCGTTACGCCAGTCCGCGAACTCCCGGTCGTACGGCGTCAGATCGGCGTGCTTGAGGATGGCAAAGTCGTCGTGCATCCGGTGCACGACGCCGACTTCGAGACGATCCTGCAGATTCCTGCCGACGCCGCGCAGCGCGACATTGATCTTGATTTTGTGCCTGGCCAGCTCCTTTGGATCCCCGATCCCCGACAGCATCAGCAGCTGCGGCGTGTTGAAGGTCCCTCCGGCGAGAATGACCTCGCGCCGGGCATGGACCTGCCGCACCGGAGCGGAGACAGATCCGTGCCTGTCCGCGGCCGGATCGGCGCGATAAAGATTTCTTTCCGTCCAGGAATTCGACGCCGACCGCACGATTGCCCTCCAGCAGGACGCGGGTTGCCAGGGCGTTCAATTGAACCCTCAGCTTCTTCGGCATCCGTCTCTCGCCGTCGCGGATGAATTCGCGCGTTCCGGCGCGCATGCCATCCTTCACCGTCAGGGGCACGAAGATGGGTCCTTCGCTGCCATCGAGCAGATGCAGCCAGCTGTTCGGATCGAGCAGGCTCGACAGCCACGACAGCGCGCGATGCATGATGCCGACACGCTTCAATCCGGTCGGATCGTCGAAGCTTTCGAGCCAGCTCTTGAAACGATGCCACAGGCCGGCCGAATACCAAACGTTGCAGGAAAAGCAGGTCTGCACGGCGGCCAGCACGACCCGCAACAGCTGGGAGTCGCGCAGCAGCAGGGTCGCGTCCGCAATTGTCGTCGGCATCCAGCCGTCATAGCCGTGCCGGCCGAAATTCCTCCGCCGGTACCATGGACGCCTCAGGTAGTCGCAGCGCTCAAGCCTCTGGAAATACCTGCGCATACGCCAGGCGCGCCAGCTCCTGTCCCTCGTCAGCTTCGCGATGTCATTCCAGTCGCTGTTATGGGGCGCAATGAAGATCATCGCGTGATGCGCCGTGCAGCCGCCCAAGGTGCCCGCGCGCGGATAGAAGATTCCCTTGCCCGGAATGTAGTTAAGTGCGTCCCGCTTCTCCTGCTCCGGGTCGGCATAGTGGTGGACGAAGAATTTCCACGCGAGTTGATCGTTTTCTGTGCTGCGCGCATGCCAGGCAGGGACCTTGTAGTCGAAGGGCTCTTCCGCGCCACCGGCTTCGAGAATGAGAACGCTGTAGCCCGCTTCCGCCAGCCGCACGGCCACCGGGCCGCCACCGGCGCCGGATCCTACGACAATGAAATCGTATTCTTTATCCAGCCTGTCTGCAGACATCGCGGGCCTCGGCCGCGCGGAACTATAGATGACCGGGGACTTTTGCGTAAGCGCGCCGGACAAACACCGCTAATGTGCGATGAACAAATAGCCCGGAAATACGGGCTATTCCGTCAGGGCCAGAATTGGCGTGCCGCTTCGACCAACAGCGCAAGCTTCGCGGCGCTCGTCGTCCTCGGTGACCGGATTGCCGGCAACCGTGCTGGCAAATCCGCATTGCGGGCCGATGGCCAGCCGGTCGAGATCGATGTAACGGGCTGCTTCGTCGACGCGGCGCTTGAGCGCATCGAGGCTTTCCAGCACCGGCGTCTTCGAGCTGATCACGCCCAGCACCACGCCCTTGTTCTTCGGCACGAAACGCAGCGGCGCGAAATCGCCGGCGCGCGGCGTGTCGTATTCGAGCAGGAAGTGGTTGACATTGGTGCCGGCGAAAAAGCGCTCGGCGACCGACTCGTAGCCGCCGGCGCCGAGATAGTGGCCCTTGAAGTTGCCGCGGCACATATGCACGCCGATGACCACGTCTGCAGGGCATTCGGCGACGGCGTCGTTGATGCTCTCGATGTAGAGATCGACCAGCACGATCCGGCTCGCTGCCCGAGCGCTTGATCTGCGTCGCGGATGGCGGGATCGCACAGAAGTGCGACCGCGACCTCGTCGAGCTGGATGTAGCGGCAGCCGGCCTTGGCGAGCTCGGCGATCTCCTGCTCGGAAGACTGTCGCCAGATCGGCGAAGAAGGCTTCGACATCGGCGTAGGCCGCGCGGTCGGCGAAATCGTTGCAGCGGTAGAAATGCATGGTCGAAGGCGCGGGCAGCGTGATCTTCGCCGTCAGCTTGGTCACGCCGCGCAGGAACACGAATTCGTCGAGCGCCAGCGGCTGCAGCCGGCCTGATCTTTCTCTGTGGCATAAGGCGCCGTGAACTCGACCTCGTGGCCGTGGTCGTCGCGGAACTTGAACGAGGCCGGCTTGATCTCGAAGCCGTCGGTGCGCTCGACGAAGCGCCCCCAATAGGAGCCGCGGCGGAATTCGCCGTCGGTCACGACCTGCAAGCCCGACCTGCTCCTGCATCGCGACCACGTCGCGGATGCATTGGTCCTGCAATGCGCGCGAACTCGGCGTCGCCGATCTCCTTGGCGGCATGCCGGCGGAAGGCCTGCCGCAGCGCGGCGGGGCGCAGCAGGCTGCCGACGTGGTCGGCGCGGAACGGCGGACGGCCCTTGGCGGCGGCACTCATGCACGCAGTCTCCCGAGAAATTTCTATAGTCCAATAGATAGACTGTAGATCGCCGGCACGGCAGAAGACAATGGCCTCCCTGGCGAAAGCATGCGACAGTCTCCGCGCCCTTCGGAATCTGTCCGACGCGAGCGACCAGAATGAACGTCCTCGCCTTGCCCTCGACCCGGCGCAACGCCAGCCAGCGCCGGCGCGCCCCGCAGATCATCGATGCGGCCGCCCGCGTCTTCGCCGAGCGCGGCTTTCATGGCGCCACCACGCAGGACATCGCCGACGTGCTCGGCATCCGGCAGGCCAGCCTCTACTACTATTTCTCGTCCAAGGAGGCGGCGCTCGAGCTCGTCTGCCTCAGGGGCGTCGAGGGCTTCTTCGAGGCCGCCGAGGACGATCGCGGCGAGGCCGGGACAGCGCACGAAAACGGCTGATTTCATTGATCGAGTCCCATCTGTCGCCGCTGGTCGACCGCGGCCGATTTCGTCAAGGTGTTCCTCAACGAGCGCCAGCATCTGCCGCGCGAAAGCCGCCGCCGCATCGGCCGCTGGTCGCGCGGGCTCGAGCGCATCTTCGAGGACGTGATCAAGGAGGGCGTCGCCAAAGGCGAATTCCGCGCCGATCTCGACCCGCGCCTGGCGACGCTTGGCCATTCTCGGCATGTGCAATGCGGCATCGAGTTGGCAGCGCAAGGAAAACGTCGACGTGACGGACATCGCCGAGGAATTCGCGCGCCTGGTGACCGACGGGATGGGCAAGCGCCCCACGGCGCGGCGCAAGCGCCGCTGACCGCCGGCGTTGCTTGACGCGCGCGCCGATATGGAATTCGATAGAGCTATAGAATTCTGGTCGAGCCAAGCGCGGGAAGAGCGCACGATGACCGTTCACGGTCGATCGCGACAGGCTGCGCCGCACCACCGCGCCGCATCTGCTGTGCGAGCGGGCGCGAACGATGCCGGATTCGGTCGCCTTCCGCTCCAAGCATTTCGGCATCTATCGCGAGCGCCGCTGGCGCGATTACGCGGCGCTGGTCGCGCACGCGGCGCGCGCGCTGCAGGACCTCGGCATCGCGCGCGGCGAGCGCGTCGCCATCATGGGCGACGTCTGCGAGGAGTGGATGATCTGCGATCTCGCCGCGCAATCGCTCGGCGCCATCATCTACGGCATCTATCCGACCGCCTCGGCGGCCGAGGTCGAGTACCAGATGCGCGACGGCGGCGCCTGCGTGTTCATCGCCGAGGACCAGGAATATGTCGACAAGATCCTGCCGATCGCCGACCGGCTGCCGGCCCTGCGCGCGATCGTCGTGGTCGACGATTCCGCGATGTTCGGCTACGCGCACGAGAAGCTGCACCGCTTCGCGGATCTGCTGGCCGGCGCGGAGAAGCCGACCTCGCCTGGCTCGAGAAGCAACTGGCGGGGCTTTCGCCGGCCGACCCGGCCTTCATCGTCTATACCTCCGGCACCACCGGCCATCCGAAGGGCGCGCTGGTCAGCCACGGCAAGCATCTTGCCGCCACCGACACCGTGGTCGCGCACTATCCGACGCTGCGCGAGAAGCCGCATCGCACGGTCGCCTATCTGCCGCTGTGCCATGTGCTCGGCCGCGACGTCGCCATCACGCTGCCGCTGATGTCGCAGCTGGTGCCGCATTTCGGCGAGGACCCGGAGGATTTCGCAGCCACGTTGTTCGAGGTCGGCGCCGACGGTGCTGTTCACGGTGCCGCGCTATCTGCAGAAGTTCGCCTCGCAGGTGCTGGTCGGCGTGCTCAATTCCAGCCGCATCAAGCGCGTGCGCCTACGACCTCGCGATGCGCTTCGCGCGCGGGCATGCGCGCCGCCGCTGGGACGGCACGGCGTCCGGCCTGCACGAAGCCGCCTACCAGGTGCTGCGGGCGCTGGTTTTCCGGCCGATCCTCAACAAGCTCGGCTTCGACAGGCTGGAGCTGGTGGTCAGCGGCGGCGCGCCGCTGCCGGCCGAGACCGCCGCGCTCTGGCAGATGCTACGGCGTCAACGTCGTCGAGATGTACGGCCAGACCGAGGAGGCGGGCGGCATCATCGCCGGCCAGCGCGGCCCGTTCCCGCGCCCGGGCAACGTCGGCACGCGCCGTCGAGGGCGTCGAGGTGACGCTCGCGGACGACGGCGAGATCCTGGTGCGCAGCCCGGACCTGTTCGACGGCTACTGGCAAAACGACGAAGCGACGCGCGAGGTCAAGCGCGCCGACGGCTGGCTGCGCACCGGCGATGTCGGCGAATGGCGCGACGGCAGCGCTGCGGCTGATCGACCGCGCGCGCGACTTCATCGTCACCGCCGGCGGCAAGACGATCTCGCCGTCCTTCATCGAGAACGCGCTGCGCGCGAGCCCCTATGTGGCGGAGGCGGTGGTGTTCGGCCACGGCCGCAAATATCTGACGGCCCTCATCGAGATCGACTTCGATACGGTCGCCGACTGGGCGCGCGCCAACGACGTCGCCTACACCGGCTTCACCAGCCTCGCGCGCATCCGCAGATCGAACGGCTGATCGCGGCGAGATCGACAAGGCCAACGGCGATCTCGCGCGCGTCGAGCAGATCAAGGCGTTCCGCATCCTGCCCAAGGCGCTCGATCCGGAGGAGGAGGGCGAGCCGGTGACGCCGACGCGCAAGGTCAAGCGCAACCTGATGTACGAGCGCTTCAAGCGTCTGGTCGACGGCGATGTACGACGACAGCGAAGAACGGCTGATCGCCGCCGGAGCGCGGCGATGTGCAAGTTTTAGAGGAAACAGACAATGACAACGGGAGGAACCACCATGTTCAGGAAGGCTTTGCTCGGCGCCTTGACGGCGACCGCTTTTGCGCTGCCCGCGGCCGCGCAGGACGCCTACGTCGTCGGCCTGACCGGCGCGCTGACCGGCCCGCCGGCGAGCACCTACGCGCCGGCGGTCGAGGCGCTGCGCATCTACATCGACCGCGTCAATGCCGCCGGCGGCGTCAACGGCAAGAAGATCAAGCTCGTGATCGAGGACGACGGCGCGCAGCCGTCGAAGGCCGCGGCCAACGCCAAGAAGCTGATCACGCAGGACAACGTCGTCCTGATGGTCAATGCCAGCCTGTCCTCGACCTATGCGCCGGTGGTCGCCGAGGCCAAGCGCGCCGGACGTGCCGCTGCTGTTCGCGAGCGCGCGTGTGCCCGCAAGGAGCGTCTATCCGCCGGCCGATCCGCTGCAGTTCTGCACCACCGGCTTTCGCCGCCGACTTACGACAGCCAGGCGGCGCTCGACTTCATCAAGGCGACCGCGAAGGAGCCGGTGAAGATCGGCTTCTCGGCGATGGCGATCCCGCTCTCGCGCGGCGAGATCGACTTTCGCCGAGGAGCTGTCGAAGACGATCGGCATGGACGCCGGTGGACAAGGAGGTCATCCCGCCGCCGACCGCCGACTACACGCCGTTCGCGACCAAGCTCAAGGATGCCGGCGCCAACTGGGTCTATCTCCTGGGCGCCGTGGGTGACGCAGGTGCGCACGCTCGAGGCGCTGCGCCGCCTCGGCTGGAAGGGCGACTACATCGCCTGGGCGCATATCGAGGCCGAGGGCGAGCTGGCGCGGCTGAAGGACGGCAAGTTCTACGTGGTCGGCGCCAACGCGCTGTTCCAGGACGACCTGCCGATCCACAAGGAGATCGCCGACGCCGCCAAGAAGGCGGGCGTCGAAATATCCGGCGCAGACCAGATGACCGAAGGCTGGATCGGCGGCATGGTGATCGAGGCGGCGCTGAAGGCGACGGCTGGCCGGCCGACCGCGCCAAGCTGCGCGGCGCGATGGAGAACCTCAAGGTCGACACCAAGGGCCTGCGCGGCGGGCCGATCGAGTGGACCAAGGACAACCACTTCCGCACGCAGCACTACTACCGCGTCTACAAGTGGGACGGCAGCAAGATCGCGCGCGTGCAGGACTGGAAGACCTACGACGTGAAGTGACCGCTCGACTCTCCCGCCGGTGAGAGGTCGACCCGCCGGAGCTCTGCGACGCGGATCGGTGAGGGCTTCACAATCTCGAGCATTCCGCTCACCCAGCCCTCTCCCCGAAGCGCGGAGAGGGATGCAGGCGCCATCTCGAATCCGGAATTCCTCGTGCAACTCGCCGTCAACATCGTCGTGCTGGCGTCGATCTACGCGCTGATCGCGTGCGGCTATGTGCTGATCTATCGCGTCAGCCGCGTGCTCAATCTCGCGCATGGCGAGCTGATGATGCTCGGCGCCTACCTGCTGCTGGCGACGGCGTCGCTGTTCACCGGCCATCCGGTCATCGCGCTCGCCGCCGCCATCGTGCTGAGCCTGCTGGTCGGCGTGCTGGTCTATGTCTTCCTGATGCGCAAGATGACCGGCGAGATGGTGCTCGCCGCCGTGCTCACCACGGTGGCGCTCGGCATCCTGCTGCGCGGCGTGATGGTGCTGATCTGGTCGGCGCAGCAGCAATATCCGGCGCAGGCGCTCGGCGTCGCCAATCCGTCGCTGGTGCTGCCCGGCGGCGCGCGCATCTCGCTGTGGTCGCGCGCGTGCTGGTCGCGACGACGGTCGCTCGTCTACGCGGCGCTGTTCTGCTTCCTGCGCTTCGGCCGCTGGGGCATGCGCATGCGCGCGGCCGGGCAGAACCCGCTGCTCGCGGCGCAGCGCGGCATCAACCTGCACGGCGTCTATGCGCTGGCCTGGGGCCTCTCGACGCTCACCGGCGCGCTGGCCGGCATGCTGATCGCGCTCGATTCCGGCGCTGACCAGCGCATGGCCGTGATCGGCCTCAAGGCGTTTCCGGCGGCGCTGGTCGGCGGCCTCGACAGCCTGCTGGGCGCGCTGGTCGGCGCGCTGATCGTCGCCGGCGCCGAGGTGCTGCTCATCCATTACGTCGATCCGCTGCTGTCCGACGTCGTGCCGTTCCTGGTGCTGATCGCCATGCTGGTCGTGCGGCCGTGGGGCCTGTTCGGCACGCGCGAGGAGCTCGACCGTGTTTAGGCCGGCACCGCGCGCCAGCGGCTATTTCCGCACCGGCTACGCGCAGGACCTCGCGCTGCTGCAGACGCGGGCCGAGCGCGTCAGTCTCGTCGTCTTCGTGGCTGGTCGCTCGCCGGCTTTCCTTTCATCGCGTCGCCGTTCCTGCTCGATCTCGCCTGCCAGGTGTTCCTCGCCGCGATCGGCGCGCTCGTCGCTGATGCTGCTCACCGGCTATGCCGGGCAGATCTCGCTCGGCCATGCCGGCCTGCTCGCCGCCGGCGCCTTCACCGCCGGCATCCTGGCGCGCGAAATCCACGCGCCGTTCTGGATCACGCTGCCGGCCGCGGCCGTGATCGGCGTCGTGCTCGGCTTGGTCTTCGGCCTGCCGTCGCTGCGGCTGCGCGGGCTCTATCTCGCGGTCAGCACGCTGGCGCTGCATTTCGTCGTCATCTATCTCGGCGGCGAATACGAGACCAAGCGCGGCTTCTCGACCGGCATCCTGATCGAGCCGCCGAGCCTCGCCGGCTTCAAGCTGAGCGGCGGCCGCGTCTGGTATTTCGTGCTGCTCGCGGCCGCGGCCGTCACGCCTGCTGATCTGCATCAACCTGCTGCGCAGCCGCACCGGCCGCGCCTGGCGCGCGATCCATGCGCGCGAGACGGTGGCCGAAGCGCTCGGCATCAGCATCGCCGGCTACAAGCTGCTCGCCTTCGTCATCTCGTCGAGCATGACGTCGGTCGCCGGCGCCTGTTCGCCTACTACCGCGGCTTCGTCTCGGTCGAGGCCTTCTCGCTGTTCCTGTCGATCCAGTACGTGGCGATGATCATCATCGGCGGCATGGGCTCGCTGCTCGGCGCGCTTGCTCGGCGCCGTCTTCGTGACGCTGTTTCCCTACGCGATCGAGGCGCTGCTGCATGCTCCTGCCGAACGCCGCAGAAGCTCGCCGGCGATATCTTCGCGGTGAACTACGCCGCCTTCGGCGTGGTGATGATCCTGTTCCTGGTGTTCGAGCCGCTCGGGCTGGTCGGCATCTGGCGCCGCGTGCAGAACTACTTTCTGCTCTGGCCGTTCAAGCACCGGCCGCTGGCGGGAGCGCGCAAATGAGCGACGCCTTGCTCCAGGTCGACAAGCTCGAGGTCGTCTACCAGCGCGTGATCACCGCGGTGCAGGGCGTCACGCTGTCGGTCGGCCCGAAGCAGATCGTGGCGATCCTCGGCACCAACGGCGCCGGCAAGACCACGACGCTGCGCGCGATCTCCGGCTTCCTCGGCCTCGACGATGCGCGCGTCACCGAAGGCACCATCACGTTTGCAAGGGACGGCGGATCGAGAACCGGCCGCCGCACGACATCACCGCGCGCGGCATCGTGCTGGTGCCCGAGCGCGACAAGGTCTTTCCCAACCTGACCGTCGCCGAGAACCTCGCGGCGCCGGTCTCGCGCGCCAGCGCCGCGGAACGGCGCCGCCAGGATGAGCAGATTTATCAGTTCTTCCCGCGCCTCGCCGAGCTGCGCCAGCGCATCGGCGGGCCTGCTGTCCGGCGGCGAGCGGCAGATGCTGGCGATCGCCGGCGCGCTGATGTGCCGGCCGGAGCTGCTGCTGGTCGATGAGCTGTCGCTCGGCCTCGCGCCCGGTCGTCGTCGAGGATCTCACGCGGCGGCTTGCTCGCGATCCGCGACGAGCTCGGCATCACCATCCTGCTGGTCGAGCAGAGCGCCGCCGCGGCGCTGGACGATCGCCGACTACGGCTATGTGCTGGAGAACGGCCGCATCGTGCTCGACGGCGACCGCGAACGCCTCAAGAGCCATCAGGACATCCAGGAGTTCTATCTCGGCCAGGCCGGCGGCGAGCGCCGCAGCTACCGCGCCGTCAAGCAATATCGCCGGTCGCGGAGGTGGTATGGCTGAGCTCGAGGTCGAGCATCTGAGCCTGCGCTTCGGCGGCCTGACCGTGCTCGACGACGTGTCGTTTTCGGTCGAGCGCGGGCGAGCTGCTCGCGCTGATCGGCCCGAACGGCGCCGGCAAGACCAGCGTGCTCAACTGCATCAGCGGCATCTATCGCGGCAGCGGCGCGCATCCGCTTCCGCGGCGAGGACATCGCCGGGCTGCGCGCCGCACGAGATCGCGCGGCTCGGCATCGCCCGCACCTTCCAGCACGGCGAGCTGTTCCCGCAGATGAGCGTGCTCGACAATCTGCTTGACCGGCCGCCACGCGCGCATCCGCACCAATCCGCTGGCCGAGATGCTGTTTCTGCCCAGCGTGCGCCGCGCGGAAGTCGCGCACCGCGAGGCGGTCGAGCGCATCATCGATTTCGTCGAGCTGGAGCGCTATCGCCACGCGCCGGTCGGCAGCGCTGCCGTTCGGCATGCAGAAGATCGTCGGCTTTGCCCGCGCGCTGGCGCTGGAGCCGTCGCTGCTGCTGCTCGACGAGCCGTCGGCCGGCCTCAACCGCGACGAGCGCGAGGACCTCGCGCGCTTCATCCTGCGCATCAAGCACGAGCTGAACATGACGATGATCTGGATCGAGCACGACATGCAGATGGTCGCCGACCTCGCCGACCGCATCCACGTGCTCGACTACGGCCGCACGATTGCCGAAGGCGCGCCCGAGAGCGTGCTTGCCGATCCGAATGTGCTCGCGGCCTATCTTGGGGTCGAGGCGTAGCCTTGACTCAGGCGCTCTTTGTTTTCTTCTGAGAACGCGCCGACGTGTTCAGCGCCACGGCGGCGCGAATGAGCGCTTTCAACGCCTTTTCATCGATCTTTCGCCTTCGTGGATATCGATGGCGCGCCTCACATTGCCTTCGAGGCTGGAGTTGAAGAGGCCTGAAGGATCCTCACCGAGGCGCCCCTGGCGAAGGTCAGCTTCACGTACATCCTTATATGTCTCGCCGGTGCAGATGATGCCGTCGTGCTCCCACACCGGTACGCCCAGCATCGAGTTCGATGGCTTTCTCCATTTCACCTCCTCGACCACGTCCGGATCGGCCTCTTTGATGAGGCCTCGGACGCGGGCGAGCATCTCGCCCCGCCAATCACCCAGCTTCTTAATTCTCGCATCGATCAGCCGAGACGGAGAGTTGCGCCTTTTGCTTCTTTCGCGCCGCTCTTCGTTTTCTTCATGGTGGCCGCGCGCCGATATCGCTCCTGGCACTTGGTACCATCGCGTCTCGTTTCCCCCAGATGCTTGATGACCTAGGCCTTATTACCAGAGCCCGTCGGCGCGATCGAAGCCGCGATACGGAGAGCGAGAGCGATACGGGGAGGATGCGTAAGCCCGCTCGCCTCCGCCAAAGCCAAACCATCCACCGCCGCCCCGGTATTGATACTGTCCCTGCCATTCACGATCCTCGCGCTCCGGCAGGCGCGCCATCACCGGCTTGCTGCTGGCATTCTGAGGACGCGCGATCGGCGTATCCGCAATCATGCGCTCGTCGTTGCGCATGAGCTTCAGCGTGGCGGTGTCGAGGCCGTAAATGTCGTGCCGGAAATTCAGCTCGTCCTTGCTTGTCGACGAAGGCGGTCTGATAGGTGACGTGGACCGGAATTGGCTGCTTCAGGTTGATTGTGCGCTCCTGGTCGCCATAGAGGCTCGCGGATGCGGGCGATGCTGTAGCCCTCCGCCGGCTGCGACAGCGACAGCAGCACCTCGGCATACTTTTCCGGGTTCTGCACGCGCATGCAGCCGTGGCTGAATGCGCGGCTGTCGCGCGCGAACAACTTCTTGTCCGGCGTGTCATGCTGGTAGACGAGGAACTGGTTCGGGAAGTTGAACCGGATCCGCCCGAGCGCATTGCGCTCGCCCGGCGGCTGATAGACGCGCAGCGAGCCGTCCGGGTTGTTGCTGACCCTCAATCCGATCCGCTCCAGCGCGCCGGGATCGCGTTCGAGCGCGGGCAGATACTCGTTCCGGATGATCGAGGGCGGCACGTTCCAGGTCGGATTGATCGTGAGATATTTCATCGTCTCGCTGAGCAGCGGGGTCGCCAGCGTCGCCGGGCTTTCCGACCACGATCTTGGTGTGCCAGACGGAGCGCCGTCTTTGTAGACGCCGAGCGTGAAGTCGGGAATGTTCACGACCACATGGGCTTCGCCGAGATCGCGCGGCAACCACCGCCAGCGCTCCATGTTGGCGATGATCGTGTCGGCGGTATTCTTCCGGCTTCGCTCATCCGCTTCCTTGCCGCGATGCTTTTTGGACGCCTCGCGATCCTGAAGCGAAGGCTCCTGCTGCCGGGTGCGGCAAGCTCTTTCGCAAGCGCGGCTTTGAGTGCAACGAATCCCGGCTGTTGCGGCTCGAAACTCTGCAGGACCGCGTTCATGTCCTGTGCCGACGCGACTTTGTTAAGAACCTCCGCCGGATCGGCGGCATGGTCCGGATAAAGGATCGAGGCGCTCACGCGCGTGTAGCTCACGCGCCCGGAGCTGGCGTGCCTGCGCATAGCGCAGGATCGAGCCGGTGAGCTGCAGCTCGGCTTTCGCCGCCTGCTCCTCGCTCAAATTTCCGGAGAGGTCGGGCGTCGGATAATCGCGCGGCTCAAGTCCCTCGCTCTTGATGTTGCGAAGAAACGCGATCGCGCCTTCGGCGCGCTTCAACGCCTCGGGGCTGCCGGTCCAGATCGGTTGATAATTGTGCGCCTGATAGAAGCTCTCGGCCGCGGATTGCTCCGGCTTGCGATCGACGAAGCTGGACAGGCTGCCGGACATCAGCTCCTGCAGCTTGGACGTCTGCTGCGGCGCCGTCGAAGGCTCCCCCGTTAACGAACTGTGCGACATCACAGCTGTTCCGGGATCGGACGGCCCGAGCTGCGCTAAAGCGGGCATTGTCATCCCGGCCAGCGCCGCAAAAACGAGGATCGCGGTTTTCTGCATTGTATTTTTCCAAATGAAGCAAGCTGATAACCGCAGGTCGCACGATTGGTTCAGGGCGCCGGTTCCGAATGAATTGAGAGGTCACTGGAACTAATTCCAGATTCTCGAAATGGCCCCAGTCTCGCCGCGAATAAGCAGGATCGGCCCTTTACGCGCATGGGAGGGGGATAATTCGGGAGTTTTCTTCATGTCCGTACGCCTACGCGCCGCTGCCTGCGGCGCCGCAATGATCTGTGGCTGGTCGCCCGCAATGGCTCAATCAGGAATTGCTTCGGTCTACGCCTATTCGGGCGAAAAAACCGCCTCCGGCCAGAGAGCCCACCCCAGCGGATTTACCGCGGCGCATCGCACGCTTCCATTCGGAACGAAGGTCAAGGTGACCAACAAGCGCAATGGACGCAGCGTGACGGTGCGGATCAACGACCGCGGGCCATTCGTGCGCGGACGCATTATCGATCTCACGCCGGCGGCGGCGCGTGCGCTCGGCTTCAACGGTCTGGCGCCGGTCGAGGTCACGAAGGAGTTGGCAGGCTGAGCCAAAAAAAGAGCCCCGCAGAAGCGGGGCTCTCGTCTCGGTCGTTATTTTACTGGCGACGCTTTTCGTTTTGCTCGCTCGCGGCCGAAGGCTGCGACGGACCGGTTTTCTGATCGCTCATCCCGGGCTGCGTGCTCTTCTCGCTGCTGCCCTGACCGGTGGTGGAGCTGCTGGGAGCGCTGCTCCGCTGGTCTTTCGGAGTTGCCGGAGTTGGCGGGGTGTTGCTCGAGCCCTTCTGCTCGGACGGCCCCTTTTCCGGTGCCGCGTTTTTCTGCGCCTCCGATGGAGCCGCGTTTTGCGACGAGGACGGCGCCTGGCCGGTCGTGCCTTTCTGCTCCGACTTCTGCGCGCCGCTTGAGCTTTGGCTGGTCGTTGACGACGACTGGCTGCTCGATGACGACGTGCTGCTCTCCGACTTCACCTTGACCTTGCCTTCCAATCCGAGGGCGGTGACGGTGCGCGTATCGATGCGCCCGCTCGCCTCGAAGCCTTCCTTGCGCTGGAAAGTGATCAGCGCTTCGCGCATGGTGGGACTCCATATCCGTCAGCGCGGCCGTGGAAATATCCGCGCTTGATGAGAACAAGCTGGATTTCGCGGATCTCAGGCTCGCTGAGGTCCACCGCAACGGTCGTGCTTGTCGACGAGCTGCCGACGCGCGCGCCGCCGCCGACCGGAACCACGTCGACGATCTTGTGGCTGCGGTCCACGAACACGATTTCTTCCTCCACGACGAAGAAGCTGTAATCCCGGTAACGCGGGAACACTTCGATCAGCGCGGGGAATGTCGTCACCGACACGATGCGCACATCGCGCGGCACGACGGTGCCGGTGTGGATCGAGAAGCTCACCCGATCGACGCGCGGAACGTTCCGCGCCTCCAGCACCGAGCGCTGGATGGTCGTGCGCTGCTGCGAACTGACCTGCACGCCGCCTGCGACCGGATGCTGGCGTTGGACTGCTCAGTCTGCTGTTGCTCTGCGTTGATGAACCGGTCGTCTGGTTCTGCTTGGCAGCGTTCGGATCCTGCGATTGCCGGTTCTGCGGTGTCTGAGCCTTGCTGTCAGACGAGGCCTTTGTGTCAGAGGCCTTTGTGTCGGACGAACCCTGACCCGTGGTCGACTTCTCGGTTTTGTCCTTCGAAGCCTGCCCCGTGGTCGATTTCTCGTCCTTCTTGCTAACTGAGCTCTTGCTATCGGCCTTGTCCTTGGCTGATTCCTTGGCCTTTTCCTTGGTCGCCTGGCCGGTGGTTGATTTTTCGGCGGGCTTTGCCGAGCTCTTGCTTTTCAGCTCGTCTTTGTCCGAAGCGCCTTGCCCGGTGGTGGACCTTTCGTGACTTTCGGTCTTTGCCTGGCCCTTGCCCGTATCCTTGTCGGACTGGCCGCGCTGGGCCTGGCCGCGTGGTTCGCTCTTTTCACTCTTGCCACGCTCGGCCGAGCCTTTCATCTCGCGCTTGGAGCCCGAAGCACCAGGCGTCATCTGATCGGATGAACCGGACGAGGCACCGCGGTCTCCCGCGGCACCGGGAGCGTCGCGCATGCCTTGAGCTGATGCCAGGCCCACACCTGCCATCAGTGCGACTGTTCCCATCAATAACGTTTTCAGGTTTCGTCTCATTGTCGTTTCCTCTCTGGTCGTTGTTCCGTGACGATTGGACCATCACATTGAATCCAAAAGACAACAGATGGACGCGCCATTACGTTCCCGTATTGCCGCATTGGATTCACGCGGCCCGGGCTTCGCGACGATCACAAGATGGCGAGTGTCCCGAAAACACCGCCAACGCAATTCGAGTTCCGATAAAATGCGTCAATGATGAACAATTTTTCAGAATGCGATGTCCTTGTCGTCGGCGGCGGTCCCGCCGGATCCACCATCGCATCTCTTCTCGCGCAGCATCAAAGACACGTGGTCGTTCTGGAGAAGGAGCGCTTCCCGCGTTTCCATATCGGGGAGTCGCTGCTGCCGCTCAATCTGCCATTCTTCGAGCGGCTAGGCGTTGCCGAGGAGATCGAACGGATCGGCGTGTACAAGCCGGGTGCGGAGCTTGTTTCCGACGCGCATGAAGCGGCCGGCACGTTTCGTTTTTCCGACAACCCGATCTGAACGTCGGTTACAGCTACCAGGGCTGAGGGCTGAGTTCGACAAGCTTTTGCTCGACAACAGCCGGCGGCTCGGCGCCGAGGTGCGTGAGGAGGTGCGCGTCACCGGCGTCGCGCTCAATAAAGGCGAATGGCCGCGCATCACGTCCATTGATAAAAAGCGCAGCAAAACCGAGTGGTCCCCGCGTTTTCTGGTCGATGCGACCGGGCGCGACACGCTGCTGTCGGGACAGCTCGGAATTAACGCATCGACAAGCGTAACAACACGGCGGCCGTATTTGGACATTTCCGCCAATGTCCCGCGCCGGCCCGGCGACAAAGCGGGAATGATCACGGTCTATTTGTTCGACCACGGCTGGTTCTGGATGATTTCGCTGCCCGACGACGTCATGAGTGTCGGCGTCGTTGGAACCCGGGCGTTTTTCAAGGCGAAAGGCGGCAACATCGACGCGCTTTTCGCCGAAGCAGTGGCGGCAACCCCAAGCCTGGCCGCGCATATGGCCAAGGCGGAGCCGCTCGGCCCGCTCACGACCTGCGCCGACTACTCATATGAGTCCCGTTCTTACGTGGGTGAGAACCATATTCTGGTCGGCGATGCGGCCGCTTTCATCGACCCGCTGTTTTCGAGCGGCGTGATGATGGCCATGAGCAGCGCGGCTTTCGCGGCGACCGCGGTCGATGGTCTGCTCGAGGGCAGGCCGCGCGAGAGGATCGTGCGCGACTATGAGCGCAAGATCCGCCTCAGCCTGACATCGCTGTCGTGGCTGATCTACCGGATCAATGCGCCGATCCTGCGTGATCTCCTCGTGTCGTCCTTCGATCTCTTCAATACACGGCATGCACTGATCACGGTGCTGGCCGGCGACTTCTACGACCGGCGCAGGTTCCTGTCGCCGCTGCGGCGCCTGCAGCTTGCCTATGGCTGCCTGGTGATTTTCTCCAAGTTCGGCCTCCGCCTCCGTGGCAACGGCATCACCTGGGGCCGCCAGCCGGCCGGCCGGCTGGGCTGACGGACACGGCACGGAACCAAAGGAAAATCAGCACGTTGCAATGCGTCGGGGGGCAACAGGAGGATACCCCCATGAGGGCGCTGACCTTGGCGGTTGCAGCCGGAGCGTTGCTGGTTGCGACACAGGCAAATGCGGGAAGCTTTCCCGTCAATAAGCTGACCGGCGCGGAAACCGGTCTGGTCGATACAGTGGCCGTGCA
Organism: uncultured Alphaproteobacteria bacterium; assembly: GCA_963794665.1. GTDB lineage: Bacteria > Pseudomonadota > Alphaproteobacteria > Rhizobiales > Xanthobacteraceae > Pseudolabrys. The sequence continues at coordinate 112,018 of CAWCEW010000026.1, read as the reverse complement.
AGTCTACGTGCACGAAGGCCGCCGATATTGCTTCTATTTCGAAGGCTGGCAGGGGCCGGGCTGGTATCGCTGCGGCTTCGCATGGCGCCGCGGTCTGGGCTGGGGCGGAGTCTATGGCTGGAACAGCTGGAGTTACGGACCCTATGAGCGCCGGCATCACCAGCATGGCAATTGGCAGCAACACCAACGGGGCGATCGTGTGGGAGTCGACTCGACGCGTAGCAGAACGAACGTTGAGTCGCGCACGCGCACTCGCACCACGACCGGTGCTCAAAGCAATACCCGCGTGCGGAGCACCACGACCGGTGCCCAAAGCAATACTCGCGTGCGGAGCACGACCGGTCAAAGTAACGGTGGCGCTCGAAGCACGACCGGCCGAGGCGGCGCCGATGCGCAATCCGGCGGCGGCGCTAAAACCCAGGGCGGCGGAAACGCGAACCCGTCCATGGGCGGCAATGCAGGCGGCAACGCCGGTGGTGGCGCCAGTGGCGGCGGCGGCGGTGCCGGCGCAGGTGCGGGTGCCAGCGGCGGTGGCGGCGAAAGGAAATAGCAGTCCCCGATAAACAGGATGAGCCGCCGCGCTTCCCCGCGGCGGCTTTTTTCTGCTTTGGCTGTTGCAAAAGCAAATCGGAAACAGCGATTAACCTTGCCGCTTTGCGGCGGAGATGTGACGCGCACATCCTGTTTGAATCAGTTGCAGGCATTACGACATGCGCGCGACATTCCGCATGATAGCGGCGCATGGAACGTATGTTGCACCGCACCTACTGAATGCGGCCGAAGCAGCCTATCTAAATCGCAACAACAAGAAGAAAACGGAAACGCCTGTGGAGTCGTCGAACCCATTAAGGGAGATGATCCATGGCCTATGTCCCATACACGAGTGCCGCGCGCGATTTCGTCACGGACAAACCAGAGCGTAAGCGTGCCGGCTTTTTCCGTCGGCTGGCGAACGCGATTTTTGTATCGCGTCAGCGCCAGGTCGAGCGCGAGATCGCCCGCTACCTGCAGAACGGCAGGTTCACCGACGAAGCCGAGCGCGAGATCGAGCGGCGCTTTTTCTCAACGCGGTAACGCAACACAACGAAATGGAGAACTGAAGAAATGACCACACTGCCAATCCGCGCACCGATCATGCCGCCGCTTGCCGGCCTCGCGCGGGTGATTTCATATTTCAATTTTGCGATTGAAGTCTTTACCGAAGCCCAGCAGCAGGCCGCCCTGGCGCACAAGCGCTTTCCGTTCGCCGAGTGGTGAGCGAGCGCGGCGCTATTTTCCCTCGACCACGCGTATGTCGCGCTCGACATTGCCGGTGCCGAGCGCCTTGAGCGCCTCCTTGTAGGCAGGCGTGTCGTGGCAGGCGAGCGCCTTGTCGATGCCGTCGAACTCGACGAGCACCACGCGCTCGTTCATGCCCGACTCATAGGTTTTCGCCGGGTTGTTGAGCGCCAGAAAGCGCCCGCCGGCTGATTCGATCGCCGGCAGCGCGAGCTTGGCATAGGCCTTCCAGGCGTCCGGATTCTTGATCGAGCGATAGGTCACCACCCAATAGGCCTTCGGCATGTCGCGCTCTCCGTGTCGTTATGTCGGATGGCAAACTACGGTGCAATTGCCTTGCGCAGCAAGGCCTGCGCGTCGCCGCTGCCGTCGAGCGGTCGCAGCGTCCGCCGCACGACCTTCCAGCCGTCCTTGCCGCGCTTGAGCTCCCAGCGGTTTGCGCCGACGCGATGGATGCGGAAGCCGGTCGTGCTCCCGTGCCCCGAGACTTCGCGTAGCGCCGCTTGCCGGTCGGGCGTGATGATCTGCAGGTAGGAGATGGCCACGGCGCTGTCGCCGTCGATCTCGACGCGCGGCAGCCCGGCGAAGTGGCAAAGGCCTCCGGCAATCGCAGCCTGGTGCTCGGGCGTTTTCACCAGTGCCCCGATCGTGTCGTTGCCGCGCGCGCCTTTGCCACCGCCAAGATCCATCTCGCCGTCGGCAACGAACGCCTCGCGATAATAGCGATCGGTCCCGGTATCGGCGGCGGGTGGATGACTGGCGATGAGATGAAAGATGGCGAGCTTGTCTTCGACCGCGCGCACGCGGTCTTCCAGCGAATCAGTCATGTAATCCTCCTGCCATAATCCGGCCATTACAGGTACTTCAGCACAGCACGAAGCCAATCGTGATGGAACTAACGGGGAGAATGACGTCGCGGTCACAAAGTTGCCCGAGTTTCACATGACAAGCCGCATTCCCCACAACGCGTAGAAACTGCAACACTGGAGCCGACATGATTTGCACTCTCAGCCTGACAACGATTCTGGTCACGCTTGCCGCCGCCGCCACCACCCCGGCGTCCGCGCAGAAGCAGCGTCTCGCGAACGATGCCAACGGCAGTCTCGATGCATTGATTGCCCGCCATGCTGCCGCGAACAACGTTCCGGAAGACCTGGTGAGGCGTATCATCAAGCGTGAGAGCGGTGGCCGCGCGCACGTCGTCAGCGCCGGCAATTACGGCCTGATGCAGATCAAGCTGCCGACTGCCCGGTCCATGGGCTATACCGGCACCGCCGCCGGGCTGCTCGATGCCGACACCAACATGACTTATGCGGTGAAGTATCTTGCCGGCGCCTATCGCGTGGCCGGCGGAAATACCAATCGCGCGGTGCACTACTACGCCGCCGGATATTATTATGCCGCCAAGGCCAAGGGCCTGCCGATCGGCCAGCCGGACCAGGCGCAGGCGTCGTTTGCGTCAACCGCCCCGGTGGGCGACTTCAAGTTCGGCTCGCAGGAGAAATTGCGCGGCAAGCGTTCGAACGATGTCAGCGTCGCTTCGTCTTCGAGCCTCTACAGCGGCCGTCCCGATTATTATTGAGCGATCGTTCCGCTCAGTACCAATGCTGGCGCAGATCGGGATAAGGCTCGGTCGGCGCCTGCAGCTGGTAGTTATTGGGCGGCTGCTGGTACTGGCCCTGCGCTGACTGCGCAATGTAGCCGGGCTGCAGGCCTTGCGTTGCCTGCGCGCCGTAAGTGGGCTGTTGGTATTGCCCTTGCGCAGTTTGCCGCGTGCCGGGCGTCTGCGGATTGCGATATTGCTGTCCGTAAAACAACGCCTCGAAAAGATTGAGCGGACGTTGCGGCGCGCCGACCGCTCTGGCGCGGCGCGGCCGATGTGCGACTCGCCGCCGGGTTTCACGCTGCGGCTTCGCCTGTTCTTTAGCCTGCTCTTTGGTCAGGTCTTTGGTCTGCTCCGGCTTTTCACCTATTGAACCTGTTTTCTTCGGGGACACGGGCAATTCCGGTGCAGATACTTCGCCGCGTTCCACGGGAATGCTCACATTTGGAGTCTCGGTTGCGGCCGGCTCATCGGGTTCGGGATCGGCCTCGATGCGGTCGGCCGGAAGCCCGGCGACCTTCGGCTCTTCCGCGGCTGGCGCAGCCGGCGCGGGCTCAATCGCGGCCGATTCAGTGGGAGCTGTTCGTGTCGGTGTGTCGGGCAATTCGCGCAGGCGGTTGAGCTCATCGGCGCGCTTGAGCGCCGCGCGTATCAGAAACTGCCGCGTCTCCGGATGATGGCTGGCGTCAACGAGCGCGCCGCGCGCCGGCGCCATCGTCGTATTTAAGGGCGCGCGCGGACCATCCGGCGGGCTGAGCGCCAGGACCAGGATAAAGATGGCGAGGAGTACGCCGCCCACTGGGAGAATACGAAGAATTGGCAGCATCGTTTGTGCATAACTGAGTCGGGAACATTACCAAAGCCTGGTCCCTGGGCTCGCGTGCGGCGGGCCCAGGTATGAGGCATTTTTATCACGGCGCCGTCATCCGACTGTCACGACGGGCCGTGACAGGGGGAATCCCCGTTGCTAGGAAACGGTTCCGAAAAAAGTACCGCGGGGAAACGTCATGATGAAGAAGCCGAACTGCCCGGTCATCGCCATCGAAGAACACTATTGGGACCCGGAACTTGCCAAGCATTTCACCGGTCCGGAAGCGGGCCGGGGCAATGAGACCGACCAGCGGCTTTTCGACCTCGGCAGCCTGCGGCTCAAGGAAATGGACGAGGCCGGCATCGACGTTCAGGTGCTGTCGCACGGCGCGCCCTCGACCCAGAAGCTCGGCGCCGATATCGCGGCCGACCTGACGCGCCAGGTGAACGACCGTCTCGCCAAGGTCTGTGCCGCCAACCCGAAGCGTTTCGCGGCCTTCGCGGCGCTGCCGACCGTCGACCCGAAGGCCGCGGCCGACGAACTCGAGCGCACCGTCACCAAGCTCGGCTTCAAGGGCGCGATGATGCACGGCATGTCCAACGGCGAGTTTCTCGACCTGCAAGAAATTCTGGCCGATCTACGAGCGCGCCGAGAAGCTCGACGTGCCGATCTATTTCCACCCGTCGCTGCCGCACGCGAAGGTGACGGAGATCTACTACCAGGACTACGCCAAGGATTTCCCGCTGGTCGTGCGCCCGGCCTGGGGCTACACGGTCGAGACGGCGACGCAGGCGATCCGGCTCGTGCTGTCGGGCGTCTTCGATGCGCATCCGAATCTGAAGATCATCCTCGGCCATTTCGGCGAGACGCTGCCGTTCCTGCTGTGGCGCATCGATTCATCGCTCAAGCGGCCGGGCCAGAAGGCGATGAGCTTCCGCGACATCTTCTGCAAGAACTTCTACGTCACGACCAGCGGCTTCTTTTCCGATCCGGCGCTGATGTGCTGCATGCTGGAGATGGGCGTCGACCACATCCTGTTCGCCGTCGACTGGCCGTTCGTGATGAACCCGCCGGCGGTCGAATGGATGCAGAACGTGTCGATATCGGATTCCGACAAGGTGAAGATCCTGAGCGGAAACGCCAAGCGCCTGCTGAAGATGTGATCAGGCGATCGGGTGCTGGCGGTAGTAGTCGGCATCGGCGGCGGACTGCTTCCACTCTTTATTGCCGCGCCATTCGACATGGTGCGCCCGCATGTCGGCGCCGTAGCGCACCCGGAATAGCAACGTGCGCGCCGGGCCGTTCGCATATTCGTGCACCTCGCCGGGCGGATGAACGATAAAGGCACCCGGTGTCACCGCAACGGTCTGCTCCGGCGTTCGCATTGTGCCGCCGCCGGAGAAGCAGAAGTAGATTTCGGTCGCCTCGGGGTGGCAGTGGTAGGGGCTGATCTGCCCGGGCTCCCAGCAGGCGACGGTCACGTCGCCGTCGGCGACCTTGCCGAGGATTTTCTCGACATGGTGCTTGGGATCCCACTGCTGCTCGCGTTCCAGACTGAAGACATGCATGGCGATGGCGCTCCGGCGAATGGCCATTAAGCCTAGCAGGAGAGGGCGGCGTTGCGCATCGGCCGCACGCATTGATAGAAAGGCCGTACGGGCCCGTAGCTCAACTGGTTAGAGCCGACCGCTCATAACGGTCTGGTTGGAGGTTCGAGTCCTCCCGGGCCCACCAATCTTTTCAATGCCTTTTTCGTTGGCGGTCGCCGCCGTCGTGTTGCTGCAGCGGCGACACTGGAGGTACTGCTGCTGCCGACGACTTCTCGCCGCTCCTTTCCATACAATGACCGTCGCCCTTCCAGCTTGATGAAATCAAGCAAGAGATTACCGGATCATTCGATGTGTGACGTTTGGATGTGTAGCTAGTTCGGACGATTCACGTCGCGGTGCACTTTTTTGCCTTGGCGTTTGACGTCCGTAACGCCGACATAGGTTTCCAGAAGCGCGCGGTTGTTTTGCAGCGAGGCGCTGTCACTTTGATGGACAACGCGGCCGCGTTCGATGATGAGCGCCAGGTCGGTTACGCCCAGAATCTTTTGTGCGTTCTGCTCCACAAGGATTGCTGAAAGTCCTTCCTCCCGAATGATCTTCCGCAGCGCAGACAATAGTTCTTCAATGATGATGGGGGCGAGCCCTTCGAGCGGTTCATCCAGCAATATGATGCGTGGGTTGAGGATTAGCGCCCGTGCGACTGCGAGCATCTGTTGCTCGCCTCCGGATAGTTGATTGCCTAGATTGCGTCGGCGTTCGTAAAGCCGGGGAAATAACGCATAGACTTTGGCGAGCGTCCACGGTCCTGGCCGTGCGACTGCTGTCATGTTTTCTTCCACCGTTAAAGAACGAAATATGTTGCGTTCCTGCGGTGCCCAGCCGATACCGGCGTAAGCGCGCTGATCGGGACGCATTCTTGTGATATCGACACCTTCAAGGAAAATGCTGCCGCCGATATGCCGGGTCACACCGACAATCGAATTGATAAGCGTGGTCTTTCCCATGCCATTCCGGCCTAGCAGCGCCAACGCTTTCCCCTCGGCAATGCTGAAGCTGATATCCGTCAGAACGACTGCCTCGCCGTAGCCCGCCCTCAACCCTTCGACGTTCAGGAGGTCAGGCATCGGCCAGCTCCTCGCCGAGATAGACGGCCTTAACGCGGGGATCCCGCGCAACTTCTTCGGGGTTGCCTTCGACGAAGAGAGCGCCGTTGACGAGAACTGAGATGCGGTCGGCGAACGCGAAAACAATATCCATATCGTGTTCGATCAACATCACTGTCACGTCGGCAGGCAAAGACGCGACGGCTGAAAGGATTTCGTGACGTTCGTCTTCAGGAACCCCGGCGGCCGGTTCATCCAGCAGCAGCACGCGTGGACGGCAGGCGATCGCGACTGCGATCTCCAATAAACGTTGCTTGCCGTAAGGCAGTATTCCGGCGCGCGTATTCATTACGTCGGAAAGATGGAAACGCTCCAATATTTCAACGACCTCCGTCACGAGGTCGGGGCGGCTGCCGACGATGCGCCACCAATCAAGGCCTTGTCCGCGACGTTCAGATACCGCGAGCCCAATTGTCTCAAGCGGCGTCAGATCGCCGAACAGTTGATTGATCTGGAACGTGCGGACGATGCCAAGGCGCACTCTCTTGTGCGTTGAAAGGTTACCTATGTCTTCCCCGTCGAACATGATGCGACCGCTCGATCGGCCGCTGCACGCCTGTCAGGAGATTGATTAACGTCGTCTTCCCCGCGCCATTTGGGCCTATCAGAGCGTGGCGGGCGCCCCTAGCGATCTGCAATGAGACATTACTGGTCGCGACAATGCCGGCGAACCGCTTGGTCAAATCGATTGTTTGCAATGCTAACGTCATCGCCAGGTTCTTTGGGTCGACGATACGGGCTGGCGTGGTCCAAACGCCCTCAAATTCATCAGCGTCGATAAGCGACGAATTGGCGCCGTCCAGGAAGAGATGCGATCACGGCCGACGAGAACGATCATGACCAGAACAAGGCCGATCCAGAACGGCCAATACTGTGGCGTCAATGCCGACAGATAGTCCTGCATGAACTTGAAGATGATCGCGCCAATCAACCCGCCATAAAGATAGCCGGCTCCGCCGATGATCAGGACTAGGAGAAGATCGGCCGAGCGATCGAAGGAGAACACTTCAAGCGACGCGAAGGCCGTCGTTTGCGCGAGCAGGGCGCCCGCAATGCCCGCATATCCGGCGGCAACGGTGTAGATCGCAACAAGACGGGCATCGACCGAAATTCCGATCGCGGATGCGCGCAGTGGATTGCCTTTCACCGACAGCAGCGAAAGGCCGAAGGGCGAATTCACGAGACGGCGAGCGACCAGGAAAAGGACGAACAACACCGTCAGGCAATACGCATAGCCGGTGTGGCCGAACATATCAAAACGAAATATCCCTAGGAGCGGCCGGATGGTAACCCCTTGCAGTCCATCGGCACCGCCCGTTAGCCAACCGTAACGGTTTGCCAATTCGCGCAGCACCAATGCCACGCCCAGCGTCACCATCAGTCGCGTCAGATCGGAGCCGCGCAGCACGAGGAAGCTGGTGACGAAACCGAGCATCATCGCGGCCAATGCCGGCCACCAGCATGGCCAGCACGGGCTCGTCGATGATTTCGTGTTTGGCAAGAAGCGCGGCTGCATAGGCGCCAAAACCGAAAAATGCTGCATGTCCCAGCGAGACGATGCCGGCATAGCCGAAGATCAAATCGAGCGAGAGCGCGAACAGTGCCAAGCCAAGCAATCTCAGTGAGGATTAGGTGATGTGCCGGAAACAGATAGATTGCCGCGAAAGCGACAATCCAGAACGCGAACTCGAGTGGATGCCAGCGCGCACGAGTGGAGAGGCATTCGGTAGCGGTGAGGATGGTCGAGCGAGGGAGGATCATGCTGTCGCCTCAGCGTGAGGCGGCGCGGGCAAACAGTCCCTGCGGCCGCCAGATCAGGATGACGATCATGATCGTGTAGATCACGAACGAGCCGAGGGTCGGGACGTAATATTTACCGGCGACGTCGCCGATGCCCGAGCAGCAACGAGGCAAGAAACGGGCCGGTGATGCTTGATGTGCCGCCGACGGTCACGACGATCAGGAAGTAGATCATGAATTTGAGCGGGAAGGTCGGATCGAGGCCCAGAATTTCAGCGCCGAGCGCGCCGCCGAGCCCGGCCAGGCCAGACCCAAAAGCAAAGGTGAACGCAAAAATTCGGCTGACGTTGATCCCCAGCCCGCGTGCCACGCGACTGTCGTCCACTGCGGCACGCAGGCGGCTGCCAAAACGCGTATATGCAAGGATGCATTGCAACGCGATCGTCAGCAGCCCGCAAATGATAATGATCAGTAGCCGGTAGCGGCCAATGCCAATTCCGAACACGTCAAATTTTCCCTGTAGCGGACCGGGTACTTGCACAAAAACCTGACTCGAGCCCATGACATAGTCGACCGCCGCCACCGACATGAATACGAGCCCGATCGTGAAAAGCACCTGATCGAGGTGGCTCTTGCGATAGACATGCACATAGAGCGTGCGCTCGAGGATAAATCCGAGGGCCGCGCTTGCCAGGAATGCGATCGGCAAGGACGCCAGAAGGGAACGCCCATGCGATTCACCAGTGAGGACGGTGACGTAACCGCCAGCCATGGCAAAAGCGCCATGCGCGAGGTTGACGAAGTTCATCAATCCGAGCGTTACTGCCAGCCCGGCATGCGAGCACGAACAACAGCATGCCATAGGCAATTCCATCGAATAGAATTGTTAGCATGTATGTGCCGCGATATCGGCTCGCCTCCGCAGATCGCGCGCGGCTATTCGGCTGCCGCGCGCAATAGTCGTTACATTATTTCTTCGAGGCCGCTTTCACCGGATCCTTGACGGCCTCGAATGTGGCGAACTCCACGTTGTAGAGCTCGCCGTCTTTCTTCTCGACTTTGCGGATATAGATGTTCTGCACGATGTCGCGAGTTTCGGGATCGATCGAAATCGGCCCGCGCGGGCTTTCCCACTTCATGCCCTTCATCGCCGCAATCAGCGAATCGCCATCGGCCTTACCGCCGGTCTTCTTGAGGGCCTCGTAGATGAGGTGCATGCCATCGTAGCCGCCGACCGACATGAAATTCGGCCGGAAGTTGTTGGCTTTCTTGAATGCCTCAACGTAGGCCTTGTTCTTGCCGGATTTGTGATCGGCCGAATAGAAGTGCGCGGTCACCGCCCCGATCACTGCGTCGCCCATGCCGGGAAGCAGGTCGTCGTCGGTGACATCGCCCGGGCCGATCAGTTTGATGCCGGCCTTGTCGAGCCCGCGCTCGGCGAATTGCTTCATGAACGTGCCGCCCTGGCCGGAGGGAACGAACATGAAGATGGCATCCGGCTTGGCATCGGCGGCGCGCTGCAGGAACGGCGCAAAGTCCGGGATTGGCCAGCGGCACCTTGATCGCCTCGGTGATCTCGCCGCCGGCAGCCTTGAAGCGTTCGCTGAACGACTTCTCGGCATCGGCGCCCGGGGCATAGTCGGAGACGATGGCACCACCTTCTTGATGTTGTTCTTCGCCGCCCAATCGGCAATGATGACGGATGACTGCGGCAGCGTGAAGCTCGTGCGGACGATATAAGGCGACTGCTCGGTGATGATCGATGTGCCGGCCGCCATTACGACCTCCGACAACCTTGGCTTCGGTTGCCAGCGGTGCCGACGGCCAACGCGGCTGGCGTGATGCCGAAACCGGCAATAACGCTGACCTTGTCGTTGACGATCAATTCTTGCGCCAGACGTTTGGTGTTGTCGGGGACGCCCCCGGCATCCTTGATGATCACCTCCATCTTCTTGCCCGCGACCGATGTCGCCGTGCTCCTGCATGTAGAGATCGACGGCCGCCTTGATCTGTTTTCCGGTCGAGGCTTGCTGGCCCGTCATCGACATGATGAGGCCGATCTTGACGGTGTCCTGGGCGAGGACGTTGCCTGAGGCGAGTGCGCCAAAGGCGAATGTAGCAATCACGCCGGTCATGCATTTGGAGAGCATTGGATAATTCCTCCGCTTTAGTTGGGTGTCTTTGATCGCGCGGTCTGATTGATGGGCCGCATTCACGCGCAGGTGCGGTAAAACCTCGCTAAATGACGTTGCGGATTCAGTAATTCACTAGAGTCTTCCGCCCGTATTATTTCCTTGATGGAAATCAAGCCGATATTGCGCTGACTGTGCGACATTTCCCCAGCATCGTCCCAGTTGCCGTAGCGTCTTTTGAAGCGCTCGCATGAACATCCGACAGCCAGCCACGTCGTTGCAGGACAGCAAACAGCCGGGTGGCGCAATTCTTAAAAGCGTTTGCCGCGGTTGCCATGGCGGGTGCGGCGTTCTGCTGCATGTGCGGGATGGCGTCCTGCTGAAAGTCGAGGGCGATCGAGACTCGCCGCTCAATCACGGCCGCCTTTGCCCCATCGGTACGGTAACGACCGATCTCGTTTATCATCCGGATCGGTTGAAATATCCGATGCGGCGCAAGGGCGAGCGCCAATCTGGCGAATGGGAGCGGATTTCATGGGACGACGCACTCGGCGAGATTGCGGAGCGTGTGCTTGCAATCCGTGAACAGTATGGACCCGAAGCAATCGCTCTCGGAACGGGTACCGGGCGCCACCATATACGCTGGGTGTCGCGGTTTGGTCATGCGCTTGGCACACCTAATTGGTGTGAACCCGGTTTTGCACAATGTTTCCACCCGCGCGTGAACACCTCAATTTTGACGCTCGGCGACTTTCCTGTGTGCGATTACACGGGAGACGTCGCACCGGCCTGCGTTCTCTTTTGGGGCCATAATCCTGTGCTGTCGGGCCCCGATGGCGAAACGCGCTTCAACGTAATCGAGGCGCTCGATCGCAATCCGAAGATCATCGTTGTCGATCCACGGCGCACAATGCTGGCCGAAAAAGCTGACCTGTGGCTGCAGATCAGGCCGGGCGCAGACGACGCACTCGCGCTCGCAATGCTTAACGTCATCATTGCTGAGAGGCTTTACGACGAGCCATTCGTGACGCAATGGACACACGGGTTCGACGCGCTCACAGCGAATGTAAGAAAGTACACGCCCGAGTGGGCCGAGCCGATCACGTGGATTCCGGCCGATAAAATTCGGGCGGCCGCTCGATTGTTCGCGCAGTCCAAACCCGCCATGCTCGAGTGGGGCTGCGCCATTGAGCACACACCGAAGTGTGTGCAGACCGTGCGTGCGGTATCAATGTTGCCGGTGCTGACAGGCAATATCGACGTGCCGGGCGGTTGGGTATTCGGAATGCACGGCCTCGGTCGATTTCCAAGCCTGATCGAGAATCTAACTCTGGATGCAAGCGCAAAGCGGCTCGGGGCAGACCGATTCAAATTGCTCGGCGGGGAGGGCGCCGATTTACCCGCAGCTCACATCCCCACGCTGTTGCAGGCGATGCGCTACGGCAAGCCCTATCCGGTGAAAGCCTTTCTAGTGTTCGGCAACAACACACTGACGACCTATGCAAATTCATCCGCTGTCTATGAAGCTTTGATGAAGCTCGATTTCATGGTTTGCGCAGACCTGTTCATGACTCCGACCGCGGAGCTTGCGGACATTGTGCTGCCGGCGGCGGCGTGGCCCGAACTCGATCAACTGGTCGGGCTGCCGACTGTCGCGGCTAATGTTGTGCTCGCACAGCAGAAGGCCGTGCAAATCGGCGAGTGCAAAGCTGACGAAGAGATCTTTGTCGAACTGGCAAGGCGAATGAAGCTTCCGGTCTGCACCGAGCCGGTCAAAAGCGTTCTCGATGCGCAACTTGCGGCCGGCGGCCTCAACATTACCTTCGACGAGCTCAAGCAAAAAGGATTCATCAAAATCCCGTTCAAGTACCGCAAATACCAGGATGGCGGCTTTAAGACGCCGACTGGAAAAATCGAACTTTACTCGACGCGGTTCGAGCAACTCGGCTATGCGCCGCTGCCGTATTATGAAGAGCCGCCGGAAAGCCCGATCAGCACGCCCGAAATTGCCGAGCGATTTCCTTTGGTGCTGACAACGGGCGGCCGGATCTCATTCTTTTTCAACTCGGAACATCGTCAAATCGAGAAACTTCGCAAAGCGCAACGCGATCCAGTTGCGGAAATCCACCCTGAAACGGCAGCGCGCTTCGGGATCACCAACGGAAAATGGATGTGGATTGAAACGAGGCGCGGCCGCATGCGGCAGAAAGCAAAACTAACGACCGGAATCGATCCGCGTGTCATTCACGTCCAACACGGCTGGTGGTTTCCCGAACAGCCCGGCCCCGACTACGGCGTTTGGACTTCTAATGCCAATCTCTTGACCAACAACCAACCGCCGTATGATCCGGCCATGGGTACTTACCAGTTGCGTGCTCTCTTGTGCAGGGTGGCGCACGCTGAGCCTCCGCGTGTCAATTCGCCGGGAATCCGCGTGTAGAAATTATTGCCGGCCCATTTTGACTAAGCGTACTCAATCTCTCGAAGCAATTTCCGACCTGAAATCGCCTGCCAAGCCGCTGCTGCTCATCAATGCTGGGTATGTACGGCGGAATTCGGCCTGGATGGTATCGAAAGGCACATCAGAGAATGTACCATGGTCGTTTAAGTATTCCATATGGCGACGACCGGCTTGATCAAAGGGATGAAAAAGCGAATCGTTCACGCCATCAAACTCAAGTGGCTTGAGGCCCGCGCGTTCGCACAGCGCACGGTCGAAAGCGGGCGTCGCCTTCACCCAGCGTCCCGATAGATAAAGTTCGGTATATGAGTGCCAAATAAATATGTCGGTCTTGGTTTTTTTATAAAGGCGCGGCGAGGTCAGATGGTTTCGCACATCAGCAAAACCCAAACGCGCCGGAATTCCAAGAGCTCGTGCGCCGGCGGCCAACAGTGCCGACTTGCCTACGCAGAAACCGCGTCCGGCGGAAAGAACTCCGCTTGCACGAAAGTTCGCCGGGTCTGCGAAATTCACGTAAGGATCGTAAATGATGTTGTCTCGAATGGCGGCATAAAGCTGTAGAATTAAAACACGCGGCTCGGCCATATTCGCATTTGTTCGCATTACGAACATTTTGACTTGCGGGGAGTCGCTATCAATGAAGACGCCTGGTGCGAGGAATTGGCCGAGTTCCATCGATTTTCCTTTCCTGGCCACAATTATTTCGATGGCCGGAATGCATTGCAAAGGCGGGAATCGGTTTCGATTCGAGCTGCGCCAATCAGGTCCAGGCAATACGGGATTGCAGGAAACACAGCCTGCATATTAACGCGAATTAAATCGGGGCGTCCGGGCAGATTAACGATGAGCGTTGATCCCCGAATGCCGGCGGTCTGGCGCGACAGAATTCCAGTCGGAACTTGTTTCAAGCTTTCTGACCGCATCAATTCACCAAAACCGGGCATTAGCTTGGTGCACGCGGCTACCGTTCCCTCTGGTGTCAGGTCTCGCAACGCTGGTCCGGTCCCGCCGGTCGTGAAGACCAGCGCACACTTCTCGCGGTCGGCGAGATCGATCAGGGCGTCTCTGACATTTTCGAACCCATCAGGTACAAGCCGTCGCACAGCACGCCACGGCGTTGTCAGGACATTTCGCAAGAAGTCCTCAATCGCGGGGCCGCTGGAATCGCGATATGTCCCAGCACTGGCTCGGTCGGAAACCGTAACGATACCAATTGCCGCGATTTCATCCGGTGCGGTCATTCTTGGCTCTAGGCCTGTTGATCTGAGCGTTACTGGTACTAAGTCGCGCACTGAGCCTTGAATTCGGTCAAGTATTGGGCCTGTCTGCTTTAGTATGTTTAGAATGGCAAATTCAGTAGCCTAGGGAGGGGTCCATGAAGGCATTGCGACGCGTAACGGTGGCTACCGCTATCGGTCTCGTTGGTTTTCTTGGTGCCGGTCACGAGGCATCTGCACAAATCAAAATAGGCTCCGTCCTGTCGGTGAGCGGACCGGCGTCCTTTCTTGGCGATCCCGAAAAGAAGACCTTGGAAATCTACGTCGAGGAGATCAATGCGAAAGGCGGCATAAACGGTCAGAAGCTACAGTTGGTCGTCTACGATGACGCTGGTAACGCCGACAACGCGCGCACGTTTGCAACCCGACTCGTCGAAGAAGACAAAATCGTTGCCATGGTGGGCGGCAGCACCACGGGCTCGACCCTTGCGATGATCCCTGCGTTCGAAGAAGCCAAGATCCCTTTCATCTCCTTGGCTGGAGCTATTCAGATTATCCAGCCGGTGCGTTCGTGGGTGTTCAAGACGCCGCATACCGACAAGATGGCGTGCGAGAAAATCTTCACGGACCTAAAGGCTCGCAATCTGACGACAATTGCTCTGATTTCCGGCACGGACGCGTTTGGCAAGTCGATGCACGACCAATGCGTCGCAGTTGCTCCCGGTGCTGGCGTGACCATCGCGATAGAGGAAAGTTACGGGCCGCGCGATAGCGACATGACTCCGCAACTGACCAATATCCGCAACAAAGCGGGCGTGCAGGCCGTGGTGAATCCAGGGTTTGGTCAAGGCCCGGCGATCGTGACGCGCAACTACCGGCAGCTTGGGATCACATTGCCGCTCTATCAGAGCCATGGTGTTGCTTCGAAGCAGTTTATCGATCTCGCCGGTCCGGCAGCCGAGGGCGTGCGACTTCCGGCCGCCGCACTTCTCATCGCGGATAAGCTCGCGGCAAACGATCCCCAAAAGTCGGTTGTCGTGAATTATTCAAAGACTTACCAGCAAAAAACCGGCCAGGCGGTCTCGACCTTTGGCGGTCACGCTTACGATGGTCTTATGATTCTCGTCGAGGCAATGCAGCGTGCAAAAAGTAGTGAACCTTCCAAGGTTCGGGCCGAAATCGAAAAAACGAAAGGCTACGTCGGCACCGGAGGCATTGTGAACATGTCGCCGACCGATCATATGGGCCTGGACCTGTCGGCGTTTCGTATGCTTGAGATCAAGGGCGGCGACTGGACGCTGATCCCCGGCACCTGAGATGATAGAGAGGCGGTTTCGACAGCGGCTGCCGCTCTGGCCGGCGAATACTTAACCCAAGTCTTATGAGGCCCTCGACGCGATGGCCGAGTTGCTTCAATTCGTCTTCTCGGGTTTGACCGTCGGCGCCATTTACGCGTTGGTCGCACTTGGCTTTACGCTGATATACAAGGCGTCCGACATCATCAATTTCGCGCAGGGCGAATTCGTGATGTTGGGCGGAATGCTAACAGTTTTCGTGGCGCATGCCGGCGTTCCATTGCCGCTTGCTGCGGTCATCGCCGTCGTCGCGACAACTGCTATCGGCTTGGCCTTGCACCGTTTTGCGATCGAGCCTGCACGCGGAGCCACGCCAGTCGCCTTGATCATGATAACAATTGGTGCCTCGATATTTCTACGGGGCGTCGCCCAGATCGTTTTCGACCGGCGTTTCCATAGCCTGCCCCCATTACTTGGTGCTGATCCGATTCAATTCGGCGGGGCAGCCATTTTGCCACAAAGCCTGGTCGTGCTGGCGACTGCAGCGGTTATCGTCGTTGCGCTTTGGCTTTTTATCGATCGCACGATTTTCGGCAAGGCGGTGATCGCGACAGCAGCCAATCGGCTTGCGGCACGACTCGTCGGAGTTGATACCCGGCGCATTGTCGCCTTTTCTTTCGGTGTGTCGGCGGCGATAGGTGCAATTGCGGGAGTGCTCATCACGCCGATCGCGCTGACCAGCTACGATGCCGGGACATTGCTAGCCCTGAAGGGCTTCGCGGCCGCGATGCTTGGTGGAATTGGCAGCGCTCCGGGCGCCGTGGTCGGCGGTATTTTGATCGGAATGTTCGAGGCTTTAGCTGCGGGCTATTTGTCGTCAAATTATAAAGACGCAGTTGCGTTCCTGATTATTCTTGTTGTGCTCGTTGCCATCCCCCAAGGCTTGTTTGGCCGCGCCAAAATCGAGCGGGTTTAAGCTTGCGCAACCTGCTCGAAATTCGCTTGCTGCCGCCGATGGTGGTTGCAGCGGTCTTTATTTGCGTGCCGTGGTTCTTTCCATCGGCCTATTACTATCGGATAGGCGCGCTGGTTTTTATTTTCGCGCTGGCAGTTGCCGGTCTCAATCTGCTCATGGGTTTCGCGGGACAAGTCAGTCTAGGCCATGCTGGCTTTCTCGGCATCGGCGCGTATTCCGTTGCGATTGGGCCCGCACACTTTGGTGTGCCTTCGTGGCTCTGCGTGTTCGCCGGAGCGGCACTTTCAGCTGCAGTGGCTTTTGTTGTGGGCCGGCCGATTCTCCGACTCAAAGGACACTATCTCGCGGTCGCAACTCTCGGCTTTGGATTGCTCGTTGCGATCGTCCTAACCAACGAAGCCGGTTTGACTGGTGGTCCTGATGGCATGACCGTCCCCCGGTTGACGCTTTTGGGTTGGAGTGTGCGAGGGTCAGATGTCTGGTACTGGATAGCGGGCACGACGTTTCTTGGTGGATTTGTGCTCGCTCTGAACCTGATGGAAAGCCCGACCGGTCGGGCGTTACAGGCAATTCACGACAGTGAGGTTGCCGCGTTGACGCTTGGTGTTGACGTGGCGCGTAAAAAACTCACGATATTCATAATTTCCGCAGTTTACGCGTCGGTGGCCGGATCCTATTTAGCCTTGTTCAATGGGCATATCACGCCCGACGCTGCCGGATTTCTTCGTTCGATTGAATTGGTTGCCATGGTTGTCCTCGGCGGCATGGGTTCGATTCTGGGCTCTCTGGTAGGGGCTGGGTTGCTGGTCATCCTGCCACAGGCGCTCACGATTTTTCATGAATACGAACAGGCCTTGCTGGGGCTTATTTTGATTGTCTTCATGATCTTCTTACGGCGCGGCATTGTGCCATCAGTTGCCGCGATTTTTGCCGGGTGGCGCAAATGATGATTCTGGAAATCAACAGGCTTTCCATTGCATTCGGTGGGGTGCGTGCGATCGATGACGTCAACGTTGCCGTCGAGGCTGGCCAGGTCTTTTCGATCATCGGTCCAAATGGCTCGGGAAAGACAACTCTGTTCAACCTGGTGTCCGGAATTTACGCACCGAATGACGGGAGCATTAAGCTAGCTGGCAAATCAGCGACGGGCCTTACCCCCGACGAGCTCGCGCGGCGAGGACTATCACGAACGTTTCAAAACCTTCAGATCTTTTACCGGATGTCCGTCCTGGAAAATGTGATGGTCGGACGCCATCGTCATGAGCGGACCGGTATTTTTGCCGACCTGCTATATCTGCCATCGGTCGCACGCCAGAACGAGACCAGCGCCAAAGCAGCGCGAGCCGCGTTGGCGCGTGTCGGCCTTGCCGATTTTGCCAATCGGGCGGCGGGCTCGCTCGCCTATGGCGCGCTAAAGCGCCTTGAAATAGCCCGCGCATTGGCAACTGAGCCGATCCTGCTGTTGCTTGATGAACCGGCGGCCGGCTGCAATCCCGTTGAAACGCAGGAAATCGATTCTGTCATCCGGTCTATCGTGAAGGACGGAATTACGGTCGTTTTAGTCGAGCACGACATGCGCCTGGTGATGAATATCTCCGACCGCATTCATGTGCTGGCATCCGGACGGACGCTCGCCGAAGGCACTCCTGAGCAAGTGCGGTCCAATGCGGCAGTGATCCAGGCTTACCTCGGCGTTCACGGTTCGCAGGAGGCCGCTCGTGCTTTCGATTGAAAATGTCAAAAGCGCCTACGGCCGCATTGAAGTCTTGCACGGCGTGACGCTTCACGTCGAAGCGGGCGAGATTGTCACGTTAATCGGAGCGAACGGTGCCGGCAAAACAACGCTTATGCACGCGATTTCCGGCGTGCAGCCGGTCACCGAGGGCATCATACGATACGAAGGCAAGGAAATTGGACAGCGTCCTGCGCACGCGCGGGTAGCACTTGGCATCTCACAAGTACCGGAAGGCCGGCAAGTCTTCGAACCTTTATCGGTCAAGGACAATCTAGTGCTCGGTGCGTGGCTGCGCCGTGGCGGCGATCCGACGAAAGAGCTTGCCCGCGTTTTCGCGTTGTTTCCAATGTTGGAAGCGATTGGGAAGATGCCCGCGGGTGCCTTGTCAGGCGGACAGCAGCAAATGCTGGCAATCGGTCGAGCCTTGATGGCGAAACCCCGCCTGCTGTTACTCGATGAGCCATCAATGGGCTTAGCGCCAAATCTCGTTGATCAGGTATTGTCGGCAATTCGTGCGCTCAAAGATGACAAGCT
Organism: uncultured Alphaproteobacteria bacterium; assembly: GCA_963794665.1. GTDB lineage: Bacteria > Pseudomonadota > Alphaproteobacteria > Rhizobiales > Xanthobacteraceae > Pseudolabrys. The sequence goes on along the minus strand of CAWCEW010000026.1, from coordinate 93,523 downwards.
GACGATCCTTCTGGTGGAACAGAATGCGCGCGCGGCGCTGTCGATCGCGGACCGCGCCTATGTCATGGAGACCGGAAAAATCACGTTGAGCGGGTCTGCAGCCGAAATCCAGTCGGACCGTCGCGTGCGCGAGGCCTATCTAGGCATCTAAAAACACTGGGGGAATTGACCTTGGTCAAGTCGATCAGGTGAAAATGACTATAGTTGCACCTTGGTTGAATTCTTGTGGGTAGGAGAAACTGGTGAAGGAAAGCCTTCGTCCGGGATTATCGCGGACCAATCGCATCGAAATTGATAGTGACCGCACTATCGGATTTATGGGTGAGGAAGGGCGCGTTTACGGCACGCCCTATCTGGTGCGCGATATAGAAATGACCTGCCGGCAATTGATTCTCGATCACGCCGATGCGGGAGAGGACTCGGTCGGCACTGACGTCGCGATCAAGCATCTTGCCCCGACGCTGCTCGGCATGTCGGTTGAGATCACGGTTACCGTGACTGCGGTCGACGGTCGCAAGGTCGTGTTCGACATATCGGCCAAAGACAACGTCGAACAGATCAGCAGCGGGACGCATGGCCGTTTCGTCGTAGACGTTAACAAGACCATCCAACGCTTAAAGGCGAAAGCCGGCAAGCTCGCAGGGTCGGGATAACCAACATGCAGGGCAAGCCCGCGCACAACGAGCGAACTGTCTCAACCTATTGCTACCAGTGTGTTGCTGGGCCAGATCTGCTGAAAGTCCGCGTCGAAGACGGGATCGCAACCGAGGTCACTCCGAATTTCGACGCGGCGACCGTGCACCCGGCCGGCGGCAAAGCCTGCGTGAAGGCGTTCGGGCTGGTGCAGAAGGCCTACAACCCCCATCGCATCCTCTATCCAATGAAGCGCACGAATCCGAAGAAGGGTCGTGACCAGGACCCAGGCTTCGTGCGCATTTCCTGGGAGGAGGCACTATCTCTGGTCGCCGACAAGCTTAATACCGTGCGGGCCGCGGGGCTGACCGACGAAACCGGCTATCCGCGTGTCGCCGCGAGCTTTGGCGGCGGTGGCACGCCGACGGCCTATATGGGAACGCTGCCCGCGTTCTTGGCGGCATGGGGCCCGATCGACATGAGCTTTGGCTCTGGCCAAGGCGTGAAGTGCTATCACTCCGAGCACCTCTATGGCGAGCTTTGGCATCGGGGCTTCACCGTTTCGCCCGACACGCCGCTTTGTGAGTACCTTGTTTCCTTCGGCGCCAATGTCGAGGCGTCCGGCGGCGTCTGTGGCGTCAAGCGCCACGCGGACGCGCGCAAGCGCGGCATGAAGCGCGTGCAGATCGAGCCGCACCTCTCGGTAACCGGCGCGTGCTCGGCTGAATGGATTCCGATCAAGCCGAAAACCGACTCGGCGTTTCTGTTCGCGATGATCCATGTGTTGCTGCACGAGCATCGGCGCGAACGGCTGGATATTCCGTTTCTCAAGCACCGCACGTCGTCGCCCTATCTGGTCGGACCGAATGGTCTATTCATGCGCGACCCTGCGACCCGCAAACCGCTTATGATCGACACTGTGACGGGTCGTGCGGTTCCGTTCGATGCCGCCGATGTCGATCCAGCGTTGGAAGGCTCGTTCGTCGTCGATGGAGTCGAGCTGGATGCCGACGATACGGTCATCTTGCACGAGAAGGTGACCGTCAGGCCTGCATTCGTTCATCTCATTGCCCACGTAAGAGATTACTCGCCGGAATGGGCGGCGACGATCTGCGATGTGCCGGCCGCCACCATCCGCCGTGTCGCCAATGAATTTCTCGACCATGCGCGCGTCGGCGAGACGATCGATATCGAGGGCGTGACCCTGCCTTTCCGGCCGGTTTCGATTTCGCTCGGCAAGACCGTCAACAACGGCTGGGGCGGCTACGAATGCTGCTGGGCGCGCACGCTGATCGGCTGCCTGGTCGGCGCGCTCGAGGTGCCGGGCGGCACGCTTGGCACGACGGTGCAGACTCAACCGGCCGGCCGACAATCGCTGGTCGAGCGTGAAGCCGGGTCCCGACGGCTTCATGCAGTATCCGATGAATCCGACCGGCAAAGCCGAATGGATCTCGCGTCCAACCGCGCGCAGCGCGCACCGGACGTTGGTGCCGCTGGTCGCCAACTCGGCCTGGAGCCAGGCGCTTGGCCCGACACATCTCGCCTGGATGATGCAGAGCGAGAATTTCGCCAAACTGCCGGACGCGTCACCGCCCGACGTCTGGTTTGTCTATCGAACGAATCCGGCGATTTCGTTCTGGGACACCAAAGCTGTCGGCGACACGATGGCGAACTTTCCATTCGTCGTCTGCTTCGCCTACACGCGCGACGAGACGAACCACGTTGCCGACGTGCTGCTGCCGGACTGCACCGATCTTGAAGGCCTGCAACTGATGCGCATCGGCGGCACTAAGTACGTCGAGCAGTTCTGGGACCACCAGGGCTTTGCGCTGCGCGAGCCGGCGGTGCCGCCGCAAGGCGAGGCCAAGGATTTCACCTAGATCGCGACCGAGCTCGCGCGTCGCACTGGTCTGCTCGAGGCCTACAATTCGGCCATCAACCGCGGCGCCGCCGGCGTCAGGCTTTCCGGTAAGAACTACGACTTCTCGCTCGCGCCCGAAAAAGTGCACGATGTCGAGACGATCTGGGACGCGAGTTGCCGGGCCGCCAGCGCGGAGATCACCGATGGCGCCGAATCGCAAGGACTGGCGTGGTTCCACGAGCACGGCTTCCGCGTGAAGCCGTTCCCGCGGCTGCAGTGGTACCTATATCCGAAACTTGTCGCAGAAGGACTGCGCTTCGAGCAGCCTTACCAGGAGCAGCTGTTTCGCGTCGGCAAGGAGCTCGGCCGCCGGCTGCATGAGCACGGCATTCATTGGTGGGACAAGCAGCTCGACGAATATGAGGCGCTGCCCCGCTGGCATGACCTCAACGCTTATGGGAAAGCGCGCTGGCGAAGCACTATTCGGTGCGCATTGCCGACTATCCGTTTTGGCTGATCACTGCTCGCGCAGCATGCAGTACTCCTGGGGCGGCAACGTCGGCATCCAGCTGATCAAGGAAGTAGCCGACAACGTCGCCGGTCACGGCAGCGTTGTCATGAACCGCGGCGCCGCGGAGCGCCTGGGGATCGCCGACGGCGATTTCGTGGAGGTGCGATCGCCGCTCAACGAGACCAAGGGACGGGTCATGCTGTGCGAGGGTATCCGTCCTGACACGCTGCTGATGATCGGCCAGTTCGATCATTGGGCAACGCCCTTCGCCAAGGATTTCCATGCTCCGAGCATGAATGCCCTGGTGCCGATGCTGCTCGATCTAACCGACGCAACCGGCTCGAGTGCCGATCTCGTCAAGGTCAAGATAAGACGCTTGGAGAGCGCAGCATGACACGCTGGGCCATGGTGGCCGATCTTGAACGCTGCGTCGGCTGTCAGACGTGCACTGCGGCGTGCCGGCACGCCAATGCGACGTCACCGGCAGTGCAGTGGCGCAAGGTTCTCGATATCGAGGCGGGCACTTATCCAAACGTCAGCCGTATATTCGTTCCGGTCGGTTGTCAGCACTGTGCCGATCCACCTTGCATGCATGTTTGTCCAACAACAGCAACGCGCCAGCGCGCGGACGGCATCGTGACAGTCGACTACGACCTCTGCATCGGCTGCGCCTATTGCGAGGTCGCCTGTCCCTACCAGGCACGGTTCCTCGTTCATGAGCAGCATTTTGCTTATGATGCGGCCACTCAGAACGAGATTGAGCGTTTTGAACTCGACCCGCTTTGGCGTTGCGCAAAAGTGCACCTTCTGCTCCGACAGGGTGGATTTTGGAATCGAAAACGGCCTCACGCCGGGGATTGATCCTCGAGCGACGCCGGCATGCGTCAATTCCTGCATCGCGGATGCTTTGCATTTCGGCGACGTCGACGATCCGGACAGCAACGTCTCACGGCTGTTGCGGGAACAGCGTAATTTCCGCATGCACGCGGAGCTCGGAACCGATCCAGGCTTCCACTATCTCTACGGCAAGGCGAACGACCCGGAAAATGGGCCCGACGCTCCTGCGCGCGGAAGCTTGCCCGGCGGACATTTGCGTACCCGCGGTGTTGAACCGTCGCAACAACAGCATTGGGACTGGAAAGCGGCCGGCAATTTTATCTGCGGCGGTATGGGCAGCGGGCTATTCCTGTTCACGGCGGTGGCCAGTCTTCGCTATGGCGGGCTAGCGCCGCTGGGGCTGGTCGCACTCGGACTTGTCGGTCTCGGCCTGTTCCTGGTTTTGCTGAAGATCGGCCGACCGCTGAGATCGATATATGTCCTGCGGCAGCCACAGCGCTCATGGATGGCACGTGAAGCCTGGATCGCGGCCTTTTTCTTCCCGCTGGCGGGATTAGCGCTGTGGTCGCAGGCGCCCGCACTGCTAGTGGCTGCTGCTGTTACGGCCGTGCTGTTCCTTTGCAGCCAGGCGATGATCCTGAAAGAAGCAAAAGGCATCCCCGCATGGCGCGTATTCTGGATCTTGCCGCTGGTGATTGTGACCGGTCTGGCTGAAGGAAGCGGATTGTTTCTGGCTGCGGTTGCACAGATCGCAGCGCATGATCCGTTGGCGCAGGTCGCCGCTGTCATCGCGGTTGCTTTGGCCGCATTGCGTGCCTGGATCTGGCGATCCTATCAGGCGGTACTCGCAGCCCAGGGTGCACCGACACGCACGCTTGCGATCCTACACGACTTCAGGTCGTGGTTCTTTATCGGTGGCCTCGCTGTGCCATCCGTGCTGATCATTCCGGGAGTTGCGATGGGAATAGCGCCAGGTGTCCTGTTCTCGATCGCAGGAGCGTGCATCGCGGTCACCGGCGCTGCCTTGAAATTTGTCGTGGTCACCCGCGCCGGCTTCAATCAGGGATTCGCGCTGGTGCACACGCCGGTGCGCGGGTCGGGAATTGCGGGACCGGCGGTAAAGCCCGGCTGGTCAATGCCTTGAAGTTATCGAGCGAGGGGAGTTTGCCATGAGCACGCGCACGGCAACCAAGACATCGGAAACCTTCATGTACGATCCCGATGCTGAGACGATGTCGCGCAAGGCGTTGACAGGATTGCAGACCGCGCGCTTCAAACAAACGCTTGATTTTGCATACGCTAACGTTTCTCACTACAGAAAGAAATTTGACTCCGCAGGTGTTAGTCCGGCCGATTTCAAGTCTCTGTCCGACATCGGCCGCTTTCCGTTCACTCTGAAGAGCGACCTCCGTGACAACTACCCATTCGGCATGTTCGCCGTGCCGCGTGATCAGCTTCTGCGAGTTCATGCATCGTCCGGAACGACCGGCAAGCCTACAGTCGTCGGCTATACCAAGCGCGATCTTGATACCTGGGCAGATCTGATGGCGCGGTGCTTTGCGAGTGCCGGCGCGCTGCCTGGCGATATTGTCCATAATGCCTACGGATACGGACTGTTCACAGGGGGCCTTGGAGCTCATTACGGAGCGGAGCGCCTTGGATGCACGGTCGTGCCTGTGTCGGGCGGTGGTACGGAACGACAGGTTACGTTGATCAATGACTTCAAGGCGACCGTGCTGTGTGCGACGCCATCTTACGCACTCAACATTGCAGGGGTCGCAGAAAAAATGGGTTGCGACCTAAAGCAATCGTCATTGAGGGTTGGCTTGTTCGGAGCGGAGCCGTGGAGCGATGCCATGCGCCACGATCTCCAGGATCGGCTCGGACTCAAAGCGGTCGATATCTACGGCCTGTCCGAAATCATGGGACCGGGTGTGGCTTGCGAGTGCCATGTTGTGCAATCCGGGCTGCACGGCTGGGAAGATCATTTCTTGTTTGAGACGATCGATCCGGAGACGCTTCAGCCTTTGCCTATAGGTGACACCGGCGAATTGGTCATCACCACTTTGACCAAGGAAGCGCTCCCGATGATCCGTTATCGCACGCGCGATATCACGCGTCTGAGCAATGAGCCATGCGCTTGTGGCCGCACGCATGTTCGCATCATGCGCGTCACCGGACGCAACGATGACATGCTGATTATTCGAGGCGTAAACGTTTATCCATCGCAGATCGAGGCAGTGCTGGTTGGCTTCCCGGGGCTCGCCCCGCACTACCAGATCGTGTTGACGCGCGAGGGAGCGCTCGACGCAATGACAGTAGACGTTGAGCTCGCTCCCGGTGTCTCTCTGAGCAATACCGAACGCGAACGTAAGGCACAGGCAGTCGTCCACCACATAAAATCTTTGATCGGCGTCACCTGCGAGGTCGTCATCAAAGCAGAAGGCGAGGTTCCGCGTTCACAGGGCAAGGCTGTGCGTGTGAAAGACGAGCGCGGCAAAAGTCGCTGAATAAGCCGGCGATCTAGCGGTTGCCCTCGTCAGTCAGCCGCCACGTCGCGTGGCAGCTGACGCAATTCCCCATGAGCTGGGTGAGCTGCTTCAAGGTTAGGTCGGCAGCACCCATTTTCTCGGCATCCATGGCAATTTGATCGAATCCACGGTGGGTTTCCAGTCCGAGCTTCTTGAATTCAGAAGGCAGCTTGGGAGCGAGTGACTTGGGAATATGTGTAGCCTCCGGACCGTTCATGCCGGAGCGTCGAGCCGCGGCAGCGACCTGCGCGTGGTCGCCAGCCTGCGAGGCCTCCAGAATGTCTCGTATGCTTTCGAGCAGGCCGCGCATTTCGCGGCGGATAAATGCACTCTCGGGTTCAGCTAAAGAAATTGCCGAACGCGAGTCTTGCACCGAAGTTTGGCCCTTCGGTTGCGCCGCAGCGTTACGTCCTTGCACCAGATAAAAACCTGACAGCGCCGCTATAGTCGCTACCAGAGCCAACAGTACAATCTGGCGCATCAAGAGACCTCGGATCTTGTTCATTCTTGCGATACAGGCGGATCCATGTCCTCGGCCCACGAATCGGTTGGCGCCGGATAGCGGGTCAACAATCGATTGACCAAATTGACGTGCTCGGCCTCCTCCTCGACGAGTTCTGCAGCCATCGCCTTGATCTTTGGATCCTTCGCTGTCTCCACAATGGATGTGAAATAGGCGAGCGCGCGCTTTTCCCCAGCCAGTGACAGCTGCAAGGCATGCCAGGGTGTCATCATATAGTGTGCTGACGCGAGTTCGGCCTCTTCCGGGCTATCGCTTCGGCCAAATTTTGCAATTTGACGCGCGTGGCTGACGACGTCGAAATCGCCGGCGAGGCGACGAATTTCCTCACCGTGAATACCTTCGGCACGGGCAAGATCACGGAAGACCTTCACCAGCTCCGGGTTGTTGTGAGTTTCCATCTGATCGGCCAGCAAATTGTAGCGCTCAACCGCGTCAATTTCGATCTGGTAGGCGACTGCCAACAAATCATTGAGGTTGGCGACTTTCGGACTGTCCGGCGTCTTGCTCATAGCTCGAATTCCTTCTCCAGCTCCGACAGGTCAACGTCTTTTGCCATGACAGAGGACTGAAACGGTGCGCGATTGCCGCGGTACAAAATGCCGAGGTTGAAACCGTCATCGGTCATGAGCCGGCGTGCCGCCTTGCCCGGATCATTGGTCGCGGAAACCGGGGCGGGGCGCACCTGGTCCTTCCATGCTCTTTCGTCGGGCCGGAAGGTCACACAGGGACTGAGGATTTCGACGAAAGAAAAACCCGGATGTTTGATTGCTTCGACCAGAACATCCGCAGTTTCGTTCGGCTCGCCCGGAAAAGCAACGGGCGATAAAGTTTGCGCCCGAGGCAAGTGCGACAACCAGCGGGTGGAAGGGCCGCACGCCGGTTCCTCCTGGCGCCAACGCTGTATCAAATTCCGGCTCTGTGGTCGGCGAGGGCTGGCCCTTGGTCATACCGTAGATGTGATTGTCCATGACCACATAGGTCATGTCGATATTTCGGCGACACGCATGCAGGAAATGGTTGCCGCCAATCGAATAACCGTCACCATCACCGCTCGCGACCACCACTGTGAGATCAGTCCGTGTCACTTTCAAGCCCGCGGCGAGAGCAAGCGAGCGCCCATGCACGCCGTGAAAGCCATAACAATTTGTGTATGCCGGAATCCGCGACGAACAGCCGATGCCTGATACGACGACAATTTTTTCGGGCGGCAGACATAATTGCGCAAACGCGCGTGTAAACGACATCAGCACATGATAGTCACCGCAGCCGGGACACCATATCGGCTTGATGTCCGATTTGTAGTCAGCAGGCTTGCACGCAAGAGTCGCTCCGACGCTCGACATCATCGTCTCCAGTCCGCGATCGCTTTATGAATTTCGCCGGCAGTAATCGGTAACGGTCCCGGCCGATGAAACACCCGCACAGGTGCCGGAAGATCGTAGTGCGCGCGCAGATACTCGTGGAACTGCGCGCTATGTGTCTGTTCAATGACAAGAATGCGTTTAACGCCTTCGAGCGCCGCCGATAAACGTTCCGGCTGGACAGGTGTCAGCAGACGCGGCGCGATGACACGGACTTCGAAACCATCCGAGGCTGCGCGGCGCGCTGCTTCTCGCGCCGCACCAGTCAGCGATCCCCATGTAATGATCGCGAGGTCGCCCGTGCCTTCAACGCTCGCCCAATGGTCGCCGAAGTTGAAGTTAGCAAGTTTGTCGCGGCGTTTGTCGAGCTGCGCCAGATGGTCACCGGCGCCGCTGGTTGGCGTACCCCGCTCGGAATGAGTGAGGCCATCGGCTGTATATTGACCGCCGCGAGTTCCTGGTATCGCCATCGGCGATACGCCATTGGCTGCCATGGCGTAGCGTTTATACGTTGCCGAAATATCGGTAACGATTGAACGTGTGCCAATGAACGTGACATCAGCAGGACGTTCGATAGCCGCACGTGATTGGCCTATGAACTGGTCGGACAGAACGATCGCCGGAGTTTGCAATGCTTCCGCGAGGTAGGTCGCCCATTGTGCCGTGAACATGCAATCGCCGACTGATTGTGGCGCAAGAACGAGATGGGGCGCGTCGCCGTGAAGGCCGTAGATGGCAATGTTCAGATCGGCCTGTTCGGATTTCGTCGGGATGCCGGTTGATGGACCGCCACGCATCACGTCGACGACCACGACCGGGATTTCGGCGGAGGTGGCCAGGCCGAGCGCTTCAATCATCAGCGAGAGCCCAGGGCCCGACGTCGCAGTCAGCGCAGGCGCCCCGCCAAAAGATGATCCGATAATCATGTTGATTGCGGCGAGCTCGTCCTCGGCTTGCAGCAAGACCCCACCGACCTTGGTAAGGTTAGGTGCAAGCCATTCGAGGATTTCCGTCGCAGGCGTAATCGGATAAGCAGCGGCAAACCGGACGCCACCCCGGATTGCGCCGAGCGCGGTCGCCTCGTTCCCCGACAGCAACCACCTGCGTGCGGCGCTTGGGGTTGGTTTGGCAAGCTGTTTATTGAATTCGATGTTTGCGGCGGCACTGAAACCAGCCTTGATGCCGGCAAGGCTTGCCTCGATGGCGGCGCGGCCCTTATCGGCAAGACGCCTTTCGATCGGGGCGAACGCCTGCTCGACTGTGAAGCCGAGCAATCGGCTGGTGACGCCAAGTGCAATCATGTTTGGCCGGCCATCACGGATGGACTTGGCCATTTCCTTCATCTGGATCTGAACAACGCGGGCCCCGGACTGGACGACCATTGGCGGCAGGTCGCCTCCGCGCGGATCGCTGATCACGAGTGTCTCCGGCCCGGCTTTAATTTCAGCCCCGAAACGGTGAGCGTTCAGCCAATCGATGCCGATGAGCAGGTCAAACTCGTCAGGAAGACAATCGACGGGATGATCCGCCAGCCGAAGGAGACCGGCGGCCTCACCGCCGCGGATCTGCGGTCCCAAGGTACGCGTGAACAGGCCATGCCATCCTGCGGCGCTGGCCGTTTCGAGTAGAGAATCCACAGTGGTCAGGGCGCCGGCGCCGCCACTGCCAACAACAGCAATCGAAATGCTCGGCGAAGCTCCCATGGTCCAGGTCTCCTGATCAGAGCTCGGTCGCCAATATGTATTTAAGTACTAGAATGCGTTTTTTTGCTTTTCCTTGATCTTGATCAAGGTCCGCCCCCAGCCGGCGACTAACAATGAACCCGTGCCCGCCCAGGGCTCAGCGATCAATTGGAGGGCAATCTGATGGGTGCCAAGCCGGTTCGTTGGATGATGACGGGCGCGGGTAAGCCTCTGGTACCGATGGAATTTGAGCTCGGTAAGCCTGGCCCGAATGAAGTAGTGGTCGAAATTGCCGGCTGCGGGGTCTGCCATACCGATCTTGGCTACTATTACGACGGTGTGCGCACCAAGCATGAATTGCCGCTGACTCTTGGGCATGAAATCAGCGGCCACGTCATCGAAACCGGCAAGGACGAACTTTGGTATACGGACCGGGCCGTTATTATCCCGGCAGTAATTCCGTGCGGCCAATGCGATGCTTGCCTCCGCGGCAAGTCAACGATCTGCCCAAACCAGAAAATGCCGGGCAACGATATTCATGGTGGATTTGCCACTCATATCGTAGTGCCGGCTCGTGGCCTCTGTGTCGTCGATGAAGATCGTCTCGCTGCAATTGGAATTGACTTAGCCGATCTTTCGGTGATCGCCGATGCAGTGACCACGCCTTATCAGGCGGTCGTCCAGGCGGGCGTCACAAAAGGAAATCTCGTTGTCGTCAATGGCGTCGGTGGCGTTGGCGGCTACGCCGTGCAGATCGCCGCAGCCCTTGGCGGCACCGTTGTCGCGATCGATGTGAGCGAGGGAAAGCTTGCTGCAATTGCCGGTCAGGGCGCCTCGCTGACACTGAACGCCAAGCAGATGGCGCCGCGTGACATTAAGACAGCAATTCAAGCGTTCGCTAAAAAGAACAACCTGCGCCAAACCGAGTGGATCATTTTCGAGTGCTCCGGCACGCGCGCAGGCCAGGAAACCGCATTCAGTCTTATTAATCATGGTGCGACCCTCGCAGTCGTCGGTTTCACCATGGACAAGGTCGAGGTTCGACTTTCGAACCTGATGGCGTTTCATGCCCGCGCGATCGGTAACTGGGGCTGCCCGCCCGATCTTTATCCTGCCGCGCTGGAGCTCGTTATGAGCGGCCGCGTCAAGGTCAGTCAGTTCGTCGAAAAGCATCCGCTCAGCGAGATCAATCAGGTGTTCGAAGCGGCCCACGCCGGTGCTCTGAAGCGGCGTGCCGTACTCGTTCCTGCACCGTGAGGATTTTCCCATGACTGCCGAAGCAGCTCGCGTCGTCACCGCGCAAAGATCAGAGGCCAAGGATCACAATCTCGTGGCTGAGGCCGCGCGCCAGACAATTTCAAAAGGCGTGCAGTACGAGAAGCGCCCGGTCAAAGGAGCGGACGGAAAGCCCGTGGCTGGTCTGTTCAATGCCTGGATCACGCTCGATAACCAAAGTCAGTTCAACTCCTACACCACAGACATGGTGAAGGCGACGATTTTATCCTTTCGCGCCGCAAGCACCGCTCGCGACGTTGTCGCCGTGGTGTTTACCGGCGCCGGCGACAAAGCCTTTTGCACTGGAGGAAATACCAAGGAATACGCGGAATATTATTCCGGTAATCCCCAGGAATACCGGGGGTACATGCGGCTCTTCAACGACATGGTGTCGGCAATTCTTGGCTGCGACAAGCCTGTGGTCTGCCGCGTGAATGGCATGCGTATCGGCGGCGGCCAGGAAATTGGAATGGCCTGCGATTTTTCGATTGCGCAGGATCTCGCGCGCTTCGGGCAAGCGGGACCCAAGCATGGGTCGGCCCCGATTGGCGGGGCGACTGATTTTCTCCCCTACATGATCGGGTGCGAGCAGGCGATGGTGTCGGGTCTGCTTTGCGAACCTTTTTCGGCGCACAAGGCTTACCGCCTGGGCATCATCAGCGAGATCGTGCCGGCGCTGAAAGTTGACGGAAAGTTCGTCGCCAACCCGACAGTATGGACGGATCAATTCCTCGATGAGTATGGGCGGGTCGTTCATGGCGAGCCCAAGACGGGCGCGGCTGCTGCCGAAGGCCACGCACTGCTGAAACGCGGTACAGTAGACCTCAGCCTCCTCGATGAGCGGGTGGAAGCACTTTGCACGAAGCTCCTCTATACCTTCCCCGAATGTACGACGAAGACGGTTGAGGAACTCCGCAAGCCGAAGCTCAACGCCTGGAACAATAACAAAGAAAATGCGCGTGACTGGCTTGCCCTCAACATGATGACCGAGGCTCGGGCCGGCTTCCGCGCTTTCAACGAGGGTACGCGCGAAACCGGCCGCGAAGTCGATTTCGTCGCGCTGCGCCGCGCACTCGCCGCCAATACGCCTTGGTCGGACCAGCTCACCGAAAGCATTCAGCCGCGTGCGAGGGCATAGTTGTGACGCAGCCTGTCAAAATCTGGTTCGAGGAAGAAGGCCGATTATTGCGCCTACGGCTCAGTCGCCCCAAGGCCAATCTCATCGATGCCACCATGATTGCCGCACTTGATGCAGCATTGTCTGAACATGTCAGGGGTGGCCAAATCAGTGCAGTGCTTCTCGACGCCGAAGGACCTCACTTCAGTTTCGGTGCCAGCGTGGAAGAACATTTGCCGAAGCAATGCGCGGCCATGCTCGAAGCGTTGCATCGCCTGTTGCTGCGCATGATCGAATGCCCTGTACCATTTCTGACGGCGATACGTGGCCAATGTCTCGGCGGTGGCCTCGAGGTCGCGCTTGCTGGTCACCTCATCTTCGTCGCCCCTGATGCCACGCTTGGGCAGCCGGAAATGAAGCTTGGCGTGTTTGCGCCAGCCGCCTCTTGTCTGTTGCCGGAACTGATCGGCCCGGTGCGTTCATTGGATCTCCTTGTGTCGGGCCGTAGCATCACGGGCAACGAAGCGGCAGCCATTGGCATCGCCCACGAAGTCGCTAACGATCCGGAACGCGGCGCTCTCGCTTATTTCGAAGAACATCTCAAACCGAAGAGCGCAAGTTCAATTCGCTATGCGATCAAGGCCGCGCGGCTCGACTACATCGCCCGCATAAAGGAAAAAATTCGCGCGGTCGAGCGACTGTATCTCGATGAACTCATGGTCACCCATGACGCGGTGGTCGGTCTCGAAGCTTTTATCGCGAAGAGGGCGCCTCAATGGCAACATCGGTAAACCCTTCGGCAACTGCGGAAATCGTTGCACGCGCCAACGAGCTGTTTGAGGATCTGTCTTTTGCCTCCGCGCGAAAATGGAAGGCAGCGGCACCCGGCCGCAAGGTGGTCGGCTACATGCCGATATACGTGCCGCGCGAGATTATTCACGCCGCCGGCATGCTGCCACTCGGCATTGTGGGCGGCGGCGACCAGCTTGAGGTCATCCACGGCGACGCCTACTACCAAAGCTATATTTGCCGCATCCCGCGCTCGACCATCGAGCTCGGCGTGTCGGGCCGTCTCGATTTTGTCGACGGCATGCTGTTCCCGTCAATCTGCGATGTGATCCGCAATCTTTCCGGCATGTGGAAACTGATGTTTCCGCATGTCTATTCCCGCTATTTCGACGTTCCGCAGAACTACCGGGACGATATTGGGGGAAATTTCTACATCAAGGAATTGGCTGAGCTCAGGCACGATCTCGCCGAGCTCCGCGGCAAGCCGATAACCGATGACGAAATGCGGCATTCAATCGCGGTTTACAACGAGAACCGCAAATTTATACGCGAGCTCTACGCCTTTCGGGCGGAACGGCCATGGCAGGCGCCCGCCGCCGAGGTCTATCTGATGGTGCGCGCCGGCCTCGTGCTGCCGGTAGAAGAGCATACGATCCTGCTACGCGAATATCTTGCCGCGGCGCGCGCCAACGAGCGGCCGGTGCGAGACAATTGTCGAATTGTGCTGACCGGAATGTTCTGCGAGCAGCCGCCGCTCAATCTGATCAAGTCACTCGAGCTGTCCGGCTGTTACGTGGTGGACGACGATCTCCTGCTGGTCACCCGCTGGCTCACCGGCGACGTCGATATCGAGGGCGATCCGCTCGAGAATCTTTCTCGTGCCTTTCTGCATCATTCCGAGTCGACGGCGGCCAAGTACGAGCCCAATCAGAAGGAAAAGGGCCAGCACCTCGTTCGCGCGGTCAAGCGCACCGGGGCGGAAGGCGTGATCTTCGCGGCGCCAAGTTTCTGCGATCCTGCATTGCTTGAGCGGCCGATGCTGCAGCACGTCCTCAAGGATGCCGGTATCCCTTACATCGCATTCAAGTACGCGGAAAATTCCGGCCAGATGCAGCCGATCAGGGAGCAGGCTGGCACATTCGCTGATTCAATCAAACTGTGGAGCGCTGCATGAACACGGCAACCAAGATTGTCACGTCAAAGGCGCCCGTTAAGGAGGTCAGCAAAGATGCTTCCATGGTGAAGCAGAAGGAAATGATGGCGGCGCACTACGATCGCCTGACCAGTGCCTCCGAAACCGGCGACAAGGTGGCTGCCACTTTCGTGCCGGGCAATCTCAATGAACTGATCATGTGCTTCGACCTTCTGAACAACCTGCCCGAGGTCAATGCCATTCAGAACGGGCTGCGCCGTATTAGCGGCAGTTACGTACTTGAAGCGGAAAAGATCGGCCATTCAGAAGATGTCTGTACATACGTGAAGTCCGACATCGGCATGATGGCCAAGGGAAATATCGCACCCAACGGCAAGAAGTTTCCCAATCCCGATGTGCTTTTGCTCTCCTACACCGGCTGCTTCACTTTCATGAAGTGGTTCGAATTGCTGCGCGAGCAGTACAAGTGCGAAACGATCATGCTGCATACGCCGTACATGGGTGACGGAAAAATCACCAAGAACATGCTCGACTACATGGTGAAGCAGCTGAAGGAAGAGGTCATCCCCAAACTCGAGCGTGTATCCGGGGTCAAGTTCGATATCGACCGGCTGCGCGAGTACCTGAAAAAATCAACCAAGGCCGAGGACGATCTCGTACGGGTGTTGCAAAGCGCTAAGGCCAAGCCGTCGCCGATCGATGCCTATTTCGGTGGCATTTATTACATTGGACCGATCTTCGGCGCCTTCCGCGGCACTCAGGATGCGATCGACTATTACCGCTTTCTTCGTGAGGAAGTCGATGACCGGCTGGCAAAAGGCCAGGGTCCGGTGACGCCCGATGGCGACATGGGCAAGGAAAAATACCGGCTCGTCGTCGAAGGGCCACCCAATTACACGAGCTTCCGTCAGTTCTGGAAGATGTTCTACGACGAAGGCGCGGTCGTCGTGGCTTCGAGCTACACCAAGGTCGGCGGCGTCTATGATTTCGGCTTCCGGCACGATCCGGACAAGCCACTTGAGACGCTGGCCGAATACTGCCTCGGCGTTTACACCAACCGCAGCCTGCCGATGCGCATCGATATGTTGGTCAACTACATCAACGAATACGAAGCGGACGGTCTTCTGATCAACTCGATCAAAAGCTGTAACAGCTTCTCCGCCGGGCAGTTGCTGATGATGCGCGAGGTCGAGAAGCGCACCGGAAAACCGGCAGCGTTTGTGGAATCCGACCTGGTGGATCCGCGCTATTTCTCGGCGGCCAACATTAAGAATCGTCTCGAAAGCTATTTCCAGATGATCGATCAGAAGCGTGCCGGTGTGGACGCGGCGGCTTGAGGAGGAATGCATGAAAACTTTCGTCGGCATCGATCTTGGCTCGACGACAACCAAGGCTGTTCTCCTCGACGAGGACCGCAAAGTGATCGGCCACGGCATCACCAATTCGCGCTCGAACTACGCGACTGCTGCGCGAGTAGCGAGTCAGGAAGCGCACGTCGACGGGCAGTTCACGCTGTTTCGCCGGGCGCTTACCGATGCCCACATGCAGATTGATCTCGACACGTTCCTCGGTGCGCTGGAGCGGGCCTTTCGTCTCGAGCAGTTTCTCGAACAGCTTGACGATCTCGAGCAGACCTGCGTCGGCCAAATTCAAGGCGAACGCTTTGCCAAGGTCGGGTCCGGTGTGAAGACTTCGCTCGGTGAAGTATTTCAGCGCTTGCGCAAGGAGGCGCCCGAGCTCTATGCGCCCGGCGCCAAGCGTAAATCGGACTTCTTCCGTGATATCGCGGGATCGCGCTACCACGCCCATGCCGAAGAGGTCGCGCGCGAGGCGAACCTGCCCTATGACCTGCTTCTCAACGTTTATGACAAGTCGATCATCGAGGTGGAGAACCGGCCGCCAGCGGGCGAGCTGAGCGAGAAATTCCGGCGCGCTCTTGGGCGTGTTCTTAAAACGGAGCCATCGGTCAAATCGGCGGCAGCCGACATCCAGAAGATGATAGAGAACGCGCTCGCCATCGATTTGGAGGAAACCTATCTCGTTGGCACCGGCTACGGCCGGGTGACGTTGCCGTTCTCAAAAGAGCATATCCGCTCGGAAATCCTATGCCACGGGCTTGGCGCCCACCTGATGTATCCGCAGACGCGTACGGTGCTGGACATCGGTGGCCAAGACACAAAAGGCATTCAAATCGACGCCAACGGCATAGTTGCAAACTTTCAAATGAACGACCGCTGTGCAGCGGGGTGCGGCCGTTATCTTGGCTACATCGCCGATGAAATGAACATGGGCCTGCACGAATTGGGCCCACTGGCTATGAAGTCGGATAAGCCCGCGCGGATTAACTCGACATGCACCGTGTTTGCCGGTGCTGAGTTGCGTGACCGGCTCTCGCTCGGGGAAAAGCGCGAGGATATTTTGGCCGGATTGCATCGCGCCATCATATTGCGTGCGATTTCGATCATCTCGCGTTCCGGAGGCGTCACCAACGAATTCACTTTTACCGGCGGCGTTGCCAAGAACGAAGCAGCGGTGCGTGAGCTGCGCAAGGTTATCAAGGAAAACTACGGTGACGTCACCATCAATATAAATCCGGATTCAATTTATACCGGCGCTCTCGGCGCGGCGGAGTTTGCTCGCCGCGCTCATTTGGGACAGGCCGATGGGGGCCAACAATGACAATATCTGCAGGTATCGACATTGGCACGAGCACCATCAAGGCAGCGCTGTTCAAGATAGAGAATGGCGAGGAACAGTGGCTGTCGCGTTATGTAATGCGCATCCGACAGCGCGATCCTATGGAATTGGCAAGGGTCGCCTACGACGCCATCCTGGAGGACGCCAAGCTGCGTCCTGAGGATGTCGACTATGTTGCGACCACCGGCGAAGGCGAAAGCGTGCCCTTCCACACCGGCCATTTCTACTCGATGACAACGCATGCTCGCGGTGCAATCTACCTCGATCCGGAATCACGGGCAGCGCTTGACGTCGGCGCGCTGCATGGACGCGCAATTTCGATCGATGGTCGAGGCAAGGTGCTCAGCTACAAAATGACGAGCCAATGCGCATCAGGCTCAGGACAATTCCTCGAGAATATCGCGCGCTATCTCGGGATTGCGCAGGAAGAAATCGGAACACTCTCGCGGCAGGGCGAAAACCCCGAGGTGGTGAGCAGTATCTGTGCCGTGCTTGCAGAGACCGACGTCATCAACATGGTCTCACGCGGGATCTCCACGGCGAACATCCTGAAGGGAATTCATCTGTCGATGGCGGCCCGATTGTCCAAGCTTCTGAAATCGATTGGGGCACTTGATGGTGTAGTTATGGTGACCGGAGGGCTCGCCCAGGATAAAGGGCTCGTTGCCGCTCTCGAGGAGGATATCTCCCACATCAAAGACATGAAGGTCGCAGTCCGCAGTCATGCGGACTCGATGTATGCGGGAGCGATTGGTGCGGCCCTGTGGGGCGCATTCCGTTTTGAAAAACTTGCAGCTGCCGGCGGGATGTCGAGGGCAGCTTGAGACTCTAAGGAGGCGACGCCATGGCTTTGTTGATCACCGATGCCTGCACGGCGTGCGATGCTTGCGAACCGGTGTGCCCGAACAAGGCGATTACCGCCGGCAATCCGTTATACGTGATTGATCCGATGAAATGCACCGAATGTGTGGGTGCTGAAGATGAACCGCAATGCAAACTCGTCTGTCCGGCCAATTGTATCGAACCCAATCCGGACTGGAATGAATCGAAAGACGATTTGCTTGCAAAATACCAGCAGTTGCACGGCTGACTTTAAGGAACTGCAATGAACTTCACCAACCGAATCAGCCAGACGCTCCATGACGAGCACGGCGCGACCGTCGCTTTGATGGAAAGACTTGAGCAGTTACTGGCTCGTGGCCGCCGCGCCGGGCCTCCCGACACGGCAGATGGCAGTGTCGCGCGGTTGCTGTCGGATTTGTCAACCGGCTTGGAGAATGACGTCGATCGGCATTTTATCTTCGAGGAGGATCACGTTTTCAACTATTTGGAGGCCGTAGGAGATACCGGTATCTCCGAGCATCTGACAAGCGAGCATCAAACCATGCGTCCGCTTGCCGTGAAGGTCGCCGCATTGGCGCGCACAGCCTTGAGCAAAGGTTTTACGCCAGAAAGTTGGGAGGAGTTTACTCGCCTGGGCCAGGAACTCGGGGATCTCATGCTTGCGCACGTGCAAAAGGAAGAAATGGCGCTGCTGCCCGTCATTGACGAGAACATGGATTTCCGAGACCGAAGCTCGACTTTATCAAGAATACGTCGAAAACGTATGAGGCTCTCGTATGCGCGCTGCCGTCATGGGTACTGAAACCAGTGTTCGTCCACTGCGCTCCACCGATCTTGAACGCGTTATCGCCATCGATTCAAGTCACGTTGGTGAAGTCACGGCGGCGTTTCTTTGAGAAACGATTGGCCCATGCAAAGCAGCATCCGGACGATTTCGTCCACATTGGTATTGTCCGCAATAATTCTCTCGTCGGTTTTGTCTTTGCCAGCATTCTGCGTGGGGAATTTGGCCGTGAACAGGCTGTCGCTACACTCGATGCGGTCGGCGTCGACTTTGACAGCCAGGCTCGCGGAATTGGACGGGCGTTGATGAGCACCCTTACGGAAATCATGCGCACCAAGGGTGTTCACATGCTGCAATCGCAGGCCGATTGGACGAATCACGCTTTGTTGAAGTTCTTCGATGTCTCGGGCTTTGGTTTGGCGCCACGGCTGGTGCTTGAACGCTCTGTTCTGACACCGTTAGCCGAATCGATCGAGGACGAATGATGGGAAAAAAGGAGTAACGGCCGTGGCTCCAAACGCTCGCATTACCGTCCCGCAGCATGTGGGCGAGTCCGCTGAGGTCAACTACAGCGGACCAGCCGCTGCCGATTTTGGACCGCTCGCGCGCGATAAAATTCCAGTGCGTTCGATGATGGAAAGCGATCTGCGCGCGTTGGTGGCGATCGATCGCCGAATTACGGGCAATGACCGCGCGGCATATTTTCAGCGCAAGCTCACTGAAGCACTGACCGAATCCGACGTGCGTATCTCATTGGTCGCCGAGCTCGACAGCGTTCCCGTGGGGTTCATCATGGCTCGCGTCGACCTCGGCGAGTTTGGTCGGGTCGAAACCACAGCTGTCATCGACACTATCGGCGTCGACCCCGATTACCGGAAAAAAGGCGTTGGTCGCGCCTTGATATCCCAGCTGCTGGTAAATCTGGGGACGCTGCGCGTCGAAAAGGTGCGAACTGAAGTCGACTGGCAGGACCAGGATCTCCTTGCCTATCTCGACCGCAGCGGGTTCCTTCCGTCGCAGCGTCTCTGCTTCGACCAACCGCTTGCCTAAGATGCATCTTCGATGCTCGTCAAATCGCAAAGCGCTAGCCAACCAAGCTTTAGTTTTCACAATCACCGCGCGATCGTCACGGGCGGTAGCCGGGGAATCGGCCGTGCCATCGCCGATGCTCTCAGCGAGGCGGGCGCACAGGTGCATGTGTTTGATACTAATGAGCCGCGGCAGTCAGATAGCTTCCCGCATCGGTTCGTGCGAATTGATATTGCAGACAGCAACGCGGTAAAGGCCGCTGTTGCGGGCCTTCCTCAGGTGCCGACACTGCTCGTCAATAATGCCGGTATCACCCGTGACCGCTCGATCGCCAAAATGAGCGACGTCGATTGGGCAGCTGTGCTTAGCGTAAATCTTACAGGTGCGTTCAACATGATACGTGCGGTTGCGCCGTTGATGGCGCGTCAGGCTTTTGGCCGCATCGTGAACATTACGTCCATCAATGGTCTGCGCGGAAAGTTTGGTCAGGCCAATTACGCTGCCGCTAAAGCGGGCCTGATCGGTTTGACGAAGACTGCCGCTCGTGAATTCGGTCAAAAAAATATAACCGTCAATGCAGTCGCGCCGGGAATGGTCATGACCGATATGGCACGCGCATTGCCGGAAGAAGTTATCCTTAAAGCCGCCGGCGAGGCCGTGCTTCCTGAGCTTGCCGATCCGGCTGATATAAGTAATGCGGTACTATTCCTGCTGTCCGATGCTGCCCGCGCTATTACGGGTGAGGTGCTGCGCGTCGACGCGGGTCAATATATCTGAAACTGCGGAAATAACGTCAGGACTGGTTTGCCGGGAGCATTCGCCGAATGACATCGGCGGTGAACCAGGCGAAAGCGAGCGCGCCGACCAATCCGATAGCGCCGCCCAAGCGGCCGACCGCGCCATTGTCGAGAACGATCGCGATTGCAAGTATGAAGAGTGCAAGCGCATGGCAAATTGCATGGAGCTTGAGTGTTGGCGCGCCTGAAAGCTCGGCAACGATAGCAGTCCCACCGCGGGCCGGCGGCGTCACGAACATTGAGGCAAGAAACGGCATAATGCGCTGAAGAATAGCGAGCAGGAAAGTGAGTAGCCAGCCAAACAGCAGCATGAACCCAAAAAGCGTTACTCCATTGGCGCCGGCGAAGCCATAAAGTGCGGCGAGTTCCCACAACGAGTGTCGCCGGCAGCATGATCCAGGCCGCTCGCACAAGGACAAACGATAGCCCGAGGCGTTTGCGCATGCCGGTTTTGAGCACTCGGTACATGAGCCATAGATGCATGGCAGCAGCCAGAAGGCCGACAAGCGTGGCCGCGGCAACGACCTCACGGTTGCCTATCAACGCTCCGAGCGTACCAAGAATAAGCGCGATCAACGCGGCAGCGAAACTAACGAAACTGGGCCGCTTGGGCGGCGCAGAGGCCAGGGCAAACATCGGCACGAGAATGTGACTAAAACCGAGCACAAGCAGCCCCATGAACCCAAAGCCACCGAGAATAAGATGGGCGAGTGCTACAGCGCCGTGGTCGGGCAGAATGCCACCTTCTTCATTGATTGCCAGAGCCACACCAAGCAAAGCCACAAGGACAAGAGCGGCCAACGCTGCCCAGCCATAAGCTCCCACGACGGGCAAGCTACTGGCGCGGCGCAGATTGTCTGCAAGAAGCACGCCGAACAGCAGTAAGCCGAGGCCGACTATAACGGCGGCCGGAACGAGAATGATCATTTGCGCCGCGTACATACCGGCGATCAGCGCGATCATTCCCGGAAAAGTCAGCCAGAAAACGAGTTTGACTGGCCAGATCGCGTGCAGAGTGCGCCGGGTGGCAACGGGCAGGAGCTGCACGGATGCCCCGATTGCGGTTGTAGTGAGGACGCCAAGCGCAAGGAGATGGATGACCGAGAGCGCGGGGCCAAGTCCGCCTCGAAAGCTTACAGCCTGTTCCGCCTCGGTGAGCAGTGCGAGCCACATGAATATGTGGAATACGGCGGCTGCAGAAAAGAATCGAAAGGGAATCGATGGCGGCAATAACCGGCTTTTAGCGCCCCCGAGAAAGGTTGCCCCAACGCTCATGAACCCCAGCGCACCATGCGAAGCATCACCCCATCCTCACAGTCCGTGCTTTCGCATGAAGAGGGGATGATTTCGTGACTCCATCCACGATCGTCGAGCTCGGGATAAAGAAAAATGGGCTCACGATCGAGATGGGCGATAAGGGTCGTATCGAGCCCGCCTTCGTCGATCGCCCGCAGAATGGCAATCATCGGCTCTGGCGGCTCCAGGTCGCGCACATCGATGTGCACGGCATCCGCCGTTCGCCACATTCGGGGCGTCCCCGCCGGTCGAGCACAAGTCACGACCACGCTCCTTTTGCATTTGAGCTTAAATCGGTACCACAATACGTAATTATACGCTATATTTTGGCTAATCGAAAAGCGGTGAATCCGTTGGCCATTGATCCTAAGGCACGCGCAGAGACGACGAGCGCTGCTTTGCGGGTGCGGCGCGTGCAAGCGGCGGATATCCCGCAAGTGATCGCTCTTGATACTCGTGTAACCAAACTCGCCAAGCCAGAATACTGGAATGATGTTTACCGCCGTTACGGCAAACGACGTCTGCACGAGCGGTTTTTTCTGATTGCCCAAAATCGTCTCGATCGGACGGATTCACGAGTTTTGGGTTTCATCATTGGGGAAATCCGCGCCTGGGAATTTGGATCAACCCCCTGCGGTTGGGTTTTTGCATTGTCGGTCGAGCCGGACATGCGATTGCACGGAATTGGCAAGGCACTCTTGGAAGCGATGTCCGGTGAATTCAAGAAGGCGGGTGTCGGCAAGATGCGGACCATGGTTGAGAGAGGTGCCCAGCTTCCTCTGCTGTTTTTTCGCAGTGAGGGAATGATGGCTGGCCCTTACATCCAGCTGGAAAAGGACCTTGATTGAACGTGAAAGATGACAACGCGAATATTGAGCGCACTGTTAGCCAAATGGCGGCACTATGAGGCTACAGATTTCAACCCGGCTTGCGATCTTCGCAACTCTGGAACTGACAGCGCGCGAAAATTACCAGCTTTCGGTCGCTGACATCGGCGAGAAATATGGCGTCTCAAGTCACCACTTGGCGAAGGTCATGCACATCATGGGTCGCGCTGGTCTTGTCCGCGCGATTCGAGGTGCAGGCGGCGGTTACCGGTTTGCAGGAAACCCACGGAGGACCACACTTCTGGATGTGGTGCAACTCTTCGAAGATGTCAGCTCAGTAGAAAAAGATAACGGGGTTGCGGATGCGACGCCTGAGGGTCAAGCGTTGCAAGCCATTCTCAACGAAATCGACACCATCGCCCGGGCAACACTCGGATCAATCACAATCGCGACGATGCAGAAGCTTTTGAACAGCCGGGGCGCCGGTCGATGGCGCTCTAAGCCAGCCTCGGCACGTAGCCGGACTGTGCGGGGCGCCTGATTGCGGGCCGAATAGCGGGCAGTTGTGCATTGCAGCAGAAGTAAGCCCAGCAGGCCGCAGGCCGGATTTGATAAAGATCAAGGCAACCTTAGCCGGCAGCTTCATGAGTCAGTTTGGCTGACTTTGGGGCTTTATCCATGTCCTCACGACTGACTGCTGGCGATCTTCAAGTCATTACGCGTGTGGCGATCTTTCGCGGACTGCGATCGGAGACCGTTGAGCACGTTATCGCGCCAGCGACGGGCGTCATGCTGAAGCCGCATGAGGGGCTATTTCGCCAAGGTGACCCGGCAACGGCTTTTTTCATTGTGATTGACGGTTGGATAAAGCTCTATCGCATCACGCCGTCCGGCGAAGAGACTGTGATCCACATTCTGACAAAGGGTGGAAGCTTCGCCGAAGCAGTCGCATTTACGGGAAATCGATATCCAGCAACTGCTGAAGCGGTAACCGATGCCCGCGTGGCACGCGTTCCGGCCGATCATGTTGTTCGGTGCATCCGTGAAAGCCCCGATATTGCACTGGCAATGGTCGCATCTACCTCGCAGCATTTGCATCACCTTGTTCAGCAGGTCGAACAGCTCAAGGCGCAAAGCGGGGTGCAGCGGGTCGCGGAGTTTCTCGCGTCACTATCGGTGGCTAAGCAGGGTAAATGTGCAATTGCTCTACCTTATGACAAGGTATTGATCGCAGCACGGCTCGGCCTAACCCCGGAATCTCTGTCGCGAGCTTTCGCCAGACTAAAGGCAGTCGGTGTGGTCATCGACGCTTCTCAAGTCGTGATCAAAGATATTGCGAAGCTGCGTCAGATCGCGGCCGACGAACGGAGCGCAGTGCGCGGCACCTTGCGCCCAATGCATTGAGTCGAAGATCGCAATTTGAGCTTGAGGAAGCGAGATAAAATGCCATTCGATGTTCTTCATCCACGAGGATGGAAGCCGCCGGTCGGTTATGCAAACGGAATCAGCACGGCGGCGGGTCGGCTTGTATTCATAGCTGGCCAAGTTGGGTGGAATGCCGATCAGAAATTTCATAGCGATCAACTTGTTCCGCAATTTGAGCAAGCGATGAAAAATATTCTCTCAATTCTCGCAGAAGCGGGCGGCAAGCCGACGCACATTTGCAGATTGACTGCATTCTGCATCGACAAGCCTGCTTACCTTGCTGGTCGACGCGAGCTAGGGCGCATTTGGAAATCGCTGATGGGAAATCACTTCCCTGCGATGAGTATGATTTTTGTGGCCGATCTCCTCGACACCCCGGCAAAGATCGAACTGGAAGCGACGGCTGTTATTCCCGCTGAATAGGTTCGACGCCGGCAAAGATCCGACCGCGGCCAACGGGCTCAGGCTGCCAATGAACCAGCCAGATTGAGAGTCAGTCTCCGCGCCAGGGCGGCGGCGGTTACCCGGCGATAATTGGCTGATGTAAGAGTGGTGCGCATAGGTTGAACCTGCTTCTGCACGAGCCGCTCAATTTCTTGCAGCAGCTTTTCGTCAATTGGTCGCCCAACGAAGGCATCCGTCCCGGCTAGGAGAAATGGCCTGGAGTTCGTGCCTGTTAGCGCAATTCGGAGGGAGGAGACGGTCGAGCCGGCTGCCGCGAGCGCAACTGCGACGCCTGCCAATGGAAAATCGATGGCCGACCGAATGCGTATTTTTTCATAGGTTGACGGTGGCTGGTTTGCTGACAGATGCACCGCGACGATAAGTTCGCTGTCCGAGAGGGTAAGATGTGCCTTACCGTCTTCAATATAGAGATCACTTAGAGGAATTTGCCGGCGGCCTTGCTGGCCGGCAATTTCAATTTTGGCTCCCAATACCAGAAGAGCCGGCGCCAAATCGCCGGTAAAGGCCGCGTGACAGCGGCGTCCTTGGGGAGCTACGTGACAGATATCGCCACGGTTCTTGAGACAATACGCATTTGCGCTCCGCCACCATTCACTCTGATTGTAGTAGATGCAGCGAGTATCGAGGCACAGATTGCCGCCGACTGTCGCCATTGCGCGGTGGGCCGGTCCGGCGATTGCCTGGGCGGCTTGCGAGAGCGCTTTATATTGGTCAGCGATAAATTCGTGGCGGGCGAGGGCTGCAATGGTTACGCCTGCGCCAATCGTTACGCCATCTTCACGGAGCTCGATCTCCGCCAGTTCGTTAATGCCGGATAGATCAATCAATGAATTTGGGTTGCTAATACCACGTCGCATGTTCACCAAAAGGTCAGTTCCACCCGCGATAAAGCGGGCGTTCGGGTGATCAAGGCGTGCGGCAACGGCCTCTCGGACCGTTAGAGGCTGCAAAAGATGAACGTCGGACAATGACGTGGTCATGACGCGGCCTTCAAGGCGCTGGCAATCTTGGCGTGTCGCTGGCGCTGGATAAGGGCATCCATGATCCGGTCAGGAGTTACAGGCAAATCATTGATGTTGAGGCCGATCGCATTGCCGATGGCGTTGACCAACGCCGGCGCAAAACCTGCCAACGCACCTTCGCTCGCCTCTTTCGCTCCGAATGGTCCAAATGGATCGTGACTTTCAACGATGTAGGTTTCGATCGGCGGGGAATCCATAATGGTGGGCATGCGGTATTCGAGCAGGCTTGCATGTGCCGGCAAGCCATCAAGATAGTGAGTCTCCTCGCACATGGCTTGTCCCATACCCATCCAAACTGAACCCTGGATTTGGCCTTCCACCGCAAGTGGATTGATAGCGTGGCCACAGTCCAATGCCACCCACACCTTGTCGACTGTTATCCGGCCGATAGCCTCGTCGACGCTCACTTCGACGACTTGAGCGGCATAACTAAATCCCATGGTCGAACCCACCGCGCCGCCACGATGCTTTCCACCCTGTGCTTCAGGCGGGCAGGTAAAAGATCCCTTCACGGTGATTGCGCCTTCGTCGACCAATGCCGCGGCAACGACATCGGCGAAAGGCAGGCTTGATTGATCGCCGGTGCCTACGCGGAATATCTCGCCCACGCATTCAATGTCTTCCGGGCGCGCTTCGAGCTTGCGTGCGGCTGCCGCTACAAGGACCGACTTCAGGTTTTTGGCAGCATCGATTGCAGCGTTACCGACCATGAAGGTGATGCGCGACGAATAGGCGCCATTGTCCTTTGGTGTGACGGCGGTGTCTGCGGCGATGACACGCACGCGATCGAGCGAGATGTCCAGGGTTTCGGCCACGACGATTGCGACCATGGTGGAGGACCCCTGGCCTATATCGGCAGCACCCGTAAGCGCCGTTACGCTGCCGTCAAAGTCGAGCTTTAGATTTACGACTGCGTGGGGTTCACCGGTGAAATGGATGGGTTTGGCGGCGCCGCTGACGTAATGGGAACAGGCCATGCCAAGCCCTTTGCCGGGCGGCATCCGGCCAATACGCTCACGCCATCCGCTCGCGCGCTCAACTTTGTCAATGCATTCCGCCAGCCCGTAACTGTTGACCATCAGGTCATTCATGGTGCGTGTTGGCGCCTGTAAAAGGTTGGCACGACGCACGGCGATAGGATCGAGTCCGAGCTCGCGCGCCATGCGGTCAATAAGACATTCGAAGGCATGACGCGTGTCGACTGACCCATGCCCGCGCATGGCGCCGCAAGGCGGGAGATTGGCGTAAACGCGATAACCATCGTACTTGACCGCGGGAATGTTGTAGAGGCCATGCAGCAGCGCGCCGGCATATAGAATTGTAATGATGCCATAACCAGCGTAAGCGCCGCCTCGCTGTACGACTTCGCATTCGCATGCGGTTAGGCGCCCATCTCTTTTCATCCCGAGCTTCAACCGGATATCTGTTTGCGGGCGAGCGCGGTGAGTGATGAAAGTCTCCTCACGGGTAAGCTGCGTCATCACTTTGCCGGCGCTGGCACGGGCAAGAAGCGCGGTGATGATTTCGAAATTCAGCGTTTCAACGCGGGCACCAAACCCCCCACCGATGAAAGGCTTGATCACGCGAATACGCGAGGAATCCATTTCAAGGCATCGGGCCAGCATGAGATGCAAGTAGTAGCCGACCTGCGACACAGTCTGCACGGTCAGGCGGCCGGTCAGCGGATCAAATTCGGCAAGACTTGCGTGCGGCTCGATCTGTGCGTGATTGATCTCAGCGCAACTGAATGTCTCCTCACGCACCAAATCAGCTTCGGTGAATCTTTGGTTGACATCATCGAACTGATGATGGACTTCGCGTTCGACGTTGCCGGGTTTGTTGTCATGCAAAAGCACGGCACCCGGCGCGCGAGCGGCATCTGACGTGTAATAGGCGGGACGTTTCTCCAGCTCCAGGTCAATCAAGCCAATGGCGCGCTCGGCGGTTTCTGCGTCGACCGCCGCGACCGCCGCGATCGGCTCGCCGCGATAGCGGACGCGGCCGCGCGCCAGTGGATATTCATTCATTGCGATGGGGAGAACGCCATAGGTGTGCGAGCAATCATCGCCGGTAATGACCGCGACGACCCCCCGAAGTGCGCGTGCCTTTGACACGTCCAGCTTGAGAATCTCGCCGTGGCTTACCGGACTTCGCAAAATGCGTCCGACCAGGGCATTGTCGTGATCAAGGTCGGCGGTATATCGGGCGCGCCCGGTAACTTTATCAATTCCATCAACCAAAGGAGTGCCGCGACGGGCGGATTTCTGATCGACGCGTAGATTGGCAGTCATGAAGCTGCACCTGCGGCTTCGTTGACGGACTCGATGATTTTTACATAACCCGTGCACCGGCAGAGATTTCCCGACAAGGCGGTGCGTATTTCACTATCGGTCGGTTTCGGATTGCGCCGCAGAAGCGCTTCAGCCGCCATGATCATTCCCGGCGTACAGAATCCGCATTGCGTCCCGAGCTTTTCGTGGAAAGCGCGCTGCAGTCGATTTAGACGTCCCTGCGTCGCCAAGGCCTCAATAGTTTCCACGCTGCGCCCTTCGCAGCGCGCCGCGAGGGTGATACAGGCAGGTACAGCCTCACCATCGATCAGGACAGTGCAGGCTCCGCACTCTCCGCCGTCGCAGCCGGTTTTGGTGCCGGTGAGGCGCGCGACTTCGCGCAAGTAGTCAACGAGCAACGCCCCTTCGGGTATGGCGTCTTCGCGCCAGCGCCCATTAAGCTGCAATCTCAGCAGCCGCTTCTTCGGGTGCTGGCGAGGTGCATACATTTTAGTGCTCCGAGAACAAGATTGCGCCGTGTGGAGTCATCGCTCCATGACAAAAATCAAGAGTACCGCCGCCGTTCTCGCCGGACGGGGGGATTGACCTGACCAAAGTCAAGGATAGGCCCGCAATTGGTCAGTAGCTTTCAACAATCAAGAATTATGGGCGGCGCGGATGACGGCGCTTTGCGACTACAATGCCGCGGTCGATTTTGTGGATCGGAATGTCGCTGAGGGCCGAGGCGAGAAGACCGCCTTTATCGATCCTTCACGCAATCTGACCTATGGGGAATTGCGTGATGCAGCCGCGCGTATCGGCCCAATGCTGGCGCGCATGGGCATCGAACCGGAAAATCGGATTGCTCTCGTTCTGCTCGATACGGTCGACTTTCCCGTACTGTTCTGGGGGGCCATTCGAGCCGGCATTGTTCCAGTTCTCGTCAATACACGGCTGACAGTAGATCAGTACCATTATCTTTTCGAAGATTCGCGAGCCAAGGCGATTTTTGTTTCGACCGCGCTACTGCCGATCGTGCAGGAAGCGGCGAAAGATTTGCCGAACCTTAAGGGAATAGTCGTGGTCGGCGGGGGCCCTGCATCGGTGCCTCGACTGGACATGCTTTTGGCGGCGGAGAACGAAGGCTCGGCACCCGCCAGAACCGCCGGTGATGAAGTTGCGTACTGGCTCTATTCGTCCGGAACGACCGGCATGCCGAAAGGCGTGATGCATGTTCACTCCAGTCCCAAGATAATGGCGCAAAACGCTGGCCAGCGCCGCATCGGCTATCGCGAAGACGATGTCGTGTTTTCTGCCGCCAAGCTGTTTTTTTCCTATGGCCTCGGCAATGCAATGGTCTGCCCAATGTGGGTAGGAGCGACCTCGGTTTTCTATCCAGAGCGGCCGACCCCGCAGACGGTATTCGAAGTGCTGCGCGGATATCAGCCGACGATGTTTTTTGCAGTGCCGACGCTCTATGCGGCGATTCTTGCCGACCCGGAATGCAAGCCGGAACATTTATCCAGCCGACTGCGACTTTGCTTCTCGGCCGGCGAACCATTGCCTCCACACGTCGGCACCGCCTGGAAGCAACAATTTGGCTGCGACATTGTGAATGGCGTCGGCTCGACGGAGATGGGGCATCTCTTCCTGACCAACCTTACGGATTCAGTCGAGTATGGCACATCCGGTGTGCCGGTCGATGGATACGAACTTCGACTGGTCGACGAAAATATGCGGGACGTCACCGGCGATGAAATGGGGGAACTCTTGGTACGCGGCGAGTCATCCGCGGCTGGTTATTGGAATCAGCGGGAAAAAACACGGCGTACATTTTTGGGCGAATGGACCCGCACCGGCGACAAATACACGCGTCGTAGTGACGGGGTGTACACCTACTGCGGCCGCACAGACGACATGTTCAAGGTCAGCGGCATTTGGGTGTCGCCGTTCGAAGTCGAGGACGCCTTGGTTAGTCACCCAAAGGTACTCGAGGCGGCCGTTGTGCCGTCTGAAGATAAGAACGGCCTGATCAAACCAAAAGCATTTGTGGTGCTCACGAACGCTGCCGATAACGATGGCACGCGGGCCTTATATGAAGAACTCAAGGTACACGTGAAGCGCGCTATCGGCCCCTGGAAGTATCCACGTTGGATTGAATTTGTCGATGGATTGCCGAAAACCGCGACCGGAAAAATCCAGCGCTTCATGCTCCGAGACAGAGTGATTCGGTCAAATGGTGGACACCAATGAGACCATCACTTGCCCACCTCACTTGGCCCTTTTTCGATGAGGCGCACAGAAGATTCGGCGCCGACCTTGCAGGCTGGGCCAAGCAAGAGGTTGGCAAGCACATCGACCACGATGACGTGGATGATTCCTGTCGATCTCTCGTTCGGGCGTTGGGCGAAGCGGGTTGGCTGAAGGCTGTTGTCCCCGCGGCGTACGGAGGGCTTTCGGAAAAACTCGACGTACGAACGTTGTGCCAGGCGCGTGAAATACTGTCATGGCACGATAGCCTGGCCGATTTCGCCTTCGCGATGCAGGGTTTAGGCACCGGTTCGATATCGCTTTTCGGCAGCAACGAAATCAAAGCGAAGTACCTGCCGCCGGTACGCGACGGCCGTCATATCGCAGCATTTGCGCTTTCGGAGCCTGCAGCTGGATCAGACGTCAGCGCGATTGCGGCCACAGCCACAAGAGATGGGCCGGCGCATGTCCGCATCAATGGAGTCAAAACCTGGATTTCAAACGGGGGAATTGCCGACCACTACGTCGTTTTTGCGAGAACCGGCGAGGGGCCGGGCGCGAAGGGACTTTCATGCTTCATTGTCGATGCAGACTCGCCGGGCCTCGAGGTTACAGGCCGCATCGAGGTCATCGCTCCGCATCCGCTAGCCACGATTCGGTTCAATGACTGCGGTGTTCCGGTGACGAACCGCCTGGGTGGGGCTGGCGAAGGCTTCAAAGTTGCGATGGCGACGCTTGACGTATTTCGGTCGACTGTCGCTGCCGCGGCGCTGGGACTCGCGCGTCGTGGTCTCGATGAAATGGCCGAGCGGGCCATGACCCGCAGCTTATTCGGAGCACCGCTAGCAGATCTGCAGCTGACGCAGGCAGCGATAGCCGATAGCGCAATCGATATCGACGCCGCGGCTCTGCTTGTCTACCGCGCAGCCTGGGAAAAGGATCAGGGCGCGCCGCGCATCACACGTGAAGCGTCGACGGCGAAGGCCTTTGCGACCGAAATGGCGCAACGCGTAATCGATCGCGCCGTACAAATATTTGGCGGAAATGGCGTGCGCGTCGGAGTCAAGGTGGAGGCGCTTTACCGCGAAATTCGAGCACTGCGAATCTACGAAGGCGCAACCGAAGTTCAGAAACTGATTGTCGCACGGGAATTGCTGAAATCTCACGAAGCTACGCGTCGTCAGGCAGCCGAGTAGAGAAAATGTTGCTGACTGAGGAACAGGAGCAGATTCGGACGACCGCCCGAGCCTTTGCGCAAGATTTCTTGGCACCCAATTCGGCCGAATGGGATCGCCAGGCGATATTTCCGCGCGATGCGCTGCGCAAAATGGGAAAGCTCGGCTTTCTGGGGATGACGGTTCCTTCTGAGTGGGATGGAGTTGGCGCGGACTATGTCGCCTATGCGGTTGCGCTGGAGGAAATTGCTGCCGGGGATGGCGCTGTCTCGACAATCATGAGCGGTCACAATTCCGTCGGGTGTATGCCGCTCGTTGAGTACGGCACGAAAACGCAAAAGGAGAAGTACCTGCGCCCGATGGCGCGCGGTGAGTTGCTGAGTGCTTTTTGTCTTACCGAACCGCAGGGTGGTTCAGATGCTGGCGCGATCCGAACACGTGCCGAGCGCCGTCATGGGGCTTATGTCATCAATGGAACGAAGCAGTTCATAACCTCAGGCAAGAATGCCGATATCGCACTGGTATTTGCCGCGACCGATTTCGGGCTGGGGAAACGTGGCATCAGCTGTTTCATCGTTGAGACAAAGCAGTCCGGCTATTGCGTGACCCGGGTCGAGAGCAAAATGGGACAACATGCGTCGGACACATGCGAAATCAGGTTCGACGAGCTCAGTGTCCCGACCGAAAACAGACTTGGTGCGGAAGGTCAGGGTTACCGAATCGCCCTTGCCAATCTTGAGGGCGGTCGCATCGGTATCGCGGCGCAGGCCGTTGGCATGGCACGCGCCGCTTTTGAAATTGCGCTCCGGTACGCACAAGAGCGTGAGACCTTCGGCAAGGTGATTATCGAGCATCAGGCGGTTGCCTTCCGTCTTTCTGAAATGGCGACACAACTCGAAGCGGCTCGCGAGCTTGTGCACCATGCCGCCGCTTTGCGAAGCCAGGGATTACCGTGCCTCAAGCAGGCTTCGATGGCGAAATTGTTCGCCACCGAGGCAGCAGAGCGAATTTGTTCCGACGCAATCCAGACGCTCGGCGGCGCCGGATATATGACCGCCCACGATGTCGAGCGAATATTTCGCGCCGTGCGCGCGAGCAAAATCTACGAAGGCACCAACGACATTCAACGACTTGTTATCAGCCGCGCGCTCATCGACGAGACACAACGGGAAAATCGGGTCTGATAATGTTTACTGTCGAGACCAATAACGGCGTGACCACCCTGACGCTAAGCCATCCTCCGGTGAATGCGATCAGCGAGGAATGGATACGTTCATTCGACGCAAAGCTTGATGCGTTGGCTACCGAGCCTCGTTGCGGGGTATTGCACATTCGTTCCGATCAGAAAGTGTTCTGTGCTGGCGCTGATCTTAAGGAAGTGCGCGCGCGCATGGATGTGCCCGATGGTGCGGATCGGATGTATGCCTACGTCGCCGGCATTCAGCGGCTTTACGCACGAATCGAAGGGTTGCCGCAGGTTACGGTGGCCGAGATCGGAGGGGCGGCGATAGGCGGAGGTTTGGAGCTCGCGCTGGCCTGCGATCTTCGGATCGCTGCGAACGAAGCCAAGCTCGGATTGCCGGAGGTGCGCCTCGGGTTGATTCCCGGGGCCGGCGGCACTCAGCGGCTCACGCGGATATGTGATGCGTCGCTCGCTAAGCGCTTGATCCTGGGGGCCGAAATCCTTGATGGCGTCACCGCGAGCAAACTGGGCGTCGTGCATTGGGCGGTGCCACGGTCCGAACTGGCACAACGTGCTGTCGAGATCGTACGCGGTATTGCGAGTCTACCCACCGAAGCGCTTGCCGCCAGCAAGGCGTGCATCGCAGCGGCAGGCAATAGCGACCGCAGCGGATACACATGCGAACTGGAATTTACCCGGCGGCTTCTCAACAACGCTGACACGCGCAAGCGCGTCGACGAGTTTCTTGGCGGTGCAGCCGAATCTTCGATGCAGAAAAAAAGAGGAGCGTCACGATGAGATTCGACGAAAAGATTGCTTTGGTTACCGGCGGCGCTTCCGGGATCGGCAAAGCAACGGTGATGGCGTTTGCCCGCGCCGGCGCAACCGTTATCTGCGCGGACCTCAATGCCGAAAAAGGCGCCGAGCTCAAAAAGGAGACCGCCGGCACCAACCTCAAGGTGGATTTCGCTGCCATCGACATGGGCAATTCGGAAACGATCCGGGCTACCGCAGCCGAAGTGCTGAAAAGACATCCACGCGTCGACATTTTGGTGAACGGCGCGGGCTGGGGCGATATTCAACCCTATCTTCAGAACTCTCCGGACTTCATCAACCGTGTGATTGCGATCAACTTCGCTGGTCCGGCGCATCTAACGCAAGTACTGCTGCCGCCGATGATCGCCGCCAACCGTGGCAAGATCATCAACATTGCCAGCGACGCTGGGCGGGTCGGGAGCAGCGGCGAGACGGTTTATGCTGGCGCCAAAGGTGGGCTTATTGCTTTCACCAAGTCGCTCGCGCGCGAGGTGGCTCGCTACTCGATCAACGTCAATTGCGTATGTCCGGGCCCGACCGACACGCCGATGCTTGCCACCCGTTCGGAGAAGCTCCGCGAGGCATTCCTCAAGGCAATCCCGTTCCGGCGCTTTGCTAAACCGGAGGAAATCGCCGACGCCGTGTTGTTCTTTGCCAGCCCGCAGGCCGACTACGTCACCGGCCAGGTGATGAGCGTGAGCGGCGGGCTCACTTTCGCTGGTTAGCGCATGACATATAGATGGAGGTATCGATGACCGCAGCTGCAATGGCTAAAGGTGCAAGCGATGGCGCCACAGCGACGCGCTTTCGCCCCGCCGGACTCGACTTTTCAAATTTCAAGCCAAAGCACTTTCTTTGGAAAGTCGAAGGCAAGGTTGCGACCATTACCTTGAACCGGCCTGAACGGAAGAATCCACTGACGCTCGAGTCCTACGCCGAACTGCGCGACACATTCCGCAACCTTGCCTATGCGGACGATATCAAGAATGTTGTGGTCACCGGTGCCGGCGGCAATTTCTGCTCCGGCGGCGACGTCCACGAAATCATCGGCCCGCTGGTCGAAATGCAGCGGAAGGATGACATGGCGGGCCTGCTCGCCTTCACCCGGATGACGGGTCAGCTCGTCAAGGAGATGCGAGCCTGTCCGCAGCCGATCGTTGCGGCGATTGACGGGATCTGTGCTGGCGCTGGCGCGATAATCGCGATGGCTTCGGATTTGCGCGTTGGCACGGCACGCAGCAAAGTCGCTTTCCTGTTTGTGCGCGTGGGCCTCGCCGGCGCCGATATGGGCGCTTGCGCAATACTGCCGCGTATTATCGGCCACGGCCGCGCGTCGGAACTTCTTTACACCGGTCGTGCCATGGACGGCATCGAAGCCGAACGCTGGGGCTTCTATAACAAGCTGAGCGAACCGGAGAATGTGCTCGCCGATGCGGAGGCGCTGGCCAAAACATTGGCGGAGGGTCCGAGCTTCGCCAACTCGATGACAAAGAAGTGCCTGCATCAGGAATGGAACATGGGCGTCGAGGAGGCGATCGAAGCCGAGGCGCAGGCGCAGGCGATTTGCATGCAAACCAAGGATTATGAACGCGCTTACGAGGCCTTTGTCGCGAAGCAGAAACCGGTCTTTCGGGGCAACTGACAGCGACCGAGACCCAGGACGTGAACGGATGGCATTAGGTAAAATGGCCGCTATCTTGCCGGCCTGATGGCCGTGCTGTGGCGGTCATTTGTGCGTCGATCATGATGAGGAAACGCCGATGTTCTCGCAGTTGAAATTCGCGGTCATTCTGTTCGGGCTCGTGCAACTTCTCAGGTTCGCCGCTTGGCGATATCCGCATTTTAAGGCCCGTCTCAAAGAGCGAAATCTGACGGCACAGATCAAGGCGCGTGATGAGGGGGTCGGCCGTTGGATTGAAATCCGCGACGGAAAGATCAAATCGAGGGTCGGTTTGCATCCGAACCCCGACGTCACGCTCTTTTTCAAAAATGCTGCGACCGGCGCGTCGTTGCTCACCCCGCCGATCAATTGGCTTGCTCAGATCAACTCGCAGAAAGATTTTACACTATCTGTCGACGGCCCAGAGGATCTTACAAATTGGTTCGCTCAAACGCTTATGATGAGCCAGACCGCGGGGTGGAAGTTCGGTACGCCGATGCCGGACGGCTCGGTGCGATATTGCAACATGACCAATGGCGGTCCGGTTTTTATTTATGTCAAAGGCGACAAGATCATTCGCATGACTCCGATCGATTTTGACGACACCGACCCGCAGCCATGGACGATTAAAGCCCGCGGTTTGAATTTCACGCCGCCACGCAAAACGACGCTGGCGCCCCACGGCCAGAATGCAAAGTCGATCGTCTATTCGCCGGCACGGCTGTTGCATCCGATGAAGCGCGTCGATTTCGATGCGAACGGCAAGCGCAATCCGCAGAACCGCGGCAAGTCGCAATATGTGCGCATCTCGTGGGACGAGGCACTCGACATGGTCGCGAACGAGATCAAGCGTGCAGGCGCGACCTTGGGCCCGGCGCGATCGCGGTGTCGCACGGCTCGCATCACACCTGGGGCAATATCGGCTACTACCTTTCGGCGCTTTACCGTTTCGCCAACGCGGTCGGCATGACGCGCGTGCACCACAATCCCGATAGCTGGGAAGGCTGGTACTGGGGCGCGGTGCACCATTGGGGCTACACGCTGCGTGTCGGCCAGTCGGAAACCTACGGCACCGTCGAAGATTGTCTGCAGAATTGCGACATGATCGTGTTCTGGTCAGCTGATCCGGAAAGCACCTCGGGCTCCTACGGCGCGCAGGAAGGCACTGTGCGCCGGCAATGGCTGAAGAATCGAAACTCGGCATCAAAGTCGTCCACATCGATCCTTACTACAATGCATCAGCGCAATTCCTGCCCGGCAAATGGTTCGCGCCCAAGCCGACCACATCGCCCGCCATGGCGATGGCCATCGCCTATGTGTGGATCAAGGAAGGCCTCTACGACAAAGAGTATGTAAAGACCCACACCGTCGGCTTTGACAAATGGAAGGCCTATTTGCTGGGCGACGAAGACGGCATCGCGAAGACGCCGGAATGGCAGGAGAGGGAAACCGGCATTCCGGCAAAAGACGTGCGCGCGCTCGCGCGCGAGTGGGGCAAGAAGCGCGTCTATCTGGCGCCTGGCGGCTGGGGCAACGGCCATGGCGGCGCCTGCCGCAACCAGACCGGCATCCAGTGGGCGCGCACCATGGTGTGCCTCGCCGCCATGCAGGGCCTCGGCAAGCCCGGCATCAATATGGGCAACCTGCAATGGGGCTCGCCGATCGACTTCAATTTCTATTTCCCCGGCTATGCCGACGGCGGCATGTCGGGCGACCTAGAGAACACCTCGATGCCGGTCGAGCTCTACCAGCGCATGCCGCAACTCCCGAGCATGAACTCAAGCTACCAGCGCATTCCGCGCATCTACATGCCGGAGGCGATCGCCGACGGCAAAGCGGAAGGCTGGCCGTGGATCGGCAAGTCGATCGAGCACCAGTTCGCCAAGTTCAGCTATCCGGCGCCCGGCCATGCGCCGGTGAAGATGCTCTACAAGTACGGCGGCTCGATGCTGGCGACTATGAACAACACCAACCGCCACGTCCGCATGTACCAGTCGGAAAATCTCGAATTTGTGGTCAATCAGTCGATCTGGTTCGAAGGCGAAGCGAAGTTTGCCGATCTTATCTTGCCGGCCTGCACCAATTTTGAGCGCGTCGATATTTCCGAATGGGCCGGTCTCGGCGGCTATGGTCATCATGGCCAGCAGCAGCTCAATCACCGGGTCATCATCTTCCAGGCGCCAGCGATCAAGGCGCTTGGCGAGTTAAAGACCGACTTTTGGATCTTCACCGAGATCTGCAAACGGCTCGGACTTGCTAACTACTTCAATGAAGGCTGCAACGAAATCGACTGGGTCAAGCGGCACTTCGACGCTTCCGATCTGCCCAAGGTGATGTCCTGGAAAAAGTTCATCAAGCGCGGCTACTACGTGGTGCCGGCGGAGAAGGAGCACCTGCGTGCGCCAGTGTCATTCCGCTGGTTCTGGGAGAACCGCAAGAAGGACGTGCCCGAGGCGCAGCCGCTTCCGTCCGACTACACCGAAGAATTTCTGCGCGGCCTGCAGACGCAGTCGGGCAAGCTCGAATTCGAATGCAACAGCCTGAAACGCTTCCCCGACCCGGAGCGGCCGCCGATCGTCAAATACCAGCCGGCCTGGGAGGGCCCGCATTCTGGCGCGCT
This sequence comes from uncultured Alphaproteobacteria bacterium, assembly GCA_963794665.1. GTDB lineage: Bacteria > Pseudomonadota > Alphaproteobacteria > Rhizobiales > Xanthobacteraceae > Pseudolabrys. The sequence goes on along the minus strand of CAWCEW010000026.1, from coordinate 56,091 downwards.
GTTCGAGCGCTATCCGCTGCAGCTGCTCACCCCGCACTCGAAATATTCGTATCACACGCAGGGCGACGGCAAGGACTCGTTCTTGCTCAACATCGAGGACCACCGCGTCAATATCGACGGCTACTACTACTGGATCTTGCGTTTGAACGCCCAGGATGCAGCCGAGCGCGGCATCAAGAAGCACGATCTGGTAAAGATATACAATGACAGGGGCGCCGTGATTTGCGCGGCCTTGCCAACCCAGCGGCTGCCGCGCGGCGTCTGCCACGGCTACGAATCCTCGGCGATGTACGATCCGATGGGCGAGCCGGGCAAGTCGGTCGATCGTGGCGGCTGTCTCAATCTGCTGACGCCTGAACGCACGCAGACCAAGACCACGCATTCGCTGGCCGGCGCCAATGCGCTGGTCGAGATCGAGCCGTGGGACGGCAGGACTGCGTTTGTCTCGGCGGCGTTTGCCGCCAGCGCAAAAAATGGTGCAGCGAAGGACAAGAAATCCAGAGCGCCTAGCAAATCGGCACCGCTGGTGACTGCGAAGTAACGGAGGAAATCGAATGGCCTATATTTTCAAAGAGAACGAGCTGCCGTCGCTGATTGACGCCAAAGGCGCGCGCGAGCGCATCTTCTTCGTCAATCAGGAACTCGCCAACATCGATGACATGCTGGCCGGCGTCATGCATTACAAGAAGGACGCCGCATCACCGCTCCATCTGCACAAGAACTGCGAGCACTTCTATTTCATCATCACCGGCAAGGCGACGGTGGAATCGGATGAGGGGGTGCGCCCGGTCGGGCCGGGCGACATGATTTTTATTCCCGCCGAGGAGAAGCATCGGCTGCGCGCCACCGAGCCGCTGTTCTACTTCGAGTTCCAGGCGCCCAACCGCTTCAAGACCACCATTTTGGAAGGCACTGGTGACGACCTGCGTTGGGAACGCAAGGACGGCAAAGTGTGGATGCAGAGCTGAGCAGAGAGAGGACAACGGCCATGTCGCTGACATTTATCGATACCAATAAGCTGCCGAAAAAGCCCGTGCCAGGCCAGGGCGAGGTCACCGAAGTGCTGAACCAGGTGCTGTGCGGCGCCAAGAATGTGCAAGGCTCGCTGCATTGGCTGAAAGCGGCCGAGACCTTCAAAGCCGATGCCGCCAACAAGCATCAGCTGATCTACGTCATGGACGGCAAAGGCCGCATCAAGCTGAATAACAAAGACTATGACGTCGAGAAGGGCGGCGGCGTCTACCTCGGGCCGTTCGAAACTGCGAGCGTCCAGCCTGCTGCTGGTGCCTCACTAAAGCTGTTCCAACTGGTGGTGCCCCAGATCCCGAAATGATGGACCCGATTGGCTGACATGAGAGATGCCATGAAAAAGTGGAACCTGATCGTTGACGTCGCCGAGTGCACCAACTGCAACCTGTGCACGCTCGCAGCCATGGACGAGTATGTCGGCAACGAGTTTCCGGGCTATTCAGCGCCGATGCCGAAGCACGGCCACAAGTGGATCAATATTCTTCAGAAAGAGCGGGGCCAGGTGCCGGCGGTCGACATCGCCTACGTGCCAACGATGTGCAACCACTGCGACGACGCGCCCTGTATCGCCAAGGGCGGTGGCGCCGTGACAAAACGCGACGATGGAATCGTCTTAATCGATCCCCTCAAGGCAAAAGGGCGTAAGGACCTCGTTGAAGCCTGCCCCTATGGTCATATCTGGTGGAATGAGGAACTGCAGGTGCCGCAGGCTTGGACGTTTGACGCCCATCTCATCGACGGTGGCTGGCGACAGACCCGTGGACAGCAATCGTGCCCGACCGGCGCGATGCGCGCGATCTGCGTGGACGATGTTGAGATGGCGAAGTTTGCGCGCGAGCAAGAACTCGAGGTTGTTAGGCCGGAGCTCCAAACCAAGCCACGTGTTTACTACAAGAATTTGTGGCGCTATTCGACCTGCTTTATCGCAGGCTCGGTATCGATGGAAACGAAGGGCGCCGTCGATTGCGTCGAGGGTGCAACCGTTCGGCTGCTGAAGAATGGCGCCGTGGTGGCAGAGGCCACCACCGACAACTACGGTGACTTCAAATTTGACAGGCTGGACGAGAACTCGGGTGAATATAGTGTCGAGGTCGCTTTAGGTAAGAACAAGAGGGCCGTCAGCGCGAGACTTGGCGAAAGCATCAATCTCGGCGAAATCAGGCTGTAAGCGGCGGCCATGTCGCCGCAACTTGCCGACCTCTACCAGACGCTTGGCCCGCTAACCGAGGCGTTATTGCGTATCTGTGTCGGGCTGGCACTCGTTCCGCACGGGTTGCGCATGACGTTCGGATTTTTTCCCGACACTGGGCAGCCCCTGCAAAACCTGGGGATGCTTGCCGACCACCTGGACAAACAGGGATATCGCCCAGGCAAGATCTGGGCCCCAGCAATATCCGCGACCCAACTCGTTTGCGGACCGCTTGTTGCTCTTGGATTGTTCACGCGGTTTGCTGCTCTGCCGATCGTACTTTTCCTGCTGGTGACGAATATCGAGCGTTGGCGGGTCGGGAAATATTTCTGGAACCAGCTTGGCGTTGAATACACGTTGATGTGGACAATCGCCGCGCTTTACGTCTTGGTGCACGGCGGCGGACCTTACTCGTTGGACCGCCTTTTCGGGTTGTGACTTTCGTTTCGCTTGACTTCGGTCAAATCGAACCGCGCGGGATCAGATAGCTACCCGTCGATAAGGGTATTAGGCTTTGCAAAGCGCTCCAGCGCGAATGAATCTTCAATAACGATTTCGCGTCCAGAGCTTCTGACTCCGTACTTGGACAGCCGCGCGAGGCTTCGTGACAGATTTTCCGGCGTCATTCCTAGGCTTGACGCGAGCGTACGTTTCTCGAGAGTCAGTTCAATAGTCCGTTGATTGCCCTGCATTGCATCAGTTCGCAGAATCCAGTTCGCCAGCCGCTTTGTTCCCGTACGCAGTTTTTTGTCCATGAGGGCCCGAACAGCATTGCGATGGTGCTCGGTCAATTCCAGCGCGATTGCCCGTGCGAATGCTGGATCGCGATCGAAGACGTCTCGAATTTGTTTCGCTGGTATCAATAGAATTTGCGACGGCGCAAGCGTGCGGGCTGAACTCAGATAAATGTCATTGCGGATTGCTGAAGCCAGAATAAACGCGGCCGGCGGTTGCATTATGTCTATTGTCGTTTCATGTCCGTCGTGCGTGCAGAAGACTTCGACTGAGCCGTCAATGACAACATGCAGAAAATCCGGCAACGTACCTTCGAGGATCAGCGTTGCATGATTTGGAACATGCTGTAGCTCAGCGGCTGCCATCAATTCATCGAAATTATTCTTCTCCATATCACGGAATAGCGGCAGCGCGCGGACCATGTCCTGATCGGATTGAAGCACAGCTCTTCTCCGAGAGAAGCGTAGAAAGTTCTTTCTTTTTAAGCCAAGGGCTCGGTTCGCGACTTGATTGATGTCAAGCGGGGCGATGGTCAGATTTAGAATTAGATCGTCGGGGGACGATCACAAGAATCGCCGCATAGCATGCGAGCGCGATGATTGTTGCCGGGCCACTGACTGTGCGGACTTCTATCCAATCGAAAAGATCAGCAGTAATCCGCAACAATACTGAAAGGTGCAGCAGGGCAAGGGGAATGTACGCGGCAGCACTGTATTGAACACGCAATCCGACCACTGCAGGGAGAATGATAGGGGCATGCCCAAATATCATCGACAAAACAAAGCCGATCGTCACGGCATGAACGGCGGCATCATAGGAAAACGCAGTTGAGTTGGGTGGAACAACAAGCAGTAGGAGACCCGCGACGCCGAGCCAAAAATATCCCGCGAGCAGACAAGCTGCCGAAAATTGGGGCTGAGCCGACAGCCGGATTGTTCGGAGCGCAACATCATGCCTGACCAGCCAGGCAGTCGCCAGGAGCAGGCCGCCACCACTGAATGGCGCGGTTTGGCCACTGAGTTCTCCACGCACCAGTCCGGCGATGATCAGGGCGGCCGCGAAGGCGAAAATCAGCTGGCTCGAGCGCGGCGGCGACAGCACACGGCCAAGTTCAAGCCGTTCGGCGGCAATGGTAAGAATGAGAAATGCGATCCACCATCCGGTGACATCGGCAACATTTCCTCCATTGATCCACAAAAGCGTTCCACCCGCCCAGCACGCGGCTGCGACCGCCAATATGAAAGTGAACAGCGCCGGTTGTCGTGCGACGACGACGCTTGAATTGAATGTCAGGGCGACGCCGGCAAACAAAAAAGCGTAGCCGGCGCAGGTTGGTCTTTCGACAATGAGAGCAACCGCGCCAGTGGCGGAAAGAGCAGGCGCCGTATATGCCCACCATCGTCCAATCGCCACAGAGCGTTCGAGGCTGATCAGGGTCCCGAGAAATCCACTGATCATCAGGGCGCCATGGAATTCCGCGAGCGTGTCTGCGCCGCTTGGTACCGCTACGCCCAGCCGCGCAAGACCGACCCACAATCCGGTAATGAGAGAACCGACAGCTACTGCAAGTGGAATAATGCGTAGCCAGCGCCATTTTCTGGTTGGTGCTGGCGCACCGATCGGATGACTTTGCGACGGTGTGACTGAATCGGGCGCGCCAATCATAGCGGCTCTAAGTGTGAATGGTCCGGCTGGAGGGCGCGGTTAGGACATTCCAAGCTGCCTTCGCGCTTCCTCGGCCATCATATCGGGGGACCATGGCGGATCCCAGACCAGCTCAACGCGGATATCCGGCGTAGTCGGAAAGCGGTCGCGCAGAACCGCCTTTATTTCTTCGGATATCATCTCACCGAGCGGACAAGCGGGCGTAGTCATCGTCAGTGCGATATCGATGCCGCTCGCATTGAACGAGGCATGATAAATGAGCCCAAGGTCGACAATATTGGTTCCAAGCTCCGGATCGATGACTGCCTTCAATGCAGCAAGAATATCTGCATTCATTTTGGTTAGACCGCCTTCGCGGCCATCCTGTGGTTGGGCGTCGAATTGGAGATCGCAAGCTCTTCTTCGTCCATATCGACTCCAATATCGCTGAATAATGGTGTCGAAAGGTAGCGCTCGCCGGTGTCGGGCAACATGCAAAGCACGGTCGAGTTGGCCGTCGCGGTCTTGCAGACCTCAAGCGCGCCTGCAAACGTGGCGCCTGCCGTAATGCCGACAAATATCCCTTCCTCCCGCGCAAGCGCGCGACTCCATTTCATGGCGTCCGAGGCCTGAACGGTGAGAATACGGCTGATCACTCCCGTGTCGAAGGCATCGCCGGTAATTTTTGGAATGAAGTCCGGACTCCAGCCCTGCATCGGGTGCGGCTTGAATGCCGCGTGCGGCTTGGCCGGTGAGTGGTCAGGATTGCGCTCCTGTTTGGTGCCACTGGAAAGCATGGGTGCGTCAGCTGGTTCGCACACAACAATCTTTGTATCCGGTCTCGTCGCAGCGAGCACCCGAGCGACGCCTTTCAGGGTGCCACCGGTACCGAAGCCGGTGACCCAGTAATCGAGTTTCTCGCCTTTGAAGTCATCCAGGATCTCGATCGCAGTCGTGCGCGAGTGCATATCAGGGTTGGCTTCGTTCTCGAACTGGCGCGTGAGAAACCATCCGTGGGTTTTGGCCAGTTCTGCGGCTTTATTCACCATGCCGACCCCACGTTCGGCCGCTGGTGTGAGAACCACTTTTGCACCGAGAAAGCGCATCAGCTTGCGCCGCTCGACGCTGAACGTTTCCGCCATGGTGACGACCAATGGATAACCTTTAACCGCGCACACCATTGCTAACCCGATGCCGGTATTGCCGGATGTCGCCTCGATCACCGTTTGCCCAGGTTTGAGTTCGCCCGATTTCTCCGCCGCTTCAATGACGCCGAGCGCCAGACGATCTTTGACGGAACCGAGCGGGTTGAATGCTTCGTTCTTGACGAACAGGTTGATGCCTTTTGGCGCCAACTTGTTGATACGGATTATCGGAGTACGCCCGACGGTTTCAAGAATATTGGCGAATTTACTCACCACTGTCTCCAATCCTGCGGTCGGCAAATAGCAAAGCAAGGATCTGATCACTCATTTTGCGGCTCGTCAGCAATTTTATTTTCGGCAAAATTGCGTTGTGCCACTGCGTAAGGCCTGAGCCTTGCAGGATGAGTTGATCGTCCGCAAATCAGCGGTCCTGTTGTCGTTGTCGGCCTCTTCTCCGGTGAAAGGTTGCATGGCGGAAATGACGTGACCCGATTGATGGCGCAGCTCGGGCGCAAGGACGTCATCTATGTTGGAAATGTCGGCACTTTTCCGGGGCTTGAAAAACTGATTGCAACGGCGGTCGATAACGCGATTGCCGATCAGCTCACGGCGGTCTGACTTTAATCATCCTCGCCGAGATAGGCCTGGCGCACCTCTTCGCTGGCCCGGATCGTCTCTGGCGGTCCTGAAGCAATCACCCGCCCATAAACCAGAACAATAATCCGGTCGGCGAGAGCAAAGACCGCTTCCATGTCGTGCTCGATCAGGAGGATGGTCAGGTCGCGCTTCAGCGTGCGCAGCATGCCGACCATGCGGGCGGATTCCTCGGGCCCAAGCCCTGCCATCGGCTCATCGAGGAGCAGCATCCGCGGATGGCTCGCGAGGGCCACGGCCAGCTCCAGCAACCGGCGCTCGCCGTGACTCAGCGCCGACACCAGTAGATCCGCACGCTCGGCGAGACCGACCCGCGCCAGCACCGCCAGCGCGGGCTTGCGCAGTTCGTGATCCCTGCGGGCATTGCGCCAGAAACGGAACGAGTGTCCGGCGTGCGCCTGCACCGCCATTGCAACGTTATCGAGGACGGTAAGATCGAGGAACAGCGATGAGATCTGGAACGTCCGTGCCAGGCCCAGGTGACTGCGCGTATGAACCGGCAATGCGGTGATATCAACTCCGGCGAAGTGGATGCGGCCTGAATCGGGCACAACCTGGCCACCGAGCTGAGCGACAAGTGTGGTTTTGCCGGCACCATTTGGGCCGATCACCGCGTGCAATTCGCCAGCGGCAACGTTTAGCGTAAGATTTTCAGTCGCAACAACACCGTCGAAGCGTTTGGCCAGATTGACAACCTGCAGAAGCGGTTCGCTCATGGGCAATTCTTTGCAATGCGTGCTGTTGTTGCCAATACCAGCAATGCTATTTGGAAAATTTCTTGGCTGGCATTGATATCGATCAAGCAAAATTTGGACCAATATTGGCTCATGAGGTCCCTGCCAATATTTCGCCAATGATTGATAGGAACCAAAGACGAACGGGCGTCAGTGATCGTCATCAGAATCGCCAGTATCTTCGGGTATTTCTTTAGGCCGAGGCTCGCTCATAACGGTCTGGTTGGAGGTTCAAGTCCTCCCGGGCCCACTTAAACCAATTTGAATTTCCAAAAGTTTTTGGCCGAATTGTCAAACCGGGACTGCAATGTCCGCTTTTGGGGGAAAGCAGACATGACCGTTTGCGGGGTACATGTCTGCTTTTGGGGTCGCTATTAGGGGTAAAGCGGACATGGGTTGGTGCACTGCATATGTCTGCTTTTGACCCAAAGCGGACAGAGATGCAGCAAACGGCGGTTTGATCCGGATCAATGCCGGTAGATGGACGGCCCTGTATTCGGGCTCATGACCCGAAAACAGCTTGTAACGTTCGTCATTGTCGCTGTTATTGCGGCTGGAGCAGGCTTCGGCGGTTGGACAAATTTTCTCCGTCCGATCCGCGTTAGTGCCGACGGCGTGGCCAAGGACATACCCGTCCAAGTTTTCGGTTTAGGAACGGTCGAGGCGCGGATCACCTCACAAGTAGGCTTCAAGATATCTGGAATACTGGTCAATCTTCGAGCCGATGTCGGCGACCACGTCGCGAAGGGCGCTATCTTGGCTCGGCTCGACGACCGAGAGCAAAAGGCCCAGCTCGGTAGAGCAAATGCTGCGGTCGAACAGGCCCAAGCCAACCTGCAAAAAGCAATGGCCAGTGTCGAAAAGGCCGAAGCGAACTATGCCAATGCCAAGAGCATCAATGAACGCCGACAAAAACTCGTTCAAAGTAGTATTACCTCCGTTGAGACGGCCGAAACATCGAAAGCTGTGCAGGACGCCGCACGCGCTGATGTAGGTTTGGCAAACAGTGATGTTTCGGTGGCCAAGGCTGCAATTAGTGACGCCAAGGCGCAGCAAGAGCAGCAAAGCGTCACTTTGGATTTTCACACTTTGACGGCTCCTTATGACGCCATGGTGACCACACGCTCGAAAGAGCTCGGGTCTGCTTTGGCCGCAGGACAATCCGTATTCACACTCATCGACCCGAAAACGATTTGGGTGCTCACCTATGTCGATGAAAGCAAGGCCGGCGAGATCAAGGTCGGCCAGCCGGCGGAAATCGTGTTGCGTTCGCAACCCACTGTTCGTTTGCAGGGACGCGTGGCCCGGATCCAACCGGAGAGCGATCGTGTCAATGAGGAACGCCGGATCGAGGTCGCATTCGACCAGATTCCAACCAATGCCAATCTTGGTGAGCAGGCCGAGGTCTACATCACCACGATGCAGTTGCAGCAGCCGCTGCTGGTTCCAGAAGCCGCAATCATCGGTCTCAGCAAGGATCATGGAACGGTCTGGACCGTCGAGAGTGGACATTTGCAACAGCATGAAGCGACGCTTGGCCACCGGTTGCTCGATGGGCGCTATGAGATCACCGGGGGTGTGCCAACCAATGCAATGGTCGTAACGCAACTGCGCAACGGCTTGCGAGCAGGCCGGGCGGCTTTATTAGCCAGCGAGCCGAAGCGATGAACCTCGCCTACCGCGATATCAAGCACAATCTCCTGCGTTTTGTGCTGACGAACTTCGGCTTAAGTCTCTTGCTCGGTATCGTCATTGTGATCACGGGCGTTTATGGTGGCCTCGTCGATGATGCGCTACGGCAGTCGCGTGCCGCCAACGCTGATCTTTGGGTGGTTGAATCCGGCACCAACGGGCCATTTGCCGAGTCCTCTCGAATACCCGGCGACACGAGAGAACTGGTCAGCCGGGTCTATGGCGTGCAGCGCGCCGGCGCCGTCACCTACCAAACGGTCCAAACCGAACTCCATGGAAAGCCGCTCCGCATCTTCCTGGTCGGCTTTGAGCTGGACCGGCCAGGCGGTCCGCGCCGACTCATCGCCGGGCGGAATATCATTCGCAGCCATTACGAAATAGTCGTCGACCGCTCCGCCAGTCTTGCGCTTGGTCAAGAAATTCCTCTCGGCACGCATGGCCACAAATTCACGGTCGTCGGCCTCATGCGGAACGAGATTACTTCCGCCGGTGATCCTGTCGCCTATGTGACCCTGCTTGACGCGCAGGCACTGCAATTCGATCTAGCGCCACCGGCCTCGCGCCGAGAGGTCGCACGCGGAGGCGTATTGCAGACGACCAACCAGATCAATGCCGTGATCGCCAAGATATCACCTTATGTGCCACTCCAAGGTATTGCAGCAACGCTATCACGCTGGAAGCATCTCAAGACGCTTACGCAACAGCAGCAGGAAAATCTGTTGGTCGGTCAGGTCATTGAAAAATCCCGCAGGCAACAGCTTCTAATCATGGTGCTGTTGATCATCGTCTCGGCCGTCATCATTGCGTTGATCATCTATACGTTGACCATGGACAAGACGCGCTCGATCGCCACGCTGAAATTTGTCGGCGCACCGGATCGGACCATTATCGGCCTTATCGTGCAGCAAGCCCTGTCAATGGGCATCATGAGCTACTTTATCGGACTAAGCCTCGTATTGATTTTCCAGCCGTATTTTCCGAGGCGACTCGTGCTCGATCCCACGAGTGTTGGCGCCGTATTCATCATTGCGATTGTGATGTGTCTAGCGGCCAGCACGCTTGGTATTCGCCTTGCTCTCAAGATTGACCCGGCGGAAGCCCTTTCGGCGGCGGGGTAACGTCATGCTCAACAAGACCCCTGTCGTGCGCGTTGAGCACCTCTCAAAGTATTTTGGCTCTGGCACCGCGCGCGTCGATGCGCTGCGCGATATCAATATGGATGTCTACCCCGGCCAAGTGGTCGGATTGATGGGACCTAGCGGATCGGGCAAGACAACGTTGCTCAACTGCATCGCCTGTATCATGGAGCCGAGCAGCGGCCGCCTGACTCTCGACGGCGAAGTGGTTTATGACGAGCACTGGCTGCGTGCAGACTTGCGTCGCCTGCGGCTCGACAAGGTCGGCTTCATATTTCAGTACCCCAATTTGCTTCCGTTCCTCGATGGCACCGACAATGTCGCAATAGTTCTCAGTCTCGCTGGCTATGGCTCTGCGACGGCGCGGATACGCGCCATCGATCTGCTGAACTATCTTGAGGTCGGTCACCGCAAACATGCGATGCCGACACAGCTCTCAGGCGGTGAGGCACAGCGTGTGGCAATCGCACGTGCGCTCGCCAATAAACCGCGCATTATTCTAGCCGACGAGCCAACAGCACCCCTAGATTCAGCGCGTGCGCGCATCGTTATGGATTTGCTCCGTCGGATTGCCGTCGAACAAAGCGCGGCAATTATCGTCGTGACGCACGATGAGATGATCCTCGATCGCTTTGATCATATTTTCAGGTTGCGCGATGGGCGGCTGGAGGTAGAAGCAGCTCTTCAATCGTGAAGGCAAATAGTTATGTTCAGGCAATCGCCTAAAAGAGTTCATTTAACTTAAGCAAGCGTAACGCTCGAAAATGGCGCCCTCAAAGATCACAGAAGACTGGATGCCCGCGGCTATTCGAGCGTTGGCGTTCAAACGCAAATTTAAAGCGGGAGAGGCGCTATTTCGGCTGGGTGATAAGACTGCGGGTTTCTACGAGGTCCTGTCTGGGCGCGTAAGATTGGTGCGAGTTGATCGTTTCGGCCGTGAAACCGTGTTGCATATGGCTGGTCCTGCCGAAACGCTCGCCGAGGCCTCTTTGTTTTCTGGTCAATATCATTGCGATGCAATAGCCACACTGATGCGACTGTGCGTGTATATCCGAAGCGCCAAGTCCTATCTGCGTTTGAACAAGACCCAAAAGCTCTAAAGACTTTCACCGCGATGCTAGCCCATCAAGTGATGGACCTGCGCACGCGCTTTCAGCAACGCAACGTCCGATCGGCACGCGAGCGCGTAAAGCAATTTCTCGCGCTCAACATTAGCCCTGACGGTCGCACGGTCGAATTGTATGGAACGCTAAAGGACCTCGCCGCTGAAATCGGCATGACTCACCAGACGCTTTATCGGGTTCTGGCAGCACTCGAAGGCTCCAGCGAGATCAAAAGGGCAGGGAACAAGATCATACTGGTCAAGCGCGTATGATCGAAATCATATGCAGTTTGACCAGTCGCTGATATCAAACATAAGGGGCAAAACCTCGATGAGGCCTCCTATGTCAAAATTTCCTTGGAAGACGACACTCGCCGTTTCGGCCCTTTTAGCTGCGACCGCATACGCCTTTGCGCAAATGTCCTCGGGTGGTCCGATGGGCATGCACGGACCGATGCATCAGGGCGGCATGATGAGCCAAATGCATAGTCAGATGATGCAGGGCCAGTCCGGTATGCATTCTGGAATGAATGGTGGAATGGGAATGCACGGAGGAATGAGCGGCCACGGCCAAATGCATGGCCAGCAATCATTAGGTACACCGACTATGCCCGGACAGGACGCATTCGGTGCTATCCAAGAGATCGTTCAAGCTCTGCAGTCCGATCCCAAGACGGATTGGTCGAAGGTGAATATCGAAGCATTAAGGCAACATCTTATCGATATGAACGAGGTCACGCTGCATGCTGCTGCCACGCCACGTGCCTTCGACAACGGAATTGAGTTCACCGTTACAGGCGAAGGACGCACGCTCGAAGCGATTAAACGCATGGTCCCCGCCCACGTAAAAGAGCTGCATGAGATCGGCTGGAATGCAAAGACCGATGAGTTGTCAAACGGCGTAAAGCTTACGGTTATGGCGACTGACGCTCAGCCGCTGACCAAGCTCAAGGCGCTCGGCTTTATAGGGATTATGGTGCAAGGCGGCCACCATCAGCCGCATCACTTGATGATGGCAAAGGGCCAACTAATGCACTAATGGGGTTAAGCCAAATGGTTTGCCAAGGGCTGCCGTAAATGCGGCCCTTTCTTTTTTAGTGAGCGGACTGATAACGGCTTCGGTCCGCAGCAGAAATTAGTGGCTTCGGCGCTTAGGCAGTTACGTGCTATTAATTGTTTGTAGTTGGAGTTGAATTTCGGTCGAGATCGCATGCTGCCGCTGCTATTCGGCGCCGTCTCCTTACTTTACGCGACAGTCGGGCAAGCCGGGGGTACGGCATTCCTCGCGGTGATGGCGTTTGCGTCTTTTGCGCCAGACGAAATGCGTCCGACTGCACTGCTCCTGAACATAGTGGCCGCCACCTATTCAACATGGGTTTTCAATCGGGGAAGCTTGGTCGATTGGGCGAAACTTAAGCCCCTTCTGATTGCATCACTTCCGACTGCTTTCGACTTTTTATGAGTGTTGTTACTTCCCGCGCCGGTGGTCGCGTTTCCGGGAGCGTAGCCCGACGCGCCCGGACGGTCGGGGTTCGGATTATCAATGCTGGGATTCTTCTTTTCCTGCCCCGGGGCATAATAAGACGAGCCGGGCGAGCCTTGATAGTTCTTTGGCTGCTGCTGTCCCGGAGCCGAACCTGAAACACCTTGCGCAAAAGCGGCAGGTGCCGCGGCGATCAATATTGCGGTCGTAACTGGCAAAATCTTAAGTTTCATCGAGACCTCCTTTTTTGAGTTGCTCGATGCAAACCGGTAGTAGTGCCTGTCGTTCCCTTCGAAAGGCTGGAACACTTCTTGAGTTTTCTAACCGATTGTTTCTGTAAGTTCGCTCGCGTGATCGGGGTCGAGGCAACCGCGGTCCCTTTGATCGTTCAATTTGTTCATTGCAAAAACTGCGCTGTCATTTGACACCGGTTCGAAAGAGATGCCGATCTTCGGCGAAAACGCAGTGAAACTGATTTTGCGACGGAACGGACTGTCGCACCGGTAGTTGGCCTCACACTCCTCCACTCCAAACTTCCGGGTTTAATATCCAATGGATCGTTCTCGCAGCTATGCCGTCAAAGTACTTAAGGATCATCCTGTTGTTACGAGCTTTCTCGTGTGTCTCGTGGCGTCGGCCATTTTGAATTGCACTCTTGCAAAGAAGGCCGAGCGTCGTAACCCTCCAACGGGACGCTTCGTCACAATTGACGGTGTTCGGCTTCACTACGTGGAACGAGGAACTGGGCGTCCGCTCGTCCTACTTCACGGCAATGGAAGTATGATTTCAGGACTTCGAATTGAGCGGTTTAATTGATCTGGCTGCGATGAAATATCGCGTGATCGCCTTCGATCGCCCTGGGTTTGGTCACAGCGACAGGCCTCGCCGCACGGTCTGGACCCCCGAAGCGCAGGCCGCTCTTCTCAATGCAGCTCTTACAAAAATGGGCGTCTCTCAACCGCTCGTTTTCGGACACTCTTGGGGAACGTTGGTTGCAGTAGCCCTTGCGCTGAATTATCCACGAAATGTCCGAGCATTGATTCTCGCCTCCGGCTATTACTATCCGACCGTTCGAGCGGATGTGTTGGTGCTATCGCCGCCAGCGCTGCCATTCGTCGGTGACATCTTAAGCCACACGATATCTCCTATTCTTGGCAGACTGCTATGGCCGATTTTGCTTCGCAAGATTTTCGGCCCGAACCCTGTCCCAAAGAAATTTGCAGGCTTTCCGAAAGAGATGGCGATGCGTCCATCTCAGATCCGGGCCGCCGCGGCCGAAACAGCGCTCATGATTCCCGCGGCCTACAGCTTTCGAGAGGCTTATAGATATCTCAAGATGCCAGTGGTCATCGTCGCAGGCAGGGAAGATCAAGTGAGTGAAGCGCAGCAATCCGCCGAGCTGCATCGTGATATAGCTCACAGCACTTTTCGGTGCATTTCCGACAAAGGACATATGGTCCATCAAACCGCGACGGCAGAGGTCATGTCCGCGATAGATTTGGCGAACCAAACCAAAGAAGTTCCAAACGCGGACATTGGGGGCGAGCGTTATTTGAAGGAGGCGGCGCCGGCTGCGTGCTAGTTTCGTGGGTTAAATGGCACCTCTTTTGACATAGCTTCGCACAGCGGTGCGATGTCCGCATATGGCCCTTGGGAGTCGTAACAAGCCCGGCAACTGCCGGGCTTTGTTGCTTTCGCAAGGATTGGGCTGTTTCTCTGACCCCTCTTGGAACGAAGACTTGCCCAGCCGGTTTCTTCAAGGAGGAGAACAGAACTATGGGCGAGCAAGATTTTCAGAGCGGCGACGCCGCAAACGACGGCGGCAAGGGCGAAAAAATTCGCACGGCCGCAGGCGATGCGTTCTTCAGAGCTTCGGACATGGCCCGCGACGCCGCAGACAAAGCCAAGCGCGCGGCCTCCGATACCGCCTCCAGCATGACAGACAGCGTCGTCGGCTTGCTGAACGAACAGATTGGGGCGGGGGCCGAATTGGCCGGCCGGCTGGCGAATGCAATGCGGCTCGCGGCTGACGACCTTTCTAAGGAAAGTCCACTGCTGGCAGGCGTCGTCCGGACTGCCGCAGGCAACGTCGATCACTATGCGTCACGGATGGAAAATCAGACCGTTGATCAACTCACCAAAACTGCATCAGATTATACGAGGCGTCAGCCAGCGCTTGTTTTTGGCCTGGCAGCCTTGGCCGGCTTCTTTGCGTTCCGGACCTTCAAGAATGCCCAGTTGGTTTCGGCGCCTCCAATTCAGCCTGATGCGCATCCCTCCGGCTTCGATCAGAGCCATGGCTGAGCCGATGAACCAGTCCTTGCCGGAAGCGCTATCCAGGGTCGTATCGGATCTTGGCGACCTGATGCAAAAAGAAATGCGGCTGGCAAAAGCCGAAGTCATACATAGCCTATCGCTCGGAATTCGCGCCGGCATCTGGATGTCGGCTGCGGCTTTGATCGCCATCGTCGCATTCCTGCTTTTGATTCAGGCCTGCGTGCTCGGTCTTTCAGCAGCGACAGGTTTGGCGCTGCACTGGTCGAGCGTGATTGTAGCCGCTGTGCTGGGATTGGCCGCCATTGCTACCTATGCAAAAGCCAAGGCCGGCAGTGTGGAACTCACACCCGATCGCACCATTCATCAACTCAAGAAAGACATCGCTGTCGCCAAGGAGCAATTTTCATGAACGGCCAACCACGTTCCATCCTCTCGGAAAACGGCGAGTCGATTCTGAGCGCCATCAAACGGAATCCCGAGGGCCTTTTGCTTCTCGCCGCCGGCGCCGCACTGCTGCTACGCACCAGCGGCCGCCCCCCCGGTGCAGCGCGATCGATGGCCGCAGCCTATGGCGCGGATCATGCGGATCATCATGCTCCCGGCACAACCACTGCCCCGTCGGCGGTTCGACAAACCATTGATGCCGCTTCGGACGTTGCGCGCCAAACAGCTGACACGGCCGCTTCCTACGCCTCTGCAGCATCCGATTATGCGGATCGGGCGCGGCGTTCCGTCAGCGATCAATCCGATCGCATAGCCCGTCAAACTCAATCCATGGCCCGCAATGTGCTGCAAAACCAGCCACTCACGATCGTGGCCGTGGGAATTGCGGCCGGCGCCGGGGTTGCAGCGATGTTTCCCCCAACCGACTGGGAGAAAGACAATCTCGGCCCGATCGGCGATGAGGTGTCAAAGGCGGCGGGAAAAATCGGCGATCAGCTCAAAGAGGCAACCAGCAAAGCCGGGGATACGTTGAAGACAGCCGCCGACAAGCGCGGACTGAACAGCGAAGGCCTCAAGGACGTGGCGGAAGAAGTGGTCGGCACATTCAAGGACTCATTGAAAGGCCAATCGGCAGAGCCCGAAACTAAGTTCACCGGGGCACAATCGCCTGCCGGTTCCCGTTATGATCAACGGAGCCGGTGATGGCAAACCCGTCGCTGCGCGCCCGCGAGTGCGAGGTTGAAAGCGCCCGTACCAAGCTGACGGAAGACCTGGCGGTTCTCTGTTCGCCGGGCATCCTGGCCGACTTTGGGCATAGCCTTAAGCAAGAAGCGCTCGATCGCGGGGACAGACTGTGGGAAAAATTGAAGGCGCAGGCCGCTGCGAACCCCGCCGCCGTCATGGCCATCGCGGCAGGCCTTGGCTGGCGCCTGATGAAGCGGCCGCCAATCGCCAGCTCACTGATCGGGTTAGGACTGTTCAGCCTGTTGCGGACCTCCGCGAAGCCACTCGATCCGCGGACCAGCTTTTTGCGGCAGAGTGCACGCTCCTTGAAGGGGCAGGGCGAAGAATTGGCTTCCGCGATAGGCGAAACGGCCGCTCGGGCGAAAGACACGATCGCAGAAAAGAGCGCCGAAACGTGGGATTCGACCAAAGACAAAATACAGGAATGGACCGAACAAGCCGGCGAACAGCTTGTCGAGACGCGTTCAAAGGCGAAGAGCGCCGGTGAAGCCATATTGGACAGTGCTCGCCGCCAGCAGCACAATCTGAAGGACGAAATCGCCGATGTTGCAACGGCGGCCAGCGAGACGCTTAGCGATCAGGATACACGCAACGTTGTCTTGATCGGTATTGCGGGTTTAGCGGTTGCTGCCGCGTTAGGCATCGCCGCTCAAAAGCGGATGGTCGAGGCCGTCGAGAGCTAATTGTAGCACGTGCGCATAAGGGGTGATCGCTTTTGGCTCAGTCGTGCCGCTTCGCCGGATTTCACAAGCCCAGCCGCATGCGCCATAGATGTTTGAGCGTTTCAAGGACGATCAGCACGACGATCCCGGCGGCAATTGTTAGTGCCAAATCGTCCGCATGTAAGGGGCCGAACCGGAACAGCGCGCTTGCAGCAGGCCAAAGAAGACTCAAGCCCAAAATCACCGTGACCGCTAAAAGAATCCACGCGAGCGCCGGGTTGGGACGGCGAAAGGCTGCGACCAGCGACGTACTGAACGAGCGGTTGACCAGTATGAGACTGACAATCGAAAGCACCAGCGAGAAGAACGTGAGCGCTCGCGCCTCGTCTTCCGGCATGCCACGGTATAGGGCGATTACGAAAATCGCGCCGACCAGACCGAACGAGAGCCCACCCTGCAGTACGCTCCAGCCGATCAACGGCCACGAAAACAAAGGCGCATCAGGTGCGCGGGGCTTGCGACGCATCACATCCTCTTCATCGGTCTCGGCCTCGAAGACCAGGGAGCACACGGGATCGATGATCATTTCAAGGAAGGCGATGTGAATTGGCCCAAATATAATTGGCAGGCCGAAGAGTAGCGGCAGCAGTGCTAGCCCCGCGATAGGAACATGCACCGCAAAGATGAAGCCCATTGCCTTGCGCACATTGTCGTAAATCCGCCGCCCTAGCCGGATTGCAGTGACAATCGACCCAAAATCGTCATCCAGGAGCACGATGGACGATGCCTCGCGAGCAACGTCGGTGCCGCGACCGCCCATCGCCACGCCTATATGCGCCGCCTTCAGGGATGGTGCGTCGTTCACGCCGTCGCCTGTCATTGCAACAATTTCGCCATCGGCCTTCAACGCCTGGACGATGCGCAATTTCTGCTCCGGCATGATACGGGCGAATGTGCCAACCGTTCTCGTGCGCCGGGCAAGCTCGGAATCATCGAGATGTTCAATCTCGTCACCGGTTAGCGCCCCGGAAGCATCGAGTCCGGCCCGTTGTGCGATGGCGCGGGCGGTCGCCGGGTAATCGCCCGTGATCATCACGACCCGGATTCCTGCCGAGCGGCATTCTCGCACCGCGGCGGCAACACTTGACCGCAGTGGATCTGCAAGGCCGACAAGACCGAGAAACACGAACGGAAAATCGCGTTGTGACTCCGGCCATTGCACTCCCTCATGCGTAGCTTTCGCCACGCCCAAAACCCGCAGCCCCTCGGCAGCCATCGAATCCACTGACCGACGTACGGTCTCTAGTTCCGCCCGCCCAAGATGGCAAAGGTCAGCGATAACTTCCGGGGCACCCTTCGTCGCAACTACGAAATCAGACCTTCCCTCATCTTTCTGCCAGAGCTGGCTCATGGCCAAGAGATCGGGCCGCAGCCCATATCTGTGCGCGAGTTTCCAATCTGACCCCGGGAGACCATCCGCCACCTTTAGTGCGTCCCTTGCGAATTCGTGGAAGGCCTTTTCCATGGGGTCGAAAGGCTCGGGCGAGCTTGCCAGCAGACCGTACGCGGCAAGTTCCCGAAAATCGTTGGGCACGGCGGCATTGGTTGCTTCGCGTGGACGAAAGATATTGTCATCCGGAAGCCGAAGCTCCACGATGGACATTCGATTCTCGGTCAGCGTGCCCGTTTTGTCCGTACAAAGCACCGTCGCCGAGCCGAGCGTTTCGATGGATGCGGCGCGCCGGGTGAGCACACGTGCCTTTGAAATCCGCCAGGCCCCCATCGCCATGAACACGGTGAGCACGACCGGAAACTCCTCCGGCAGCATGGACATGCCGATGGTGATCCCGGTAAGCACCGCATCAAGCCATCCGCCTCGCAATGTGCCGTAGAGCACGACCGCTCCCACGCTGACAGCTGCCCCGCCGAACGCAGACAGCCGCACCAGTCGGGCAGTCTGCAGCTGAAGGCGTGGCGGTTCAGTTTCCAGCGCGTGAAGCGACTGGCCAATCTTGCCGATTTCGCTGCGCGGCCCGGTACCTAGGACATGCGCAAGGCCGTTGCCCCGCACTACCAGCGCGCCGGAATAGACAAAGGGCAAATCGTCGCCGCCTGGTCGGGCGCGACTGGCAGGGATGCCGATCACTGCAATCTTGCGCACCGGCACCGACTCCCCGGTCAGCAGCGATTCATCGGCCTGAACATCGTGGGCCTGCACCAGCACGGCGTCCGCAGGAACACGGTCACCTTCGGCGAGCACGATCAGATCGCCGCGCGCCACCTCGCGCCCCGCGATGCGCCTGCGCACGCCGTCCCGGACCACCAGCGCGCGGGGGCTGGTTAAGTCGCGCAGCGCCTCCAACACGCGTTCGGTGCGCGTTTCCTGAATAACCGTGATCACCACCGACATAATGGCGAATCCGAGCAGGATGAGTGCTTCTTTCAGGTCTCCAAGCAGGAGGTAGATAAAGCCGCCACCTAGTAGGAGAGCGAACATCGGTTCGCGAAAGACCTCCAAGACGATCCGCAGTGGCGTGCGCCGGCCTTGGCGGGGCAGTTCGTTGTATCCCTCAGACTGCAGCCGGTTTTGCGCTTCGACCTCGCTGAGGCCGGACGTGAAAATAGGCAGGGCCGTGCCATTTGTCATAAAACATAGGATGCCAAAATTCGAAGCGATTGCGGAATCGTGTTGGAATGGGCGCGCGAAGCTGTCACGCGTTCGACTCCGTCGTCACCTGAATGTCCGCTTCTGGCCCTTAGCCGACATCGCTGGGTGCGCTGCACATGTCCGCTGTTGGGGTAAAGCGGCTGGCGCATGCATTGCGAGTTAGTCTGTTTCTAACGTAGTTACTGTGGCCCTTAGCCGCTGGCCTGCGTTGATCTAGATCAATGTGGAAGGGCGAAGGTCCGGCAGTTCATTAATTACGTCGTTTGATGGCAGGAGGTTGCTATGAAAACCTACACAGCAATTTACGCCATACCGGAGATGATAATTACATTGATTGGGGTCGCCTGTATCGGTTGGCTTGTATGGACAGTGCGAGAGGACAAACAGGCAATTGGCAAGGATGTATTGGATCGCGCGTGGCGCGATGTGCTCAATGACCCGCATTATTTGGAGCGACGGCATTTTGAAGAACGCAAACGTGTAGAAGACTACGATCACAGACACGCTGCCAAAAGCTGATCGAGCTCGATACTTTCAATCAACGACGCCCCCGCGGTTTTTGTCGGCGGTTAGGTTCGCATAATATCCGCTATTGGCCCTTAGCGGACATCGCTAGTCGCACCGCACACGTCCGCTTTCAGGGCTAGAGCGGACATGCCGGTTTGCGCTGCACATGTCTGCTTATGACCCAAAGCGGACACGGCTTCGCGATGGTTAGGCCGGGCCAGATTTGTGAGTTTTCGGTCTGAGCAAATGGCTGTCTTCACGCCCCACGGCCCGGGCTGCTTGCTGCAATGCGCGGCGAAATTCGTCCCTCTTTTCGTGCACCGAGGCAATCGCGCGTCCGGTGGCAACGCCCAATCCCACCAACGCCGCCTCTGACAGCTGAAGGCTTGCTTCGATTGTTTCGGGAACGGCGTCGGTTGCGCCGATTGCATACAGATGACGGGCATGATCGGCATCGCGCGCCCGCGAAACGATCAGAACGTCAGGTCTGATCGCGCGTACACCGTCGACTACCTTGTCAATCGCGGCTTGAGAATAAATCGTAATGACTAGGCCGTTCGCCTTTCGCAGGCCGCACTTTTCGAGAAATCTGAGATCCGAGGCATCACCGTAGTAGACGCCGTGGCCTTCCCGACGGTCGCGGGCAACGCCTGACGCGTCATGGTCGACGGCGATATACGTTATGCCGTGCTCTTTGAGCAGCGAGCACACGACTTTTCCGATGCGGCCATAACCGACCACAATTGCATGCATCTCGCCAGGCGGCGGCTGGACAGTCAACTCGGGATCTATCGCCCGGGGCGGCGCGAGAGCTGATGCCAGTTGCCGTGCAGCGGTGGACAACAATGGCGTCAAGACCATTGTTATCGATGTCAAAGCGATCGTGAAGCTCGACACACCAGGTCCAATCAGTCCCTGGGCAGCGGCCGCTCCGATAACGACGAAAGCAAATTCGCCGCCCGGCCCCAGCAGCAATCCGGTCTCGATGGAGGAATGCCAAGAGAGTCTGAAAAGCCTGGCCAGCACTGTCAGAATGACTGACTTGGCGACGATGAGACAAACGACCGCCGCGGCCAGCGAAATGGGCTGGCGCAGGAACTCGCGGAAATCGATGTTCATTCCAACCGTGAAGAAGAAAATGCCGAGCAGAAGACCCTTGAACGGCTCAACTACCGTTTCGATGGCCTTTCCGTACTCCGTTTCTGCGAGCACCAGTCCCGCGATGAAGGCACCGAGCGCCATAGATAAATCCGCCTGATGAGCGATAAGACCTGCCGCAACAATGACGAACAATCCTGCGGCGACGAAAAGTTCCGTTGAGTGTGTGTTCGCAACCAGGCGGAAGAGGGGGCGAAGGAGCAAGCGTCCGAACAGCAGGATGAGCGTTATCGCAATCGCGGCCCGCAGCACGGCGCCCGTCAGACTACCCATCACCGATCCGCCGCTTCCCACTCCGAGCACGGACACAAATAGCAGGAGAGGTATGACAGCGAGGTCCTGCGCCAGCAGCACGGAAAAGCTGGCACGTCCCGCAGTGGTGTTCAGCCTTCCCTGATCCGACAGGAGTTCAAGCACAATCGCTGTCGATGAAAGCGCAAGGCTGGTGCCAATAATTATCGCCGCAGCCGTGCCTTGGCCGAGGGCGGCCGCGACGACAGAAAACAATGACGCGGTCAACAGCACCTGCAGGCCGCCCAAGCCAAAAACGAGGCGCCGCATTGTCGTAAGGCGGTTGAAGGAAAGCCCGAGACCTATCAGGAACAGCAGGAAGACAACACCTAGCTCGGCAATACCCGCGACATTTTGCGCATCAACGATGGTGAGCCAATAGAGAAAAGGAAACGATTTCGTAAAAGACCCAAGCCCAAGCGGCCCAAGAATAGCCCCGGCACCAAGATAGCCGAGGGTCGGGTTCAAGCCCCAACGGCGCACAACCGGCACCACAATGCCCGCGGTACCAAGCACGACGAGAGCATCGCTATAGGCGTCGATATTGATCGGCGAAGTCACATGTGTCCCCGCACTGCGATCTCCAATAACACAGCAGCATAATCGATGTCCGCTTCTGGCCCTTGCCGACATCACTAGTTGCGCCGCACAAGTCCGCTTCCGGGTCTAAAGCAGACATGACCATTTGCGGGAGTCCGCTTTTGCGGTCGCTATTGGGCGTAAAGCGGACACGCCCGTTTGCGCTGGATGTCCGCTATTGGCTCTTAGCGGACATTCCTAATTTACCGCACACGTCCGCTTTCGGGGGCAAAGCGGACATGCCGACTGCATTTGATTAAAGCGTGAGCTTGGCCTTCAGGCTACCTCGCCGGCTTGGCCACTTGTATGACGACGCCGCAGCGCAGGCATTGATGGACAATATGGTACTCTGTCTCATCAGCCTGCATGGCCACCTGACACGCAGGGCATGGTTTCGGCGGCTCGTTGCTTCGCGGCGGTTTCATAGACGTTGCCGTGTAGTGCTCCGATTGCCTGCGCTCAACTAAGGATGTTTACGGAGAAGCCGACGCCCTATGTCGGCTATTGGCCCTTAGCGGACATCGCTAGTTGCACCGCACATGTCCGCTTATGACCCAAAGCGGACATGTTTGTTGGATGGACGATGATGACAGAAGTCGCGAAGAGGGCGTATTAGTATCCATTGTGACGCATGACGAATTAGTCATTCTTGGCAGACTGGCTGGCGCGCTTTTTTTCGGCGCCATGATCGGTTTCGAGCGAACGTTTCATGGCCGTCCAGCCGGATTTCGTACCCACGCGCTCGTCTGCTTAGCGTCTGCGTTGCTAATGTTGGTTACGGTTTATCAGCTGCACTGGATGACAGAGGTGCCAATCGACACCATTCGTGCCGATCCGACCCGTATGGCCCAGGGGATAATGACCGGCATTGGTTTTCTCGGCGCCGGCGTAATTTTCAAAGAAGGCCTGACCGTACGTGGTCTGACGACCGCTGCTTCAATTTGGGTGACGGCAGCAATCGGAATACTCGTGGGTATTGGGTTTTGGTACCCCGCAATTCTTGGAGCCGTGGCAGTTCTGCTCGTCCTAGCAATCTTCCGCTTGATTGAAGCGCGGTTACCTAGCGAGTTCTATGCTCAACACATGCTACGGTTTGCACGGGAACGCGTGATGGGCGAGGCAGAATTGCACAAAATGATCCACGCACATGGCTTCACGATTGCCAATCTGTCCTCCCGGCTTACTGAGGGCGGCAAGCAGTTCGAATACCGGATGACGATCAAAAGCCGCGACCGGAAGAATGCTGAGAACCTGTCGAACCATCTTCGCGGCTTGCCGGAGGTTATCGAATTTCGCATCGCCCCGACGGGCGACTGACAGTGTAGCGGCCCGTCACGCTTGATCCGGTGCAGGCAGGTGCCACTGTCTGGCAACCCCGTTGCGCGCATCTATCGCGAGTGCGTCGAGTTCTCGCACAATCATTTGCATTTGTGGAACGAGGCTGGATGGCAGCGTGACCCACAGAAGCGATCCGCCGCCCTCAAATTCAATGGTCACTTCACTATCATCTTTCGAAACCGCGCAGCCGCCGATACTTTCAGCGACGAATTGAGGAGGATCGTTTTGCATTTCACCAGTTTATCTATGTGTCGTGTCGCGGCAACGGGAGCCAAGCAGCCCAGTAGGGCGACCGCAAATAACTGATCAAGGAGATACCGCCGCGATTTTCACGGCGCAAAGTCGCACTGAGCAAACCGACACTCCATGCTCTCGCATAATTAAGCCGGTCTTGGCGCCGACGAATGTTCGCTATTGGCCCAAGGCAGACATAGTGGTTTGCGCCGCACGCGTCCGCTTCGGGGTGGCTGATAAGTGGATCACGCCACGCGGTCAGCCGTATTCAGTTCCACAGTTCCAATCGAGAGTAGGTATTACCGATGTGTCATCATTGGAACGCACAGAAGCCTCATGTGTTGGCCCCGTAAGACCTGTTTTAGAAGGAGGTCAGCATATGCATAGGGAGCACGAATATAAATATCTAGCCGACAATGCTCGGAAGCGCGGAGGCGAAGAACAAAACGCGCAAATTAGGGGCCAATGGGAAATTTTGGCTGCCACTTACGTGCAGCTTGCCGATCAGTCGAAGAAGATTGATGACACCGGCACACATTACGATCCGTTGGATCGTTCGCGAACCGTTCCGTTGGATCGTTCGTGAACCGTGTGGCCCTCAAGTCCCACCTAGACTTGAGCCTTAACTTGCGGCCACATTTGCGCGGCTCAAATCTGCTTCGTGTTGACGCGTAAGGTTCGCGGGCGGCGCAAAGTGCGCCGCCCGCTTTTCATTTCAAGATTAAAACCCGAAAAAATTAAAGTTCACATGGCCAGCCACAAGAAAGCACCACTGACTGCGACAACTAGCAGACGCGCTCAGCAGCTTTGCTGCGGTGCATGAGTCCGCTTTTGGCCCTCTTACCGAGCCTCTTTTAAACCGCTACCATGCCTTATCCAGAGCCTCAGGGGAGGCAATGAGCCGGCGCGATAAAGCAGGCGGCAAAGTTAAAGCGCGGCGCCACAGGACATTGCCGCTGAAGCGCCGCAATACGCTAAAGGCCGTGCGCCGTCGCAGTTCCTCCGTTACCGGCGGGGAAACAAATGTCGCGCGGCTTAGACGTGAGTTGAACGAAGCGTTCGAGCAGCAGGCCGCGACTGCCGAGATTCTGAACATCATCAGCAACTCGCCCACCGATACCCAGCCGGTATTCGACGCCATAGTGCAAAGTGGCCTGAAGCTTTTTCCGTGCGCTCTCATCAGTCTCGCGCTTAGGTACGGCGATATGATTAATGCCGCGGCCATCGCTGAGCGTGATCTCGAGCGCGCCGAAGCGTGGCGACGCACAATTTCCCGTACCCCCTTCACGCGCGAGTATATGCACGGTGCGGCCTTGCTCGATTGCAGGATCGTGGACGTTCCCGACGCGAGGAATGCTCCCGCCGAATTTTCCGCCGGGGCCCGAAACTTCCTGACCAGCGGTTACCGGGCGATCACGATCACGCCCATGATGCGCCGCAATGAGGCGATTGGCCTGCTCAGCGTCGTGCGTCGTACGCCCGGACCGCTTTCGGATAAGCAGCTCTCGCTCTTACGGACGTTTGCCGCACAAGCCGTCATCGCAATCGAGAACACACGGCTGCTCAACGAGCTGCGCGAATCGCTGCAGCAGCAGACCGCCACCGCCGAAGTCCTCAAGGTCATCAGCTCGTCGCCTGGCGATCTCGCCCCGGTTTTCAAGGCTATGCTGGAGAACGCTGTTCATATTTGCGAAGCCAAATTCGGCCATATGTTTCTCAGCGAAGATGAGGCTTTTCGTTTGGTCGCACTCGAAAGCGGTACGCTTCCTTATCCTGATTGGTTGAGGGAGGGTTCCAAACTTGAGCTTCGCGATAATCCTCAAGGCCCGCTCGCCCAAATGGCTGCGACGGGGAAAATCGTTCACATCGGCGACCTAACCGCTGAGGCACCCTATGTCGAACGCAACCCGCGCATGGTAGCCCTCGTTGAGTTCAGCGGGGCACGGACGTTTCTCGGCGTACCTATGTTTAAGAGTGAAACACTGATGGGGGCCATAGGTATCTATCGTCAGGAAGTTCGTCCCTTCACCGACAAGCAGATCGCGCTCGTGCAGAATTTCGCCGCTCAAGCGGTCATTGCTATTGAAAACGCGCGGCTGCTCAACGAATTACGACAGCGCACACATGAATTGGCGGCGTCATTGGATGATCTTCGAAACACGCAGGATCGCCTGGTCCAGACGCAGAAGCTCGCTTCGCTTGGCCAACTCACCGCCGGCATCGCACACGAGATCAAGAACCCGCTCAATTTCGTCAACAATTTCTCGGGAATTTCCGCCGAGATGATCGATGAATTGCAGGAAACCTTGAAGGACGTGAACCTTAATGACGAAGAAGCGCAGCGAGATCAACGAACTGATGGACATCTTGCGGGGCAATCTCGACAAGATCGTGCAGCACGGCAAGCGTGCCGATGCCATCGTCAAGAACATGCTGCTGCACTCGCGCGAAGGCTCAGGCGAGCACCGGTTTGTTGATATCAATTCGCTCGTCGAGGAAAGCCTCAATCTCGCCTATCACGGCGCGCGCGCCGAAAAGCAGGGCTTCAACATCACCTTGGAACGATCATTTGACCCGGCCGCAGGGCAGGCCGATGTGTTTCCACAGGATATCACGCGGGTACTTTTAAACCTGATCTCGAACGGCTTTTATGCAGCGACCAAGCGTAAAGCCGAGGCCGGTGACGGCTATGAGCCGACCCTCGTGGCCTCGACACGAAGTTTGGGAGACCGTGTGGAAATCAGGATTCGGGATAACGGCACAGGCATTCCGCCCGAGGTGAAGGAAAAGATATTCAACCCCTTCTTCACAACCAAACCGGCTGGAGAAGGCACCGGCCTTGGCCTGTCCATCAGCCATGATGTCATCGTGAAGCAACATGGCGGATCTATCGAGGTGGAGACCCAGCCAGATGCATTTAGTGAATTTATCATCGTGCTGCCCCGTGCGGGAGCGCCGCTGACCAAATTGGGAGAGCCCTCTTGAACCCTCTTATTCTCGTGGTTGATGACGAGCCGGATGTTGAGATGCTGTTTCGACAGCAATTTAGGCATGACCTTCGGGCTAGCCGGTTCAAGATGGAATTTGCCCAATCCGGCGATATCGCGCTTCAACGCATTGCGGACGCAGCGGATGTGTCACTGATCCTGATTTTGTCCGACATCAACATGCCGGGAATGACCGGTCTGGAGTTATTGCCCAAGGTCAAAGCCCTTCGACCTGATGTTCCTGTGATCATGATTACCGCCTATGGCGATGCGGACACCAAGCGCAAGGCCCTAGAGAACGGTGCTGAAACGCTTTTCACCAAGCCGATCGATTTCGGGGCGCTTCGCAGCGAGATCGATCTGCGCGTCGAACACGCCGCTTAAACAACACTGGTCTGCTCCAATGTCCGCTTCTGGCCCTTAGCCGACATCGCCGGTTGCACTGCACGTGTCCGCTTTCAGGGGTAAAGCGGGCATGACTGTTTGCAGGAATCCGCTTTTGCGGTCGCTATTGGGGGCAAAGCGGGCGTGCGTTGTTGCACTGCATATGTCTGCTTATGACCCAAAGCGGACATTCGATGTCGCCTCAGCCCCTCAAAAACGTTTGGCGCTAGCGCACTATTTAAATTTCACGACTTTTGTTTCGGTTTGTTCGCATTTCGAACATTCGAAAGTGCGTAAATCGTGATCCGGCTTGTCCGGCTCAATGCGAGCTAACCACATCGCCGAGCCGCAATTAGGACAAAGCGGATGATCTTTGAACGCCCTTTGAGGATTGAAAATATCTGATTGCGGCACTTACGCCTCCCATTGCTGGCCTACAACCCTGTGCGTAATTCTTATAGATGCCGTCGTTTTTGCCGCCATTAAAATTTGACATAGGCAGGCGGCACGGCTGTGGATTTTGCGCTGCACACTCATCAGCCCGGAACCGCTCAAGGACATCTGGTATCGGTTTTCGAATGTCCGCTTCTGGCCTTAGCGGACATTTGGTTTTGCAGCGCGCATGTCCGCTTTCGGGGGTGAAGCGGACATGCCGTTTTGCACTGGTGCCCAAGTCAGAACGAGCGTATCAGCCCACGGGGGCAAGGCGTTTCTGGGCTTCTGCTTCCGCCACAGTCATTGGCTGCGCAGGCAGCTGAAGTACCGTTGCCTCCTGACCGCTGCACAGTTGTGTCAGGAGAACAATGCGCCCATCCGGAAATTCGAGCGCATCATGGTGCGTCCACTGGACGTTCTTATTTACCTGTCGGAAGATTGCCGTCGCGTATCTTAGTGTTTCGGCTTTCCAACCGACGACGAAGCGGGGTTCTGTAACCGTAACCGCGCTGGAAAACGCAAGCTCGGTCCCTGGAAGAACGCAGACTGCCACGGCATTGTCTTCCGCCGCAGCGAATCCACGTGTGCCGGTACCAAAGTCTCGTGTGGTGAGTTTGTCACCGACCTTTGCTGGCCGGGCCCTGACGTTTAGAAGGCTGTAGTCACACATTGTGGAAACTCCCTGTTGGAAGCCCAGCCCAATGCATATTAGCACCCTTGTGGCCTGCTTGGTTTCTTAACTGCGCCCGTCTAACGCTAATTTAATGCGAACTGACAACTTCGCCTCATTCCTTCGCCAGCGAATGTCCGCTATTGGCCCAAAGCAGACATGACGGTTTGCGGCGCACATGTCCGCTCCCGGGGGCAAAGCAGACATCACCGTTTGCCGAGGTTCGCTTTCGCGGTCGCTATTTGGGGTAAAGCGGACACGCCCTTTTGCAGTGCGGGCGTCTGCTTATGACCCAAAGCGGACATGGACCAACCGCCCGGCTTTTTGCAGGACAGCTTTGCGCCTTAATGGACTTCGACGTTTTCTGTCAGCACGTGTTCACATTCAGCACACTGGAAGGTCAGACGGTCGTAGTCGGGTTTTTTCGGCTGAAGTCGAGCAAGGTACATTTTCGTCCCGCACTTTGGACAGTTCGGACAATGAATGACCAAGTGTTGCGACTGGATATGTTCACCTAACATGAGACGCCTCCCTGTTTACAGGCAGGAGCGCCACGTCCCTCAGACACCAGCGCCCTGCGATGGCGGTGGCGGTGGCGGTGGCAGTGGCAGTGATTAAACGACTGAAAGGAATGGCAAGCTTTGATCTGCGTCAATGCCATGGCACCAGCACAGGGTTCCTAAGGGCCACGAACTGCCACGATGTCCACTTCTGGCCCTTAGCCGACATCGCTAGTTGCGCCGCACATGTCTGCTTTCAGGGACAAAGCGGACATGGGTTTTTGCACTGCATATGTCCGCTTTTGACCCAAGGCGGACATTGGCGATCACAATTTAATACGCCTTAGACGCCTTTTGACCTCGACTTCGGGGATGTTGATACCCATATACATTTAATCACTGGGCAATTCTGTATCGGCGCGTCGGTGGCTGAGAGACGCGACCGCGCTCCCGCCTTTAAAAGGAGGAGCGCATGCGCATTCCAATTTACCAGCCATCCGGGCCCTACTCAGACTCAATCGTGCGTCCGCTTTGTGCCAAGTGCGATAAGAAGACCTGGCTTACTCGGATCGAACTGACCGATAGGCCCGGTTACGACAAGCGCACGTTCGAATGTCCGACTTGCGAAATATCCGTCAGTGAAATCGTTAGATACAAATAGGCTGCCTCACTTGGTCGGCCTCTTTACCTTACGCGCTTTCGCTCGTTGCTTTACAGGAGGTTCCTATGAATATCATTCCGATGCGAGACGCTTCATTCGACGACGCCGCGACTTTGGCTATGGGCGAGGCTTTCGACCGCGCCTGCAAATCGCTTCGTAATATCGGGTCTGCCGTGCGTGAGATCACCGCAAATCGGATTATTGAACTCGCCAAAAATGGCGAGCGCGATCCTGCCCGCCTCTATGAACAAGCATTAAAGACCTTTGTAGGCCGTGATCATCCCATCCCCGCCTATGCTTTGGTCACGCACGCAGCGTGATCTCGCCCGCCGCCGAATCTCGTCACGTTAGCTACGCTTTGTGCATTTGCGATTATTAGTAGTGTATGACCCTTGAGCCATCCATGATTAGACAGATATACCGCGAAGAATTTGAACAATCCGGCGTCGATGATGTGCGCAAATACGCTGCCGCCAGCATCTACAGTGGCGATAAACTCCTAGAAGCGCTCGAATGGCTTAATAAAAAAGATCGCGGCTGGTTGGTGACAGAGCAAAGCGCAATTGCGCGTGACGCGGCAGATGCTGCTTGGGTATCTGCACGGGCATCCCAAAGCGCAAATAGCAGAGCAACAATTGCGCTCGTTATTTCTGGTTTCTCGGCACTGGTAGCGATTGCCGCTATCATTCTACCGTACCTTACCAAGCCATATGGCTGACGGCTCGCCTAAACTTCGCGATCAGTCGAGCTGTACATCAACCTGAAGACCCCCAAGGCGCTCGGCCTCAACATCCCACATCGGGCGGCCGGATGAGGTGATCGAGTGATGAGCGGAATGTCCGCTATTGGCCCATAGCTGACATTTCGTTTTGCACTGCATCTGTCCGCTTTAGGGGATAAAGCGGACATGACCATTTACGGAACACATGTCTGCTTTTGCGGTCGCTATTGGGGGTAAAGCGGACATGGCTTGTTGCACTGCATATGTCTGCTTTTGACCCAAAGCGGACATCGCCCCATCCAAGTGTGCTAGATCAAGTCGTCACAATATCCTGTCCTGAGCCTCGCGGGCAGCAATGAGGCGGCGCGAGTTCATCACGTTAGTTGGTGGCGCGGCAGCCACATGGCCGCTTTTCGCGCGGGCGCAGCAGGCTGAGCGCATGCGGCGCATCGGCGTGCTGATGGGCTTTGCCGAGAACGATTCGCGATCACATGCCCACATGGCGGCATTCCGGGACGGACTCCAGAAACTCGGGTGGACGGAGGGCCGCAACATTCGGATCGACACTCGCTGGGCGGCGTTCGATGCGGAGTCGAGGCAACGATTCGCGAAGGAGCTCATCACACTGCGGCCCGATCTGATTCTTTCGCACAGCACACCCACCACTGCGGAGTTGCTGCTGCAAACGCGCACCATCCCCATCATTTTCGCGACCGTTACCGATCCGGTCGGCAGCGGCTTCGTCGCGAGCCTCCCGCGGCCTGGAGGCAACGTCACCGGTTTCACCCTTGTAGAGCCGACAATGGCCGCCAAATGGGTGGAACTGCTCAAGGAGATTGCGCCACGCGTCAACCGGGTCGCGATGCTGTTCAACCCGGCAACGGCGACATATGCCGACTATTTCCTGAAGCCCTTCAAAGGCGCCGCACCGTCCTTCGCAGTGGAGGCAATCGCAGCCCCTGCTCGCGGTACGTCCGAACTCGAATCCGTCGTTGCTGCACAGGTACGCGAGCCGAATGGAGGCCTTATCGTGATGCCGGATAGCTTCACGGACGCCAATCGGGAGGAGATCATATCGCTGGCGGCTCGCTACCATCTCCCTGCCGTCTATGCATACCGTTTCTTCACTGAGCGCGGCGGCCTGCTGTCCTACGGAGCTGACCTGAGCGATAATTTTCGGCGCGCGGCCGACTATGTCGATCGCGTCCTCAAGGGCGAGAAGCCGGCCGATCTTCCGGTTCAGGCGCCGACCAAATTTGAACTGGTGATCAATCTCAAGACGGCGAAAGTGCTTGGCCTTTCCGTTCCACCGTCGCTGCTTGCCCGCGCCGACGACGTGATCGAATGAATGGCGCGATGTCCGCTTTTGGCACTTAGCGGACATCGGTTTGTGCGCTGCACATGTCTGCTTTTGACCCAAAGCGGACATTACATCCTGCAGACATGGCCGAGACGAAATGACAAAATTCATGTTCTGATACAGCATTTGTTGGAGCACTGATGATCAGACGGGCATTGGTACCGGTCGTGTCTGCTTGGATGTTGTCCGCCATTTTTGGGCCGATAACCGCAACAGCAGCCCCCTGCATGATTGTAACGCTGACCGGCACGATGGGGGGGCCGCCGGAATACAACGGATTAGCCGGTCCCGGCACGCTGGTCCGTTACGGTGACGACAGCAACAACTGCGCGACCATGAAACTCCAGTTCGACACCGGCCGCGGAACCACCATGCGCCTATCGCAGCTCAATGTTTCGCCAGCGCAGGTCACTGCGGTGTTTTTCACGCACATGCATTCGGACCACGTCGACGGCTTCGCCGACCTCATGCAGTTACGCTGGCACTTCGATTCAAAAGGGCCGAAAGTCGACGTGGTATGCACATCCGACACTGTGTCGGCGCTCGGCTTCACAATCAGCTGCCAGAAATTCATCGCCCATCTCGCCGACTCCTATTTCCAGTCGGGCGAGATCGCGCAACGCCTGTCCGAGAGCAAGGATCGCCTGCAAGGCGGGCCAGCCGAGCTCGTCCACCTCATGACCTTTGAGGCGAAGGATGAGCCGCAGGTCGTGTGGACATCAGGCGACCTTAAGGTGAGCGCCATTCGCTCGACTCATATCGCCGGGCACGCCTCTTATCGCGTGGACACGCCGGCTGGAAGCGTGGTGATCGGTGGCGATGCCGGCAATGACAAAGTTGACCCGCCGCGTCCGTCATCGACCTCCGAAGAGGTGGAAAAGTTGGCGCACAGCGCCGACGTGATCGTACACTCGACGATACATCCGGTCTTGGGTCCCGACAGCACTAGCGGATTTCCGCCGCTGTTGTTCTACCGCCAGAGTGCTGCGTCCGATCTCGGCGCGATGGCCAAGCGTGCGGGCGTCCGCTATCTCATGCTCACACACCTGATCCCACCCTTAGGAGCGGAACGTCAGGGTCCTTGGAAAATTCCGGGTGGCGGCCTTACCGAAACGGATTACCGTAAGGCAGTTGAAACAGGTGGGTTTACCGGAACAACTATTGTCGGAACCGACCTCGCGAGCCTGCGGCTTCCATCCAAGTGAGGATGTCCGCTATTGGCCCAAAGCAGACATGACGGTTTGCGCCGCACACGTCCGCTTTCGGGGGCAAAGCAGACATAGCCTTTTGCGGGAGTCCGCTTTCGCGGTCGCTATTGGGGGTAAAGCGGACATCGGCTTGTGCATTGCAAATGTCCGCTTGTGACCCAAAGCGGACATGGCGCGTTCATCGCAAATGTCTGCTTTTGACCCAAACAAGTGCATGACGTTATTGAAATTACCGCTATCGCAGAGGGTGCACTGACTGACGGCCGATTTTGCTCAGTTGATCCAGATCAATTCGTTTAAAAAAAAGGTGATCCGCTACGAGGGTGGCGGATTTGATGACTCTCCAGCGACTGGAGGGAAGGTCTTCGATGCAGATACCGCCAAACATGTCTGCGATGCTTGAGCGGCTAGGTCTGGAAGCGGCGATGTTGGCTCCCAGTGACCTGCGTCTTGCAGTTGACAGCTGTCATTCCTGCGATGCGGATCAGGTCTGTCTGAATTGGCTTGTGCGAGCGCCAGAATGGCTCGATAGAGCACCGGTTTTCTGCCGCAATACAGAGCGTTTTGTTCGCATTAGTGAATTGGATATTGCGCTGACCCCGCCAGCGCTCGCAATTGGCCCACCCATTCATAAAATTTGGCCATTGGCGTTGATCGCTTTTGGGTTTGGTCTCACCGCAGCTTGGGTATGCTTCTTGGGATACGAACTGTTTAAACTAATACAATTCGCAATTTAAATGTGAACGTCGGCTTTTGGCCCAAAGCGGACATGAGCTAGTGCACTGCACCTGTCCGCTTTCGGGGGTAAAGCGGAATTGACTTTTTGCGGCGCGCAAATGTTGGCTTTTGACCTAAAGCGGACATATGGCCTCGGCGGTATTACTTTCAAAAAATGAAGGGTTAGGTCTGCCCTGTTGTTGGCCAACGGCAGTGCCTATGATCTTCTGTCGGACCGGAAAGGTGAAAGCCGCCAAGGACCTTTGGCCAGCATGATGGCAATAAAGGCCGCTGCCAGCGGCCCGTGCGAGCCTTCCAGTCGGCCACTCGGAACC
This sequence comes from uncultured Alphaproteobacteria bacterium, assembly GCA_963794665.1. GTDB lineage: Bacteria > Pseudomonadota > Alphaproteobacteria > Rhizobiales > Xanthobacteraceae > Pseudolabrys. The sequence goes on along the minus strand of CAWCEW010000026.1, from coordinate 22,668 downwards.
CAGTCGCCTTCGTAAAAACAAGTGCCGGAACGGCAAGGGCTTTTCACCCCCGAGGATTCGATCGATATCGCTCGCGGCTTGTCCCGAAGGGAACAATTTTGTTGCTGGTGTCATGCCCAATGTCAGCGCGTCCCAACCATGGAATCCCGGACCTCTGACACCAGTAACGGGCAATCTCTTCTTCGTTCATTCCGAAATCGGGTTCGTTCGGGGTGATGCCGCTGCAACGGCCAAGCATGACGCCCGACACCCGCCTGATTTCGGCGTTACTGGTAATGTGAAATAGCGACCTATCAATCCTATACATTGCCTCCCCCACCTCTTCCAACATAAGCACATGTCCGTCGAGGTCAGGTTGCAGCGGCGTGCCAAGTAACTGGCTGAGGACTGTCATATTAAATGCTGCTGTCAGATTCACACGGCTTACCGTGGGCTCCAACGCCTCTGGCGACCGATCGACCATCCAGGCGAGCGCTCGCCCAACCGCTGCATCTCCCCCGTCTCGGAGGATGTCCTGCGCCACGGGGCCATGCGCTACGGCCTCGAACCCACTCCGGTACAAGGCAGCGAGCAGTACACCGGCATCACTGTAGCCTATGTAGACTTTTCGCCTTGACGACTCCGTCAACTTACTCATGACCCCTTCCGCCACGCGGCAGGAACCGTACCCGCCGCGCGCGAACCACACCGCGTCGTAACCCTTGTCGTTGGCGATATCGAGGAAGGCCTGTGCGCGCGTTTCGTCATCGCCGGCAAAATGTCCGTGCGCTGCAAAGCACTGCGGGTGGAAAACGATCTCCGGAGTCTTGTCCGGATACAGCGATCTGGCCAACGCCGGCACTCTCTCAGCGACTTCCGGAGCCATGCGCGAAGCGGGCGCGACTACGCCGATCCTGCACCTCTCTTTGCTCATCCAATCGCCCAGCTCGCGTTGCACCCCATCGGCAACCCTTCTAGATTTGGCCAATGTCCCAACTTGGAGATTACTTTTTTTGCGGCGTCGGCGGTAGTGGCATGACCCCGCTCGCTTTGATCATCCAAGCACAAGGTGGACTGGTTGAGGGTTCTGACCGGGCGCTCGACCAGGGGCGCAATACCAAGAGATTTGATTTTCTGCGTGCACGTGGCGTGCTGCTTCATCCCCAAGATGGCAGTGGCGTTACGCGGGCCAGTCAAATCGTGGTGACGTCCACTGCTGTGGAGGAGACGGTCCCCGACGTGCAAGCCGCGCGCCGTATTGGTGCCGCCGTCATCACTCGCGCGAGGCTTCTCGCCGAACTCTTCAACTCTGCCACCTTGGGCGTCGGCGTCGCCGGCACGAGTGGTAAATCCACCACGGTCGGCATGCTCGGTTGGATTTTGCACCGCGGTGGAAAGAATCCAACGATCATGAACGGCGCGGATATGAAGAACTTTATTGATGTAGGCTCACCTTTTGCCAGCGCCAGGATCGGCGATGGCAAGGTTTTGGTCAGTGAGTTGGACGAGAGCGATGGCTCGATTGCGCTTTACGAGCCCCGCGTCGCAATCGTGAACAACATCTCCTTGGACCATAAGTCGCTGGACGAGCTGCGCACCCTTTTCCGCGATTTCATTGCCAAGGCGCAGACGGTGGTGCTGAATCTCGATAACGCAGAAACCGCGGCACTCTTGGTCGGTTTGAAGCCGGGGCAAGCGGTCACATACAGTCTGAATTCTGCGCAAGCAGACCTCCTCGCGTCTGCACCGGCTCGATCGCCGGTTGGAATCGGGTTCCGAGTGAAGGCCCGTGAGACCGGTGAGGTCGTCGAGGTAAACCTGAATGTTCCAGGACTGCATAATGTCGCCAACGCACTCGCCGCTCTGAGTGCCGCGAAGGTCTGCGGCGTGGCTCTTGCGACGGCTGCGGCTCATCTTGGCGAGTTCAGCGGCATCCGTCGGCGACTAGAAATCGTGGGCACCGCAAATGAAATAACCGTGGTCGACGATTTTGCCCACAACCCCGCCAAGATATCGGCCACGCTCGAAACCTTGCACGCGTTCCCGGGCCGCTTGCTTGTGATGTTCCAGCCCCATGGCTACGGCCCGATTCGTTTGATGAGGGATGCCTTAGTGGACTGCTTTGCAAACGGGTTGCGCGATGAGGATGTTCTGGTCATGCCCGACCCCGTTTATTTCGGCGGCACGGTCGACCGCAGCGTCGGCAGCGACGATATTGTTCGCGAAATCCAGCGGTGCGGCCTAAAAGCCTTTGCGTTTCCGGACCGCGGCGCCTGTGGCGACATGCTGGTCAGGTTGGCCAGTCGTGGTGACCGCATCGTGGTCATGGGCGCGCGCGACGATTCGCTTTCGCAGTTCGCGTATGAACTACTTCGACGGCTTGCAGTGACAAAAGACGAAGGTTCGATTGCCACCCGGTGATTGCAAGCCAACCCAAGATGTCCGCTTTCGGGGTAACAGCAGTCATCGCGATTACAATATGCGTATGGACTACGACCTCGCTGAAAGCCTGATGGATGCCGGATTTCCGCAGATCGGAAAAGGCAGCTTGATTGGTCCGATGAACAAGCTTGTCTGGCGAAGTGGCGATCGTGTCTATGTCCCCACCCTCGAAGAACTCATAGAGGCGTGTGGAGAGAATTTTGGCTCTCTTGATAAACAGCATGGCGGGTGGCTCGCCTCTGCGAATTTTGATCAGAGTTGCTTTGCGAAAACCCCTGCCGAAGCCGTCGCCCGCTTATGGCTCGCGCTTCAAAAACGATGATCGCCAGGAAGGCGCGCAAGGCGCCGCGCCACACGCTGCACCGTCCAGTCCTTAACGTGGGGCACGCGATGTCCGCTTTCGGCGGTAAAGCGGACATGCCGATAACTGTTGCGACAGTGTTGAGATGCAATTCAGAAAGACCGCGGCCCCGCAACCTAAGGCCTTGATTTCGGCAGAACGCCGGTGTGCCCGTAAAGGTCGGTCGAGCATTTGAATGCGCCGTTGGGTAGCCTAGCTTGATGCAATCGCCCTCTCGCTGCCATTCAATGTCCACTTTACCACCGAAAGCGGACGTGTGCGCCGCAAACCGTCATGTCTGCTTTGGGCCAATAGGAGACATCAGAGCTTAACCCTCCGAGGGTGTTGTTGTAGCGTCTTAGCAAGCCGCCAGCGAGGTTCGTTAATTGGAGCAGGCATCATGAAACTCCCCACGCCGGCACTTTCTGCAGCTGGTAGCAGGCGTTGCCGCCTTCCCACCCCTTTCGGCGTCGCCTGGGCACAGAACTATCCGACGCAGTCGCTAAGGCTGATCCTCGGCTATCCCCCGGGCGGCTCGGCTGACATTACCGCTCGCCTCACGGGCCAATGGCTCTCAGAGCGGCTTGGCCAGCCGGTAATCATCGAAAGCCGACCGGGCGCCGCCACCAATCTCGCCACCGAGGCGGTCGTACGTGCAGCGCCTGACGGCTACACACTCCTTCTTGTCGCGCCTGCGAACGCCATCAACGCCACGCTTTATGACAAACTTAATTTCAATTTTCTCCGCGACATCGAGCCTATCGCGGGCATCATTCGTTTTCCCAACGTGGTGGTGGTGAATCCATCGCTTCCGATCAAGTCGATCCCTGAATTGATCGCATATGCCAAGGCAAATCCTGGCAAGCTCAACATGGCGTCCTCCGGCAACGGGTCAACGATCCATATGTCGGGCGAATTGTTCAAGATGTTGACGGGCATCAACATGGTCCACGTGCCCTACCGTGGCGGAGCGCCCGCGCTGACCGATTTGATCGCCGGGCAAGTACACGTCATGTTCGACAATATTCCAACCTCCGCCGAGCACATCAAGGCCGGCAAGCTGCGTGGGTTGGCAGTAACCAGCGCGGCGCGGTCAGCGGTGCTGCCAGACCTGCCCACGGTGGCCGATTTCTTGCCCGGCTACGAGGCGAGTGCGTGGTACGGTTTAGGTGCGCCGAAAAGCACGCCCGGCGAGGTCATCGACAAGGTCAACAAGGCGATGAACGCGGTTCTCGCCGATCCCAAGTCGCAGGCACGATTCGCGGAGCTTGGCGCCTCGACGCTCCCTGGCTCGCCTGCCGATTTTGGCAAGCTCCTCGCCGACGAAACTGAGAAGTGGGGCAAGGTCGTAAAGTTTGCGGGCATCACCCCCGTTTGACCGAGAGACCTCGAGACCCAATTTCCATATAATCCGTTCGGCGCATGTCCGTTTTGGGTCAAAGCAGACATTTTGCCGCGTCCCCTGACGACATTTACGCACTCCGTTCAATGATCTGTGCCGTACAATAATCTGCGTCATCGCCACCAAAAAGTAGGCGGACATCACCTCATCGGCGAGGGAAGCTTCATTGTTGCGATTGTGCTGCGATACAAAAACCTTTGTCGGACGCATTCATCTAAGAGCTTAAATCCCACGCCCAAAGTGCGTTGTTGCAAAGGCTGCACTAGCCTTTGAGCCTCCAGGCCACGAGCCGAGCCTAGGCGTTCGTCCGGATGTCCGCTTTCGCGGTCGCTATTGGGGGCAAAGCGGACATCGCTTATTGCACTGCATATGTCCGCTTATGACCCAAAGCAGACATCGGGGGGTCTAATGACAGCCCTCGTTCGCACGCCATAAACTCTGTTTCCGAACGCATCCCTTTTGGAACTTAATTGTTGGTGGCGAATAAACCCGTAGTTCGCCCAAATCGAAGAAGATGGAGGTGTCATATGCATAGGCAAACTTTCTTGGCAGGCAGCATCGCGATTGCTGTAGTGGCCATTATTTGTCCGGGTCACGAGGCAGCCGCTCAATCCCAAAAGGAACCCCAAGTAGTCCAGACCCAACAAGAAAGCCATCAGCCACAGGGTGGCATGATGGGTGGCGGCATGATGGGTAAGGGAATGATGGGTGGTGGAGGCATGATGAATAGCCACCATCGCGGAGCTATGGGCGGTGGGATGATGATGCGGATGATGTTCAGCTTGATGGACGCCGACGGCGACGGTTCGATCTCCTTGCAGGAGTTTCAAGCTGCACACGAGCGCATCTTCAAAGGCATAGATCAAAATAAAGATGGCCGAACTCACGATGGAAGAAATGCAGTCTTTCATGGGCGCAGGGCCAGCCCGGTAAATGTCCGCTATTGGCCCTTAGCGGACATCGGCTGTTGCACCGCAAATGTCTGCTTTTGACCCAAAGCGGACATCGAGGAAATCTCTGTACCCGCGCGCAAACCTTTCAGTTCGCCCGGCCCAATCTTTGTTTCCAGAGTTTGATAACTCCGGACGGAAATTCACGCCTTCCAACTCCTGTGCGTCGGCAGGCTTCGGGCCACATCTCAAGCAAGGAATGATCTTCCCGGAATAGCTCGGTTTGGGAAACCTCGTGAGCTTCAGAACGCGGCCAACGCTCGGCTGCCATTTTCAGAAGCTCAATGAGCGTGGCGACGTCTTGTTTCTGGGTGTCCATAACAATCCTTCCTGCGAAGGAATTTACATATAACAACGGATGCCGCTGTGTCGGGCATCACGAAAAGGCGCATTAAGCGCGGCGGCGGTAATGAATTACTTCAGCCTATTCCGAATCTGCCCTATAAAGGTAGCGGGCAAGGGGGCTTTCGGGGGCCCTAATGAAATCCTCGGTCGTTAAACGTTCCATTGTCATTGATGGACACAAGACCAGTGTCAGCCTTGAAGATCCCTTCTGGATTGAACTGAAAACAATCGCGCAGACCCAGCAGGTGACGCTGGCGGATTTGGTCACTCGGATCGACAGTACGCGCGAACAGAGCAACCTGTCCTCGGCGATTCGCCTGTTTGTTCTTCACCATTTCCGTGAAGACAAGCAAATGGAAGTGGCGTAAACCCATCCTCGTGGGTGCTGCTGAAAGAACACCAGCAAGCTAGCGTTGGTCCATTGACGACGGGGATCTAATCGCGTCGCTCTTTGCATGTCCGCTCTAGCCCAAACCAGACATTCACCGGGTATCGTCTACGATTATTGCCGGACGGCACCGCTCTGAACGGGCCCGCAGTCGAACCTTTAGCCAAGGTCAAACGTTCGAAAAAGCTCGAGGCCGCCGAGTAACGGGCCGCGGTCCCTGGTCCCTAAATCCACGCGTTGTTTCCCTGCTTCCCCGCAAAAATTCCCTGTTTCTGATTTAGGGAATGTTCTGAAAGTTACTGAATTTACGAGCTGAAATTGTTCGAGCCTTCGCAGGCAGGGCGGATTTATCGAAATTGCCTGTTCTTTTCCCTGTTGGCAGGCCAATCACGAACAGAGACGGGTTCGAGATCGACTGCGGGCGCCACCAATCTTTTCAAAGGCTTGTTTGCTGGCGAATGGGGCCGTTCGTACGCGAAAAGCAGGCCTTAGGGTTGCCGAAGCGGCGATACGCCAATCAGAAAAAGTAAAGAACTGTCGCGATCTCGCCGCGAAATGTCACCTATAGAAATTGGACAGCGAACTGACCTTGATTTCGGTCAAGCGTCCCCGAGCTTTTCATCTGTATCAAGAAGCGACGATAAAACGAGCAATTCAAGCGATCGGGATCTATTGGAGGAAAGCGATGAACAGATTAGTTCGTCTCGCATCGTTGGCTTTTGTGACCGTATTTTTGTTTGCTGCCGCTTCCGCAATGGCCGCCGAGCCCATCAAGATCGGATTCGGCATGGCACTCACCGGGCCGCTTTCTCCCAACGGTAAGATGTCGCTGGTGGCGATGCAGATCTGGGAAGATGACATCAATGCGGCGGGCGGATTGCTCGGCCGGCCGGTCAAACTGATCTACTACGATGATCAAAGCAGCCCTTCCCAGGTGCCAAGTATCTACTCCAAACTTATCGATGTGGACAAAGTTGATTTGATCGTCAGCGGATATGCATCAACACAGATCGCGGCTGCAATGCCGGTCGCGATTCAAAAGAAAAAGCTCTTCATCAGTTTGTTTGGTACTGGCGTCAATGAGCAATTCAATTATCCGAAATACTTCTCGATGATCCCAAATGGGCCGACGCCGAAGCCGGCCTTTACGCGGGGTTTCTTCAAGGTGGCAGAGGTACAAAAGCCGAAGCCACAGACCATCGCGATCGCAGCGGCCGATGCTGAATTCGGGCAGAACGCCTGCAATGGAGCGGAGGAGAATGCGAAAGAGTCCGGATTCAAAGTAATTTATAATAAGAATTATCCTCCGACGACGACTGATTTCACTCCGATTGTCCGGGCGATTCAGGCCTTGAACCCGGATTTGCTGGTGGTTTGTTCGTATCCCTTGGATACGGTCGGCATGGTCAAGGCTATGAGCGAAGTCGGGTTCAAGCCGAAAATGTGGGGCGGCGCGATGGTCGGCCTGCAGGCAACGGTGTTTAAAACCCAACTCGGGCCTTTGCTCAACGGTGTGGTCAATTTCGAAACCTGGCTTCCGGTCAAATCGATGGAATTTCCAGGCTCCATAGAGCTGCTCAAGAAATATCAAGCGCGTGCGCAAGCGGCCGGTACCGATCCGCTCGGCTATTACATGCCCGTATGGGCTTACGCCTATCTGCAGGTGCTCGGTGACGCCATTGCCGCCACGAAAAGCCTCAACGACGATGTGCTCGCTGACCACATCCGGAAGACTACTTTCAAGACCGTGGTCGGCGACGTTAAATTCGGCAAACAAGGTGAATGGGCGGAAGAGCGTACTCTGGCGGCGCAATTCCAAAACATCAAAGGGAAATCGATCGATGATTTCCGCGACTTGACCACAGAGGTGATCGTATATCCGCCGAAGTATAAAAGTGGCGAGGTGATCTACCCCTACGAAAAGGCGACCACAAAATAGGGCTGCGGACAAATTTTCGCAGGCCGTATCAGCGCTCGGGCCCGAAGATCGGAAAGAATGTCTGCATTCATTTAATGCCTCGCGTCACAAGTCGCGTGGCACGAATATCTGCCCGTGCCCAAAGCGGACCTTCAATGCATCGTCCGCAAACTATCCCGTACCGAGCTTCGGTCGTTGACCGCGATCGCACGCAATTTGGCAACATCTTTCACCACGACCCGCGCAGCGTCGATAGCGACGCCAACCGCTTTCAATCTGGCAAAAGCACGAGACAGGGATTCAGGCGTCAAACCGAGCTGAGCTGCTATCAATACCTTGTCATAAGGCAAAGCCACTGCGGACTTGTTCTGATGTTCTAACGCCAGCGATACAAGATATTCGGCGACCCGTTGCACGCCACTTTGCACCTTGAGGTGTTCGACTTGCTGAACGAGGTGATGCATGTGGCTGGAAATAGACGCAATCATCGATGATGCAATAATTGGATTTTGATGGATGCACTTAGCAAGGTGATCGGCGGGGACGCGAACGACGCGCGCGGTGGTGACCGCTTCGCCGCTCGCAATATATCGACCGCCAGTAAATGCGACTGCCTCGGCGAAACTGTTGCCTTTGGTCATAATTTCAATGACAGCTTCGTCCCCGGACAGCGTGCTCCGATAAAGCTTTACCCAGCCATCGATCACTATGAAAAATGCTGTCGCCGGGTCGCCTTGTCGCATGATCACCTCATGGCGGCCCGACGTCACGGCGGTCGCCGGCGCAACGATATGCTCGACGGTCTCTGGCTTCAGCCCGCGGAAGACCGCAACACTGCGAATGACCTGCAGATCGCCAGCCGTCAGTTTTGAGGGCATAAAAACGGCCTCAAATTAAACGAAAGAGGCACTTTGGATCTGTTTGACTGGACCGCATTGATATTGATCAAAAATCACAGAGGCCGACTTTAGGTCGGGGGTGATAGCCCGTTGAAAGAGCTTTGCCTTAGGTTTTGGCAATCCCGAAGCTCGCTCATAACGGTCTGGTTGGAGGTTCGAGTCCTTCCGGGCCCACCAAAACTTCCTTGAATTTCCAAAAGTTTTCGGTCGAATTGTCAAACTGGGACTGCAATGTCCGCTTTCGGGGGTAAAGCGGACATGACTTTTTGCAGCACGAATGTCCACTTTTGACCCAAAGCGGACATTGCCGCTTCCAGTCGTATCTTTCCGAAGGGACCTTAGGACGTCAGCACCAAAGCCTGAGTTCCTTACGAGCCGTCGAACTCCTGAAATCGGCCTCGAGGTTACGTTCGCCGCAGCCGGATATCAGGCGAGGTCATTTTGATTCAGGGCGACCCTGAGGTCGCGCGCGAACGAAATGAGCGAGGCGGTGAAGAGCAGCAGGGAAATCGTGAAAAGAATCGCAGCGGCTGGTTCATGCCGCGCGCCGAGATAGGCTGCCATGAAGGCCACGATCATGAGCAGGCAGGCGGCAATCCCGCTGCCGACCGCCCAATAGATCGAGCGGATGATTAGGCCCGCGCGAAAGCGCAGCTCGGGCAAATGCTCCTTGAGAGGCGCTCCTTTGAAGTCGTTATCCGGAATTGCGATGATCGCGCGCGACCGGTCGACGATGCGCGCCAGGTGCGAAACCAGGACAGACAGGAAGGACGCCACGGCTCCGAGCAGAAAGGCGGGCGCCGCCGCCTGCGAAATGACAAGCGAAAATTGGTCCGACGTCAGCATTTCCTTCAGCATTTCACCGCTCCCATTGTTGATGTGCCCTTTGGTCCAATTGTACGGTTTGCTGCCGCTTTCTCACATAGAAACTTCGCTAACTGATCTGCGCATCGGCTGCTATATTTGCGCTCGATGACTTACTCAACACCGATGAGCAATCGGGCGACGGGCTATCGCGGCGGTATGGGTGTTTACGACAGTGATGAGAGCGTGGGACGAGTCAGAGCATCTTCCGCTCATACGAGAGCTGTCATGACATGTCGTTTGACACTTTAAGTGATTGAATTTGCTTGTTCGTGGCACAACTCCCGGGCCCACTCGCGCATTGGCCCTAGGTCCAATTCGATTGGAACGCCATATTGAGTCAAGGTCTGGGCCGGCTGAAGGCAACGATTACGGAGAATGAGAATGTATTTCGATGGAGGCTACACTTATTCGAATTTTTTGATGAACGTCCTTGGCATTTTCGCCTTTGTCGTCTGGTTCTGGCTGCTCGTTGTCATCTACGGTGACCTGTTCAGGCGTCACGATATTTCCGGTTGGGGCAAGGCCTTTTGGGTGATCGGGCTGGTCGTGTTCTCTTATCTCGGCATTCTTGCCTATCTGATTACGCAAGGAAGAGGGATGGCCGAGCGTAATGCCCAGCAAGCGCAGCAGGCGCGGGAGGAACTACGCCGGGTGGTTGGCTATCAGCGTGGCGGACGAAATTACGAAGCTCGATCAACTCAAGAAATCAGGCTCGATAACCGACGCCGAATTCCAGCGGCTTCGCGCCAAGCTGGTCTAGCCGATATGCTCTCGACAATGTTGACCTCGCGTCGCGCCATAAAATCGGGAGCGGCCGCGCTGGCGCTGGCGAGCGTGCTCGCCTGGATGCCGGCGGCGGCGCAAGCGGCCACCGGTTCGATCCGCATCACGATCACCAGAGCACAGTTCATTGTCGGCGGCGGCGACGGCACGTTGCACTTCAAGGGCGGCCGCTATCCATTGCGGGTGGGCGGCGTAAGCACTGGTCCCTTTGGGGCGGCGTCCGTGGATCTGGTTGGCCGCGCCTACAACATGCAAAACGCGGCAAATATTCACGGCATCTATTCGACGATCCCTGAAAAAGGGCGGCCAGGAACATTTCGGCTGCGAAACTGGCAAGGCGTCGTTTTGGAATTGCGCGGGCGGCGGGGCGCCAAACCGCCCGCGGATCTGAGCGGATTGCAGATCTCCTTGCGCTAGCAGGTCAGGCCGAGACCTGACGTCTGGGTCGTTATCACCAGCACCTATTGACGAGAATCCTGCGCGGCCCCCACGGGCCGCGGACAACGCGCCGGACGACGCATCCGCCTCCGTAAAATCCTGGCGCCGCGATGAAACGTGGTCCACCCCATCCCCAACCGGAACGCCATCCCCATCCAGGTCCCCATGCAGGTCCCCATCCAACTTGCCATCCGGGGGCCCATCCACCGCGCCAACCCCAACCACCACCCCAACCCCAGCCGCCGTGCCAGCCACCACGCCAAGCAGAGGCGGGGGTCGGCGACAAGGCTGGCCACGCTCAGCGTGCTCACTGCAAGGATGACAAGTGCGAATTTGCGTAACATGGCGTTCTCCCAAGCCAGTTGGCTCTGACGTCAGCAATCAGAGCGAGGGCGCGTCTGATGCCTGAAAGCATAGTCCGCGCGAGGGCATCGGTTGCATTGGCCTCTGGTCCAATGTGTCGGCGTTGCGGGCTTCGCTATTGTTTGCCGGAGGGGCCAGTGCACAAGGCTGTTTTCGCACGCGTCCATTACCCAATAGCGAAGCAAGGGAGTTTGCATGACGCATGTCCGGATCGCTGCGAACGCGATACTCGTATTTTCCTTTATGGCGGTGACGGGATTTCCCGCGCTAGCCGCCCCTGCGAAATGCAATGCGGAATTGAGAAAGTGTAATAGTCATTGCAATCTCGTTTATGAAAGCAGCCAGGCCAATCGCACCTGTCGCAACCGCTGCAAAGACAATTTCTACGTCTGCAAGGCGCGGCCCAGCTAACTCGTTGCAATGATTGATGCGGCGGCGAGGGTGCGACAACGTTGCCGCCAAGGTTACGTATTTGCAATCGAGCCGAAAGGCCCCCGTAAGGTGCGGTTCTCTAATTAGCCCCGCTAGTGCTCTGAACAGATCAGGGCTCTTCAATCCCCAGCGGAGGCTATGACATGAATCAAATAATTCCTGCCAGACCGGGACGCAAAGCTTTCACTGCGCGCCGGCTGGCACTTCTTGCATCGGCTGCCGGCCTTGCAATCGCCGTGGTCGCTACCGGGACATCGGGCTTCAGCACCCCGAATTTTCCCAGCGCAATTGCGACTGCGCATGCCGAAACCATGCAGCGGTCCACGGGTTTTGCCGATATTGTCGAGAAGGTAAAGCCGGCCGTGATTTCGGTCCGCGTCAAGGTCGATGCGACGGCAAAAACGGCGAGCATGAACGACAATGACGAGGCCAGTCCGATGCAGCCCGGTGCGCCGCTCGAAAAGTTTTTCGAGCAGTTTGGCGGCCGCGGCATGCCAAAGGGATTTCCGCAAGGCAAGCGCGCCGTAACCGGCGAAGGCTCCGGGTTCTTTGTTTCGGCTGATGGCTATGCCGTGACGAACAATCACGTCGTGGATCATGCCAAGACCGTACAGATCACTATGGACGATGGCTCGGTTTACGACGCGAAAGTCGTCGGGTCCGATTCAAAAACCGACCTCGCTCTGATCAAGGTCGACGCCAACAAAAGCTTCCCTTTCGTCAAGTTCGCCGACCGCGATCCGCGCGTCGGAGATTGGGTCGTGGCCGTCGGAAACCCCTTCGGTCTCGGCGGGACCGTCACGGCCGGTATCGTATCCGCGCGCGGGCGCGACATCGGGTCAGGCCCCTACGATGACTACATTCAAATCGATGCACCCATCAATAAAGGTAACTCGGGTGGCCCGGCCTTCAACATGGACGGCGAAGTCATCGGCGTGAATACCGCGATCTTTTCCCCGTCCGGCGGATCGGTCGGTATCGGCTTCGATATTCCGGCCGCGACCGCCAAGATGGTGGTTGCCCAGCTCAAAGAGCATGGCCGCATTGATCGCGCCTGGTTGGGCGTACAGATTCAGCCGGTCACGGCTGAGATTGCCGACAGCCTTGGCCTGAAAAAGGCCGAAGGTGCGATCGTTGCTCAACCGCAGGCCGACAGCCCCGCGAGCAAAGCGGGCATTGTTGCCGGCGACGTGATCACCGAAATCGACGGCGCGTCGATCAAGGACTTCGCGTGAGCTCGCTCGTAAGGTCGGGATGATGGCACCCGGCGCCAAGATCAAAGTGACCTTGGTTCGCAAGGGAGAAATCAAGAGCCTTGCTCTGACTCTCGGCAAAATGCCGAACGAGCAGCACGCAAAGGCCGATACCAGCGATGAGATGTCGGCCGGCGATTCGCCGCGTCTCGGGCTCAATCTTGCCCCGGCCAAGGACGTTGCCGGTTCCGGCGATCAAGGTGTCGCGGTGGTCGGCGTCGACCCCAATGGTCCTGCCGCCGAACGCGGCATCAAGACCGGCGACGTGATCCTCGATGTCGCCGGCAAGGCGGTCGCAAATACGGCCGAAGTCCGCAAGGCTCTCAGTGACGCGCGTACCGCAGGCAAGAACACCGTCCTGCTGCGGGTCAAGACCGCGGAAGCGACGAGGTTCGTTGCGCTGCCAATCAAAAAGGCCTGAAGAAAGTAGCTGTTTCGTCTGCGTGTAGCGTTTGTCTGACGAAGCAAACTCGGGGGACGGAGTTAAATCCGTCCCCCATCTTCAGCTTCGGTCCTCACGGCGAAAATTGCCACGCACAGCGTGAATTGCCTCAACCTGCGAGCGCCTCCTATGTTACGAATGGCGTAACCAAGCGTCGTTGGCCTTTGGGGCAATCGTTGTCCGGCGGTGAATGCAGCTAGGCGTGGCCCACATTTTAGATGGGAGGTTGCAGGTGAGCGAGCCGGACCCAGGACAAACTAAAACTCACGACTTTTCGGCCAATGGGTGAAGCGGGCCGCAGCTTCCTGTCCAGTTTTTCGGCTGGTTGGGCAGGGCAATATGGATTTTGTGCCAGGTTTTGCTCGTCGCCTGGGGCACCCTGGTCATTTATTTTTCAAACCTCCCATGGGCCGAGGCGCGGCTTGCCTTGGCAGTGTGCTTTGCGCTCGTCTCGATTTGGCTCCTTTGGCTGTCACGGCGGCGGCGAGCATTCACCGTCTTCATCGTATTGTTTGCTGGCGTGGTTGCGTGGTGGATATCGATTTTGCCATCGCACCATCGGCCGTGGCGGCCGGAAGTCGCCGTCATGCCGCGGGCAACGATCGACGGCGATCGCGTGCGCATCACCGGAGTCCGCGATTTCGACTACCGCAGCCGGAATGACTTTACGGTTCGCTATGAAGAGCGCGAGGTGCAACTATCGCACCTGACGGGACTTGATTTTTTCGTGTCGTACTGGAGCGAAGGCCCGGTAGCCCATACGTTCGTGAGCTTCATCTTCGACAACGCTCCGCCGTTGAGTATCTCCATCGAAACGCGCCCGGAAGTGGGCGAAGGCTTTGATCCTCTCGCGTCTCTCTTCAAGCAGTTCGAGTTGATCTACGTGGTGGGGAACGAACGTGATCTTGTCCGCGTGCGCACCAACTATCGCAAGGAGACGGTTTATCTTTATCGCCTCAACTCACCGGTCGAAAATGTGCGGAAACTGCTGCTCGTTTACCTGGAGCGCATCAACGAACTCGCCGATCGGCCGGAGTTCTATCATCTGCTGACCAACAGCTGCACGATCAACATCATACGTTATGCGAATGCCGCCGGTCGAACCGGCCAGTTCAACATTCGCCATCTGCTCAATGGGCTGATCGACAGCTATCTCTATCATTCCGGTCGGGTGAATACGGATTTGCCGTTCGAAGAGCTGCGGCGGCGTTCCCTCATCAATGACGTCGCGCAGGCGGCCGATGACGCGCCTGATTTCTCCGATCGCATTCGCGCTTCGTTGCCGACCGCTCGTTGAGGCATAGTTGCCGGCTGCCCTTGTGAGGCGGATTGAATGATGCTTGAAAGCCACAAAAATAGCCGCCGCGTGCTTGCATTCCTCGCGTTGATGGCGGTTTCGCTCGTCGGGCTGCTGTTGTTGCCGCCGATCAGCCAGGATCAGAATTATCACGACTTCGCCGATCAACGAACGATCCTCGGCATACCGCATTTCTGGAACGTCGTTTCAAATTTGCCGTTCATTGCGGTCGGATTGGCGGGCGTGCTGCAATTCCGCCGCGACCCGGCAATCGCGTTGCTCTTCCTGGCGATACCATGACCGGCTTCGGTTCGGCCTACTATCACCTCGATCCAAACGATCGCACGTTGTTCTGGGACAGGTTGCCGATGGCGATCGTCTTTATGACCATTCTTGCGATCGCGATCGAGGATCGGCTGGACGCAAAACAGGCGCTGATTCTGCTGTGGCCGCTGATTGCCATTGGCGTATTCAGTATCTTGCTGTGGCGCTGGACCGGCGATCTGCGGCTTTATGGATGGGTCCAGTTTTTTCCCTGCCTCGCATTGCCGGTGATGTTTTTTATGTTCCCACCCAAATACAGCGGTACATCTTATTGGGTGATTGCCGCGGCATTATATGTCGTTGCAAAACTATTCGAGTTCAACGATGGGGCAATCTATTCGTCCGGCTCGATTTTGAGCGGGCACACGTTGAAGCACTTTGCCGCCGCCGCCGCCTGTTTCGCCATTCTGAGATATTTCCAGACGCGGCAGCCGATTCCGGCTTGTTGATTTCCGTGTTGGCGGGCCCTAGCATTTCTGCGTTTTTGCATTTGCAGTTATTTTTAATTTTATATTGACGGAGCATGCTCATGAAACGTGCGGCTGTAACGACATTTGTTATTTTTTTCGTTTTTGCTCCGGCCGCAGCGCTGGCCCATCCCGGGCATGATGGCGCAGGCGGGCTGGTGCACGGCTTTTTCCATCCAGTCACCGGCATCGATCATGTTTTAGCTATGATCGCCGTCGGCGTGCTGGCCGCACAGTATGGTGGCCGCGCTTTGTGGCTGGTGCCAATGAGCTTTCTGGTCGCTATGGCGGCTGCGGGCGCCGTTGGTATGGCTGGAATTCCGGTCCAAATCGTGGAGGTCGGAATTGGCGCTCTCCGTCGTCGTCCTTGGGCTGATGATCGCCTTTCAAATCAAGACCTCCGACGTTGGTGGCCATGGTGGTCGTCGGGTTTTTCGCGCTGTTCCACGGTTATGCGCACGGCTCTGAGATGCCTAACGGACTAGCAGGGCTGTCATTTGCGCGGGCTTTCTCCTTGCGACCGCCTTGCTGCTTAGCACCGGTCGTAGGACTTGGACTGCTCTTGCAACGGCAGACTTTGAGCCGGCGCTTGATTCAAGCCGGTGGCGGAGCAATGGCGCTGGTTGGCATTGCAGTGTTGGCGAGTGTCCTTTGATCAAGGGTCGATGAACAACGCTGTTTTTCGGGTCGTGCGGAAGGGAGGAACAAAATGCAGCTAACTCCGAGAGAGTTCGACAAGCTGCTCATCTACATGATGGCCGAGGTTGCATTGAAGCGAAAAACAAAAGGCCTGAAACTCAATTATCCTGAAGCTGTTGCCATCATCTCGGCGGTTGCCCTTGACGGTGCCCGTGCGGGTAAAACCATCGAAGAAGTCACGAAGGATGCACGCTCCGCGCTGACCAAGAACGACGTCATGGACGGCGTCGCGGATCTGGTCCCGATGGTGCAAATCGAGGCGGTATTCACCGACGGCAGCCGCCTGGTAACCGTTCACACGCCGATACAGTAGTGCGCGACTGGAGATTACGATGGCCAAGGCCAAGACCTTTCCAACCCTTTCTTCAAAAGTCGACCCGGCGTCGGAGGACGTGCCTCTCGGTGGTTATGTTTGCAGCCCGGAACCGGTCACTTTCGATGAAAAAAAACAAGTGACAAAGCTTGCCGTGCGCAATACCGGCGACCGCCCGGTGCAGATCGGTTCGCATTTT
The DNA here is from genome assembly GCA_963794665.1 of uncultured Alphaproteobacteria bacterium. GTDB lineage: Bacteria > Pseudomonadota > Alphaproteobacteria > Rhizobiales > Xanthobacteraceae > Pseudolabrys. The sequence continues at coordinate 6,128 of CAWCEW010000026.1, read as the reverse complement.
CATTTTTTCGAAGTCAATCGTGCTCTTGAGTTCGACCGGCGCGGCGGCGTTTGGCCTCCACCTCAACATTCCGTCGTCGACCGCCATGCGGTTCGAGCCGGGCGACGAGCGCGAGGTAGCTTTGGTGCCGTTTGGGGGAAAGCGGGCCGTTTTCGGATTCAATAATCTCGTCGACGGCCCGACGGCGGGTAAGGATGCCGCCGCTCGGAAGTCCAAGGCCGTAAAACTGGCAAGCAAGCGTGGATTCCGCTCGGCTAGCTCGAAGTCCTGAGCTGCTTGAAAGCAGTGTGTGTGAATTGAGGGACATCCCATGGCTACGATTTCCCGTAAGTGAATACGTCAATTTGTTTGGTCCAACGGTCGGCGATCGCATTCGATTGGGCGATACCGGGTTGTTTGTCGAGATCGAGCGCGACCTGCGCGGCCGGCTTGGCGACGAGATTGTGTTCGGGGGCGGCAAGAGCTTGCGCGAAGGCATGGGCATGGACAACCGGCTAACGCGCAAGGCCGGGGCGCCTGACCTTGTCATCACCAACGTCACAATCATCGACGCGGTGCAAGGCGTGGTCAAAGCTGACGTCGGCGTCAAGGACGGACTCATCTGTGCCATCGGCAAGTCCGGCAATCCGCAGACCATGGATGGCGTGACGCCCGGTTTGGAGCTTGGTCTCGCCACCGATGCGATTTCGGGCTCGCATTTGATTCTGACCGCGGCCGGTATCGACACGCATATCCATTTCATCTCGCCGCAGCAGGCAGAGGCCGCTTTATCCAACGGAACGACGACCTTGATTGGCGGAGGAACGGGCCCGTCAGATGGCTCCAACGCCACGACGGTCACGCCGGGCCCAGGCAACATCGAAATGATGCTGAAATCTTTCGAGGGCTGGCCTGTCAACGTCGGCATCCTTGGCAAGGGGCATGGACACGGCAAGGCCGCGCTGGTGGAGCAAATCGAGGCCGGTGCGGTGGGCTTTAAATGTCACGAAGACTGGGGGACCACTCCGGCCGTGCTTCGCTCCGCGCTCACCGTGGCGGACGAGATGGACGTGCAGGTCTGCATCCATACCGACACATTGAACGAATCCGGATTCGTCGAAGACACGATCGATGCTTTCGAAGGACGTACTGTCCATTCGTTCCACACGGAAGGCTCTGGAGGCGGGCACGCGCCCGACATCATCAGGATCTCCGCGCTGCCAAATGTTCTCCCGTCGTCAACAAATCCGACGCTTCCCTACGGCATCAATTCGCAGGCCGAGCTCTACGACATGATCATGGTCTGCCACCATCTCAGTCCTGATATTCCGTCTGACGTAGCGTTCACTGAGAGCCGCATCCGGGCCGAGACCATCGCCGCCGAGAACGTTCTGCAGGATCTGGGCGTGATTTCGATGTTCTCGAGCGACTCGCAGGCTATGGGACGGATCGGGGAATGCTGGCTGCGCGCTATTCAGACCGCCGATGCCATGAAGACCGGCCGCGGCAAGCTGCCGGAGGATGCGCCAGGCAACGACAATTTCCGCGTGCTGCGCTACGTGGCGAAGATCACGATAAATCCCGCGATCACGCACGGTATTTCGAAAGTCCTGGGCTCGGTCGAGGTCGGAAAGATGGCGGACCTGGTCTTATGGGAGCCGGCCTTCTTCGGTGCCAAGCCCAAACTCATCATCAAGAATGGCCAGATCAGCTGGGCGCTTATGGGTGATCCAAACGCGTCGCTGCCGACGCCGCAGCCGGTCTATTACCGGCCGATGTTCGGCGCATATGGCGATGCACTGGCGAGAAACTGCATTTCGTTTGTCTCTGGCGCAGCGCACGCCGCCGGTATCCAGAAGCGCCTGGGGCTCAAACGGAAGGTGATCCCCGTCAAGAATATCCGCAAGGTTCGCAAACGTGATATGGTCCGCAATTCCGGCACTCCAGATATCAAGGTGGATCCGGAAACATTCGCTGTCACCGTCGATGGAGTGCATGCAACGGTTCCGCCGTTAAAGGTGGTTTCGCTCAATCAGAAATATTTCTTCAGCTAGCAAGCATCCCCATGGTCATCATTGAAACAGTTCTCGGCAACATCAACGATCGCGAATGGGCGAAGCGATTGTCCGGTGCCAGCATCGATATTCTTGAACTGGATCAGTGGGAGGCGCAGAAAAATCGCTTCCGGAAAAAGACTGCCAAAGGAACCGAACTTGCCGTCGCACTTGATCGTGGGACAGTCATGCGCGACGGCGACATATTGGTCTGGGAACCGAGCAAGGCCATTGGCATCGCGGTGCGGATACGCCTGCGCGAAGTCATGATCGTCCATCTGGACGGCTTGGCACATCTCGCACCCGAGATCGCGATGCGCACCTGCCTGGAGCTGGGACACGCGCTCGGCAACCAGCACTGGCCCGCGCTAATCAAAGGCGATCATGTCTATGTGCCACTTACCGTCGACCGCAAGGTAATGGCCTCCGTTATGAACACGCATCGCTTCGAAGACATTCGTTATGAGTTTGTGCCGGGCAGCGAGGTCGTTCCCTATCTCGCGCCGCATGAATCGCGCCGGCTATTCGGCGGGGCCGAAGGCCAAGTGCATTCTCACGTGCATGAAACCTATGCCGAGCATCGATGCCGAAACGGGGCACGTGCACAGTCGCTCCCCCACGCGTCCCCACACACATAGCCATGGCCATTCCGGCGACCACGTGCATTTCCATGGATCGCCGGCGGCGTCTTCGCAGATGACAATACAAAGTGATCGTGCCGGCGGGCCGCGGACGGCGGCGCTTCTCGCTCGGATGTTGCAGTTCGGGGACTCAATGTTCCCGATCGGCGGGTTTTCGTTTTCGTGCGGCCTGGAATCCGCGATTCAAAAGGGCATCGTCGTGGATACCGCGACGCTTGCGGCCTACGCACGCACCGCGGTGGAACAGGCGGCACGTGGCGACGGAATCGCCCTGATTGCCGCGCACAACGCCGCGACCGCGGCTGACTTCGATGCGCTCGTCCAGATCGACAACGTCGTGTTTGCACGCAAGCTGTCTGAAGAAACGCGGACAATGACAGTCCGTATGGGCAAGAAGTTCACCGAGATCGGGCTGCAAGTCATCGATCTTCCGTTTCTGCGCAGGTGGTGCGAGTACATCGAAGCCGGTACCACGCCCGGATGTTACCCGATATCGCTGGCGATCAATTTCGCAGTACAAAATCTTTCTGCGAGGGAGGCGTTTGTTGTTCATCAATACGGGGTGGCGGCGATGATCCTCGGCGCATCGCTCCGACTGATGCGGATCAGCCACCTGGACACGCAAGCGCATCCTCTATGATCTCAATGCCCGCGTGGACGCGGACTACCAGATCGCTGCCAAAGCGCGCCTGTCGGATATGGCGGGCTATGCGCCACTCACAGAAATCCTCGCAGCCGTTCACACCAAGGCGCATGTGCGGCTGTTCATGAGTTGACCTGATTGGACATTCGAATGTCGAAAAAGAAAATCGTACGTATTGGGGTAGGCGGGCCGGTAGGTTCCGGAAAGACGGCAATCGTGGAGACCATCACTCCGCGACTGCTCGATCTCGGCATAAAGGTACTCATCATAACCAACGACGTCGTGACCACGGAGGATGCAAAGCAAGTGCAGCGAACGCTCAAGGGCGTTCTGATTCAGGAGCGGATCCTCGGGGTTGAGACCGGCGCGTGCCCGCACACGGCAGTGCGCGAGGACCCGAGTATGAATCTTGCCGCAGTCGAAGAGATGGAGGCACGTTTCCCCGACAGCGACGTCGTATTGATCGAGAGTGGCGGCGACAATCTCACGCTGACGTTCTCACCGGCGCTGGTAGATTATTTTATCTACGTGATTGACGTTGCTGCGGGTGACAAGATCCCACGCAAGAACGGGCCGGGGATTACCCAATCGGACATCCTGGTCATCAACAAGACTGACCTCGCGCCGCACGTCGGTGCGAGCCTCGACGTCATGAAGCGAGATTCGCACCTTATGCGCGGCAGCAAGCCGTTCCTGTTCACCAATTGCAAGACCGGCGAGGGAATTCCCGCACTCGTCGAGCTCATTGTGCAGGACTTGCTGTTCGACCTGGAGGTGCCGCGAAAGAGGTCGGCGTGACGTCGTCGGTCGCCGCGACCTTGGCATGCCGCCGAAGCTCTTGGTGCGTCGGCTAAGGAATTTGCGCCGTTTCAGGACGAACCGGCGCAGATGAAAAGCGGCACGGTGGGCAAGACGGGCTTCTTGCGTCTCGGCTTCGAATTGCGCGGCAAGCAAACGATCCTCGCGGACCTTGACCGCCGCGCGCCGTACATGGCCCAACGCGCGATCTACTGTGACGACGGTGTGCCGGGGCTTGCCCATGTATTCATGATCACCACAACCGGTTGTCTCTTGCAGGGCGACCGCCTTGCGCTCGAGATCGAGCTCGGACCGCGCGCGCAGGCGCATGTGACCACGCAATCCGCGACCAAAATTCACACGATGGATGCCAATTATGCGGCACAGACGCAGACGATAACGCTTGGCGAGGAATCCTATTTGGAGCTGCTTCCCGATCCGCTGATTCCGCACCGGCGAGCACGCTACCTCAGCGATACGCGGATCTGTATTCCGACTTCGGCAACGCTGCTCTTTTCGGAGATCATTCAAGCGGGGCGGAAGCATCATCATCCGGACGAATGCTTTGGCGCCACGTTGTTATCGATCGCCGCGACCGCCTCTCGTCCGGACGGTCGGCTGCTATTCACCGAAAAGCTGATCATCGACCCGCAGCGATATTCAATGCGGCAGACCGGTGTGATGGACTCGTTCGATGTATTCGGCAACGTGATCTTGTGCACGCCCAAAGACAAAGCCGAGCAAATTTATGCGCGCGTAGCAGGCCGATGTCGACCTCTCACGCGGTGTGGCCTGTGGCGCCTGCCGGCTTCCCAACGATGCCGGCCTTATCTTCAAGGTCGTCGGCCGGGAGTGCGCGCAGGTCAAGACGAAGATACGCGAGTTTTGGGGCCTTGTTCGCAAGGAGGTGACGGGCGCCGACCTCCCGCAACCATTTCTCTGGCGCTGAACGTCAAACCGAGCACGGACACAATCGCCAAATCACAGTTCACTGCATTGCAGGAGTCGATAATGAAGGAACTTTTGGCAGGCTGGGAAAAGCTGTGTGTGTCGTCTGCGGGTCTGCGTTTCGTCGACATCAACCTGCGCGGCACAGGGCAGGTCATGCTTCAGGACAATCCGCTAAGCGGCGCACTGTTTCTCGCTGCCATCATCTGGGGCTCCTATGCCGCCGGCGCGCCACGGATAGCGATTGGAGGAATCGTGGCGCTCGTCGCAGCAACGCTTACGGCATACTGGGTTCGCGCCGACGAAAAATCGTTGGCCGCAGGTCTCTACGGCTTCAACGGTATTCTCGTGGGATTGGCGCTCGCGACATTTCTGGCGCCGGGTCCGCTGCTTTGGGCATATGTGATACTTGGAGGCGCTGTTTCAACAATTGTCATGATGTGGACGGTCAAGCTGGTGACGCCATGGGGCGCCGCTTTGACCTTTCCATTTGTGATTACGACCTGGCTTCTTCTTCTGGCGACCTACGGATTTGCCGGGCTGACGGGTGCCGCACTACCGACCGGCAAGGTTGTCGGCGCCTTCCAGGCGGTTGCGTCGGACCCGCTTCGGTTTAGCGATTTTGTGCAAGGTACGTTGCACAGCATTTCGCAAGTGTTTCTGAAAGGGAACGGCTTGTCTGCGCTGCTGTTGCTGGCCGGATTGGCGGTTAATTCGCTTGCAGCCGCCGCATTTGCGCTTGCGGGCGCAATACTGGCCGTAATTGTTGCGCATCTTCTCGGCGCAGAAAGCGATTTGATCACCGGCGGACTGCTGGGGTTCAGTCCCGTCCTGACCGCCATCGCGCTCGGCACCGTATTCTACCGGCCGAGCCTTCGGGTCGCCTTGTTCACTGCGTTGGGTACGGCCATGACGGTCGTCGCGCAAGCGGCGCTGAATGTCGCGTTGACGCCATTCGCCATTCCAGCACTGACCGCACCATTTGTGCTGGTGACCTGGATGTTTATGGCGCCGCGTGAGCATTTCGAACCGAGTGTAAAACGAAGCCGAAAGGCGGCGTAGCTC
>CAWCEW010000025.1:0-92090 GCA_963794665.1 uncultured Alphaproteobacteria bacterium | reverse complement strand
CGCATTCCAATCGGGCATGGCATGGTAAATCGATTTACGACGGCGCAATCTACCGTGGCCGTGCGGCGCTGGGGGCCTGCCGCCATTGTGACGCTCGCGGCGATGGCCGCACTGACGGCGCTGACTGCCGACGCCGCGCCGAAACAGGCGCGCCCCGCGCAACCCCAAGAGGCGACGGCGCCGCGCGAGGCCGGTGAGCCGATCATGGCGATCGTGTCGATCAAGTCCCAGCAAGTCACGTTCTACGACGCCGACGGCTGGATCCTGCGCGCGCCGGTATCGACCGGCATCAAGGAACGCGAGACGCCGGCCGGCGTCTTCGCCGTTGTCGATAAAGAGGTCGACCACCGCTCGAACATGTATGACGACGCCTGGATGCCGCACATGCAGCGCATCACCTGGAACGGCATCGCGCTGCACGGCGGGCCGTTGCCCGGCTATGCGGCCTCGCACGGCTGCGTGCGGATGCCCTTCGGCTTTGCCGATAAGCTATTCAACAAGACGCGGATCGGGATGCGGGTGATCATCGCGCCGGACGATCCAGCCCCGGTCGATTTTTCCCATCCGGCGCTTCTCGTCCCGAAGGCGGAGGCCATCGCGGCTGCGTCGGCGCGGGCCGAGACGCTCGCCCGCGAGGCCGCGGAAGCCGCCAAGGCCGTTGACCCGGCCAAGAAAGCTGCCGCGGCAGCGGCGCGCGAGACAGCGTCGCTCGCGGCGTCGCTGCGCAAGCTGACATCGCTCAAGGCCCGCGCCGATGCCGAACTCGCGGCCGCCGACAAGGCGCTCGCGGCCGCAAAAACGGACCAGGCGAAGGAGCGGGCCGAGGAGCGGAGGCAGAAGGCCGCTTCCAGGGTCGAGGAAGCGGGGAAGCAGCTCGACACCGCAACGGCCGACGCGAAGTCGAAGCCCGATGCCGCCGCTGCAAAGGAGGCCGTCAAGGCGGCCGAGGCCAGGAAGGCCGCCACCGCCAAGGCGGCGCTCGATGCGAAACTCGCGCTCGTGCCGGTCTCGATCTACATCAGCCGCGCCACGCAGAAGCTTTACGTGCGGCGCAACACGCACAAACCGTGGCCGGACGGGGGCGAAGTGTTCGATTTCAGCATCGAGGTCCCGGTCACGATCCGCAATCCCGAGAAGCGGATCGGCACGCATGTGTTCACCGCGATGGCGCGCAAGGACGCCGGCCTGCGCTGGACCGCAGTCACGATCGACGACGCGGACGACGCCAAGAATGCGCTCGACCGCATCACCATCCCGCAGGATGTGATCGATCGCATTGGGCCGACCGCATTGCCGCGATCCTCGATCATCGTCTCGGACGAGCCGCTGAGCGCCGAGACCAACTATCGCACCGAGTTTGTCGCGGTGCTGAGCAATCAGCCCCAGGGCGGCTTCATAACGCGCGAGCCTTCGACCGAAGCTCTCGTTGCGAGCGACAACGGCCGGTACGACGACCGCTTCGGGTTCTCCTTTTCAACGCGGTTGGAGTCCCCAACTGGCAATGCCCGTTGGCCGGGCGGCTGGGCTGTTGGCGCCGGTGGTAAGACGAAGCAAAGCGCGCGTAGGCCGTATGGTTACTTAGCGCCATTCGCGGCCGATCCCATGTGGTGCCGGGCCCACCCGATGTCCGTTCTGCTCCCAAAAGGAGGCATGCCACGCGTCGCAGCGGAATGCGCGATAGTGAGGCCCGTAAAGTTCGGCGATATTATTACGGCCAGTTCTGACGTTTTTGTAGCGCCGAAACCATGTGTCCCCGAGGGGATTAATCCAACGTCGTCGCGCCCATCATTACCCTTGATTCCCCTGGGCGCGCGACGGGGGTCGTAGCGTGAGCTGCGGCCCCCTCTAGTTCCGTAGGAGGAGATCAATTCAAATCAGCTTGCCGTTTTCTAGTTCCCGATACTGCACGACCTCAATCACTACGTGCTGGCACCTTGGGCATTCAAACGTGCGCCTGTCGTGTCCGGGTGTGTCCGGCTCGATGCTGATAAGCCACATATCGGCATCGCAGAGTTCGCAGCACGGATGCGGAATCATCCGCCGTCGCGGAAATACTTGAAACGGTCGCATGGCAGCCCCTCACAGCGAGACTTTTACTCGGTCCTATTTTTATCGGTTTCGATCAGACCAGGCATTTAAAAATCTTAATGCGCCAAAAGTTCTCGTCTGTCCGACAGCTGACATTGCTCGAAAATCAGACGCGTGACTGTCACACGCCCGTCTTGTTGGACCGCTTGAGTTACGTTCGCGGGACTATTAATTCCCCTGACCCGCAAATGCCTTCGCGGCCCTTGGCAAACTTTACCCTTTAGCCAAGGCCTGCGGGGCAATCAGCGTCGAGACGCGAAAAAGCACTGGGTTAGTAGCGGACATTCCGGCAATCCGACCGAACATGTGCGGTGCAAACAGGAATGTCCGCTTTGTGCCAATAGCAGATATCGCTGAGATTTGAACTATGCGGACTTGATGGCCGGCGTTGACCGGCCATCCACTACCGCTATGCAACTTTGCTTTAATTGCTCTTGCTTACGCGCAATTCCATCACATCGGGCCTCTTCGTATCGGCGTCCTTTGTGAGCATCATGACTTTTGCGGTGTATTGCTCTGCTTTCGCGGCCTCGCCGGCTTTGCTCGCAGCCTTGGCGGCCCCTACATAGGTCGATAACCGATTGGGCTCTTTCTTGAGCACAGCTTCATAAGCTTCAAGCGCTTCTTTTGCCATGCCGCGGTCAAGCAGCATTGCACCATAAAGCTCGCGTGCCGGCGCAAGCGGTCCAGGCGTAACAGGATGCTTTTCCGTTTTATCTTCCGCGTCCGCCGCAGTGCTCATGAGCTTGACGGCTTCATCATATTTACCCTCGGCATGAAGCACCCAGGCGCTTGCAATCTGCTTGTTGGATATCGACAATCCCTGACCAGTAGGCGTCTTTTGCGTCTCGCAGCTTGTCGCGCAGTTCACCGAGTTTGGCGACATCCGCGTTGGCGGCATTTGGATTACCGGATCGCGCGGCGCCGACCGCGCGAGCAAAATACGTGATTGCATCGGCATAAAGGTATTTGGTCGGTCGCACCTGAAGCTCAGCAGCCGCCTTCCAATCGCCGCGTTCAAACACATATCGCGCTTGACTTGCCGCCACCGCATACGGGCCTGCAAAACGGTCGACCTTAAAGTTAACAGCGGTCAATTCGTCAATGACTGCTCGCGCCTTCTTGTCCTGCGCCAACTGCAAATACGCATAGACTAGGTAGTCCATCCCATGCGCTTGATCCTGCGTCTCGCCATCGAGTTTGGCGATTCGGGCCGATTCTTTATTTGAGGTGATCGATTCGTTCCAGAGTCCCACACGGGTGAAGATGTGCGATGGCATGTGTTGTGCGTGTGGCGCGGCAGCCGCGATCTTTGCATAACGCTTGGCCGCATTGAGGCCTTTCTCGGCGATTGGCGGATAGTCATACAGATGGATGAGATAGTGTGCGACACCCGGGTGGTTCGGTTGTCGTTTGAAGATTGGCTCCAACAACGCCGCTCCTTTGAGCTGGTTGGCGTAAGTCTTATCAGTGGGTGAAGCCGCCACGTTGAGCGTAATCGCGTAAGCAATCTGTGCTTCGTCATCCTTCGGATAACGCTGCGCCAGCTTTTCCTCCGCCTTAAGATAATTCTGGACGCGCGTGCGATGATCGAGTTTGTCGTAATCCACATACATCGCAGCGATTGCATCAATATAATCTCGCTCGCGCTGCGTTTTTGCGCCCACTGTCTTGCCCTTTTGGACGGCCTCCAGACCGAGTGGAAGATTATCTGGCGGCGGGGGTGCATGAGGATTGTACAGCAAGCTTAAGGCAATGCCCCAATAGGCCATGCCGCACTGCGAGTCTGCTTTGAGTACCTCCTCAAAAGTGCGGCGTGATGCACTGTACCAGAACGAATGCTGATACAGCATGGCGCGGTCGAACAGCTTTTGCGCTCTGGTTTGCAAGACGTTTCGAAATGGACGCTGCCGAGTTGTTTCTGCTCGGTGGCTGAATAGACCGGTTGAGCAAAGCCCACTGCTGCTACTGTGGCGGCAGCGATCACGATTTTGCTAATCATGTTGGCCTCCCGTATCTAAGTTGCGAATTTTGAAGGTGCTGAGCATCGGAGCGCTGTCGCGCGGTCCGTTTTGCGCCACACATCGTAGTCGCAATGGGCAACAAGTTCTATTGTGATCGAGACGGTACGGATTTACCCGTTGGCGACAAGAACGCTGGATGTCCGCTTTGGGTCAAAAGCAGACATATGCAGAGCAAAAAGGCATGTCCGCTTTACCCCCGAAAGCGGACATATGCAGTGCAATAACAAATGTCCGCTTTGTGCCAATAGCGGACATTCATGAGACTACTGCGCAACAAAAAAGACCGCCTCGCGGCGGTTCGCCCGAGGGTTTCCCGGCCACATACCATTTTGATCAGGCGGCTTAGCACATTCCGCTTCCTGCGCCAGCCGAGCAGACCCAACGCGCCGAGGCCGGTGGCGAAGAGTGGGGTGCGGACGCACTTTATCTAGTTATGCTTATAACGTTTGTGGAAGAAGGCCATCCCTGCGCCGGTAATTACCGTAACCAACGCTAGCAGCAACATGGCTTCAAACGATCCATCGCCACCATCAGGCGAAAAACCTAAATATCTTTCGATGAAGTCCACTTGGCTTCATTCCTGAAAAGACCCGCAACGCCAAAGGACGTTACGGGCCAACAATTCTTTGTCACGCTTGACCACACAACTAAAGTTGGACCAAAGGGTCAACTCGCCGCGACCTGATGTCGCGCGCGCGGGGTCACGAAATGTTGATGATGTAGGACATGGGAGTAGTCGTAATATCGGGGCGGCTTTTTCCCAAGAGGGCGCGGCCCCGATCTCTTCCCCGTCCCCGGACAGCCCCCGAGGTCGGGGCCAACATCCCTACAATGATTTGTGGCCGTTCGGTGGACGCAAAGCGGTTGCGGTTACGAATTCTCGTGAATTGTTGCTGCTTGACCACGTTTGCACGCAAACAATTCGGGCACCCCAGCGCGCCGAGCCTGGCGCTGCGAGGCCGGTGGCGGAGAGCGGTCTCATGTCCGCTTTACCCCCGAAAGCGGCCATGTGCAGTGCTCTAGCTCATGTCCTTTTTGTGCCAATAGCGTCCCGCCCCCGGCTAGTGCAATTGCGTCACCAGCGCTGACCTTTTCGATTTGTGTCATTGCGCGCAGCGCGTTGGACCTGATCCGATATTTTTGGGGCGTTACCTTGGGCTTTCTCAAGGAGATCGCCAATGGTGGTACGCATTAGAGACGCGCTGATCGCGAGCGGGTACACGAAACTAGACCAGCAGGCGAAAGCGCTCGGCGTTCATCGAGCCACGGCCTGGACGATCATAAAGAAGAAACACAAGCTCGGTCGTTTAAACAACAAGACGACCCAGCGCATTCTTGCAAATCCGAATACCCCACCGCCAGTTCGTGTGGTCGTTCTCCGATCCTAGCCGAGAGATCCGTTGCGTTACGACGCACTTCGAAACAACTAACGCTATCCTCCGAGAATAAATAGTCGCGACGAGCGACGATTTACCCCGAAAGCAAACATTGATGGCGGCAGCCGAATGTCCGCTTTGGGTCAAAAGCGGACATTCGCACTGCAAAAAGTCATGTCCGCTTTACCCCTAATTGCGACCGCAAAAGCGGACACCCAGTGTCACCGACCGAAATATTCGAGTTTTGGGTTTTGGCGACAAAAAGAGTTGGTACTGTAAAATGAAAATCGACATCATCATTGTCTGGTGCGGCCGAGAGGACTCGAACCTCCACATCTTTCGATGCTAGCACCTCAAGCTAGTGCGTCTACCAATTCCGCCACGGCCGCATTTTGTCGAGCACGATCTGGTCCGTACGCCGGTTCCCGCCTTTCGGCATCATGCTCATGGGGAGAAGGACGAAAGGCTCGAAACCCCGCGTCCTGATGATGGCGGTCCATGTAACAAATAGGATGTAGAGGGACAAGACCCGGGCACCCTCGCCGCAGGCCTGATTTTGCTGCGGCTAGCGCATATCCGGCGGCCGCGGCAGCAGCTCCGCGACGTTGACGGCGATGCGATTGCCGTTCACGACGACGGTGCCCTTGGCCACCGGCAGATTATTGGCAAGGATGCTCACCGCGTCTGTCTTCGGAGGCGTCGAGCTCGATGATGGCGCCGCGACCCAGTCGCAGAACCTGGTGGATAGGCATAGATGTGGTGCCAAGCACCACGGTGATGTCGACGGCAACCTTGTCGAGTGTGGCCACGCTTGTTTCCTTGTTGTCGTTCCGCGCGTCCGGCGGGCAAGCGTCAGGTCACCACGGTATGGTGAATGAGTGGTTAACGCACGAAACGCCTTGATTGTCGGGCTTCCCGCGCCTGCCGGATCGGCGCCGGCCGAGTGGCGCGTGAGCGATTCCCCCGTCGTCCTACGAGGAGGCGGTCGCCGCCATGGACGCGCGCGCGACCGCCATCGCCGCGGGGACGCGCGCCGGAGCTGGTCTGGCTGCTCGAGCACCCGCCCCTTTATACGGCGGGCACGAGCGCCAATGCGGGCGACGTCCTCGACGCGCGGTTTCCGGTCCACGAGAGCGGGCGCGGCGGGCAGCTGACCTATCACGGTCCGGGACAACGCGTCGCCTACGTCATGCTCGATCTCAAGCGCCGCACCCCCGATGTGCGCCGCTTTGTCGCCAGCCTGGAGGAATGGATCATCCGCACGCTCGCCTCCTTCGACGTCGTGGGCGAGCGGCGTGACGACCGGATCGGCGTATGGGTGCGCCGGCCTGACAAGGGCGAAGGCTGCGAGGACAAGATCGCCGCGATCGGAATCCGCGTGAAGCAGTGGGTGACACTGCACGGCATGGCGCTCAACGTCGCACCGGATCTGTCGCACTTCTCCGGCATCGTGCCCTGCGGCGTCAACGAAACGCGCTACGGCGTAACCAGCCTCGCCGATCTCAAAGTTCGTGCGTCCATGACCGACGTGGATGCAGTATTGCGGCGCGAGTTCGACAGGCTATTCGGGCCAATGGCCGGTCAAACGGTCGGCAGCACGGAAAAATCGCCGCTTCGTGCCGCGAGATCGACCTCGGTCCCTTCGCGCTGATCGAGTGCGCTCACATGCGCCGAGAAAGGCCCGCGCCGGCACGCTTCGATCGCAGCCTCGACATCGGCAGCAGGACCAGCGAACACGGCCTCGACCGAGCCGTCACGGCGATTGCGCACCCAGCCCTGCAGGCCACGTTGATGCGCTTCATCCTCGACAAAAGCGCGATAGCCTACGCCCTGGACACGGCCGCGGACGACGATATGGCGGATCACGCGATCGCTCACGCGTCTGTCTCCTGCGTCGATGACACGCGCACCCGGTCCAGCGTGATGCCGACCATCGCTCGACCGACCTGATGTAAGGCTCCGGCAGTTTCCATCCGCGCGCCGCCGCGGCGATCATCTCGACATAACCCGGCCGCGGCTTGCCGAACGCGCGCCGCCGCAGAAGGTAGATCATCGCCCGCGCGCGCCGCCCTTCAGTCCGTACCGGCAGATGGCGGACATCATAGAGGCCCTGGTGCAGCAGCTCGTAGGCGTGCAATGCCGCGATATCGCGCGGCGTCAGACGCCAGAGGATGCCGTGCACGACATCGCCCGCGCTTGGCGCGACTGAACCCCACCCTTCGAGGCCGACGAAGAAACGGTATCCCTCAAGAACGGCCGGCCCGATTGCCCGCGCGTTCGGGCACCGGCGCGTCATCGCCGGCCCGGTTCATGTTGGAGCCATAGGCGAAGTAGAGGGTCATCGCCCCGGCATAGCAGAACTTTGACCGCTGCGTCAGCGCGCCCGCTTGTCGGCATCCAGCTGGTCGATTTCACGCTCGTAGTCTTCAGGCGTTGCGTCTTCCTGATCCTCGTCATGGATCGGATGCTGGTCGTTGCCGCCATCAGGCGTCGGGGTGAACCCGCCGCCGGCCGGCACTTCGCCCGGCCGCTCGTCGTCGCGTGGCGGCATTGAATTGGGCGGGGTCTCCTGCTGATCGCGCCGCCGCAAATCGTCACGCAATGCGTCCGGCGCGATGTTGGTTTCCAGGTCGGCTTGGTCAGGCGATTGTCGCCGCCCTTGCGGTTTTGTTGCGCATGGCCTCCCTCCAATGGTATCGGGAACCAACGCCGCGAGGTGATGGCGGTTCCTGGCTCATCGGCCGGTCAGCGTCCAACAATGATCAATCACCGCGCCATGCCGCGGCGATCCGTGTTCGATCCATGAGCAAACACAGCGTCATTGATACGAACTTTATGCGGGCCACGGCATAACGCCAGTGTGAATTGGCACGTCGGAAAGCCTGTGATGTGCTTCGCCGGCTTGCCGGAGCCTAATGTGCCCGGCCAACCGGAAGGGAAGCATACGTGAGCAAAAATGACAGAGTTATTTTTTCACGTCGTACATTGCTCGCGCTCGCAGCTGGCACTGCGGCGGGCGCCCTCACGATACCCGCGAGCCGCGGGCTGGCGCAGAGCGGACCGCCGAAGATCGGCGTGATCGGCTCCGGCCGCCTCGGCGGCACCGTCGGCACGCTGCTCGCCAAAGCCGGTCATCCCGTTATGTTCTCCTCGCGCCATCCCGACGAGCTCAAGAAACTGGTCGAGGATGCCGGCCCCAACGCCAGTGCCGGCACAGTCGAGCAGGCCGCCGCGTTCGGCGACGTCATTCTCATCGCGGTCCCCTACTCGGCCCTGCCGCAGGTCGGTCGTGACAATGCCGAAAGCGCTCGCCGGCAAGGTCGTGCTCAATGCCTCGAACCCCGTGATATCCGCGCGACGGCGACATCGCCAAAGCAGCGCAGGAAAAAGGCGTCGGCGAAGCCGATGTCGAACATCTGCCCGGTACGCGGCTGGTGCGGGCATTTAATTCAACCGGCGCGGGCAAGTTCGCAAGCGAAGCGCATCGATCCGGCGAAAAGCTTGGCGTGGCGATTGCCGGCGACGATGCCGGCGCGATGAAAATCGCCGCGCAAATCGTGCGCGACGCCGGCTTCGAGCCTGTCGAAGTGCCGCTCGCGCGCGCCAAGGAATTTGCCCCACCCAGCCCGCTGTTCGGCAAAGCGCATGTCGGTTTCCGAACTGCGCAAGGCGCTCGGGGTCAATCAATGACGCAAGATACGGAAGCCGCCGGCGCCGAAGCAAGCGCCGGCGGCTTTTTCCACGCCTTCCTGGGCCGGCTGGCGCAAGCTCAGGCCCGGCGAAGCGCCGGCGCTGGGCTGGGCCTGGCTCTACATCTTCTCGGTCCTGTCCTCCTATTACATCATGCGCCCGATCCGCGACCAGATGGGGGTCGCCGGCGGCGTCAACAATCTGCAGTGGCTGTTCACCGGCACGCTGATCGGCATGCTGCTGCTCAACGTCCCCTATGCCTATCTCGTGAAGACGTTGCCGCGCACGCGCTTCATCGCCATCACCTACCGGTTCTTCGCCGCCAACATCCTGCTGTTCGCGATTGCGCTGCATTTTGCCGACGCCGTGCAGACCATTTGGATCGGGCGGGCGTTTTTCATCTGGATCTCGATCTTCAACCTGTTCGTCGTGTCGGTGTTCTGGGCGCTGATCGTCGACACCTTCAATTCCGAGCAAGGCAAGCGGCTGTTCGGTTTCATCGCGGCCGGGGCAACCATCGGCGCGATTACGGGCTCGAGTATCACCGCAACCTTCGCCCGGCACGTGCCGACGCCGCTCTTGCTCGTCGGCGCGATCGTCTTGCTCGAAGTCGCGGTCTTCAGCGTGCGGCATTTGTCGCGGCTGTCGGAGACGCTTAACGCGCGCCCGCAGGAGGCGGCCAGCCAACCGATCGGCGGCGGTGTGCTCGCCGGCATCACGCATCCCTTCAAGTCGGCCTATCTCGCCAATGTCAGCCTTTTCATTCTGCTGTTCGCGATCACCGCGACGTTCCTCTATTTCCAGCAGGCAAGCCTCGTGCGCGACAATTTTCATGATCGCGGCGCGCAGACCGCGTTCTTTGCGCAAATCGACCTTGTGGTGAACGTGATTACGTTGGTCGTGCAGCTCTTTTTCACCGGCCGCATCGTCGGCATCTTCGGAGTGGGCCTGACGCTCGCAATTTTGCCCGCGCTTACTTTGCTTGGGTTCGGTGCTTTGGCGGCTTTGCCGGCCATGTCGACGCTGGTCGTGTTCCAGGTCTTGCGCCGCTCGAGCGACTACGCCATCGCGCGACCGACCCGCGAGGTGCTCTACACCGTGGTGCCGCGCGAGGACCGCTACAAGGCGAAGAGCTTTATCGATACCGTTGTGTATCGCGGCGGCGATCAGGTTGGCGCCTGGGCTTACGCGCTGATCGCTATGACCGGTTTTGGCTCCGCTCTTATGGCTGCGATCGCGATTGGACTGGCCGCGATCTGGCTGATCAACGGCCTGTGGCTCGGCCGGCGACAAGAATTACTGGCAGCGCGCGCAGAGTGAGCGCAAAAGCCTCGAGCAATCGCGGCTTCAGGCAAATTCCAAAATCACGGCGTCCACCGACAGGCTGTCGCCCGGCTTGGCGTTGATCTTCTTGACCGTTCCGTCAATCTCGGCGCGCAGCACATTTTCCATCTTCATCGCTTCGACAACCGCGACTGTCTCCCCGGCCTTGACCTCCTGCCCCTCCATGACGGCAATGGAAACCACCAGCCCCGGCATCGGGCATACGACCTGCTTGCCGGTGTCCCCTCCCTTTCTCACCGGCATCAGCCGCGCGTAGCCGGCCTCGCGCTCGGTATAGACATAGGCGCGGGTCTCGACGCCGCGGTAGGACAACGCGAAACCGTTCGGGATCGCGCGCACCTGAACGGTTGCCGGATGACCGTCAACCGTTCCGTTCCAGACCGCCGCGCCCGGCTTCCAGTCCGACACGACGCGGGACGCGCGGGCCTTGCCGTCGTGAAATCCGGACCTCGATCACGCCGGTCTCGCGCTTCACGGTCAGGCGTACTTCCTCTTTGCCCAGCCACACCGCACGCTCGCTCTCCCGCATCACGGTTTTGCCGCCCAATTGTCCCGAAATGCGCCGCTTGCGCTCGCCGAGCACGTGGTCGATGGCAGCAGCGACCGCTGCAAGCACTTTTGCCGCCTCGCCCTGCGGCGCGACCGCATGAAAGCCGCCCGGAAACTCCTCGGCGATGAAGCCGGTCGAAAGCTTCCCGGCCTGCCAGCGCGGATGCGCCATCAGCGCGGCGAGAAACGGAATATTGTGGCGGATGCCGTCGATCACGAATGCATCGAGCGCATCGCTTTGCGCAGCGATCGCCGCCGCCCGCGTCGGCGCATGCGTCACGAGCTTGGCGATCATGGGGTCGTAGTAGAGCGAAATCTCGCCGCCCTCGTAGACGCCGGTGTCGTTGCGCACCGTCACGCCGTTGGCGGTTTGCTCTTCCGGAGGCCGGTAGCGTGTCAGCCGCCCCGTGGACGGAAGAAAATTTCGATACGGGATCTTCGGCATAGACGCGGCTTTCGACGGCCCATCCGTCGAATTTGACCTCGCTCTGCTTGATCGCAAGCTTCTCGCCCGCAGCGATCCGGATCATCTGCTCGACCAGATCGATCCCGGTCACCAGCTCGGTCACCGGATGCTCGACCTGCAGTCGCGTATTCATTTCCAGGAAATAGAAACTCTTGTCCTGCCCCGCGACGAACTCGACCGTGCCGGCGCTGTCGTAGCCGACCGCCTTCGCCAGCGCGACCGCCTGCTCTCCCATTTTTTTGCGAGTCGTGGCATCGAGCAGCGGCGAAGGCGCCTCCTCGATGACCTTCTGATTGCGGCGCTGGATCGAGCATTCGCGCTCGCCGAGGTGGATGACATTGCCGTGCTTGTCGCCAAGCACCTGAATTTCGACATGGCGCGGATCCGTGATGAACTTTTCGATGAAAACGCGCTCATCGCCGAACGACGACTTTGCCTCCGAGCGCGCGCGCGCAAGCCCCTCCTTCACGTCGGCCTTGCTGTGCGCAATGCGCATGCCCTTGCCGCCGCCCCCCGCGCTCGCCTTGATCATGACGGGATAGCCGATCTCCTCCGCAATCCTGACGGCCTCCGCTTCATTTTCGATCACCCCAAGATGACCGGGGACGGTCGACACCTTGGCAGCCGCGGCCGCCTTCTTCAACTCGATCTTGTCGCCCATCGCCGCGATCGCCTTCGGGTTCGGCCCGATAAAGACGATGCCGGCAGCAGACAACGCTTTCGGAAACGCCTCGCGCTCGGAGAGAAAACCGTAGCCCGGGTGCACGGCCTCCGCGCCGCTCTGCTTGCAGGCGGCGACGATCTTTTCGATCACCAGGTAGCTTTCGGAGGCCGGCGGCGGGCCGATCGCGATCGCGCTATCCGCCATAGCGACGTGGAGCGCGTCGCGGTCGGCCTCCGAGTAGACGGCGACCGTTTCGATGCCCAGCTTGCGCGCGGTCTTGATGATCCGGCAGGCGATTTCGCCGCGATTGGCGATCAGGATACGCTTGAACATGCCGTGTCAGTGGCCCCAGGTGCCGGATATTTGGCTTGCTGCGTCAATTTGGAAAAGTCAATCACCGCCACCGCATCAGGCAGAAAATGCTTTTCCACCCGGTGCCTTAGCACGATAAGCGTTTGTTCTCCCTATCCGCGTATGGCCGCGCGTTGATGCTCTTTGGCACGCGCCCTATTCCACCACAGGCACTGTCGACTATATTAGGGTCGACTTCATAGCAATTTGAGTGGAGGTTGGTCATGGCGTTGGCGATTGGCGATACCGCACCTGATTTCGAGGCGGATACCACGGAAGGCAAAATCCGATTTCACGATTGGCTGGGCAATTCCTGGGGCATTTTGTTCTCGCATCCGAAGGACTTCACACCCGTCTGCACCACCGAGCTCGGCACCATGGCCCGGCTCAAGCCGGAATTCGACAAGCGCAACACCAAAATCATCGGCATCTCGGTCGATCCGGTCGACAACCACAAGAAGTGGGCGGTCGACATCAAAGAGGTCGTCGGCTTTGCGCCGAACTATCCGATGATCGGCGATCCCGAACTGAAGATTTCGAAGGCCTACGGCATGTTGCCGGCGGCCACCGGCGGCACGTCGGAAGGCCGCACGCCGGCCGACAACCAGACCGTCCGCAACGTCTTCATCATCGGCCCGGACAAGAAGATCAAATTGATCCTGGTCTACCCGATGACGACGGGCCGCAACTTCGACGAGGTGTTGCGCGTGATCAACTCCCTGCAACTGACCGCCAAGCATCGCGTCGCAACGCCCGCGAACTGGAAACAGGGCGAAGACGTGATCATCGCCGGATCGGTCACCGACGAAGAAGCCAAAAAGATCTGGCCCCAAGGGTTCAAGGCGCCGCGGCCCTATATCCGCATCGTGCCGCAGCCGCGCGGCTAGCGGACCGCAGATTGCACACAAAGGGCGCGGACGATAACGTCCGCGCCCTTATTGTTTGTTTTCGCCCGCTGGGAGCATTGAATGAACGAAGCGGCCAACAAGCAACCGCCATTTGCCGAATTTCTCGGCCTCAAGATCACCCATGTTTCGCCCGAGCGGGTCACCGCCGAACTGGTCGCGCGCGACGACCTCAACAACCGCTTCGGCATCATGCATGGCGGCGCCCTCATGGCGCTTGCCGACAATCTCGGCGGCACCGCAACGACCGCCAATCTCAAGCCCGGCCAATCCACCACCACGATCGAAAGCAAGACCAATTTCTTCGCGGCCGTGCCGATCGGCGACGTCGCGAAAGCCGAATGCACGCCGCTGCATCGCGGCCGCACCACCATGGTCTGGCAGACGCGCATCACGCGCGGCGACGGCAAGCTGTGCGCGCTGGTGACGCAGACCCAGCTCGTTCTCGAGCGCGGAAAATAACGGTCAGCTGTTCCCGGCTTCGCCGCGCCCCGATTGACCAGCACAACGCCGACGGCGCAAACCAGCATGCCGAAAACCGACAGCGCGTCGAGCCGCTCGCCGAACAGGCCATAGGCGAACAACGCCGTGACCGCCGGCACCAGATAGAAAAGACTCGCAAAGCCGGTCGCCGCCGAGCGCCGGATCAGCCAGTACATCAGACCCACCGCTGCAATCGACAGAACCAGCACCAGCCAGGCGAGCGCGAAGATGAGCTCGCCGCTCCAGTGGATCACGCGCGTCTCGAATGCAAAGGCGCCGATCGCGAACAGGATGCCCGCACCGAAATACTGAACGAGATTGCCCGCGCGCCAGTCGATGCCGCCGCAATAACGCTTCTGATAGAGCGTGCCGAGCGTGATGCCGATCAGCGAGAGAAAGCTGGCAAACCAGCCGAAGCGGCGAGCCCGCCATCACGATGTCCCGGTCGTGCAGCACCAGGACGACGCCCACGAGACCGAGCACGAGGCCGAGCCACTGAATGCGGGTGACCGTCTCGCCCATGAAGCGGTTGGCGATCGTCGAGGTCAGGATCGGCTGCAACCCCGGGATCAGCGCCGATATGCCGGCCGGCACGCCCTGGCTGATCGCCGTGAACACGCCGCCAAGGTAGAGCCCGTGCACCAACGCGCCGGCCGCGAGGCTATGGGCGATGTCCGGCCGGCTTGGGAAACGCGCACCTCCGATGGCCGCGATCAACGCCATGAGGACGACGACAAAGACCATGCGCACGGCCAGGAACGTCAGCGGCTCGATGTAAGGCAGGCCATAGCGGGCGCCTATGAAGCCGGTGCTCCAAAGCAGCACGAAAACGACCGGAGCAGTCGTGATCGCCAATTGCGTGAGGCGCGATGATTGTGGCGGCACAGGAGGCTTTGCTGACGGCGGAAGGCGGCACGCCTATACCATTTTTTACGCAGCGTTTCCTTGCCCCCTGTTGCCGGATGGGCCCCTATGCACAAGCCGCATGGGCGCTGCGCATCGGGGGCTTCGCAGACCATGAAACTGCTGGTGTTTTACATCGTTTTTGTCGCAATCGGCGAAGCCATCGCTTACGCCGCCGGCCGGACCGTCGAAGTTTGGTCCCCGGCAACAAGTCTGCCGGTATTCCTCAGCCTGCTTTTTCTTCATGCTGTGGGCCGCGTGGCGGCTCGCCGTGAAGGTGGCCTGAGCTCAGGTTCCACAACTCACGCGTTTGTTAAAGGAACCGCAGGCGTAGCCCGCGGGTTTCTTCCATTCGACACGAGAAAATACGTCGAATGGAAGGAGGACGTCATGACAGACCCGCGCTTTACCGACCCGCGGTATAACGATCCACGGCTGAGTGATCCGGTGCTTCGGCGGGACGACAGTGCCGCCGGCGGAATGTGGGGCTGGATTGCGGGCGTCGCGGTTCTGCTGCTGATCGGTTTTCTGATCATCGCCGGCTGGAACAACAACAGCAATACGGCAAGCAGCGGCTCGTCGCCGACGGCGACCAGCAGCGCACCTATGAGCAGCACGCCGAGCACGACCGGTTCGGGCTCGACATCGCCGAAGCCGCTACGCCGGCGGCGCCGACGGCTCCGGCCCCAGCCCCGTCGCAGGGCGGCGCGAAATAAATTGAATCATAATTGACGACAATCGCTCCGGCGCCGTTTGGCGCCGGAGCGGCGGCTGGCGGAGCAGCGCAACGCCAAACGAAGTGAGTTAGCCCAAGATCGACGAGATGCCGAAGCCGAGGGTCGCGCTGACGACGGCCTCGATTGCCTGAAACTGGATTCCCGTCAATTCGTGGCTGACATAAGGAAATAGCGCCTGGCCGAGCGGCAGCATGAGCGCCGCTACAAGCGCAACGCAAAGCAATCGCATGAGCATAGCCCTGTCGAGCATCGTGTCCTCCCCCCTGCTCTTTTTTTCTGATTGTGCACGCCGGATGCGGCCCGGGCAACCTCAGATCTTCAGCGCGTCGTCGATCGGAACCCTGTAGCCGTTGGCCAGCCTGTTGGTCTCGTTCGCCATCCCCACCACCGCCATCAGCTCGCCGAACATGGCCTCGCTCATCCCGGCCCTGCGGGCGGCTTCCGTGTGGGTCGCAATGCAATAGGCGCAGCCATTGGTGACCGACACCGCCACATAGATCATTTCCTTGACGAGCGGCTCGAGCGCGCCAGGCGCCATCACCTCTTTCACGCTTTCCCACGTTCGCTTGAGCGTCTTCGGATCGTGCGCGAGATATTTCCAGAAATTGTTCACGTCGGGGACGTTGCGGGTTTTCTTGATGTCGTCGAAGACCGCGCGCACCTGCGGCGAAGCATCGGCATATTCGATTGGCGGGGGTGTCGGCATGAGGCACTCCTTCAACGTCATGTTGTCATTGTACTGCCGGCATCCGATGATCTGTACAATATGCCGGCGCTGTCGATACCCGGGCAATCCATGATGACTCCGCCATACGGCCGGAGAGAAAATATGCCCAAGACACCTGACTATTTTGCCGGAAAGACGATCATCATTACCGGCGCCGCCAGCGGCATCGGCCGGGCCACGGCGCTCATTTTCGCGCGCGAAAAGGCGAACGTCGTATGCGCTGATATCGACGAAAACGGCGTCAAGGAGACGGCGGAAAATGTCAACGCGATCGGCAGCCAGGCCCTGGCGCTCACCATTGACGTCACCAAACGCGGGGCGGTCAAGGACATGGTCCAGCTCGCCATCGACGGCTTCGGCACCGTGCATTTTCTGTTCAATTCGGCCGGCGCCGCCATCAGGCGCGCCAAATTTCTCGAGATCGACGACGATCTGTTCGACAGAACGTTCGACCTCAACGTCAAGGGAACGCTCTATCCCATGCAGGCGGTGCTGCCGCACATGCTCGCCAACAAGTTCGGCGTGATCGTCAACATGGGCAGCATGTCGCATCGCCGCGGCGGTCCGGGATCCTCGGTGCATTATGCCGCCGCCAAGGGCGCGGTGGTCACGATGACCATGGGAGTTGCGCGCGAGTTCGCGGCCCAAGGCATTCGCGCACTCTCGATTTCACCGGGACCGGTCCGCACACCCTTTCAGGCCGCGGCCAGCAGCTCCCCCGAGCTCGTTCAGCGATTTCTCGACGACGTGCCGATGAAGCGTTTCGGCGAGCCGGAGGAGATCGGAGAACTCGTCCTCTTCATGTGCTCGGATGCCTGCGACGTTCATGACCGCCGATACCGTCTACGTGAATGGCGGCGGCGGCTGGCGCTGAAAAAGCCAATGCGCGGGCGTGGACCCGCGCATTGCACTTGTTTTCTTCCGGCATCCTAGGCCGCGACGTTTAGCAAACTGGCGTTCTCCAGCTCCAGCATGGCCGCCTTTTTTGCGTTGGCCATCAGCTCGGCCACCGGGACCGTCGCCATCTCGTTCTCCCGGACCAGCGGCAGGCGCAGATAGCGGCGCCTCGCGGAACCAGACGTACTCGTAGACATGACCGGTTTCCGCGTGCTCGACGGCAATCGTCCGGCCATGGATCTTGATGCCGAAATCGCGGACACATGCCCTCGGTCGCAAGCTTGGGCGACTGCAAGCCGAAGATTCGGTGCAGGACGGCGTCGATTTCGGTCGGGAAGAACGGCTTGTGCATCACGGCCGTCGCGCCGAGCTTGAATGCCTCGCGTTCACGCGCGGCATTATACTCAGCCGGAGATCATCACGACTTTTGCCTGCGGGTTTGCCTGCATCAGCTTGGCAAGGGTCGCATAGCCGTTCAGTCCCGGCATATTGACGTCGAGGAACACCACGTCGAACGTCTCGGCGTGGCATCGTTTGACGGCCTCGGCGCCGGAATGCGCCTCCTCGATGTTCAGGTGAAAAATTGAGCTCGCCAGAACCTTGCGCATCACCTTCAGGGCGACCGCGGAATCATCAACCAGCAGCACCTGCATCGGCGTCGATACGCGCTGATAGGTCGAGAGGATCGCCGCGATATCCTTGTTGCCGAATGGCTTGGTGAGAAATTCGTAAGCCTCGAGCTGGCGCGCGAGATCGATGCAGCGCCGATTGGCCCGCCCCGAAATCAGTGTCACGAACGTCTTGTTGCCGGCAATGCGTGCGGCCCACAGCGCATCCATGCCGCCCATGGTCGGCATATGAACGTCGATGAATGCCAGATCGACACCATGGTCGAGCGCTTGCAGGCATTCCACGCCGTCGAAAGCATGGATGATGTTCGCAACGTATTCGGACGGCAACGCGTCGCGAATGAGCTGGTGAACAGTATTTGCATCATCAGCGATGAGCACTTTCGTCTGTCTTTGCTGCATCAAAAAAACCCTCTATCAGCCCCCACCGCACTAAAATGCGGAGCGACCTGAAACGTTCAAGGTCGGCACAAGTGCTGACGAGTTCCTGGCTAATTTGTGCTTGGATAAGTGAAACGATTTTGAGTCAATTACGCATCGACGTCGCGCCACTACAGTGGAGCAACGTTTAACTTCCCTACGCCCGTACCTTTGGATCGATGCGTTACTTCGCCGGACTTGCCAGCGGCTCGCTTTTGCGCACAATGTACACGGCCAAAACCTTAGCGCCGCCTGGACCGCTCCTGGCATCGTGGATAGCGCCAGACGGGATCTGGTAGCCCTCGCCCGCCTTCAACGGTTTGGGCGCGGCTGACCGTCGACCATCAGCACAAACTCGCCTTCCAGCAGGTAACCGGATTCCGGACCCGGATGTGTGTGCGTCCGGCGCGATCTCGGCGATCCCAACCACCGTTTCGAGCTCCGTGCCGGGCACGTCATATTTCTGCAGCGGAATGCGCTTGATCGGCGGCGCCGGCTGGGCGGCGGAAAAAGCCACCGCACCGACAAGAGCAAGCGCAGAAAGGCTGTATTCCAAATAATTGCACAGTGGGGCGGAATATCCATTGCCCCCCACCGTTTGTCCGGTTGAGGTGAAACTCGTCGTCATGGCAAGCTGACGCCAGGGGGAGACATCATGAAAAAGTTCGCGCTCGTTGCACTTGCCGTCGCCGCCAATCTCGCCGGGCCCGCTCTTGCACAGCAGCAAGCGCCGGCCGGCCCGCCGGTCGGACCCGACTGGTCGAAGATCGAGGTCAAGACGATCGATCTCGGCAACCGCACTTATATGCTTGAGGGATTTGGCGGCAACACGACGATTGCCGCCGGCGACGACGGCGTCATCATGGTGGACGGCCAGTTCGCGCAGATGCACGAGAAGCTCAAGGCCGCGATCGCCGCCGTCACGCAGCAGCCCGTGCGCTTCCTCGTCAATACGCATTATCACCGCGATCACGTCGGCGGGAATGCCCCGTTCAGCAAAGACGGCGCGGTTGTCGTGGCCCAGGAGAACGTGCGCAAGCGTCTCGTCGAAGGCACGATGATGGCCGTGCCGGAAGTCAAATACACGCCGGCGCCCGAGGAAACGCTTCCGGCGATCACGCATAAAGACGGCCTGACGCTGCAAGTGAAAGGCCGCGCCGCGCAGCTTAAGCATCCGCTCAACGCCCACACCGACGGCGACACTTTTGTGTACTTCGCCGATGCAAACGTCATTTCCACGGGCGACACGGTCGCCATGGGCCGCTATCCGAACATCGATTTCGCCAATGGCGGCAGCCTCAAGGGCATGATCGCCGCATCGGATGCTTATTTGGCACTCGCCAACGACGGCACCAAGATCGTGCCAGGCCACGGGCCGCTGGCCACCAAGGCGCAGCTCGCCGAATATCGTGCGATGCTCTCCACCGTGCGCGACCGGATGCTGGCGCTGATCAAGGAAGGCAAGACCGAGGCCGATGTCGTCGCCGCCAAGCCCTTCGCCGACTTCGACGCCAAGTTCAAGGCGAACGACCAGGCCAGCACGAACTGGATGCGCGTGGTCTATGCGAGCGTGAAGAGCGAGTAAGCCTGCAATACGGCTAGAGAGGCAAATTATCGTGCTTGCGGGCCGGCATCTCGACATGCTTGTTGCGCAACATGGCCAGCGCACGGGCGATACGCCGGCGCGTCGAGTGCGGCATGATCACGTCGTCGATATAGCCCCGCTCGGCGGCGACGAAGGGCGATAGAAAGCGCTCTTCATATTCCTTTGTGCGCGCCGCGATCTTCTTCGGGTCGTCCATGTCGGCACGGAAAATGATCTCGACCGCCCCTTTCGCGCCCATCACCGCGATCTGCGCCGTCGGCCAGGCGTAATTCAGGTCGCCCCCGACATGTTTGCTCGCCATCACGTCATAGGCGCCGCCGAAGGCCTTGCGCGTGATCACGGTGACCAGCGGCACGGTGCATTGGCTGTACGCGAACAGAAGCTTGGCGCCGTGCTTGATCAGCCCGCCATATTCCTGGTCGGTGCCGGGAAGGAATCCGGGCACGTCCACAAAGGTGACGATCGGAATGCCGAAAGAATCGCAGAAGCGCACGAACCGGGCCGCCTTGCGCGAGGCATCGCTGTCGAGCACCCCGGCAAGCACCATCGGCTGGTTGGCGACAAAGCCGACCGTGCGCCCGGCGATGCGGCCGAAGCCGGTGACGATGTTCTTGGCGTAGGTCGATGAGAGTTCGAAGAAATCGCCTTCGTCCGCGACCTTGAGGATCAATTCCTTGATGTCATATGGCTTGTTTGGGTTGTCCGGCACCAGCGTATCGAGCAATTCATCGATGCGGTCAGATTCATCCTGCGTCGGCCATTCCGGCACGCCGCTCTCGTTGTTCGACGGCAGAAAGTCGATCAGCCGGCGCATCTGCAGCAGGCACTCGACATCGTTCTCGAAGGCGCCGTCGGACACGCCGGACTTGGTCGTATGCACGGACGCGCCGCCGAGCTGCTCGGCGGTGACGACTTCGTTGGTCACCGTCTTCACGACATCGGGTCCGGTGACGAACATGTAGCTCGTGTCCTTCACCATGAAGATGAAGTCGGTCATGGCCGGGGAATAGACATCGCCGCCCGCGCAGGGGCCCATGATGACGCTGATCTGCGGGATGACGCCGGAGGCTATCACGTTTCGCTTGAAGACCTCGCCGTAACCGCCAAGAGCAGCCACGCCTTCCTGAATGCGCGCGCCACCCGCATCGAACAAGCCGATGATGGGGCATCGCGCCCGCATTGCCATGTCCTGCACCTTGATGATCTTCTGCGCGTGTGTCTCGGACAGCGAGCCGCCGAACACCGTGAAGTCCTTGGAGAAGAGATAGACCGCGCGGCCGTTCACCGTGCCCCAGCCGGTCACGACCCCGTCGCCGGGAATCTTCGATTTCTCCATGCCGAATTCGTTCGAGCGGTGCTCGACGAACATGTCGAATTCCTCGAATGAGCCCTTGTCGAGAATAAGCTCGATGCGTTCGCGGGCGGTCAGCTTGCCGCGCTTGTGCTGGGCCTCGATGCGCGCTTTACCGCCGCCAAGGCGGGCCTCCTCGCGGCGCTTCTCAAGTCTGTCGAGGATGTCTTTCATTCCGCTCTCACCCTTGCCCGTCGCCGGGTCGGAATCCCGCCCGCCAGAGGCATACCATGAGAGGCCAATATCGTCATTGGAGTGGCTTGGCACCGCCCCAAAAGACTGCTTACAAGCCGGGCATGACCGAGCATCAGACCGCCGCTGAGCTTATCCAGCAGGGCCTCGTGCACCACCGTGCCGGGCAGATTTCGCTCGCCATGGACCGCTATACGCAGGTGCTGCGCAACGACCCGCAGAACGCCGACGCGCTGTACTACATCGCCGTTATTGCCTGTCACGAAGGCCAGTTTCAGCAGGGCATCGATCTTGCGCGCCGGTCACTGTCATTCCGCTCGGGGCAGGCACGCGCTTACAATCTGATCGGCCAGGCGCTGCATCGGATGGGAGATCCCAAAGAAGCACTGGAAAGCTTCGACAAGGCGCTTGAATGCGACGTCAATTTCGCCGACGCCTATGGCAACCGCGCGAATATGCTGGCCGAGCTCGGCCGATATGCCGAAGCGATATCAAGCTTCGACCGCGCCGTTGCGCTCAACCCAAGATCGGCAACGGACTGGCTCAACCGCGGCGCCACTCTTGCATGGCATTGGCCGCGTCGACGACGCCATCGCGAGTTATGACAAGGCAATCGCACTCGACCCGGATTTCTGCGTGACGCACAACAATCGCGCGCACGCTTTGCTCGATGCGGGGCGCAACGATGAGGCACTTGCCGCCTATGACCGCGCGATAGCACTCGAGCCGAAAATGGCGGAAGCCTATCTCGGCCGGGCGCTTGTGATGAAAAAACTTGCGCGACTGGACGACGCCCTCGCCAGCGTCGACAAGGCAATCGGGATGAAGGGCGATGTCGCCAAGATGCACGAGGCACGCGCCTCTCTCTTGCGAGAGCTTGGGCGAGATGAGGATGCGCGCGCAGCCGATGCCAGGGCGGCAGAGCTCGCGGCAAGCACTGTAAAAAGCGAAGAAAAACTACAGTAAGCACTCCTGCCGTTGTAGGCACCCCCCACGGTCGCCTCCGGGGCGTATCGACGTACGGCGGGCCGGCTAGTTGAAAAAGCAAGCATTAAAATCGCAAATGTATTTGGAACTTTGCAGGCGTCTCGCCGTTTGGCCGGTAGTTCAGGAAGGACATTCCCCATGAATCACGCCACCTCCCGCGGCACGGCGCCGCGCCTTGCCACTCCCACTGATCTGGGCGCCAATGCCGCCAAAGACATCGCCGGTGCCCTCAACGGCATCCTGGCCGACACTTTTGCGCTTTATCTCAAGACCAAGAATTTCCACTGGCACATCAGCGGACCGCATTTCCGCGACTACCACCTGCTGCTCGACGAGCAGGCCGAGCAGATCTTTGCCACGACTGACGTCCTCGCCGAGCGCGTCCGCAAGATCGGACAGCCAACATTGCGCTCGATCGGCGATATTTCCCGCCAGCAAAGGTTGTCGGATAACGATGCGCCTTATGTCGAGCCGCAGGACATGCTGGCGGAATTGCGCGACGACAATCAGCGCGTCGTCGCATCGATGCGCGAAGCGCACGACGTCTGCGATGAGCACAACGACGTCGCGAGCGCAAGCCTGCTGGAGACCTTCATCGATGACGCCGAAAAGCGTGTCTGGTTTCTTTACGAAGCAAGCCGCAAGGGCGACCCGACCGGGCACTAGCTTCGGTTAGCTGTCAGAGCCAGCACTTTCTCCGCCGCGCGGAATTCCGCCTCGCGGAACGCGCGGCGCTGGAGCGCAATCTCGTCACGGCCCCATTGCGACATCTGCCAGTCTTCGTCGACATGCGCCGCCGACCAGACCTCATCGGGATCGAATGCCCGGTGAGCAAGCGCGACCGCGAGCAGACCTGATCCCGTGAGCGTGGTGATCGATGAAACGGCGCCGAGCCGCCATGGCTCTGTGGGAATAGCGGAACGCAAAGCCTCAACGGATTCGCGCGGCTGGGCCACGTGCACGACACCTTGCGCCAGCACGAAGCGCGCGTTGAACCGCTCGCGTGCCCAGGCCAGGACCGGATCCCATGCGCGCGCTTGCTTTTCGACCAGACCAGCAGGCGCCTCCGCGCGATAAAACACCAGATCGGATCGCAGATATTTCTCGATCTCGTCGGCAACAGGCCGCGGCGCGTCGCACACCGCGTCGATAATGGCGTTGGCCAGCCGTGTCAGCGGCATGCGCGCAGGATCGACAACGTCGCTTGGCAAATTCCATTCACCGGCGATTGCTTCAGCGAGTTCACGTGTCGGCGCATTCAATGTGCGCCGCGCCGGCGTCTTGACTGGTTTCCCATCGAGCAGAATCGCTCCGCCCTCGCCTGACATGCGCGGTTTCGTAGAACCGCTTGCGCAAATCCGGCCGGCCGCCACGCCGCGCCGATTCCACCGGGTCGAGCGGCTGGTTTTCGAAAATCTCGGTAAATATGTCGCGCATCAGGTCATAGTGATTGTGCGCCGCAACAATGGCGGAACCAGGGCAGTAAACATCAAAAACATCGCAACCCTAAGCGCCGGTGGCACGTACCGAAATCGCCATGCTCCTGTCATCAGAGCGCCGCTTTCAGAGAGCGAAAAACCCATCTGAGACTTGCGGTTGATAGGCCTCAACCCTGACGGAAGGATAGGTAGCCTTGCGGGTTGGTACCCAATAATATCCGCCCGGAATCGCGCCGGGAAACAAGGCCAATTGAGGACAAGAGCCGCCGGGGCTGTGACGCGACGCCGTTTATACAGTGCGGAGTAACGGGGCGCGTTTCGAGGAGTCAATGAAGAATACCGACATTTCTGCCCCGGATTACTTCCACAAGGTCGTGGACTGCCAGTGGGCTTGCCCGGCGCACACGCCGGTTCCCGAATATATCCGGCTGATCGCGCACGGCCGTTATTCCGACGCCTACATGGTCAATTGGCACTCGAACGTGTTCCCGGGAATCCTGGGCCGCACCTGCGACCGCCCCTGCGAGCCGGCCTGCCGGCGCGTCCGCGTGGAGAAGGAGCCGGTGGCGATCTGCCGCCTGAAAAGCGTGGCCGCCGACTACAAGGACGACATCCGCGATCGCCTGCCGAAGCCTGCGGCAAAAAAGAACGGCAAACGCATCGCGCTGGTCGGCGGCGGCCCGGCCTCGCTCACCGTCGCGCGCGATCTCGCCCCGCTCGGCTACCACTGCGTGGTGTTCGACCAGGATCCGAAAGCCGGCGGCATGATCCGCACGCAAATCCCGAAATTCCGCCTGCCCGATTCCGTGATCGACGAGGAATGCGGCTACATCCTCGACCTCGGCGTCGAATTCCGCGGCGGCAAGCGCATCGACAGCATGAAGGCGCTGCTGGCCGAAGACTGGGACGCGATCTTCGTCGGCTCCGGCGCGCCGCGCGGGCGCGACCTCGACATTCCCGGCCGCAAGGAAGCGGCCAAGAACATCCATATCGGCATCGACTGGCTCTCGTCCGTCTCGTTCGGCCACATCAACAAGATCGGCAAGCGCGTCGTCGTGCTCGGCGGCGGCAACACCGCCATGGACTGCTGCCGCTCCGCGCGCCGGCTCGGCGGCGAGGAGGTCGAGGTGGTCGTGCGCTCCGGCTTCGAGGAAATGAAGGCGTCGCCTTGGGAAAAGGAAGACGCCATGCACGAGGGCATCCCGATCCACAATTTCCTGGTGCCGAAGGAATTCACGCACGAGAACGGCAAGCTCACCGGCATCATCTTCGAGAAGGTGAAGGCCGAGTACGACGCCAAGGGCCGCCGCAAGCTGGTGCCCGCCGGCGAGCCGGACCAGCATTTCCCCTGCGACGACGTGCTGGTCGCGGTCGGCCAGGAGAACGCCTTTCCCTGGATCGAGCGCGACGTCGGCATCGAATTCGACCAATGGGACATGCCGAAGGTCGACACCAAGACCATGGCGTCGACCAATCCGAAAGTCTTCTTCGGCGGCGACGCGGCGTTCGGCCCGAAGAACATCATCTGGGCGGTCGCGCACGGCCACGAGGCCGCGGTCTCGATCGACAAGATGCTCAACGGCGAGGACATCGCCGACCGCCCGCTGCCGGCGGTCGAGGTGATGAGCCAGAAGATGGGCATCCACGAATGGTGCTACGACAACGAGATCGCGCTCGACAAGCGCTACAAGGTGCCGCATCGCGACAAGGTGATCGCGCTCAAGGACATCAAGGCCGAGGTCGAGCTCGGCTTCGACGTGCAAGCTCGCGCTTCGCGGAAGCCGGCCGCTGCCTGAATTGCGACGTGCAGACGGTGTTCTCGGCGCAGCTCTGCATCGAATGCGATGCCTGCGTCGACATCTGCCCGATGGACTGCATCACCTTCACGCCGAACGGCGAGGAAGCCGACCTGCGCACAGCGGCTGACCGCGCCGGCGCACAATCTCACCCAGGACCTCTATGTCCAGGACGGCCTCAAGACCGGCCGCGTCATGGTCAAGGACGAGGACGTCTGCCTGCATTGCGGCCTGTGCGCCGAGCGCTGCCCGACCGGCGCCTGGGACATGCAGAAATTCTTGCTCGATATGACTCACGCAGGGAATTCATGCCGACCGCCACGCCGATCAGCCGCGTAAACGACTTCGTCGTCCGCTTCGCCAACGTCAACGGCTCGGGCTCGGCGAGCGCCAACGAGCTGTTCGCGCGCGCCGTGCTGCGCATGGGCGTCCCGGTCGCGCCGCGCAACATCTTCCCGTCCAACATCCAGGGCCTGCCGACCTGGTACGAGGTGCGCGTCTCCGAAGCCGGCCATCTCGGCGCGCGCGGCGGCACCGACCTGATGGTGGCGATGAACCCGCAGACCTTGGACAAGGACATCGCCGGCGATCGAGCCGGGCGGCTACCTGTTCTACGATTCCACCAAGCCGCTGCCGCCGTCGAAATTCCGCGACGACATCACGGTCATCGGCGTGCCGCTGACCGCGATCTGCAACCGCGAATACACCGATCCGCGCCAGCGCCAGCTGTTCAAGAACATCATCTATATCGGCGCGCTGTCGGCGCTGCTCGACATGGACGTGGCGGTGATCGAGACAGCTGATCGGCGAGCAGTACAAGGGCAAGGACAAGCTGATCGAGCCCAACATCAAGGCGCTGCATATCGGCCGCGACTACGCGGTCGCTGAACCTGCACTGCCCGCTCGGCCTGCAAGCTCCGAGCGCGCCGACGCGGTCGGCGACCGCATCTTCATCGAGGGCAATTCCGCCGCGGCGCTCGGCGCGGTCTATGGCGGCGCCACGGTCTGCGCCTGGTATCCGATCACGCCCTCCTCCTCGCTCGCCGACGCCTTCACCCGCCATTGCGCCAAGCTGCGCGTCGATCCGGAGACCAAGCAGGCCAAATACGCCATCGTCCAGGCCGAGGACGAGCTCGCCTCGATCGGCATCGTGATCGGCGCCGGCTGGAACGGCGCGCGCGCCTTCACCGCCACCTCCGGCCCCGGCATCTCGCTGATGCAGGAGTTCATCGGGCTTGCCTATTTCGCCGAAATTCCGGCGGTGATCTTCGACGTGCAGCGCGCCGGCCCCTCGACCGGCATGCCGACGCGCACGCAGCAATCCGACATCATCGTCCTGCGCCTATGCCTCGCACGGCGACACCAAGCACGTGCTGCTGTTCCCGGAAGATCCGACGGAAGCGCTTCGAGTTCGGCGCGCAGGCCTTCGATCTCGCCGACCGGCTGCAGACGCCGATCTTCGTCATGCTCGACCTCGACATCGGCATGAACCATCGCCTGTCGAAGCCGCTCGCCTGGGACGACAGCCGCAAATACGACCGCGGCAAGGTGATGACCGCGGAGGAGCTCGAGGCCGGCAAGGAATTCGGCCGCTATCTCGACGTCGACGGCGACGGCATCCCCTACCGCACCTATCCCGGCACGCATCCGACCAAGGGCTCGTTCTTCACGCGCGGCACCTCGCGCGACCGCTATGCGCGCTACACCGAGGAAGGCGCGCCCTACGTCGACAACATGCAGCGGCTGCTGCGCAAGTTCGAGACCGCCAAGGACCTGGTGCCGCGGCCGCTGATCGCCAACCGCCGGAAAGCCGACCAAATACGGCGTGATCTATTACGGCTCGACCTCGCCCGCGATGGACGAGGCGATCGACATGATCGAGGCGCGCGGGCATGCGCTCGACCGCATGCGCGTGCGCGCCTTCCCGTTCCATTCCAGCGTCAACAGCTTCGTCGCCGACCACGATTTCGTGTTCGTGGTCGAGCAGAACCGCGACGCGCAGCTGCGCTCGCTGATCGTCAACGAATGCGGCATCGACCCGGTGCGGCTGGTGCCGATCCTGCATTATGACGGCACGCCGATCACCGCGCGCTTCATCGCCAAGGCGATCGGCGACCATCTCGACAAGCTGAAGGTGAAGCCGATGAAGGTGACCTCATGACCTATCTCGCCAAGCCGAAATTCCATCATCCCGATCTGCCGAAGAATGCGCTCGGCTACACGCACCGCGACTATGAAGGCACGGTCTCGACGCTGTGCGCCGGCTGCGGGCACGACTCGATCACCGCCGCGATCATCCAGGCCTGCTTCGAGCTGTCGATCGAGCCGCATCGCGTCGCCAAGATTTCCGGCATCGGCTGCTCGTCGAAGACGCCGACTTATTTCCTCGGCAACTCGCACGGCTTCAATTCGGTGCACGGCCGCATGCCGTCGGTGCTGACCGGCGCCAATCTCGCCAATCGCGACCTGATCTATCTCGGCGTATCCGGCGACGGCGACAGCGCCTCGATCGGCCTCGGCCAGTTCGCGCACTGCCTGCGGCGCGGCGTCAACATGGTCTATATCGTCGAGAACAACGGCGTTTACGGCCTCACCAAGGGCCAGTTCTCGGCCACCGCCGACCGCGGCTCGAAGTCGCAAGCGCGGCGTCATCAACACCGACAATTCCATCGACCTCGTGGCGATGGCGCTGCAGCTCGGCGCGAGCTTCGTCGCCCGCTCGCTTCTCCGGCGACAAGCAGCAGCTGGTGCCGATCATCAAGGCGGCGATCGCGCACAAGGGCGCCGCCTTCATCGACGTGATCTCGCCCTGCGTCGCCTTCAACAACCATGCCGGCTCGACCAAGAGCTTCGATTTCGTGCGCGAGCACAACGAAGCGGTGAACCGGCTCGACTTCATCTCGAGCCGCATGCCGATCGAGGTGAAGCAGGAGCCCGGAACGGTCGAGATCGTCGAGCAGCATGACGGCTCCGAGCTTGCGCTGCGCAAGCTCGCCGCCGACTACGACGTGCACGACCGCACCGCGGCGCTCGGCTTCCTGCAGCACCATGCCGCCAAGGGGCAGATCGTCACCGGCCTGCTCTATGTCGAGAAGGATCCGGAAGACCTGCACGCCCACCTGCGCACGGTCGACGCCCCGCTCAACGCGCTTGGCGAAAAGGAGCTGTGCCCCGGCCAGGCGGCGCTCGACAAGTTCAACGCCAGCCTGCGGTAGGCGCACAGTCTCGCGGCGAACGAACAATCGCCATGGACAAACGCCGTCTCGGACAATCCGATCTGCACCTCGCGCCGCTGATGCTCGGCGGCAATGTCTTCGGCTGGAACGTCGACGAGCCGACATCGTTCGAGATCCTCGATGCCTTCGTCGACGCAGGCTTCAACGCCATCGACACGGCCGACAGCTATTCGCGCTGGGTGCCGGGCCACCCGGGCGGCGAGTCCGAAACAATCATCGGCAACTGGCTGAAGAAAAGCGGCAAGCGCGACAAAGTGCTGATCGCCACCAAGGTCGGCGAGGACATGGGCGAAGGCCGCAGCCTTCGGAAAGAATACATCCTGCGCGAATGCGAAGCTTCGCTGCGGCGCCTGCAAACCGACTATATCGATCTCTACCAGACCCATTTCGACGACGAGGTCACGCCGCCGGAAGAGACCATGCAGGCCTATGCCATGCTGATCGCAGCCGGCAAGGTGCGCGCGATCGGGGCCTCCAACATGACGCCCGCGCGGCTGAAGGCCTCGCTCGCCGCCAGCAGCGAGGTCGGCGCGCCGCGCTACGAGAGCCTGCAGCCGCTCTACAACCTCTCCGACCGCAAGGAATTCGAGACCGAATTCGCGCCGATCTGCCGGCAGGAAAAGCTCGGCGTCATCAACTACTACTCGCTGGCGGCCGGCTTCCTCACCGGCAAGTACCGCTCGGCGGAGGAAGGCGCCAAACATCCCGGGCGCGGCGGGCGGCTCAAGCGCTATCTCGACGCCCGCGGCATGCGCATCCTCAAGGCGCTCGACACCGTGGCCGCGCGCCACAACGCGCTGCCGGCGCAGATCGCGCTCGCCTGGCTGATCGCAAAGCCGATCATCACCGCGCCGATCGCCAGCGCCACCAGCCGCAAGCAGCTCGAGGAGATCATGAAGGCGCCGGACATCAAGCTTTCGCAGCGAGGATGTCGCGGCGCTCGATGCCGCCGGCGCCTAGGCGTTCAACTCAGGTTCCATGGGCGGAACTTGCGTGTGGAACCGGCGTTGTCGCCTGTCATGAGCGCGCGCGCCTCCCCCAGAAATCATCCGGCCAAGCCGTCTAAACGCAGGGGCCGGAGCGGTATCACCGAGCAAGAAATGAAGGACGTCGAGGAGCTTGCGACTCCGCGCACGCCGGTGATCTACGAGGTCGTGCGCCGCTTGGCGAAGAAGAAATGGAACGCCCCGCTACGTCGCTGTGGTGGTCGGGCGTCGCGGCCGGGCTCTCGATCAGTTTCTCGCTGCTGGCCCAGGCGATCCTGACCACACACCTGCCAGAGGCATCCTGGCAGCCGCTCGTGGTCAGCTTCGGCTACTGCATCGGATTTATCATGGCGGTGCTCTCGCGCCAGCAGCTCTTCACCGAAAGCACGATCACCGCGGTTCTGCCCGTCGCCGCCCACCTGACGTCGGGCAATATCCTGCGCATGGCGCGGCTTTGGGCGATCGTGCTTGCAGCCAATCTCGCAGGCACGTTGTTTGCGGCATTGTTCTGCACGTTCACGCCCGTTCTGCCGGGCGACATCTACAACGGAATGCTGGAGATCAGCCGCGACCTGCTTGCTTTCGGCTGGTGGGAGATGGTGTTCCGCGCGATTGCCGCCGGGTTTCTGATGGCGGCGATGGTCTGGCTGATGCCGGGCGCTGAAGGCGCACAATTCCACGTCATTACGCTGATGACGTGGCTGATCGCCGTCGGCGGATTTACCCATATCGTCGCCGGCAGTATGGAATCCTATCTTCTGGTGTTTTCGGGGGAGTGGGTCTGGTGGCGAATGCTCACCGACTTCATGGTACCGGTCCTGATCGGCAATATAATCGGCGGCACCGCGTTGTTCGCCCTGATCTCCTATGCCCAGGTGATGGAGGAGATTTAGGCCGCCACTTGAAGCGAAGCCTTAACTTGAAGAAATCCCGCTAACTGCAGCCCTTCAATCCTCAAGTGAATTGTGAGGATTGCTACTGATTGATGCAGGTGCCGACGTAGGCATTGCGGTTGCCGGCGTCGGGTCCGTAGACCCCGGCCTGATGCGCGCAACGCGCCGCAGCGGTCCTGGAAGGTCTCGGCACCGCCCCGTCCCGAGCCTGAAATCGTCGGCAGATTGGGCAATGACCGGCCGGTTTCCGGCACGACGATCGGCGGCGGCGTGACCGCGTGAGGTTGCGGCACTGTCTTTGAGCGCGGAATGACGACCTTTTCCACGGTGCCGCGTGGCGACTTGTATTTCGGCGCAAGCCAGGGCTCCGGTTTCGACGGCCTGGCTCCCTTTTCGGGGACCATGATGCTGTAGTCGTCTTGCATGATGCTGTAGCCGCTGCCGCTCTGAGCAAAGGAAGGCCCTGCGGCGGCCGCCGCCAGAACAAGCACGCTAGGCATAAGAGATGCGCGCATGGCTCCTCTCAGATAGGGACCCCTTGCCCCGCCCGCTACTCCTCCGGCGCTTCCTCGATCGGATCATAACGTTTCGCGTCAAATCCGAGCAAATTCCAGGATTGCTCCATATGCGGCGGCAGCGGCGCTGAGACGTCGATGATACCGCCACGCGGGTGCGGTACCGCGATCCGCCGCGCGAGCAGGTGCAGCTTGTTTTGCACACCACCGGGGAATTCCCAGTTCTCGATGTTGAAATATTTTGGATCGCCGACAATCGGGTTGCCGACATGGGCCATATGCGCGCGCAACTGATGGGTGCGACCGGTCACCGGCTTCAGTGAAATCCACGCAAACTTGTGCGCCGCCGGCTCCACCACCGCGTAGTAAGTGACCGCGTGGACTGCGTCCTTCTCGCCATGCTTGGCGATGCGCATATAGGAGTCTTCCTCGACTTCCTGCTTGGCCAGATAGGTAGAAATGCGTCCCTGCGCCGGCTTCGGCACGCCGGCAACCAGCGCCCAGTAAATCTTGCGCGCCGAGCGCGAGCGGAACGTCTTTGCGAGCGCCGCCGCCGCAAATCGCGTCTTCGCGACGAGCAGGCAGCCCGGCGGTATCCTTGTCCAAGCGGTGCACGAGCCGCGGACGCTGCCCGTCGGGGCCGCGCAGGGCGCCGAGCATCCCGTCAATGTGACGCGTGGTGCCGGAGCCGCCCTGCACCGCAAGGCCCATCGGCTTGTTGAGCACCATGACGTCGGCGTCCTCGAAGAGGATGATCGATTTCAGGAACGCGCGGTCCTTCTGCGCAGCAGGCGCATCGTCGCGCGGCGCCGGCGCTTCGACCTTCAGCGGGGGAATGCGCACGGCCTGCCCGGCTTCGAGGCGAGCCTTCGGCTGCGTGCGCTTGCCATTCACCCGCACCTCGCCTTTGCGAATGATGCGCTGGATGTGGCTGAAAGACAGGCCCGGAAATCGCGCCTCGAAAAAGCGGTCGACGCGCATGCCGGATTCATCGGCCGTGACGGAGACGGTCTGGACCTTGCCGGCCGCCTGCAACCGCTCCGCGCTGGCCACGGGAGCGCCGGCCGTGGGACGGCACGTTGCGCTCGCACCTCGGCGTGACGGAACGACTGGTGCCGCGCCTGACGCGATTGATGCCGCGGCCCGGCCTGCTGACGGCCGCCGCCGGGCTGGCGCGGGCCGGATTTTCCGCGGCTCATGCCCCGCCCCGCTCCTTCCGCAGTTTCGCCCAGTATTCGAGCCGCTTCCTGATTTCACGCTCGAAGCCGCGCTCCGGCGGGTCATAGAATTTCTGCCGCTCGAGCGCGTCCGGAAAATAGTTCTGGCCGGAGAATGCCTCCTCGGCATCGTGATCGTAGGCGTAGCCGCGGCCGTAGCCTTCGTCCTGCATCAGCTGGGTCGGCGCATTGAGGATGTGCTTGGGCGGCAGCAGAGAGCCGGCCTCCTTGGCCGTGCGCATGGCCGCGCCGAACGCGGCATAACCGGCATTGGATTTGGGCGCCGTCGCGCAATACACCACCGCCTGCGCGATCGCGAGCTCGCCCTCGGGCGATCCCAGGAAATCGTAGGCGTCCTTCGCGGCGTTGGCGATCACCAGCGCCTGCGGATCGGCCAGCCCGATGTCCTCGATCGCCATGCGCACCACGCGGCGCGCGATATAGAGCGGCGGCTCGCCGGCATCCAGCATCCGGCAGAGATAATAGAGCGCGGCGTCGGGATCGGATCCGCGCACCGACTTGTGCAGCGCGCTGATCAGATTGTAATGGCCGTCCTGGCTCTTGTCGTAGATCGGCGCGCGCCGCTGCACGATGTCCTGCAATTTGGCGCTGTCGAAAATCTCGTCCTTGCGCGCGGCGCGCCAGACTTCTTCGGCAAGCGTCAGCGCCGCGCGGCCGTCGCCGTCCGCCATGCGGACCAAAGATGCGCGCGCATCGGCATCGAGCGGCAGCCGCCTGTTTTCGATCTTCTCGGCACGCCCCAGCAGCTTTTCGATTGCTCCGGCGTCGAGCGATTTGAAGACCAGCACGCGCGCGCGCGACAGCAACGGCGCGTTCAGCTCGAACGAGGGATTCTCGGTGGTGGCACCGACCAGAACGATGGTGCCGTCCTCCATCACCGGCAGGAAACTGTCCTGCTGGGCGCGGTTGAAACGATGGATCTCGTCGACGAACAGGAGCGTGCCCTGCCCCGTTTCGCGGCGGTGACGCGCCTCCTCGAACACCTTTTTCAGATCGGCGACGCCGGTGAAGATCGCGGAAATCTGCTCGAAATGCAGGTCGGTCGCCTGCGCCAGCAGCCGCGCGACCGTGGTCTTGCCGGTGCCGGGCGGTCCCCAGAACACCAGCGAGCCGAGCGAGCGCGTCTCCAGCATGCGGGTCAGCGCGCCGTCCGGCCCGAGCAGATGATCCTGCCCGACGACCTCGTCGAGCTTCTGCGGCCTGAGCTTGTCGGCGAGCGGTCGCGGCGCGTCCTTGTCGAGGCCCGCGGCCGCAAAGAGGCTGGGACCGCTGGTTTTGGGACGGACAGCCATCGGACCGCCACTCCCTCATCCGCCGAAGACGGCGGAGATTTTCTGCCCGTTACGGACGATCACGATGCGCCAGGCGCGGTTCTGCGCCTTGCTCAGGCGCTCAAGATCGTGGGTCTTGGTGACGCGCTCACCATTGACCTCCTGGATCACGTCGCCGCGCTGGAAGCCCAGATTGCTGGCATAGGAACCGTTATCCACGTCGACGACGACCACGCCCTCTTCAGCATTGCGCACCTGCAACTCGTCGACGAGCGCCGGCGAAAGATTGGCGACCTTCACGCCCGAAAACGGCGAGCGCGAGCGGATCACGATCTCCTCGCGCGGCATTTCAGGCGCGATCTGCAGCGCGACCGTCACGGTCTGCTCGCGTCCGCCCCGCACGATGCCAAGCCGCGCGGTGCCGCCAAGCGGCTTGGTCGCGAAGCGATAGTCGAAGGCATTGGGATCCTCGACCTCCTGCCCGTCGAC
Source organism: uncultured Alphaproteobacteria bacterium (assembly GCA_963794665.1). Taxonomy (GTDB): domain Bacteria; phylum Pseudomonadota; class Alphaproteobacteria; order Rhizobiales; family Xanthobacteraceae; genus Pseudolabrys. The sequence continues at coordinate 57,838 of CAWCEW010000025.1, read as the reverse complement.
CGACACGATGAGGTCGCCCGGCTTGAGCGAGGCGCGCGCCGCCGGACTGTCCGGCGCGACGTTCGCGACCAGCGCCCCTGACGGACGCTTGAGCCCCATGCTGTCGGCGATGTCGGCCGTGACCGCCTGCAACTTGGCGCCGAGCCATGGCCGCGCCACCGCCTTGCCGCCGGTCTTGGCGGACGCCACCACCACCCGCACCATGTTGGCGGGAATAGCGAAGCCGATGCCCTGCGAGCCGCCCGAGCGCGAGAAGATCGCGGTGTTGATGCCGACGAGCTTGCCGGTCATGTCGACCAGCGCGCCGCCCGAATTGCCCGGATTGATCGCGGCATCGGTCTGGATGAAGAACTGATAGTCGCTGATGCCGACCTGCGTGCGCGCCAGCGCCGAGACGATGCCGTGGGTCACGGTCTGTCCGACGCCGAACGGATTGCCGATCGCAAGCACGACGTCGCCGACCTGCAGCGCATCGGAATCGGCGAAGTCGAGCACCGGAAACTGCTCGCGGCCATCCTTGACCCGCAGGACTGCGAGATCGGTGCGCGGGTCCTTGAGCACCAGCGTGGCCTCGAACTCGCGCTTGTCGGCGAGCGAGACCTTCACCTCGTCGGCGCCCTCGATGACGTGATTGTTCGTCACGATCAGGCCGCCGGCGTCGACGATGACGCCCGAGCCGAGCGAGCGCTGCACCTGGTTGCCCAGGCCGCCCGGCACGCCGAAGAATCGGCGGAAGATCGGGTCGTCGAGCAAGCGGATTGCGGTTCTGCACCACCTTGGCGGCGTAGACGTTCACCACCGCAGGCGCCACGTGCTGCACCACCGGCGCGTAGGACAGGCGCAATTCCGATTGCGTCGGCACGCGCCGCTCCTGGGCGACGGCGCTCGCCGAAAGACCTGCGGCAAACAGGGCGGCAATCAGACACACGGGGCGCATTGGCTCGATTCCCGAGGTCTCATCCAGTCATGGCCGGGGTCATCCCGTCCGTCCACGCCTTAAAAGCAGGACGTGGATGCCCGGCACAAGGCTTGTGCTCAGGCCGGGCATGACTCACGTCCGAATGGGCGAGATATAGGCCTCTCCCGGGCCCAAATGAAGGCCAGGGCCGCCCTTCCGCCCCGGGTAAAGGGCCTCTATTCGACCGCCGGCACCGTGCGCAGATAGGCAACGATGGCATCCAGATCGTCCGGGGTGACCGTCGCGTAATAGTGGTAGCCCATCGGCGGCTTGAGCTTGCTGCCGTCCTTGCTGACGCCGCCCGTGATCGCGCGCTTGATCTCGTCGTCGGTCCAGGCGCCGATGCCCTTGGTCTTGCTCGAGGTGATGTTGCGCGACACCGATACGCCCCAGGGCCCGGGGAATTCGAAGCCGCCGGCGCCAAGCTTGGTCGCAAATTCGCGGCCGCGTTGCCCCATCGGCGTGTGGCATTCCATGCAATGCGCGATGGTGGCGAGATAAAAGCCCTTCTTGACCTTGTCGCTCATCATCGCATCGGTGAAAGGCTTGTCGCCGCCGGGCGGGACCGGGTGACCCTGCGGAATCTTGTAGACCGGGTCGGCCACCGTGTTCTTGATCGGCTTGATCGTCCGCAGATAAGCAATGACCGCATCCAGATCGCGATCGGTCATGATCTCGTAGAAACCGCTCGGCATGACCATGGCGACTGGCACGCCGTTCTTGCTTGATGCCTTTGCGCATGACCTGTTTGAGCTCGGCATCGGTATAGCTTGCCGATACCGGTCTCCTTGTCCTGCGTGATGTTGGGCGCCGTCACCTTGAACGGCGGCTCGTCCCACGACAGACCGCCGGAAAACGCCTTGTCCATGATGTCGCCCTGCGGCCCCTTCGGCGTGTGGCAATTGCCGCAGGTCAGGATTCCGTTGACCAGATAGTCGCCGCGCTTGACCAGGTCGGCGCTCGCGGATTGCGCATTGGCGGCGCCAGCCGATGCGATGCCAAACGCAACTACGAAAAGTGCCGCACGAAATGCCATGATGTTCCCCCACCAAGCCAGATGCGGTCGCGATCATAACGGCCGGGCATGGCCCCGCAAATAAAAAGGGCGGCCATGCCTGCCGCCCTTTTCACGGAACCTGTATTAAATAATTTAAGCCGCCGCGGTCGCTGTCTCTTCGGCCTTTTTCGCCTGCACCGGCCCGGAGTCCTTGCCCTTGGCGTCGACGTCGCGGTCGACGAATTCGATGACCGCCTGCGCGGCATTGTCGCCGTAACGGAAGCCGGCCTTCATGATGCGGGTGTAGCCGCCGTTGCGCTCCTTGTAGCGCGGGCCGATCACGTCGAAGAGCTTCTTGACCTGGGCGATGTCGCGCATTTCCGCGATCGCCTGGCGGCGCGCATGCAGGCCGCCTTTCTTGGCAAGCGTCACCAGCTTCTCCACCACCGGGCGCAATTCCTTCGCCTTCGGCAGCGTGGTGATGATCTGCTCGTGCTTGATCAGGGCCGCGGCCATGTTGGCAAACATGGCGCGGCGATGCGCCGGCTTCTTGCCGAGCTTGCGGTGAACCTTGCCGTGACGCATCGCGTACTTCCCTTCATCCCGTTTTCAAGCCGCGACGCGGCTTAGTAATGATCCTCGAAGCGCTTGGCGAGCTCTTCGATATTCTCCGGCGGCCAGCCCGGCACTTCCATGCCGAGATGCAGCCCCATCTGCGCCAGCACTTCCTTGATCTCGTTGAGCGACTTGCGGCCGAAGTTCGGCGTGCGCAGCATTTCCGCTTCGCTCTTCTGCACCAGATCGCCGATATAGACGATGTTGTCGTTCTTCAGGCAGTTGGCCGAACGCACCGACAGCTCGAGCTCGTCGACCTTCTTGAGGAAGGCCGGGTTGAACGCGAGATCCGGGATCGTCTCGGCAGCCTGCTCCTTGCGCGGCTCTTCGAAATTCACGAAAACGTTGAGCTGGTCCTGCAGGATGCGCGCGGCATAAGCGAGCGAGTCTTCCGGCGACACCGCGCCGTTGGTCTCGATCGTCATGGTCAGCTTGTCGTAGTCGAGAATTTGTCCTTCGCGGGTGTTCTCGACCTTGTAGGAGACCTTGCGCACCGGCGAATAAAGGCTGTCGACCGGAATCAGGCCGATCGGCGCATCCTCGGGACGGTTGCGCTCGGCGGGCACGTAGCCTTTGCCGGTATTGACGGTGAACTCCATGCGGATCTCGGCGCCCTCGTCGAGCGTGCACAGCACGAGGTCCGGATTGAGCACGACCACGTCGCCGACGGTCTGAATGTCGCCGGCAGTGACCGTGCCGGGCCCCTGCTTCTTCACGACCATCCGCTTGGGGCCTTCGCCCTGCATCTTGATGGCGATGTCCTTGATGTTGAGCACCATGTCGGTGACGTCCTCGCGCACGCCGGCGATCGAGGAGAACTCGTGCAGCACGCCGTCGATGTGCACCGACTGCACCGCCGCGCCCTGCAGCGAGGAGAGCAGAATGCGGCGCAGCGCATTGCCGAGCGTGACGCCGAATCCCCGTTCGAGCGGCTCGGCAACCACCGTCGCGACCCGCGCGGCGTCGCCGCCGGCGGAGACCTGGAGCTTGTTCGGCCTGATCAGTTCCTGCCAATTCTTCTGGATCACGTCTTCACCTTTTCAGCGGCGCGGTCTTCTCGCGCCTAGCGCACCCCACCCGCCGCGTGGGGAAAATTTCGGCGGTAGATCACGCGCGGGACGTCAATGCCCACGCGAAAGAAACAATCACACGCGCCGCCGCTTGCGCGGCCGGCAACCGTTATGCGGTATCGTCGTCACGTCACGGATCGAGGTAATCGTAAAGCCGGCCGCCTGCAGCGAACGCAACGCCGACTCGCGTCCCGAACCCGGACCCGACACCTCGACTTCGAGGGTGCGCATGCCGTGCTCCTGCGCCTTCTTGGCGGCATCTTCGGCGGCGACCTGCGCGGCATAGGGCGTCGACTTGCGCGAGCCCTTGAAGCCCATGGTCCCGGCCGACGACCAGGCAATCGTGTTGCCCTGCGCGTCGGTGATCGTGATCATCGTGTTGTTGAACGAAGCCGCGACATGCGCGACGCCTGACGCGATGTTCTTGCGTTCGCGCCGGCGGACGCGAGTAGCTTCCTTACCCATTCTCAATCCTTTCGCGCCCGCGCGCCGTAACCGGCGTGAGGGCTTATCCTGTTATCAAGTCGGTCCCGCTGTCTTCTTCTTGCCGGCGATCGTCTTGGCCGGGCCCTTGCGGGTGCGTGCATTGGTGTGGGTGCGCTGGCCGCGAACGGGCAGGCCCTTGCGGTGACGCAGGCCGCGATAGCAGCCGAGATCCATCAGACGCTTGATGTTGAGTTGCACCTCGCGACGCAGGTCGCCTTCGACCATGTAGTCGCGGTCGATGATTTCGCGGATCTGGAGCACCTCGGCGTCGGTCAGCTGCGACACGCGGCGCTCGGGCGGCAAATTAACCTTGCCCATGATCTCCTGGGCGGTCTTGGTCCCGATGCCATGGATGTACTGAAGCGCGATGACGACGCGCTTGTTGGTCGGCAGATTGACGCCCGCGATACGAGCCACTTAGCTTCTCCTATATCGACCGATGGCGCGGTACGCGCCGGATTTTCCAAGTCCCTTGAAGGGGATAGCGCAAAGCGTAACACGACGCCCGTCCCCACCTTGCTGGGGCCCGGCATCGCGTCAAACTCCTGAATGTGCAGCTTATTAAGGGATTCATCGCGCTCTCGTCAACCTCCGCCGGGTACGGTTTTTGCGTTGTCCCGGCCTCTTCTTGCCGCGTTTTCCGGCCGCAGCCGGCCGTTGCCGGCGGGCATTGCCCTTGCGGGCGGCACCCTTGGACGTCTTGGCGGTTCCCGGCTTCCGGCGGCGGCGCGGCTTGGCCGCCTTGCCCTTGGGCGGCGCCCGCGGGCGTCAAATGCCGGTCGATGGCCGCCGCGACCTCGTCGATCGGCGCCATGCCGTCCACGCTCTTGAGCATGCCTTTGGCGGCGTAATGCCCAGCCAGCGGCGCCGTCTGGGCACGATAGGCGGCAAGCCGCCCTTTCAGCACCTCCGGATTGTCGTCAGCGCGCACCCGTTCCCCGCGCGCGATCATTTCGGCGATCCGCTTTTCGATGCGCCGAAGGAGAATTCCCTCATCGACCTTCAGTTCGATCACCGCATCGAGCTTGAGGCCGCGCTCGGCCAGTAACCGCTCCAACGCCTCGGCCTGCGGAACCGTCCGCGGAAACCCATCGAGCACGAAACCGCGTTTAGCGTCGGGCTGATCAATACGCTCTGCGATGATTGCAACCACGACGTCGTCCGGCACCAGTTCGCCACGGTCCATAATGCTTTTCGCTCGCAGACCGACCGGCGTACCCGCGGCGACTGCCGCACGCAGCATGTCGCCGGTCGACAGCTGAACAATCCCGTGCTTGGCGATCAGGCGCTGCGCTTGCGTGCCCTTCCCCGCCCCCGGCGGGCCGAGCAGAATCAACCTCATCGCATGCGCCCTCGCAACTTCGAGCGCTTGATCAGGCCTTCATATTGGTGCGCCAGCAAATAACCCTGGATCTGCGCAACCGTATCCATCGTCACGCTGACGACGATCAGCAGCGAGGTGCCGCCGAAATAGAACGGCACCGCAGCGTACGAAATCAGAATTTCCGGAATGAGACAGACGATCGCAAGGTAAAGCGCGCCGATGACCGTGATGCGCGAGAGCACATAATCGATGTACTCGGCCGTCCGTTCGCCCGGGCGGATGCCAGGGATAAACCCACCGTGCTTTTTCAGGTTCTCCGCCGTCTCTGTCGGGTTGAACACCACCGCGGTGTAGAAGAACGCGAAGAAGACGATCAGGGCGATGTAGAGAATGAGGAACAAGGGCCGTCCATGACCGAGCAGCGTCGTCACTGAGGTCAGCCAATTGGGACCCTGACCGGCATTGAAGTTGGCGACCGTGGTCGGCAGCAGCAGCAAGGACGATGCGAAGATCGGCGGAATGACGCCCGAGGTGTTGAGCTTGAGCGGCAGGTGCGAGGACTGACCCTCGAACATGCGGTTTCCGACCTGACGCTTGGGATATTGGATCAGAAGGCGCCGCTGTGCCCGCTCCATGAACACAATGAAGGCGATGACGGCGACCACCATCACGATGACCACGAAAATCAACCCGGTCGACAAGGGCGCCCTGACGTCCGAGCTCGAGAGTGCCGGCGATCGCCGACGGCAACTCGGCCACGATGCCGGACAAAATGATCAACGAAATTCCGTTGCCGATACCGCGCGCGGTGATCTGCTCGCCCAGCCACATCAAGAACATCGTGCCGCCGGTGAGCGTGATCGTGGTCGAGATCAGGAAGAAGATACCGGGACTGGAAACAACGCTGCCCGTACCCTGCAGCCCGACGCCGATGCCGTAAGCCTGGAACGCCGCCAGCAACACGGTGAGGTACCGCGTATACTGGTTCATGATCTTGCGGCCCTGCTCGCCTTCTTTCTTCAGCGCCTCGAGCGTGGGCGAAACCGTCGTCATCAGCTGAATGATGATCGAGGCCGAGATGTACGGCATGATATTGAGCGCAAAGATCGCCATCCGGTGGATGCCGCCACCGGAGAACATGTTGAACATCCCAAGGATGCCGCCGGACTGCGTGTTGAAGATCTGCGACCAGGCGTTGGGATCGATGCCGGGCAGCGGGATATACGTGCCCAGCCGATAGACCAGCAGCGCACCGACCGTGAACCAGATTCGCTTCTTGAGTTCTTCGGCTTTGGCGAGTGCCGAGAAGTTGAGATTGGCCGCCAGTTGTTCCGCTGCCGAAACCATCGATTGCTCCCTCGGCCCCCAACCCTTCCCGCTGCTATCTCTCTCGCAAGCAGGGCATCCGGATTTTGCGACCCTTTAGATATGCCCGGACCTGGCAAACGGTAGTCCGGGATCCCGCCTGCGTCGGCAGGCGGTCATTGCGCACCGGCTACTCGGCAGGCTTCTGTTCGCCTTCCGCTTCCGCCTTGGGCTTTCCACCTTTCGGCTTGTCGCCACCTTTGGCGGCTTCCAGTGCCTTGCGCTTGTTTTTGCCTTTCGGAATTTCGTCTTGCTCTTTCGCCGGCGCGAGAACTTTCACGGTGCCGCCGGCCTTCTCCACTGCCGCGATGGCGGACTTCGAGGCGCGCCAGACCGAAAATTCGACCTTGGCCTTGATCTCACCATCGCCGAGGAGCTTCACGCCGCCCTTCTCGCGGCGCATCAGGCCCGCCTTCACCATGGCGGCGGCGTCGACCGGCGCCTTGGCATCGATCAGGCCCGCATCGATTGCGGCCTGCACCTTGCCGACGTTGATCTCATTAAGCACCAGGGCAAACGGCGTATTGCGGAACCCGCGCTTCGCCAGGCGCCTGTGCAGGGGCATCTGGCCGCCCTCGAAGCCCTTGATGCGCACGCCGGAACGCGCGGTCTGCCCCTTGCCGCCGCGGCCGCCGGTCTTGCCCATCCCGGAGCCGATGCCGCGCCCGATGCGCATGCGCTTCTTGCGCGCGCCCGGCTTGTCCGCGATCTGATTGAGTTTCATCTTACGCCTCGTTCCTATTTCTCGATATGGCCGGGTCAAGCCCGGCCATGACCTACGGTCACTTCGCGTCTCCGACCACGCGCACAAGGTGCTGCACCTTGCGGATCATGCCGCGGGTTGCCGGCGTGTCCGGGAGATCGCGTGTGCGCCCAATCTTGTTGAGGCCTAGCCCGATCAACGTCCGCCGTTGATCGAAGTGGCGCCGCTGCGGGCTGCCCACCTGCTCGACCTTGATGGTCTTTTGTCCCTGAGCCATGCGTCAGTTCCCTTAGTCAGCGGCCGCCTCGGCATCGCCATCGCGCCGGCGCGATTGCAGCGTCGAGACCTTGATGTTGCGGCGGGCCGCGACCGAGCGCGGCGAATCCTGATGCTTGAGCGCATCGAATGTCGCGCGCACGACGTTGTACGGATTGGACGAGCCGAGCGATTTCGCCACGACGTCCTGCATTCCGAGCGTCTCGAACACCGCGCGCATCGGGCCGCCCGCGATGATGCCGGTGCCGGGAGGCGCCGCGCGCAGGAACACCTTGCCGGCGCCGTGCCGTCCGAGCACGTCATGATGCAGCGTGCGGCCCTCGCGCAGCGGCACGCGGGTCAGGCCGCGCTTGGCTGCATCGGTTGCCTTGCGGATCGCTTCCGGCACCTCGCGCGCCTTGCCGTGCCCGAAGCCGACCCGTCCCTTCTGATCGCCCACGACGACGAGTGCGGCGAAGCCAAAACGGCGGCCGCCCTTGACCACCTTGGCCACGCGGTTGATGTGCACCAGCTTGTCGATGAACTCGCTGTCGCGCTCCTCGCGGCCACCGCGTTCTCGTTCCCGTCGCGCTTCCCGTGCCATTTGCCTATTCCTTTCGCATCATCTTGTCCGAAAACCGGTTTCCACTTTTCGGGATGATGCGTGTTCCATTAAAAGTTGAGTCCGCCTTCACGCGCGGCATCCGCCAGCGCCTTGATGCGTCCGTGATAGAGGTAGCCGCCGCGATCGAACACGACGTCCTTGATGCCTTTTTCCTTGGCGCGCTCGGCGATCAGCTTGCCGACCGCCTTTGCCGCCGCAATATTGGCACCGGTCTTGGCGCCTTCGCGCATCGTCTTCTCCAGCGACGACGCTGCCACTAGCGTCGTGCCTTTCACGTCATCGATCAGTTGCGCATAGATGTGCTTGGATGAGCGGAACACCGACAGCCGCGCGCGGCCGCTCGTGCCGGCCGCAAGTTTGACCTTGCGGCGCACCGACGCCGTCCTCCGCGCAGTTCGGTCAGTTAATCTCGACATCGCGCGTCCTCTACTTTTTCTTTCCTTCCTTGCGGAAGATGTACTCGTTGGCGTACTTCACGCCCTTGCCCTTGTAGGGCTCGGGCGGACGGAATCCGCGGATTTCGGCGGCGACGTGCCCGACCTTCTGCTTGTCGACGCCGGTGACCACGATCTCGGTCGGCTTCGGCGTCGCAATCGCGATCCCTTCGGGAATCGGGAAATTGACGTCGTGCGAGAAGCCGAGCTGCAGCTGCAGGGTCTTGCCCTGCACCGCGGCACGATAACCGACGCCGGTGATCTCCAGCCGCTCTTCGAAGCCCTTGGTCACGCCCGCCATCACGTTGGCGACCAGCGTGCGTGACGTGCCCCACATCGAGAGCGCGCGCTTTGTCTCGTTGCGCGGCTCGAGCTTGATCCCGGTCTTGTCCATGGCGACAGTGACGTCATCATGCACAACGACCTGAAGCGCGCCTTTCGGGCCCTTCACTTTGACGGTCTGGCCCTCGACGTTGGCGGTAACGCCGGTCGGGACCAGCGACCGCTTTTTTGCCGATGCGCGACATCAGAACACCGTGCAGATGATTTCGCCGCCCACATTGGCCTCGCGGGCATCGTGGTCGGCCATCACGCCCTTGGGAGTCGACAGGATCGCGACCCCGAGGCCGTTATTGATGCGCGGCAAGTTGCGCACCGCGACATAGACGCGACGCCCTGGCTTCGAGATGCGTTCGATTTCCCGGATCACCGGCTCGCCGTCGAAATATTTGAGCTCGATCTCGAGTTCGGACCGGCCGCTGGCATGCGCCACGCTGGCATAACCTCGGATGAACCCTTCCGTCTTGAGCACCTCGAGCACGCGCTCGCGTTGCTTGGAGCCCGGCATTGAGACCTTCGACTTGTTGCGCATCTGAGCGTTGCGGATGCGCGCGATCATGTCGCCGATCGGATCGTTGACTGCCATCGCGCCCTCCTACCAGCTCGACTTCACAAGGCCCGGAATCAGGCCCTTCGATCCGAGCTCGCGCAACGCGATACGGCTCAAGCGATGCTTGCGGTAGTAGGCGCGCGGGCGGCCACTCAGCTCACAGCGGTTGCGGATGCGCGTCTTGGAAGAGTTGCGCGGCAACTCCGCCAGTTTCAGTGACGCAGCAAAACGCTCTTCCATCGGCAGCTTCTTGTCGTACGCGATCGCCTTCAGCTTTGCGCGCCGGTTGGCGTACTGCTTTGCCATCTTGCGCCGCCTGTTGTTCTTCTCGATCGAACTCTTCTTCGCCATACTTTCGCTCCTTGCGGTTCCGCGTATGAGGGACGCCCTCACTGCCGGAACGGGAAGTTGAACGCGGTGAGCAACGCGCGTGCTTCGTCGTCGGTGCGCGCGCTGGTGCAAACGGTAATATCGAGGCCCCAGGTATCGGTGACCTTGTCGAAATCGATCTCCGGGAAGACCGTGTATTCCTTGATGCCAAGGCTGTAGTTGCCGCGGCCATCGAAGCTCTTGGGGTTAAGCCCGCGGAAATCGCGCACGCGTGGCAACGCGATGTTCACCAGGCGATCCAGGAAGTCATACATGCGCGCCTTGCGCAGCGTGACCTTGCAGCCGATGGCCTGGCCGTCGCGCAGCTTGTAGGTCGCGATCGACTTGCGCGACTTGGTGATCACGGCTTTCTGGCCTGCGATCAGCGACAAGTCGCCGGCGGCGTTATCCACCTTCTTTCGGTCGGCGACGCCCTCACCGATGCCCATGTTGAGCACGACCTTCGTGATCGTGGGCACCTGCATGCGGTTCGTGTAGCCGAATTTCTTCGACAGCTCGCCGCGGATGACCTGCTCGAAATGGGTCTTCAGGCGCGCGACATAGTCGGAGCGCTCGCGCGGCTTCTTCACCTTTGGCTCGCCGCCCTTCGGAGCGCCGCCATCCTTGGCGCCTTTCGGAGCGCCCTGCGGCTGCTTCGGCTTCTTGCCTTCGGACTGCTGCTGGGTATCAGCCATCGATCTCGACTCCGGAACGCTTGGCGATGCGCACCTTCTTGCGGGCATCGCCTTCGCCGACGAACTTGAAGCCGACGCGGGTCGGCTTGCCGTCCTTTGGATCGGCGATTGCAAGATTGGACAGGTGGACCGACCCCTCCTTGGAGATGATCCCGCCTTCCTGCTGTGCGGTCTGACGCTGATGGCGCTTGACCATATTGATGCCGCGCACCAGCGCGCGGTTTTCATCGGGGCGCACAGCGATCACCTCGCCGGTGCGGCCTTTGTCACGGCCGGCGAGCACGACGACCTTGTCGCCCTTGCGGATCTTGGCTGCCATCAGAGCACCTCCGGGGCGAGCGAGATGATCTTCATGTGATTTTTGGCACGCAGTTCGCGCGGCACTGGCCCGAAAATGCGGGTGCCGACCGGCTCCATCTGCGGCGTGATCAGCACCGCGGCATTGCGGTCAAAGCGAATGACCGAACCATCCGCGACGCTTGATGTCCTTGGAAATGCGCACCACGACCGCCTTCATCACGTCGCCCTTCTTCACGCGGCCGCGCGGAATCGCTTCCTTGACCGACACGACGATGACGTCGCCGATGGTGGCGTATTTGCGCTTGGAGCCGCCAAGCACCTTGATGCACATGACGCGACGCGCGCCGGAATTGTCGGCCACGTCGAGGTTGGTTTGCATCTGAATCATGATGCGGCTCTCACTGTCTGGTCGCTCATCACGTTCACTGAACTTTCTGCTTCTTCTCGCCCCGGACCACGGCCCAGCGCTTGAGCTTGGAAATCGGCCGGCGCTCCTCGATCCACACCAGATCGCCAACCGAGTAGGTGTTGGCTTCGTCGTGCGCGTGGTACTTCTTCGAGCGGCGGATCGTCTTCTTCATTGTCGGGTGCGCAAAACGCCGATCGACGCGCACGACAATGGTCTTGTCCTGCTTGTCGCTGACAACAACGCCCTGGAGCGTACGCTTCGGCATCTCTGAACCCCTTATTCCTTCGACTTCGTCTTGGCGCGCGACTTCGGCTTCGCAGCGACCTTCGGTTTGGCGGTCTTCGTCTTCTTCTCGGCCTTTTCAGCCTTCGGCGCGGTGCAGCCTTTGCTACCGGCTCCGGCATTCCCGCGCGTTTCTGCGCGGCGATCGTCTTCATCCGCGCGATGTCGCGCCGGATCACACGCACCCGTGACGTGTTCTCGAGCTGACCTGTCGCCCGCTGGAAGCGCAGATTGAACTGCTCCTTCTTCAGCTTGAGCACTTCGTCATCGAGTTGATCGAGCGTCATCGCTCTTACATCGGCGGCTTTCATCGTCATCACTCGGCGATACGTTCGATAAAACGGGTCTTAACCGGCAGCTTCGCGGCAGCGAGCCCCAGCGCTTCACGGGCAACCGCGACCGGAATGCCGTCGACCTCGAAAAGAATCCGACCTGGCTTCACGCGCACGACCCAAAGCTCGGGCGTGCCCTTGCCTTTACCCATGCGCACTTCGATCGGCTTTTTCGAAACCGGCACGTCCGGATACACGCGAATCCAGACCCGGCCCGACCGCTTCATGAAGCGCGTGAGCGCGCGGCGCGCGGCCTCGATCTGGCGCGCAGTGACGCGCTCCGGCTCAAGCGCCTTGAGCCCGTATTGGCCGAACGCAAGCGTCGTGCCGCTCGTGGCAATACCATGGATGCGGCCTTTGAACGCCTTGCGAAACTTTGTGCGGATCGGTTGCAACATGACCTAAAACTCTATTCGTCCTTTCAAGCCGCGGTCTCGCGGCGCGGGCGGCCGCTCTCGCCTTCGGCGAGCTTCTTGTCCTGCGCCATCGGGTCGTGCTCGAGAATTTCGCCCTTGAAGATCCAGACCTTCACGCCGCAGGTGCCATAGGTCGTGAACGCGGTGGCCACGCCGTAGTCGACGTCGGCACGCAAGGTGTGCAGCGGCACGCGGCCCTCGCGGTACCACTCCATGCGCGCGATTTCGGCGCCGCCCAGGCGGCCCGAGCAGTTGATGCGGATGCCTTCGGCGCCGAGGCGCATGGCGGATTGAACGGCGCGCTTCATGGCGCGGCGGAACGCAACGCGGCGCTCGAGTTGCTGCGAAATCAATTCGGCAACGAGCTGCGCATCGAGCTCCGGCTTGCGGATTTCGACGATGTTGATCACGACGTCGCTGTCGGTGAGCTTTGCGACCGCCTTGCGCAGCTTCTCGATATCGGCGCCTTTCTTGCCGATCACTACGCCCGGACGCGCCGAGTGGATGGTGACCCGGCACTTCTTGTGCGGTCGCTCGATCACGATGTGCGACACCGCCGCCTGCTTGAGCTGCTTCATCAGCTCTTTGCGGATCTTGATGTCTTCGTGCAGTAGCGTCCCGTACTCAGCCTTGCCCGCGAACCACCGCGAATCCCACGTACGGTTGATACCGAGGCGTAGCCCGATCGGATTGACTTTCTGACCCATCGCCTACTCCTCAGGCTTCCGCCCGCGCCTCGACCTGACGCACGACGATCGTCAGGTGAGAAAACGGCTTGAAAATGCGTCCGACACGGCCGCGGCCGCGTGGGGTGAATCGCTTGATCACGAGTGCCTTGCCGACATGCGCCTCGGCGACGACAAGATCATCGACGTCGAGATCGTGATTGTTCTCGGCGTTCGCGATCGCCGATTCCAGGCACTTGCGCACGTCCCTGGCGATGCGCTTGCGCGAAAACTCGAGGTCGGCGAGCGCGCTCGCAACCTTCTTGCCGCGGATCAATTGCGCGACGAGGTTGAGCTTCTGCGGAGAGATCCGCAGCATCTTGCTCACAGCCTTGGCCTCGTTTTCGCCGAGGTCCCGTTCGCGTTGGCGCTTGCCCATGACGTTGCTCTTTGATCCCTTAGCTTGCCGCCGGAGCAGCCGGTGCTGCCGCCGGCGCCGCGAGCGCCCGGTGCCGCAGGCGCGCCCGCGCGCTTGGCTTTACGGTCGGACGAATGGCCATAGAACATCCGGCTCGGCGCGAACTCGCCGAACTTGTGGCCGACCATTTCCTCGGTCACCAGCACCGGGATGTGCTTCTGGCCGTTGTAGACGCCGAAGTTAAGTCCGACGAACTGCGGCAGGATGGTCGAGCGGCGGCTCCAGATCTTGATCATCTCGTGACGACCGGACGCGCGCGCGGCTTCCGCCTTGCGCAGCAGATATCCGTCGACGAACGGGCCCTTCCAACTTGAACGCGTCATAGCTCTCTGTCCTTACTGCTGCTTCTTCTTGCGATCGTGCCGGCTCGCAACGATGAAGCGCTCCGTACGCTTGTTCTTGCGGGTCTTCTTGCCTTTGGTCGGGAAGCCCCACGGCGTGACCCAGTGCTTGCCGCCCTTGGTGCGGCCGCCATGCGGATGATCGACCGGATTCATGGTGATGCCGCGGTTGTGCGGCATGCGGCCCTTCCAGCGCTGGCGTCCGGCCTTGCCGATGGTGGTGTTCATGTTGTCGGGATTGGACACCGCGCCGACCGTCGCCATGCAACGGCCGTGCACGAGACGCTGCTCGGTCGTGCTCAGACGCAGGATCACATAGTCCTGGTCGCGGCCGACGATCTGCACGTAGCTGCCCGCCGAGCGCGCGATCTGCCCGCCCTTGCCGATCTTGATCTCGACATTGTGCACAATCGTGCCGACCGGAATATTCGCGATCGGCATCGCATTGCCCGGCTTCACGTCGGCATGCTCCGAAGCGATGACAGAGTCGCCCGGCGCAAGCCGCTGCGGCGCCAGAATATAAGCAAGCTCGCCATCCTGATACTTGATCAGCGCGATGAACGCCGTGCGGTTCGGATCATATTCCAGGCGCTCAACCGTCGCCGGCACGTCGAACTTCGTGCGGCGGAAATCGATCCGCCGATAGGCCTGCTTGTGGCCGCCGCCGCGAAAACGCGAGGTGATCCGGCCGTTGTTGTTGCGGCCACCGGTCGAGCTTTGCCCCTCGGTCAACGATTTGACGGGCGGCCCTTTATGCAGGGTCGAGCGGTCGACGGTCACCAGCTGGCGCTGGCCCGGCGTCACCGGATTGTAGGTTTTCAACGCCATCGCAACGCTCCCTTACAAGCCCGTGGTCACGTCGATCCTGTGACCCTCTTCGAGCGTCACGATCGCGCGCTTTGACATCGGACTGCTGTCCGACCCTGTTGCGGAATACTTTCCACTTGCCAGGCCGGGTGAGCGTGTTGACGCTCTTGACCTTGACGTCGAACAGTTTCTCCACCGCTTCCTTGATCTGCGGCTTGGTGGCGCTCTTGGCGACCTTGAACGTCACCTTGTTGTGCTCGGACCCCATGGTCGCCTTTTCGGTGATCACCGGGGCGATAATGACGTCGTAGTGGCGCGGATCGCTGGTGCTCATTTGAATCGCGCCTCCAGCGCATCAAGCGCGGCCTTGGTCAACACCAAGGTCTTGCGCCGCAGGATGTCGTAGACGTTGATGCCCTGCACCGGCAGCACGTCGATATTCGGGATGTTGCGCGCTGCGCTGCGGAAGTTGGCGTCGATCTCCGCGCCGTCGATGATCAATGCGTTCGCCAGGCCGAGCTTGTCGAATTGCTTGGCAAGCGCCTTGGTTTTCGCGTCCTTCACGCGACGCCTTCTCGAGAACGATGATGCCGCCGTCCTTGGCTTTCGAAGACAACGCATGCTTGAGCGCGAGCGCGCGGACTTTCTTCGGCAGATCGATGGCGTGGCTGCGAACCAGCGGACCGAAAGCGCGGCCGCCGCCGCGGAACTGCGGGACGCGCGCGGAGCCGTGGCGGGCGCCACCGGTGCCCTTCTGCGCATACATTTTCTTGCCGGTTCGCCAGATTTCAGCACGACCCTTGGTCTTGTGCGTGCCGCGCTGACGCTTGGCGAGCTGCCAGTTGACGCAGCGCTGGATGATATCGGTCCGCGGCTCAAGGCCGAAGATCGCATCCGGCAGCTTGACCGATCCGGCTTCCTTCCCTTCGAGGGTGGTGATCTTCATTTCCATATCACGCGCCCTCCTTCGCAGGAGCAGCCGCCTCAGGCGCAGGAGCCTCGGCCGGCTTCTGTTCGGCCTTCGGCGCGGATTTCGTTTCCGCCTTGGCTTCGGACTTGGTCTCGGCGCTTTCGCTGACGCGGAATTTTCCGGGTTTCGGCGCTTCCTTCGGCAACTTCTTCTTCACTGCGTCACGCACCGTCACCCAGCCGCTCTTGGCGCCGGGAACCGCGCCTTCGACAAGCAGGAGGCCGCGCTCCACGTCGGTCTGCACGACCTTGAGATTGAGCGTCGTCACGCGTTCGACACCCAGATGGCCTGGCATCTTCTTGTTCTTGAACGTCTTGCCCGGATCCTGACGGCCGCCGGTGCCGCCGATCGAGCGGTGCGAGATCGACACGCCGTGCGAGGCGCGCAAGCCGGCGAAATTCCAGCGCTTCATGCCGCCGGCAAAGCCTTTGCCGATGGTGATGCCGCAGACGTCGACGAACTGGCCGGGAATGAAGTGATCGGCGGTGATTTCTGCGCCGACCGGAATGACGGCGTCCTCGGTCACGCGGAATTCGGCGAGCTTGCGCTTCGGCTCGACCTTCTGCTTGCCGAAATAGCCGCGGTCGGCCTTGCTCATATTGTTGGAGCGGCGCGGGCCCGAGCCGAGCTGCAGCGCCACATAGCCATTCTTGTCCTTGGTCCGGTGGGCAACCACCTGACACTGCGCGAGGCGCAGCACCGTGACCGGCACGTGCTCGCCGGCCTCGGTGAACACCCGGGTCATTCCGACCTTCTGAGCAACTACACCCGTACGCATTTCTAGTCCCACCCCGGCCTTAGAGCTTGATCTCGACGTCGACGCCCGCGGCCAGGTCGAGCTTCATCAGCGCGTCCACCGTCTGCGGCGTCGGATCGACGATGTCGAGCAAGCGCTTGTGCGTGCGCATCTCGAACTGTTCGCGGCTCTTCTTGTCGACGTGCGGCGAACGGTTCACCGTGAACTTCTCGATGCGCGTCGGCAGCGGAATCGGGCCACGGACCTGCGCGCCGGTGCGCTTGGCCGTATTCACGATCTCGCGCGTCGACGCATCAAGGATGCGGTGATCGAACGCCTTGAGCCGGATCCGGATATTCTGGCCGTTCATTTTCTCGTCTCTCTGTCCCCGCCATGGCCGGCTTGTCCGGCCATCCACGTCCTACATTCATCTCAAGTCGTGGATGCCCGGCACGAGGCCGGGCATGACGACGAATCGAACGGTTACTCGATAATGCTCGCCACCACGCCGGCGCCGACGGTGCGGCCACCTTCGCGAATGGCGAAGCGCAGTTTCTCTTCCATGGCGATCGGCACGATCAGGTGCACTTCCATCGCCACGTTGTCGCCCGGCATCACCATTTCCGTGCCCTGCGGCAGATGCACCACGCCGGTCACGTCGGTGGTGCGGAAATAGAACTGCGGACGATAGTTGGTGAAGAACGGCGTATGACGCCCACCCTCTTCCTTGGTGAGGATGTAGGCCTCCGCCTTGAACTTCGTGTGCGGCTTGACCGAGCCGGGCTTGCAGAGCACCTGGCCGCGCTCGACTTCCTCGCGCTTGGTGCCGCGCAGCAGGCAGCCGACGTTATCGCCGGCCTCGCCCTGATCGAGCAGCTTGCGGAACATTTCGACGCCGGTGACGACGGTCTTGGTGGTCGGCTTGATGCCGACGATCTCGACTTCCTCGCCGACCTTGATGATGCCGCGCTCAATTCGACCGGTGCAGACGGTGCCACGGCCGGAGATCGAAAACACGTCTTCGACCGGCATCAGGAAGGGCTGATCCTTCGGGCGCTCCGGCTGCGGGATGTACTCATCGACCGCCTTCATGAGCTCCAGGATCGTTTCTTTGCCGAGCTTATCGTCGCTGCCGTCGAGCGCCTTGAGCGCCGAACCCTTGATGATCGGGATCTTGTCGCCCGGGAAATTGTACTTCGACAGCAGCTCGCGCACCTCGAGCTCGACCAGCTCGAGCAGCTCCGGATCGTCGACCATGTCGACCTTGTTCATGTAGACGACGAGCGCCGGCACGCCGACCTGGCGGGCGAGCAGGATGTGCTCGCGGGTCTGCGGCATCGGGCCGTCGGCAGCGGACACCACCAGGATGGCGCCGTCCATCTGGGCTGCGCCGGTGATCATGTTCTTCACGTAGTCGGCGTGGCCGGGGCAGTCGACGTGCGCATAGTGGCGCTTGTCGGTCTGATATTCGACGTGCGCTGTTGAGATGGTGATGCCGCGCGCCTTCTCTTCCGGGGCCTTGTCGATCTGGTCGTAGGCCGTGAACGTAGCGCCGCCCTTCTCGGCCAGGACTTTGGTGATCGCCGCTGTCAGCGTGGTCTTGCCATGGTCGACGTGACCAATCGTCCCGATATTGCAATGGGGCTTATTTCGCTGGAATTTCTCTTTGGCCATGGAACTCTCCGTTCAGATCCTTCTGTTATCCGTCGATCACGCGAATTTTTTCTGCACTTCCGCCGACACGTTCGCCGGCAGTTCCGAGTAGTGATCGAATTGCATTGTGAATGTGGCGCGGCCCTGAGACATGGACCGCAGATTGTTGACGTAACCGAACATGTTCATCAGCGGCACCATCGCGTTGATAACGTTGGCGTTGCCGCGCATGTCCTGGCCCTAAATCTGCCCGCGGCGTGAATTAAGATCGCCGATGACCGACCCGGTGTAGTCCTCCGGCGTCACCACCTCGACCTTCATGATCGGCTCAAGCAGCACCGGCTTGGCCATTTGCAGCGCCTCTTTCAGGCACTGGCGGGCGCAGATTTCGAATGCGAGCGCGGACAAGTCGACGTCGTGATATTTGCCGTCGATCAGCGTCACCTTGAGGTCCACCACCGGGAATCCGGCCACAACACCGGAGCCGAGCACGGACTCGAGGCCCTTCTCCACGCCCGGGATGAATTCTTTCGGCACAGCGCCGCCGACGATCTCGTTCTCGAACTCGAACGGCGTGCCGGGCGGCGTCGGCTCGGCGATGATCTTGATTTGCGCGAACTGGCCGGAGCCGCCGGTCTGCTTCTTGTGGGTGTAACCGTGTTCGACGCGCTGCGAGATCTTCTCGCGGAACGCAACTTGCGGTGCGCCGATATTGGCATCGACCTTGTAGGTCCGCTTGAGGATGTCGACTTTGATATCGAGGTGCAGTTCGCCCATCCCTTTCAGGATGGTCTGCCCGCTCTCCTGGTCGGTCGAAACGCGGAACGAGGGATCCTCTGCCGCGAGCTTGGCAAGCGCGACGCCGAGCTTTTCCTGGTCGGCTTTCGACTTCGGCTCGATCGCGATCTCGATGACCGGATCGGGAAATTCCATCTTTTCCAGGATCACTGGCTTGGCCGGGTCGCACAGCGTATCGCCGGTGCGCACTTCCTTCAGGCCCGCCAGCGCCACGATGTCGCCGGCGTAAGCTTCCTTGATGTCCTCGCGATTGTTCGCATGCATCAGCAACATGCGGCCGATCCGCTCTTTCCGCTCCTTCGTCGAATTGATGACGCCGGTACCGCTGGTGAGCGTGCCTGAATAAATGCGGCAGAACGTGATCGTGCCGACAAAAGGATCGTCCATGATCTTGAAGCCGAGCAAGGCCAGCGGCGCGTTGTCTTTCGGCTCGCGCACGACCTCTTCGTCATTGTCAGGATTGATTCCCTTGATCGGCGGCACGTCGAGCGGGCTCGGCAGATAGTCGACCACCGCATCGAGCAGCGGCTGCACGCCCTTGTTCTTGAAGGCGGAGCCGCACAACACCGGAAAGAACGCGCCGGTGATCACGGCCTTGCGGAGCAGCTTCTTAACCGTCGCCTCATCGGGCATCTTGCCTTCGAGGTAGGCGGTCGCAGCATCGTCGTCGAGCTCGCAGACCGCCTCGATCATCTTGTCGTGGTATTCCTTGGCCTGTTCGGCCATGTCGGCAGGAATATCGATGTCGTGATATTTGGCGCCGAGGGATTCATCGTCCCACACCACGCCTTTCATGCGCACCAGATCTACAATGCCTTTGAAATTCTGCTCGGATCCGATAGGCAGCTGAATCGCTACCGGCTTTGCGCCGAGGCGCGTCTTGATGTCGTCGAGACACTTGAAGAAGTCGGCCCCGATCTTGTCCATCTTGTTGGCGAAGACGATGCGCGGAACCTTGTACTTGTCGCCCTGACGCCAGACCGTCTCGGTCTGCGGCTCTACGCCCTGGTTGGAGTCGAGCACACATACGGCGCCGTCGAGCACGCGCAGCGAACGCTCGACTTCAATCGTGAAGTCGACGTGTCCGGGGGTATCGATGATATTGAGGCGCTTCTCTTTCCAGAAAGCGGTCGTCGCGGCCGACGTGATCGTGATGCCGCGCTCCTGCTCCTGCTCCATCCAATCCATCGTCGCGGCGCCTTCGTGCACCTCGCCGATCTTGTGGCTCTTGCCGGTGTAGTAGAGGATCCGCTCGGTCGTCGTCGTCTTTCCGGCATCGATGTGCGCCATGATGCCGAAGTTGCGGTAGTCCTCGATTGGGTGGCTGCGGGGCATAGGGGGTCAGTCCTTAAATCTTTCTGCTGTCACCAGCGGTAATGCGAGAAGGCCCGGTTGGCTTCCGCCATCTTGTGGGTGTCCTCGCGCTTTTTGACTGCGTTTCCCCTGTTATTGGATGCGTCGAGCAGCTCAGCCGAGAGCCGCTCTGTCATCGTACGTTCGTTGCGCTCGCGCGCAGCCGCAATAATCCAACGGATGCCGAGCGCCTGGCGGCGCGACGTGCGCACTTCAACCGGCACCTGGTAAGTGGCGCCGCCGACGCGACGCGAGCGCACCTCGATCGAAGGCATCACGTTGTCGAGGGCCTGCTGAAATACGGTGAGCGGATTCTGCTTGGTCTTGCTCTCAATCGTCTCGAGCGCGCCGTAGACGATGCCTTCCGCCACCGACTTTTTGCCATCGTACATGATGGCGTTCATGAACTTGCTGACGACGACGTTTCCGAACTTCGGATCCGGGATGATGTCGCGTTTTTCGGCAGCGTGGCGGCGAGACATGACGCAGATCCTTACTTGGGCCGTTTGGCGCCGTATTTCGAACGGCGCTGTTTACGGTTCTTCACGCCTTGCGTGTCGAGCACGCCGCGCAGGATGTGGTAGCGCACGCCCGGCAGGTCCTTCACGCGACCGCCGCGGATCATCACGACCGAGTGCTCTTGCAGGTTATGGCCCTCGCCCGGGATGTAGCCGATCACTTCAAACCCGTTGGTGAGCCGCACCTTCGCCACCTTGCGCAAAGCCGAGTTCGGCTTCTTCGGCGTCGTTGTGTAGACGCGCGTGCAGACACCGCGCTTCTGCGGAGACGCCTGCAGGGCCGGCACTGTGTTGCGCGCCTTGAGTGGGTGCCGCGGCTTGGCAATCAACTGGTTGATCGTCGGCATCTTTGCCTTCGCTACCTTCAGTTTGGGGATGCTGCGCGAACGAAAAATCCCGCAGCGCCCCTCGTTTAATTTCGTGCGGACATCACCATCGTCCGCGTCGTATCGGGCTGTCGCCCCGGCATCGGCGTGCGTTAAACGATGACGCACGTAACCTTGCGCGACTTTCCCACGCGCAAAACGAAATCGCGCCATCCGCCAACTGCGGCAGGGCGCTCTTCCGTTCGGACGGACGCGTTGCGGTTAAGCCCCGCGGCCGTTCACTCTCAAAGTCTGACAGGTGCTGTCAGAGGCAGCGTCTGAGCCTTATTCGTCGAGGCGTTGTGCCCAACTAACCTTCGAGAAAACGCAACGCTCTCAAATGGTTAACCGGGCGGCCGTTCCGAACAAGCAAAGCTCACCGCCTGCCGAAAAGTGTGGCGTATGTATCGGCGCGACTCCGCCAAGTCAAGCAGAAATGGCCGAAAATGCGAGCATTCGGGCCCTTCGCGACCCGAATACGTTAGCCGCCGGCCGTTACTGCGACGTAACGCCGGTTTCCTTGATGACATGCAGATATTTGGCACTTTCGCGTTGCACGAATTCCCGGAATTCGGACACAGACATGGGCGTGACGACCGCGCCGGCGGCTTCGAGCCGCGCCTTGACGTCGGGTTGGGCAAGCACGCCATTAATTTCCTTATTCAACCGGTCGATGACCGGCTGCGGGGTGCCTCGCGGCGCAAAAAACCCGGCCCAAAGCGTGAAATCGTAGTCCTTGATGCCGGTCACCTCGGCTATTGTCGGCACATTGGGCGCCGCCGGCGAGCGTTTGGCTGACGAGAGGGCGAGAAGCTTGAGATTGCCCGCCTTCACATGCGGCGCCGCTGCCGGAAAACCCGAAAAATAGAATTCGACGTGGCCTCCGATCAGGTCGTTGAGTGCCGGACCCGCCCCCTTGTAGGGCACATGCGTGAGGTTTTCATCGAATTTCAGCTTGAGCAGCTCGCCTGCAAAGTGGCCTGGTGTTCCGATACCGGCAGAGGCAAAGGTGATCTTGGGCTTTGCCTTGAGGGCCGTGAGAAAGTCCGGGAGCGTCGAATATGACGCTTTGGACGGCACGACGAGCGCGAGCGGCACCACGGCCGCGAGTGCGATCGGCACTAGGTCCTTGTCCGGATCATAGTTGAGACCCTTGAGCCAGTGCTGGTTGACGGCGATCTCTCCCGTCTGCCCGACCAGCAACGTGTAGCCGTCAGGCGCAGCGGTCGTTACCGAATGCGCGCCGATCGCACCGCTGGCGCCGGCGCGATTTTCGACCACGACCGTTTGCCCAAGCGCCGCGCCGAGCTTGTCGGAGATCGAGCGCGCAACGATATCGCCGGTGCCGCCGGCCGCGTAGGCGACAATCAGCTGAATAGTCCGGTTGGGATACGCCTGGCACCAAGCCGATGCCGCGTAGGTCACGGTGAAAAAGGCTGCAATGAGAGCGACAGCCGCCGACCGGATGGCCCGCATGATAGATCCTCCCTTTTTTTCTTCGTCGCGTTTGTTCTTGCGATCGCGTTACTCGAAACCGTAAAGCCGCGCCGGGTTGTCCGACAGGATTCGCTCGGCCAATTCCGCCGAACCAGCTGCGGCCAAGAAGTCGTCGACCAGCGTTTCGTAGCGAAGACTACGATAAGGCGAAAGGACGGCGCTACCCATATGCTGGTCGTGCGGCGGCGTGTGTGGCCAGTCGCTACCCCACACGCAGCGATCGGGCGCAACCTTTAACATGGCTCCGACCCAGGCCGTATCGGCTCGGGTTGCGAGCGGATCCGCGCTCACACGGTATGGTGCCGACAGCTTGATCCAGACGTGAGACCGCGCGAGCAGATCAAGCAGCGAGATACCGTCGGGCTGATCCGGCTTGGTGCCCCCATAGAGACCATAGTGATCGATCACCACCGGTACGCGCGAATTCCGCAACAGCGATGCATTTTCTGACAGTAGCTTGATGGGCGCGATGACTTCGATGTGCCAGTTCAGATCGCGCGCGTAGCCCTCAACCGCTTCGAAACGGGCGGCGAGCGGCGCCTTTTCTCGAAGCGGGCTGTAGAGATTGAGACGCAAGCCACGCACACCCTGCGCCGACATGCCGGATAACGTTCTTGCAGAAGTCGTTTCGGGATTGATGACCGCAACACCCCGCCCTCTTCCGGCTAGAGCGTCGAGACTTTCCAGCAACATGCTGTTGTCGGTGCCGTAGAAGCTCGGCTGCACGATGACAAACCGCCTAATGGCGCGCCCGGCCGACACCCGCTCCAGCTGCTTCAAGGTCGCGACATCAGCAAGATAGGTTCGCTCACTGACCTGCGGATAACGATCTGGCGGACCGACGATATGAACGTGACTGTCGCAGCGCATTCGGGCTGTCACGCGCGCAGGCGCATGGCGACTGCATCGCCAGTTTCACGCGTCCCCAGCCGACCGCCAACATCGGCGGTCGATTCTTTTGCCGCGATCGCCGCCTCGACCGCATTTTCGATGGCGCCGGCCGCAGCTTCGAACGATTTGGCTTTGCTGCGGCGGCCATGCCAGGCCAGCAGCATTGCCGCCGACACAATGAGCGAAAGCGGATTGGCGATGTTCTTGCCCGCAATGTCCGGTGCCGAGCCGTGCGCCGCCTGGGCCATTCCATGATCGGCACCAGCGTTGAGGGAGGCCGCCATGCCGAGACTGCCCGACAATTCGGCCGTCAGATCGGACAGGATATCACCGTACATATTGGACGTGACAATCACGTCGAAACGCTGCGGATTGCGCACGACGTGCGCCATCATGGCATCGACGATCACGTCATCGACCGTGACCGCCGGGAATTTTTTGGCAACATCCCGGCACGCCTCGATGAATAGCCCGTCGGTGACTTTCAGGACATTGGCCTTGTGCACAATCGTCACGCGCTTCCGGCGTGTCATCGCCAATTCAAACCCCGCGCGCGCAATACGCTCGCTGCAGGCACGCGTGATCCGTCGCAGTGATATTGCAACGTCCTTGGTGACCAATACCTCCCCGCTCCCCGCTTCCATGTTGCGGTCAGCGTAAAATCCCTCGGTATTTTCGCGCGCGACGACGAGATCGAACTCGCCGCAGCGCAAATGGAATCCCGGATAGGTTCGCGCCGGCCGTATGTTGGCGAACAAATCGAGGCTTTTTCGCAGCATCATCGATGGGTTGATCTCCCCGCGGGCCGGATCCTTGAATTCGAAGGTCGATGTCGGACCGAGCACAACGCCGTCGGCTTTACGCGCTTTTTCGACGATGTCGGCGTGGATGGTGCTTCCGAGGGCACGAAGGCCGGCGTGCCCGACGGGCGCCTCCTCGATATTAAGTCCGAGTGAAAATCGGTTGGAAGCAGCACGCAATACCAAGAGCGTGGCGCCGGTAATTTCGGGGCCGATACCATCACCGGCGAGAACGAGGAGATTCATCTCAGCGGATTCCAATGTGAATGCGGCGCCATCTTCTCCAATTTCGGCGGAAAGAAAAGACGCATCCTGGCGATCTAGGCCGCATTATTGCAGGGCAATTCGCGTACCTTTTTCCCCGTTCAGGAGCCGCTTAAGGTGAAAGCTGGCGAGTTGGTCTTCCGGATAGCTGCCGACATGCGCCGCAAATGCCGCCATCGCAGCGGCGTCGTCCGATTGGAGCTTGGCAAATGCCTCCAAATAACTCTTCGTCGCCGCGCTCTCGAATTTTTCCCGCCGCAAGGGCTCGAATGCGCGCATCGCTTCGGTCCTGCCTCGCAGCAAGAGATCGCCGATCGGCCGTCCGCAAAAGTTGCTGACTTTCTGCGCCAGAATTGAACTGACGCAGACATGACTGCCAAAGTATTTGTTGGCAGCCTCCAACCGCGCCGCAACGTTTACCGTGTCGCCATAGGCCGTGTAGTCGAAGAATCGCCCGCCGCCGAAATTCCCCACAATCGCCGGTCCGGCGTGAGCGCCAATCCGGGTGACACCGAGCACGATTTCTTTTTTCCGACAGCTTTGCTGAAATGACACGGCATATTCATCGAGATCAAGGGCACAGGCGACAGCGCGCGCGCTGTGATCGTCTTGCTCGCCCGGTGCGCCGAAGAGCACATGAAGCGCATCGCCCACGATTTTCGCGACCGTGCCGTCGTGCGAAAACACGATATCGGTCATGCCCGTAAGGTATTCATTGAGAAGCGGTCCGAGTACGCCCGGCTCAAGCGTCTCCACCAGGCCGGTAAATCCCGCAATGTCGGTGAAGAGCGATGCAATTTCGCGGCGCTGACCCGCAAGATCTATCGCATCGTTGTCGCCGGCAAGTCTCTGCACAAGATTGGGCGAAAAATATCTTGAGAGCGAAGCGTAGGCTCGTTCGGCTTCGGCCTGGCGGCGCCTCGCATCGCGCAAATCTTCGACGTGCCGAATCGTCTTTGCAATGGTGGCTTCAAGATCGGGAAAATCGATCGGCTTGGTCACGAAGTCGAATGCGCCGCAATTCATCGCGGTGCGGATATTCGCCATGTCTCCATAGGCCGAAACAATAACGGTCGACAGCCGTTCGTCCGTCTCCTGTAGCCTTTGCAGGAGGGTCAGCCCATCCATACGCGGCATGTTGATGTCGGTAATCACCATATCTAGAGAGCCGTTGGACGCGAGCAATTCCAACGCTTCGACACCATCACGAGCGAACAAAAGCTGCACCGAGCCATCGCCGATCTGACGGCGAAACTTCTGGACGAGCAGGGTCTCCATGTCCGGCTCGTCGTCGACTACGAGGATTCGTGCGGTCATACGGCCAATTCAACCGGTCGGCTGATGAGAAGATTCACGCGGATGCTCCCCTGTTCGCAAAGATTGCAGCCTTGCGCGGAAGAACGATGCGAAATTCTGTGTATTGGCCTGGTTTGGTATCGACCTCGATGGATCCGCCATGCTGTTTGACGATGATATCGTGACTGATGGACAAACCTAATCCTGTCCCCTCCCCGGCGGGCTTGGTTGTGAAAAACGGATTGAACATCTTTTCCTTCACCTCCGGTGGGATTCCGGTGCCGTTGTCCCGGATCCTGATTTCGACACTGTCGCCGAGGCTCTTCGTTGCAGCCGCGAGCGTAGGTTCGTAGTCAACACCGTTTGCTTCGGCTTTGCGCTTTGTCGCCGCATAGAAGCCGTTCATGATAAGGTTGAGCAACACGCGCGTGATCTCCTGCGGGAATAGGTCGACCTCGCCCGCGCCCGGGTCGAATGACTTTTCGAGCGTTATGTTGAAACCTTGCTTCTCGGCACGCGCGCCGTGATAGGCGAGATTGAGGCTTTCCTCGACAACTGAGTTAACATCCACGAACCGATGCTCGCCCGACCCCTGGCGCGAATGCAGCAGCATGTTTTTGACGATTGAGTCAGCGCGCTTGCCGTGCTGCACGACTTTTTCGAGATTGCCCTGAAGCATGTCCGCGATCTCGTCGATTTCCGTTCGCAGCTTGCTGTCGAGATTGACGCCCTTCAGCGCGTCGCGCAGCTCACCCACAAGCTCAGATGAAACAGAAGAGAAGTTGTTGACGAAGTTGAGCGGGTTTTTGATCTCATGGGCTATGCCCGCGGTAAGTTGACCAAGCGAGGCAAGCTTTTCCGTCTGAACCAAGCGATCCTGCGCGGTACGCAAATCATCCAACGATTTCGCAAGTTCGCGTGTCCGCGCGCCAACACTTTCGAACAGCCTTGCATTTTGTATCGCCAGAACGGATTGCGCTCCAAAGGTTTGCAGCAATTCGACGGTGCCTTTAGCGAATTCTCCTGGCGCCCTGCGGCGTACAACGAGCGCCCCTACGATCTGGTCATTGCTCAGAAGCGGGATGATCAGGAGAGCGCGAAAGCCCGCGCGGATGATAATGTCGAGCGTGCCTAATGGATCCTCCTGAAGATCCGGAATTTGGATCGGCGTGCGCTGTAGCGCGGCTTCGCCGATCGCGGTCTCGCCCAGGCGAATGTGGCGATCGCGGATCTCGGCGACCGCGCCCGGTTCCAGCCCGTACGTTGCGCGCAACCGGAATTCCTCGGTTACCTCGTCGAAAACATAAATCGCTCCGGCCTCCGTATTCGAAAGCTGGGCAGCCTTGGCGACGATTGTCGACAAGACGGTTTCCAGATCGACCGTCGAATTGACCGCTTGAGACACCTCGCCGAGCGCGCGCAACTCGTTGACCGATTGCGCAAGCTCTTGCGTGCGTTGCTCGACCTTGTTTTCCAGCCCTGTGTAGGATTCCTGCAAACGGCCAGCCATGTCATTGAACTGGTCGGCGAGTGCTTCAAGCTCATCGCCGGTTTTGACTTCAATCCGCTGAGAGAGGTCGCCGCTACCGATTCGAGCTGCACCGGTACGCAAGGCCTGGATCGGCACAACCATCCTGCGCGCAAGGAATATTCCGGCCACGGCCGCAAGACAGAGCGCGGCAAGCAGAACCAGAGCCGAGCGCTGAATGGACGCCATCAATGGCTGGTAGGCCTCCCCTACCGGCAGCTCGACAAAAACGGTCCAGCCGAGCGGTGCAACCGGTGCAAAAGCACTCAGAACGGTCCGACCTTGCAGATCGGTTGCTGTTGGAATCTCGTCCTCTGATGTGGCTGTTCCGCGCTGCGCCGCCTGAACCTGTGCGAGGCGTGTCATGTCGGTGTTACGCAAGACCAGGCTGATGTCCGGGTGGGCGATCAGACGTCCGCGCCGGTCCACAACATAGGCCTGGCCGCGTTCGCCAACCTTGATCCTGGAAACGACGTCCCAGATCAGCTTGAGATTGACTTCCGCAATGCTGACGCCTGCGTCGCGCCGCGTGCCCGCAAGCGAGAGGGTCATGTACGGCTCGGACTCGCGGCGGAAATAAACGGGCCCGTAGTAGACCTTGTTTTTTACGGCCTCCGTGAACTTGGGCTCATTTGACAGATCGAGACCGCTACCCAAAACGTCCATGGCCAGCCGCGACACGCGGAGTTGCTCCTTGCCGCTGGCGTCCACCTGCGCAAGTTCGGTGATCGCCGGAACCTGGCGCAACAGACGGAGCGCATCAAACCGTCGCTGCTCAATGGTCTCGGCGGACCACAGCAACTGAGTGGTCCACCCAACCTGATTTTCGATTTCCTTGATGAATTGGCTGATCTTGGTGGCCGCTGCTTCTGCCTGCTCGTGCTGAATGCGGATCAATGCAGTTTTGTGCTCACGATATGAGCCCCAGACCTCGAGAAGCCCGTTGATCAATAGCGCGACGCAAACCACGGCGACGAACAGGCCGACATACTTCAAGAAAAGGCGGCTGCGGGTCTCGCGCCGCGTCGATGTATCGGCTTGATCTGGCGCCGCGTGATCTGTCATTCGATCACCTCGTCGGCACGGGTCAGCATCGCGGGCGGCACGGAAATGCCCAGCGCCTTTGCGGTCTTGAGATTGATGACCAGCTCGAATTTCGTTGGCTGCTGGACCGGCAGATCGGCGGGTTTTGCGCCCTTCAGAATCTTGTCCACATACGGCGCCGCATTCCGGTATCTGTCCGCGAGACTCCCCGCATATGACATGAGGCCGCCTGCATCGGCGAATGCGCGGTTGCCCGAGACCGTCGCAAGACGATGTTTCCGCGCAAGCGCGATGATCGGCGCGCGCGGAAGCGTTGGCTGGACGATCAAGGCATCTACGCCGCCACTGGCCATGCCTGCGAAAATGGGTTCGAGATCTTGCGTTCCGCCGAGCATAACGTCTTGAATCTCAAGACCGGCCGCTTTGGCAGACGCATGGATTTGCGCCAAAAATGATTTGGTAAAGGCGTTTGCCGGATCGGCAAGCGCCGCCACGCGGCGCGCGCCGGGAAGTATCTCCCGGATCAATTCGAGACTTTTTCCCGCAAGTTCCGCCGTAGCCGCAGACAACCCTGTGACGTTCCCACCTGGCCTGGACAGGCTGCTTATAAGTCCCGGTTCCCACCGGATCGCCCGATGGGGCCATCACGATCGGGATATCCGTTGTGGCACGCTTTGCCGCCTGTACGGCGGGAGTTTCAGAGGCGACGATTATATCGACCTTGAGATCAACGAGCTCCGCAGCCAGCATGGGCAGACGATCCAGCTTCCCTTCCGCCGAGCGATACTCGATCTGCATATTTTGACCGTCGATGTAGCCGAACTCACGGAGCCCCTCCGAAAATATCCGCGTGAGAACGGTTCGCGCTTTTCCACCAACAACACGCCGAGCTTCGCGGACTTTGCTTGTTGCGCGCGCATGACAAATGGCCACGCTGTCGCCGAGCCTGCAAGCACTACGATGAAATCGCGCCGTCTCATGCGATCACCCTATCGGCGCCGTCTCATAGAGCGCATTCCCCCAACAAGGCTTTAAATCTGAGATGTTCTCCGCTTAGAACTGCACAACACGTTCACGTTCAATCATGCGTGACGCTCAACCCGCGAGTTGATTTCATCACGCAGCATTCCGAAGTCGATCGGCTTGGTGAAAAGCGCGTCCGCACCACTTTCCAACGCTTTGCGCTTGGTGTCCGCGTCACCATAGGCCGTAATCATGATGATGGGCACATCGGGTCGAACTGCTTTCGCTTTCGGCAAAAGCTCAAGCCCGCTCATCCCAGGCATATTGATGTCTGACAGAATCAATATAAGCGAAGCGGCACCCGCATTGCTGATGCATTGCAATGCCGCAGGCGCGGATTGAGCAAATTCCATTGCAAATCGGCCGTCGCGAAGATCCCGCCGAAAGTGCTGGCGAAAAAGTGCTTCGACGTCCGGTTCGTCATCAACCACAAGAATAAGAAGTTGCACGCAGATCCTCCCTACTTTTCTAGCGTTGCGGCTTTACGCGGAAGCACAATTCGAAACTCCGTGTACTCGCCGGGCGCGGTATCGACTTCGATCGAACCGCAATGTTGTTTCACGATGATATCGTGACTGATGGACAGGCCGAGACCTGTCCCCTCCCCAGCAGGCTTGGTCGTAAAGAACGGATTGAACATTTTTTCCTTCACCTCGGGAAGAATACCGACGCCGTTGTCGCGTATCGTGATTTCCACGCTGTCGCCTAGATTCCTGGTCGAGGCCGCAAGCATGGGTTCATAGTTGCTTCCGTTTTTTCCCGCCTTGCGTTTAGCCGCCGCGTAAAAGCCATTGGAGATCACGTTCAGAAGAACCCTGGTGATTTCCTGAGGGAAAAGGTCCACTTCGCCGGCGGCCGGATCAAAAGACCGCTGCAGGGTGATGTTAAAGCCCCGCTTCTCGGCTCGCGCCCCATGGTAAGCGAGATTGAGACTTTCCTCGACGACGCTATTGATGTCGATCGGCCGATGTTCGCCCGAGCCTTGGCGCGAATGCAGCAGCATGTTTTTGACAATCGAGTCGGCACGCTTGCCGTGTTGCACGACCTTTTCGAGATTGCCCCGCAGCATGTCGGTAATTTCATTAACTTCGCTACCGGTCTTTTCGTCAAAATGGACGCGTTGCAGCGCCTCCTGCAGTTCACCAATCAGCTCCGCAGAAACGGACGAAAAGTTGTTGACGAAATTCAGAGGGTTTTTGATCTCGTGTGCGATGCCCGCAGTCAGTTGACCAAGCGACGCGAGTTTTTCCGTCTGCACCAGCCGATCCTGGGCGGTCCGCAGGTCCTCGAGCGACTTCGCCAAATCGCGCGTGCGGGCCTGCACGCTTTCGAAAAGGCGCACGTTCTCAATAGCGATTGCAGCCTGGTCAGCGAACGTCGAAACCAGTTCAATTTGCTTATCCGTGAAAGGCTTCATATCGATACGTGTCAAAGCAAGAACGCCGATTGCTTTTCCTTCGCGCAGCATCGGCACCGCAAGAATGGTCTTAAACCCACCCTTTTCTATCGCCTCCGAGAACGTGTAGTCGGGGTCAGCTCGAACATCACGCAATGTGGACGGTCCGTCCCTCCAGCAGAGCGCGACCGGTTGCCGAGCCGCGATCCGGTGCCACCGGCATGTCCTTAACGAGCTCGATAAATTCGGGTGAAAACCCATAGCTTGCTGCGCGCACAAAGACGCCGGCTTGCTCCCTTGCAATCGTACCTTGGTCAGCTTCGCAGAGCTTGGCAGCCGCTTCGACAAGCGTCTGCAGCACCATGTTTAGATCGAAGGCCGACCGACTGATGACTTTGAGCACTTCGGCAGTAGCCGTCTGCTGCTGCAATGCATCGGCCAGTTCGGCGGTGCGCGCCTGCACTTCATCGAACAGGCGAACATTTTCGATCGCGATCACAGCCTGGTCGGCAAACGTCTCGACCAAATCGATCTGGTTTTCGTTGAAAGGGCGGACCGCCTTGCGCTGTAGAAGCGCTATGCCAATTGGTGTTCCCTCCCGCATGAGGGGAACGCCGAGCATCGTGCGAAAGCCAGCCTTTTTTTGGACTTCGAGGAATTTATAGTCTGGATCAGAAAGTACGTCGGGAATATGGACGGTCTTGCCCTCGACCAGCACGCGCCCGACCGCGCTGCCTCGGTCACGCTCCAACCGCACAGTTTTGAGATAGTCACTTAGCTCGGGCGTGTAGCCGTAGCTTGTGGCCCAGTAGTAACCATCATCCCGCTGCCGAATAATGGCGGCCATTTCGGCCTCGCACAGGCGCGCTGCGGATTCAGTCAGAGTTTCAAGAACCACCTGCAAATCGAATGTCGAACGGCTGATCACCTTGAGCACGTCGGCGGTCGCCGTCTGCTGTTGCAACGACTCAGAAAGATCGCTCGTGCGCTGGCGCAGCTCGTTCAGCAGGCGCGCGTTTTCCATGGCGATGACTGCTTGGGCGGCAAAATTTTGCACGAGGCTTATTTGTTTTTCCGAAAACGGTTTCGCTTCTAGCCGGTACAGCACGAACCCGCCAAGAAGGGTTTCCTCTTTGCGCAGGGGGACCGTCAGCAGCGTATGAATGCCAAACCGATCAACTATTGCTTTCGCGCGTTGATTGCCAGTGCGGTAAGAGACGTCCTTAGAGATATCAGCCAGGTGAACGAAAGGCTCCCCTCCCAGGATTCGCGTAAACGTGAGGGACCCTTCCTGGGTACGAGGACCACTTTCCTTTATCCAGTTGACGTAGTCCGGATCGCCGTGTGCGGCGACAAGAAGGAGCAACTTGCCATCGTAGGAATAGACATGTCCGTAGTCGGCCTGACACAGGCGCATGGCGCTTTCAACCATCGTGTCAAAGACTGGCGTAAGGTCACCCGGGGATTCGTTGATAGTCTGCAATATTTCCGCCGTCGCTGTCTGTTGATCGAGCGATTCCGATAGCTCGGCCGTGCGCGCCTGCACTTCATCGAAGAGCCGCACGTTCTCGATAGCGATGACGGCCTGGTCGGCAAAGGTCGTGAGCACCTCGATCTGCTTGTCGGTGAAGGGGCGAACTGCAGTGCGCGTCAAGACGATAACGCCAATAGAATTTCCGTCGCGCAAAAGCGGAACGGCGAGGACAGTCCGGTACCCGCCTCGCTTCTGTGCTTCACCAAACGTGAATTCCGGATCACCGAGAACGTCCGGCACGTGAACGACACAGCTTTCAAGCAAGGCGCGACCGACGACCGACCCGCGGTCGCGCAATATCGGCCGCGTCTTTATATATTCCATGAAGGCTGGTCGAAAATTATGAGCTCGTCACCCAGTAGTGTCCGTCATCCTTGGGGCGCACCATGCCGGCCATGTCGGCATCGCAAAGTTTCGCCGCCAACTCTGTGAGTGTACTGAGGACAACATCAAGATCGAACGCCGAGCGGCTGATAACCTTAAGCACATCGGCAGTCGTGGTTTGCTGTTTGAGTGCCTCTGAAAGATCGTCAGTGCGTTGACGCAATTCGTTGAACAACCGCGTATTTTGGATGGCGATGACGGCCTGATCGGCAAAGGTTGTAACCAATTCGATTTGGTTGTCGGTGAAAGGCCGCTTGACGTTTTTTCCTACGAATATGACGCCGACGACATCGCCTTTGTGCAACAGCGGCACGCCGAGCGCGGCGCGATAGCCGGCAATCTTTTGAATTTCGCCATAGGCGTATGCAGAATCCTGCAGGACGTCGGGAACATTTATCGCTCTGCCCTCCATGGCGGCTCGCCCCGTGACACTGCCGCGATCGATCGGTACCGGCAGGTCCTTAAAAAACGCCCTGATCTGCGCGTGAATTTCGGCCGAATTGCCGTGGCTGGCTGAAAATATGAAGTCGTCTCCATCGCGTTGAAACAACCATGCGTAATCCGCATCGCACAACCGGGTCGCCGACTCGACCAAGGTATCAAGTACGGTCTGCAGATCGAAAGTCGACCGGCTAATGACTTTAAGAACATTGGCGGTCGCGGTCTGCTGTTGCAGGGATTCGGAAAGCTCGGCAGTGCGCCGCTGTTCAGCATCGAATAGCCGCACATTCTCAATCGCAATTGCCGCTTGATCGGCAAAAACCTCAACCAGTGCAATCTGCTTGTCGGTAAATGGGTTAACCTCGAGCCGATAGGTCAGAATCACGCCGAGCAGGTCATCGCCTCTAACTATT
This sequence comes from uncultured Alphaproteobacteria bacterium, assembly GCA_963794665.1. GTDB lineage: Bacteria > Pseudomonadota > Alphaproteobacteria > Rhizobiales > Xanthobacteraceae > Pseudolabrys. The sequence goes on along the minus strand of CAWCEW010000025.1, from coordinate 24,119 downwards.
GGAACGGCAAGGACAGTCCGAATTGGAGCGACGTCTTTTGATTTGTAAATGTAGTCTGGATCGATCGTTACGTCAGGAATTTGAACGGTCCGACGCTCAAGGGCGGCACGCCCCGCGCCGCTGTCACGGCCGGGACGAATTGGATTTTGGCGGGTGAACGTTTCAAGCTCCGCCGGCGCGTTATAAGCGACGACCGGCCTCAGCAGCTCGCCATCAAACCGAAAGATGAATGCCCTGTCCGCTCCGCACAGCCTTACTGCACTTTCGGCAACGGTTTCAAACACAGGCTGAAGATCGAATGCAGACCGACTGATGACCTCAAGCACATCGGCAGTCGCCGTTTGCTGCTGCAGGGATTCGCGCAGCTCGCTGAACAACCGCGTGTTCTCGATAGCGACCGCGGCTTGGTCGGCAAAAGTGCTCAACAGCGAAATCTGGCCGTCGGTAAAAGGCTGGACTTGGATGCGTCGGATAGTGATGACACCAATAATCGCGTCATTTCTGAGCATCGGAACCGAAAGAATAGTCCGATGCATCTCGTCATCACCGCGATGATCTTCGGCCCACCCATAATCGCGATCGCCGAGAATGTCGTGGATGTGGATGACTCTGCGCTCCAGGATAGCCCGCCCGGTTGCTGACCGCCGGTCCCGCGCAATCGGGTTCTCTTTTGCAACTTCGAGAAATTCTTTCGATGTGCCATAGCTGGCAGCCACCCGGTATACATCGCCGTCTTGCCTGAAGATGAAACCTTTGTTGGCGCCGCAGAGGCGGACCGCATGCTCAAGCAAATTTTGCAGCACGGTTTCGAGTTCGAAGGCCGAGCCACCGATGATCTTAAGGACTTCGCTTGTCGCCGATTGCGCCTCGCGCGCACTCCTGCAACTCACGCGCACATGAATCGAGTTGTTCCTGCAGGTCCGCGACCTGCGCCGGCGCGGCCGGCAGCCTGCGTGTTTTGGACGCGCGGGAGCGCCGGCTTTTGGCCGGTCGGCCACGTGCCTTGCCGCGTCGCTTCATGTCGCCCCCCCGGCGCGATGACAGCCAAATCTACGCAAGTTCCGGCGATTGCGCCAATAGATGCAGCGATAGAAGCGCGCAATCCGCGCAAAAAAGAAAAGGGCCGCCACAAGGCGGCCCTTTAAACATTGTAGCGCGGCGCCTATTCCGCTGCCGGCAGCGCCGGTGCTTCCGCAGCCTCCGCTTTGGCTGCAGCCTTAGCCGCGTCCTTCTCGCGCTCTTCCAGGATGAGCGCGTCACGTTTGACGGCGACCTCGCGCAGGCTGTTCATCATTGCGCCGGTGCCAGCCGGGATCAGGCGGCCGACGATGACGTTCTCCTTGAGCCCGTCGAGCGTATCGGCCTTGCCGTTGACGGCGGCCTCGGTAAGCACGCGCGTGGTCTCCTGGAACGACGCCGCCGAGATGAACGAGCGGGTCTGCAGGCTGGCCTTGGTGATGCCGAGCAGTACCGGATGCCCGGTCGCGCCCTTCTTGCCCTCGGCCTCGGCACGAGCGTTGATCTCGTCGAGTTCGACCTTGTCGAGTTGCTCGCCCTGCAACAACTCGGTCTCGCCGGCGTCGTCGATCTCGACCTTCTGCAGCATCTGGCGAACGATCACCTCGATGTGCTTGTCGTTGATGTTGACGCCCTGCAACCGGTAGACCTCCTGGATTTCGTTGACCAGATAGGCCGCCAGCTCCTCGACGCCCTTGATGGCGAGGATGTCGTGCGGCGCGGGATTGCCCTCGACGATGTAGTCGCCCTTCTCGATGACGTCGCCGTCCTGAAGGTGAATGTGCTTGCCCTTCGGGATCAGATACTCCTTCGGCTCATCGCCCTTGCCCGACGGCTCGATGGTGATGCGGCGCTTGTTCTTGTAGTCCTTGCCGAACCGCACCGTGCCGCCGATTTCGGCGATGATCGCGGCCTCCTTCGGCCGCCGTGCCTCGAACAGCTCCGCCACCCGCGGCAGACCGCCGGTGATGTCGCGTGTCTTGGCGCTTTCGGTCGGGATACGCGCAATGACGTCGCCCGCCTTTACGTGGCCTCCCGGATCGACCGAGATGATCGCATCCACCGCGAGCTGGTAACGGGCTTCGCCGCCGCGCGCCAGCTTGAGGATCTTGCTGCCCGACTTGATCACGATCGCCGGACGCAGATCCTGCTGGTTGCGTGAAGAGCCCGTGCGCCAGTCGATGACGACGCGCTTGGCGATGCCGGTCAACTCGTCGAGTGCTTCCGACATCGACAGACCGTCAACGAGATCCTCGAAGGCAATATCGCCTTCGACCTCGGTGAGGATCGGCCGCGTGTAGGGATCCCACTCGGCGATGCGCTGCCCGCGCTTGATCTTTTCGCCGTCCTCGACGCGCATGCGCGCGCCATATGGAATGCGGTGATGCGCGCGCTCGGTGCCGTCCGGGTCGACGACCGCGACGACCATGTTGCGCACCATCGCCACGACCTCGTTGTCCGAGTTCTTGGCGACGTTCTTGCCCTTGAACTTGATCTTGCCGTCGAAGTTCAACTCGATGAACGACTGTTCGGAGATCTGCGCGGCGCCGCCGATGTGAAACGTGCGCATGGTGAGCTGCGTGCCCGGCTCACCGATCGACTGCGCGGCAATGACGCCCACTGCTTCGCCCATGTTGACTGGTGTACCGCGGGCAAGATCGCGCCCGTAGCAGGCCCCGCACACGCCGTTGGCCGCTTCACAGGTCAGCACCGAGCGGATTTTCAGCTCCTGAACGCCGCCATTGGTGATGACTTCGACTTCCGGCTCCGTCAAGCAATGTGCTGCGTTTGATCAGCGTCTTGCTGCTTGAGGGATCTTTCACATCCTCCGCCGTCGTGCGGCCGAGGATGCGGCTGGCGAGCGACGCCACCACGGTGCCGGCATCGATGATGGCGCGCACCTTGATGCCGTTCTTCGTGCCGCAGTCTTCTTCCGTGATGATGCAATCCTGCGCAACGTCGACCAGACGCCGCGTCAGGTAGCCCGAGTTCGCGGTCTTCAAGGCGGTGTCGGCAAGACCCTTGCGGGCGCCGTGCGTCGAGTTGAAGTACTCGAGCACCGAGAGGCCTTCCTTGAAGTTGGAAATGATCGGGCTCTCGATGATCTCGCCCGACGGTTTCGCCATCAGGCCGCGCATGCCGGCGAGCTGACGCATCTGCGCGGGCGAACCGCGCGCGCCGGAATGCGCCATCATGTAGATCGAGTTGACCTGCTGCTCGCGACCGTTCTTGTCCTTCTTGGTCGACGAGATCTCCTTCATCATCGCCTCGGCGATCGCCTCGGTGCACTTCGACCAGGCATCGACCACCTTGTTGTACTTCTCGCCCTGGGTAATGAGGCCGTCGTTGTACTGCTGCTCGAACTCTTTGGCGAGGTCGCGCGTCTGCTCGACGGTCTTCCACTTGGACTCCGGCACCACCATGTCGTCCTTGCCGAACGAGATGCCGGCCTTGAACGCGTGATAGAAGCCGAGCGCCATGATGCGGTCGCAGAAGATCACGGTCTCCTTCTGCCCGCAGTGACGGTAGACGGTGTCGATCATCGACGAGATCTCGCGCTTGGTCATCAAGCGATTGACGATGTCGAACGGAGATCTTTGCGACTCCTTGGCAGCACGCTGCCAAGCGACGACGCGGCCGGGCGTGGTCTCGTACCACTTCTTAAACCGGCTTGCCCTTCTCGTCCACGCCTTCCCAGCGATACTTGATCTTGGTGTGCAGCGTGACGGCCTTCTCATTCAGCGCATGATCGATCTCGGCCATGCCGCGTAGAACCGCGCACGACATTCTGCTTCTTCGTGATCCTTCTTGAGATCTTCTTCCTGTACAGGTCGAGCTTCCACTCGCCGGGCTCGCCTTCGCGCATCAGCGACAGGTAGTAGAGCCCGAGCACGATGTCCTGCGACGGCACGATGATCGGCGAGCCGTTCGCGGGATGCAGGATGTTGTTGGTCGACATCATCAGCACGCGCGCTTCCAGCTGCGCTTCGAGCGACAGCGGAACGTGCACGGCCATCTGGTCGCCGTCGAAGTCGGCGTTGAAGGCCGCGCAAACCAGCGGATGAAGCTGGATCGCCTTGCCTTCGATCAGCACCGGCTCGAACGCCTGAATGCCGAGGCGGTGGAGCGTCGGCGCGCGGTTGAGCAGCACCGGATGCTCGCGGATCACCTCGTCGAGGATGTCCCAGACTTCCGGCTTCTCCTTCTCGACCAGCTTCTTCGCCTGCTTCACCGTGGTGGAGAGGCCCTTGGCGTCGAGCCGCGAGTAGATGAACGGCTTGAACAGCTCGAGCGCCATCTTCTTCGGCAGGCCGCACTGATGCAGCTTGAGTTCGGGGCCGACCACGATCACCGAGCGGCCCGAATAGTCGACGCGCTTGCCGAGCAGGTTCTGGCGGAAGCGGCCCTGCTTGCCCTTGAGCATGTCGGCGAGCGACTTCAGCGGACGCTTGTTGGCGCCGGTGATGACGCGGCCGCGGCGGCCGTTGTCGAACAGCGCATCGACCGCTTCCTGCAGCATGCGCTTTTCGTTGCGGATGATGATGTCCGGCGCCCGCAGCTCGATCAGCCGCTTCAGACGATTGTTGCGGTTGATGACGCGGCGATAGAGATCGTTGAGGTCGGACGTGGCGAAGCGCCCGCCGTCGAGCGGCACGAGCGGCCGCAGATCGGGCGGAATCACCGGCACGACCGTCAGGATCATCCACTCCGGCTTGTTGCCGGAGGCGAGAAACGCCTCGATCAGCTTCAGCCGCTTGGCGATCTTCTTCTTCTTGATGTCGCTGTCGGATCTCGGCGAGCTCGGCGCGCAGTTCACCCTGCATCTTCTCAAGGTCGATGCCCTTGAGCATCTCGCGGATCGCTTCCGCGCCGATCGTGGCCGTGAAGCTGTCGGTGCCGTATTCCTCCTGCGCCTTGAGGTACTCTTCCTCGGACAGGAGTTGCCGGTCCTTGAGCGGGGTCAGGCCCGGCTCGAGCACCACGTAGTATTCGAAGTAAAGGATGCGCTCGAGGTCCTTCAGTGTCATGTCGAGCAGCAGACCGATGCGGCTCGGCAGCGACTTGAGGAACCAGATGTGCGCGACCGGCGCGGCCAGCTCGATGTGGCCCATGCGCTCGCGGCGCACGCGCGACAGCGTGACCTCGACCGAGCACTTCTCGCAGATGATGCCCTTGTACTTCATGCGCTTGTACTTGCCGCACAAGCACTCGTAGTCCTTGATCGGACCGAAGATGCGCGCGCAGAACAGGCCGTCGCGCTCCGGCTTGAAGGTCCGGTAGTTGATCGTTTCCGGCTTTTTGATCTCGCCGTACGACCAGGACAGAATCTTTTCCGGGCTCGCGATCGAAATCCGGATCTGGTCGAAGACCTGAGCCGGCACCTGCGGGCTGAAAAGATTCATGATCTCTTGATTCATCGTCTTCTCCTCGACCGGGGAACCGCCATTCCCCACCTGTCGTTAAACTTTCAATCGCGGAGCGGCGCCCTCGCCGCTCCGCAAAGTTGTGACTACTCCGCCGCCTCGGCCGTTTCCGGGCCCTGCCGCTGCTGCTTCGAATTGTGCAGATCGACATTGAGGCCGAGCGATCGCATTTCCTTGACCAGCACGTTGAAGCTTTCGGGAATGCCCGCCTCGAACGTGTCGTCGCCGCGAACGATCGCCTCGTACACTTTGGTACGGCCGGCGACGTCGTCCGACTTCACGGTGAGCATTTCCTGCAAGGTGTAAGCGGCGCCGTAAGCTTCGAGCGCCCACACCTCCATTTCGCCGAAACGCTGGCCGCCGAACTGCGCCTTGCCGCCGAGCGGCTGCTGGGTGACCAGCGAATAAGGACCGATCGAACGGGCGTGGATCTTGTCGTCGACAAGATGGTGCAGCTTGAGCATGTAGATGTAGCCGACGGTGACTTTGCGATCGAAGACTTCGCCGGTACGGCCGTCGAAGACATTGACTTGCCCTGAATGATCGAGGCCGGCGAGATCGAGCATCTTCTCGATGTCGGCCTCTTTCGCACCGTCGAACACCGGCGTGGCAATCGGCACGCCGTGACGCAGGTTGCCGCCGAGCTCGATCAGGCCGTCTTCGCTCAGCGACTTGATGGTCTCGTCGTCGCCATAGACCTTCTTGAGCATGTCCTTGAGCGGACGCGCGTCGTGCTTGAGATTGTAGGCATCGACCGCCTGCCCGATCTTGAGCCCCAGGCCGGCGCAAGCCCAGCCGAGATGGGTCTCCAGAATCTGACCGACGTTCATGCGGCTCGGCACGCCGAGCGGATTGAGCACGATGTCGACCTGCGTGCCGTCCTCGAGGAACGGCATGTCCTCGACCGGCACGATTTTCGACACCACACCCTTGTTGCCGTGGCGGCCGGCCATCTTGTCGCCGGGCTGGATCTTGCGCTTCACCGCGACGAAGACCTTGACCATCTTCATCACGCCGGGCGGAAGTTCATCGCCACGCTGCAGCTTTTCGACCTTGTCGAGGAAGCGCTGCTCGAGCAGCTTCTTCGACTCGTCGTACTGCTTCCGGATGGCCTCGATCTCGGCCATCAGCTTGTCGTTGGGCGAGGCAAACAGCCACCACTGCGAGCGTGGATACTCATCCAGCACCGCCTTGGTGATCTTGCTGTCTTTCTTGAAGCCCTTCGGGCCGGCAATGCCCGTGCCGACCTTCGAGCAATTCAGCCAGACGGCCGTAGACGTTGCGATCAAGGATCGCCTGCTCGTCGTCGCGGTCCTTGGCGAGCCGCTCGATCTCCTCACGCTCGATCGCGAGCGCGCGCTCGTCCTTCTCGACGCCGTGGCGATTGAATACGCGCACTTCGACGACGGTGCCCTGCACGCCCGGCGGCACCCGCAATGAGGTGTCGCGCACGTCGGAAGCCTTCTCGCCGAAGATGGCGCGCAAGAGCTTTTCTTCCGGCGTCATCGGGCTTTCGCCCTTGGGCGTTATCTTGCCGACCAGAATGTCGCCAGCGTGAACCTCTGCACCGATATAAACGATGCCCGCTTCGTCGAGGTTCTTGAGCGCCTCTTCCGAAACGTTCGGGATGTCGCGAGTGATTTCTTCGGGGCCAAGCTTGGTGTCGCGCGCCATCACCTCGAATTCCTCGATGTGAATGGAGGTGAACACGTCGTCTTTCACGATCCGCTCGGAGAGCAGGATCGAATCCTCGAAGTTGTAGCCATTCCACGGCATGAACGCGACGAGCACGTTGCGTCCGAGCGCCAATTCGCCGAGATCGGTCGACGGACCATCGGCAATGATGTCAGCCCTATCGACACGATCGCCGACCTTCACCAGCGGACGCTGATTGATGCAGGTATTCTGGTTCGAGCGCTGATATTTCATCAAACGATAGATGTCGACGCCAGGCTTTGTCGGATCGGTCTCATCGGTTGCACGAACGACGATACGAGTTGCATCCACCTGATCGACGATGCCGGTGCGGCGCGCGGAAATCGAAGCGCCCGAGTCCCGTGCGACCACGCCTTCCATACCAGTGCCGACGAATGGCGCTTCGGAGCGCACCAGCGGCACTGCCTGCCGCTGCATGTTTGAGCCCATCAGCGCGCGGTTAGCGTCATCGTTTTCCAGGAATGGAATAAGCGCTGCGGCAACAGACACGAGTTGCTTCGGCGATACGTCCATAAAGTCGACTTTGTCGCGCGGCACCAGATGCACGTCGCCGGATTGGCGGCACACGATCAGATCTTCGGTGAAACGCCCACGGCCATCGATCGTCGCATTGGCCTGCGCGACCGCGTGGCGGCTCTCCTCCATTGCGGAGAGATAGATCACCTCGTCGGTGACGCGGCCGTCCTTGACCTTGCGATACGGCGTCTCGACGAAACCGTATTTGTTCACCCGCGCATAAGTAGCGAGCGAATTGATCAGGCCGATGTTCGGACCTTCCGGCGTTTCGATCGGACAGATACGCCCATAATGGGTCGGATGCACGTCGCGCACCTCAAAGCCTGCGCGTTCGCGCGTCAGACCGCCTGGCCCAAGCGCCGACAGACGCCGCTTGTGGGTGATTTCGGACAGCGGATTGGTCTGATCCATGAACTGCGAGAGCTGTGAGGATCCAAAGAACTCGCGCACCGCAGCAGCAGCCGGCTTTGCGTTGATGAGATCCTGCGGCATGACGGTGTCGATATCGACCGATGACATGCGCTCCTTGATCGCACGCTCCATACGCAGCAGACCGATGCGATACTGGTTTTCCATGAGCTCGCCGACCGAGCGCACTCGCCGATTGCCGAGATGGTCGATGTCGTCGATCTCGCCCTTGCCGTCGCGCAAATCAACCAGCGTGCGAATGACTGAGATGATGTCGTCCTTACGCAGCACCCGCATGGTGTCGGGTGCGTCAAGATCGAGGCGCATGTTCATTTTTACGCGGCCGACGGCCGAGAGGTCGTAGCGTTCTGAATCGAAGAACAGCGAACGGAACATCGCCTCTGCTGTCTCAACAGTCGGCGGCTCGCCCGGGCGCATGACGCGATAAATGTCGAACAGCGCGTCCTCGCGCGTCATATTCTTGTCGACCGAGAGCGTGTTGCGGATGTAAGCGCCGACGTTGACATGGTCGATGTCGAGCAGCGGCAATTCCTTGTAGCCTGCTTCGATGAGAACCTTGAGATTCTTCTCAGTGATTTCCTCACCGGCCTCCATGTAAATTTCGCCAGTGCGGCCGTTGGCCAGATCCTCGGCAACATAGTGACCGATCAATTCTTCATCGGTCATACGCAGGAACTTAAGACCCTTTTCTGCGAGCTGTCGCGCTTGGCGCACGGTCAACTTCTTGCCGGCTTCGACTACAACGCGGCCGGTGTCGGCATCGACGAGATCGTTGACGGCCTTGTAGCCCTTCAGCCGATTGGCATCGAATGGCACGCGCCAGCCTTCCTTGGCGCGCTTGTAGCTCACGTGCTTGTAGAACGTTCTGAGGATTTGCTCACCGTCAAGGCCGAGCGCGAAGAGCAGCGACGTCACTGGAATCTTGCGCCGGCGATCGATGCGCGCGTAGACGATATCCTTGGCATCGAACTCAATGTCGAGCCAGGAACCGCGATACGGAATGATGCGGGCGGCGAACAAAAGCTTGCCCGACGAATGGGTCTTCCCCTTGTCGTGGTCAAAGAAGACGCCCGGCGAGCGGTGCATTTGTGAAACAATGACACGCTCGGTGCCGTTGACGATGAAGGTACCGTTATTGGTCATGAGCGGAATGTCGCCCATGTAGACATCTTGCTCCTTGATGTCCTTGACCGAACGCGCACCCGTCTCCTCGTCGATATCGAATACGATGAGGCGCAGCGTCACCTTGAGCGGCGCGGCATATGTCATGCCGCGTTGGCGGCATTCGTCGACATCATATTTCGGCGGCTCGAATTCGTATTTGACGAACTCCAGTTGTGACGAATTGGAAAAATCGGAAATCGGAAATACCGATTTGAACACGGCCTGCAAGCCCTCGTCGGGGCGGCCGCCCATCGGTTCCTTTACAAGCAAGAACTGGTCGTAAGACGCCTTCTGAACCTCGATGAGGTTCGGCATCTCCGCCACTTCCTGGATTGTCCCGAAAAACTTCCTTACGCGCTTGCGACCGGTAAACGTCTGCGCCATCTTTTCTCTCTCGATTCGATTTCGGCGGGCAGCGCGGGCGCCTCTCCGAACAGCCGCAATCCATCGCGACCATCAGGACAGGCGTCGGGGCCGTCCGGTTCTATGTGATTCGGGCCTGACCCGAACCGCCGCACACTTCACTTTTCATCGTGACCAGAGCTTGCCGGTTCACGACCGCCTCGGCGGCGACCCGGCTGGGAGGCAACCGACCGCCGCATTCTTGAAACTGTCCCCCGGGCCGGTGGCCCGGGGCCGTTATTCGCCTCTCGAGATTGAAATAATCACTGATTACTTCAATTCCACCTTTGCACCGACCTTTTCGAGCGTGGCCTTGATCTTGTTGGCTTCGTCCTTGTTCACGCCTTCCTTGACGGTCTTGGGCGCACCCTCAACAAGATCCTTGGCCTCTTTCAGGCCAAGCCCCGTAAGCGCACGCACTTCTTTGATCACCTCGATCTTCTTCTCGCCCGCGCTGGCGAGGACCACGGTGAATTCAGTCTTCTCTTCGGCTGCGGCAGCTGCGCCGCCGGCCGCAGGACCCGCCGCAACCGCCACCGCGGCGGCAGCCGAAACGCCCCACTTTTCTTCCAGCATCTTGGCCAGATCCGCCGCTTCCAGGACGGTAAGGCCGGACAAGTCGTCCACGATCTTTTTCAGGTCAGCCATTGTTCAATTCCTATCGGTTCGAACCAGAGAATGAGTGTTGAGCCGTCAGGCCGCCGCGCTCTTGGAGGCATAGGCCTGGACCACGCGCGCGACCTTGGCCGCGGGAGCATTTGCGAGTTGCGCGATCTTGGTCGCCGGAGCCTGGATCAGGCCGACGATCTTGGCGCGCAATTCGTCCAGTGACGGCAGGGCGGCAAGCGCCTTGATGCCATTGGGGTCCAAAGCAGTTTTGCCCATCGAGCCGCCAAGGATGACGAACTTCTCATTCGCCTTGGCAAAATCGATGGCCACCTTCGGTGCCGCTACCGGATCGCCCGAATAGGCGAGCACGGTCGGCCCCTTCAGCAAGGGCGCGATAGAAGCAGCGTCGGTGTCCTTGAGCGCTATCTGGGCGAGACGGTTTTTCGCGACCTTCACCTGCGCGCCCACCTGCTTCATCTGCTTACGCAGAGTCTGCATCTGGGCAACGGTGAGGCCGGAATAGTGAGCCACCACCACGACATTGGAGGTCTTAAAGACCCCGCTCAGTTCGGTGATGAACTCCGCTTTAGCCGCTCGATCCACTGCAAGCTCTTTCCGGTTGACGGCTGGCCCGCATGATCCGCGGGAGCCGCCGGGTTGCTACCAGCCGTCCCGCTTAAAGTTCACGCGCAGCGAACCAAGGCAGGACGACGATTGAAAGCCTGCCCCCCGAGACGACATTGCGGCCGCGATCGGGTCTTCGAGGTTCGAACCAAATTGGCGCAACCTCACGGTCACGCAAACTCGGGTCGCTTCCCCGTCTGTGCTGGCCCCTTTTGAGGATTAAGCGTCAGGCCTTGAGCCTTCGGCGCCGGCAGTCTTGGACAGGTCGACCGGCCCGTTACCGGGACGGCCTTGCGCGTCTTCAAAACCGCAATGACATCGGGCTTCTTCCTTTCAGAGCTCCCAGTCGGGTTTCCAAAAGGATTAAGTTCCGATCACCACATGTTTTTAGAGACGCGCAAAGGCGTGCCGACAAATTGGGCCGGCACGCCCGAGCGGTTTATCTAGACCTTTGTCGGCGCTTTGCCAAGAGGCTTTTCACGAAATTACCAGCAAAAATGGCCCGGATTTCCGCTAGTGCGCAGCGCCGGTACCGAACAGGCTTGGGATTTCAACCTTTATCCCTGGGCCCATGGTGGACGAAATCGCGACGCGGTTGATGTAATGACCTTTGGCCCCGGCAGGCTTGGCCTTCTGCACCGCGTCTGCAAAGGCCTTGATGTTCTCGACCAACTTATCCTCCGTGAACGACGCTTTGCCGACACCGGCCTGGATGATGCCGGCCTTCTCGACGCGGAACTCAACCGCCCCGCCCTTGGCCGCCTTCACCGCACTGGTCACATCCATCGTGACAGTACCGACCTTCGGGTTCGGCATCATGCCGCGGGGGCCGAGCACCTTACCGAGGCGACCGACCAGCGGCATCATGTCGGGCGTGGCGATGCAGCGATCGAAATCAATCGACCCGCCGTTGACCTTCTCGACCAGATCCTCGGCGCCGACCACATCGGCACCCGCCGCTTTCGCCTCGTCCGCCTTGCCGCCGCGCGCAAACACGCCGACACGCACAGTGCGGCCGGAGCCGTTTGGCAGGTTGACTACCCCGCGCACCATCTGGTCCGCGTGCTTGGGATCAACACCAAGATTCATAGCAATCTCGATGGTCTCGTCGAACTTGGCTTTCGCGCGTTCTTTCACGAGTTTGACCGCTTCCGCGATCGGATAAGACTTTTCGCGGTCAACACCTTCGCGAGCCGCCTTCGTGCGTTTTCCTATTGTCATGGCGGTTACTCCGTCACCGAGAGGCCCATCGAGCGGGCAGAGCCTTCGATCATTTTCATCGCCGCTTCGACGGTGTCGCAGTTCAAATCCTTCATCTTCTGTTCGGCAATCTCGCGCACCTGCTTCTTGCTGACCTGCCCAACGGGCTCACGGCCCGGAGTCTTCGACCCGCTCTCCAGTTTAGCCGCCTTCTTGAGGAAATAAGACACCGGCGGTGTCCTCATCTCGAAGGTGAAAGAACGGTCCTGGTAGGTCGTGATGATTACCGGGATCGGGATGCCCTTCTCCATCTTCTGGGTCTGCGCATTAAACGCCTTGCAGAACTCCATGATGTTAAGGCCGCGTTGGCCAAGCGCCGGCCCGATCGGGGGCGACGGATTGGCGGCACCAGCCGGCACCTGCAATTTTAGGAATCCAGTAACTTTCTTTGCCATAGCTCACTCCGTTAGTGGTGCGGATCTTGACGGTTGGCGACCGCCTCACCTCCCACGTCTTGCGCGCTGCACTTAAGAAGGCTGGGTGTAGCGCTCCACCCAGACCGAAAACCTATAGCTTCTCCACCTGCCCGAATTCAAGTTCGACTGGAGTGGCGCGGCCGAAAATCGACACCGCCACCTTCACGCGTGAGCGTGCTTCGTCGACTTCCTCGACAGTGCCATTGAACGAAGCAAACGGACCGTCGGACACGCGGACTTGCTCGCCAACTTCGAACGAGACTGCCGGCTTTGGCCGTTCGATGCCTTCCTGCACTTGGTGCAGGATGCGGTCGGCCTCGGCGTCAGAAATCGGCATCGGCTTTTTATCGCTACCGAGAAAGCCCGTAACCTTCGGCGTATTCTTGATGAGGTGATAAACCTCGTCGGTCAAATCCATCTTCACCAGCACGTAGCCGGGAAAGAACTTGCGTTCGGTTTCGACCTTACGGCCGCGCCGTGCCTCCGTAACCTTCTCTTTCGGCACCAGGACCTCGCCGATGTGTTCGGCGAGCCCGCGTTGCTTTGCCTGCTCACGGATTAAATCCGCAACCTTGTTTTCGAAATTCGAATAGGCGTGGACGATGTACCAGCGCTTTGGCTTGGTCTGTGTCGTCGTCTCAGTAGCGGTATCGTTCATCGCTCTTGAACCTTCAGGTTCCAATGCCGAGCACGAAAGTGACGACGATGCGGATCAACTGATCTGCAACCAGGAAAAAAACCGATGCGATCGCCACCATGACGAACACCATGGCGGTGGTAATCGCGGTTTCCCGGCGCGACGGCCAGGTCACCTTGCGCGTTTCCTCCCGCACTTCCTGCAGGAAGCGGAAAGGACTGACCCGTTTGCGTCTCACCTCTGCCGGAGCTTGGTCGCTCATCTGCTCACACTCAATCTCTAATGTCCGGTCCGCCCTGGCAGGAGTGGCAGGACTCGAACCTGCAACCCCCGGTTTTGGAGACCGGTGCTCTAGCCATTGAGCTACACTCCTCCGTAAAGCGGATGCGGCGGACCATATAAGGGTCCGCCGCCGCGATGTCATGCATTATACATGGGGCGTTTGCAAGGGCCGAAACCCCACTGTGTAGGGGTTTGTGTGCCCTAAGAGGCGAAAGCAGCAAAGGCTGGAGCGGGTGAGCGGAATCGAACCGCCGTCATCAGCTTGGAAGGCTGTTGCTCTACCATTGAGCTACACCCGCAAAAGGCGAAACTTGAAATCGTTGCTTGTTGGGAAAAAATAATCAAACGCGTCGTCTATCCCTCTAAAATTCCTTCCTCTTTTTTTTGAATTTAATCAAAAAACAATCAAGCTGTCTGATTTATGTGATTGAACTCTCGTCGCTTTTTGAAAAACATTGATTTCGGGTAAAAAGTCGGATTTCGCAGGGTATTTATTCCTACCACGCTGGTTACAGATAACCCGCCGTAGAGCACAAATCATTTGAACTTTTTAGTCCCTTGACGCTTGCGAAAGCGAACACCTCGCCCGCCACCGTTTTCGCTGATGAATTCGATGCCACCGAGGTCCAGAGCGCGTCGCAAGGCTAAGCGCGCCTCTTCGGAGACTTTTGGACCCCGTTCAGCTTCGAACTCTTTTGACTGTAGGGAGCGACATTCCGGCTCGCTTCGCAAGTTCGGTTTGCGACCAACCCAGCAGCGCCCGGGCAGCACGGAGCTGTTCTGCGGTGATTGAAAAATTAATGCTTGATCCCTTTTGGTTCATCGGATATGATCCATTTTGGATCAATGCTTAGCTTTAGTTTAGCCCCACGGTTTAAGGAGAATAGGATGCAATTTGAACCCGATGTGAAAAACGATGCTGCCAGTCAACAACAAAATGGGTGGGGCAGTCTTGAATTTGCGGCCCTCGCCTACCGCTCAATCCGCGACCGTATCCACGCGGAAGATCCCCAAATCGACGAGCAAACCCTAGCCGATACCGTTGAGGGGCTCACCGACCTGCACGAGATCATTGTTGCCATCATCCGCTCGGCCCTTGCAGACGAAGCCCTGGCCAGGGCCTCCAGGGCCGAATTGCCGAAATGGAAGAGCGTCTTGGACGCCTGCAGGACCGCGCTTCCAAACGCCGGCAGATCGCCAAAGACGTGATGGTCGAGCTTGACCTCAAAAAAATCACGGCGCCCGATTTTTCGATCTCAATTCGCCCTGGGATGCCTTCACTGCTGGTGCTCGATGAGAACGTCGTGCCGAGCATCTTTTGGCAGCCCAGTGAGCCGCGCTTGAAACGGCAGGAACTGCTGAGCGAACTTAAACAGGGTGCCGAGGTCGAAGGCGTTACCCTCTCCAACCCGGAGCCGATTTTGAGCGTGAGGGTCAAGTGATGGGCTTCTCGGCAAAGCAAGTCCTGGCCCTACGCCGCAATCTGGACGGCCGGCACATCCGCACCCGCGAGGCCAATGGGCGCGAGCTCTCCTACATTGAAGGTTGGTTCGCGATCTCGGAAGCCAATCGCATCTTTGGCTTTGATGGCTGGAGCCGGGAAACCGTCGAATCCCGGTGTGTCCTTGCCCGGGAAAACCGCGGCAGCTTTCTGGCTGTCTATGTTGCGAAAGTGCGGATCACCGTCACCGCCCAAGGCGCGACCAGTCGTTCGCGAAGGCCATGGCTCGGGCGAAGGCCGCGGCACATCACCGGGTGAGGTTCATGATATCGCCCTGAAGGCCGCGGAAACGGACGCAACCAAGCGAGCGCTCACGACCTTCGGCAGGCCGTTCGGACTTGAGCTTTATCGGCAAGCCCGAGCACCGGGTCACCTGCCGCTGCACAACCCAGCGCCGCAGACTGATCAGGCGACGCGATTTGGCTTTCATCCGGACGATACAACGCCCATCCCTCGGCCATCGCGTTACTACGGCCGTCGTCACAGCTCGCTCAAACAACAGTTCGCGGAGAATGATCGCATCCCGACCCCACCGGCCACGCCAGCACCACCCCTTGCACCCGGTATTCCAGAGCCCTCCCCCGCCAAGATCGATAAAAGCGTCCTCACTTTAGCTGAACCGAAACGCCGACGAGATAAATCGCATTTGCGCTTCGTCGCCTCCCAGCCTTGCCTTGTTTGTGGACGCCATCCTTCCGATCCGCATCACCTACGCTTCGCACAACCTCGCGCGTTGGGGCTCAAAGTCAGTGATGAGTTCACCGTGCCGCTCTGCCGGGGTCACCATCGTCAGCTCCATCAATCAGGCGACGAAGGTACTTGGTGGAAAGCTCTCAATATCGATGCACTCCCCGTAGCCAGGCAGCTCTGGGAGCAAACACATCCGAATGAGCAGCGGATTGAGACGGAAGTGACAAATTATGATTTCAGTCATTCAAAAACTGATAGCTAAATGTGTCAAATGTCCTCGCAGGTCGCGGCCCACGCACTTAACCCTATTTTGGGAACGCTATAGAACATCGGATACCGGCGACGAGCATGGACATGATTTACGTCGTTTCAATCTGGTTGCTACCAGTCCTTATCGCCATCACTTTTCACGAAGCTGCTCACGGATATGTCGCCCGTTTTTTCGGTGATGATACGGCGTCGCGGCTTGGTCGAGTCAGCCTCAATCCATTTCGGCATATAGATCCATTTGGCACAATTCTTCTACCGGGACTTTTGCTGTTCGCACGGTCGCCATTCTTGTTCGGATATGCCAAGCCAGTGCCAGTTAACTTTCGGGCACTTCGTAATCCGCGTATTGGCATGGTGCTTGTTGCGGCGGCGGGGCCTGCAATGAATATTGGGTTAGCAATTGTCGCTGCCTTGAGCTTTCATCTGGTCGTCTACCTGCCAGTCACCGTGGCTCAATGGGTTGCGCTGAATCTAAAAACGCTCTCATCATCAATGTCATTCTCGCGGTTTTCAATCTATTCCCTCTACCGCCCCTTGATGGAGGACGCATTGCCGTAGGTTTGCTTCCCAATATATTAGCCAAACAACTTGCCCGTCTTGAGCCTTACGGGATGATAATTCTCATTGGTCTGCTAATTCTCCTGCCGTTGCTGGGCTCGCAATTGGGCGTGGACCTTGGTTTTGTGTCGCATCTTATCGCAAGTTCAACGGATGCCGTCCTCAGAGCGATCCTCCGATTGACTGGCAATGTGTAAACTCTTGGAAGGACAATTTCGTCCTAGACGTCGAAATATCATGCAACTCATTCGTGCGATAATTCTTGCTGAAATAGTTGCAATAGTGCTGCTCGCAAGACCTGTCGGAGCACAGCCTGTAAAGGAGCTCAACACCCTTGCAGATATTTACGCCGCGCTACGCATTTGTTGGAGGGCGCCCAATATTTCTGGCCCGGCTGAGTTAGTGGTCCGGCTGAGTTTTACCCGTGATGGCAAAATACTTGGTAAGGCGCGTGTTACATATGAAAACAAAACTGTTTCCGTCGAAAGCAGACTTCGCTATCGCATGGCCGTCATACAAACCTTTAAGCGATGTACCCCATTTTCATTTAGTCCTGATCTGGGTGACGCAGTCGCCGGAAGACCAATCAATTTTCGCTTTAGAAGCAGTTCGGGATTAGGAATCTAGTGCAGTTCGCTTGCGGGCGGCGTCGGCCAGATCTTCGACCGGACCACAGCACCGTAAGTATGCCGCCCAAACCCAGTATGGCGTATGGCCATAGCTCTCTGAAAGACGTCAGAAGGTTTTCGAGAGTAGTGGCGTAAGCGACACTTAAAATACGGATTTTCACTGCACCCTCAACAACACACGCCGAATTGGGGTGCGGAGTCGCCGGTGTGGCGATACGACGACTCCGCGAGCGATCGAGCGCTATTTCAAGCTCTCGAGGGCTTGTGCACTTGTAACCTGTGACTTCTGTGGAGTTGTGTGGAACCGCGAGTAACCTGACCAAGTAACCTTAAGGCGATGTGACAGATTTTTGGGTTGAATGCTCAGCGTATTAAAAATCCTGACGCGACATCCGGTTCAAAAAAGAAAAGGCCGCCGTTAAGGCGGCCCCTGGCCAGGCAACCTCAGCCCGTGGCAATCGCCGCTGTCACCGTCCAGTTCACACAGACACCAATAACGGCGTCAAAGTCCGCATGATCCTGCGACAAAATAGCGGGCCGCGCCCTGGCGAATACCCCGTCCAAGACGCGGCCCTATCTGCCCAGCATTGCCACATAGAGATGGACAGCATCCCTATAATTTCAAAAGCGCGATGCCCTTGATGGTCGTCTTCTGGCCGGCAATTCATAATAGTGACATACAAGCAGTCGAGATGCACACTTGGCTATTGAGCGTGAGTTCTGCGCCTCCTGCCCCAAACAAAAACCCCCGCGCGCACTGCCCGGGGGTTTCTATGCAACAAAGAAGTGATTAGGCCGCTTGCTTTCGCTTCCTGCGCCAGCCCAAGAAACCTAGAACGCCCGCGCCGCTAGCGAAGAGCGGGAGCGCGGCCGGCAGAGGCGTTGTGCTGGACGATACGTTCGTGAACACAAACGAATCGTCATTGTAGTCAAAGTCGCTAGGTATGCTTATGCCAGCATTGAATGGGGCACCTAACCGATCTTCGAACGCCACGAATACACCAGTCGGTATTCCAGCTATGGCGAATGGACCGGGATTTGTATAATCGACAGAGTAAACGTGTTGAACCCCGTCCGCGTTCTGTGAAGGGTTAGACGAAAACGTAGCGACCTCTGTAGTGTTTTGAAGGACAAAGGTCAGAATATCACCAGCCGTGACACTGCCGAAATTAAACTGAGTTCCAACAGGCTGCGTATTGACGATGCCAAATGGTCCTGGCGGACCACCATTCACAGACATTGCGATCTGATCAACGTCAGCGGCGTTAGCGCTGTAAAGATACCCAACAATGTCGCCGGTCGCCGTTGCGGTGAAAGTGTAGGGTTCGGAATTTATAGTACCGAGGGTGGGATAGGGAATGAGGGTTCCCGCCTGCGCAGTTGATGCACTTGCACAGACACCGACGGAAAACAGTAATGCAGCCACCAGAGATTTCTTCATCGCGAAGCCCTCCTTTATTAAACCCACCTGTGCGCCCGCAGCATAAGCAATTGCAATTAACTTCGCACTCGCTCCGATAACTTCGCACTCGCTCCGAAGTTTCAAATTTTTATCTTTTGTGTGGCTTTATTAAGTCCGACATCTTTTTCCAAAATCATTTTTTTCCAAAATCATTTTTTTTGAGTGTCCCACTGGTACGTGACTGCCTCCAGCGTAATTACGATACCAATTTACTAAATAAACCAGCACTTCCTCTCAGGAACAAAACGTCTCGAGCTTCGTTTGGTCGGGCGGCATGATCTCAACGCACAACCTTGATCCTTTGTGGTGTTAGCGACATCCAAAAAGTTAGGGGCGCTCATGGAGCAAAGCCAACCTTCCCGACTTAGATCCGCACACACCTCGGCGGTCCGAACGCGAACAACCTACCCCCTTACCCGTCTGATATTGTCAGCGACTATGATCGCTTTTGGACTGTCCCTGACGGTCGCTTGGATAGCTCTCCTGGGATATGAATTCGTATCTTTAGTCTATTAGCGACGGCGCAGCAGATGGAGTGGTCTCGGCCGTTGCCGCGCCTCTTTCAAGCGATGTCCAGGGGGGCCGGGCCGTCCAGTTTCGTCTCCCATGATGCTTCGACCCGCGCGAAAGAAATTTCGCCGACGCTCACAGACCTTTAGGATCTCGTAGCTCGGCATTGAGGTCGTCGCGAGCCACGTGTTCACAAGTCGGCAGACGACCTCGTTACAACCTAGAGCTTACTAGACGAAATGAAAATCGGCTGACGCGAGCTTGGTCAGCTGAACGTTATTCAAAGTAACGCTATCGGTCGCGTCAACGGAGATAACCACATTGCTGCCGACTTGCGCGGCATGCGCCAGCACCGCGGCAAAGTTATTGAAGACATTCGCGCTGAACTGCATCACGTCATGATGACCGCCTTGCGCCACGAAGTCGGTAACAACGTCGCTGCCAAACGAGGACCCGTTGAACACGAAGGTATCGGCGCCGCTGCCGCCGGAGATGATGTCTTTGCCCGAAGTGCCCACGAGGGTATTGTTGCCTGTGGAGCCATAGATTGCAGTTACTGAACCCTGTCCGACATTGCCCGCTGCATCGGTTGGGGTGGACGTGAAGGTATGGACAGTGTTGCTCAAGGCGGCTGTCGTGAAATTGAATTGTCCGTTACTGCCGACGGTGGTTGAGCCAAGATAGGTTGTTCCGTCGTAGATTTTGATCACATCGCCGGCTGCCGATGCGCCGTTGTCAAGGGCCGTTCCAGTCAAGGTGAAAGAACCATTCGAGTTCCTAACGTCGCCCGTAAACGCATCGGTCGGTGCGGCGGTATCCACGGTCACATTGAAGGCCGACGACTGAACACTGGTCAACGAAAGCGCATCGGTGTCGGTTGCCGTGAAACTGTGAATGCCATTGCTGAGGGTGGCGGTCGAAAAGCTCCAGGTGCCGTTGCTATTCACAGTCGACGTGCCCAGCAGCATTGCTCCATCGTAAATGCTGACGCTGGTGTTCGCCTCGGCCGTGCCACTCAGCGCCAGCATGGTGGCGTTGGTGATATGGTCTCCGACGACGCCGCTGTCGGGCGATAATGTACTGATCACAGGGGCGGGCGGGGCGATCGCTGGGTCGAACGCCTGCGAGGCCGCGCTGGTATTGCCGGCCAGATCCGTCACCGTGGCGGTGAGCACATGGTAGCCGTCCGACAGCGGAGCGCTCGTATAGCTCCAAGCGCCGGTGGAATTTGTTGTGGTCGTGCCGATCAGCGTGCTGCCATCGTAGATCTTGATGACGGCGCCGGCCTCGGCAATCCCTTGTCGAGCGCGGTACCGTTCACCGCCACCTGGGTGCCATTGATAACGGTATCGCTGGTAATGACGGTGCGCCCGGTGCGACCGAATCGACGGTCACCGCGAGTGCGGCTGACGCGCTACTGGTTGCCCCTGAGACCGTGTCCGTCGCCGTGAAGTTGTGGCTTCCATCCGCCAAGGTTGCGGTTGTAAAGCTCCAGGCCCCGCTGGCATTGGCGATCGCCGTACCAAGCAACATGGCACCATCGTAAACATTCACGGTGCTGCTTGCGGCGGCTGTGCCGGTTAGCGCCAGCACATTAGCGTCGGTGATGCCGTCGCCGAGCGTACCGCTATCCGGCGAGAACGAGGCGATAGTCGGGGCCACCGGCGTGTTTATGATCACGCTCAGCGGCGTTGAGGCCACGCTGGTGTTACCAGCCACGTCGGTGACGGTGGCAGTGAAGTTGTGGGTGCCGGTGCCCAGTGTCGTGGTGGTGAAGCTCCAGGCGCCGGTGGAATTCGTTGTGGTCGTGCCGATCAACGTGCTTCCGTCATAGATCTTGACGACCTCGCCGGCCACGGCAATGCCTTGGTCAAGCGCGGTACCATTCAACACCACCTGATTGGTATTGAGAACGGTGTCGTTGCTGATGACAGGTGCGCCCGGTGCGACCGTATCGACGGCCACCGTGAGTGCGGCCGACGCGCTACTGGTCGCACCAGAGACCGTGTCGGTTGCAGTGAAGCTGTGGCTGCCATCGCTCAGCGCCGCAGTGGTAAAACTCCAGGCGCCGCTGCTATTGGCGGTTGCCGTGCCGAGCAAAGTTGATCCGTCGTAGACGTTCACGATGCTGCTTGCAGCTGCTGTGCCGCTCAGTGTCAGCACGTTGGCGTCGGTGATGCGATCGCCGACGACGCCAGTATCGGGCGAGAACGAGGCGATGGTCGGTGCGGCCGGCCCGGTTGCGCTGAGATTCCAGCCGGTAACGTCCATCACGGTGAGATCTGCCGTTGAAAACGGCGATACCACGCCTGGTGTGCCGTAGGCGTTGGCGGCATCAATCGTGTTGCCCGCCCAGTCGCCGAAATCACCGCCGCTATTGGTGTTGAAATTACTTTAAGTTCGTTTGTCCGGCATTGATGGAGAAATACCCCGGCGTTGTGCCCGCGAAATCGCGAACGCCAGACGCAGAATAGTGAAACAGATCCAATGGCGAGTAAGCCCTTGTTCCAGAGAAGCTCTGGCCATTCATGGTTTCGCGGCCCAGCACTTCGGAAATTTCGTGCATGACCGTGCCCATGAAGTCATATTGGCCGGCCGTGACCCCGTCGCTGGTGTTGAAGTCGAATATGTTCGCAGCGCCGCTAAATCCGACATAGCCGTCGGTAAAACTGCCAGAATCAAGTCCGAGAGCTTTCGCTTCTGCGGTCGTAACCCAGAAAGTGCCGCCATTGGTCGGATCGGTGCTCGGCAAGGTCCCGATGGCCGTCGTATCGTTGGCGGTCGTGGCATCGGTCACGAGTGCATTCTTAACTGTCGAGTAGTTGAAGGAATTGAGATAGTAGAGGCTCTGGCCAAGCGCGCCCGCGCCCATCGTTTGCCCGCCGACCTCCCCGTAGCCGACACTGATATTGATGGTGACCGGGTCGCTGAAATGGCTTTCGAAATATGCGACAGCAGCAGCGACATCTGTCTTGAATGCAGCGGGCGCGTTGGCGCAGCTCGCGTCATAGGTCACATTGATAATCAATCCCGAACCACTGGATCCGCCGCTCGTCGTCGTCGAGCCGCCACTGCTGGTCGTCGTGGTTTGGGTGGTTGTGCCAGTCTTGCTGTCGCCGCCAAACAATACCGTGGTGGTGCCGGCAGTGTCGCCGTCACTACTTGTATTATTCGCCGGGCTGCTAACAGGAATTGGCGCGTGAGGCGCGGTGTCAGTGATCAAGTTAGCGTAGCCGGGTTGCCCGCTGCCGAAGTCGCTAAAATGTGAATTTAGCGAGCCATTCTGATTGGATGCGGCGTTCGTTGCGATCAATATCGCATCAGCCGGATTAGAGGAATTTCCAGAAGACGTGTGAACAGACTGGGCAACGGAATTCAGTGTCGTTGCATCAATGTCAGCAGTGTCACTCGTGGCTTCATTATAACTCGCTGGGCCGTGGTCGCTGGCGCCGCTGGCATTGTCATCTAATGAGGCCAGCAACGACGTAACGGTGCTATCGGCGTCATTTCAAAAGGCCGACCTGCGCCGGGGATGCGTCCGCGGTTGGTACATCGTGGCCGGAGAGATCAGTATCGACAATTGCCGACGCTGTGTCCGGATTGGCGAGGTTCAACGCTAGCGGGTTGCCAGCAAGGTCCCATGCGGGATCGAGCGGGCTATTGGAATCCGGAAACTCGATGGAGGCAGCAGTGATAGATGCATTATTATTAGGAGTTTCTGGCTGTCGCATTTTTACTCGCTCGCTTCTGTCTGAATCAATGCGTTGTCTTGCTCGCTGCGCCGTTGTCTCTTTTCTAGAGTTAGCCCTGTAACGTCCGCTTACCTCCAATGATTGAATTTGTTCGAAAATTCCGAGCGCGGAATTAACTTTAGGTTAGGGGTGTTGAGCCGCTGCCCATCCAGGCCTGTGGTCCGCGAAAATTATTTCGTGGCGGCGGTTCGGCCTGTTTTGTACGCAATGAGTGGTGCCGGATTCCGAGCTGTTTCCCGACCCAGCGCCCGCCCGACGCGAGACCTCTTATTTTTGAAAGATCAAGAGCAACGACCAGGTCGTTGGATCTTTTCAATCACCAGGGCGGACGGCATTTCCCTGGTGACGCCGGCGGTGTTGCGAATGCGTCACTTTCGGCGCGAAGGACAGCAGGCGATGGCCTTTGTAGGAGAGCAGTGCGCCGATCGCCGCACCGATCACGATCGCAACTAGCGGCAACCTGGCGAGTACGGTCAGCACAAGGGCGGCGAATACCGCGTAGCTGGTGCCCTGCGCGATCGCAGTGACTACCGCGTAGCGCACAGCCTCTTCGTGCTGGCGTCGGCCACTGGGGCCAAAGGTCAGCGCGCGGTTGAGCCGCCAGGTTACCAGCGTCGCGATCGCGAGCGAGCCCAGGCGCGCAATGAGCGCACGCACGCCGAACGCTGCGATGATGGTGAAAACACCAACATCGGTCAGCAAGCCGATGCTGCCGATGACGAGAAAACGCGCTAGCGGCGGCAACAATAAGAAGAGGGCAATGAGGCGATTAAGGCTCACAGATTCGTTCCCAATTGCGCTAGTGTTTTGCGGGAATGGCGCGCGTTCGTCCAGGCATTATCTGAACCAATATGAAGCTAGCGCTCTTGTATAAATGAGAACATAATTTCAGTTTATGCCATGTTTCCAGCGTAGAGTTAGATACAGATGAAAGTTAATCGTCGAGAACTTATGGCGTCGGCAGGTGCGTCGGCGCTGCTACTTCAATTAGGCGATGGTCAGCTAATACCCGCTTCGCATGCAGCGGAGAAAACGGGATGGCAGACGCTTCCGCTCGGTGCCGGCGGCTACATCTGTGGCATGGACATTGCGCCGGACGGCACGAAGGTCATCCGCACCGACACCTATGGGGCCTATTGGTGGGATGGCTCCACGTGGGTGAACTTATTACGTACGCGAGCCTTCCCGGTGCTCAGAGCATTGATGCCCAGGACAAAGGCGTTCCCGAACTCCGCATCGCGCCGTCAAATT
>CAWCEW010000024.1:5000-54060 GCA_963794665.1 uncultured Alphaproteobacteria bacterium | reverse complement strand
CTCATTTCCGGGTGAAATATCGTGATAAGCCGGTTGGCGTTATCATTGCAGTTGGCCCCGCCGCGCTTGAATACCTGTTGCGCTCTCGCCCAGAGCTGTGGCCCGCAGTGTCGGTGGTCTTTACCTTTGTTGACAAGCCGACCGTCACGCAATTGGAGCTGCCTCCCAATGTGACGGGAAACACGTTGCAATCACATCCCCGCGACATGATAGCCGTTGCACGAATATTGGTGCCCGACATCAAAAGAATTGCACTGGTGGGAGACCCCCCGGAAAATCAAACCTACTATCGTGATTTAAAGAAGGAGATTCCAGTTGTCGCCCCTGATTTGGAATTTATTGATCTCACGGGTTTGACAATGACGGAACTAAGAAAACGTGTTGCCGCGTTGCCAGACCAAACCGTGATCCTTCACACAAGCATTTATTCCGACGGCGAGGGTAACTCTCTCATTCCGGCTGATGCCGTCGCGCTCGTCGCAGAAATGGCCAACCGGCCAATCGTGGTCGATTTAGACACTCACTTTGGCCGGGGTACTGTCGGCGGCTTGATCACTACAAGTTATTCATTAGGCGAAGCCGCCGCCAAAATTGCGTTGCGCATTCTCAATGGCGAAAGCGCTTCAAATATTCCCATAGAGGAAAGCGAGTTAGCCAGACCGATCTTTGACTGGCGGCAGTTGAACCGGTTCGGCATCAGCGAGGCGAACCTGCCGCCGGGCAGTGACATCCGCTTTCGCGAGCTGACTGCGTGGGAGCAATATTCCTCTCAGATAACGATAATTTTCGCGGCGCTACTGGCGCAAACCGCGATGATCGGTTGGTTGCTCCTCGAACATAACCGCCGCCGTCTTGCCGAATTGGAATGAGGCGATCGCCTTCGCGAAGTCATTCATTTGGAGCGTGTTGCCGCCGTCGGTGCGTTGTCCGCTTATCGCACATGAACTCAACCAGCCTCTGCAATCCATCCTGACCGACGCCGAGACTGCCGAGGATCTCCTTGCGGCAAACCCGATCGACCGCGAACAGCTCAAAGAGATTGTCGCCGATATTCAGAAATCCGATGAGCACGCCGCAGAAATTATCGCACACATGCGTCTATTATTGAAGCGAAAAGCGGTTGAGTTGCAGGAGTTGGATCTCAATGAAGCAATTCGAGATGCGCTCGACATGATAGGGCCTGAAGCAAGAAAGAGAGGAATTCTGGTGAGCGACTATCGGATGCAAGGCGCACTGCATGTGCGCGCTGATCCAGTGCACCTGGAACAGGTCATAGTGAATTTGGCGACAAACGCGATGGACGCCATGAAGGACTGCGCCCCAGGCACGCGCAAACTGACACTCCAAACCGCATTGGTTGGGGACTCCAGGCGTCGAGGATGGTCTCTCGATACCGGTACCGGAATTCCAAACGACAAGTTGAAAGGAGTTTTTGAAACTTTTTATACAACCAAGCAGCAGGGCATTGGGCTTGGGCTATCGATCGTGCGTACGATCTTGGAGACTTATGGCGGCAAGATCTGGGCGGAGAACCGAAACGGGGGCGGCGGCGCAGTCTTTCGCTTCACTCTGCCTCTGACCAAGGCGCACGCAGCATAACCTCTTCTCCGCGCATTATCTGAATGCCACTTAGGTTTTAATCGCGTCATCGATGGCAGCGATGAGCGCACCCTTGCGGACTGGCTTCAGCAAATAGGCCGAGGCACCGGCGCTGATGCATTGTGCTCGGGTTGTGGGCTCGTCAAAAGCAGTAATAATGATCGTTGGAATATCAATTCCGCCGCGCTTTAAATAAGACAGGAGTTCGAGCCCGGTCGTGTGTGGCATCTGAAGATCGGCGACGATGCACTCCGGTATATTCTGATCGAGCGCGGCAAGAAAATCTTCGACAGATGCATAAGCCTTCGCTTGATATCGTGATGTTTCGAATAGCCTCACCAATGCTTTCCGAACCGAAGCATCGTCATCCAGAATTGCGACTTGGGCGTATCGCGTTGCCATCATCATAGTTTGGACAAATGTGTCGCTCGTCGAGCTGGGCATAGAACTTATTCCGCACTTTGGGGAACGAGGCACTGAAATTGCACTGTTCCGCGTTTTGCGATGATCGAAATTGACGCCAGAACAGGATCGCAGCTGCGTCAAATACCATTATCGGCCGAATACGGCACATTTCGCGCCCTGGCGGTGTCATTCATTTAGAGATGACCGTCGAGATGGACATAGGTCCTATCAATTTTTCGATATCCTTCGAATATGCATTTCAGAAGGGGCGAACAAACAGGGACATCGACCATGAGCGAGATCAAAATACTCATACTTAGTTCCTTCGCAGTGGTCGCTGCCGCAACTTTGATAAGTGCGCCAGCAGCCGCACAGCAACAGCAGAAGACCCAACATCGTCATCATCTGGGGCGACGACATCGGCCAATCCAACATCAGCGCCTACTCGCACGGCATGATGGGCTACAAGACGCCCAACATCGACCGCCTCGCGAAGGAAGGCATGATGTTCACCGACTACTACGCCGAGCAGAGCTGCACCGCCGGCCGCGCCTCGTTCATCACCGGCCAGTCCGGCTTGCGCACCGGCCTGACCAAGGTCGGCCTGCCTGGCGCCACGCTCGGGCTGCAGAAGGAAGACCCGACGATTGCCGAGCTGCTCAAGCCGCTCGGCTATGCGACCGGACAATTCGGCAAGAACCATCTCGGCGACCGCAACGAGTTCCTGCCGACCGTGCACGGCTTCGACGAGTTCTATGGCAATCTCTACCACCTGAACGCCGAGGAAGAGCCGGAACTGCCGGACTATCCGAAAGACCCGGCATTCCGCGCGAAGTACGGACCGCGCGGCGTGATGGACTGCAAGGCCTCGGACAAGGACGACCCAACGGTCGATCCGCGCTTCGGCAAGGTCGGCAAGCAGGTGTGCAAGGACACCGGCCCGCTGACCAAGGCGCGGATGGTGACGATCGACGACGACATCACCAACCGGGCCGTGGACTTCATCACAGCGGCAGAAGAACGCCAACAAGCCGTTCTTCGTCTGGGTGAACTCTACCCACATGCACTTCCGCACCCATACCAAGCCGGAGAGCATCGGCCAGTCGGGGCGTTGGCAGAGCCCGTACCACGACACCATGATCGATCACGACAAGAATGTCGGCACGGTCCTCAAGGCGCTGGATGACCTCGGCATCGCGGACAACACCTTTGTCATGTACTCGACCGACAACGGCCCGCACATGAATACCTGGCCGGACGGCGCGATGACGCCGTTCCGCAACGAAAAGAACACGAACTGGGAAGGCGCCTACCGGGTGCCAGCCATGTTCCGCTGGCCGGGCAAGATCAAGCCGGGCCAGGTGTCCAACGAGATGGTCGCTCACCTCGACTTGCTGCCGACCCTTCTGGCGGTGGCCGGCGACACGCAGGTGAAGGACAAGTTGCTCAAGGGCTACAAGGTCGGCGACATGACCTACAAGGTCCATCTCGATGGCGACAACCTCGTGCCTTACCTGACCGGGCAGGCCGCGAAGAGCCCGCGGGAATCGTTCCTCTACGTCAACGACGACCAGCAATTGGTCGGTTTGCGCTACGACAACTGGAAGCTCGTGTTCATGGAGCAGCGCGCCCCGGGAACGCTGCGCGTCTGGTCGGAGCCGTTCACCAACTTGCGGATTCCGAAGATCTTCAATCTCCGAACCGACCCGTACGAGCGGGCGGACATCACCTCGAACACCTATTACGACTGGCTTCTTGATCACGCCTTCCTTCTTGTTCCCGCGCAGGACTACGTGGGCCAGTTCCTGCCGACGTTCAGGGACTATCCGCAGCGGCAGAAGGCGGCCAGCTTCAACATGGATGAAGTGATGCAGAAGCTGAAGGAAACGCGGCGAAATAAGTGCCATCAGCTCCGACGCTAACCAACTGCGGTCGGCCGTGTCATGCGGTCGGCCGCTGCGATGACCGGTACCAGTGCGGCCGGCGCGAAAAACCAAATGACGTCCATGGTCTGGCTCATCGCGCGATTCAGCAACTTTGGGACCTAGGGATGTCTGCTTTTGGCACTTAACGGACATTGGCTTCGGCGTTCGAATGTCTGCTTTTGGGGTAAACCGGACATCTCGTGCGCGACGAAAAACCGTTCACGAAGGCCAGAAAAGTTTTGCAATTGGGATGTAACCTATTGAATCATTTAGAGCGGAAATCGCACAGTTTTACAGCTAAGCTATTGATCCGCTTGAAATGCGTTCCGCTTCCCAAGCTGCATACGAGGGTTCGATTCCCTTCGCCCGCTCCAATGCTAGGCCCATCTCAACCGAAGCAGCACCGCACCGATTGCAGTGCGGACTGTCCCTACGCGACGGTGATCAAAAGCTACGGGATGTTTCTATTCGCTTTTCGGTATTGAAGCAGGCTGACCGGCGACTGCGCGCCGGAGTCAGCATTTAAGCTCGCACCTTTTCGTGACATGAATTCAAGAAGCTCATCCGCCGATTTTGGCTTACTGATAAAATATCCTTGTCCTTCGTCGCAGTTGCAATTTCTGAGGAAAGAGAGCTGTTCGGCGGTCTCAATTCCTTCGGCGACGACATTGATGCACAAATCCTTCGAAAGCCCGATAACGGATTTTATAATCGATGCGCTGCCCGAGTTCGTGAGCATGTCACGCACGAATGAGCCATCGATTTTGACGCAACTAGGAGAAAGTTTTCTCAGGTAGGTGAGAGAGGAGTATCCGGTTCCGAAATCATCGAGGGCAATTCTAACCCCAAGTTCGCGCAAGGCTTTTAAGTTCGAGAGAACGGATTCACTGTCATCGACGAGCGCTGTTTCTGTAATCTCGAGTTCAAGACACCCGGGTGGTAGTCGCGACTCCGTCAATGCATTTACAACGCAAGACAGGATGCCCGCTTTTCGCAACTGGGTCGGTGAGATATTGACGGCCACGCGTGTATCTTTTGGCCAGGATGCGGCGGTCTTGCAGGCTTCATGAATTACCCAGTCGCCAATCTCGTGGATGAGACCGGTTTCTTCGATAATATTCATCAGTTCGATCGGCGTCCTGACACCAAGTGCCGGATGCTCCCACCGCAGCAACGCTTCGTTTCCAGAAATGCGATTGTCGCGGAGTGACAATATGGGTTGAAAGACGAGGAAGAACTCGTCTCGACGGAGTGCGAAGCGAAGGTCACGCTCGAGGTTGCGACGCCGGCGCGTCTGCTCCTTGAACTCGGAATTGTAAATCTGAATTGCGCCGCCAATTCCATGCTTGGCGGCATACAAGGCCTCGTCGGCACTTTTCAGAAGAGCTTCAGGATCGGCCCCATCGGCGGGTGCAAAGGCAATCCCGATGCATCCGCTGGCGCAGACCTCGATATCGTCGATCATAAGCGGCGTATCGAGGCTGGCGATAATTCGGTTCAGCCAAAGTCATTGCAGCGTCGTCGGGCGTCGTTGCATTTGCAGCGATTACAGCAAATTCGTCCCCGCTCAATCGCGAGACCAAATCGATGTCCCTGGCACAATCTCTAAGTCGCTGGCCGACGTGAACCAGCAATTTATCGCCGGTCGCATGTCCAAATTGATCGTTGACCTCCTTGAAGTCATTGAGATCGAAATAGAGGACGGCGAATTGTTCATGCGTGCGAGCGAGCCGCGCGAACGCAGCCTCAAGGCCCTCATAGAAGGCCAGCCGATTGGGCAGGGCCGTCAATTCGTCTCGCCTGACCCTCCTCTCGGCCTGAACCTGTGCGTTGACCCTCGTGGCGATCTGCGCCGAATGGACGAAAACTCCCTTCAACAACACAGTGATGTAACTGACCATCAAGACACTGACGAGTATGTACGCCGTCTCGCCGCTGCGTCCGATGGCTATCGCGGAGCCAATAACAATAGGCGTTGTGAATGCAATCGCCGCCGCAGGGATGCTGGCAAACGCGAAAGCACCGCCCCCCAGCATCCCTGCACAAAGGCACGCGATGATGACTTGACCGCCGGCCGACGCATTGGAAAAGAACAACAGAGGCAGCATCGCCCACAGACTGCCGAGCAAGAAGGCATTGCGAACAGCCCGGACGATCGCCCGAGTCGAGACATATGACGGCTTGGCGTTGGGTGAGTAGAGGCTTTTAAAACCGTGATAAATTGTGAACAGGAGGATCGTGGATGCCCACGCAAGGGCCCATTGACGCTGCGAAGACGACCAAAGCGCAATAACAAGAACCGCCGCATTGCACGCGTTGGCGAGCATCATTGAAGACAGATAGCGCTTGATATTATTGATCTGCTCGGCGCGAATGCGTCCTTCTACAGCATCATCCGCGACCGATTTTGTAGGATAATGCAGGACGCTCGAGAGAAACGTGCGGATAGGCAGAGGTAGCCAACGCGGCACCGAACTTCTCCAATAACGCGGCTGAACAAGGCAACTCTAGTTTCCCCCGCTTGATGAACTATGAATTGCAGCACTAAAAGCGGAATGGCTAAGACGTGCTTTCGATCTGAACAATTTTTGAAGGTTTGTTTAACTATGGATGTCGCCTTGGCGGGCTTTCGCCTGACGCGCACGTCAATCGCACCTTGCGGGTGTCGCTTTCAGGGGACGAAACGCTCCGCCGGCGGCGCGATTTCAGTAACCAAATCACGAACGAGTTTCTTGTTGGAGAGCGGCGCCAGCGTCATCTCGCGCGGCTGAAGGCGCGCGGTGCAGGCGTAGACCGTTTTGCCGTCGAGTTCGATCATGCACTCCTTGCAGGCATTGGCATTGATGCAGGAAAAGCGGATCGCCAGCGTCGGGTCACGATTGACCCGGATCCAGCGCAGGCCGTCGAGCACGGACTGGCCTGGCTCAAACGGCACCTCATAGCTTTCCCACCGGCCGGCGCTCGCATCGAGGCCGCGCCAAATTTTGAGTGTTGCGCTTTCGCTCATGACGCCGCCACCGCGACGGCGCGTGGGCCACCCGACAATTCGATGCGCGCGCCCTGCAGCCTTACAATCTGATTGAACGCCCACTCCGGCGACAATTGCGGAAAGTCCTCGCGCTGTTGCGCCCCGCGGGTTTCGGTGCGTGCGAGCGCGGCCTCGGCGACCACGCGGGCAACCAGCAGCATGTTGCGCAGGTCGAACCATTCGATCCGCCGCATGTCGAAGCGATTGCCGTCTCCGGGCGGAGTGTTTCCGAGCTCTTCGGTCAGGCGGCCGATGATGTCGAGAGCGGCGATGATCTTTGCCTCGCTCCGCAACGCGCCGACATTGTCTTGCATCGTTTTTTGAAGCGTTTGCAGCATCTCGGCGGTATTGAAGTCGCGGGTCGGCGCATCGGCGGCGATCAGCGCAATCGCCTTGGAGGCGTTGTCAGCGTGATCGGGCGATGCGCTGGAGCGCCTGACATAATCAGCGGCGCTGCGACCGGCACGGCGGCCGAACACCAGCGCTTCGGTAATTGCGTTGCCGGAAAGCCGGTTGGCGCCATTGGCGCCGCCAACCGCCTCACCGGCGGCGAACAGGCCGGGCAGATCCGTCTGCATCTGCGCGTCAGCTACGATGCCGCCCATGTGGTAATGCGCGATCGGTGCCACCTCGATCGGGCATCTTGGTGAGATCGATGCCGTTGGCGGCAAGACGGTCGATCACGGGCCCGAAGGATTCGCGTAGCGCGCGTTTCCGGACAGTGCTGAAAACTGAGATAGACGCCGCCGTGCGGCGAGCCGCGGCCGGCTTCGACCTCCTTGAGAATCGCGTAACTGCCGACGTCTCGCGTGATGACGTATTTGCCGTCCTCGGCCACGCCGTAGCGCTGCGTGAATTCCTCCATGCGGTTGTTCAGCAGCCGCCCGCCAAGCTTGTAGCGGAACGGGTCCCACATGATTGGGTCCATGCCGATCAGCCGCGGAGCCAGATGGCCGATGGGAAAAAACTGCACGAATTCCATGTCGACGAGCGAAGCGCCGGCCCGCAAGGCCAGGGCATAGCCGTCGCCGCCCATATTTGCCGATGCGCTGTTGCGCCGATAAAGCCGCGTAAGACCACCAGTCGCCAGGATGGTCGCCTTTGCCGACACAATCACCGGCGCGCCCGTTCCGAGATGGAGCGCTGCGGCGCCGACGATGTCACCGTTGTTTCGCAGAAGATCGACGATACAGAGATCGCCCGCCTTGCGGATTCCGCCGCTTTTGTTGACGACCGTACGCAGTGTCTTCGAAACTGCGGGCCCGGTGTTGAGAAAGTCGACATAGACGCAGCGCGGACGATCATGACCGGGAGCCATCGCTTGTGCGATGCGTCCATCTTTGCGCGCCCAGCCCACGCCCCAATCGTCCATGGCGCGGATGCACTCGGGCCCTTCCTCGCACAACAGCTGCGCAAGGGCTTCGTTGCAAAGTCCTCGCCCGGCGGCGAGCTGTATCGTCGCAGTGATGAGCTCCAATGGTCGGGAGTTTCGGAGCCGAGCGCGACAGCCACGGTCATCTGGGCCATCACCGTGGCGCCGCCGCGGCCGATCAAGGCTGCGGTCGGCGAGAAGCACCTGACAGCCGCTGCGTGCCGCCTCGATCGCCGCATACATGCCTGCGGCGCCGGATCCGATCACCAGAACGTCGGTTTTGGCGCGCATCGGGTCTTGGGTCATGACGATCTCGCGGCGGTCACGATAGCTGCCTTAGCATCATCGGCGTCTGCTCGGGCCGAAAGCCACCTGTTCCTGCATCATTGCGACGAAGCAGGCAATTACAGCCTATTTCAGCGCTTACATCGATTGATGCTATGCTTTTGCGCTGTCATTGGCAGGGGACCTCAATGAGGCGACGTGAGTTTCTCAGCGCGGTCTGTCTTGCAGCGCTGGTGGGGCCTGTAACGGCGCTCGGACAACAGAGCGATCGTAAACGTCTGATTGCCGTAGAACTGGCGTTGGACGAGGACGACAGAGACGGCAAGCGCTCAGTTGATGCATTCCAGCAAGAGCTTCAGCAGCTGGGATGGACCAGCGAAAACCTGCGGATCGAGTACAGGTGGGGGGCGACGACCCCGGAACGCGCGCGAGCCCATGCAGCGGAATTGATCAAATTGAAACCGGACGTGATTGTTTCGCACGCGACCATCGTCACACGGGCATTTGCTCAAGAGACCAAGACGATCCCGATCGTGTTCACGAATGTCTCCGATCCTCTAAGCGAAAAATTTGTTCAGAGCTTCGCGAAGCCTGGCGGCAACATTACAGGGTTCACCAATATCGAATCGACAATGGGCGCGAAGTATCTGCAACTGCTCAAGGATGTTGCACCCGGCGTAACGCGCGCAGCGATGCTATTCAATCCGAAATCGGCGCCGGGCGGCGGATCATACTTCACTGACGCGTTCGAGGCGGCCGCTCCGCAGTTTTCGATACAGGCAATCAAGGCCACCGTTCAGGATACGGCCGGTATCGAAAAGGCGATTTCGACGCTCGCCAATGGCGGTGGGGCTGGCCTAATCGTTGTTGGCGAACCCTTCACGAATGCAAATCGTTCCCAAATCCTCGAGTTGACGTCGCGGTATCGACTGCCGACAATTTGTCCTTATCGCTTTTACGCCGCCAATGGATGCCTCCTGTCGTACGGTGTGGATTTGTCGGACCAGTTCAAGCGGGCGGCGACCTACGTCGACCGCATTCTCAAAGGCGCGAGCGCAACCAGTCTGCCGGTGCAGTCGCCGGTAAAATTTGAGCTGGCAATTAACGTCAAGACAGCCAAGGCGCTCGGACTCACCATATCGCCGACATTGCTCGCACGCGCCGACGAAGTGATCGAATAAGAAACCGGCCGAAAGAAATTGGAGGATGCCGTGATCAAACAGCTTACGAAACGTGATGTGCTCAGAGGCGCCGGCGCGCTTGGCCTCAGCGCCTTTGCTGTGCGGGTCGCTGCGGCGCCTGCGGCGGAAGCGGTCACGCCGGCCTTGATCGAGGCGGCGAAAAAAGAGGGCAAGGTCACTTTTTATACGGCCATGGATTTGCAGTTCGCGGAGCGGCTCGGCAAGGCGTTCGAAGCGAAATTTCCTGGCATTACCGCGCGCGTGGAGCGGTCGGGCGCCGAGCGCGTCTTTACCCGCATCGCCCAGGAATATTCCTCCAACATCCACACCGTGGACGTCGTCAACACCTCCGATCAGGCGCATTGCATCATCTGGAAGCGCAACGGCTGGCTCGCGGCGTACCTGCCGGAGGAAGCCGTGAAGCACTACGACAAGCGCTACTACGACCCCGAAGGGTTGAATGTCGTGACACGCATCCTGATTTCGCCCATCGCCTACAACACCAACCTGGTGAAGAAGGAAGACACGCCGAAAAGCTTCAAGGATCTGCTCGATCCGAAATGGAAGGGCAAACTGGTCAAAGCACACCCGGCCTACAGCGGCACGATCATGAACTCGACGTTCGAAGTCGCCCGCGATCTGGGTTGGGACTACTTCGTGAAGCTGGCAGCACAGAACGTCATGCAGGTCCAGTCAGCGACCGACACGCCGAAGCGGATCTCACTCGGGGAACGCGCGGTCATGGTGGATGGCGCTGGCTACCTCGTCATCCGCTACAAGGAGGCAGGGCAACCAGTTGAGATAGTTTATCCCGAGGAGGGCACACCGCTCGCCACCGGACCAAGCGCGGTTTTCAAAGGTGCGCCCAATCCGAACGCTGCGCGTCTGTTCCAGAACTGGATGCACTCGCGGGAAGCTCAGCAGCTGGTCGTAGATGATGCCCGCCAGTACTCGGCGCATTCCCAGACCGTGGAAAAGCCTGGCATCCGCAAGCTCGCGGACATCAAGCTGATGAAGGAGGATCCGGAGGGCATTCTGGCCGAAGGGGAGGCTGTCAAGAAGCGGTACGCAGAGATTTTCAAGGTGTGATGGCGGCCGCTCTGGCCGACGCAACATTCCGCTCGCTTGGACGTTGGACCCTGGTCCAATTCGCCTTGGAGCTCCAGTTTCGGATAATCCGATGTTTGAAACGCAATTCGACCGGAGGTGGTCATGATCCTATCGGCGGCACGTATTCGCACCTTTTTTGCTGTCACATTGCTCGGACTTACCGTTGCCGGCTGCGGCTACAATACGATCCCGACTCTGGAGGAGCAGGCCAAAGCCAAGTGGTCGGATGTGCAGAATAATTACCAGCGTCGGGCCGATCTTATTCCGAACCTTGTTGCCACAGTTCAAGGCTACGCCAAGCAGGAAAGGGAAGTGCTGACCTCGGTTATCGAGGCGCGCGCCAAGGCAACCAGTATCAGGGTTGATGCGTCGCAGCTCACCGACCCGGAGAAAGTCAAACAGTTTCAGGACGCGCAGAACCAGCTTAGCGGTGCGCTCGGTCGGCTGATCGCCATCAGCGAGAACTATCCGGATCTCAAGTCGAACCAGAACTTCCTTGCGCTTCAATCCCAGCTTGAAGGCACTGAAAACCGCATCGCGGTCGCGCGCCGCGATTACATTGAGGCGGTTCGAGCCTACAATACCGAGCTCAGAACATTTCCCGGCGTGATCTGGGCCTCGACGTTCTTCCGTTCCAACAAGCCGATGGCGGAGTTCACCGCCAGCGAGGGCTCGGCAAAACCGCCGCAAGTAAAGTTCTAGCGCGCTGCGACGTGAAGGCATCAACATGAACGCGGCCGGCATTTTTTCTGCCACTGGCGGAAGAAAGCGTATGGCCGCGGCGTTGATGGTGGCGCTGTTTGCGATCGCGCCTGCCTTCGCCATCAATTTCCCTGCGCTCACCGGCCGTGTCGTCGACCAGGCCAACATCATCCAGCCTGACACGCGAGTTGCGATTGAGCAGAAATTGACGGATCTCGAAACAAGGTCGGGAATCCAGCTAGTCGTTGCAACCGTAAACTCGTTGGAAGGCCAGGACGTCGAGCCTTACGCCAATGAGCTCTTCCGCAAGTGGGCGCTCGGCGAAAAGAAGAAGAACAACGGCGTATTGCTGCTCGTTGCGCCGAACGAACGGCGCGTACGCATCGAAGTTGGCTACGGACTGGAAGGGACCCTGACCGACGCGCTGTCGAAAGTGATCATATCCAATGCGATGACGCCGCGCTTCAAGGCCGGCAACTTCAGCGAAGGTATTTCACGCGGCGTCGACGACATAATCACGGTCCTGACGACGGACGCGTCTGAATGGCAGCAGCGCCCGTCGCTGCGGCTCGACTATCAGCAGCCGATCGATACGGTGAACTGGATCTTGCTTGCGGCGTTGTTCGGGTTCTTCATCCTTCTCATTGTATCGCCGACTTTTCGCTGGCTGTTTTTCAATATCGTGCTGAATGTCTTGGCCAGTTCGGGCTCGAGCGGCGGCGGCTACTCCGGCGGTAGCTATTCGGGCGGCGGCGGAGGCGGAGGAGGTTTTTCGGGAGGCGGGGGCTCGTCGGGTGGCGGCGGTGCTTCCGGAAGTTGGTGATGACCATTTCGAACGAAGACCAAGAACGCATCACCAAGGCCATTCGGTCGGCCGAAGAGAGGACGTCCGGCGAGATTGTTTGCGTGCTTGCGCGCGTATCCTCGCACGCAACGGTCTTTCCGGTATTTATTGCGGCCATGGTGGCGCTCGCGACGCCTTGGATGCTCGTGATCTTCACCGCCATGCCGGTCCTGCGAATCCTGTCAGTGCAGGTCATCCTGTTTGTCGTTCTCCTGACGCTCCTTTGTATCCCGGCCGTGCGGGTCGCGCTTGTGCCGCGCAGGGCGCGGCGCGCAATTGCTTACCGGGTTGCGATGGAGCAGTTCATCAGCCGTGGCATCGCGCGAAATGTCGATCGCTGCGGGATTCTGATCTTTGTTTCACTGGCCGAGCGCTATGCGCGCATCATTGCCGACGACGAGATCGCAAAACGGGTTCCGCAGTCGAGATGGCAAGCGGCCGTTGATGCCCTGATTGCGCACGCGCGTGAAGATCATATTGCCGACGGGTTCATCTCCGCGATCGAGTTGTGCGGAAAAGAACTCGCGCAGCACTTCCCTCCAACCCATGACAGCCGCGGCAAGTTGCCAGATCGCCTCTATGTCATCTGAGATCGCAATTGTTCCCGATCATCGGCGCGAGCCACATTCATGGTCATGGTGGAGGTGCAAGCATCCGGCGTAGCGCTACGGCGTCTACGTGCCGTCCGGTGAATAGTTGGAAGGCATGGATGCCCTGGTAGAGGAAGAGTTCGTAACCACTCAGGATTTCCACTCCGGCTGCCTTTCCCTCTTTCAAAAATGCGGTTTCAACCGGCGTGTAGACCGCATCGCATATCCATCTCCTGCCTTTCAGCCGAACACCATCGAATGCGTCGCCTTCGTACCCGGCCATGCCGAGTGGCGTGCAATTGACGAGGCCATCCGCATCCTCACAGGCGTCCTCGAGCGATGGTGCAACGAAAACGTCCATGCGGCGTTGTTCGTTTCGAAGAGAGTTTGCCAGAGCAAGCGATTTCCGCTCGTCAGTGTCGAACAATTTCAGAGACTTTGCTCCCAGTTGCGCGAGAGCAAAGCCGATCGCTTTTCCCGCGCCGCCGCTGCCCG
This sequence comes from uncultured Alphaproteobacteria bacterium, assembly GCA_963794665.1. Lineage (GTDB taxonomy): Bacteria > Pseudomonadota > Alphaproteobacteria > Rhizobiales > Xanthobacteraceae > Pseudolabrys. The sequence continues at coordinate 40,524 of CAWCEW010000024.1, read as the reverse complement.
CGATGGCAACCGCGCCAGGAAGTGCATCCCCAAAGCGTTCTTTAAAGGCTTCGATGTACCCGGTGTAATCGGTGTTCAGTCCGATCGGGTGTGGTTTAAACAGAACAGTATTGCAGGCGCCAATCGCCTTGACGGTTGAATCCTCGATCGCAACAAACTGCAAAATGCGCTCTTTGTAGGGATGCGTAATATTGAGACCGCGAAGACCTTGTTCTTTTGTCCGGCTGATCACGATATCGAACGTTAGACCAAGCTCTCGCGGAACCAATCGCTCATAAGCGACATGGATTCCGCAAATTTGAGCAGCCGCATGATGCAAATCGGGGGCGCGCGATGCCGCAATGTGATCGCCCACCAAACCTAGCCGGATTGTATCCAAGACGATTTCCCAATCACGTTTCGTCGGTCCAACAGACTACTAAATTGGTACACGAAAACACGGCGTCGTGATCAAGGAACTGGCATTCGCTTTCTTGCGTTTGTTTTGTTGAACCGTAACGCGAGATACAAAAAATGCCGCTGTTATTCTATTTCCCGCTGATCATCTGGATGGGCATGCTCGAGGCGATGCAGGATGAAATGCGGGTTCCGGCGACGGCCAAGGCGCGCCGCTAGGCCCAAATCTTCGCGAGACGCGCCGTTCAGGCGTGTGCGCGCGCAAGCTCCGCTGATTTTGACCTGAGGCAACAGCCGCTGAACGTCCTCTTCGCGGCAGAGCTCGGTGCCAGGCGACATCACGGCGGCGGACGCCGCAGCGACAGCAATCCGGAACGCTTGCTCCAGCGGCTCGCCGGAGGCGAGCGCTGCAACCAGGCCGCCGACAAAACTGTCGCCGGCGCCAACCGTGCTGACCGGCTCGATTTTCATCGGCTCGGCGCGGAAGGCCTGATCCGCGGTCACGAGCAGCGAGCCATCTTCGCCGAGTGTGAGCGCGACGATCTTGACGCGTCCATCCTCGATCAGCTTTCGGCATGCGCGCAGCCGCGCTTCGTCGTTGCCCAGTGACGCACCGACAAGGTCGGAAAGCTCGACCAGGTTCGGCTTGATCAGGGAAACGCCTTCCGCCAGCGCCGCTTTCAAAGCCGGTCCCGGACGTGTCGATGACGCATTGCGCGCCCAACGCCTTGGCGTGGCGGGCGACGCGCGCGAAGAAGTCGTCGGGGACGCCGGGTGGGACGCTGCCGCTCGCGACGACAAATTTCGGCCGCTGCGGGAGCGTCGTCAGCTTCTCGAGAACCGTTTCCCATTCTGCGCGGTGCAGCGTCGATCCGGGCAAGACGAAACGATATTGCTCTGCCGTCGATTCCTCATAGGCCGTAAAATTCTCCCGCGTTTCGACGTGCGACGGCGTCACGATGCTGTCGATGCCTTCGCGATCGACAAGGCGGTGCAGGAGCTTTCCGATAGCGCCGCCTGTCGGGAAAATTGCGGTCACGCGGCCGCCAAGTCGGTGAGCGACCCGGGCTACGTTGATACCGCCGCCGCCCGGGTCACGTTTCGGCGCCGAACAGCGCATTTTCCCCGTCGGCTCGACGCGGTCGACATTAACGAAAATGTCGATGGCGGGATTGATCGTGAGCGTGACGATATCGGGCACGTGCGGCATCCAGTGGATGATTCGCGGGCTCGTCTCCCGGACGGGCCCTTTACCGAACGAAATAGGTATTTTTTGGTTGCGGTGCCATATCGCGATCTTTCAGAAAATTGTGCGGAACAGCCATGCAGACCGGGGCGTTCCACCATTTCGTCACGATGACTGCTGAGCCTAACCATGCTTAGATTGGCGGCAAGCCCGTCGCGACGAGGTCATTCTGATGATTGATCCGCTTTACTCGCTGTCGGGCTTTGCCGTCGGCCTCCTGGTTGGCATGACCGGCGTAGGTGGCGGCGCGCTGATGACGCCGATCCTGATCATGCTGTTCGGTGTTCATCCCGCGACCGCGGTCGGAACCGACCTGCTTTATGCCGCCGCCACCAAGACCGGCGGCAGCCTCGTTCATGGCTTTGCCCGCAGCATCGATTGGCGCGTGGTCGGCCGGCTTGCGACCGGCAGCATTCCGGCGACGATTCTCACTTTCGCGGCATCTGTCGCATTTCAATCTGAGCGGTGAGGCGGCACGCAATCTGATCACGCTCGTGCTCAGTGTCGCATTGTTTCTGACCGCCTTCGTGCTTGTCTTCGGAGCGTCGATCGTGGCAGCCTATCGCGCGCGTGTTGCCGAGCTCGATCCGCACAAGACTGCCGTCAGCACAATCGTGGTTGGCGCCGTGCTTGGCTGTCTTGTATCGATTTCCTCAGTCGGCGCCGGTGCGTTGGGCGTCATCGCGCTCATTTTGCTCTATCCGCAAATGCCGATGGCCAAAATCGTCGGCTCGGACATTGCGCATGCGGTCCCGCTGACTCTGATTGCCGGGCTCGGTCACTGGATGATGGGCTCGGTCAACTGGGCGATTATCGGCTCGCTGCTCGTGGGCTCGCTGCCGGGCATTTTCGTCGGCAGCTATTTCGCGATCCGCATTCCCGAGCGTGCGCTTCGGCTGGTGCTGGCAACGACGCTTTTCATGGTGGCGACACGGATTGCCTATGATCACGCAACCACCGCGTCATCGATGTTTACGGCGTTCTCGGGACGGGCGGCGCCGTGAACAGGACCGGCTAGTGGTCCCTTGGCCCGAAGAAGGGCGACCCGAGCAGGACCAAAACCCATATTGTAATCAGTGCGCCGAAGGCGACGATCAATACATTCATGTGCGACCCCCTAAGCCGGCAAATTCCGCCGCCGACAGGTTAGCACAGCGCAGGGGACCTTGGCGCATGCGACAAAAAAAGCCGGCCGCGCTATTTGCGCGGCCGGCCTGAAAACAGCTTCGTTTTGCTAGTTGCTGATATCCTTGATGACGCTCGACATCGGGCGCGCGCTCTCCATGCCGCCGCCGATCTCCTTCATCACCATGTCGACATATTCTTTCTTCGGCTCGACAGGCGTCTTGCCGACCACCTGCACGACCTTGTATCCGCCGTCCTTCAGCCTTTTCAGCAGCTCAGGCGCCGCATGGGCCGTCGCCTGCTGGAAGTCGTGCATCAGGATGATGCCTTTGCCGTGCTTTTCGAGCTTCTTCATGACCGATGCGATGACCTGCTCCGGTTTGCGCATCTTGAAGTCGAAGGAATCCATGTCGGTCGAGAAAACGCCGAGATTTCGCTCGCCTGCATACTTCAGCAGTTCAGGCGGGTGCCGCAAAGCCGGGAAACGGAAGAACGGACCGATCGGCTTGTTGCCAAGCGCGATGCTGACTGCCGCGATGCCCTTCTCGATTTCGTCGATCCCTTCCTGCTGGCTCAGCTTGGAGAGATCCTTGTGCGACCATGTGTGCGACCCGACCGTGTGTCCGGCAGCCGCCACCTGCTTCATAATTTCGGGATGCCATCCGGCGTGTTTTCCGATCGGGAAGAAGAGCGCCTTGGTGCATTGCTCGGCGAGCGCCTTCAACACGGCCGGCGTGTGGCCTGGCCATGGACCATCGTCGAACGTAAGGACGACTTCTTTGTCGCGCAGGAAGTCGTAGGCCTTGAAGTGCTCAAATCCGAAACCAGGGCCGCCTGTGGTGTCGATTTCAACCACGCGTGCGATGCCGAGTGCGTTCGGGTTGTTACAGGTTGATTTTGCCGGCGCAGGGGCCGGGGGCGGTGCCGCCGCTGGGGCCGGAGCCGGGGCGGGCGCATTCTGGGCGAAGGCAGTAACAGCCGCCGACATTGAGATCGCCAAGGCGATCGCCAAAGCGTTGCGCATCAAGTTCTCCATTCGGGGGTAAGAATCCATATTCAGGAAAGTCTATCATTGATCGCGGCTTTAACCTATGGAGTCAACGTGCGCCACGGACGGCCGCGTTATCGGCGATATTTTGCAGGCAGTAAGATAGTTAATCGCGGAAAGCGGCGGCGAAGTCGCATTGCCTTGGGCGTCCGGCGAGCCTATGTGAAGGAACTCGAGCTGGAGGCGGGTATGCCGGCGATCGTTTCCAACGCTCCCTTGTCGCGGCCACTTTTGTTGGTGGCAGTTGTCGGCGGCGCACTGGTTGCCGCAGCGCTGGGCTTGTGGGCTTACTACGGTACCGCCGTGTTCTTCGAGATGGTGCGTGCTGGCTGGCTCGCGTGCTTCTGATGCAAGTTGAGAGCCGATGACGGCGCGAACGTCGCAGATTGTCCTCATTTTTGCCGCCTTTCTGATCGGGCTGGTGATTTTCTCCGGAGTGTTCCTCTACGCCAGCGGGAACTTTGGCGGCGGCAGTCCGGCTACCTCTGCGATCGGCGGACCGTTCAAGCTCGTCGACCAGAACGGAAATCCGATCACGGATGTGGACCTGAAGGGAAAGCCGCACCTGGTATTCTTCGGCTATACGCATTGCCCCGACGTATGTCCGACCACGCTTTTTGACGTGTCCGAGGTTCTGCGCGCGCTCGGCAAGGATGCTGATGGCACCGGTGCCCTTTTCATCACGGTCGATCCCGAGCGCGACACCCCTGCCGTGATGAAAGACTATCTGTCGAGTTTCGATCCGCATCTGCGCGGCGCGACCGGCGACCGGGCGGCCATCGATGCGGCGGAAAAGTCGTATCGCGTGTACGCCAAGAAGGTTCCGACGCAGGGCGGCGACTACAGCATGGATCACACTGCGCTTGTCTATCTTATGGACAAGCAGGGTCGTTTCGTTGCGCCGTTCAGCCTCAAGCGGAAGCCCGAGGAAGCCGCCGCCGATCTGCGACGTTATATGTAGCGTCGATCCATATTTGCGGGAGCTCGCCGCGCCTTTTCAGGCCGGCGACGCGCCGGCTCAGCTCGACAAGCGCGGACGCGACGCTCGGCGGCCGGTCGAGACCATGTTCGGTCTTGTTCCAGCGGAAAGGCGCATGGGTCAATTCGATCGCCGCCCACCACGCAGCCCCCGACAGCAACAGCCAGTGCAGGGGTGTCCACGCCAGAATGCGGATCTTGTCCGGCACGCCACGGAAGGACAGTCCGCGCCAGGCGAGGGCCACTGACGGCCCGTAGCCGGCTACGATCGATATGCCGCACAGTCCGGCGTCGATCGAGCCTTCGGCGCCGAAGGCTAATCTCCAACAGAGTCCAACGACGAAGATCGGGTGTACCAATGCGACAAAAGCATTCCCGCCGACCACAAGAAAAAAGGTCGCAAAACCGCCCGGCCCAAGTTCATGAAACAGCCGTTGCGGTTGGCGCATATGGACGAGGAAGGTCTGCATCCAGCCTTTGAGCCAGCGCGACCGCTGGCCAAGCCAGCGCCGGGTCGTTGCGGGCGCCTCTTCAAAGGTCGTGGACTCGATCACTCCGCATCGGTAGCCGAGGCGCGCAAGACGCATGCCGAGGTCGGCGTCCTCGGTGACGTTGTAGGGGTCCCAGCCGCCCGCCTCACGCAGAGCCGCGGTCCGGAAATGGTTTGAGGAGCCGCCGAGCGGCAGCGGCAAGCCGAACTCGGCAAGCTTTGGAAGAAAGACATCGAAGTGGCCGGCATATTCGGCGGTAAAATAGCGGGCAAGCCAAGTCGTGTCGGTGTCGATGCAGAGCGGTGCCTGCACGCATGCAAGATCATCTCCGGCGGATCGAAATGCTTCCAGCGCACGACGAAGCTGGTGTGATTCCGGCCGGTCCTCCGCATCGTAGATCGCGACGAATGAGCCGCGCGCGAGCTCCAGCGCAATATTGAGCGCTTTGGGTTTCGTGCGCGGTCCGGCCGGTGGCGCGGGAACCACCGTGATCGGGAGACGGTGTTTGCGTCGCGTGATTGCGGCGCGGGTTGCCGGCTCGTCGGCCTCGACGATAACGATCACGTCGAGTTTCTCGGCTGGATAGTCGAGCCTTTCGATCGCTGACAGCAATTGGTCCACTACCCGCGCCTCGCGGTGAAGAGGAGCGATGACGGTGTAAATAGGCAGTGCTTCGTGCGCGATTGCGGAAGAGGCGCGGCGCGGCCCCTGGGTCGGCGACACGACAACCAAGAATCCGGAAGGCCGCCGGAAGCACCGCGAGCGCGCAAAGCACGATTGTGCTCACCGAGATGAACAATGCGGCAGCGCGCCGACGCCAAAGAGCGACGGGATAAAGTAAGCAAGTTTATTGAGTGTCGCCGCCGAAAATTCCGGCCGTTCACGCTTGAGGCGATCCGAAGCACGATCGGCGGCGGCGACAAGCACATCCTCTATGCTTGCGCTGAGTGCGAATGCGCGCCGCCGGGCGCGCACAGCGAATTCTTGCTGCCGGAATTTCAAGAGCTGTGATGAGGAACCAGAGTCGTCACCGCAGACTTCCAATGAGCGAGCGCTCGCGGCGCCCGCAACGCCAGTCCTCATGCACCACCCGACCCACTCAATTTATTGGGGACGTTAGTGGATATACAACTCATAGGCGAGTCCAAACTTAGGGCGCATGGCCGGATCAGAGCGCGGATGTTAGAAGGCGCGACCCATGTCGAATTTCATGTCTCATTTTCTCGTGCCGGCGGCCATCGTGGCGGTGGCGATCGTGCTGCTGCTCGGCCTGATCAATATGATGCGCGGCGGCTCGCCCAACCGCTCGCAAAAGCTGATGCGGTTGCGCGTGCTGCTTCAGTTCGTCGCCATCATTGTGATCATGGCGACGATCTGGGTCCTCGGCCGTTAGTCGGAGAAAATGCGGAGCGGGCGCTCACTTCATTGGAGCGGCGCGCATATACTCCTCTTTTTCTTTCTTCTGCTTTTTGGACTTCTTTTTGGCCGCGGAATAATCGGCCGTAGCGGCCTTGGCGGAATGCATGCCTGCTCCGCAAGCCTGCGCAGGCGCGGTGGCCGGCAGGGCCAGGAAAGCGGCCACAATCGCAATCGTCAGTACACGCATGAGCGTCACCCCTTCTTGAGAAAAAGGCTAAGATAAGCCTAACCCGAATCTGCGGCTGGGAGAAAGGCTTCGCGAGATCGATATGGTTGTGCTCAACCGCATTTATACAAGGACCGGCGACGACGGCACGACCTCGCTCGGCACCGGCGCCCGGCGCAAGAAATACGACCTGCGGGTCGAGGCTTACGGCACGGTCGACGAGGTCAATGCCGTGATCGGCCTGGTCCGCTTGCATGTCGCGGGCGACAAGGCGCTCGATGCTGCGCTCGGCCGCATCCAGAACGATCTCTTCGATGTCGAGGCCGATCTCTGCCTTGCCGAGAAGGGGCCCGGCGGCGCCCGGCTCACGGTGACCGATGCGCAGGTCGCTTGGCTTGAGGCGGAGATCGACCGGCTCAATGCCGATCTCGCGCCGCTGAAGTCGTTCATTCTGCCCGGCGGGAGTCCCGCCTCGGCCTATCTGCATCTTGCGCGCACGGTTTGCCGCCGCGCCGAGCGCATCATGGTCGAGCTGAAGGACAAGCCGGGCGAGGGCGTGTCGGAACCGTCGCTGAAATATGTCAACCGGCTGTCCGACTACCTGTTCGTGGCTGGCCGATATGCCAATGACAAAGGCGCCGCCGATATATTGTGGGCGCCGGGCCAGAACCGCTAGTTTTACTGCGCCGCAGCATAAACGTTGACAGCCCGATGGCGCGGCCTTTAGCTTCCGCCCGCTTGTTCCAGTGCCCGCCCGGGATGGGGAATTCATGAAAATTCTGGTGCCCGTGAAACGGGTGGTCGATTTCAACGTCAAAATTCGCGTCAAGCCGGACGGCTCCGGCGTCGAGCTCGCCAATATCAAGATGTCGATGAATCCCTTCGACGAGATCGCCGTCGAGGAGGCGATCCGCCTGAAGGAAGCCGGCAAGGCGACCGAGATCGTTGCGGTCTCGATCGGCCCGGCGCAAGCATCGGAAACCATCCGCACCGCGCTCGCGATGGGCGCAGACCGCGGGATCCTGGTGAAGACCGACGCCGTCGTAGAGCCGCTGGCGGTCGCAAAGCTGCTCAAGGCCATCGTCGAGGCGGAAAAGCCCGGCCTTGTCATCATGGGCAAGCAGGCGATCGACGACGACAGCAATCAGACCGGGCAGATGCTCGCGGCGCTGCTGAACTGGGCGCAGGGCACGTTCGCGTCCAAGCTTGCGATCGAGGGCGACGCCATCAGCGTGACGCGCGAGGTCGACGGCGGCCTGCAGACGGTAAAGCTGAAAATGCCGGCGATCATCACGACCGATCTGCGGCTGAACGAGCCGCGTTACGCCTCGCTGCCGAACATCATGAAGGCGAAGAAGAAGCCGATCGACGAAAAGACGCCGGACGCTTATGGCGTCGACATCAAGCCGCGGCTTCAGGTGGTCAAGACGAGCGAACCGCCGGGCCGCAAGTCGGGCGTGAAGGTCGCCTCGGTTGCCGACCTGGTCGCCAAGCTCAAGGACGAGGCGGGGGTACTCTAGATGACCACGCTTCTCGTCGCCGAGCACGACAACAAAACGCTCAAGGACGCAACCAACAAGGCGCTCACCGCGGCCAAGGCGATCGGCGGCGACGTGCACGTGCTGGTCGCCGGCAAAGATTGCAAGGCGGCAGCGGAGGCGGCGTCGAAACTCGACGGCGTCAAGAAAGTGCTGGTAGCGGATGCGCGCGCCTTACGAGCATCAACTCGCCGAGCCGGTTGCAGCGCTGATCGTGTCGCTTGCCGGCAACTACGACGCCATCGTTGCGCCCGCGACAACGACCGGAAAAAACATCATGCCGCGCGTCGCCGCGCTGCTCGACGTGATGCAGATTTCGGACATCACGAAGGTGGTTTCCCCCGATACCTTCGAGCGGCCGATCTATGCCGGCAACGCAATCCAGACGGTGAAGTCGTCCGACGCGAAGAAAGTCATCACCGTGCGCACCTCGACGTTTCAGGCGGCGGGCGCCGGCGGTTCCGCGAGCGTCGAAAACGCCACCGCGGCCGCAGACCCCGGCCTCTCGACGTTCGTCGGGAGAGCAGTTGTCGAAATCGGACCGGCCTGAGCTGACGTCGGCCAAGATCATCATTTCCGGCGGCCGTGCCATGCAGAGCCGGGATAACTTCACCAAATATATCGAGCCTGTCGCCGACAAATTGGGCGCCGCGGTCGGCGCTTCGCGCGCCGCAGTTGATGCCGGCTATGCGCCAAACGACTGGCAAGTCGGGCAAACCGGCAAAGTTGTGGCGCCCGAGCTCTACATCGCGGTCGGAATTTCCGGCGCAATTCAGCATCTCGCCGGGATGAAAGACTCCAAGGTGATTGTTGCTATCAATAAGGACGAGGAGGCGCCGATCTTCCAGGTCGCCGACTACGGCCTGGTGGCGGATCTGTACCAGGCGTTGCCGGAGCTGGCGGCGGAACTCGACAAGGTCAAGCGTTGACTACGTTCTAGTTTTTGTTGTTCCGCCGATGGCATCGTGCGGTCCTACGTCGTAAAATTGAAATGAAAAGCGAGCGTTACCGAATTCAAAGCCAGAAGCCGGGACTTCGCATCGATCGGACAGAGACATGGTGAAAATTCAGAGTATCGGGGTAATCGGCGCCGGCCAGATGGGCAACGGAATAGCGCATGTATGCGCGCTCGCCGGCTATTCCGTCCTTCTCAACGACCTGTCGGCCGATCGTATCAAGGCCGGGATGGCGACCATCAATGGCAACATGGCGCGCCAGGTCGGCAAGAAGGCGATCAGCGAGGACGACCGCAAGAACGCGCTCGCGCGCATCAAGCCGGCGGAGAAATATGACGCATTCTCGGGTTGCGATCTGGTGATCGAGACCGCAACCGAAAAGGAAGACGTCAAGCGCAAGATCTTCGGCGAGCTTTGCTCGTCGTTGAAGTCCGACGCGATTCTCGCAACCAACACCTCATCGATCTCGATCACGCGGCTCGCGTCCTCAACCGACCGGCCGGAGCGCTTCATCGGGATCCATTTCATGAATCCGGTGCCGCTGATGGAGCTCGTCGAGCTGATCCGCGGCATCGCGACCGACGACGCGACGTTCGAGGCCAGCAAGGCCTTTGTCACCAAGCTCGGCAAGACCATCGCGGTGTCGGAAGATTTCCCGGCGTTCATCGTGAACCGCATCCTGCTGCCGATGATCAACGAGGCGATCTACACGCTCTATGAGGGCGTCGGGAACGTCGAGTCGATCGATACCGCCATGCGGCTCGGCGCGCATCATCCGATGGGGCCGCTCGAGCTCGCCGATTTCATCGGCCTCGATACCTGCCTGTCGGTGATGCAGGTGCTTTACGAGGGGCTGGCCGACTTCGAAATACCGGCCGTGCCCGTTGCTCGTGAAGTACGTCGAGGCCGGCTGGCTCGGCCGCAAGACGCAGCGCGGCTTTTACGACTACCGCGGCGAGAAGCCGGTTCCGACGCGCTAATTAGGCGCAGCAGCTGCCGCTTTTCGGCTTGTCTTCATATTCGTCGTGCCGGCGCACCCAGGCCATGCTCCAGGGCAGGGCGTCTTCGTCGCGGCCTTTCGGCGCCATGTCGAGGAAATTGTACGTGCCGACCAGCATGTCGAGCCCGCGCGCGTAGGACGAATACGTGTGGAAGACCTTGCCGTTCTCGTCCCGGATGAAGGCACTCAGGCCGGGTAATTCCTCGCTGGGGATCTTGTCGACCGTGTAGTTGTACTCGGCGCCCTTGGCCATTTCGTCTTTGGTGAACGACACGTGGAAATCGTGGTTGAAGTCGTTGCCGAACGACGACACCCATTTGAACTTCCAGCCCATGCGCTTCTTGTAGGCTTCGATCTCGGCAAGCGGCGCGCGCGATACCACGACCAGCGACACGTCGCGCTGCGCAAGATGGATCACGGCGCCGTCGAAATGATCGGCGAGGAACGAGCAGCTCGGGCAGCCCTGCACCCAGCCGGGCCCGAGCATGAAGTGATAGACCATCAGCTGGCTCTTGCCGCCGAACAGGTCGGCGAGCGTTTCTTTTCCGTTCGGGCCGTCGAAGACGTAGTTCTTTTCCACCGGCGTCCAGGGCAATTCGCGGCGCGCGGCGCTCAAAGCGTCGCGTGTCTTGCTGAATTCCTTTTCCTTCGCGAGCAGGACTTTGCGTGCTTTGAGCCATTCGTCCTGCGAAACGATCTTGTGCTGCATATTTTGCCTCCCGCTACATTTTCGCCGGTGTCATCCAGCCGATTCCGGCGCCCCCCGGCTCCTTGAGGATGGCGATGCGGCCGACATTGGGTATGTCGAAGATCGGCCGCATCAATGTCGCGCCCGCGGCCTGTGCCTTTTTCACGCGCGCATCGACATCGTCGACCGCGAGGTAAGACATCCAGCTTTCAGGAACGCCGTCGAACTGCGGGCTGGTGAGCGGAAACAGGCCGCCGACATATTGGTCGCCCATCTTGGCGACCCAATAAGTGCCGTCCGGCATCGGCATCGCCTCGAACGTCCAGCCGACCGTCGCGCCGTAGAATTTCTTGTCGCGCTCGGCATTCCGCGTCATCAGCTCGTTCCAGTAGAAATGTCCGTGTGACCATTGGTGTGGCATCGTCTACTCCCGTCACTAAGCAGCGAGATACTTTTCCAGCTTCTCGAACGAAGCGTTCCAGCCGTGCTGGTGGCGGTCGCGCGCGTCTTCGTCGAAGAACTGCTCGTGCGTGAACGTCATCAGCGTGCCGCCGTTGTCGGCCTTGAACGTGATCGTCACCAGGGATTCGCGTTCCGGCGTGCTCTTCCAGGCCCAGGTGAACACCAGTTTTTCGTTCGCGATCACCTCGCGGTAAACGCCGCTGACGTCGTGTTGTTCGCCGTCGCTGGACTTCTGCATTACGATTCGGAACCGGCCGCCGACACGGACGTCGGCCTCGGCAGTGACCGAGCCGATCTCGCGGCCGCCCATCCAGTGCTTCAGCTTTTCCGGGTCGGTCCACGCCGCGAAGACTTTCGCCGGCGGCGCGTTGAACCGGCGCTTGATGGTGAGGCTGGGTTTCGTTGTGACGGTGGCCATTTGTCTTCCTCCAGGAAAGCAGCAAGACGATCGAACCGCTCGGTCCAGAACTTCTGGTAACGATTGAGCCAATCATTGGCGTCGCGCATCGGTTCCGCGCGCAGGCGGCAGCTCACGATGCGGCCGTTCTTCTCGCGTCCGACGAGACCCGCATCCGACAGGACGTCGAGGTGCTTCATGATCGCCGGAAGCGACATCGAAAACGGCTTCGCCAATTCGCTGACCGACACATTTTCCTTTCTCGCTCAGACGGGCGAGCAAAGCGCGCCGCGTTGGATCGGCGAGCGCGGCAAAAGTGCGGTCGAGGTTCGGTTTTGAATAGTAAACCATTTGGTTAAGTATAGGGCCGCTGGCAAAAGTGTCAAGGCCGCTGCCGCCGTATTTACATTTCGTTGATAAACGTGCCGTAGAAACGGTACCGGGATGGATCCGGCATCAATTGCGGCCGCTTTAGTCGCCTCTCAGATGGGCAATGCGCAGATGGCCGTTGCGGCCAAGATGCTGCGCATGAATGCCGATAATGCATCCGCGATCGTGCAGGTGCTCGACGCCGCGCAGAAGAACCTGCAGAGCCTGGCAAATGTCGCCGAAGGCGTCGGCCGCAATCTCAATATCAGCGCGTAATCACATTATCGTCCGAGCGCCGCATTGATCAGCTTGATAGCGTCGTCGCTCGCCCATTCGGCAGGGCCGGCAATCGTTCGCGATCTCGCATCCCTTCGGATCGATCAGCAACGTGGTCGGCATGCCGAACGCGCGGCCAATGGACTTGAGGTCCTGAAAACTCTTGGCCGCAGGGTCGGCGTAATAGGCAAGTTTCTGGACGCCGACCTCCTTGAGCCAGGCCTTCGGCTTGTCGGGATCGCGCGTGTCGATATTGACCGCCACCACTTCAAATCCGGGGCCGCCGAGGCGCTGCTGCAGGGCATCGAGGGCGGGCATCTCCTTGCGGCAAGGCACGCACCAGGTGGCCCACAGGTTGAGCAGGACCGTGCGGCCGCGCCAGTGCTTCGAGCGTCAGCTGCTTGCCGGTGGCATCCTGAAAAGAAAGATCGGGCACCCTTAACGGACTCTTGGCAACGTTAACGGCCGCCACCTCGCCACGCGCAAAAGGCGCTATTTTCACTGGCCAGCTCGACGGCCGGCCGGCAGGTGGCGTCGCCACCCGCATTGCGTGTCAGGGTCGCAATCCCGTATACCCCCGCCAGCCCAATGACGACGCCGGCGATTCCACCCGCCAAAACCATGGCGAGGCGCTTTTTGGCGAAGCTTGATTGGGTTTCGGTCATGAGCGGCTTGGTGAATATGCCATGAGCAACAAAATGTGGGGTGGGCGGTTTTCGTCTAGCCCCGGCGCCATCATGGAGGAGATCAACGCCTCTATCGACTTCGATCGGCATCTGTACCGTCAGGACATCGCCGCGTCCAAGGCCCATGCCGACATGCTGGCCAAGCAAGGCATCATTGCGGCCGACGATGCGAAAAAGATCGCTCACGGTCTAGACACGATTCTGTCAGAGATCGAGGCGGGCAAGTTTTCCTTCAAGCGCGCTCTTGAAGACATCCATATGAACGTCGAAGGCCGGCTCTCCGAACTGATTGGCGAGGCGGCGGGACGGCTGCACACCGCGCGCTCGCGCAACGATCAGGTTGCGACCGATTTCCGGCTCTGGATGCGGGACACGATCGACGCGATCGATGCTGCGCTCGCGCTCTATCAGCGCACGCTTGCCGAAAAGGCGCTCGAGCATGCGGGCTCAGTCATGCCCGGACTGACTCATATGCAGACGGCGCAGCCTGTGACCTTCGGCCATCACATGCTCGCTTATGTCGAGATGGCTGCGCGCGATCGCGGCCGGTTCGCCGACGCGCGCAAAAGGCTGAATAAGTCGCCGCTCGGTGCGGCCGCGCTCGCGGGCACGTCGTTTCCTCTCGATCGTGACATGACCGCCAAGGCACTCGGCTTCGACAAGCCGATGGCAAACTCGCTCGATGCGGTCTCCGCGCGCGACTTTGCGATGGAGACGCTTTCGGCGGCTTCGATCGCGGCCGTGCATTTGTCGCGGCTTGCCGAAGAGATCGTCATCTGGACTTCGCCACTCACGGCGCTCGTCAAGTTGTCGGACAAATTCACGACTGGCTCCTCGATCATGCCGCAGAAGCGCAATCCGGACGCCGCCGAGCTGGTGCGGGCCAAGGCCGGACGCGTGATTGGCGCGCTCAGCGCCTTGCTGATCGTGATGAAGGGCCTGCCGCTCGCCTATGCGAAGGACATGCAGGAAGACAAAGAAGGCGCCATGGATGCGCTCGCTGCTTTGGTGCTTTCGGTCGCGGCGATGACCGGCATGGTCGCCGATCTCGCGCCCGATACGTCGCGGATGAAAAAGGCGGCGGGCGAGGGCTACGCAACCGCAACCGATCTCGCCGACTGGTTGGTGCGGGCCTTGAAAATTCCGTTCCGCGAGGCGCACCACCTGACCGGCCGGATCGTCGCCAAGGCCGCTGAGGCAAATTTGCCTTTGCACAGGATGCCTCTTGCCGCCATGCGGGAGATCGAGCCGCGAATTGGCGAGGACGTGTTCACTGTTCTTTCCGTCGATCGCTCCGTGAAAAGTCGAACCAGCTTTGGCGGCACCGCGCCGAAAAATGTCAGGTCTCAGGCGAGGAAATGGCTGCGCAAGCTGGAAAAGGAAAAATCCTGACTTCGCCTTGTTTGTCTGTTTTGGTATCGTTCCTCCATGCAAGGAGCGCCTGTCTTGAGCCGTGATCGCCTTCCATTTCTCCGCCTCGCCCTGATCGGTGCGCTGGCCGCGTCGTTTGCTTTGGCTGCGTGCGGACGCAAAGGGCCGCTGGATCCGCCGCCGAGCGCGTCGGTTGCGGGCGAACAGGCGGCACCGGCAGGTGCGGCAGGTGCACAGCCCAACAGGGGCCCGATTGGTCCCGACGGAAGACCAATTGCACCCGGCATGCGGGATAAACCAATTCCTCTCGACGTTTTACTCAACTGAGCGTGCGATGCACCACTTCGCTTACCGCGACGGCGTCCTTCACGCCGAGCAGGTGAATCTGGACGCGCTCGCAAGCGCGATCGGAACGCCGTTCTATTGCTATTCGACCGCAACGCTGACTCGGCACTACCAGGTATTTGCCGACGCGTTCGCCGACGTGCCTGCGCTCGTCTGTTACGCCATGAAGGCCAATTCCAATCAGGCAGTGGTGCGCACGCTCGCCAAGCTTGGCGCGGGCGCCGACGTCGTATCGGGCGGTGAGCTCAAGCGCGCGCGTCTTGCGGGAATTTCCGCTGACAAAATCATGTTCTCCGGCATCGGAAAGACCGCAACCGAGCTCGCGATCGCGGTCGACGAAGGCATTCTCTGCGTCAACATTGAATCCGAGGCCGAGCTCGAGCTTCTGTCATCGATTGCGGCGTCGAAAGGGCGCACCACCAACATCTCGGTGCGCGTCAATCCCGACATCGATGCGAAGACGCATCACAAGATCGCGACCGGAAAAGCCGAAAACAAGTTCGGCATCCCGATCAGCCGCGCGCGCGAAATCTATGCCCGTGCTGCGAAGCTCAAGGGCGTCAAAGTGGCCGGTGTCGATATGCACATCGGCAGTCAGATCACCAACCTCGATCCGTTCGACAGCGCCTTCGCGCTGCTCGCCGAGTTCGTGGGTATGTTGCGCGCCGACGGTCACACCATTTCGCATGTCGATCTCGGTGGCGGCCTCGGGATTCCTTACCGCGACGACAATGAGCCGCCGCCGCATCCCGACGACTATGCCAAGGTGGTCAAGCGCGCGACTCGCGATCTCGATTGCCGTCTCATTTTCGAGCCCGGCCGGCTGCTCGTCGGCAACGCCGGAATATTGGTGACGCGCGTGCTGTTCGTGAAGCATGGCGAAGCCAAGAATTTTGTTGTCGTCGACGCGGCGATGAACGATCTCATCCGTCCCACGTTATATGACGCGCATCATGAGATCTGGCCGATTGCACAGCCGGCCGGTTCGGCAAAGCGGGTGCGTGCCGATGTCGTTGGGCCGGTGTGTGAAAGCGGCGATTTTCTCGCCGTTAACCGCGATATTGCGGAACCGGCAAACGGCGCCCTGCTTGGCCGTGATGTCGGCGGGCGCCTACGGCGCGGTGCAGGCCGGTACCTACAATACGCGCGCTTTGGTGCCGGAAGTGTTGGTCAACGGCGCAAAATGGGCGGTCGTGCGGCCGCGCCTTGAAGTTGACCAATTAATTGCGCTCGATCGCATGCCGGATTGGCTTTGAGCGCATAAATAGGCGCGTGGTCCCGCGGTTCGGCGCATGTTACGCTGGCCGGTAGCAGAGATTCTCCGGAGCCACAGCGGCGGAGCGGCTTTTGGACGAGTTGAACGAGAAGCCACACGATCAGCAGCCGACGCGGGCTCTGCTCGCGCGTGCATTGCGGCGGGCGCGCGGCAGTCTGCTGTGGGAGCGGCTGTGGCCGGCGCTCGCCTCCGTTGCGATCGTCCTCGGACTTTTCCTTGCATTCTCCTGGGCCGGGCCTCTGGCTGATATTGCCGCCGCTCGCGCGCGCAATCGGCCTGATCATTTTCGGCCTGCTGTTGATCGCAGCGGCGGTACCGCTGGCGATCCTGCGGCTGCCGAGCGTCAACGACGGGCTGCGGCGCCTCGATCGCCGCAGCGGCGAAATACACCGGCCGGCGACGGCCGTTTCCGATCACATTGCTGCAAACGGAAACGATCCGGTGGCGCAGGCCCTCTGGCAGGCGCATGTCGAGCGCGCGCTGCTGTCCGCGCGCAAGATCAAAGCCGGCTGGCCGATGCCGCGGCTGTCGCTGCGAGATCCGATGGCGTTGCGCGCGCTCGTGTCCATTTTGGTGGTGGCGACGTTCTTCGCGGCGAGCGGCGAGCGGTTCAAGCGGGTCGCCGCCGCCTTCGACTGGCACGGCGTGGTCGCGCCGGCGAATTTCCGGATCGACGCGTGGATCACGCCACCGGTCTACACGGGACGACCTCCGGTGATGCTGCCCGGCCTGCGGCCGGGTGAAACGGCGCAGAACGCGCCGCAGGCGCCGGTCGCGGTGCCCTCCGGCAGTCAGCTTGTGATCCGCGCGACCGGCAAAGTGCATTTCGACATTATCCGCAAAGGCGGGATCGAGGATGCGCCCGCCGAGGCACGCGCGCCTTTGCCGGCCGGAACCGAAGAGCGCAGGCTTGTGATCAAAGGCGACGGCTCGGCCGCGGTGCATGGCGTTCTCGGCAGCGATCTCGTGTGGAATTTCACGGCGATTCCGGACCGTGCGCCGACGATCGACCTGATCCGGGATCCGGAGCGTCAGGCGCGTGGCGCGTTGCGGCTCGACTATCGCGTGGAGGACGACTACGGCGTGATCGAAGCGAAAGCCACCTTTACGCGCAAGGAAGAAAAGACGTCCGACAAGCCGCCGCGCCCGTTGTTCAGCGCGCCCGACTATGCGCTGGTCTTGCCGCAACAGCGGACACGCGCCGGCACCGCCCAGACGACGCATGATCTGACCGAGCATCCCTGGGCCGGCACCGACGTGATGTTGACGCTCATCGCGCGCGACGAGGCCGGCAATGAGGGCCGCAGCGAGCCGCGCGAGCTGCAGTTGCCGCAACGCATCTTTGTCAAGCCGCTGGCAAGGGCGCTGATCGAGCAGCGCCGAAACCTCGCGCTCGACGCCGAGAGCAAGCCGATCGTGCTCAGCGCGCTCGATGCGCTCACCATCGCTCCGGAACGCTTCACGCCGGAGGCAGGCGTCTATCTGGGCCTGCGTTCGATCTATCATGACCTCGAGCATGCAAAGAGCGACGATGCGCTGCGCGATGTCGTCGCGCGCCTGTGGGACATGGCGGTCCAGCTCGAAGACGGGAATGTGTCGCAGGCCGAGCAAGCGCTGCGCCAGGCGCAGGAGAACCTTGCGGCAAGCGCTCGAGCGTGGCGCGAGCGATGAGGAAATCAAAAAGCTGATGGATCAGCTGCGCGCCGCCATGGACAAGTTCCTGCAGGCGCTTGCCGAGGAAATGCGCAAGAATCCGCAGCAATTGACGCGTCCACTCGATCGCAACAATACGCGCATGCTGAGCCAGCAGGACCTCAAGAGCATGCTCGACCGTCTGGAAAATCTGGCGCGCTCGGGCAACAAGGATGCGGCGCGCCAGTTGCTCGAGCAGCTGCAGTCGATGCTCGAGAACCTGCAGATGGCGCGGCCCGGCGCCCAGGGCGACGATGGCGACGATGACGACATGATGTCGGCCTTGGATGAATTGGGCGACATGATCCGCAAGCAGCAGCAGTTGCGCGACAAGACATTCAAGCAGGGCCAGGAGAACCGCCGCGACCGTCAACGCGGTCAGCAGGGCCAGAACCAGATGGGTGACCTGCGCCAGGATCAGCAAGGGTTGCGTGACCGCCTCAACAAGCTTCTGGAGCAACTCCGCCAGCGCGGGCTCGGCCAGCAGGGCCAGCAAGGTCAAAAAGGCCAGCAAGGCCAGCAAGGCCAACAGGGCCAGCAGGGCCAGGGCGGCGATGAGATGGGCGAACTCGGCGATGCGGGCGAAGCCATGGGCGAGGCAGAAGGTCAGCTCGGCGAGGGTGACGCCGATGGCGCGGTCGGCAGCCAGGGCCGCGCCCTCGAAGCCATGCGAAAGGGCGCCAAAGGCCTTGCGCAGTCGATGCAGCAGCAGGGCATGGGCCCGGGTCCAAACGGGCGGCCGGGCCGCGGGCAATCGCGCGCCCAACAGGAGACCGATCCCCTGGGGCGGCCGATGCGCCGCGGCGACTACAGCGACGACTTCACCGTCAAGGTTCCGGGTGAAATTGATGCGCAAAGGGCTCGGCGCATTCTGGAAGAGTTGCGCAAGCGGTTCGGCGAGGGTTTCCGCCCGCAGCTGGAGCTCGACTACATCGAGCGATTGCTCAAGGATTTCTGATCCGAGATCGTGCGGTTCCGCGCGAACGGCGTCACTTCGCCGCGGTCGCCGAATCCTGCGGCGTGAAGAAGCGCACCATCACATCGGTTGCGTTTGGCGGCGGCGAGACAAATCGGCTGCGGAAATCAAGTTTTTCTCCAGGCCCGAGAATGCTGCGGCTTGGCAGAGCGTTCCACGTATAGATTTCCTGTCCGGATGCGTCGCGTGCAGCGAAGCGCAGCCGTGGCACCTCGGTGGCCTTGCTGGCGACGCTAACGATCGTGCCTTCGATCACCAGAGCCGACAGTCCTTCCTGCGTTTCTTTCGAAATCCGCATATTCTCGAATTTCAGGTGACGCAGGTTGACCGGCAGGCCGACCGCCGCGAACAACGAGGCAGTCTGCGGGAAGAACCTCACAACCTCGCTGCGGGCGCCGACCAGCGCAACATTGAAGGCGAAGAGGACAAGAATAAGTGCAGTCCATCGCGACGAGCGCCGCTCTTTATTACGTCGTGCCTGAAGTCGCTTGCGGCGCGCGGCAAAATTTTCAATCTCGTCGGCTTCCGTCGTCGCCTCGGGTGCGGCCGATGGCTCTTCCGGTGCGATCGGCGGTGCGTCGGTAACAGTGACGGGTGCCTGCGCTGCTTCTTCACCCTGCGCGGCTGTCTCGGTTGCTTGCTCTTCCGCACGGCGGTATCTTCGGCTCTGTCCTGAATTCGCTGATCAGGACGTATCACGCCGATGGCAGAGGTCGGGTCATCGTCCGTGCCGGCGCTTGCCATCTCCGGCTTGGATGCGAACCACGTCGTCTTGCATCTTGCGCAGCGGACGGTTCGTCCTGCCTCGCCCAACGAGGCTGGGTCGATCATGTAGGACGTTGAGCAGTTCGGACAGGCGATCAGCATGGCGTCGATGGTAATTGGATGGCCAACCTACCAGCCGTCCGTTAATGGATCGGAAACCATGCCGGACCCTGTCAAATGGGGGTTTTTCGCCTTTTTCCCCGCGACCGCTATGGCGGCGTCGCGATAATCCTGTAAAACGCAGGCGTGCCTGGGGACCTCGGCCCGGTCGTGATTCGCG
The DNA here is from genome assembly GCA_963794665.1 of uncultured Alphaproteobacteria bacterium. Lineage (GTDB taxonomy): Bacteria > Pseudomonadota > Alphaproteobacteria > Rhizobiales > Xanthobacteraceae > Pseudolabrys. Next base: position 20,578 of record CAWCEW010000024.1, on the reverse strand, counting down.
CGGCCCTTTGGGGAATTTGTCGGAGAGGGGTGGGTGGTCCGATTTGAGAACGTCGGCTTGCGCTATGGGCTGGGCCCGGAGGTCCTGCGTGACCTCACGTTCCGCATCGAACCTCACTCGTTCCAGTTCCTGACTGGGCCATCCGGCGCCGGCAAGACCTCGCTGTTGCGGCTGCTGTTCCTGTCGCTCAAGCCGACGCGCGGCCTGATCACTCAATTCGGTCATGACGTCGCGACACTGTCGCGCGATGCGGTGGCGACGTTGCGGCGTCGCATCGGCATCGTGTTTCAGGACTTTCGGCTACTCGACCACATGACGACGTACGAAAACGTCTCGTTGCCGCTGCGGGTCATGGGCCGACCGGAAGAAAGTTATCGAGAGGAGGTCATCGAGCTGCTGAGCTGGGTTGGACTCGGCGAGCGGATGTGGGCGCTTCCGCCGGTTCTTTCCGGCGGGGAAAAACAGCGCGCGGCTATCGCGCGCGCGGTGATCGCACGGCCGCAATTGCTGCTGGCCGACGAGCCGACCGGCAACGTCGATCCGAGTTTGGCGCAGCGCCTGCTGCGGTTGTTTGTCGAACTGAACAAGTCAGGCACATCTGTTGTCATCGCGACGCACGACATCGGGCTGATGGATCAGTACGATGCCAGGCGTCTCGTGCTGCACGACGGCCGGTTGCACATTTATGACTGAGACTCCGGGATGAGTGACGCACGCATCGATTTGACTATGCAGTTGGGCGAGCCGAATGAGCCCATGCCGCGGTTTGGGACCGCATTGGTGCCGCGCAACTCGATTTCCGGCCGGGCCCTGGTCGCGGTCGTTGCGATCATGACATTTCTGGTGTCGTTGACGACTGGGGCGGCGATCCTGGTAACGAAGGCCGCCGGCGAATGGCAATCCGACATTTCGCGCGAGATGACGATCCAGATCATGCCGGCGCCCGGACGGGATCTCGATACCAGCGTGAATCGCGCGGTGGCGATCGCGCGCGCGATTTCGGGAGTCATTGAGGTGCTGCCATACTCCAAAGAAGAATCGATGAAATTACTGGAGCCTTGGCTTGGAAGCGGGATCTCACTCAGCGAGCTGCCCGTTCCACGGTTGATTGTCATCAAGATCGCGGCGGACACGGCGCCTGATCTTGGCCAACTTCGCCGCGTGCTTGCGGATCAGGTTCCGGGGGCTGTAGTCGATGATCATCGGGGCTGGATCGACCGCATGCGGGCGATGGCAGGTACCGCGGTCGCGGTGGGTGTTTTTATCCTGATCCTGATGTTCGCTGCGACGATCTTATCGGTGGCTTTTGCGACGCGCGGCGCAATGGCGACCAATAAGGCGGTCATTGAAGTTCTGCATTTTGTCGGGGCGAAAAACGGCTTCATCGCACAGCATTTTCAGCATCATTTCCTGATGCTTGGGCTGCAGGGCGGCGCCATTGGCGGCGGTGCGGCTATCGTTGTGTTCCTGGCAGCGACCATGATCAGCCATTGGCTCATTGGCGGTGACCAGGGATCGGCGCTCTTCGGATCGTTCTCGATTGGATTTGCGGGCTATGCGGCCGTTCTCGGACAGGTGGTATTGATTGCGGTCGTGACCGCCTGGACCTCGCGGCATACGGTCAACAGCACGCTGGAGACCATCGACTGACATGTTTGCCGGTTTCGCCCGCTGGATCGGATTCCTGACGATGGCTGCCGGCGCTACCGGTGCTCTGCTGCTGGCAGGCGGTTTCGGCTGGTTCGTCGCCCAGATTGCCGGCGACGAGATAACGCTTGATCGGAAGGCTGACGGGATCGTGGTGCTTACTGGCTCTGCTGCGCGCATTCCCGACGCAATCGAATTGCTGGCCACCGAACACGGCAAACGGCTGCTGATAACCGGGGTGTACCGGGCCACAAGTGCACGCGAAATCGCGCGCGTCACCCCGCTTTATTCGAAGTATTTTACCTGCTGCATCGACCTGGACCGTTCCGCGCTCAACACTTTCGGCAATGCGCTCGAAACGAAACGTTGGGCGCGCCAGCACAATTTCAATTCGCTGATCGTCGTGACGTCGAACTGGCACATGCCGCGCGCAATGGCCGAGCTCGATCATCAATTGCCGGACGTCACGCTCATTGCATTCCCCGTCATATCGGAAAAGGTGAAAGCCGAGCCTTGGTGGTCGAACCTTGACACGGCCCGTCTGCTATTCGGTGAATATCTGAAGTATGTTTTCGCGCAGGCTCGAATGCGTCTGGATGTGGACGGCGCAATATAGAAGGGCTGACCGTGATCATTCTTCTTCGCTCGCTTGCGTTCAACGCGCTGTTCTATCTGAACACGCTTCTGTTTTTGATCGCGGCCCTGCCGACCTTTTTCATGCCGTACCGCGCGATTGTTGAGGTCGCGAAATCGTGGGGCCGCGTCAATCTGGTGCTGCTGCGCGTGGTCGCCGGCATCAAATACGAGGTTCGCGGTCTCGAAAAGCTGCCGCCAGGCCCTCTCATCGTCGCTTCAAAGCATCAATCCGCATGGGAAACCTTTGCGCTGCTGCCGCTGCTCGACAATCCGGTCTTCATCCTCAAGCGCGAGCTGCAATGGATTCCCGTTTTCGGCTGGCTCACGATCAAAGGGCGGATGGTGCCTGTCGATCGCGGCGGCGGTTCGCAGGCTCTTGCCGCGATGATTGAAAGGGCGCGCGCCGAGCTCGCCGACAATCGCCAGCTCATCATTTTTCCAGAGGGCACGCGGCGCCCGGCGGGCGCCGAGCCGCGCTACAAGGTCGGCGTCGCGCATCTCTATATGGCGGAAGGAGTGCCTTGTGTTCCGATCGCGCTCAATTCCGGGCTGTTCTGGCCGCGCCGCTCGCTTCGCCGATTCCCGGGAACCGTCGTCGCCGAAATTCTCGACCCGATTGCACCGGGTCTCGACAAGGATACCTTCTTCGCTCGTCTGCAGAATGACATTGAAGCCGCGACTGCGCGGCTGATTGCAGAGGGACGGGCAAAAATGGGCAGCGCCGGCTAGCGCGCCGCCGATTTATGAATACCCTTGAGCTGCTCGGCCAGGACCTGAAGATCCTGATCACGAATACCCAAGGCCTGGAGCTCCTTCGTTGCCGCGAGCACATAGTCGCGGCATGCGCCGGATCGGCCGTGACCCTGACGCGCAAAATGGAGCTGCTCCTGCAGGCTCAGCCGTCCCGCGTATTGACGATGTCCGCGGTCGACGACGTAACATAGGGCATGCACGCTCTGTTGCGGATCATCATCGAGCCAGACCCTGCGCCAAGCCTCACGGTAGACGAGCGTGACCTGTTCGCGGCCGCGCAGATACTCGATGGTCTTCGTCCGCCGTCGCGCTGCAACCCGATAGGCAATGCCGCGGCAGTTTCCTCCGCGGTCAAGACCGAACACCAGTCCAGGCTTTGCCGGCGTCCCGCGATGCACAAACGAATAGACGCAAAGCGCACGATGCGCCCCGACCAGGCGCGCATTTCGCCGTTCGAGAAAATCGAACCCGGGCCGCCACATCAGCGACCCGTAGGCGAAGACCCACAAGTCATCGTTGCTTTGATCGAGGCCTGTATTCATCGTGGCGGGGGACAGCCGGCTGCTGACGTTCGCGTAACAGGGCGCCGGTTCCCCTGCAACCCGCGGGCGGCGGGCGCAGAAAGGCCTTATTCGCCGGGTTTTGAAGTCAGATGGTGATGGGCGGCACAGCAAGCCTGCAATCTCGGCGCCGGACCGGGCGGCGCTACACGATCTTGGTCCTGGTGGTCCTGGCGGTGATCGCCGGGTGGACGGGGTTCTGGAAATTCGCCGCCGACAAGGCGCAGCAGACAATCGACGGTTGGCGGGCTCGCGAAGCGAAATCGGGGCGCATTTACGATTGTGGATCGCAGACGGTCGGCGGCTTTCCGTTCCGCATCGAAGTGACCTGCGATCAAGCCTCCGCGGTTTTTCGCAGCAATGAGCCTCCGATGGAGCTCAAGGCCGCCAGCCTGCTGCGTCGTGGCGCAGGTCTATCAGCCCGGCCTGATTATCAGCGAATTCCATGGGCCGCTGACCATCGGCGAACCGGGAAAGGAGCCGGAATTTCTCGCCAGCTGGAAGCTGGCACAATCGAGCGTCCGCGGGACGCCGGCGGCGCCGCAGCGCGCATCACTTGTGTTCGACGACCCGGTCGTCGACCGCGTCACCGGCACTGCGCGACAAAATTTGTTGCGGGCCCGGCATATCGAAGTTCATGGCCGCATTGCCGAAGGCTCCGTGACGAACAAGCCAGTTATCGAAGTTGCCCTGCAGCTCGATCAGGCCTCATCGCCTGGCGCTGCATCCGGCGGCGGCGCAACCGATCAACGCAACCGCGACCGCGCGGCTGCGCGGGCTGAACGATTTTTCGCCAAAGCCATGGGCGGCGCGTTTCCGCGAAATCCAGGCAGCCGACGGCCGCATCGACATCACGCAAGTCCGCATCCAGCAAGGCGACATCCTTGCCGTCGGCGCCGGAACGTTGTCGATCAATCGCAACGGCCGCCTTGAAGGCCAGTTGCGCATCACGATGGCCGGGCTCGAGCAATTTCTGGCCGCGATCGGCGCGCAACAGAAAATCCAGGCCTCGCCGAACATGGACAAGCTTGCCGGCGCCCTCGACCGCCTTGCGCCGGGGCTCGGCGATGTCGCGCGCCAGCAGGCCGGCGCAAATCTTTCGGCTGGCATCAATATGCTCGGCGAGCAGACCACGCTCGAGGGAAAGCGCGCGGTGACCTTGCCTTTGCGTTTCAGCTGATGGCGCGGTGTTCCTCGGGCCGATCCCGATCGGGAACACGCCGGCTTTGTTCTAGCCTTCTCCCGAAGCGTAAGGCTTCGGCATCGGCTCGTGCGGCAGATCCGGATGAGGCCGGCCGAAATCGGGCGCCGGCGAATCCTGGCCGATGTCGACGATCCCTTTGCGGATGGCGCGCGTGCGGACGAAATGCTCGAACAACGCGTCGCCGTCGCCCTTGCGGATCGCCTTGGTCAGCGCCGAAACGTCCTCGTTGAAGCGGCCGAGCATTTCGAGAACCGCATCCTTGTTGGCGAGAAAGACGTCGCGCCACATGGTCGGATCGGAGGCGGCAATGCGCGTGAAATCGCGGAAACCGCCGGCGGAAAATTTCAGCACCTCTGATCGCGTCACGGCCTGCAATTCGTCGGCGGTGCCGACGATGGTGTAGGCGATGAGATGCGGCAGATGACTGGTGATCGCGAGCACCAGGTCGTGATGGTCGGGCGCCATCGTTTCCACGTTGGCGCCGAGCAGCCGCCAGAAGGACGCCAGCTTGTCGGCCGCCTTTTTGTCCGCGCCATCGGGCGGCGTCAGGATGCACCAGCGGTTGACGAAAAGCTCCGCAAAGCCCGCATCCGGGCCGGAATATTCCGTTCCGGCGACCGGATGCGCCGGAATGAAATGCACGGTCTTTGGCAGATGCGGCGCCATATCGCGGACCACCGAGCCCTTGACCGAGCCGACATCGGACACGATCGCGCCGGGCGCGAGATGGGGCCCGATCTCCTTCGCGACGGCGCCGCAGGCGCCGACCGGTATGCAGACAATAACGAGATCGGCGCCTTCGACCGCGGCGGCGTTGGTCTCGACCACCTGGTCGGCAATCCCAAGCTCGGCAACGCGCCGGCGCGTCTGCGGCGAGCGCGCGGTCGCAACAATCGTCCGCGCGGCGCCCTGCGCGCGGGCAGCGCGCGCGATCGACGATCCGATCAGGCCGACGCCGATCAGCGCCAGCCGGTTGAATAAGGTGGCGGGCTTGCTCACGCGGCCTTCCCCAGGAATTCCTTGAGCGCCTGCACCACGAGCCTGTTGGCCTCTTCAGTCCCGACGCTCATTCGCAAGGCGTTCGGCAGCTTGTAGACGCCGACCTGGCGGAGAATGAGCCCGCGCTTGGTCAGGAAGGCGTCGGCCTCTTTTGCGGTCCGGCCCTTGGTCTCGGGGAAATGGATCAGCACGAAATTCGCGGCGCTCGGGGTCACCGGCAGGCCGAGCTTGCCGATCTCCTCGGTGAGCCACGCAAGCCAGCGCGTGTTGTGCGCGCGCGATTTCTCGACATGCGCGGTGTCGCGGATCGCCGCGATGCCCGCTGCGATCGCCGGGCCGTTGACGTTGAACGGCCCGCGAATCCGGTTGATCGCGTCCACCACATGCGCGGGGCCGTACATCCAGCCGAGCCGCAGCGCGGCGAGCCCATAGATCTTCGAGAAGGTGCGCGTCATCACCACGTTGTCGGTCGTCGCAACGAGTTCGATGCCCGACTCATAGTCATTGCGCTGCACGTATTCTGCATAGGCGGCATCGAGCACGAGCAGCACGTGCGCCGGCAGCGATTTTTGCAGCCGCTTCACCTCGTCGAACGGGACGTAGGTCCCGGTCGGATTGTTCGGATTGGCCAGGAAGACGATTTTCGTCTTCGGCGTGACTGCCTTCAAAATGGCATCCACATCCGCGGTGAAATCCTTTTCCGGCACGGCGACCGCCTTCGCCCCGGTGCCCATGGTGGCGATCGGGTAAACGACAAAGCCGTGCTTCGTGTAAATCCCCTCGTCGCCGTCGGTGAGGTAGGCGCGCGCAAGCAGATTGAGCAGATCGTCGGAGCCGGCGCCGCAGACGATGCGGTCAGGATCGAGCCCGAACGCGGCGCCGATTGCGTCGCGCAAGGCCGCAGCCGAGCCGTCCGGATAATCCTCAAGGTGCTCGCCGGCCGCGCGATAGGCCGCGATTGCGTTCGCGCTCGGCCCCAACGGCGTTTCGTTGGAGGAGAGCTTGAACACCTTGGCGACGCCAGGCGCGGTGCTCTTGCCCGGAACGTAAGGGGCAATATCGAGCACTCCGGATCGCGGTTGCGGGCGGTTCATCGTCATTCAAAGTCCGGCTGTCAGGTCTTGTCGGCGGCAACCGTATAGCGGTTTGCGTGGCTGCCGACGAGGGCTGCCGAGCGCACGGTGGCGCCGGCCTTAACCAAGGCGGCGCTGATCGACTTGAGGTCCTTGCCTGTCGGCAGGGTCACCAGAAGCGCGGCGCCATCGAATGCCCGGTCCGGGACGGCAATGAAGTCGGCCAGGGCCGAAAGCGCCTGCGCGGGCACCGCCCCCCAACCCGAAACGCGGATGCTCCAGACCGCCGTTTCAGTTGCCATGGCGTCCGCCGCGACGCGTGAGAGGACGAAGACCGGCAAGGCCGCCGGGTGGTCCGGGCGCTCGACGAAAGGAAGTCGCGCAATGATTTTGGGTGCGGCGTCGAATTCAAGCGCGCTCCACCAGGCGCCCGCCGAAGCCACATCGAATGCGGGCACCAGCCCAAGGTCGCCCTTCGACGCCGACACCGCGGCGACCACGCCGGCCGCGCCCATATGCGGGACGAACGGGACGGTGAAGCCAAAATGAAAGCGCGCGGCATCGCGCATCAGAGCGTCGCCCGCGGAAAGATCGGCATGGACGGAAAACGGCGCCTGCACGAAGGTGAACGTCGAAATGATGACCCGCCAGATGCTCTCGACGGTGTCGAGCGGCAGTATTCCTTTGTGCCGCTTCACGAGACGCCGCATCATCTCGGCCTCCCGCGCAGGGCGGAAAGCCGACGTGCCGCTATCCTGACTTCGTTTAACCGCAATCAGTCGGTCAATGATCTCGCTGCGCTCGATCAGAAGCTGATGCATCGCTTCGTCGATGCGGTCGATCTCCTTGCGAAGGTCCGTCAGCGCGGTGGTTTCGGGTGCTTTCACCATGGTGGCATTGATAAGTGGGCCGGGCCTTGAAATCAAAGAAAACGTTGACTGTAACCTGCTAGGTTGACACTTAAGCGCTATATCAGGCCTCCAGTACGGCCAGCGCCGGGAGCGCACGGGTGATCATGAGTGAAGCCAAATTGACAGGCTCGCGTGAGGCGGTTGATGCACCGCGCGAAGCGGATCAGCCGCGCGACTCGCTCGTCGCCCAATTCGGGGACCGGCCATTGCGGCTCGACGCCGGCGTCGAGCTCTCCCCGTTTCAGATCGCCTACAAGACCTATGGCCGGCTGAATGCCGCGCGCTCCAACGCCGTGCTGATTTGTCATGCGCTCACGGGCGACCAGCACGTCGCAAGCGTGCATCCCGTTACCAAGAAGGCGGGCTGGTGGGAGACCATGGTCGGCCCCGGCCGGCCGATCGACACCGAGCGCTATTTCGTGATCTGCCCGAACGTGGTCGGCGCCTGCATGGGCACGACCGGCCCGTCGTCGATCGATCCCAAAACCGGCAAGCCGTGGGGCCTGGATTTTCCCGTCATCACAATTCGCGACATGGTGCGCGCGCAGGCGATGCTGCTCGACCATCTCGGCATCGAGTCGCTGTTCACGGTCGCCGGCGGATCGATGGGCGGCATGCAGGTCCTGCAGTGGGCCGCAAGCTATCCGGAGCGCGTGTTTTCCGCGTTGCCGATTGCCTGCGCAACGCGGCATTCGGCGCAGAACATTGCGTTTCATGAAGTCGGCCGGCAGGCGATCATGGCCGACCCCGAATGGCGCGGCGGCCGATATCTTCTCGAAAACACCAATCCGCGGCAGGGGACTCGCGGTGGCGCGCATGGGCGCGCACATTACGTACCTGTCCGACGCAGCGCTGCATCGAAAGTTCGGCCGCAAGTTCCAGGATCGCGCGAACCCGACTTTTTCGTTCGATGCGGATTTCGAGGTCGAGTCCTATTTGCGGCATCAGGGAATTTCGTTCGTCGAGCGTTTCGATGCGAACTCCTATCTCTATCTGACGCGGGCAATGGATTATTTCGATCTGGCAGCCGATCACGATGGCGTTCTGGCCAAGGCCTTCCGATCGCACGCCCACGCGGTTCTGCGTTATCTCGTTCACCAGCGACTGGCTGTTTCCGACCTCCGAGTCGCGCGCCATCGTCCAGGCGCTCAATGCGGCGAGCGCAAGGGTATCGTTCGCCGAAATCGTCACCGACAAGGGTCACGACGCATTCCTGCTCGACGAGCCGGAATTGTTTGCCATCGTGCGCGGCTTTCTCGACGGGGCCGGCAAGGCGCGCGGGTTGGGTTCCGAGAGCTGACCGATGAGCACCCTGTCACGCGCCGACATCGATGTGAGCGCCAACGGCATCGCGCGCGCGGCGGGCGGCGCGCGTGTCGACCTCGTTCTTGTCGCCGAGATGGTCGAGCGCGGGGCGAAGGTGCTCGACGTCGGTTGCGGCGACGGCGAATTGCTCCGGCTTCTGAGCGAGACGCGCGATGTCGACGGGCGCGGCATCGAGCTGTCGCGGGAAGGTGTGAACGAGTGCGTCGCGAAGGGTCTGGCTGTGATCCAGGGCGACGCCGATACCGACCTTGGCAACTATCCCGACGACGCGTTCGATTACGTCATCCTGTCGCAGACCCTGCAGGCCACGCGGCAGCCGCGCGTCGTGCTGGAACACATGCTGCGGATCGGGCGTCACGCGGTCGTGTCGTTCCCGAACTTCGGCCACTGGCAGGTCCGGCTGCAGCTCCTTTTCGCGGGCCATATGCCGCGCACCGATATGCTGCCGTTCAGCTGGTACGACACGCCGAACATCCATCACTGCACCATCAAGGACTTCCGCCAGCTCTGCACGGCAGTGGGAGTGCGGATGGAGAAAGCCGTGGCGCTCAACGCATGGGGGTCGCCGCTGCGGCTCAATGCGCCGTGGTGGTTCTGGAACCTGTTCGGCGAACAGGCGGTCTTTCTGCTCAGCCGGCGGGACTGAGGCCGGGTTTCCTGAATATTTCGTCCCGAACGTAACGCGGCCCGCCTTTAACTGTGCCGGGGCGCTGCGATATCTTCGTCGCTAAATAATAGTCGGCGTAAAAACAGTATTCGAATAACATAAAAAGTATTCATAGTTCCATAGCACGTATAATTGTTTGCCCGTGGGTATTCCTATGGAATAGCCGCTATGCGCGGCACGAAATGACCTTTCAATGATCACGAAATTGCCATATGCGGGCGGCGTTTGGACACCGCGACTCGTGGTGAGTCTATCAGCGCGGGGCGCATTTGCTTAAGAAGCTAAGGGGACTACTCTAATGACTGTAAGATCAAGACGGGCGACGCTATTTCTGTGTTCGGTGGCGGTTGCAGTGCTTGCAACGGCAGCCATCGCAAGACCCGTCCACCATCATCGCCACCGTACGGCCACGGCGACCCAGACAGCGGCTTCAAGCGCAGCCATTGGGGGCCGATCGGGACATCGCGTTATTCGTTCAACGCAAATCAGGTGCCGGCCCTGCAACCGGGCGGGCGAAACGGCCGGCCATAGCCGTCATCGTGGCCGCCGGGATATCGCAACCGCACGCGCACTGGCGCAGTCGCATGCGAACTCGGCGTTCGGCGGCATGACCAGCAACACGCTGGTGGCCGAAGCTCGCAAATACATCGGCACCAATCCGACCGGCCGCGGAAGCCTGTGGTGTGGCGCGTTCATGGACCTGATCCTCAAGCGCACCGGTCATGCCGGTGGCGGCAACCTGGCGAAGGCCTATGCGAGTTACGGCACGCGCGTGAGCGGACCGCAGGTTGGCGCGATCGCGGTCATGGGCCGGCGCGGCGGTGGTCACGTCGGCGTGGTCAGCGGCGTGGATCCGAACGGCAATCCGATCGTCGTCTCCGGTAACCACAATCACACGGTCGCCGAGTCGGTGTATCCGGCGGGCCGCATCAGCGCTTACGTGTTGCCTGGCGGCTGATCTCGTTTCGATCACAGCAGCCTTGTGAGCCGCGCCCCGTTTCACGAACGGGGCGCGGTTTTTATTGGGGTGCGGGCGCTATCGCATCGCCGGGAGCGATCTCGCCGGCCGCGATCACTTCGGCATAGACGCCGCAATCGGTGTGATCGAAGTTCTTCAGAAGCGTGCGCGGAATTGTCAGGTCGCGAATTCCGGTTTCCGGATCCACGTCGGTTGCGGCGCAGCGCTGTATTCGCTTGACGATCTTCAGCCGGGCGGTCTTTCCGATAGCGACCGTCTCGATCGAGAAGATCGAATTCGCGCCAGGCCGGCCAGCCCGACAGATAAATATTGGCCCGGAAGCGCAACGGATTGACCGGCAGCCCGGCGGCATCTTCGACCGCGGCCACCGAGGCAAGATTGATGATCGACACGACCTTCTTGGCAACGTCCGAGAAACTGTGGCCCTCGCCATACAGGACCTTGGGTGGCCCGCGCAGCTCATCGGCGCAGTAACGGGCAAAGAAGTTCTCGATGGCCGGCGCGGCCTTGCGGCGTCCGCAGGTCGCCACGCGCCGCCTCGCGCGCCCTGCCAGTGGATCGTCAGCGTGTGGGTCGCCTCATCGAACTCGGTTCGCAGTGCGGCGAGACGCTCGTTGCGCATCAGCATCAGGAACCGTTGCTTCGGGAAATAGGCGGGCGCGGCCGGGTCGAAGCCGGTCGGGACCATTCTCGATGGCATAGAGGCGGTCGGCCGGGATGGTCTGGCCGGGCGTTAGCCGGGCCCGCTCCAGTGTCTGCGGCGACAGCCCTTTAACGGGATAGCGATAGATGGCCCGAACGGTCGCGGTCTCGGATTCCATTGATTTCCCTTCACTAAATGAAAATCCAGGGGTTCCTGAACGCTGACCTATATCAAGCCTTCGCCCCTTCAAACCGCGAAAAATGCACCCACATAAACCGCCAGGGTAGGCTGCCTAAATGGGGTCTGCCTGTTCCGGCGCCATAATGGGCCGAGGGAGTGAGGCATGAATTTCGAGAAATACACGGACCGCGCCCGCGGTTTTATTCAATCTGCCCAATCGCTGGCCTTGCGCGAAGGCCATCAGCAATTTGCCCCCGAACATCTGCTCAAGGTTTTGCTCGACGATCCGGAAGGCCTGGCCGCCGGGTTGATCGATCGCTCAGGCGGCCAATCGCGCCAGGCGTTGCAGGCGGTCGACGCCGCGCTCGCCAAGCGGCCGAAAGTCAGCGGCGGCGGCGCGGGCCAGATCTATCTCGATCCGGCTCTGGCGCGTGTCTTCGACGCCGCCGAGAAAGCCGGCGAAAAGGCCGGCGACAGTTTCGTCACCGTCGAACGGCTGCTGCTCGCCCTCGCATTGGAGAAAGACAGCGAGGCCGGAAAAATCCTCGCCAAGGCCGGCGTCACGCCGCAAAATCTCAATGCCGCGATCGAATGCGCTGCGCAAGGGCCGCACCGCCGATTCCGCATCGGCCGAAAACGCCTACGACGCGCTGAAGAAATATGCCCGCGATCTCACGCAGGCCGCTCGCGACGGCAAGCTCGATCCGGTGATCGGCCGCGACGAGGAGATCCGCCGCACGATCCAGGTTCTCTCGCGCCGGACCAAGAACAATCCGGTTCTCATCGGCGAGCCCGGCGTCGGCAAGACCGCGATCGTCGAGGGACTCGCGCTGCGCATCGTCAACGGCGACGTGCCCGAAAGTCTTCAGGACAAGCAATTGCTTGCGCTTGATCTCGGCGCGATGATCGCCGGCGCAAAATACCGCGGCGAATTCGAGGAGCGATTGAAGGCCGTGCTGCAGGAAGTCACGTCGTCCGACGGCGGCATCATTCTCTTCATCGATGAAATGCACACGCTGGTCGGCGCCGGCAAAGCCGACGGCGCGATGGACGCGTCCAACCTGCTCAAGCCGGCGCTCGCGCGCGGCGAATTGCATTGCATCGGCGCCACCACGCTCGACGAATACAAGAAGCATGTCGAGAAGGACGCGGCGCTGGCGCGGCGCTTCCAGCCGGTCTTTCGTGTCCGAGCCGACTGTCGAAGACACGATTTCGATCCTGCGCGGGCTGAAGGACAAATACGAACAGCATCACGGCGTGCGCATTGCCGACTCGGCGATCGTCGCCGCGGCGACGCTTTCGAACCGCTACATCACCGACCGTTTCCTGCCCGACAAGGCGATCGATCTGGTCGACGAGGCGGCGGCGCGGCTGAAGATGCAGGTCGATTCCAAGCCGGAAGAGCTCGATTCGATCGATCGCGAGATCGTGCGGCTGAAGATCGAGCAGGAGGCGCTGAAAAAGGAAAGCGATCCCGGCTCGAAAGACCGTCTCAAGCGGCTCGAAACCGAACTGAAGGCGCTCGAGAAGCGCTCCGCCGATTTCACCAGCCGCTGGAAGGCGGAAAAGGAAAAGCTGTCCGACGCCCAGAAGCTCAAGACCGAGCTCGACCAGTTGCGCGCCGAACTCGCCAACGCGCAGCGGCGCGGCGAATACCAGCGCGCCGGCGAACTGGCCTATGGCCGGATTCCCGAGCTGGAAAAGAAGCTCAAGGCGATCGAAGGTCGGAAGCCGAGTGCCAAGGGCGCCATGGTCGAGGAGACCGTCACCGCCGATCACGTCGCGCAGGTGGTGTCGCGCTGGACCGGCGTGCCGGTCGACCGGATGCTCGAAGGCGAGAAGGAAAAGCTGCTGCGCATGGAGGACGAGCTCGCCAAGCGCGTCATCGGCCAGAAGGAAGCCGTGCAGGCGGTGTCGACCGCGGTGCGCCGCGCGCGCGCCGGCTTGCAGGATCCGCACCGGCCGATCGGCTCGTTCATGTTCCTCGGGCCGACCGGCGTCGGCAAGACCGAGCTGACCAAGGCGCTGGCCGAATATCTGTTCGACGACGAGAACGCGCTGATCCGCATCGACATGTCGGAATACATGGAGAAGCACGCGGTCGCGCGGCTGATCGGCGCGCCTCCGGGCTATGTCGGCTACGAAGAGGGCGGCGCGCTGACCGAAGCGGTGCGGCGCCGGCCGTATCAGGTCATCCTGTTCGACGAAATCGAAAAGGCGCATCCGGACGTGTTCAACGTCCTGCTGCAGGTGCTCGACGACGGCCGGCTGACCGACGGGCAGGGCCACACGGTCGACTTCCGCAACACGCTGATCGTCATGACGTCGAACCTCGGCGCGGATTTCCTGGTCAACCAGCCGGAAGGCCAGGACACCGATGCCGTCAAGGATCAGGTGATGGCGGTGGTGCGTGCGGCGTTCCGGCCGGAATTCCTCAACCGGGTGGACGAGATCATCCTGTTCCACCGGCTGAAGAAGGCGCGAGATGGGCCGCATCGTCGACATCCAGATCGCACGGCTGCAGAAGCTGCTCGACGACCGCAAGATCACCATCAAGCTCGATGCGAGCGCGCGCGACTGGCTGGCCGAAAAAGGCTGGGACCCGGCCTATGGCGCGCGTCCGCTCAAGCGCGTGATCCAGAAATCGGTGCAGGATCCGCTTGCCGAGATGATCCTTGCCGGCAAGATCAAGGACGGCGAGAAGGTCAATGTCTCCGGCGACAAGCTGGGGCTGACCTTCAACGGCAAGCTCGCTGCAGGCGGCGTGACAGCGCAGTTAGCGTACCGCCGCTCCGCTTGAGGCAACGCGCGCCGGCTTGCGCGCCATGATGCCGTCGAGCCGCTCGCGTTCCTGTTCGAAGCCCGCGAGCATCGGGCCTTCGAGCACGCGGCCGCGCGGCAGCTTGATGCGCATCGGGTCGACGAAGCGGCCGTTGACCAGGATTTCGTAGTGCAGGTGCGAGCCGGTCGAGAGGCCGGTCGAGCCGACAAAGCCGATCACCTGGCCCTGCCGCACGCGCGTGCCTTCGTCGATGCCGCGCGCATAAGCGGTCATATGGCCGTAGGCGGTCTCGTAGCCGTTGGTGTGGCGGATGCGGACGTATTTGCCGTAGCCGGATTCCCAGCCGACCTTCTCGACGGTGCCGTTGCCGGAGGCATAGATCGGCGTGCCGCCGGGCGCCGCCCAGTCCACGCCGGTGTGCATCTTGGTGTAGCCGAGGATCGGATGGCGGCGCAGGCCGAAGCCGGAGCGCATGATGCCGGCGAGCACCGGCTTGCGGACCAGGAACTTCTTCGCGCTCTTGCCGGTCTCGTCGTAGTAGTCGACCAGCCCGTCGTCCGGCGACTGGAAGCGGTAGAATTTCTTCATCTCGCCGCCGACGGTCAGCGCGGCGAACAACACGTCGTTGCGGCTGTCGGCGGCCGGCGTCTCTTCTTCGCCGGCGTAGAGCACTTCGAAGGAGTCGCCGGGCTGCACCTTGCGCTGGAAATCGACGTCGTAGGAGTAGATGCGGATCAGGTCTTCGATGATCGGGCGCGGGATCTGGTTGCGCAGCGCGGTCTCGTAGACGCTCTGATAGAGGCGAACGCCGGACGTGTCGTTCTCGTCGTTGCCGTCTTCGGAATTTTCCGCGACCTCGGTGTCGATGTTTCTCACATCGACCGAAACATATTTGCCGGTATCGGCGAGCGCGACGACGGCGTCGATCGTCGATTCACTGGCGACGATCACGCGGATCGGCTGCAGCCGCTGCCCGCCCAGAACGGGCGCCATCAGGACGCGCAGCTTCTGGCCTTCCTTGATGCCGCCGTCGAGGCCGCGCGGCCCCAGAACGCGCGGCGATGGCGCCGATGTCGGCGGGGACGGCGCCGAGATCGCGCAGGATGCTGGCGACGCTTTCGCCCTTTTTCGCGACGATCTGTTTTTCGTTGAAGGCATTGCCGCCGGTCGTCTGCGTCGTCGTCTTCGGCAGCAAGGTTATGTTTTCGGGGACGATGC
>CAWCEW010000023.1:0-24158 GCA_963794665.1 uncultured Alphaproteobacteria bacterium | reverse complement strand
CATTAAGGCAGACCGGCGACATTGCACCAATTCGGCACAGCCGTGCGTGAGGGGTGTGATGGCGGAAGTAGTGCTCATCGTCGACGACGACCCTGTCCAGCGGCGCCTGCTCGAAGCAATGATCCAGCGGTTTGGCTACCGGACGACCGTCGTCGAGGGCGGCGACGCCGCCTGCAAACTGCTGGTTGGTCCCGAGGCCGAACACATCGACGCTGTCGTACTCGACCTTGTCATGCCGGATCTCGACGGGCTTGGCGTGCTGGCGCGCATGAGAGACGCCAACGTCACCGTTCCCGTGATCGTCCAGACGGCGCATGGCGGCATCGACAACGTCGTCTCCGCGATGCGCGCCGGCGCAACCGATTTCGTCGTCAAGCCGGCGAGCGCCGAGCGGCTGCAGGTGTCGTTGCGAAATGCGCTCGCGACCAACGCGCTGGCCGGCGAACTGCAACGCCTCAAGCGCAAGCACGACGGCACATTCAGCATCGGCGACGTCATCACACGCTCGCCCGCAATGCGGACCGTGCTCAAGGCCGCGGAAAAAGCCGCCACGTCCCCGATTCCGGTTCTGGTGGAAGGTGAATCCGGCGTCGGCAAAGAGCTGATCGCACGCGCCATTCATGGCAGCGGCGCGCGCCGCGCGCAAGCCTTTCGTTGCCGTCAATTGCGGCGCCCTCCCCGAAACGCTTGTCGAGTTGATCCTGTTCGGCCACGAGAAAGGTGCCTTTACAGGGGCCACTGAAAAGCACAGCGGCAAATTCGTAGAGGCCGACGGCGGCACCCTGTTCCTCGACGAGATCGGCGAATTGCCGGCGCCGGCGCAGGTCAAGCTGTTGCGGGCACTGCAGGATGGCGAGGTCGAGCCGGTCGGCGGACGCAAGAGCGTCAAGGTGGATGTGCGGATCGTTTCGGCGACCAACCGCGATCTGATCGCCGACGTCAAAGCAGGCCGGTTCCGCGAAGATCTGTTCTATCGCCTGCACGTATTTCCGATTTCAGTGCCGCCCCTTCGCATGCGGCGCGACGACATACCCGAGCTGACGCGCCACTTCCTGACGCGCATTGCCGCCGAAGAAGGAAAACGGATCCGCAGCATCAGTGCCGACGGCCTGGCGCTTCTCACCGCCTATCATTGGCCCGGCAATGTGCGCCAACTCGAGAATGCAATCTTCCGCGCCGTCGTTCTTGCCGACGGCGACGAGATCGGCGCGAACGAGTTTCCGCAGATTGCCGCCCTCGTTTCGTGCGGCGCCGAGTCCGCGCCGCCGCTGATCGAGCCTTCGCCGGCCATAGCGGCGTCCATGATGGCATCCTTGGCGGCATCCTGGCCCGATGCCGACAGCGGCACCGGCCAGGCGCCGGCGCATAAAGCGGCCGGCCATTCGCTTCCGCTCACCGACCCGCGCGGCGACGTGAGGCCGCTCGAAGACATCGAACGGGATGCCATCCGCTTCGCCATCTCGCATTATCGCGGGCAGATGTCCGAGGTGGCGCGGAGGCTGAAAATCGGGCGCTCGACCCTCTATCGCAAACTGGAGGGGCTGGGCCTGGATGAGGACGTTCCGGCTGGGTGAGCGAAGGGCCCGCAAATAGCGTGTTTGCAGGCCCTTTCGAGAGCTCCGCACGCGCTAGACGGCCCCCCAATTATCAGGGGACCAAGTTCCGGATTGCCCCGTTTTCGGCCCATTTGCACGGAAAGTTAGAGGCCGGACGGGGGACCGGCGCTAATTTCTCATTAACCGATCCCGATAACACTCACGGGGCTGCCGTTACGGTGGCCCGACGGGGACGTGACGGCGACGTGGGACGGATCTCTTCACGGATCAACGCTGTGCCTATTGACGCGTCGCGCGGGCGTCCGCTCGCTGTGACTTTGATGCGCGCCGGGGCCCGCCTGGGCCTTGCCGGATTATTCATGCTCGGCGCCAACGACGCGTTGCAAAACGCCAGCGCCGAAGGCGACACGCGCACGCTGTCGTTCCATCACGTCCACACCGGCGAAGACATCACGATCACCTTCAAGCGCAACGGCCGCTACGACGACGCCGCGCTCAAGAAACTCGACTGGTTCATGCGCGACTGGCGCAAGGAAAAATCGACGCGCATGGACCCGCATCTGTTCGATGTGTTGTGGGAGACCTATCGCGAGGTCGGCGCCACGCAGCCGATCGACGTCATCTGCGGCTACCGCTCGCCGGACACCAATTCAATGCTGCGGCGGCGCTCAAGCGGCGTTGCGCAGAACAGCAATCACATCACCGGCCACGCGATGGATTTCTTCATCCCGGGCGTGCCACTGGAAAAAGTCCGCACGATCGGTCTGCGCCTGCAGCGCGGCGGCGTCGGCTTCTATCCGACCTCCGGCTCGCCCTTCGTGCATCTCGACACCGGCACCATCCGCCACTGGCCGCGCATGACGCACGACCAGTTGGTCAAAGTCTTCCCCGATGGCCGCACGGTGCATATTCCGTCCGACGGCCATCCGCTTAAGGGCTACGCGCTTGCGCTTGCCGACGTCGAGGGGCGCGGCAACATGCCATCCGAAATGTCGCTGGAAGCTGCGCGCGAGCACGGCGTGATCACCGCGAGACGCGGAGGCCGCGGGAAAGCCGAAACGTAGCATCTTCGCCCGGCTGTTCGGACGCGGGAAAGACACCGACGAGGTCAATGAGGACCCCGCGCCGAAGCAGACGCGTGCACCGGTCACGGTTGCCAGTGTGAATGCGCCGAAGGCGAAGCCGGTGAGTGTGGAGCACATCGTGCCGCTGCCGACGGCGCGGCCGCACGCCGTCGCCGTTGCGTCCGCGGCGCCAACGGTTCCGAAGCAGACATTCGTGACAGCGTCGCTCGGCAGCAACCTTTTCGACAACCGCGGATATTGGCGCGGACCCGTGCAGCCCGTCGCGGCTCTGCCGGCGGTGGTCACCGGAGATGCGCCGTATAAGACTGCGAGCGCCGAACCGGTTGCGACCGGCAGCACCGCGCTTGCCTATGCGTCCGAGGCGGAACCGCCGGCCCGGGTCAGTGCACGCCCGATGGGATCGCATGTGTCGTCGCAAGTGGCGCCGCCTTCGAAGGAAGCGACCGTCATGCCCGCCCAGGGCAACACAACCGTGGTGGCGAAGCCACTGGCCGCCGCAGGTGCAGGAGCAGCCGGCACAAAGATGACCTTTGGCTGCGCGCCGCAATGCTCACACCGAGCTTCAGCAGCTACATGACGGCGACGCGGATTGGCGCCAGCGATATGCGGTCATTGCAGGAGCTGCTGCACAAGCCGTCAATGGCGGTCGCGATGACCTTCTCGACCGACCCCCAGCATGGGCTGGTGGCTACACGCTTTGGCGGTCCGGCGGTGGTCTTCGTGGCCACGATGACGTTCGTGACGCAATCGGCCGCGGCCGCATTCCCGTCGCAGACGACGGCCTCGCTGCGCTAAATCTCTAGTTCGCCATCCCCAAGGCGTGCAGGTAGGTATCGAGAACCTCCTGCTGCTCGCGGCGCTCGTCGGTGTCGAGCTTGCGGAGGCGCACGATCGTGCGCAGGGCCTTGGTATCGAAGCCGGTGCCTTTCGCCTCGGCGTACACGTCGCGGATGTCGCCGGAGGTGGCCTTTTTCTCTTCCTCGAGGCGCTCGATGCGCTCGACGAAAGCTTTCAGTTGATCCTTGGCAAAGCGGGTTGCCGGTTGTTCTTTTTCGGCCGCGGCTGCAGGCATCGACGTCTCCTTGACTACGCACGGCAGACAATACCTGCCGCTTGCCAAGAAGCTTTCTGAGTTGAACGACCTCAGGTCAAGGCACGGACGCCGTCATCCACGCTGTTCACAAGCGCGACGGTGACTACGAATGGCCAGGGCTGGACTTTTCGAATGCGGCCTTTTGCTCGCGCAGAAGCCTCTTTCTGGTATTTCTTGCGCCACTCGTCGTACGGCATGCCGTACACGACCTCGCGGCTTTGATCCTTGCTCATGGCAAGGCCCTTTTCGTCGGCGGCTTCCTTCATCCAGTTCGACAGGCAATTGCGGCAGAAGCCGGCGAGATTCATCATGTCGATGTTCTGCACGTCGGTGCGCGATCGCAGGTGCTCGACAAGCCGCCGGTAGACCGCGGCTTCAAGTTCAGTGCGGGTCTTGTCGTCCATGGCGGCCTCCTCCACTGTAGGAAAGATAGACACGACCCGCGCCCGTTTGAAGGGCCAGAAACGCCTCTGGAGAGTGCATAGTGAAGTTTGCCCATTTCTCGCATGTCTGGGGCAAGCCGGGCATGACCCCGCACCAGCGCTACGAGGAATTATGGCGCGAACTTCAATTGTGCGACGGGCTTGGTTACGACTATGCCTTCTGCGTCGAGCATCATTTCCGTCCCGACGAGAGCTGGATTTCCTCGCCCAGCGTCTACATCGTCGGCGCGGCCGCGCGCACCCGCAAGATCCGCGTCGGCTCGATGGGCTACATCGTGCCGCTCTACCACCCGCTGCGGCTGGCGGAGGAGATCGCACTCGTCGACCAGATGATCGGCGGGCGCATGGAGCTCGGCCTCGTCCCGGGCATCAACGCGGATTATTTCAAGCCGTTCGGCTTCGACTACAACCTGCGCAAATCGCCGACGCTTGAATTCGTCGAGTACCTGCGGGCGGCCTATGGCGAGACGCAGCCTTTCTCGTTTCACGGCGAGGTTCACAACACCGACAGCGCCGCTGCTCGCGGTGCAGCCGGTGCAAAAGCCGCATCCGCCGCTCTGGATGATGAGCCGCGATCCGCAGACGCTCGAATTCTGCGCGCGGCACGGAATCAACCCGGGATATTTTCTGGTCTATCCGCGCGCCGATGCGGCGCCGCGCTATCGCAAGTTTCTTGCGGACTGGGCAGCCGCCGGTCACCGGCAGCCGCCGAAGATCGCCTATTGCACCATCGTCTATGTCGACGAATCCGACCAGAAGGCGCTCGACGTCGCGTTGGCGCGGGCCGCGCGCGCCTATGAGGGATTCCTGCCGCCGCCAAAGCCGGGCGAAACCTTCGAGCAACGCGCGCGCGAGCATTCGAAGAAATTCATCGGCCGCGGCGAGCCGGGCGCCTCCGAGATCATGGCCAATCTCTTCGACGCCGGACTATCTCATGAAGCACGAGCTGGTCTTCATCGGCTCGCCCAAGACGGTGACGGAAAAAATCCGCGCCGCGGCCGAGTCAGGCCTGTTCAACGTCTTCATGGGCGAGTTCAATTTCTCGGACCTGCCCGAGCCCGAGCTGATGCGCTCGATCCGCCTGTTCGGCGAGAAGGTCATCCCCGCCTTGCGCGGCTACGAGCCGTTCTGACGCTTACGCGGGCGCCTGCGCCGCCTTCAGCTCAGGATGCGCCTGCAGACGCGCCTCATTGAGCTTCCAGATGGCGAAGCAAACCACCGCGCCGAGCGCAAATGGCAGCGACGACCACATGTAAAGCTTCTCGACCGGCAGGCCGACGAACAATGCACCGACGAGCGGCCCGATGATCGAGCCGATGCGGCCGATGCCAAGCTCCCAGCCCGAGCCGTTGGCGCGCAGCGAGGTCGGATAGACCAGCGCGCCGGCGACGTTGATGCCGGTCTGGATGCCGAGCACGCAGAAGCCCGCAAAGAACGCCGCGACCGCAAGCGCCGTCGTCGATGTGGTGCCGGCAAAGCCGATCGAGGCGACGACCGGCACCGCGATCACGAAGACAATCGCGATGGCGAAAAACCGGCGGCGCTCGAACCAGCGCGCCAGCAGCAAGCGCGCCGACCGTGCCGCCGACCTGGATCATGGCGCCGGCGAGCGCGCCAACCGACGGCGGCAACTTCAGCACCGCCATCAAGGTCGGCGTCCATGACAGCAGGAAGAAGTAGCCCATCAGGTTGAGGGCAAAGAGCAGCCACAGCAGCGGCGTGATCAGCCACAGCCCCTGCCGGAAAAGGTAGACCGGATTGAAGCCGGGGAATTGCTGCTCGTCCTCGATGACGAATGTGCGCGTTGGCCGGCACCTTGAAGCCCGGATCGAGCGCCGCGATGGTCTTCTCCATCTTGCGCGCGCTGGCTTTCGTGCAACGCCATGTACTTGATCGATTCCGGCAAGCGTGAACAGCCCGATCAGCGCAAGGACGATCGGCACGATGCCGCCGATCGTGAACAGGATCTGCCAGCCATGCGTCGGCACCAAAGTGGCGGCGACGACGCCGGGAATGGCGCCGCCGAGCGGCACGAAACCGACGGCGATCGAGCGCGAGCGTCGCGCGGTATTTGCGCGGCGCCGATTCGGTATTGATCGCGACGATATTCGGAATGACGCCGCCGATGCCGAGGCCGGCGAGCAGGCGCAGCCAGAACAGCTGCTCGAGATTGGTCGAATAGGCGGCGGCGAAGGTGAATACGCCGAACAGCATGTTCGCGGAAATCAGCGCGATCTTGCGGCCGTAGCGGTCGCCGATCCATCCGAACAAAGCGGAGCCGAACAGAATTCCGACCAGGCTTGCGCTGAACACCGGGCCGAGCTGGCCGGGCTTTAAGCCCCATTCGCGCACCAGATGCGGCGCGGCAAAAGCAATGGCGGCAATGTCGTAGCCGTCGATCAACGACAGCAGCACGCACCAGAAAATCAGGTTGTAATGGAACGAGCTCAGTCCGCGTTGATCGAGCAGACGCGACACCTGGACGACTTCCGCCATGATTGCCTCCCCGCGCTTGTTATTGTGCTAACAATTCGCCGCAACCCTTCGCGATGCTATGCGAGCGTCGGGCCCGAGGAAAGCGGGTCACGTCAGGAAAATTGCGATACCGGCAGGATCAATTCCGACGGATGCGCGGCGTCGTGACAGATCGTGTCTTTGCCGATCTTGTCAGGCCGGTAGTAGTGCGACCACAGGATTTCGGTTGCCGGTGAATCGCCGTTCACGATCTCGAGCCGCAGGCGGTGGCCCTGCTTGATGAGATAGGCCGTCGGCTCGAGGCTGATCTCAAATTTGTAGATCTCGCCCGGCGTCAGCGGCTGCGGATCAACGTGCGTGTGATAGGGCACCATGTCACTGCTGCGCGCCGGGTCGAGCGCACGATGCGATGCCCGCAGCCAGCCGCGCGTTACTATTTCGGCAAAAGGATTGAGACCCTTGGCGCGATCTTCCGGTGCCTGCGGGAACTGGTCCGACAGCTTGACGAAAAAATCCGTGTCGCGCGCCGTCGAGGAAGCATAAAGAACAAGTTTTACCGGCCCGGCAATTTCAAGATCATTTTCGAGCGGCGCCGTCGTGAAAGTGAGGACACGGCGCGCCGGATCAAAGCCGCCGGGAGGGCCGGCCGGACCGAAGCCGACGACGCCGCTAACCCAACCGGGATTTGGATAAGCATAGGTGGTTGAAGACGCGCCTCCGGCAGTGGTTTGCGACAGGCCGCCATCGTTCAACGAGCTCACACTGCCGGACGGCGATGCGTTGAGAAACCAGCGCGTATGGCGCGTGCCCGCCGGCGGCCAGGTATCGGCTTTGCGCACCAGATTTGAGCCGCGCACCGCGTATTCGACGTTCGGACGCGCCAGATAGTCGGTCTGCTTGCCCTTGAGATAATGGTCGTAGAACGGCAGCAGCACGTTCTTATGAAATTCGACGCTGGAGAATTCCGCGGCGGCTGCCCAGGCATTCGGTACGCCCGACATGCGAAGCTTTTTCGGCCCGGCAGCGCGCAGGTAGCCGTCAATGTTGCCGCGCGTGTGCAGCTGCATCTTTGCCCAGACGCCGCTTGAGTAGAGTGGCACCTTGATGCGGTCGAGCATTTCCCACGCGCTTCGCTCACGCCAGAAGTCGTCATAGGTCGGATGCGCGGCGATCAGTTGCGTCAGATCGGTTTCTTGATCCCGCGCCGGACCGCTGGCGGGAAATCGATTGATGAAGCGGTTCTGGTACCACCAGTAGCCAGGGAAAAAATCGCACGGGATGCCGCCGTGATAGACGCCAGCGCGGTAAGCGTCGGCCAAACCGTCATGCGCCGCGATGCAAGCGAGCGACGGGGGCGCGAGTACACCCATGAACCATTGCAGCATGCAAAAATATGACTGGCCAATGCCGCCAACTTTGCCGCTGCACCACGGTTGCCGCACCGACCCATTCGATGACGTCATAGAGATCCTGCTGTTCACCGCGCCCCAGAAACTCGAACTCACCGCCGGATCGTCCGCTGCCACGGACGTCCATGTGAGCGTACGCATAGCCCTGCTCGACATACCACTCGATCGGCCCGGTCTCGCGCCAGAGAAATTGCGCACTTGCCGGAAGGCTGTTGTTGTCGAAGCGGTACGGCGCCGCTCCCAGCAGGGCCGGATATGGACCTGCACCATCAGGTCGATAAATGCGAACGCCTATCGATGTGCCATCCCGGACATCGACTTGTACGATTTCATCGATCATCAGCGGCGATCCCTGGCTACTCTGCAAAAGCTTAGTAGACCGCACTCGCGGTTCTCAAGTGGGGTTGATTTGTCCGACGTGAACCTCGCCCGTCCCAAGATAAGCCCGCTGGACGGCGGGATCTTCCTTCAGTGCCGCGCCAGTGCCGGATCCGACGATGCGCCCCGTCTCGATCAGATAGCCGCGATCCGCCACCTTGAGGCTCAGCCGGGCATTCTGCTCGACCAGCAGGATGCCGACGCCAGTCGAGCGGATGCGCGCAAGGGCATCGAACAGCTCGGTGCACATGATGGGCGCGAGCCCCAGCGACGGCTCGTCGAGCAGCAGGATTTTGGGCGACGTCATCAAAGCGCGCCCGACCGCCACCATCTGCTGCTCGCCGCCGCTCATGGTGCGCACGACCTGCGCCAGCCGCTCGCGCAAGCGCGGAAACAGATCGAGCACCATGGCGAGCGTGGCGGCCTCGTTGCGCCGCGCGCGCGCCGGAAAGGCGCCCAGCATAAGGTTCTCGCGCACGGTCAGCTCGCCGAAAATCCCGCGGCCCTCGGGAACGAGCGCGAGGCCCGCTTCGACGATTCTGTGCGCGGGAACGCCCGCAAGGTCGCGGCCGTCCATGGTCATTCGTGCGCCTGGGCCGGCGGGAACCAGCCCGGCGATCACCTTCAGCAAGGTGGTCTTGCCGGCGCCGTTGGCGCCCAGAATGACGACGATCTCTGCGCGCCCGACGTCGAGCGAAACGCCATCAAGCGCGCGATGCTTGCCGTAGAAGGCCGAGATGTCGCGGATCTCAAGCATCGGGCTCTCCAAGGTAGGCGCGGATGACCTCCCGGTCGGCGAGCACGGCGGCGGGCGGCCCTTCCGCGATGATGCGGCCGGCATTCATGACCACGCAACGGTCGCAAAGCGAGCGAATGGCGTCCATCACGTGCTCGACGATGATGATCGTCAGTCCTTCCTCGCGCAGCATTTTCACCAGCGCGATGCCGACCTGCAGTTCCGAGGGGTTGAGGCCGGCAAGCCATTCGTCGAGGAGCAGAACGACCGGCGAAAGCGCGAGCGCCCGCGCGAGCTCGAGGCGCTTCTGGTCGATGTAAGTGAGCTGCGCTGCCGGTGTGTCCGTCTTGTCGCCGAGCGCCGACGCGCGACAGCAAAGCGCGGGCGCGATCCTCGGCCGCGGCGCCCCAGACCGGCTTCGCGTGGAAGGCAATGCCGGCGGCGACGTTCTCCAGGCAGCTCGAGTCGGGAAGGACGCGCACCAGTTGAAACGTCCGCGCGATGCCGCGCTGCGCGATGCGGTGCGCCGGCAGCAATGCGATCGGCCGGCCTGCAAGGGCGATGGTGCCGCGGTCGGCACGCAGCGCGCCGGAAATGACATTGAGGACGGTGGTTTTGCCGGATCCATTGGGGCCGATCAGGCCGAGGATTTCGCCGCGGCGGAGCGTAAAGCTCGCCTCGTCGACGGCGAGCAGGCCGCCAAAGGCCTTGCGCACATTCGCGAGCTGCAGGACCGGCGCGTCGCGCACGGGGTCGTGCTCCGCCGCACGCGGCCATACAAATCGGGTTACGGCCTCTGTCAAAGGCGACATCGCGATATGTGGCAGCTTCGTTTGCAGAAAGCCGATCACGCCGTTCGGCAGGCCATAGACGATCAGCACGAAAATGGCGCCCAAGACGATGCTGAAATAGTTCGGAAACGTCGCGATCAGCACTTCGAACAGCAGGACCAGCGGCACGGCGCCGAGCAGCGGACCGAACAACGTGCCGGCGCCGCCGAACAGCGCCATGATCACGACCTCGAAGGAGAGCACCGGGTTGAACGCGATCGCCGGGTCGATATAGGTCCAGCGCGGCGCCATCACCGCCCCGGTCACGGTCATGAAGGCGGCGCTCACCGCGAACAAAACGAGCTTGGCGCGGGTCGTGTCGATGCCGCAGTGGCGGGCGACCGCCTCGTCCTGGCCGATGACGCGGACGGCAAGGCCGAGCCGGGAGTGGCGGATCAGCCAGCCGGCGACCAGTACCATGACGACGAGCGCCAGCAGGCTGCCAGTAGATGCCTTCCGAGTGGTGTCGGCGAAGATGTAGCGCCCGACCGAGCCGTGGATGTTGATTTCGTACCAGGCGACCAGCTGGCGGATGAGCTCGGCCAGGCCGAAGCTGAAGATCACGAAATAGATTCCCGACAGGCGCAGCGTCGACAGGCCGACGATCAGCGCCACGACGACGCCGACAACAGCTGCCGCAATGAGCACCACCGGCCACGGCAGAAAATCGGTGAGGACCGCGGTCGTATAGGCGCCGATGCCGAAGAAGGCTGCCGTCGCGAGCGAGATGTAATGGGTCGGACCCGGAGAAGAGCGCCCAGGCGGTCGCCAGCACCGTGAAATACAGAAGGCTGATGGCGAGTGCGAGGTGATAGCCGCTCGCGACCAACGGAAAGGCGGCAAGCGCCGCGATGACGACCGCAGCCGCGGCGACAAGCGCCAATTTTCGCGCAGTCAACGCGCCGGCCTCCCGAACAGACCGGTCGGCCGCCACAGCAGCACGCTCAGGAACAGCGCATAAGTGACGGCGATGGTCAGGCCGGGATCGACCAGCCGCGCCACCGCCGTCTCGGCAAATTCCGAGCAGCAGGCCGGCGATCAACGCGCCGAGCATATTGCCGACGCCGCCCATGATGACGACGATCAGCGCCTTCATGGTGAAGACCACGCCCATTGCCGCGCTGAACGTCAGGAACATGCTGATCAGGACGCCGCCCGCGCCGACAATGGCGCCGCCGCCGCAAAGGCGAGCGCCGAAGCCGCATGCATGTCGATGCCGGACAGCCGGGCGGCGTCGGGATTGACCGCGATGGCGCGCAGCGCCGTGCCGTAGCGCGTGCGTGTCAGGACAAGATAAAGAACGCCGCCGATGACCAGGCGAACAGCAGCGCGAGTAGGCGGTTGAGCGCGAGCGTGGTGCCAAGGATATGGACCGGCACCGACAGGTACGAATAGCTCTGCAGACGAGCCGCCGAACGTCAGCAGCATCAGGCCCTGGATGACGAACAGAATTCCGAACGTGCCGAGGATGCTGTCCACCTCCAGCATGCCCTGATTTCTTGCGCGCCGGACCAGCGGCATCAGCACGATCTGATAAAGCAGCCAATTGGCTGCGAATGAAGCGGGCACGACGGCGAGCAGGCCGACGATCGGGTTCACCGCCATGCCGCTGTAAAGATAGAGCGCGGCAAACGCCGCGGCGACAAGACACTCGCCATACGAGAGGTTCATGATGCGCGCGATGCCGTATTGGAGCGTGAGCCCCAATGCGATCAGCGCATACATCCCTCCGAGCACCAGCCCGGAGAGAACGATGTCGAGCGCGAGAGTCATGAGAAGTGCATTCGCAGTCATTCCGGACGGCATCCAAATCGGCGTAGAGCCAGTTTGGTTGCCGATCCGGAATCCAGTCACAAGCGCAGAACCATTACCCTGGATTCGCGGGTTCGCGCGCTATTTCGCGCGCCCCGGAATGACCAGTTTGTTCTATTGCCACGCCGGCTTGGCCGATCGACAGGCTTGGCACCCTGCTTTGAAATTGGCGCGACGCCGAAGAAGTCCGCGCCCTGCCATTGGCCAACGGCCCAGATATTCTTGTTGAGGCCGTTCTCCAATTTGACCTTGCCGATGATGGTGTCAAAGCTGCCCGTGTTGATCTCCTTGATCACGGCCGCGCGGTCGACTTTGCCCACGCGTCTCGATCGCCTGCTGCAGCACCTGCAGGCTGGCATAGGTGATCGGGCTCGCCCAGCGATCGGGCTCACGCCCGATGATGTCCTTGTGGTGCTGGATGTACCACTTGATGCCCGGAAGCGAGGCATCGGAGCCGCCGATGCCCATGATCCCCTCCGCGGCCGTGGCCGAACTTGCCCTTGTACATCGGGAAGGCGGTGCCCACGCCGACGAAGAAGACCTTGGGATTGAAGCCGAGCACTTTGGAGGTGTCGGTGATTGCGAAAGTGTCAGGCGGATAGCTGAAAGCGAGGAGAACGTCGGGATTGGCCGCTTGCGCGTCCTTGAGCACGGGCTGCATGTCCTGCGTGCCGAACGGATAAGACTTGTCATAGACCAGATCGAAGCCCGCCTTTTTCAGGCCCGCGCGCGTCGCCGTCGACAGCTCGATGCCGAACTGATCGCCGACCGCAATCATCGCGATCTTCTTGTTGATCTTGCCGTCCTTCTCGAGCTTGGCGAAGGTTTCGACGATGCCGTCGACGATCTCCGACGGCAGGCCGAGCCAGAAAGTCAGGTTAGGCCAGCGCTTCGTCAGCTCCAGCGCCTGGTTGGTATTGGCCGTGACAGCAAGCTGCGGATAGCCGAGCTTGTTGAAGATCGGCGCGGCCGCGAGGTTCATGCCCGTGCTCCAGGGCGGCAGGATGAAATCGACCTTGTCCTGCGTAGCGAGCCGCTCGACCGCCTTGATCATTTCTTCCGAATTGCTGCGATCGTCGTATTCGATCACTTCGATCTTGAGCTTCTTGCCGCCGACATTAATGCCGCCGGCATCGTTCACGTCTTTCACCCACACCTGATAGTTCGGCAGCGTGGTGACGCCGGCGCCCGCCGCAAAAGGCCCGGTCTTGGAAATCGCCCATCCGATCTTGATCGAATCTTGTGCCTGTGCCGGTGCGCCGGCAACCAGCAACATCGCAGCAGCCGCGACAAACGCCCCGACCGCGGCCAATTTATTCCTTCGCATCACAGTCGCCCTCCTCTTGTGCATGCTTGCCGGCTTTGCACCGGCATCCTTTGTTTGCGATACGCTAGCTCAGCACGTCACACTCCAAATCGTTGGATACCAAACCATCTCGTCAGGGAACCGATACCGTACAGGTGCTTGGGTTTGACTTCGCACCCGAGATCGTTCGATCTACTGACCGGAATCGATTCCTTGTCTTTTCAATGCTCGCCCCAGCCGGCTCGCTGCGGCTGGCCGGTCGAGCGGCCAATATAAGCAGGTTTTTTCGGCAGTGGGCAGAGATGGGAAGTTCGAACGATAGCCTGCGCTCTTTTCTCGCAGGGCTGTTTCGCACCGCGGTATCGGCGGCACATCCGGCAACGTGCCTTCCACCTCTTCTCCCCGCTTTGCCTTCAGGCCGGTTGATAGTGCTCGCCGCGGGCAAGGCCGCTGGCTCGATGGCCGAGACGGCCGAAGCGCACTACCTCGACCAGATGCGAATTGCGTCGGAGCGCCTGACCGGGGTCGCCGTCGCACGGCATGGCTATGCGCGCCATCTTCGCAAGGTTCGGATGATCGAGGCCGGACATCCGATACCGGATGCTGCGGGCCTCGAGGCCGCCGATCGCGCACTTGCTTTGGCCGACGACGCGGGCGCGGACGATCTCGTCCTGGTGCTGATGTCGGGCGGCGCCTCGGCGAACTGGATCGCGCCGGCCGAAGGAATATCGTTTGAGGACAAACAAACGCGTGACCCGTGCGCTTCTGCGCTCCGGCGCGGCCATCGGTGAAATCAACACCGTGCGCAAACATCTCTCGCGCATCAAAGGCGGACGCCTGGCGCGGCATGCTCATCCGGCAAAGCTTTTGACGATCGCGATCTCGGACGTACCGGGCGATGATCCGTCCGCGATCGGCTCGGGGCCGACCGTTCCCGATCCGACGACGCTCGCCGACGCGCGAGCCATCATCGCGAAATACAAGATCGCAACCCCGGCGGCGATCACGCAAGCGCTGACCAACCAGAAAAATGAATCGCCAAAGCCAGGCGACCCGGCATTTGCCGGCAGCCAGTTCAAGTTGGCCGCGCGGCCGGCCGACGCCATGCGCGCGGTCGAGGAGGCGGTCCGCGCGGCCGGATATGAATGCATTTCGCTCGGCGACCGGGTCGAAGGTGAAGCGCGCGATGTTGCCGCTGCCCACGCACGCCTCGCCCGCGAATTGCGGGGCCAGAGGCAAACGCGCCGTCATTATCTCGGGCGGCGAACTGACCGTTACGATCCGCGGAAAAGGACGCGGCGGACCCAATCAGGAATACGCGCTGGCGCTCGCAATCGCCCTCTCGGGAGTTGCCGGCGGTCGCGGCGCTCGCCGGCGATACGGATGGCACCGACGGCGGCTCGGGGGCGGCAACCGACCCGGCGGGCGCGCTGGTTGATGGCGAATCAGTGGCGCGCGCGCAGGCCAAAGGCCTCGATCCCGCCGCCTTCCTTGCCGACAATAATTCGACCGGATTTTTCACAGCCCTTGGGGATTTGCTCTCTCCCGGGCCGACTTACACCAACGTGAACGACTTCCGTGCCATCGTCGTTGACACGCCGTGACCGAACACGCCACAACCGCACATCTTTCGGAACCGCCGACACGTGTGACCGCTTTGCCATTCATCGCCATCAGGCGTCACATTTTGCATATCGTTACCCTCCTGGCGGTCCTCACCGCGGCGCTGGCAGTCTCGGCGCCGCCCGCCAAAGCGGATTTCCGCCTTTGCAACAACACCGGCAGTCGCGTGGGTGTCGCGATCGGATACAAGGATAATGAGGGGTGGACGACGGAGGGCTGGTGGAACGTTTCCTCACGCTCTTGCGAAACGCTGCTCCGCGGCGCACTGGTTGCGCGTTACTATTACATCTATGCGGTCGATTACGACCGCGGCGGCGAATGGTCCGGCAAGGCTTACATGTGCTCACGTGAGAAGGAGTTCACCATCCGCGGGACTGAGAACTGTCTGGCGCGCGGCTACGATCGCACCGGCTTTTTCGAGGTCGACACCAACGAGCAGCGCTCCTGGACGGTGCAGCTGACGGACACCGCCGAACAAGCGCCCGAGCGCCCATTGCCCCCGCGCGCGCCCCTTGGAAATTCACGCCCGCCGACGACGTTGTCGCCGCCGGCCGGAGGCGTCCGGCCATGAGACGTCTGCGCCGCGCCAAGATCGTCGCCACGCTCGGACCCGCGTCGTCGAATGCCGACATGATCGCGCAGCTGTTCAAGGCGGGCGCCGACGTTTTTCGCATCAACATGAGCCACACCACCCAGGATCGCATGCGCGAGCTGGTTGGCATGATCCGCGCCGTCGAGCGCGACACCGGCCGCCCGATTGGAGTGCTCATCGACCTGCAGGGCCCGAAGCTTCGCCTCGGTACGTTCACTGGCGGCTCTGCGATCGTCAAAGCCGGTGACACGTTCGTGCTGGATGCCGACACCGCAGCCGGAGATGCCAAGCGCGCCTACCTGCCGCATCCGGAAATTTTTGCCACCATCAAGCCAGGCCACACGTTGCTGATCGACGATGGCAAGGTCAGGCTCACCGTTACCGAAGCGGATTCGAAGCGGATTACGACCCGCGTTGCCGTCGGCGGGAAGCTGTCCGACCGCAAAGGCGTAAGCCTGCCGGATACGACGATCCCGTTTTCGGCTCTGACCGATAAGGACCGGTCGGACCTCGAAGCCGCGCTCGAAACCGGTATCGACTGGGTGGCACTGTCGTTCATCCAGCGCCCGGAAGACATCGCCGAGGCAAAGAAAATCACGCGCGGGCGTGCGGCCGTGATGGCCAAGATCGAGAAGCCGCAGGCGGTCAATCGGCTTTCCGAAATCATGGATCTCGCGGATGCATTGATGGTCGCGCGCGGCGATCTCGGCGTGGAAATGCCCCTGGAAAAAGTGCCTGGCGTGCAGAAGCAAATGACGCGCGCATGCCGCGTCGCGGGCAAGCCAGTGGTCGTCGCCACGCAAATGCTGGAATCGATGATCAATGCACCGGTTCCGACGCGCGCCGAGGTGTCCGACGTAGCCACCGCCATTTTCGAAGGCGCCGACGCAGTGATGCTGTCGGCGGAATCGGCGGCCGGGCAATTTCCGGTCCAGGCGGTTGCGACGATGAACAGGATTGCAGAAGAGGTCGAAGGCGACCCGCTTTACCGCAACATCATCACCGCCCAGCGCGCCGAACCCGAAGCAACCGGTGCGGACGCGATTGCCGATGCGGCGCGCCATATCGCCGACACGCTCGATCTTGCCGCGGTCATCTGCTGGACGTCATCGGGCTCGACCGGGTTGCGTGTCGCGCGCGAACGCCCGCGCCCTCCGATCGTCGCGCTGTCACCGAACATCGCCACTGGACGGCGGCTGGCCGTCGCGTGGGGCGTCCATTGCGTCGTCACCGAGGATGCGCACGACCAGGACGACATGGTCGATCGCGCCTGCAGGATTGCAGTCAAGGAAGGATTTGCAAAAGTCGGCCAACGCGTGATTGTCGTTGCCGGCGTTCCGCTCGGCACACCCGGCGCGACCAACATGCTGCGCATCGCCTATGTCGGCGCAGATGCCGCCGCGGACTAATTGCAGCTGGCGACAGCCGTCAGATCAGATCAGATGTCCCTGCCCTCGACCTTTTCCTGCAGGGTCTTCACGAGATCGGGAATACGCTCCATTCGCGGATAAAGGGTGAGTGCGCGGCGATAGACCTCCAGCGCGTGCTTGTTGTCGCCGATATCCTGCATGATCAGCCCGAGGCCGGCCAGCGCACCGAAATGCCGGGGCTCGCGCTTGAGAACCTCGCGAATGTCGTTGAGCGCGCGGCCGTAATCTTTCTTCATATAGTAGATCGTGGCGCGCCGGTTCCAAGCTTCCACGTAGTCGGGCTTCACCTTTACAATCGCGTTCAGCAGTTTGATCGCCAGATCGAGATCCTTTGCCTCGATCGCAGTCTTCACGCGAGTCATCAAAAGATTGGCAGTGTCGCTCGGCGAGAGCGTCCACAACGCCCAGATGCGTTCCTCAATGGCCTTGGCGGTGACATCGTCAGGCGCGACCTTCAGCGCGCCGAACAGGAAATCGAGGTTACGGGTTTTGTCACCCCGTCCGACGTGAGGCAGCTTGTCGGGCGGCTTCACCCAGTTGCCGGATTGCGCCCCGGCCGGCGCGGCAGAAATCGCGGCCGTTGCAGCAATCAGAAGCGCTGTGAGGAATCGTGTGCGCATAGGCGGAGTTTAATCTCTCCGCGTTTTTTGGCCAATATGGGGCGACGGAACAGGCGCCAATGCGCCGATTTCAGCCCTGCCGGGCTTTGAAGCGGCGGTTGGTCTTGTTGATGATGTAGACCCGTCCCTTACGCCGCACCAGGCGGTTATTGCGGTGCCGGCCACGCAGGGATTTCAGGGAGTTGCGGACTTTCATGTCAATCTCGGGCTGCTGTTTGCCGGGTACATACGCAGCCCACCCGCGACTGTCAACGCGAGCCGCCCACCCGTGGTTAGCGGCCACGGCCTGCTTTACAGTTCGTTCAGGGAGTTCAAGCCGTGCAGCGTAGCCGCGACCGTTTTCTGACCACCCATACAGGTAGCCTGCCGCGTCCGGATGACCTCATCCGCATGATGTACGCAAAGGAAGAGGGCGTACCCGTCGACCCACAGGCCCTTGCCGCACGCGTGCGCGCTGCGGTGGCCGAAATCGTCCGCAAACAAGCCGATGCCGGCGTCGACCTGATCAATGACGGCGAATTGTCGAAGCCGAGCTACGCCACCTACATCAAGGACCGACTCAACGGATTCGGCGGCACGGGCAATACGTTCGTCTATCAGGACCTTGCCGACTTCCCCCGCCTGGAAAAACGCGTGTTCGGCGATCCGGGCCGCTCGCGCCGCAAGACGCCCGCCTGCAACGCGCCGATCAGCGTGCGGGACAAGCAGGCTCCGCAAACCGATACCGACAATCTCAAGGCGGCGCTCAAGGATGTGAAGGCCGCCGGCGGCTTCATGAGCGCCGCCTCCCCCGGCGTGGTGTCGTTGTTCTTTCGCAACGACCACTACAAGGATTTCGAAACCTATATTTACGCGATCGCCGATGCGATGCGTCACGAATACGAGACCGTCGCCAAAGCCGGATTCGTTCTGCAGATCGATTGCCCCGACCTCGGGATGGGACGTCACATTCAGTACGCCGATCTGAGCCTGCCGGAATTCCGCAAGCGTGCGCAGCTCCACATCGAGGCGCTCAATCATGCGGTCGCAAACATTCCACCGGAGCAGCTGCGCATGCACCTTTGCTGGGGCAACTACGAGGGTCCGCATCACCGCGATGTGCCGCTCGCGGACGTCATCGACCTCGTCTTTGCAGCCAAACCCGTGGCGATCTCGCTCGAGGCCGCCAACCCGCGCCATGCGCACGAATGGACTTTGTTCGAGCGGGTGAAACTGCCGGACGGCAAGGTTCTGATACCGGGCGTGATCGAGTCGAAATCGAATTTCATCGAGCATCCCGACCTGATCGCGCAGCGCATCGCCCGCTACGCCAATCTGATCGGGAGAGAGAATGTGATCGCCGGCAGCGACTGCGGTTTCGGCACCTGGGTCGGGCAGGCCGCCGTGGATCCCGATGTTGTATTCGCGAAGCTCAAGGCGATGGCGGACGGCGCGGCGCTCGCATCACGCCAGTTCTGGAAATAGGAAATATGAAATGAACTTTGAACTGCCGCGGGCAGACAAACCCGAAGACGTTGGCCTCTCGTCTGAACGCCTGCAGCGACTGACGGACACGCTGAAATCGGACATCGACAAGGGAATTGTGCCCGGCGCCGTCGCATTGATCGCGCGGCGCGGCAAGATCGCATACGAGACGGCGCTTGGTTATCGCGACCGCGAGGCCGGCACCGCGATGGAAGTCGATACGATCTTCCGTGTTGCCTCAATGACCAAGCCGCTTACCTCTCTCTCTGCGATGATGCTCGCCGAGGAAGGCAGGCTGCTGATTGCCGATGCGGTTGCGCATTTCATTCCCGAATTTTCCGAGCTGAAGGTCGCGATCGATTCCGACAACGCCTCGGCAAAGACCCTCATGACCGAGCCGTGTCGGCGGCAAATGACCGTGCAGGACCTGCTGCGCCATACGTCCGGCTTCACCTATGCGCACCTGACGGGGCCGCCGCTCAAACAGGCCTACGAGGCCGCCAAAGTCGGCGATGACAAGCACACCAACGCCGAGATGGCCACGAGACTCGCCACGGTTCCCCTCGCCTATCAGCCCGGCAGTACGTGGCAGTACGGCATGTCGACGGACGTGCTCGGCCGCGTGGTCGAGGCGGCAAGCGGAATGGACCTCGACCGCTTCATCATCGAGCGCATCTGCAAGCCGCTCGGGCTCAAGGATTCAAGCTTCGGACCGATCGCCTATGCGCGCGCCGCCCAACCTCAAGTCGATCCTGCAACCGGCAAACGCCCACCGATGCGCGATCCGACCATTCGGTCAAACTGGATTTCCGGCGGCAGCGCGCTTCTGTCGACCGCGCGCGACTATGTGCGCTTCTGCCAGATGCTGCTCAATGGCGGCGAGCTTGGCGGCACCAGACTCGTTTCACCCACGACCATCGCGCTCATGACATCCGATCACCTGACGCCGGAGACTCGCCGCAGCCCCTCTACACCAGTTCTGTTCGGCGCGTTGGCGCCATCGCCGGAGCTCGGCATTGGTTTTGGCCTTGGATTCGCGGTGAGAACGCATGCCGGACGCAATCCATTGCCGGGATCGGTCGGTGACTTCTCGTGGAGCGGCGTCACGGGAACCTATTTCTGGATCGACCCGAAGCAGGAGCTCATCGCCATCCTCCTGATGCAGGCGCCGGCGCAGCGGATGCACTACCGCTATCTGATGCGGACGCTGGTCTATCAGGCAATTGCAAACTAGCTGGGCGCGCGATGAAAGAAGTCCGCATCTATACCGCGCGCTACTGCCCCTACTGCGCCTCTGCAAAATCGCTGCTGAAGCGCAAAGGCGTTTCCTTCACTGAGATTGACATCGGTGGCAATTGGGAGCGCCGCGACGAAATGATCGAGAGAGCAAACGGACGGGTGACCGTCCCGCAGGTCTTTATTGGGGACCTTCACGTTGGAGGCCACGAAGAGCTCCAAACGCTCGACCGGGAGGGCAAGCTTGACCAATTGCTCCGCAATGACACTGCAGGTTGAGCGCTGGCGGCCATAAAATGGGATAAAGAAGCCTATCCGGTGCGGACGCAGTGATGACCCAGGCGAGCGGATTTATCGAAAGGCACGGTCTTTGGACGGACGATCAGCACCGTCTCGCCAAGGCGCTTACGGCGCGGGTCAAGAAGGAAAAATTGAAACTGTTTCGCGTTGCCTGGGCCGACCCGCACGGCGCCTCGCGCGCGAAAACAGTCACGCTCCCCGCGTTCCTGGACGCATTGAAGAACGGGTACAACATAAACGTCGCGACCACGACGCTCGATGCGTCGGGCGCGCGCACGTTCGCGTCCTTCACGCGAGGCGGCGGGATGGACCTCGACGAAATGACGGGGTCGCCAAACCTGCATCATCGTTCCCGATCCCGCAACCTTTCGGGTGCTTCCCTGGGAGCCGGATGTCGGCTGGATTTTGTGCGACGAATATTTCATCTCCGGCAAGCCTTTCTATTTTTCGCCGCGGCATCTGCTGCGGCGACAGATCGAGCGCCTGGCAGAAAGAGGGATGGAGTGCCGCATCGGCCTCGAGGTCGAATGGTACCTGCTGCGGCGCGCCGAGGAGCATTTGACACTTGAGAACATCGGGGCGCCCGGCCTCAAGGGCCGCGCGCCGAACGTCTATCCTGTCGAGCCGGGATATTCGTTCCATTCGGAAACCAATCTGGACCGGATGCAAGTGCCGCTTTCCGCGGTGGCGGATGCGTTGGAGAAACTGGATCTTCCGCTTAGATCGTTTGAAAATGAATGGGGCCCCGGACAGGTGGAATGCACATTCGCACCCCGAACCGCGCTCGAAGCGGCCGACAATCTCGTTCTCTTCCGCACCGCCACGCGCCAGGTCTGCCGTCGCCTCGGCTATCTCGCGACCTTCATGTGCCGGCCGGCGCTCAAAGGCTTTTACTCGAGCGGCTGGCATCTGCACCAGTCGCTAACAAACGCGAAGACCGGGCTGAATCTCTTCATGCCGAAGTCATCCGAGGAGGTGCTTTCCCCTGCTCGGCAAGCAATACCTGGGCGGCCTGCTGCACCACGCGCTTGCAAGCACCGTCCTCGCCAACCCCACCGTCAACGCATACCGGCGCTTCCGTATCAATTCTCTCGCGCCGGATCGGGCGGCGTGGGGCCTCGATCATCGCGGGGTGATGCTGCGGGTCCTCGGCGGCACAAAGGATCCGGCCACCCGCATCGAAAACCGCATGGGCGAGCCGTCGGCAAATCCGTATCTTTATATTGCCTCGCAGATCGTTACGGGCCTTGATGGCGTCGACCATGAACGCGATCCCGGCGCTCCCGAGACTGATCCGTACACGTCGCAATGTCCGATGCTTCCCGCGACGCTCGCGGACGCGCTGGCGCTCTTCGACCAGGAGCCCTTGTTCAGAGACCAGTTTGGAAAGACCTTTGTCGACTACTACGTCAAGATCAAGCGAACCGAACTGCAGCGTTACGAAACATATGCCAGGGACAACGGCATAGACCGCGGCAGCGACGCGACCACGCAATGGGAGCAGGACGAGTACTTCGATTTCTTCTGACGAGGCGCACCGGCGAAGCAGGGAGCAAGAGGATCCCACGATGACAACATTGGAACGGATGCGAGTCCCGTCGCGCGCCGGCAACGCCCCTTTGTACGACTGGGACGAGCTTGTGCAGGAAGACCGGGTGCATCGGCTGATCTACACCGACCC
Source organism: uncultured Alphaproteobacteria bacterium (assembly GCA_963794665.1). GTDB lineage: Bacteria > Pseudomonadota > Alphaproteobacteria > Rhizobiales > Xanthobacteraceae > Pseudolabrys. The sequence continues at coordinate 2,089 of CAWCEW010000023.1, read as the reverse complement.
GGCAGTGTTCGACACGGAGATGACGCATATCTTCGGCGGCACCTGGGTCTATCTCGCGCACGAAAGCCAGATTCCGAACGCAAACGATTTCATTACCGGCAAGCTGGGCCTGCGCCCGCTCATCATCACGCGCGACTCGGAAGGCATCATCCGGGCGCTGTTTAACCGTTGCACCCACCGCGGCACGACGCTTTGCCGCTGGAATAAGGGCAATGCGCGCTCGTTTCAGTGCCCCTATCACGGATGGAATTTCGCGAACTCGGGCAAGCTTCGCGGCGTGCCATGGCCCGACGGATATGCAGAGAAGCTTGTTCGCGACCCGAAGTTCAATCTGGCGCAGGTGCCGCGCGTGGAGTCGTATCGCGGCTTCATCTTCGGGACGCTTAATGTCGGCGCGCCGTCGATCGAAGATCATCTTGGGCCCGATCAAGAAGACCGATCGATGAATGGCTCGACCGCAATCCGGGCGGCAAGGTCACCGTGTGCGAGGCCAACCGGTTCAAATACAAGGGTAACTGGAAGCTGGCCTACGACAATTCAGGCGACGGCTACCACGTCATCTATTCGCATCGATCGCTTGCTCGAAACCGAGAACCGGTTCAAGGACGAGGACACAGCGAAGGGCATGTCCTACTACAAGCAACAACCCGACGAGCAACCGATGTACATCCAGTACATGGGCAACGGCCATCATTTCAAAGACAAGCGGCCAAATCTCGAGAAACGTCCCGGCAGTCTATGGGCGATCGAATCCCTGCACCCGGGCATGGAGCATGTCGCCGAGAAGCTGCGTGCGAAATACGGCGACGAGGCCGAGTCGCTTCTCGATCTTGCCGGCTCGGAGCCGGTGAACATCAACGTCTTTCCCAATCTCTCGCTGCTCGGCAATCACATCCAGGTCTTCCAGCCGGTCTCGTTCGAGGAAACCGACGCGATCTGGTACGGCACCAAGATCGAGGACGTCGACGGCAGCATCGGCGCCGACGCGTTGAACGACATCAACGCGCTTCGCATGCGCACGCAGGAGGGCTTTCCGAATTTCGGCGAGGTCGACGACATCACCAATTTCGAGCAGATCCAGCGTGGCCTTCGCTGCATCGAAGATGAATGGATCTACATGCACCGCGGCCTCGGCATACCGGGGCGGATCGAGACCCTTAAAGACGGGACGATCAAAGGGCCGGCGACCGATGAGCTCTTCATGCGCGAGTACATCCGCGAATGGAAACGGCTGATGAAAGCGCGAACCCGACATCGCTATCCGGCGGGAGCCATGACCATGCGTAGGCAGGCCAACTACGATCCGTCGCGCTTCTCGTACTACGTGACCGACGCGCTTCTACAGCGAGCTGGTCGAGGATTTTTCCGACTGGCAGACCGACGACCGTGCGATTGAAGATGCAGCCGAGCGCGACCTGTTTCGGCGGCTGGTTGAGCAGGAGGCGCGCATTCTGGACAATCTCCTGTTTGAGGATTGGCTGAAGTTCTTTGCGCCCGAGTGCGCCTATTGGGTGCCTTCAACGCCAGAACGTGGCGACCCGCGGCGCGAGATCGCCGTCATGTTCGACGACCGGCGGCGGCTTGAGGACCGCGTCTATCGGCTGCGCACAGGATATGCGTGGTCGCAAGCGCCCTCGTCACGGACGGCGCGCCTTGTCGCAAACGTCGAAGTCTTCCGTGGCCGCGCCGGCGACCACCGCATGGTGCGCTCGAATTTCATCATCAGTGAATTCTGGGACAATGAAATCCGCACGCTGTGCGGGTGGACCGGGCATCGTTTCCGCAAGCTCGATGGCCAATGGAAGATCTCAGCCAAGCAGGTGAATTTGCTCGACTGCGATCAATGCATCCGCAATCCGAGCATTATTTTGTAGCGCTTGGACGGATGGTGGCGCGATGTTCGTTCGATGTCACGCAATCGAAACGGACTTCGCCAACCAAACGACGGCAGCTGCTATCGTCACTGTGCCGACCAGCAAACCAATTAAAGCAATCATCGGCAATTCGACCGACCCCATCGCTTTGCTCCGTGATGGTCAGCATCACGGATACAAAATGCTCGTCGCGTGCGCGTCGTGCAATCGGAGGA
>CAWCEW010000022.1:0-107001 GCA_963794665.1 uncultured Alphaproteobacteria bacterium | reverse complement strand
AACATCGTCATCACTGTCAACGGCACCGAAGACAAGCCGGTGGTTACGACTACGCCTAATTCTTTCGCGGAATTATCGGGAACTAACAATCCAAACACGGATTCGGTTTCAGGCACGATCAACTTTAGCGATGTCGACCTGAGCGACCGGCCAACCGTAACCACAGCGTTCAGTGGCTACACCTATACCGCCGCCGATGGGGTCACTCCGCTGTCGCTCACCGTGCCTCAGCAAACAGCCATCTTTAACAGCCTCGTCCTGGGTCCAACTCCGCCGAACACCAGCAGCGGCTCGGTCACCTGGACCTACAGTGTTGCAGACAAAACGCTCGACTTCCTCGCCCAAAACGAAACGGTGACCCTGACCTATATCGCCACAGTCAATGATCACAAGGGCGGCATTGTCACCGAGCCCATTACAGTCACGATACATGGCACAAACGACGCGCCGGTCATCAAGTACACCGGCTCCTACAGCCTCGATCAATTCAATACGCAGGACTACGGCGCCTGGGTCGAGGCGGGCAACAATTCCAACGGCGCCGTGAACGGAAGCCCGCTCAACGGTGAATTCCAGGTCGCTCATGACCCGACGACTGCGGCTGGAAATTTCCAGATCAGGCTGAGCGACCTCGATGCCGAGTCGGACGTTCCCGACACGCTCACGCGCACTTTCAATCTTGTTGGAGCCGGCAACACCGCGAAGGTCGAATTCGATTACCGGCGCGACATACCCAGCGGACAGACAAACGACCAATTCATTGTCTTCGCTTCGATCAATGGCGGCGCTTTCACCCAGATTGGTCAGATCGGCGCTACCGGCAACGGCAGCTTCATCGACGGTTCGTATCAGCACTTCAGTTTCGATCTTTCGTCGGGAAGTGCAATAAACACTGTGGCGCTACGGTTCTCGGTCGGCGACGACGTCGATGATGGCGATGTCGTCTATGTCGACAACGTCAAATTGTCGTATCGCGACCACGGCCAGCGCGACGCAGACAATAAATTACACCGAGAACAGCGCCGTCGGCATATTGCCGCCGCAGATCACCGACGCCGACCACAATGCAATCGTGCACTCTGCAACAGTCACGATCACCAACCATCAGGCGAACGATCTTTTGTCGGTGACGGGGACGCTCCCCGTCGGAATCATCGCATCGGGCTACAATGCGGCGACCGGCGTGCTGACACTGCACGGGCGATGCCAGTCTGGCGAATTATCAGGACGCGCTCAGCCACATCCTCTTCAGCAATACGAGCGACAACCCAAGCACGGTTGATCGCTCGCTGACTGTCACGGTTAACGACGGATTGGCCGACAGCAATGTCGCCACGACGACCATCCACGTGACGGCGGTCGACGATCTGCCTTTTGCAACGGCCGACAACGTCATCACGAATTTCGGGACCGGAACCGCGTTCCAAATTCCCAATTGGGCGCTGCTGGCCAACGATCAGGACCTCGATAATCCACTCAGCATCACCAGCACCTCGGGCGCCTCGAGCGGGACTGCAACGCTTGGCAGTGGCGTGGTCACTTTCAATGACACCGGCGGAAGTGGAGGCTCATTCAACTACACGGCCACGGGCGGTTCTTTGACCACGACTGCCCAAGTGACAGTTTCGCAAGATACCAGCGGTGCCATGGACGGTAACTCAGGAGACAACATTCTCATTGCCAAAGCCGGCGCTGTCACAATGAATGGTAACGCTGGCAACGACGTTCTGATCGGAAACACCGGCTCCCAGATCATGAATGGTGGCCCCGGCAGCGATACGTTCGTGTTCAAGGCCATCGCCGACTCCACGCCGGCAGCCTTTGACACGATCCAGGACTTCACGCCTGGCACTGACCATCTCGATTTCACGACGATTCCCGGAACCACCAATCTGCATCAGATGGCTACAGCGGGTGAGTCGGTGGCGGCCAACAGCATCAGCTGGTTCAAAGATGGCTCCCAGACCATCGTTTACGTCAACACGACGGCAAGCGCCGGCCATGTCGACATGGAAATCCACCTGACCGGCTCGAACATCAACCTGAGCGGAAGCGACATCCTCCATCATACCTAGCCGCTATAAGATGGCCGGCCCGCAATGGGGATGTTCCGCCTGAAATCGGCAGCTTCCGAACCATCGTTAACGCTGCTCCCGCGCCTCCGGCGACAAAATCCGGCATTCGTGTCATATTTAATGCGTGGGGCCTCAATTTTCGGCTATTCGGGTTCGCCCTGAATAATGCCAAGGCGCGGATTTCGTCGGGTACCAGTCAATGCAGCGTAGCCAATCGGATCGAAACCAGCTTCCGGTTCGTTCTGAACTCGCGGCCGCGCTCGCTGCGTGCCGTGGCGCGTTCTATGGCACGGCCGTCATCAGCGGCATGAGCAATGTGCTGATGCTGACCGGCGCGATGTTCATGCTCGAAATCTACGACCGCGTGCTGCCGAGCCGCAGCATGCCGACGCTGGTCGGCTTGCTGGTTCTTGTGGCGGTGCTGTTCACGGCCCTCGGCGTGCTCGACGCAATCCGCGGCCGAATTCTTGTCCGGATCGGCGGCGCACTCGACGAGACGCTCAGCGGCCGCGTCTACGACACGCTCATACGAATGCCCTTGCGCATCGGCGGCCAGAATGACGGCACGCAGCCGCTGCGCGATCTCGATGCCGTCCGCTCCTATCTCTCGGGCCTTGGCCCGGTGGCGCTCTTCGATCTGCCCTGGATCCCGCTCTATCTCGCAATCTGCTTTGCATTCCATCCGCTCATCGGACTTACGGCGCTCGCCGGCGCGATCATCCTGATCGCGCTGACGCTGCTCACCGAGATCCTCATGCGCGCGCCCACCAAGGCGGCGACGCAGGCCGCCATTGTGCGCAACAGCCTCGCGGAAGCGAGCCGGCGCAACGCCGAGGCGCTTATCGCCATGGGAATGGCAGGCCGCATTGCCGCACGATGGAGCGAGGCGAACAGGCAATACATGCACGGCCAGCAGGAGGCGAGCGATCTCGGCGGCGGCCTCGGTGCGATTTCCAAAGTTTTCCGGATGCTGCTGCAGTCCGTCGTGCTTGCGGTGGGCGCCTATCTCGTCATCCAGCAGGAAGCGAGCGCGGGCATCATCATCGCCGGATCGATCCTCAGCGCGCGTGCGCTGGCGCCGGTCGATCTCGCCATCGCGAACTGGAAGGGCTTTGTCAACGCGCGGCAGAGCTGGCAGCGGCTGAACAAGCTGCTGACGGCAGCGCCAGCGCAAGCGGTGCCGATGCAGCTGCAGGCGCCGGTGCAGCGGCTGACCGTTGAAGCCGCCAGTGCAACGCCTCCCGGCGTGCCGAAAATCGTCGTGCAGGACATTACATTTGAGCTCGAGGCCGGCCACGGGCTCGGCATCATCGGGCCAAGCGGCTCCGGAAAATCGTCGCTTGCCCGCCTGCTCGTCGGAATCTGGCAACCGGTACGCGGGAACGTCCGACTCGACGGCGCCGCACTCGACCAGTGGTCGCCGGATTCGCTCGGCCGCCATATCGGATACTTGCCGCAGGACGTGGAGCTGCTCGCCGGCACGGTGGCGCAGAACATCGCCCGTTTCGAGCCGCAGGCCGACAACGAAGCCGTGATCGCCGCAGCCAAGGCGGTTGGCGTGCATGACCTCATTGTCCGTTTGCCGGCCGGCTACGACACGCAGATCGGCGAGCAAGGCTCGGCCCTCTCCGCCGGCCAGGCGCAGCGGATCGCGCTGGCCCGCGCCGTCTATCGCGACCCATTCCTGGTGGTGCTCGACGAGCCGAATTCAAATCTCGATTCCGACGGCGAGGAAGCGCTGACGCAGGCGATCCTGGGCGTGCGGGAGCGTAAGGGCATTGTCGTCGTGATCGCTCATCGCCCCAGCGCGATTGCAGGCGTCGATCGGCTGATGATGATGAATCAAGGGCGCATCCAGGTCATTGGCCCCAAAGACGAGGTCCTGGCTAAAGTGTTGCAACGGCCGCTCCCGGGACCTCGGCCACTCAAGGTCGTTCCGGACAGCGGGAGTGCAAGCGCATGAAGATCCCGCAGTTCATTCATGCTGTCAGCGAGCGCCTTGAAAAATGGGCTACGGATATGTTGCCCGCGGCCGCGCCGGGAAGCTCGCGCTACTCCATCCATCGTCATCTTCTGGCCGGCGGCCTGATCGTGCTGTTGCTCGCCGGCGGCGTGGGCGGTTGGGCGGCAACGACCCAGATCGCCGGTGCGCTCATCGCGCAAGGCTCAGTCGTCGTCGATTCGAACGTGAAGAAGGTCCAGCACCCGACCGGCGGCGTCGTTGGCAAGCTCAATGTTCAGGACGGCGATCGCGTCAAGGCCGGCGATATCCTCGTGCAGCTCGACGATACGATCACCCGCGCGAACCTCGCCATAGTCACCAAAGGCTTGGATGAGCTCGCCGCGCGAAAGGCGCGTCTCGAAGCCGAACGTGATGCGGCTGAATCGGTTACGTTCCCGCGCATGCTGCTTGCTCACGCCGACGATGCCCCCGTCGCCATTGCGCTCGCCAATGAGCGCAAGTTGTTCGAGCTGCGCCGCAACGCCCGGCTGGGGCAGAAAGCACAGTTGAGACAACGTATCACCCAGCTGCAGGACGAAATCAGCGGACTGAATGCCCAACAGGAGGCCAAGGCCCGCGAGATCAGCCTAATCGGCAAGGAGCTGGACGGCGTCCGCGAGCTCTGGAAAAACAACCTCGTGCAGATCACGCGGTTGACCGCGCTTGAGCGCGACGCCGCGCGGCTCGAAGGCGAGCGTGCGCAACTGATCGCCGCGGTCGCGCAAACCAAAGGCAAAATTTCCGAGACCGAGCTGCAGATCATCCAGATCGATCAGGATCTGAGCAGCGAGGTCGCCAAGGACATGCGCGAGGTCGACGCCAAATATGGCGAGTTCGTCGAGCGCAAGGTCGCCGCCGAAGACCAGCTCAAGCGCATCGACATCCGTGCGCCACAAGACGGCGTCGTGCTTGAGTCGAAAGTTCACACGGTCGGCGGCGTCATTCAGGCCGGAGATGCGATCATGCTGATCGTGCCGGAATCCGACAATCTGCAGGTCGAAGCCAAGATCAGTCCGCGCGACATCGACCAGATACAGGTCGGCCAACCGGCAATGTTGCGTTTCTCCGCGTTCAATCTGCGCACGACTCCTGAAATCAACGGCACGATCACGCGCATTGCCGCCGACACCACGACCGACCAGCGCACGGGGCAGACGTACTACAACACCCGTATCGCCATGACGAAAGGCGAGATCGCGCGGCTCGGCGAGGTCAAGCTCATCCCCGGCATGCCGGTCGAAGCCTTCGTCCAGACCGGCGAGCGCAGCGTGATGTCGTATCTGATCAAACCCCTGCAGGACCAGTTCATGCGGGCGTTCCGGGAGAAATGACCGCGGCGCTGCTTTGCCCAGTTGCAGGCAATTTTCAATGACGTGGCTTGCACGATTGGCGCGGCGATTTGGGTTGGCCCGGGGACTCGCTTTCCTGCTGCTCCTCGGACTCGCGGCACTGCGGCTGGCCGACCCCATCCTCGTGCAGGAGCTGCGCGTCCGCGTCTTCGATTTCTTTCAGGTGCTGCACCCGCGTGATGCAACACAGCGACCGGTCGTTATCGTCGATATCGACGAAAAGAGCCTGAACAGCCTCGGTCAGTGGCCCTGGCCGCGTACGCGCATGGCCGACATTATTACGCGCCTCACTCAAATGGGCGCACTGGTGGTGGCGTTCGACGTCGTTTTCGCAGAGCCCGACCGGATGTCGCCGGGCATCGCCGCGGACACATTCCGCGACCTTGACGAGGCGACGCGGACAAAGCTGCGCACGTTGCCGAGCAACGATGCGATACTTGCCGATGCCTTTCGAAAATCGCGCGTTGTGGTCGGTGAATCGGGCCTTCCATTCGCGGTGGCAGAACCCGGCAGTGCCCAGCCGCCGATCGGCATTGCAACCATGGGCGGCGACGCGCGGCCGTTTCTACTCAATTTCCCCGGCCTGCTGCGCAATGTGCCCACCCTCGAGCAGGCCGCCAGCGGCCGCGGGCTCTTCACGATCCGTCCCGAACGCGACGGCATCATCAGGCGCGTGCCGGTCGTGATGCAGGCGCAGGGCGCAATCATGCCGTCGCTGACACTTGAGATGCTGCGCGTCGTCAGCGGCAGCAACACCGTCCTGATCCGCTCCGATCACGCCGGGGTGCAGAGCGCGGCGTGCCGGGCTTCGTGATCCCGACCGACCGCAACGGCCAGCTTTGGATCCATTTCGCGCCGCATGACAAGGACCGCTACATATCGGCGGTCGACGTGCTCGAAGGCCGGGTCCCGCCCGATCGCGTCGCGCAGCGGCTGGTGCTGATCGGAACATCCGCCGTCGGCCTGCTCGACTTCAAAAACGACGCCGGTCGATCCTCTGATGCCGGGGGTCGAAGTCCACGCGCAGGTCCTCGAAAACATCCTGACAAATTCCGTTTTGTCCTCGCCGAACTATGCGATCGGCGTCGAGCTATGCGCCGCGCTTCTTCTCGGCATTGTCATCATCTGGCTGGCGCCGACCCTGAACCCGCTGCTGCTGCTGCTGGTCGGCGCAACGATCGTCGCGATATCGATGGGCGCCTCGTGGTACTTCTACGTGCAGAACAGGCTGCTGTTCGATTTCACCTATCCGCTGCTGTCGAGCGTCCTCGTCTATCTGACGCTGGTCTTCAGCAATTACATCAGCGAGGAAGCGCAGCGCCGCCGCATCCGCTCGGCTTTCGGCCAGTATCTTTCGCCCGACGCTGGTCGAGCAGCTCGCGCAGTCGCCCGACAAGCTCGTGCTTGGCGGCGAAGACCGCGAAATGAGTATCCTTTTCAGCGACGTGCGCGGATTTACGACCATATCCGAGCTGTACAAGGACGACCCGCAAGGCCTGACGTCGCTGATGAACAGTTTCCTCACGCCGCTGACCAACGCCATCATCGAGCACAAAGGGACCATCGATAAGTACATGGGCGATGCCGTCATGGCGTTCTGGAATGCGCCGCTGGACGACGCCAACCATGAGATCAACGCCTGCGAGGCGGCGCTCGAAATGCTGCGGCGCGTCGACACGCTCAACAGTCAACGTGAGCAGCAGGCAAAAGAAAGCGGCCAGCGCTTCATTCCGATCAAGGTGGGCGTCGGCATCAATACCGGCCGTTGCGTCGTGGGAAACATGGGCTCGGATCTGCGGTTCAACTATTCCGTCCTCGGCGATCCCGTGAATCTGGCATCGCGGCTGGAAGGGCAATCGAAGAACTATGGCCTGCCGATCATTCTCGGATCACGCACGGCGACGGCAATCGGCGACAAGTTCGCGGTGCTGGAGCTCGACTGCATCACCGTCAAAGGCAAAACCGAACCGGAGTTGGTCTATACCGTTCTCGGCCGCTCGGACGTTGCAGACAGCGATCGGTTTGGCCAGTTGCGTCAGAACGTCAACGACATGCTCACGCGCTTTCGCCAGCAGGACTTTTCCGGTGCAACGCAAGCGATTGAACGCTGCCGCAAGTTCGGCGACGGCTTCGGTCTGAGCTACCTTTTCGACATCTATTCCGAACGCATCCGCGTATTCGAGGAAAACCCGCCGCCCGCCGACTGGAACGGGGTCTTCGTGCTGGAGACAAAATAGCGCTGCGCCGCATGGCGCACCGCGCGCTTCTTGCGGTTCCTGCGTCTTTGCGATCATCTATGCCCAACCCGGCAAAACGGTTGGTACCAAATGGCAAAGACTCCCGGAAAATCCGAACGACGACTGAGATCCCAGCTCTGGTTCGACAATCCCGATAACCCGGGCATGACGGCGCTCTACCTCGAGCGCTATCTCAACTATGGGCTGACGTCGGCGGAGTTGCGGTCGGGAAAGCCGATCATCGGCATCGCGCAGACCGGCTCGGACCTGTCGCCCTGCAACCGCCACCATCTCGAGCTCGCCAAACGCGTGCGCGAGGGAATCAGAGCGGCGGGCGGGATCGCCTTTGAGTTTCCGTGTCACCCGATCCAGGAGACGGGCAAACGTCCGACGGCGGCGCTCGACCGCAATCTCGCTTATCTCGGCCTTGTCGAAATCCTTTACGGCTACCCGCTCGACGGCGTCGTGCTGATGACCGGCTGCGACAAGACAACGCCCGCCTGCCTGATGGCAGCGGCGACCGTGAACACGCCGGCCATCGTTCTCTCCGGCGGGCCGATGCTCAACGGCTGGTGGAAGGGCGAGCGCGCCGGCTCCGGCACGGCAATCTGGAAAGCGCGTGAGGACATGGCGGCCGGACGCATCGACGCCGAGGAGTTCATGCAGATCGCCGCTTCCGCAGCACCATCGGTCGGCCATTGCAACACCATGGGCACCGCTTCGACCATGAATGCGCTTGCCGAAGCGCTTGGCATGTCGCTGCCCGGCTGCGCCGCGATCCCGGCGCCCTATCGCGAACGCGCGCAAATTGCCTATGAAACCGGGCTGCGCGCGGTCGAGATCGTCGAACAGGATCTGAAACCGTCGGATATTCTTACGCGCAAGGCGTTCGAGAACGCGATCGTTGCAAATTCGGCGATCGGCGGATCGACCAACGCTCCCGTCCACATCAATGCCATCGCACGGCATGTCGGCGTGAAGCTGTCGATCGATGATTGGGAGAAGATCGGCTACGACGTGCCGCTCCTGGTGAACATGCAGCCGGCCGGCGAGTATCTCGGCGAGGAATATTACCGCGCCGGCGGGCTGCCCGCGGTCATGCACGAATTGCTCAAGGCCAAGCGCATTCACGCCGACGCTTTGACGATCAACGGCAAGACGATGGGCGAGAACGTGAAGCGGGCGCAAAGCACCAATGCCGACGTGATCAAGCCTTATCGCTCTCCCATGAAGAAAAAGGCCGGATTCAAGGTGCTGAAGGGCAACCTGTTCGACTCCGCGATCATGAAGACCAGCGTCATTTCGGACGAGTTTCGCAAGCGCTATCTGTCCAACCGAAGGACAAGGACGCATTCGAAGGCCGCGCCGTGGTCTTCGAGGGGCCGGAGGACTATCACCACCGCATCGACGACCCGTCGTTGAAGATCGACGAGCACACGCTGTTGTTCATCCGGGGTGCCGGCCCCATCGGCTATCCGGGCGCGGCGGAAGTCGTCAACATGCAGCCGCCGGCGGCGCTGATCAAAAAAGGCATCACCTCCCTGCCCTGCATCGGCGATGGACGGCAGTCAGGCACGTCCGGTTCGCCGTCGATCCTCAACGCGTCGCCGGAGGCGGCCGCGAACGGCGGCCTCGCCTCTGCTGAAGACCGGCGACCGCGTCCGCATCGACCTGCGCAAGGGGACCGCCGATATCTTGATCTCGAAAGCCGAGCTGGCGCGGCGGCGCACAGGCGCTGCAGAGGCGCGGCGGCTTCCGCTATCCCGCAAGCCAGACGCCATGGCAGGAAATCCAGCGCTCCATGGTCGACCAGCTGGCGGATGGCATGGTGCTGAAGCCTGCCGTGAAGTATCAGCGCGTCGCCCAGAACGGCGTCGCGCGCGACAACCATTGAGGGGCATTGTTTCCGTGAGCAACAGACTGAAAGGAAAGCTGGCGCTGGTCACCGCCGCCGGCCAGGGCATCGGCCGCGCGATCGCCGAGGCCTTCATCGCGGAAGGCGCGAGTGTCATCGCGACCGATGTCGCGACAGACAAGCTTGACGGACTGAAAGCCGCGAAATCCGCCAAGCTCGACGTCCTGTCGAGCGACAGCGGTCGATGCCTTTGCCGCTTCGATCGACAAGGAATTCGGCGCGCTCAATGTGCTCGCCAATGTTGCCGGCTATGTGCACCAGGGCACGGTGCTGGAGTGTTCGGAGAAGGACTGGGACTTCTCCTTCGACCTCAACGTCAAATCCATGCATCGCACCATCAAGGCGTTCTTGCCCGCGATGCTGAATAACGGCGGCGGCTCGATCATCAATATGTCGTCGGGCGTGTCTTCCATCAAAGGCCTGCCCAACCGTTACGCCTATGGCGCGACCAAGGCGGCCGTGATCGGCCTGACCAAAGCCGTCGCCGCCGACTTCATCACCAAAGGCATCCGCTGCAACGCCATCTGCCCCGGCACGATCGTGTCGCCTTCATTCGAGGAACGCGTGCAGGCGGTCGCGAAGCAAACGGGAACTCCGCTTGAACAGGTGCGCAAGAATTTCATCGCGCGCCAGCCGATGGCGCGTTTGGGTACGGCGGAGGAAGTCGCCGCGCTTGCTGTTTTCCTTGCCTCGGACGAGTCGAGCTACATCACCGGCCAGCCGCATCTGGTCGATGGCGGCATGGCGCTTTAGGCCTCCACCTGCCCACTGCCGTAAGGCCCGGCCTCACGTCGGGCTTGCTTTTCGGAGGGCGAAAGCGGGATGATTTGATCTGGACGGATGTTCCGGCGTTCGCACGGTACTGAAAACAAAGAAGAATATGCGTAAGGCGGCCTTCGCCGCCTGGGAGGAATGAATGGCTTCGGTCGCGATCCGCGACGTGCGTAAGGCCTTCGGAGCGACGGCCGTCATCCATGGCGTCGACATTTCGATACGCGACGGCGAATTCGTCGTGCTTGTCGGGCCTTCAGGCTGCGGCAAATCGACTTTGCTCCGGATGATCGCCGGCCTCGAAAACATCACCGGAGGCGAAATCCGTATCGGCGATCGCGTGGTCAACCGGCTGCCGCCGAAGGAACGCGACGTCGCGATGGTGTTCCAGAATTACGCGCTCTATCCGCACATGACCGTTGCCGACAACATGGCGTTCTCCATGAAGCTGCGCGGCGCGCCGAAAAGCGAGATCGATGAGCGCGTCAACCGGGCGGCCGCGATCCTCGGCCTTTCACAATTGCTGCAACGTTTCCCGCGCCAGCTATCGGGTGGACAACGTCAACGTGTCGCCATGGGGCGCGCCATTGTCCGTGATCCGCAGGTGTTTCTTTTCGACGAGCCGCTGTCCAATCTCGACGCCAAGCTGCGCGTGCAGATGCGCACGGAAATCAAGGAGCTGCATCAGCGGCTGAAGACAACAACGATTTACGTCACGCACGACCAGATCGAAGCAATGACCATGGCCGACAAGATCGTCGTGATGCACGACGGCCGCGTCGAGCAGATCGGGGCGCCGCTCGATCTCTACGACCGCCCTGACAATCTGTTCGTTGCCGGCTTTATCGGCTCGCCGGCAATGAACATGCTCAAGGGCCGCATCAGCCTGAACGGAACGGCTGCATTCGAGGCGCCGGCGGGGATAACATTCGCGCTCAACGATGCGCCGTCCGGCAGCGATGGACGTCCTGCCATTTATGGCGTGCGCCCTGAGCATTTCTCATTATCCGACGACGGCGTCGAGGCCGTGATTCAGGTCATCGAACCGACCGGATCGGAACTGCAGGTCGTCGCCAAAGTAGGCGAGAACGAGATCATCGCTGTCTTCCGCGAGCGACATCAATTCAAGCCGGGCGACAAGATCCGGCTTAAGCCAGACCCGAGGCTCATTCATCTATTCGACGAGGCGACGGGTAAGCGTCTCGAAAACTGAGAAACGAAAGGGAGGCAAGTCATGACTTATTTTACACGCCGCACGCTCGTCAAAGGCGGGACGGCGGCGGCCGCGGCCGGCGCGTTGACCGGCCCGGCATTGCTTGATTGGGCCAAGGCATGGGCACAGTCCGCACAGTGGAAGCCGGAGAAAGGCGCGCAGCTGTCGATCCTGCGCTGGAAATATTTCGTGCAATCGGAAGACGACGCCTTCGTCGCCCTGATGGATTCCTTCACCAAGGCGACCGGCGTCAAGATCACGATCGCGCGCGAGTCGTACGAAGACGTGCAGCCGAAAGCCTCGGTCGCCGCCAACACGGGCGCGGGCCCGGATCTGTTCTGGGGCCTCTATTCATTGCCGCACCTGTTCCCGCAGAAGTGCCTCGACGTCACTGATGTGGCTGACTATCTCGGCAAGAAATACGGCGGCTGGGTGCCGACTGCGGTCACCTACGGCAAAGGCACCGGCAACAAGTGGATCGCAATCCCGGTTTGTTACGCCGGCAACCTGCTCAACTATCGTATTGAAGCATCCAAGAAAGCCGGGTTCTCCAAATTCCCGACGACGACCGACGAATTCCTCGCCTACGCCAAGGCGATGAAGGCGCAGGGCACACCGGGCGGCATGGCGCTCGGCCACGCGTCCGGCGACGGCAACGCCTGGGTCTACTGGTGTCTGTGGGCCTTCGGCGGCAACGTCGTCGACAAAAGCGACAAGGTCATCATCAGCTCGCCGGAAACCGAAAAAGCGCTCAACTACGCCAAGGCGTTGTACGAAAACTACATACCTGGCACGGCGTCCTGGAATGACTCATTTAACAACAAGGCGTTCCTGGGCGGCGAAATCCACTGGACCAATAACGGCATCTCCATCTACGTCGCGGCGCAGAACGATGCGAGCAAGAAGCAGATCGCCGAGGACATGGATCACGCGCTCTAGCCGGTGGGACCGGTCGGCAAGCCGACCGAATTCCATCTGCTGTTCCCGCTGATGGCGATGACCTACACCAAGTATCCGCAGGCCTGTAAGGCGCTGATGGCCTATATGCTCGAAGCCGACCAATTCAATAAATGGCTGACGGCATCGAGGGGCTATCTGACGCACTGTCTTAACGCTTACGATTCAAACCCGGTGTGGACCGCCGACAAGAAGACAACGCCGTTCCGCGATGTCGCCAAGCGCACATTGACGGCGGGCGGCCTCGGCTCGGTCGGCGAGAAAGCGGCAAGCGCGATTGCCGATTTCGTCGTGCTCGACATGTTCGCGGCCGTCTGCACCGGGCGCGAAGATCCAAAAGGCGCGATCAAGATCGCCGATCGTCAGCTGCGGCGAATTTATCGGTGAGCACCTCGCGGCCGCTCGCGCGACCGCCGAAGCAAAAACGTCATGGCCGGTCTATCCCGGCCATGACAATTACAACGAGTGGATGAATGGCCGATATCGCGCTGAAATCCCCAGCCAGGACCGCGCTGCGCGAAGCAACCGCGTGGGATCGGCTCAAGACCAACAACAATTGGCTCAGCATCTGGTTCATGCTGCCGGCGGCGGCGTTCCTTATCCTGTTTCTCGCCTATCCGCTCGGTCTCGGCGTCTGGCTGTCCTTCACCGACGCCAAGATCGGCCGGGGCGGCGAATTTATCGGCATCGAGAACTACGAGTGGCTCTGGGACGACAGCATCTTCTGGCTCTCGGTGTTCAACACGCTGCTCTACACCATCGTCGCCAGCGCAATTAAATTCGCGGTCGGCCTCTATCTCGCGCTGCTGCTGAACGAAAATCTGCCGTTCAAGGCGATCCTGCGTGCGGTCGTGCTCATTCCGTTCATCGTGCCGACCGTGCTTTCGGCAATCGCCTTCTGGTGGATCTACGACAGCCAGTTCTCGATCGTGTCATGGACGTTGCGCCACCTTGGCCTGATTTCGTCCAATATCGATTTCCTCGGCGACGTCTGGAACGCGCGCTGGTCGGTGATTTTTGCCAATATCTGGCGCGGCGTGCCGTTTGTTGCCATCACGCTGCTGGCCGGTTTGCAGACGGTGTCGCCATCGCTCTATGAGGCGGCGACCATCGACGGCGCCAGCAACTGGCAGCGGTTCCGCTACATCACATATCCGTTGCTTACGCCGATCATCGCGGTGGTGATGACGTTTTCGGTGCTGTTCACCTTTACCGATTTCCAGCTGATCTGGGTGCTCACGCGCGGCGGGCCGGTCAACGCGACGCAATTGATGGCGACGCTGTCCTATCAGCGCGCCATCATCGCCGGCCAGCTTGGCGAGGGAGCCGCGATCTCGACGGCGATGATCCCGTTCTTGCTGGCAGCAATCCTGATCTCGTGGTTCGGCTTGCAGCGGCGGAAGTGGCAACAGGGCGAGAGCAATGACTGACGCGCTTGCCAACAAGGCGTCTGACCCGCGGGCGGTACTTACAGCGGCAGCCGATCACAGCGAGGGCATGAGCTATCTGCAAACGCTGCCGCGGCGGCTCGTGACGCTCTATCTGCCGCTTTCGATCATCCTTCTGGTCCTGCTGTTTCCGTTCTACTGGATGGCGCTCACCTCCATCAAACCGGACGACCAGCTGCTCGACATGGAAAGGGTCAATCCGTTCTGGACGACCGCGCCGACGCTGAAGCATTTCTACAATCTGCTGTTCCAGACCAGCTATCCGCTGTGGCTGTGGAACACGATGTTTGTCGCGATCGGCGCGACGATCCTGTCGATCATCGCCAGCGTGCTCGCCGCCTACGCCATCGTGCGCCTGCGCTATCGCGGAGCGGCCTGGGTCGGCGGCGCAATTTTCCTGGCTTACCTGGTGCCACCTTCGATCCTGTTCATTCCGTTGTCGACTGTTGTCTTCCAATACGGCCTGTTCGACACGCCGTTCGCGCTGATCCTCACTTACCCGACCATCCTGATCCCGTTCTCGACCTGGCTGCTGATGGGCTATTTCAAGACCATCCCGTTCGAGCTCGAGGAGTGTGCGCTCATCGATGGCGCCAGCCGCTGGCAGATCCTGATGAGGATCGTGCTGCCGCTCGCAATCCCCGGACTGATCTCGGCCTTTATTTTCTGCTTCACGCTGTGCTGGAACGAATTCATCTACGCGCTGACGTTTCTCTCGACGACGGCGCACAAGACGGTGCCGGTTGCGATCGTCAATGAGTTTGTCGACGGCGATATCTATCGCTGGGGCTCGCTGATGGCAGGCGCGCTCGCCGGGTCATTGCCGCTGGTCATCCTCTATGCCTTCTTTGTCGAGCATTATGTCTCGGCAATGACCGGTGCGGTAAAGGAATAGGGTACCGCGCGCAAATGCGGTAACCGGTGCGGGGCACGGGAACGAAATCTGTTGCGGCGCCGTTACCGACAGTCAAATAGTTACTGTTGCAATTGAGCATTCACAAAAAGGCTTTGGGCAAATTTCGCGGCCAGAGGCCGCCATTTCTTATGCAAACCGCATCGTGGCGGCAGAGGAGCGAGTTTTAGCGCAACGGCACGATCACGCTCGCGGCAACCGATAACGGAGGAATGTCATGAGTGTTTTCGGCAGCATAATGAGTGCGATATTCGGCCACGGTTCAGCACAAGCGAGTGCGTCACCGACGGCCCCGCCAACCGCGCCGCCGGCGCAAACGGTGGACGTAGCGGAAATCGTCGACAAAGCTGCGGCCGCCACGGGCGAGAAGCTTGCCTGGCGAACGTCGATTGTCGACCTGATGAAGGCGCTGAACCTCGACAGCAGCCAGGCAGCACGCAAGCAGCTCGCCACTGAGCTTAAATACACCGGCAACATGGGCGACTCTGCCGCCATGAATGTCTGGCTGCACAAGCAGATCATGCAGAAACTTGCCGCCAATGGCGGAAAGCTGCCGAGCGATATCAAGGCCTGAGACGGACCGCCGGCAGCGCTATTACGCTGCCGCAGCGCGCGCGATGCGCGCGGACCGCAAACAACAGTTTAATTAGCGGGTTGGGTGCAAAGGAGCCAACAATGGGACTTCTTGATATTTTGAATGGAATGCAAAACGGTCCGCGCGGCCAGACCACGCCCGCTCCCGCCGGGAGCGGGGGAATGTCGCCGATCGCGATGGCCCTGCTCGGGCTTGTCGCTTACAAGGCGATCAAGCAGTTCAGCCCGGGTCAACCAAGTACTGCGCCCGCCAATCGCGGCACATCGACCGCGGGCAGCCCTTCCGGTGGCGGCCTTGGCGGATTGCTTCGGGTCCATTGGGCGGCCTCCTTGCCGGCGGCGCCGCCGGCAGCGTGCTGAGCGGCGGTCTTAACGACCTGCTCAAGCAGTTTCAGCAGGGCGGTCAAAGTGACGTGGTTCAGTCCTGGATCGGCACGGGCCCAAACAAATCGATATCAACGGACATTCTGTCAAAGGTGCTCAGCGATGATCAGATCAGAACCATCAGCGCCCACAGCGGGATGTCGCGCGACGAACTGATCGCAACGCTGAGCCAGCAGTTGCCGGAACTGGTCAACCAGCTCACACCGGACGGCCGCATTCCGACCGAGCGCGAGGCGTCCCGCTTGATTTAGGCAGCCGTGCTCGGCGGAAACCTGTAACGGGAGTCTGGCATGGGCATCCTGTGGATCATTCTCATCGGCTTCGTCGCGGGCATGATCGCGCGATTTCTCGTGCCGGGTCCCAACAATCCTTCCGGATTTATTCTGACGGTCGTTCTCGGCATCGCGGGATCATTTCTCGCGACGTTTATCGGTCAGGCGATCGGCTGGTATCGTCCTGACCAGGGAGCCGGTTTCATCGCCGCGACCGTCGGCGCCGTGCTCGTGCTCTTTATCTGGCATCGGCTTGTCACGCGCGGCGTCATTTCTGATCCCGGCGCCGGTCCACGAGCCTGACGTTATATTAGTGGGGGATGTCGATTCCGCGGCGCTTGGCGGAGAGGGAGGGATTCGAACCCCCGATACCCTTGCGAGTATGCCGCATTTCGAGTGCGGTGCTTTCAACCACTCAGCCACCTCTCCGGAGCCCGAAGCCGGCCATTAAATGGCACGGAACAGACGGCGCTATGTAACCAAGCGCGCCAAGACAGACAAGGGTCGCAGGGCGTATATTGCCTGGCCCACAGCATCGTCAGCATGGCAATGGACAACTCACCGGCATACGAGCGCATCCGGAAACAATTCACCGGCATACCCCTCACCCTAGCCCTCGTCGCGGCGCTGACGGCGATATTGTTCTTGCTGGTGTGGGAGATCGGGCTTGCCCATGGTTCCATCGTCTACCTGATCCCGGTCGTGATCGCGGCGACGCGCTGGGGGATTGTGTCCGCGCTTGTTGCCGCCGTTTGCGGTGTCTTCGCCTCGGCCTATTTCTTCTATCCACCGGCCTACAGTTTCCGCGTCAAGGATCCGCAGGAAGTCATCGATCTGATTCTGTTCATTTTCGTTGCGGTCGCCGTAAGTCAGCTTGCCAATCGCCTCAAGCGGCAATTGGAAATGGCTCGTCAGCGGGAAATCGATCTGCGCGACCTCTATGCGTTTTCCCGCCGGCTGGCGGTTGCTTTCGACGTGTCCGATATCCACGCGGCGATCGAGGATCATCTCGCCAGCATCATGCAGCGCAACGTGGTCTTGTTTGCCGGCGCGCGGGAAGCATCCGACGGCAGCGGACGCCGGGCCGGCATGATGGTGCCGCAGCGGGTTCTTACCGAGGTCGCCGAGGTCGCATCGGGCCGGCATGATGCCGTCGGCGGCGCGATCGTCACCGCCGAAAGCGGCGAAATCTGGCTTGTCCGCGCGGTGTCGCCGAAGAGCCTCGAATTCGGCGTGATCGCGATCAATCTCGGCCACGAATCGAAAGAGCGCCTCGATGAATTGCGGATTCGTGTCGATGCGGTGCTGGCCGATGCCACCGCGACACTGGAGCGCCTCGGGGTGGCTCACGCCATCAGCGAAGCCCGCATGCGCTCGCAGACAGATCAGCTGCGCGAAGCCCTCATCGGATCGGTCAGCCACGAGTTGCGCACGCCGCTCGCCTCCATCCTCGGCGCGGCCACCGTGCTGAGTGCCGCACCTGCGCTGCGTCAGGAAAAGAAACTGACGGCTCTCGTACACGACGTGCGCGACGAGGCCGAGCGCCTCAACAACGATATCCAGAATCTCCTGGACGCCACGCGCATCAGCAGCGACGGCATCAAGCCGCACGTCGAATGGGCGGATCCTGCCGACATCATCAACTCGGCGGTGGAGCGCTGCCGCCATCGCCTTGCGGACCGGCGCATCGTGATCGACGTGCCGCCGGATCTGCCGCTGATTCATGTCGATCCGATTCTGATTCAGCAGGCGCTGGTGCAGATTTTCGACAATGCCGTGAAATACTCGGAATCCGGGTCGCAAATAAAAGTTGCAGCGCGAACCCAGGACGGTCGCCTGAATATCGACGTCACCGACAAAGGCGCAGGATTGACGGCCACCGAAGCGGCCAAAATCTGGGACCGTTTCGCGCGTGGTGAGCGGCATGCCGCGACCACGAGCGGCTCCGGCCTGGGCCTCTGGATCGCGAGCGCTTTCATCGGCGCAAATGAGGGCAAGATCAGCGCCGCCAGCGAAGGGCCTGGTCTAGGGACAACGATTTCGATCGACTTGCCGGTGTCGCAAGCCGCCCTGCCCCAACTGGAAAGTGGTGCCGATGAGTGAGCCCGCCCCCATCGTACTCGTTGTCGACGACGAGATCCAAATTCGCCGGTTCCTGCGAACGGGATTCGAGCTCAACGGATTCGTCGTCCATGAGGCTGGCACCGGCGCCGAAGCGATCCGCACGGCAACGCTGCGGCCCATTGATCTCGTGATTGTCGATCTCGGTCTGCCCGACATGGACGGCGCCGAGGTGGTCGAGCGGATCCGCTCGTGGTCAAGCGTGCCGATCATCGTGCTGTCGGTTCGCTCGGCCGAGGCGCAAAAAGTGAATTTGCTGGAGCTCGGCGCCGACGACTACGTGGTCAAGCCGTTCGGGATGGCGGAACTGCTGGCACGCGTGCGGGTGGCGCTCAGGAGACAAATGCGCGCGGTGTCAGGCGAGCCTACCGTCAAAGCCGGGCCGCTCACGATCGATCTTGCCGCCCGCGCGGTCCTGCTCAACGACAAGCGCTTAACACTGACGCCGAAGGAATATCGGTTGCTCCAGGTGTTGGCGCAGCATGCAGGCAATGTCGTCACCCATCAGCATCTGCTCAAGGAGGTCTGGGGGTCGATCCACGTTCACGACACTCATTACCTACGCATCTTCGTTCGCAAGCTGCGCCAGAAGATCGAGCCGCATCCGGACACCCCGAAGATTCTGGTCACCGAGCTGGGGGTCGGATACCGCCTTGTGCAATCCGGCGCAGAAGGCGATGCCGGCGCCTGGTCCGACAACAGCGCGCAGGCCAAGAGCGAAACGTAATGAAGCGGCGCGCGGCCGGCCGCGGAATTAACGCTGTTTTCCGGCGACGCACGCTTTCTTGACAGGAGACGCTTTTCCCCGCCATAAGCATGGCGCGCGGGCCCTTGGGTCCGCGTGCTTTTTCGAGGGCTCAATAAGCCCTTAAAAACAAACAACAAACCGACTGAAAGAAGCCGGTCCGGAACGGGTCCGAGCACCGGGATCGAACACGAGGACGAAAGATGTTCGCAGTCATAAAGACCGGCGGAAAACAGTACCGGGTTGCCGCCGAAGACGTCATCCGGATCGACAGGGTCAATGGCCAGCCCGGCGAGATCGTCGAGTTTGGCGAGGTCCTCGTCGTGGGCGGCGATGCGCCCCAGCTCGGTACGCCAACTGTTTCGGGCGCCACCGTTGCCGGCGAAGTGCTCCAGCACACGCGTGGTGACAAGGTGATCGCTTTCAAGAAGCGTCGCCGCAAGAATTCACGCCGCAAGCGCGGCTACCGCCACGAGTTCTCGGTGGTCCGCATTACCGAGATTCTCACCGGCGGGGCGAAGCCCTCCAAAACGGCAGCACCGCGGCCCAAGCGCGAACCAAAGCCAAAGGCGGAAGCCGACTCCGGCGGCGGAGGCCAAGCCGGCAAAGGCAAAGGCCAAGAAACCGGCGAAGGCCGCCGCAAAAAAACCCGCCAAGGCGGCTACAAAGCGCGGGAACAAAAAGAAGTGAGATGATTCCGTAACGGAATCGGTGTACACAGTAAGAGAGTTCGAGAGACCGACAGAGACGATTATGGCGCACAAGAAAGCAGGCGGATCCTCACGTAACGGACGCGACTCGGCGGGCCGGCGGCTCGGCTTGAAGTCGACTGGCGGCGCGATCGTGCTTGCCGGCAATATCCTTGCGCGTCAGCGCGGCACCAAATGGCACGCCGGCCGTAACGTCGGCACCGGCAAAGATCACACCCTGTTCGCGCTCATCGATGGAAAGGTTCAGTTCGCAACGAAAGCTAAAGGCCGCACCTACGTGTCCGTTGTACCGATGACGGAGGCTGCGGCCGAGTAAGACGGTGGACAAATTCGAGGTCCGCCGGTCATCCAGTCAAACCGGCGGGGCCTCGTAAGGGCTCTGAGAGGGGGAGACGGGTGACCGGCTCCCCCTCTCAGCTTTTTAACCTGGAGCCCGTGCCATGACACTGCTGCAAGAAATACCGACCGGACGATATCGCGAAGCCAGTATCCCCGTCCTCGAGACCAAGCGCCTTGCCTTGCGCGCAGCGCGCCTCGAGGACGCTAAAGCGGTCGCAGCGCTCGCCAACGATCGCCGCATCGCGGAGAACACCGCGCGCATTCCGTATCCATATAAGTTGGCGGATGCCGAACAATTCATTGCGGGCGCGAACAAAGAGGGCGAGGCAGCGTACCTGATCACGCTGCGCGACGAGTCGATCATCGGCGCGTGCGGACTTATGTTCCGCGACGACGACGCGCCGGAGATCGGCTACTGGCTGGGCGTGCCCTACTGGAACAAGGGCTACGCCACCGAGGCGCTGCATGCGTTGATCGACTATGCGTTCACGGACCTCACGCATGAGTCGGTGCAAGCCGGCGCGCGCGTCACGAACCCGGCATCTCGCCGAGTGCTGGAGAAGTGCGGCTTCCAGTGGACCGGCGTCGGTCTTTACCGGATCAACTCGATCAAATCGTCGGCTCCGATCGACCGGTTCCGGCTTGAGCGGCGCATCTGGTCGGCGCTCAAGACCTGGGGGCGGGCGAAGCGCGTTTCCTAGTGCGGATGGTCATGGACAGGCTCCAGGTACGCCCTCCCTCATTTTGAGGGAGGGCCTTCTGGCGTTTAGCTCCGACTTGCGCAAAACTATGTTGCTGCAAGCCGGGGAGGGATGTCATGGCCTATGACCTCGACCAATTCATCAGCGATTGCCGTTCCGCTCTTTCGCGCGATCCTGGCCCTGCGGGACGCGAACAGGTCCGCCAAAATCTCGAACGTCTGCTCGCAAACAAGGATTTCATCGAGAAGTATTGCGGCGACGGCGTACCACGCGGACTGAAAGTCCTCTACGAGGACCCGAAACTCGGCTTTCAAATTCTTGCGCACATCAACGACAAGGCGCGCATATCCCCGCCGCACGACCATGGCGATTCATGGGCGATTTACGGTCAGGCCAGCAAATACACCGACATGATCGAGTGGACGCGCGAGGATGACGGCAAGGACCCCAAGCACGCAAAACTCAAGCCGGCGAAAAAATACCGGCTGATGCCTGGTCAAGCCGGCATCTATCAGGATGGCACCATCCACTCAATCGACTATCCCGACTACGCTCGTTTCGTGCGCGTAACGGGAACCAACCTCGACAAGATCGATCGCATCAGCGTCGACCTGAAGACCGGCGAGGTCGAGAAAATGTACGCGCAGCGGGCGACGTGAACCTCCGCGCACTCAACACCAAAGTGACGCCAAGTCCTGTCTCTGCCGTCGCTGTAAAAGCAATGCTCGGTGACGGCGCGGAACTGGCGCTTGTCGACGTGCGCGAGGAGCTCACCTTCTCGCAAAATCATCTCTTGTGGGCGCGCAACGTGCCGCTCAGCCGGCTGGAATTGCGTTTCGGGCGACTGGTGCCCCGCAAATCGGCCCGCATCGTCCTCTGTGACGACAATGACGGCTCTGCAGAACGGGCCGCAGTCATCCTTGCCGACGCCGGATACACCGACCTCGCTTATCTCGACGGCGGCGTAGCGGCCTGGGAGAAAGCTGGCTTTGTGACGTTTTCGGGCGTTCACGTTCCCAGCAAGGCATTTGGTGAATTCGTCGAGCACGACAGCGAAACACCCAGCGTGAGCGCGACCGAGCTTGACGCCATGATGCGCAGCGGCGCCGACCTGAAAGTGCTCGATAGCAGGCCGTTCGACGAATATTCGCGCGTTTCGATTCCGACCGGCATCAACGTGCCGGGAGCCGAACTGGTGCTCAAGGTCCGCGATGTCGTCCCCTCCCCCCACACGACGATCGTCGTCAACTGTGCCGGACGGACCCGCAGCATCATCGGCGCCCAATCCCTGATCAATGCCGGCGTACCGAACAAAGTCGTCGCTTTGCGCAACGGCACCATGGGCTGGCACCTCGCTGGACTCGCTTGCGCGGCGGGAAAATCCGACCGTGCACAGGAGGTGTCCGGCGCGAGCATCGCCTGGGCCAAGGACGCCGCGGAGAAGGTTGCACGCAGGTTTGGCGTCACGCGCGTCGATCGCACGACCGTCGAGCGATGGCGGAAAGACGCGGCGCGCACGACTTACGTCTTCGACGTACGTGATCCGACCGAATACAAGGCAGGTCACTATCCCGGCGCAATTTCATCGCCAGGCGGCCAGCTCGTGCAAGCCACCGACACCTACGCGGGCGTGCTCGGCGCACGCATCGTGCTCAGTGACGACAAAGAGGTGCGTGCCCTGATGACGGCATCGTGGCTCAAGCAAATGGGCTGGCAGGACGTCTACGTGTTGCCGGAGGCGGGCCGTGAAACCGACACACCCGCTTCTATCCTCGGCTCAATTCCTTCCGATGCAGCAGTCGAGCCCTCGAAGGTGCTCGAGATCGACAACGTTTCAGTGATCGACCTCTCCACCAGTCAGCACTACCGCCGCGGCCACATCCCCGGCGCATGGTTCGCCATCCGCGGCCGTCTCGACAAAGCGCTGCCGAAAATCCCGCCGCGGCAAGCTTTCATCCTTACGTCCGAAGATGGCGTGCTGGCCGCTCTTGCGGTTGCAGAGGCTCGCACACTCACGCCATCGCCCGTGCATTGGCTAAAAGGTGGCAATGCCGCGTGGGCCGCAGCCGGCTTCCCGCTCTCCACGGCTGAGAAAATGGCCGATGATCCGATCGACGTATGGCTCAAGCCCTATGAGCGGCCGAACGACCACGAGGCGGCTATGAATGCCTATCTGTCCTGGGAAGTCGACCTTTTGGACCGCATCAAGCAAGACGGCACAACGCATTTCCTGCCCGCACGCTAGGTGCGCAACGCCCCGCGACGCGCTATATCGCGACCATGAAATTTCTCGACGAGGCCAAGGTCTATATCGCGTCCGGCGCAGGCGGTAACGGCTGCGTGTCGTTCCGGCGCGAGAAATTCATCGAGTTTGGCGGGCCCAATGGCGGCGATGGCGGCAGAGGCGGTGACGTCGTTGTCGAAGCCGTTACCGGTCTCAACACACTGATCGACTACCGCTATCAGCAGCACTTCAAGGCGCAGCGCGGCGGCAACGGCATGGGCAAGGACCGCGCCGGAGCGAACGGCAAGGACATTGTGTTGAAAGTGCCGGTCGGCACGCAGGTCTACGAAGAGGATGGTGAAACCCTGCTCGCCGATCTGACCGAAGTCGGTCAGCGGGTGACGATTGCCGAAGGCGGCAATGGCGGTTTCGGCAATGCGCATTTCAAGTCGTCAACCAACCGGGCGCCCCGCCACGCCAATCCCGGGCAGCCGGGAGAGGAATCCACCATTCGATTGCGCCTCAAATTGATCGCCGACGCGGGACTTATCGGCCTGCCCAATGCCGGAAAATCGACGTTTCTCGCTGCCGTCAGCGCGGCCAAACCGAAAATCGCCGACTACCCTTTCACGACATTGCACCCACAGCTCGGTGTCGTCGAAGTCGATGGACGCGAATTCGTCCTCGCCGATCTGCCGGGCTTGATCGAGGGCGCGCATGAGGGCACCGGGCTTGGCGATCGTTTCCTCGGCCACACCGAGCGCTGCCGCGTATTGCTGCACCTGATCGATGGAACGAGCGACGACGCCGGTGAAGCGTATAAAATCGTGCGCAGAGAGCTCGAAGCTTACGACCAAGGCCTCACCGACAAGCCGGAGGTCGTCGCGCTGTCAAAGTCGGATGCCCTGACGAAGGAAGTCATCAAGACGCAGGCCGGAAAGCTCAAGAAGGCCTGCAAGAAAACGCCATTGGTATTGTCCGCGCAATCGGGTGACGGCGTGCAGGAGGCACTGCGTGCTCTGCTGAAGATAATCGACAAGGCACGTGATGCGGCCGACAGATCCAAGGCAAAAGAGGCGGTGTAGATTGAGATTTGGGAGAACGCACGAATGAAAACGCGTGCCGCGGTTGCCTGGAAAGCCGGCGCACCACTCGACATCGAGACCATCGACATCGAAGGCCCGAAAGCGGGCGAGGTGTTGGTCGAGATCAAGGCGACCGGCATTTGCCACACCGACGCTTACACATTATCGGGCGCTGATCCGGAAGGTCTCTTTCCGGCGATTCTCGGTCATGAAGGCGCCGGCATCGTGCGCGAGATCGGCGCCGGGGTCACGACACTGAAAGCCGGCGATCACGTCATTCCGCTCTACACGCCCGAATGCCGGCAATGCAAAACGTGCCTGTCGCGCCGGTCAAACCTCTGCACCGCGATCCGCGCAACGCAGGGCAAAGGGGTGATGCCGGACGGCACCAGCCGTTTTCGCTGCGACGGCGATGCGGTGTTTCACTACATGGGGTGCTCGACCTTCGCGAATTTGTCGGTGCTGCCCGAAATCGCGCTGGCGAAGGTTCGCGAGGATGCGCCTTTCGACAAGATTTGTTACATCGGTTGCGGCGTGACGACCGGTGTCGGTGCCGTCATCAACACCGCGAAGGTGTGGCCGGGGGCAAATGTCGCCGTGTTCGGCCTTGGCGGCATCGGTCTCAACGTCATCCAGGGAGCGCGCATGGTCGGCGCCGACAAGATCGTTGGCATCGACACCAACCCTGCCAAGCGTGCGATGGCCGAGAAATTCGGCATGACGCATTTCGTCAATCCTGACGAGGTCGGCCGCGACAAGGTCGTGCAGGCGATCGTCGATCTTACCGCCGGCGGCGCGGATTTTTCGTTTGAATGCATCGGCAACGTGCAGACGATGCGTCAGGCACTGGAATGCTGCCACCGCGGCTGGGGAGAAAGCATCATCATTGGCGTCGCCGGAGCCGGCCAGGAGATTTCGACCCGTCCATTCCAGCTCGTCACCGGCCGCGTCTGGCGCGGCACCGCATTCGGCGGCGCGCGTGGCCGCACCGACGTGCCCAAGATCGTCGATTGGTACATGGAAGGAAAAATCAATATCGACGACCTGATCACCCACACCATGCCCCTCGAAAAGATCAACGACGCCTTCGACCTCATGCACGAAGGCAAGTCGATCCGATCGGTGGTGATTTACTAAAAAATGCAAGCCTGCCACTACCAGCGGCGGCTCCGGCGGAAGAGGACCACGTCATCGGCATCGTCGTCGTCCTCGTAGACCCGCCACCGGGTTCTTCGATCCACTTCACGTGAATCACGTGAATCCTCGCGCCGGCTCAAGGATCGACGCTGTGGCTCGTCACTTTGCTCGCGGTCGGCTCGCTGTTCAGGCGCCTTGCCACACACGCGCCGCGGGCCATCGAATGGCTGGTAAGTGCAGTCCGCAGCACGAAACGATTTGTACGTACTTCCGCACGCTTGAACGTCGCAGCGGTTGTTCGACGCTGCCACCTCGTCAGACTTATTCTGTTTTGGCTGTACTGCGGAGGCTTGTGCGTTCTGCGCGTCCGGCACTGCGGTGCTTTGGGGCTTGCTTAAATCGTCAGCGCGTATTGCGACGCCGGTGGTTTCGGAAACCGGCTTCTGCACCGTTTCGGCCTTCGCTGCCGTTTTACCTGGATCGTCAGCGCGTGTTGCGGCGCCTGTGGTTTCTGCCTTCGCCGCGGTGTTGCCAGCAGCCGCTGGAGCGACATTGTACTGGACATTGTACTGGGTGGGCGCCGGCTGCACAGCCTCCACTTTTCTCGGATAAACCGGACTCAACTCCGCGTTCGGACCCTCGACTTTGGGACGCGGCGATGTC
Organism: uncultured Alphaproteobacteria bacterium; assembly: GCA_963794665.1. Lineage (GTDB taxonomy): Bacteria > Pseudomonadota > Alphaproteobacteria > Rhizobiales > Xanthobacteraceae > Pseudolabrys. The sequence continues at coordinate 81,146 of CAWCEW010000022.1, read as the reverse complement.
GCGGACGCCTGCACGGCCGGCTTGGGCTGCGGCGCCGGCGTGGTGAGCCAATGGACCTCGAGCAGCACCGTGCTGACCGAAACCATGAGGACGGTAAGATAGACGAGAAATTGCATTGCTTAGTCCGCGTGGTGAAGGACGCTCAGGCAAACGCCGGCGTTGGCGCGGCGGTTCCAGGCACTCACACGGAACTATCGAAGTTCAATCAGCTCTATTTCGTGCAAAGCCGGCGGGGACCGCCGGTCGGCAGATAAGTGCAGTCGGAGGGGGTGAACGAACGGTAAGCGGCCCTGCAAGCATCGACGTTGCAATGCACTTCCGGCTGGGGCGCGGCTACGGGCGCGACTGTTTGCGCGGAAGCGCCAGCCGTTGCGGGAGCGGCAGGCCTTGCAGGCGCGGCAAGTGCCGGCGGAACAATCGGTGCGCCAATCGTCGCACTTGGCATGGCGCCTGGCGTCGCACTTGGCATGGCGCCTGGCGTCGCACTTGGCACCGAAGACGCGGATTGCGCGGCGGGGGGTTGCAAAGCAGGAGCCGGCTTGGCGGCCAGGCCTGCCGCGGTATCGATCATGGGCGACATCGGCGCCGGAAGCCGGTCGAGCCCCAGCAACACGCCGCCAAGAGCAATCACCAGCACGGCACCGTAGACCGCTAGCCGCATCAGCTTCGTCCTCGGCGTCATAATACCACGGGGCGCCACAGACGGGCCTATCGATTTGCCCTTGTTCCGCGCGGAAACCCTGCTCGCCACGCTGGCGAGAAATGCAACGAACGCACAACTTTTTGTGAGAACACGCCGCCCTACCCCCGCCTAGGCAGCCTTTATCTGCTCAGCCATAGTAGCAGCTGGCTACTAAATGCGTCCCGCGGGGCAAACGGAGCGGCGACATGGCGACTTACAATTTGCGCATCAACGGCAATGCGCAAACCGTCGACACGACGGATGCCGATAAACCACTTCTCTATGTGTTGCGTGAGCTCGGCCTGACCGCCGCGAAGTTCGGCTGCGGACTCGGCCAGTGTGGCGCCTGCACCGTCATGATAGACGGCGCTGCGGCCCGGTCTTGCCAGACCACGGTCGCCGATGCGCAAGGAAAGCCGGTCGTCACGCTCGAGGGGCTCGGCACTCCGGAAAAGCCGCATCCCCTGCAAACCGCCTTCATCAATGAGCAGGTGCCACAATGCGGCTACTGCACAAACGGGATGATCATGAGCGCTGCCGCGCTCCTGCAAAACAACAAGAAGCCGAGCGAGGCGGATGTCCGCTCGGCGCTGGACGGTAACCTGTGCCGTTGCGGCTCGCACGTGCGGGTGCTGAGCGCGGTCATGGCGGCAACCGGACAGAGAGGTTGACATGAACACACCGGTCAAAACGCGCCACTTTTCCCGCCGTGCTGTCCTTAAAGGCGGAGTGATCACCGTCGGCTTCGCGCTCGCGGGCCTCCCCGCTCGCGTCGGCGCGCAAAGCGCCGCCGTGGCGAAACGAATTCTCGATTCCAAGGAAGTCGACGCCTTCCTTGCGGTCAATGGCGACGGCACCGTGACGCTATTCTGCGGCAAGGTCGATCTGGGCCAGGGGCTGCGCATTGCCATTCCGCAAATCGCCGCCGAAGAGCTCGGCATCGATGTCGACAAGATCACGTTTATCGAAGGCGACACCGCGCTGACGCCCAACCAGGGCCGCACGTCCGGTTCGAATGGCATCCAGCAGGGCGGCGTGCAGATCCGGCAGGCGGCGGCGACTGCTCGCAAAGCGCTCGTCGAGCTGGCCGCGCAACGGATCAACGCCAAGGCCGAGGATCTCGAAACGGCCGGCGGCATGGTGCGGCCGAAATCCGGCGGCGCCGGCGTGTCCTTTGCCGACCTGATCGCCGGAAAACAGTTCGATCTCAAGCTCGATCCCAAGGCACCGCTGAAGGATCCGGCGCAATACACGATTGTCGGCAAGCCGCTGCGGCGGCCCGATGTCCCGGCAAAATGCTTCGGCACTCATCTCTACATGCAGGATTTCGCAGTACCGAATATGCTGCACGCGCGTGTGATCAGGCCCGGGGCCGTTGGCGCCACACTCGCATCCGTCGACGAAGCCTCAATCAAGGATATCCCCGGCGCGAAAGTTGTGCGCGTGAAGGACCTGCTCGCCGTCGTCGCCGACGATGAATGGAATGCGGTGCGCGCGTCGCGCGCATTGCGCGCGCAGTGGAGCGAGGGAACCGGCCTGCCGTCGCAGAGCGGACTCGTCGAGTTGCTGCGAAATGAACCCGGCATCGTCGACGAAACCTTGGTCAACAAGGGCACCCCTGCCGCACAACGGCCGGATGGCGCAAAAGTCCTTACCGCGACTTATTACTGGCCGATGCAGAGCCACGCATCGATCGGCCCGTCCTGCGCCGTGGCCGACGTGAATAATGATTCCGCGACAGTTTGGACCGCCTCGCAGGGAACCCACGGCAATCAGGTCACCTTTGCCAAATTCCTCGGGCTTCCGAAGGAAAAGGTGCGGATGATCTATCTCGAGGGCTCCGGTTGCTACGGCATGAACGGCCATGAGGATGCGGCAGCCGATGCAGCGATTCTGTCGCGCGCCACCGGACGTCCGGTGCGCGTGCAGTGGTCGCGCGAGGACGAGCTCGGCTGGGATCCGAAAGGCCCGCCGCAGCTCATCGGCATTTCGGGCGCGGTCTCGGCGGATGGGCGCATTCTGGATTGGCGCACCGAATTGTGGATCCCGAAGACGACGCGCGGATTGCCGAGTATTCCGTTGCTGGCGCCCGAGGCGGCCGGTCTGGACCATGTGCCGGGCCTGAATGCCGGGCTGATTTCGCAGAACGGCGATCCGCCCTACTCCGCCGAAAGCATCCAGGTCGTCGCGCATTGGCTCAAGGACGCACCGTTGCGTCCGGCGCCGATTCGTTCGCCAGGCAAGCCGGCAAATTGCTTCGCCGTGGAAAGCTTCGTCGATGAGCTTGCGGCTGCGGCCGGCGTCGATCCGGTGGAGTTCCGCCTGCGGGGCCTGAAGGACCCGCGCGCCATCGAGGTCGTCAAAAAAACCGCGGCAATGATGAAATGGCAATCGCAGCCTTACCAGCTCGCAAGCACAAACGCCGCGGTTGCCCGCGGACGGGGCATCTCTTTTATCCACTACAAACACAGCGAAGCCTATGTCGGCATAGGCATGGACGTCGCCGTCGAGCGCGCAAGCGGACGCATCACGGTCGAGCGCGTGGCTTGCGCGCATGACTGCGGGCAGATCATCAACCCGGACGGCGTGCGCGCGCAGATCGAGGGCAGCATCCTGCAGACGATCAGCCGCGTGCTGATGGAAGAGGTGACGTTCGACCGCTCGCGCGTTCTCAGCGTCGACTGGGCGAGCTATCCGATCCTGCGGTTCTCCGGTGTGCCGAAGATCGACATCGAACTGATCGACCGGCCGACGGAAAAACCAGTGGGTGCGGGCGAGGCCGCCTGCGCCGCTGTCGGCGCCGCACTCGGCAATGCGGTCCACAATGCCACCGGCGCACGCCTGCGGACCGTTCCGTTCACGCCGGAGCGGGTGAAACTGGCATTAACCGGGAAAGCATAAGGCCGCCGGATTCGATTGAGCCGGCGGCGACTCGATCCTGACGGAGCAAATTTGGCGTGCTAAAAACCGGCGCGTTTAATGACGCTGTCGCCGGGATCATGTCGAACACGCCGCTGCTCAAGGACTTCCGCCGCATCGTGGTAAAGGTCGGCTCGTCGTTGCTGGTGGACTCCTCCGCCGGCGGCCTCAAGCGCGATTGGCTCGCATCGCTCGCGGCCGACGTCGCCTCCCTCCATCGGCAAAAATGCGATGTCCTTGTCGTGTCGTCCGGCGCCATTGCGCTCGGTCGCGCGGTTTTGAAGTTACCGTCGGGCGCGCTCAAGCTCGAGGACAGCCAGGCCGCAGCCGCCGTCGGGCAGATTGCGCTTGCGCGCGCGTGGTCGGAGGCGCTGGGCGCCCATTCACTCACCGCCGGGCAGGTACTGGTCACGCTCGGCGATACCGAAGAGCGGCGCCGCTACCTCAATGCACGCTCAACGATCGCGAAGCTGCTCGAATGGCGAAGCGTGCCGGTGATCAACGAAAACGATACGGTAGCAACCACCGAGATCCGGTACGGCGATAACGACCGGCTCGCTGCACGCGTCGCTACTATGATGAGCGCCGATCTGCTTGTGCTGCTTTCAGACGTGGACGGACTCTACGATCGGCCGCCAATAGCAGGGAACGGTGCCAAGCTGGTGCCTATCGTTGCGCGCATCACCCCGGATATCGAGGCGATGGCAGGCGCATCCGGCTCCGACCTCGCGCGCGGCGGCATGCTGACCAAAATCGAGGCCGGCAAGATTGCCACCACGGCCGGCACGCATATGGTGATCGCATCCGGCCGCGTAATGCATCCCCTGCAGACGATTGCCAATGGATCTGCGTGCACGTGGTTCCTGACACCGGCAAACCCGGTAACCGCGCGCAAGAAATGGATTGCAGGATCGCTCGAGCCGCGCGGTGCGCTGATGATCGATGCCGGCGCCGTGCGCGCACTGCGCAGCGGGAAGAGCCTTCTGCCGGCAGGCGTGGTCAAGGTGGAGGGCAGCTTTGGACGCGGTGACGCGGTCGTTGTCCGGGGTCCGGACGGACACGAGGTCGGCCGTGGGCTCGTCGCCTACGACGCCGACGACGCCGAAAAGATCAAAGGGCGCTCGTCAGCCGACGTGCTTCTGATCCTTGGCTACACCGGGCGGACCGAAATGATCCACCGCGACGATCTGGTTCTAGGCGGCGAATAGCGCAGGGCCACGGAACCGGCCGTGCCGCAGCGCGTTACCGGTCCAGACACACGTGAAAAAGGCGATTGACCGATCGCCCGTCAACCCCAGCCCACCGGAGGCTGGGGTTTTCGCTTCCAGGCTAGGCCGCTGGCCTAGTTCAGTCTGCGCAAGGCTCGGGCGCCGGTCCGCCAGTGGCCGGGCCGAACCGGTACCTAGGCCATTGGCCGCGATGTAGCTGGGTCAATGGGCCCGTGAACGCGAGCGTCGGCGCCGTCGTGCGGGTGCAACTGCTTTTGGCTTTGCCGGCCGGGGCGGCAGCGGCAGGAACGTGCCGTCGGGAAATTCCAGATACCGACTGAACACTTGCACCTGACCTTTCCCGCGAGGCTTTCCTTCGATCACGAACTTGGTGCCGACAGGAAATCGGCTGGGAAGACGGCCTGAACTGTACGCCATGACTACCTCCTGGAATGCCGCCACCCTGCCACTGCAATGTGCAGATAATGAAACCGTTGCATGACACCACCGATTGTCCACGTTATCCCCAGGGTCGAACCTGCCATGCGCAAGGCCAGCTGACCTCGCGGGCCGACACCTGACGTGATAGGAAATGGCCCCAGGACAGGGGTTTTCACGGGTTTTTTGCCGGAATGAGCGCGCCGCTCAAGAGCATCGAGGGATCAAGCGATATAGCCGCCGCCATGGGCGAAATCGGCCGGCGTGCCCGTGCGGCTGCGCGGGCGCTGGCGCTGGCACCGGCGGACCAGAAAAATCGTGCCCTCGGGGCCATGGCGGCAGCCATTCGGGCCCAAACATCTCTTATTCTGGCGGCCAATGCCGAAGACGTGGCGGAAGCGCGTGCCGACGGGGTCACCGGCGCCTTTCTCGATCGTCTGGCTCTCGATCCCGCGCGCGTTGACGCCATTGCCGCGGGCATCGACGCCGTACGGGACCTCCAGGATCCCGTTGGCACGGTTATGGACTCCTGGACTCGGCCAAACGGCATGCGGATCGAGCGGATCCGCGTGCCGCTTGGTGTCATCGGCATCATCTACGAGAGCCGGCCTAATGTGACAGCCGACGCGGGGGTCCTATGCCTGAAATCCGGCAATGCGGCGATCCTGCGAGGCGGCTCGGACAGCATGCGTTCAAACCGGGCCATCCTGGCAGCGCTGACCGAAGGGTTGCGCGCGGCCAACCTGCCGGAGGCTGCGATCCAGCTTGTGCCCACGCGTGACCGCGCGGCGGTGGGCCTCATGTTGTCCGGGCTCGACGGCAATATCGATGTGATCGTGCCGCGGGGTGGCAAGAGTCTCGTGGCGAGGGTGCAGGCGGAGGCACGCGTGCCGGTATTCGCGCACCTCGAAGGCGTCTGCCATGTCTACGTCGATAAGTCGGCTTCGCCCGATATGGCCAAGAATATCGTGCTCAATGCGAAAATGCGGCGTACCGGCGTCTGTGGTGCCGCCGAAACGCTCCTGGTCGACCGCGCCGCCGCCGCCAGCCACCTCAAGCCGCTGATTGAAATGCTCATCGCCGCCGGCTGCGAAATCCGCGGCGACAAGGCCACGCTGGCGGTCGACAAACGGGTCAAGCCGGCAACCGAAGAAGATTGGAGTACCGAGTACCTCGACGCCATAATTGCCGTCAAAGTCGTCGACAATGTCGAGGCCGCGATCGACCATATCGAACGGTACGGCTCGCATCATACGGACGCGATCATTACCGAAGATCAGGCGGCGGCGGAAAAGTTCCTGCGCGAAGTCGATTCGGCCATTGTCCTGCACAACGCGTCGACGCAATTTGCCGATGGCGGAGAATTTGGCTTCGGCGCCGAGATCGGCATCGCCACCGGGCGGCTGCATGCGCGTGGCCCTGTCGGCGTCGATCAGCTCACGACATTCAAATATCGTATCCACGGAAACGGTCAGACCCGGCCGTGACGGTGAAGAATCGCGACATGTCCGAGCGCTTACTGCCTCCGCATGCGCCCGGCATGAGGATCGGCCTGTTTGGTGGAACTTTCGACCCGCCGCACCAGGCTCATCTCGGTGCAGCACTTCTTGCCTTGAAGCGCCTCAAGCTCGACCGCGTTTGGTGGCTCGTCACGCCTGGAAATCCCCTCAAGAACACGCGCGGCCTGGCGCCGCTGCCCGCCCGGATCGCCGCAGCGCGCGCGCTGACGCATCATCCCCGCATCGACGTTACGGGTCTCGAAGCTGTCATTAAGACGAGATACACCTACGATACGATATCCTGGTTGGTGAAACGCTGCCCCGGTGTCCGATTCGTCTGGATCATGGGCGCCGACAATTTGCGGAGTTTTCATCGCTGGCAGAAGTGGCGCAAAATTGCAGAACTGGTGCCTATCGTCGTCATCGACCGGCTGGGCCCGAGTCTCTACGCTGCCGCCAGCCCGGCCGGAAATGCACTCGCGCCGGGTCCGCATTCCCGAATACGCCGCCTCCACATTGCCCGATCGAAAAGCCCCGGTCTGGGCTTTTTTGCACGGCCTCAAATCACCTTTGTCTTCGACCGCGTTGCGCGCATTGCGTGGCGGACAACGGAGCGTCTCGTGGCGCGTCTTCGCGCAAATCGAAGCGAGCAGGGAACCGCAGCAGACGTGAAAACAAGCGTGGAAACAGAGCCAGCAAGCCCAAATCGGCGGCGAAGTCCGTCCGCCGCCGGGGTAGAAAGAAACGGACGAGGTGACTATCTTGAAGTGGACCCCGGTTAGGATCGGGGCGGGTGCAACGCATCGAAAGGACCAAAAACCCTGAGCACATCTGCACTCTCTCGGGCACCGCGTCGTAAGCCCGAAACCGTCTCCCGGCATCCGACTGCCAAGGAGATGCTCAAAACCGTCCTCGCGCGTTTGGAAGACATGAAGGCCGAGGACAGCGTCGTCATCGATCTCACCGGCAAATCCTCCATAGGCGATTACATGGTCGTGACGAGCGGCCGATCGCAGCGGCACGTCAGCGCCGTGGCCGACAACCTCGTCAAGGACATCGAGGGGAGCGGCGGTCCTCGCGTCCGCGTCGAGGGAATGCGGCAGGGAGACTGGGTCCTCATCGATGCCGGAGACATTATCGTGCATGTCTTCCGGCCGGAGATCCGCGCCTTCTACAATCTGGAAAAGATGTGGGCGGCGGCAAGCAGGGACGCGCGGCGATCAGGCTGATAGTCTGCGCGGCACGATGCGCATCGTCGTTGCCGCTGTCGGGCGTCTGAAGCAGGGCCCGGAAACTGAATTGAGTGCGCGCTATCGCAAGCGTGCCGCGCAAACGGGCCGGCAGCTTGGCCTGCGTGACGTTGAAATCATCGAAATCAGGGAAAGCCGCGCCGGCGATGCCGGCAAGCGCATGATCGAAGAATCGATCGCGCTCGCCAACATCATTCCGCAAAACGCAGCCCTGGTGGTGCTCGATTCCCGCGGAGAGAACCTCGACAGCAGCGCGCTTGCGGCGCAGCTCGCCAAATGGCGGGAGAATGGCCGACCCGCGGCAGTGTTCCTGATCGGGGGCGCCGATGGCCTTGCCGCGAACCTCGGGGAGAAGGCCAGCCTGCGGCTGTCGTTCGGCAAGGCGACCTGGCCGCACCAGCTCGTCCGCGTGATGCTGCTCGAGCAGATCTACCGGGCCACCACAATCCTGACCGGGCACCCTTACCATCGTGCCTGAATTTGCAGGCGGAACGTCTCCGACCCCGATTTCGTCGCAATCTCACCCGATAGATTTCGCCAGAAAATGAACTTGTCGTTCAAACCTGCGGGCGTAACGTGACCCCGATGATTTGCCTCGGGGGATTCGGTGGTCTCGATCCGCGCGCCGCGCTCATCGCGGGGCTCGGGTTTGCGTTACCGTTAACTCTTGCCGCCGCGGTGCTGGCGCAGGAGCGGCCAGCTCCCGCAGCCCAAAATGAAGCCGCCGACCCGCTCAAAACCCTCAAACAGCGCGACGAAGACCTCAAAGCCGCCCGCGACGAGCAACGCAAGTCCGCCGAAGCGGAAGCCGCACTGAAGCGCGAAATCGAACAGATCGGCGCTGATCGCACGAAACTCAATCAGGATCTGATCGACACCGCAGCGCGGCTGCGAGGTGTCGAAACCAAAGTCGAAGTCAACTCAGGAACGGCTCAAACCGCTCGACGAGAATGAAGCGAGCATTCGAAAATCGCTCGACGGGCGACGTGCGGTGATCGGCGAAGTCCTGGCGGCGCTGCAACGCATGGGTCGTCAGCCGCCGCCGGCCCTAATTGCAAGTCCCGGAAGACGCGCTGCAATCCGTACGGACGGCCATCGTGCTCGGCGCGGTCCTGCCGGAAATGCGCCGGGAGGTCGAGTCGCTGGCGAATGATCTGTCGGAATTGCTGGCGGTGCGGAAAAAGATCGATGCCGAACGCGAGCAGCTGAAAGTGGAAGTTGCCGCGCTCGACGGCGAGCGAGCCCGCATGGCAGCGCTGGTGGAAGAGCGTCAAAAACAACTGGCCGAACGCGAGAAAGCGCTCGAAGCTGAACGGTCGCGCGCAGGCACGCTGGCGCAGCCAGGTCGACAATCTCAAAGATTTGATCGCCAAGCTCGAGCAGGGGCTCGACCCGGCAACGCGCGAGCTACGCGAGGCAGGACGCGCAGACAGTCGCCCGGCGCTTTCAGCATTTCGTGATCCCGGACGCCTCGCCCCGGCGGTTGCTTTTGCGTCGTTGCGCGGGCGGGTGCCGATTCCGGTTAACGGCGTTAAATTGAAGGAATTCGGTGCGCCGGATGCCAATGGTGGCTCGGAAAAAGGCATTTCCATCGCCACGCGCGCCGGTGCCCAGGTAACCGCGCCGGCCGATGGCTGGGTCGTTTATGCCGGTCCGTTCCGCTCATATGGCCAACTCTTGATCCTTAATGTCGGCGGCGGGTATCATGTCTTGCTTGCCGGGATGGATCGGATATCAGTTGACCTCGGGCAGTTTGTGCTGACCGGGGAACCGGTTGCAGTCATGGGTAACGGCTCCCATATCGCCGCTATCCTCGCTACAGGTTCCAGCCAACCGGTGCTCTACGTCGAGTTTCGAAAGGACGGGGTTCCCGTCGATCCAGGCCCATGGTGGGCAGCTGGCGAAGGCGAAAAGGTTCGCGGATGATGCGCAAGACCTCACTCATTCTTCTTGGCGCGGCGGCGGGAGCGGCAATGACGCTGCTCGCGGTTCAGCCGCGCATCATGCTCGTGGGCGCAACCGCCAAGGCGGCGGCAGCAGATACGTACCGCCAGCTCAATCTGTTCGGCGACGTGTTCGAGCGCGTGCGCGCCGACTACGTCGAGAAGCCCGACGACGCAAAGCTGATCGAAACCGCGATCAACGGAATGCTCGCCGGCCTCGATCCGCACTCGAGCTACATGGACTCCAAGAGCTTCCGCGACATGCAGGTGCAGACGCGCGGCGAGTTCGGCGGTCTCGGCATCGAAGTCACCATGGAAGACGGCCTGATCAAGGTGGTGGCGCCGATCGACGACACGCCTGCCGCCAAGGCCGGCATCATGGCCAATGACATTATTACCAAGCTCGACGACGAGCAGGTGCAGGGTCTCACGCTGAACCAGGCCGTCGAGAAAATGCGCGGGCCGGTGAACACCAAGATCAAGCTCACCATCATGCGCAAGGGGCAAGACAAGCCGGTCGAAGTCTCGATCACGCGCGATGTCATCCGGGTACGCTCGGTGCGCTCGCAGGTCGAAGGCGAGGACATCGGCTACATCCGCCTTACGCAGTTTAATGAGCAGACCACCGAAGGATTGAAGAAGGCGATCGCCGACATCGGCGCCAAGATCTCCGACGACAAGCTCAAGGGCTATGTCCTCGATCTGCGCAACAATCCAGGTGGCCTGCTCGATCAGGCGATTTCAGTCTCCGACGCTTTCCTGCAAAAGGGCGAGATCGTGTCGACGCGGGGACGTAACGCCGAAGAGACGCAGCGCTTCAACGCGCGTGCGGGCGATCTCACGAAGAGCAAGCCGCTGATCGTCCTGATCAATGGCGGCTCGGCGTCGGCGTCCGAAATCGTCGCTGGCGCTTTGCAAGACCACAAGCGTGCGACGGTGATCGGCACCCGCTCTTTCGGCAAAGGCTCGGTGCAGACCATCATCCCGCTCGGCTCGGGCAATGGCGCCCTGCGGCTGACCACGGCGCGCTACTTCACGCCGTCAGGGCGATCGATCCAGGCGAAGGGAATTTCGCCCGACATCGAAGTCCTGCAGGAGGTTCCGGAGGAGCTCAAGGCGAAGACCGACACCAAGGGCGAAGCGTCCCTCCGCGGTCACCTGAAGGGCGACGCGGGTAAAGAGCAAACGGGCTCGCAGTCCTATATCCCGCCCGACGCCAAGAACGACAAGGCGCTCCATATGGCCTTCGATCTTCTGCGCGGAACGCAGGTGAATTCGGCCTTCCCGCCGAACGCCAAGGTCCCGGTCCCGAACTGATCGGACAATCGCTTTTTGAATATGACGGGGCGGCCGAAAGGCCGCCCCGTTCGTTTGAAGCGGCCCGGATTACGCGCCGCCAGCGTGGATTCGTCGCGTGGTAGACTCGCGCGATGATTCGCATGGATCTGCCGCCGTGGCCCCTGACGACCTGAACGCCCCGCTCGGCCTGGGCAAAGGAAAGCGGCTTCCGAAACTGCCGGTCAGCCCGCCGCAAATATTGGCGGGCGCGCTCGGTTTGTCAGGCCTGGTGGTGGTGGCGTGGGCGACATTCGTCCACGACCCGCTCGGCGGCCAGCCGGTTGCCGTGGTGGCGACCAAGTTATCTTTGCCGGCACAGCCCGAACAGAACGGCAGCACCAATCAGCCTGCGGCGCATGAGGCCGCTGCCAATACGCCTGACGCTGCAAAGGCTGTTGCGCCACCCCCGCCGGGATCGAAGACGGTCACCATTATCGACGGGTCCAGCGGTGCCCGGCAGCAGGTCGTCATCCCCGACAACAGCGCGAACGCGAGCAAGCCGCTGCTCGATTCCAAGCTGCTGGAGGCAACACGGCACGGCGCGATCCCGAAAATCGGACCGGACGGTGCGCGCCCGTCGGTGCGTTACGCGCAGCCGCGCGATCTCCCGCCGGATAAAAAGGACGCACCGCTTGTCGCGATCGTTATCGGCGGCCTCGGAATCAGCGCATCAGGCACGGCAGATGCATTCATCAAGATGCCGTCGCCCGTGACATTCGCGCTGGCGCCCTATGGCGCCGATCTTGAGAAACTCGCCGAACGCGGGCGGGCGGGCAAACATGAAGTCCTGCTGCAAGTGCCGATGGAGCCTTTCGACTATCCGGATAACGATCCGGGACCGCAAACGCTGCTGACGTCGTTGACGCCGGAACAGAACGTCGACCGGCTTCATTGGCTGATGAGCCGATTTCAAGGCTATGTCGGATTGATCAGCTTTATGGGCGCGCGCTTTACCGCCTCGGAACAGGGCCTCTCGCCGGTCCTGCGCGATATCGCCAAGCGCGGATTGATTTACGTCGATGACGGATCATCTTCGCGCAGCATTGCAACGTCAGTTGGCCGGCACGCAGAATTTGCCGTTTGCCAAAGCCGATGTCGTGCTCGATACCGTACCGACCACTGCGGAAATCGATCATGCGCTTGCACGGCTCGAGATGAAAGCGCGCGACAGCGGCATGCTGTCGGCTATGCGACCGCAAAACCGGGCACCATTGCACGCATTGCCGAATGGATAAAAAAAGCGGAATCGAAAGGCATCATATTAGTGCCGATCACGATGGTGGCGATCAAAGCCAAGTCATCGTAACGTTACTCTTGCCGCCGCAAAATCGCGAGCGGGAGATAACGAGAAACTCAGATGCCGTCTCAAAAATCACTACCTTACCGCCCGTGCGCCGGGATGATGGTGCTCAATCGGGCTGGCCTCGTTTTTGTCGGACGGCGGACGGACGGACCGGAACACGTCGATGCGACGCACGTCTGGCAGATGCCGCAGGGCGGGATCGACGAAGACGAAGATCCGTATAAGGCGGCGCTACGCGAGCTGTACGAGGAAACCAGCATCCGCTCGATCCAGAAGCTCGGGGAGATCGCCGATTGGCTGACTTACGACCTTCCCCGGGAGGTCGTGAAGACCGCGTGGGGCGGCAAGTACCGCGGCCAAAAACAGAAATGGTATGCGCTGCGCTTCACCGGCAAGGACGGCGAGATCAACATCGACGATCCTGGCGGCGGCCACAAACCGGAATTCGTCGAATGGAAATGGGTTGCAATGCGCGAACTGCCGGATCTGGTGATCCCGTTCAAGCGGCTAGACGTATGAGCGTGTCGTAAAAGAGTTCCAGCGCTTCGCGCGCCAGACCTAGTGCATGGCCGTGCCGGTGAGGTGCCGGTCGACATCCTTGTAGTGATCGAGCCGGGTGATCAACCTGTCGAGGTCGGAGCCAGGCTCCGTCTTGGCGATGCGGCTCTCCAGTTCGCCGATGCGCGTCGCGATGACGGAACGATCAATACTTTCCGCGGCTTCGGCGAGATCGGCCAAAACAGTCAATCCTGCCGACGAGACTTCGGCGAATCCGCCCATCACGACGATCTTTTGTGCTCCGCCCGCGGCGTGCACGGTCAGAATGCCGGGCCGCAACGTCGTCACCATCGGTGCATGATCGGCGAGCACGCCGAAATCGCCTTCGACCCCGGGCACGTCCACCTGCTGGACATCGCCGGAAAACAGCAGTTTCTCCGGCGAAACAAGCTCGAAATGGAAATTGGCCATAGGCTATTTCCCGATCAGGCCGCTTCCGCCGCGAGCTTCTTGCCCTTCTCGACCGCTTCTTCGATCGTGCCGACCATGTAAAAGGCGGCTTCGGGCAGATAATCGTACTTGCCGTCGCAGAGACCCTTGAAGCCTTTGATGGTGTCCTGAAGATCGACGAGCTTGCCGGGCGAACCGGTAAACACTTCGGCGACGTGGAACGGCTGCGACAGGAAGCGCTCGATCTTGCGCGCGCGGGCGACGGTCAACTTGTCGTCTTCCGACAACTCGTCCATGCCCAGGATGGCGATGATGTCCTGCAGCGCCTTGTAGCGCTGGAGAATCTGCTGCACCTGCCGCGCGACGGCGTAGTGCTCCTCGCCGACAATCAACGGCGAGAGCATGCGCGATGTGGAATTGAGCGGGTCGACCGCCGGATAAATGCCCTTCGCGGCGATGTCGCGCGACAGCACGGTGGTCGCATCGAGATGCGCGAACGAGGTCGCCGGCGCCGGATCGGTGAGGTCGTCGGCCGGCACGTAAATCGCCTGCACCGAGGTGATCGACCCCTTGGTGGTGGTGGTGATGCGCTCCTGCAGCGCACCCATGTCGGTTGCGAGCGTCGGCTGATAGCCGACCGCCGACGGAATGCGGCCGAGCAACGCCGACACTTCCGAGCCGGCCTGGGTGAACCGGAAGATATTGTCGACGAAGAACAGCACGTCCTGGCCCTGGTCGCGGAAATACTCGGCGACCGTTAGCCCCGACAAATCCGACACGGGCGCGCGCCCCCGGCGGCTCGTTCATCTGTCCGTACACCAGGGCGCATTTCGAGCCCTCAACCGAGCCCTTGTGCGGATCCTTGTTGACGCCGGACTCGATCATCTCGTGATAGAGGTCGTTGCCCTCGCGCGTGCGCTCGCCGACACCAGCAAACACCGAGTAGCCGCCGTGCGCCTTGGCAACGTTGTTGATGAGTTCCATGATCAGCACGGTCTTTCCGACGCCGGCGCCGCCGAACAGGCCGATCTTGCCGCCCTTGGCATAGGGTGCGAGCAGATCCACGACCTTGATGCCCGTGATCAGAATTTGCGCTTCGGTCGACTGCTCGGTGTAAGCGGGCGCGTCCTGATGGATAGCGCGCTTGGTCTCGGCCTTTGACCGGTCCGGCTTCATCTACCGGATCACCGATCACGTTGATGATGCGGCCGAGCAACCCCGGTCCGACCGGCACTGAAATCGGCTGCACCCGTATCGGTCACCTCCTGGCCGCGCACCAGGCCTTCCGATGAGTCCATGGCGACGGTACGCACCGTCGATTCGCCGAGATGCTGAGCGACCTCGAGCACCAGGCGGTTGCCGCCATTCTTGGTCTCGAGCGCGTTCAGGATCGCCGGCAGATGATCCTCGAACTGCACGTCGACGACGGCGCCGATGACCTGCGTGATTTTTCCGACTGCGTTGGGTGTAGCCATGTCGTCCCTCGTTACGGAATTAAAGCGCCTCGGCGCCGGAGATGATCTCGATCAATTCCTTGGTGATCATCGCCTGACGCGTGCGGTTGTAAGTGAGTGTTTGCTTTCGGATCATCTCGCCTGCGTTGCGCGTGGCGTTGTCCATCGCGCTCATGCGTGCGCCCTGCTCCGAGGCGGCATTCTCAAGAAGCGCGCGGAACACCTGTACGGATAGGTTACGCGGCAGAAGCTCGGCCAGGATCTCGTCCTCTTCCGGCTCGTATTCATACGCGGCGCTTGTGCCGTTTTCGGCGCCATTTTCGAATACCGGCGGAATGATCTGCTGCGCGGTCGGGATCTGCGCGATGACCGACTTGAACTGGGAGAAGAAAAGCGTGCAGACGTCGAAGGCGCCCTGGTCGAACAGCGCGATGATCTTTTTGGCGATCATCTCGGCCTGTTCAAAGCCGATTGTGCGCACGCCGCGAAGCTCGATCGTCTCGATGATCAGTTTCCCGTAGAGGCGGCGCAGCTGGTCGTGGCCTTTTCGCCCGACGCAAAGAATTTTGACCTCCTTGCCCTCGTTGATCAGCGCATTCACCTTTTCGCGGGCCAGCCGCACGATCGACGAATTGAAGGGTCCGCACAGGCCACGTTCCGCGGTGCAGACCACCAGCAGATGCACCTTGTCGGCGCCGGTGCCGGCCAGCAATTTCGGCGCCGAATCGCTGCCGGCCACCGCCGAGGCGATCGAGCCCAGCACTTTCCCCATGCGCTCGGCGATAAGGACGCGCCGCTTCCGCCGCCGCCTGCGCGCGGCGCAGCTTGGACGCCGCAACCATCTGCATGGCCTTGGTGATCTTCTGCGTCGCCTTGGTAGCGGCGATGCGAACGCGCATGTCCTTGAGGCTGGCCATGTCGGACGGTTCCCGGTCGCTCCCTATGCCGCCATCAAACGAATGTCTTGGCGTAGCCGTCGACCAAGCCTTTGAGCTTGGTCGCATCGGCATCCGACAGGTCGCCGCTCTTGCGGATGCTGTCGAGCAGATCGGCGTGCTTGGTGCGCAGCAGCGTCAGCAGCCCGCTTTCGAAAGGACGCACACGGGCAACGTCCATCGGATCGAGATAGCCGTTGACGCCGGCGTAGATCACGCAAACCTGCTCCTCCATCTTGAGCGGCGAAAATTGCGGCTGCTTGAGCAGCTCGGTCAGGCGTGCGCCGCGATTGAGCAATCGCTGCGTCGTCGCGTCGAGGTCGGACCCGAACTGCGCGAAGGCCGCCATTTCGCGGTACTGCGCGAGCTCGCCCTTGATGCGGCCGGCGACCTTCTTCATCGCCTTGGTCTGCGCGGCAGAGCCCACGCGTGACACCGAAAGGCCGACGTTCACCGCAGGGCGAATGCCCTGATAGAACAGGTCGGTTTCCAGGAAGATCTGCCCGTCGGTAATGGAGATGACGTTGGTCGGAATGTAGGCGGACACGTCGTTAGCCTGCGTCTCGATGACCGGCAACGCGGTCAGAGAGCCTGCCTTGTTCTCATCATTCATCTTGGCCGCGCGCTCGAGCAGGCGCGAATGCAGATAGAACACGTCGCCCGGATAAGCCTCACGGCCCGGTGGACGGCGCAGCAGCAGCGACATCTGTCGATAAGCCACAGCCTGCTTCGACAAGTCGTCGTAGATGATGACGGCGTGCATGCCGTTGTCGCGAAAGAACTCGCCCATCGTGCAGCCCGAGAACGGAGCCAGGTACTGCATCGGCGCAGGATCGGAGGCGGTGGCCGCAACGATGATCGAATAGTCGAGCGCGCCCTGCTCCTCGAGCACCTTCACGAATTGCGCGACGGTCGAGCGCTTCTGGCCAACCGCAACATAGACGCAATAGAGCTTGATCTTCTCGTCCGGCTGCGCGTTGAGCGGTTTCTGATTGAGGATCGTGTCGAGCGCAATCGCGGTCTTGCCGGTCTGACGGTCGCCGATGATCAGCTCACGCTGGCCGCGACCGATAGGAATTAACGAGTCGATCGCCTTAAGACCGGTCGCCATCGGCTCATGCACCGACTTGCGCGGAATGATGCCGGGCGCCTTCACATCGACGCGGGCGCGTTTGTCGGACTTGATCGGGCCCTTGCCGTCGATCGGGTTGCCAAGCGCGTCTACGACGCGGCCGAGCAAGCCCTTGCCGACGGGCACGTCGACGATCGCGCCGGTGCGCTTGACGGTCTGGCCTTCCTTGATCTCGCGGTCGTTGCCGAAGATCACGATACCGACATTGTCGATTTCGAGATTGAGCGTCATGCCGCGCACGCCATTCTCGAACTCGACCAGTTCGCCGGCCTGGACGTTGTCGAGACCGTAGACGCGGGCGATGCCGTCGCCGACGGAGAGCACCTGGCCGACCTCGGAGACTTCGGCTTCCTGGCCGAAGTTCTTGATCTGCTCTTTCAGGATCGCGGAAATTTCTGCGGCGCGGATATCCATCAGCGGGCCTCTTTCATCGCTAACTTGATCGAATTGAGTTTGGTGCGGAGCGAGCTGTCGACCATGCGGCTGCCGACCTTCACGATCAGCCCGCCGATGATGGCAGGATCGATCTTGACGTCGAGGTCGATGTCCTTGCCGCTCGTCACCGATTTAAGCGCACTCTTGAGAGTGTCGAGATGCGTGTCGCTGAGTTTCTCGGCGACGGTCACGTGAGCGGTCACCTCGCCCTTGTGGCGCGCGACCAGCGCACGATAGCCGCGGATCATGTCGCGCACGGCGAACAGCCGGCGGTTCGTGGTGATCACCCTCAGGAAATTTGCAGCGAGGCCGCCGATGCCGGCCTTGGCGAGGACCGCGGACAGCGCCTTGAGCTGCTCGTCGGCGTCGAAGACCGGACTGCGCACCAGGCGATTGAGATCGGCACTGTCGGCAATGAGCGCGTCGAACTGATCGAGATCCTTTTTTACCGCATCGACCGCCTTGTTCTCGAGCGCAAGCTCGAACAACGCGGTGGCATAACGGCCGGCCATGCCGGAGATGGTCTGATCTTTACCTGCCACGGGAACGCTCGTTGCCTCTACTTCATCCACAGGCCGGACGCCGTCGCGGAAGGCGGCGCAAACCATTGGAATCCAAGCTGGAATTCCGATTTCTGGAGACGTCGCGAAAGTCTGCGGAAACCCCCTGAAATCGTGGGCTAGCTAACACAGCAGGCATGGCGGTGCAACACGGCGGCCCATTCGCCGCGGTTCCGGCGGGCGGGACAGCGGGCGTGCCGTCAAATTTGCATCACAGGGTTACCTCGCCAGACGAGCCGAGCGCGCTATAGCGTGCGCGCTAGCCCAAGCTCCGGCCGGATTTCCAAACACAATGTCGGATCCGCATTCGAAAATGGACGCCGCAACGACGGCCAAATTGCTTGTGGTGCTGCTTGCATTTGCGTGGGGACTGAACTGGATCGCCGCCGCGTTTGCCTTACGGGAGATATCGCCCTGGAGCCTGCGCGTTGCCGGCTCCGGCATAGGCGCCGCAATTCTGTTTTTGGCGGCCAGCGTCACTGGCCACAACATGAAGGTACCTCGTGGCGAGTACGTTCATGTCATGGTTGCGGGATTGCTCAATGTGGCGGGATTCCAGGTCCTTTCCGGTTTCGCGCAGCTCAGCGGTGCCACTTCGCGCGCCATTATCATCACCTATTCGATGCCAATATGGACGGTCGTCCTCAGCTGGCTCGTGCTCGGCGAACGTCTCAATACGATTCGCTGGTTTGCATTCGGTCTATGCATCGCCGGCATCACAATTCTGCTGTGGCCATTGTTTGCCGCCGGGTTTCCTCCATTTGTCTTCTATTCGCTCGGCTGCGCGCTGACATGGGCCATTGCGACCGTCTACATCAAATGGGCGAAAGTGACGGTCGAGCCGCTGGTCAACGCGGCGTGGCAATTGTTGTTCGGGCTGGTGTTCATCGTCGCCGGGAGCTTCGCTTTTGAAGGCTATCCGCATCTCTGGCCGCTGCAGAGGGATACGATACTGGCAATCCTTTTTGTTGGATTGTTCGGCGTTGGCCTTGCACATTTCCTATGGTGGTCGATCGTGGGGCGGTTGCCAGCCACAACGGCAGCGCTCGGATCGCTTTTGGTCCCCGTGATCGGGGTCGGCGCAACTGCGATTGTGCTTGGCGAGCGTCTGACAATTCCCGACATGATCGGTTTTGCCATGATTTTCGCAGCAGCTGCATGTGTCTTGTTGCAGCCGAACGCGCGCCACGACGAAATGCCCGAGTGACCGGGACTGAAATTTCCGTCGTGATGTCTAGAAAAAACTCTGCGGATCGACGTCGACTTCCAGCCGCACATTGCCGCGCGGCTTGGGCGCCTCGGCAAGCCAGGCACGCAAGTAAGCCGAAAGGTCGAAGGCGCGCGGCGATTTCACAAGCAGCCGGAAGCGATGCCGGCCACGCACGACCGCGATCGGTGCTTCGGCGGGCCCGAGCACGCGGACATGTTCATCGCGCGGAGCGGCCTTGGCGAGGGTGCGGCCGTAGGCTTCGGCGGCGTGCCGCTCATTTGCGGTGATGACCAGCCCTGCCAGCCGCCCAAATGGCGGATAGCCCGTACGCTCGCGCTGTTCGATTTCGTTTTTGTAGAAGGCCTCGCGGTCGCCGGAGATAAGCGCGCGCATCACCGGATGTTCTGGCTGGTGGGTCTGCAGGTAGCCGAAGCCCCGCCCCTCCTCGCGCCCTGCTCGTCCAACCACCTGATGCAACAACTGAAAAGTACGCTCCGGCGCACGGGGATCGCCGTTACCAAGGCCGAGATCCGCGTCGACGATGCCGACCAGGTTGAGCTTGGGAAAATGGTGCCCTTTGGCGACAAGTTGCGTACCGATGACGAGATCGAAGCGTCCCTCGGCGACGTCGTCGAGCTCTTGCCGAAGCCGTTCGACCGATTCCACGAGATCGCTCGACAGCACCAGAATCCGGGCCTGCGGGAACAGTTCAGCTGCCTCCTGTTCGAGCCGCTCGACGCCCGGACCGACGGCAGCGAGGCTTTCGGTCGCGTGGCAGTTTGGACATTCCGCCGGTGGCGGGATCGAATATCCGCAGTGATGACACACGAGCCTGCGCTTGAAGCGATGATCGACCAGCCAGGCATCGCAATTCGGACAGTGGAAACGGAAACCGCACGCCCTGCACAATGTGAGGGGCGAATAGCCGCGACGGTTGAGAAACAGCAGCGCCTGCTCGCCGCGCGTCAGCGATATCGCCACGGCTTCGGCCAGCCGCGGCGAAATGAAACGTCCGCGCGGTGGACCCTCGCGACGCATGTCGATCGCTTCGATCGATGGCAGATGTGCGCCCCCGAAACGCTCGGGCAAATGCACATGCCGGTAACGGCCGCGGCGTGCATTCACTTCCGATTCGACCGAGGGGGTCGCGGAAGCGAGCACAACCGGAATTTTCGCGATCGAGCCGCGCACGACCGCCATGTCTCGTGCGTGGTAGTGCGCGCCATCTTCCTGCTTGTAGGCCGGGTCGTGCTCTTCGTCGACGACGATAAGTCCAAGGTCGGCATAGGGCAGAAACAAGTGCCGAACGGGCGCCGACAATCACCGAGACTTCATTCGCGGCAACCGCGGCCCAGGTCTGTGCGCGCTTGCGCGGTGAAATTTGCGAGTGCCATTCGGCTGGCCGCGTGCCGAAGCGGCCGGAGAAGCGGTCGAGAAACTGGGCGGTCAGCGCGATTTCCGGCATCAGGATCAAGAGTCTGCCGCTTGCGCCGGATATTTTCGGCAACTGCTTCGAAATAGACCTCGGTCTTTCCCGAACCGGTGACCCCGTCCAGCAATGTCACCGTATAGCCGCCCTGCTCAACCGTCTTGCGCAACATGTCGGCAGCGGCAAGCTGCGCCAGCGAGAATTCCGGCTTGCTGAAATCGGGATCCGGCGGCAGCGCGACCGGATCGGGCGGGATCACCACGGTTTCGAGCGCGCCCTCATCGATCAATCCATTGATCACGCTTGCGCTGACGCCGGCTTCCTTCGCCGCCGCCCCTTTCGAACGCGTGAGTCCGTCTGCAACAAGCCGGAGCACGCGCGCGCGTGCGGGAGTCATTCGTTGCGGCGGCGGGCCGGCCAGGCGAACGCCGACTTGCTCACGTCCCGGTCCGAGATGTTCGCCCATGCGCAGGGCCATACGCAGCACGGTGCCGCGCGACGCCAGCGTGTAGCTCGAAACCCAGTCGACGAACTGGCGCAGCTCGGCTTTAAGCGGCGGCACGTCGAGCTTTTCATCGACGTCTTTCAGCCGGTTGTGCAGTCGCGGATTTGGCGCGGGATTTTCCGCCCAGACGACGCCCATGCATTCCCGTGCACCGAGCGATACCGACACCAGATTGCCCGGCGCGAGCTCGAGCCCGGCCGGAACCCGGTAGGAATAGGTCTGGTCAAGCGCCACCGGCACCAGAATATCGACGACGCGCGTGGTCATGGGCTCAGGTCTGGCCGATTCCGCGGCTTTAAGGAAGGGTGAAGAAAGCAATGTCACTCTTGCCGCGATGACCGCCGCCAAGACACCCATCGATGGACGGGTTTCGCGTCGCGCCCGACATCAGTGCCGAAATCGCGCGATGGCTTAGTCATCTCGGCGCCGAGCGCCGCATGTCCGCGAAAACACTGGATGCCTATCAGCGCGACGTGTCTCAGTTCCTGAGCTTTCTGACCGACCATTTGGGCTCCGCGCCGACGCTGAAGCAGCTCGCCAAGCTGACCCCAGCCGATATTCGCGCCTTCATGGCCGCGCGGCGAAACGAGGGTGCCGGCAATCGCTCGCTGATGCGGACGCTTGCGGGCTGCCGTTCTTTCGCGCGCTTTCTCGAGCGAAACGGGAAAGGAAAAGTTGCGGCACTGGCGGCAGTGCGCACTCCAAAACTGCCGAGAACGCTGCCAAAACCGCTGGCCATTTCCGCCGCCAAGAAAATCGCCGACACGGACTTGCGTGAGGGCGAAGAACGCGAGCCATGGATCATCGCGCGCGACGCGGCCGTGCTCGCGCTGCTTTATGGGTGCGGCCTCCGGATCTCCGAGGCTCTTGGGTTGAAACGCAAGGACTTCACCGGCAAGTCCGATAGCCTCATCGTCACCGGCAAGGGCAACAAAACGCGGATGGTGCCGGTGCTTCCTCAGGTCACGAAGGCGATCGCCGACTACGTCGCCCTCTGCCCATACGAAAATCCTCCGAACGGGCCACTTTTTGTCGGGGCGCGCGGCAAGCCACTGTCACCGCGTATCGTGCAGTTGACGATGGAACGGCTGCGCGGTGCGCTCGGGCTGGCCGACACCGCCACGCCGCACGCCTTGCGGCACTCCTTCGCGACGCATCTGCTCGCGCGCGGCGGCGACCTGCGATCCATTCAGGAGCTGCTCGGACACGCTTCATTGTCGACCACGCAGATCTATACGGGGGTCGATGCCGAGCGTTTACTCGAAGTTTATAACAACGCTCATCCACGCGCGTAACGCGCCCTCTTGCACTGCATCGCGTTTTACCAGCATCGTGCCCGTTGATTTTGGGAGGGGGCGATGAGTGCGCATGAAAATCTCGAGCATGCCGAGCACGCCGAGCATGCATCACGCTCCAACAAGAAGATCGCGCTGCTGATTTCCGTGCTGGCGCTGTTTCTGGCGTTTTCCGAAACGCTGGGCAAAAGCGCGCAGACCACGGCTATTGCCGACAACATCAAATCCTCCGACACCTGGAATTTCTTCCAGGCGAAGACCATCCGGCAGACCAGCCTGCGCATTGCTGCTGAGGCTATGGCAGTACAATTGCCGTCAATCACCCATGAGGAGAGCAAGGCGGCAATCACCAAGCAAATCGAGGCCTGGCGCAATACCGTGAACAGATACGAATCCGATCCGAAGGAGCAGGATGGCCGCAAGGAATTACGCGCCTTGGCCGAGAAACTTAGAGCACGACCGCGACACCTGGCTCGCGAAATATCACCAATATGAATTCGCATCCGCCGCGTTTCAGATCGGCATTGTGCTTGCTTCAGCGGCTGTCATTACGGGCATTGTCGCGCTAGCCTGGTTGGCGGGTCTCGCGGGCGTCTTTGGCCTTGGCTTCATGGCATTGGGCCTATTGGCGCCGCACGCACTCCATCTGGCCGGGCACTAGCTGCGCACGCGCCCGCCGTCGACGTTCAGCGTCTGGCCGGTGATGAAAGCGGCGTCGTCGCTGGTCAAGAACGACACGGCGCCGACCAGATCGTCGGGCACTTCCACGCGCTTGATCGCCTGCATCTGCGCGACGGCGGTAAACTCATCATCCATGGTCTTGAAACCGGGCCGCGGCGCGCGGACCAATGTGCCCGGCGAGCGTGTCAGTCCTGGCGCGATCGCATTCACGGTAATTCCGTCCGGCGCGAGATCGGTGGCGAGCGCGCGCGTGAAGCCGACGATGCCGCCTTTGCTCGCGACGTAATGCGCAAACCCGGTCACCACCGAGCCGAGCGTGCTCGAGGCCATATTGACGACGCGCCCCCATTTGCGCGCACGCATGCCGGGAACGAATGCGGCGGTCACCAGAAACGTACCGTCGAGATTGATCGAGAGCACGGTGCGCCAGTCTGCGAAGGTCATTTCAGTAAAATTCTTCTGCGGGAAGATGCCGGCGCAATTCACCACGATATCGACATTGCTGAACTTCTTGCCGACCTCCTTGGCCATGGCCGCGACGGATGCTTCCGACGCGACATCGCATTTGACGGCAATGGCCTGACGCCCGGCGGCCTCGACCATCTTCACGGTGGCGCTGCTGTCGCCGAGGTCGGCGATGGCGATGTGCACGCCGTCTTCGGCCAGCCGCTTCGCAAAGGCCTGTCCGATGCCACCCGCCGCGCCGGTGATGACCGCAACTTTATCCTTATGGCCTTTGGCCATTTAACACCCCCGATTTTTCCTTGCTGTCGCCGAAGCTACATATGAATCGTGCGCTTCGCCACCGCCATCGCCGCTTCCTTGACGGCCTCCGACAATGTCGGATGTGCGTGGCAGGTGCGCGCAATATCTTCGGCCGATGCGCCGAATTCCATTGCGATGGCAGCCTCGGCGATCATGTTGCCGGCGTCGGCGCAGATGAGCTGCACGCCGAGCACGCGATCGGTCTTGGCGTCGGCCAGGATTTTCACGAAGCCGTCGGTGGTCAGGTTCACCTTGGCGCGCCCGTTGGCGGTGAACGGAAACTTCCCGGCGTTGTAGGCAACGCCGGCAGCTTTCAACTCCTCTTCGCCTTTCCCGACTGTGGCGATTTCCGGGAAAGTGTAGACGACGTTCGGAATGGCGTCGTAGTTCACGTGGCCGGCCTGCCCGACCAGAATTTCCGCGACCGCAACCCCTTCGTCCTCGGCCTTGTGCGCCAGCATCGGCCCCGCAATGACGTCTCCGATTGCCCAGATGCCGGGAACGCTCGTCGCATAATAATGATCGACGACTACACGCCCGCGATCGTCGAGCTTCACCCCGATGCTCGTTGAGGCCGAGACCCTCGGTGTACGGCACGCGCCCGATCGCAACCAGAACGATGTCGGCCTCGATCGTTTCCGCCGCACCGCCTTTCGCAGGCTCGACCGTCGCCTTCAACCGTTTTCCGGACGCGTCGACCGCCGTCACTTTCGACGACAACTTGAACGTCATTCCCTGCTTTTCGAGCAATCGCTGCGCCTGGCGGCGGACTTCGCCGTCCATGCCAGGCAGAACACCGTCGAGAAATTCCACCACGGTCACTTGCGCGCCAAGCCGTCGCCAGACAGAGCCCAGCTCGAGCCCGATCACTCCGGCACCGACCACAAGGAGATGCTTCGGAACCTCCGGCAGCGAAAGCGCGCCGGTCGACGACACGATTCGCTTTTCGTCGATCTCGATGCCTTTGAGGCGCGCGACATCGGAGCCGGTGGCAATGACGATGGATTTCGTTTCCAGCATTTGCGTCTTGTTATCGGAGCCTTTGACTTCGACTTTCCCGGGGGCGGTGATGCGCCCGGCGCCGTGAAAGGTGTCGACCTTGTTCTTCTTCAGCAGGAAATCGACGCCCTTCACGTTGCCTTCGACACCCTGATCCTTGAAGGCCATCATGGCCTTGAGATCGAGTTTCGGGGCTGAAACGCCGATCCCCATCTTGCCGAAGGTATGGCCAGCCTCCTCGAAAAGCTCCGAGGCGTGCAGCAGGGCCTTTGAGGGAATGCAGCCGATATTGAGACAGGTCCCGCCGAACGTGGCGCGTTTCTCGACGACCGCCGTTTTCAACCCAAGCTGCGCTGCACGGATCGCGCAGACATAACCGCCGGGGCCGGTACCGATAACAATGAGATCGTAGGCCATAACTTTACAAATCCAGCACGACCCGCGCCGGGTCTTCCAACCCTTCCTTCACGCGCACGAGGAAAGTAACGGCCTCGCGGCCATCGACGATGCGGTGATCGTAGGAAAGCGCAAGATACATCATCGGCCGTGCCTCGATCTTTCCTGCAATGACCACAGGACGTTCCTGGATCTTGTGCATGCCGAGAATGCCGGACTGCGGTGCATTGAGGATCGGCGTCGACATCAGCGAACCGTACACGCCGCCATTGGTGATGGTGAACGTGCCGCCCTGCATCTCCTCGATTTTGAGGCTGCCATCGCGCGCGCGGCGGCCGAAATCGGCAATGGTCTTCTCGATCTCGGCGAGCGACATTGTTTGGGCGTCACGCACAACCGGCACCACCAGGCCTTTGTCGGTGCCGACGGCAATTCCGATGTGATAGTAGTTTTTGTAGACGAGGTCGGTGCCGTCGATCTCGGCATTGACGGCGGGAATCTCCTTGAGCGCCTGGATGCAGGCGCGCACGAAGAAGCCCATGAAGCCGAGCTTGACCCCGTGCTTCTTTTCGAAGAGATCCTTGTATTGATTGCGCAGATGCATCACCGCGCTCATGTCGACCTCGTTGAAGGTCGTGAGCATGGCTGCGGTGTTCTGCGCATCCTTCAGGCGGCGTGCAATCGTTTGGCGCAGCCGCGTCATGTGCACGCGCTCTTCACGGGCGGCATCGTCGGCGGGTGACGGCGCGCGCATCTGCACCGGCGCGGAGACCGGCGTCGGCTGCGCCGCGGCGCGCTCGATCGCGCTCAGCATGTCGCCTTTGGTGACCTGCCCGTGCAGGCCGGTGCCGCTGACTTTCGACGGGTCGACGCCGCTTTCCGCCGCCATTTTTCGTACCGAGGGCGGCACCGGCATTTCAGTCGACTTTTGCGGAGCCGCAGGCGCCTGCTTCGTGATTTCTGCGGGTTTTGCTGCCGGCGCAGGGGCTTTGGGCGCAGCACCGGCACCTTCCTTGATCTGGCCAAGCAGCGCGCCGACGGCGACGGTATCGCCGTTCTTCACGGCAACTTCCGACAATACGCCCGCTGCCGGAGCGGGCACTTCGAGCGTCACCTTGTCGGTCTCAAGCTCGACCAGCGGCTCATCGACCGCCACCGCATCGCCCGGCTGCTTGAACCATTTTCCAACGGTGGCTTCCGTCACGGATTCGCCGAGGGTGGGCACGCGGATGTCAGCCATGTGTTGCCTTGCCTCTCATTCGCTCATGCCCGGCCATGATAGCCAATCATCTACCCCAGCGCCTCGTCGAGGAACTGCTTGAGCTGCGCCAGATGCTTCGACATCTGTCCGACCGCGGTCGATGCCGACGCCGGACGCCCTGCGTAGCGCATGGTGCGGTGCTTGGCGCCGATCTGGTTGAGAATCCATTGCAGGAAAACGTCGACGAAGAACCAGGCGCCCATATTGCGCGGCTCTTCCTGGCACCAGACCATCTCGGCCTGCTTGAAGCGGGAAAGCTCCGCGACCAGCGCCTTGGTCGGGAATGGATAAAGCTGCTCGAGGCGAAGGATATAAATGTCATTGATGCCGCGTTTCTCGCGTTCCTCGTAGAGGTCGTAATAGACCTTGCCCGAGCACATGACGACGCGCCGGATCTTGTCGTCGGCGACGAGCTTGATCTTCTCGTTCGGCAGCAATTGCGCATCGTCCCAAAGAAGCCGGTGGAACGAGGTGCCGGTTGTCATTTCGTCGAGGCGCGACACCGCGCGCTTGTGGCGCAGCAACGATTTCGGCGTCATCAGGATCAGCGGCTTGCGGATTTCGCGTTTGAGCTGCCGGCGCAGGATGTGGAAGTAGTTAGCTGGCGTGGTGCAGTTCGCAACCTGCATGTTGTCTTCCGCGCACATCTGCAGAAAGCGCTCGAGCCGCGCCGATGAATGCTCCGGCCCCTGCCCCTCGTAGCCGTGCGGCAACAGGCAAACGAGGCCCGACATGCGCAGCCATTTGCGCTCGCCCGATGAGATAAACTGGTCGAACACGACCTGCGCGCCGTTCGCGAAGTCGCCGAACTGCGCCTCCCACAGCGTCAGCGCATTCGGCTCGGCGGTAGAATAGCCATATTCGAAGCCGAGCACGGCTTCTTCCGAGAGGCTCGAATTGAGCACCTCGAAGCGCGCCTGCGGATCACCGAGATGGTTGAACGGCGTGTGGCGCTCCTCGGTATTCTGATCGAACAGCACCGAATGGCGCTGCGAGAAAGGTGCCTCGTTCGCTGTCCTGGCCGGACAGACGAACCGGGTGGCCTTCCTTCAATAGCGAGCAGAAGGCGAGCGCTTCGCCCGTCGCCCAGTCAATTCCCTCGCCGCTTTCAATCGCCTTGGCACGATTGCTCGAGGAAGCGCTGGATTGTCTTGTGAACGACGAACCCTTCCGGAACGGTGGTGATCTTTTTGCCGATCTCGCGCAGCAGACCGACATCGACGCCGGTATTGCCACGCCGCGGATCGTCGGCATCGCGCGCTGCTTTCATTCCGGACCAGCGTCCGTCGAGCCAGTCGGCCTTGTTCGGCTTGTAGCCCTGGCCGGCCTCGAATTCGGCGTCGAGCCGCGTGCGCCAGTCGGCCTTCATCTTCTCGACTTCGCCTTCGGTGACGACACCCTCGCCGACGAGTTTCTTGCCGTAGATCTCCAGGGTCGTCGGATGCGCGCGGATCTTCTTGTACATCAGCGGCTGGGTGAACGAAGGCTCGTCGCCTTCGTTGTGGCCGAAGCGCCGGTAGCAGAACATGTCGATGACGACCGGCCGCTGGAATTTCTGCCGGTATTCGGTCGCGACTTTCGCGGCGAACACCACCGCTTCCGGATCGTCGCCGTTCACGTGGAAAATCAGCGCCTCGATCATCTTGGCGACGTCGGACGGATAAGGCGATGAGCGCGAGTAGCGCGGATAGGTCGTGAAGCCGATCTGGTTGTTGACGATGAAATGCAGCGAGCCGCCGGTGCGGTAGCCTTTCAGGCCGGACAGGCCGAAGCATTCCGCCACCACGCCCTGGCCGGCGAACGCGGCGTCACCGTGGATCAGCAGCGGCATCACCATCGTGCGCTCGTCCGGGGTCGCGCCATGCTGATCCTGCTTGGCGCGCACTTTTCCGAGCGTCACCGGATCGACAATTTCCAGATGCGACGGATTTGCCGTGAGCGACAGATGCACCTTGTTGTTGTCGAACTCGCGGTCCGACGAGGCGCCGAGGTGATATTTCACGTCGCCGGAGCCTTCGATCTCGTCGGGCGTCGCCGAGCCGCCCTTGAATTCATGAAACAGCGCGCGGTGCGGCTTGCCCATCACCTGCGTGAGCACATTGAGACGGCCGCGGTGCGGCATGCCGATGCAGATTTCCTTCACGCCGAGATTGCCGCCGCGCTTGATGATCTGCTCGAGCGCCGGGATCAGCGCCTCGGCGCCGTCGAGGCCGAAGCGCTTGGTGCCGGTATATTTGACGTCGAGGAATTTCTCGAAACCTTCCGCTTCCACCAGCTTGTTGAGGATCGCGCGCTTTCCCTCGCGGGTGAAAGTGATCTCCTTGTCGCGGCCCTCGATGCGCTCCTGGATCCAGCTCTTTCTGCGCGGCATTCGAGATGTGCATGAACTCGACGCCGAGCGTCTGGCAATAAGTCCGGCGAAGGATGCCGACGATCTCGCGCATCGAGGCGAACTCGAGGCCAAGCACCTTGTCGAGATAGATCTTCCGATCCATGTCGGCTTCGGTGAAGCCGTAGGAGCGCGGATCCAGTTCTTCCTCGTTCTTTTCAGGCTCGAGTCCCAGTGGATCGAGCTTGGCGTGGAAATGGCCGCGGATGCGGTAGGCGCGGATCAGCATCAGCGCGTGAATCGAATCGCGCGTCGCCTGCAAGACGTCGGCAGATGTGAGCTGCGACACCCTTCGCCTGCGCCGTCGCCGAGATCTTCTCGCCGATCTTCTTTTCGGTTTCGGCCCATTGGCCGTCGAGCGCCGCGACCAGATCGCCGTCGGCACGCACGGGCCAATTCGGCTTCTTCCAGGAGGCTCCGCGCGCGCTTTTGACGACGTCGGCCTTCTCGTCCTTCAGGCTCTGGAAAAAGGCCCGCCACTCGGCATCCACCGCAGCCGGATTGGCTTCGTATTTGGCGTAGAGATCTTCGATGTAGGCGGCATTGCCGCCGTAGAGGAAAGACGTGTTGGCAAAGATGGCGTTGGCGTCCTGGCGGGACATGGTCTGATCCTTGCGCGGCCTGAAATGTGCGCGCCTCGCCGCGGCCGCACGCCGGCCGCAGCGTCGATGTGGCTCTTGTAACTCTATTTATGACGTCTGTAAGTCTACGAAAGACCTAACACTGAATCAGGATTTCAGAACTTCGACCAGCGTCTTCCCGATCCGGGCTGGGGACGGTGATACCTTGATTCCCGCCGATTCCATCGCCGCTATTTTGGACTCAGCGTCGCCCTTACCGCCCGAAATGATCGCGCCGGCATGGCCCATGCGGCGGCCGGGAGGTGCGGTCCGGCCGGCAATGAACCCGACCATGGGCTTCTTACGGCCGCGTTTTGCCTCGTCCTTCAGGAACTGCGCGGCATCTTCCTCGGCCGCGCCGCCGATTTCACCGATCATGACGATCGACTCGGTTTTCGGGTCGGCCAGAAACAGCTCAAGCACCGCAATGAATTCGGTTCCCTTCACGGGATCGCCGCCAATGCCGACCGCGGTGGTCTGTCCGAGACCCTCGCGACTGGTCTGGAAAACCGCCTCATAAGTGAGGGTGCCTGAGCGCGAGACGATGCCGACCTTGCCCGGCTTGAAGATGTTGCCTGGCATAATGCCGATCTTGCACTCGCCCGCCGTCATCACGCCGGGGCAATTCGGGCCGATCAAACGCGACTTCGAGCCGCTGAGCGAGCGCTTCACCTTGACCATGTCCATCACCGGGATGCCCTCGGTGATGCAGACGATCAGCGGAATTTCAGCCTGGATCGCCTCGCAGATCGCGTCGCCGGCGCCGGCCGGCGGCACGTAAATCACGCTCGCGTCGCAGCCGGTTTTTTCCTTGGCCTCGGCAACGGTGTCGAACACCGGCAGATCGAGATGGGTCGAGCCGCCTTTGCCCGGCGACGTGCCGCCGACCATCTTGGTGCCGTAGGCGATCGCCGCCTGCGAATGGAAGGTGCCGTTCTTGCCGGTGAAGCCCTGGCAGATGACCTTGGTGTTCTTGTCGATGAGGATGGACATTAGGCGGCGCCCTTCACGGCTTTGACGATCTTCTGCGCGGCGTCGTCGAGGTCGTCGCCCGAGGTCACGTTGAGCCCAGACTCCTTGATGATCTTCTTGCCGAGATCGACATTGGTGCCCTCGAGCCGCACCACCAGCGGCACCTTCAAGCCGACTTCCTTCACCGCGGCGACGACGCCTTCGGCGATCACGTCGCACTTCATGATGCCGCCGAAGATGTTGACCAGAATGCCCTTCACGTTCGGATCGGACGTGATGATCTTGAACGCCGCCGTCACCTTCTCCTTGGTCGCGCTGCCGCCGACGTCGAGGAAGTTCGCCGGCGCCATGCCGTAAAGCTTGATGATGTCCATGGTCGCCATTGCAAGCCCTGCGCCGTTGACCATGCAGCCGATCGAGCCGTCGAGCGCGATGTAGTTGAGATCGTATTTCGAGGCCTCGATTTCCTTTTCGTCTTCCTCGGTCAGGTCGCGCAGCGCGACGATGTCGGCGTGGCGATAGAGCGCGTTGCCGTCGAAGCCGACCTTGGCGTCGAGACAGATGATCTTGTTGTCCTTGGTCACCACCAGCGGATTGATCTCGAGCAGGCTCATGTCCTTGCTCGTGAAGGCGGCATACAGCTTGGGCAGGATCGCCTCGATCTGCTTGGCGAGATCGCCGCTGAGTTTCAGCGCCTGCGCGACGCGGCGGCCGTGATGCGGCATGATGCCGGTGGCCGGATCGACCGAGAAGGTAAGGATCTTTTCAGGCGTCTTGTGCGCGACTTCCTCGATGTCCATGCCGCCTTCGGTCGAGACCACGAAGGCAACGCGCGAGGTCTCACGGTCGATCAGCGCCGAGAGATAGAACTCGCGGTCGATGGCCGAGCCTTCCTCGATATACAGCCGGTTGACCTTCTTGCCGTGCGGGCCGGTCTGATGCGTGACCAGCGTCGAGCCGAGAATGCGTGCGGATTCCTTCTTCACGTCGTCGATCGATTTGACGACCTTGACGCCGCCGGCCTTGCCGCGGCCGCCGGCGTGAATCTGCGCCTTCACGACCCAGACAGGACCGCCCAGTTCCTTGGCGCCGTTGACGGCCTCGTCCACGCTGAAAGCCGGAACGCCGCGCGGCACCGGAACGCCGAATTCGCGCAATACCGCCTTTGCCTGGTATTCGTGGATATTCATGCCACCCGCCGCTTTTCTTAGTTGTCGAGATTGGGCGCGATCTTCTTGCAGGCCTCGACCAGGCCCTGCACAGCCGCTGCCGATTTTTCGAACATCGCGCGCTCGCCGCCATTGAGCTCGATCTCGACGATGCGCTCGACGCCCTTGGCGCCGATCACGACCGGCACGCCGACATAGAGATCCTTGATGCCGTATTCGCCATTGAGCCAGGCGGCGCAGGGCAGCACACGCTTTCTTGTCGAGCAGGTAGCTCTCCGCCATCGCGATCGCAGACGCTGCCGGCGCGTAAAAAGCCGAACCGGTCTTGAGCAGATTGACGATCTCCGCGCCGCCGTTGGCGGTGCGCTTCACGATCTCGTCGACGCGCGCCTGCGTGGTCCAGCCCATCTTCACCAGGTCGGGCACCGGAATTCCGGCGACCGCCGAATAGCGGATCAGCGGCACCATGGTGTCGCCGTGCCCGCCGAGGACGAAGGCGGTCACGTCTTCGACCGAGACATGAAATTCGTCGGCGAGGAAATACCGGAAGCGCGCGGAGTCCAGCACGCCTGCCATCCCCACGACTCGCTGCTGCGGCAGGCCGCAGCTTTTTTGCAGCGCCCAGACCATCGCATCGAGCGGATTGGTGATGCAGATGACGAACGCATCCGGCGCGTATTTCTTGATGCCGGAGCCGACCTGTCCCATCACCTTCAGGTTGATGTCGAGAAGATCGTCGCGGCTCATGCCCGGCTTGCGCGGGACGCCGGCGGTGACGATGCACACGTTGGCGCCCTCGATGGCGTCATAGCTGTTGGTGCCGACGAACTTGGCGTCGAAATCGTTGACCGGCGAGGACTGGGCGATATCGAGGGCCTTGCCCTGCGGGATTCCTTCCATGACGTCGAACATCACGACGTCGCCGAGTTGCTTGAGGCCAATGAGATGCGCCAGCGTGCCGCCGATCTGGCCGGCACCGATCAACGCGATTTTGTTACGCGCCATGGTGGGAAAACTCTCGACTTGCTGCTGCCGCGGAGCGCGGCCGCGTGGTGGTTAACCGGTTAGGTTTGGCCCGACAAGGCACCAAAACCTCGGGCATTGCGCCCTTGTATACATTATACCAGCAAACGGAAGGCGCCGAGTCCAGAGCCAAAATGCCGGATCAGGTCTCGACGATTTCCTCTGGCGTCGAACGCGGGGCCCTGTCTGGGTCCGTGCGGAAGGCCGAGATAAGCCTGTGACCGCATCTCGATCAGGCGCGAAGCGGTGCGCTTGAATTCGTTGGCCTCGTAGCCTTCCGTCGCGGTGTAGAGTTCGTCGGGTTGCGCCCGCGCCGAAGCCAGCAGCTTCACTGCATTGTCGTAGAGGGTATCGATCAGAATGATGAAGCGCTTGGCCTCGTTTCTCTGGGCGTAGTCCATCACCGGAATATGGTCGATGATTACGGTATGGAACTCGTGCGCGATCCTGAGATAGTCGCCCGCCGCCAGCGGCTGCGCGCATAGATCGTCGAACGAAAATCGCGCGACGCCCATCGCGGCTTTTGGCACGCGCACCGGGTGTCCTTTGACTGTCAGCTCCTGCGGCGCGCCGGCATGACCGCCGGCAAGCCGCCGCCAGGCTTCGTCAAGCGCGGTATCGGCTTTCGCATCGTCCGGCACGTACCAGGTCGGGACGCCGGTGAGTTTTTCCAGCCGGAAATCGATGCGCGCCTCAAGCCGGACGACCTCGCAGTGGCGCTCGAGCAGGGCAATGAAAGGCAAAAACAGGGCACGGTTGAGCCCGTCCTTATAGAGTTCGCTCGGTGCAAGGTTTGACGTCGCGACCACGACCACGCCAAGTTCGAACAGCCGCGTGAACAGCCGTCCGAGGATCATGGCATCGGCAATGTCGGTGATATGAAATTCGTCGAAACACAAAAGCCAGCTTTCTTCCGCAATCGCAGCGGCCGTGCGCTGGATCGGATCGTGTTCGTTGGCCTCGCCGTTTTTGATCTCCTGCCGGTAGACGTGAACGCGCTCATGCACGTCGGCCATGAATTCGTGAAAATGCACGCGACGCTTGCGGACGACGGCGCTGGTCTCGAAAAAGAGATCCATCAGCATCGTCTTGCCGCGGCCGACCTCTCCGTAGACGTAGAGGCCCTTAAGGGGCGTGCCCGCCTGTTCGCGCTTTCCGAACAGCCAGCCGAGCGATGACGATTTGCGCGCCAGCCGATGCTGGTCGATGCGCTGCTCGAGTGCTGTCAGTCGCCGGCCGAGCATTGCCTGGCCGGGATCGGCCTCAATCTTTCCGGCCGCGACAAGCGCCGCATAGCGTGTGCTGAAGGTTTCAGACATGAGACCAGGAGCAGAAGGTGGGCTTGCGACACCTATGGCGAACGAGGACCCCTGTAAATCAGGGCCGGATTTAGGTCCGGTATATTGCGCACAAAACCTGCGGTAATCCTTTGGTAGGTATGCGTTTTTTGCGGATGAGGGTTTCCGTGAGTGACGCTATGTCGAATTCTTGCTGCAATGCACCATATCCTCTTAATGGTTGCGATTCGGGAACCGCCGGGCCGCAGCCTCCGGAAACGCTGCCAAGCAGGGGCGACCATTTTTTGAGGAGAGCCAATATGGATGAGCCTTTGCCCGATGGCGGCGTAATCCGCAAATTGTGGGTCGGCGAAACCGACGCTTATCGCGACCACTTGCTCCGTCTCGATCGCGAAAGCCGCAACCGGCGCTTTTCGGGCGCGGTTTCGGATGAATCTGTCGCGCGGCATGCAGCCTCGGCGGGCGGATTCGGTGTGGTGCTCCATGGCTTTTTTGTCGACGGCGTGCTGCGGGGCGCCGCCGAGCTTCGCTCGATTGGCCCCGTGTTCGCGCGCGAGGGTGAAGCCGCTTTCAGTGTCGAGTTGCCGTGGCAGAGTCATGGCGTTGGCACGGTCCTGCTCGAGCGCACGCTTTTGAGCGCGCGCAATCGTGGGATCAAGCTGTTGCGCATGCATTGTCTCGCCGACAACCGGCGCATGCAGCAATTGGCCGGTAAGTTTGAAGCTGATCTCAAGTTCGATTTCGGCAGCGTGGTCGGGGAAGTCGATCCCCCGCGTTTTACCTTGCTGTCGTTGACGCGTGAGATGGTCACCGATGCCCACAGCGTCGCGACTGCCGTCCTCGACGTACAGTCCAGGCTGCTCAATCCGGCATGATGTCAGCTGTTGAGCGGATAGCCCGCCTCGACCACATACGGGCCACCTCCGACGGACGCGCGCGACGAGAACAGCACGAAGCGTGAGACCCTGAACGGCGACGTACGAAAGTAGCCGCGGGCCGAAAGATATTCGGCGACCTGCTGGCTGGATGATTCACGCAGGCGCGCCAACGTAACATGTGGCGTGAATTTGCGGCCTTCCGGCTCGAGCCCGATGCGCTGCATCAGGCGTTCGTGTTCTGCCTGCACATCGAGCAAGGCCTGTGCCGGGGCGACACTGGCGACGACCGCACGTGGCTTGCGGCCGCCGAACGAGGTCAACCCCTCCATGTACAGCTCGAAAGCGCCGCGTTTTACGCGTCCGAGCATGGACGCAACCTCATGCGCGATGTTGTCATCGACGTCGCCGATGAACCGCAAGGTCAGGTGATAATTTTCGGGATCGATCCAGCGGGCGCCGGGCAACCCGCCGCGCAAGGTCGCCAACGCCTGTCCGACATCAGGAGGAATCTCGACACCTGTGAAGAGACGCGGCATGACCAAATTTCCAATCACGAGGCACGCGCAGCGCGCGCCCTGACAATCAATTCTTCAACCCGCGGCAAGATACGCGCAACGATCGTGTCGACGCCGGCTGCATTGGGATGCAGGCCATCTGCCTGATTCAATTTGGAATCCGCGGCCACTCCCTCAAGGAAAAATGGATAAAAGACGACCGAGTGAGTCGAGGCAAGCGCCGGATAGATGGAATCGAAATCGCGCGTGTATTCGGGCCCGAGATTGCGCGGCGCCTGCATCCCCGCCAGCAGAACAACGATACGTCGATCGGCAAGCTTGCGCAGGATCGCATCGAGCGCGGCCTTCGTGACCTTCGGATCAAGGCCGCGCAAGGCATCGTTGGCCCCAAGCTCCAGGATGACGGCATCGGTCCCGTCCGGGACAGACCAGTCCAGGCGGCCTAAGTCCTCCCGAAGCGGTATCGCCCGACACGCCGGCATTCGCAATTGTAGCGGCGACGCCCTTCGCGTTGAGTGCCCGCGCAAGCTTTGCCGGGAATGCATCTTCGGCTGGCAGGCCAAAGCCGGCCGTCAGCGAATCCCCGAGAACGACGACACGAACCGGCTTGTCCGCCGCGCTCGTAGCCGCAACGGGCACAAATGCACAAAACAACGTGAGCAGCAGCCAGTATGCAAGGCGCTGGACCCGGACGGGGTTCCTCCCATATGAGCGAGGCTGCGGAAAATGAGGTCCCATGACAAATAGCTCCCAGGCGGGCCCGGCCATTGCGCTTGCCGGTGTTAATCTCTCGCTCGGGCAGGGGGCGGCCCGTGTACATATCCTCAAAGATATCGACCTGCATATAGGGAGCGGCGAGGCAATTGGCCTCGTTGGACCATCCGGCTCAGGCAAATCGACCTTGCTGATGGTAATGGCCGGCCTCGAACGTGCCGATTCTGGGAACGTGACGGTCGCCGGCGAGAATCTCGGCGCCCTCGATGAAGACGCACTTGCCCAATTTCGCGGCCGCCATGTGGGGATCGTTTTCCAGTCGTTTCATCTGATCCCGACAATGACGGCGCTTGAAAATGTCGCCGTGCCTTTGGAATTGGCGGGGATTGCCGAGCGCACATGCGCAGGCGCGCGACGAACTCGCCGCTGTCGGATTAAGCGACCGGCTCGACCACTATCCCGCGCAATTGTCGGGCGGCGAGCAACAGCGCGTAGCGGTCGCACGCGCGCTCGCGCCAAATCCCGCGATCGTCGTCGCGGACGAGCCGACCGGAAACCTGGACGAGGATACGGGCAAGCAAATCATCGAGCTTTTGTTTGCCGGCCACGCCAGGCGCCAATCGACGCTGGTGCTGGTCACACACGACCCGGCGCTCGCCGCCCGGTGCGCACGCGTCGTGCGTCTGCGGTCGGGTCGAATCGACGGCATGGGCGTGTCGTGACCGCAAGATCCAACGGCAGCTGGCTGCCCCTGCGCTTCGCGTTGCGCGAACTGCGTGCGGGGGTTCGCGGCTTCTACGTTTTCATTGCCTGCATCGCGCTGGGCAGCATGGCGATCGCCGGCGTCGGATCGCTGGCGGCGAGCCTTGCCGACGGCCTGGCGCGCGAAGGTCAGGTTATACTCGGCGGCGACCTCGCCTTCACGCTGATCCAGCGTGAAGCAACCCCGCAGGAAATGGCATTTCTGGATGCCCGCGGCAGAACGTCGAGCGTTGCGACCATGCGCGCGATGGCCCGCACGACGGGCGGCCAGGCAACACTGGTCGAGCTGAAGGCGGTCGACGCCGCCTATCCGCTGTTCGGAGAAGCGACGCTCGATCCCCCCGGGCCGGTGTTCGATGCACTGGCCGAGCGTGACGGAATTTTCGGCGGCGTCGCCGACCCGACGCTGATGGCACGGCTCGAGATCAAGCCGGGAGCACGGCTCACCATTGGCGGCGCCACGATCGAAATTCGTGCCGCGCTTGCCGATGAGCCCGACAAGCTCGCGGGCGGCATCGGCTTCGGGCCGCGTCTGCTGGTGACCCAGGACGCCCTGCGCGCGACCGGGTTGTTGCAACCGGGCAGCCTGGTGCGGTGGCATTATCGTCTGCGGCTTCCAGCCAACAATGCATCCGACGACAGCGCAAAGGCGGTGGCCGCGCAGGCGCGCGCGCAATTGCCGGAAGCCGGCTGGGACATCCGCAGCCGGAGCAACGCGTCGCCGCGTCTCGAACGCAATGTCGAGCGCTTCACCCAGTTTCTCACCATCGTCGGCCTGACCGCGCTCCTCGTCGGCGGCGTCGGCGTCGGCAATGCGGTAAAAAGCCATCTCGATCGGCGACGCGACACCATCGCCACCATGAAGGCGCTGGGCGCCAGCGGACGCCGCGTCTTCGCGATCTATCTCACGCAGGTCGTATTGCTTGCGATCGCCGGCGGCATCGCCGGCGCTGTCGTCGGGGCGGCCCTGCCCTTCCTGATCTGGTGGACGTTCGGCGCAATCATCCCCTTGCCGATCGTACCGGCGCTGCATCCGGGGGAGCTCGTGCTGGCAATCGTCTACGGCGTTCTCACGGCGCTCGCCTTTGCGCTGTGGCCGCTCGGACGCGCACATGACGTGCCGGTCGGCGCGCTTTTCCGGGACATGGTGGCGCCGCAACTGCGCTGGCCGCGCAAACGCTATGTCGCGCTTACGGCGCTCGCGGTCGTCGTTCTCGCGGCGCTCGCCGTGCTGCTGGCCTATGATCGGCGCGTCGCCGTTATTTACGTCGGCACCGCAGCGGCCGTGTTCGTGCTGCTGCGCGTGGTCGCCGCGCTGTTGATGATGGTGGCCAGACGTCTACCGCGCCCGCATTCGGCGGGCCTGCGAATGGCGATCGCCAACATCCATCGTCCGAGCGCGTTGACCCCGACAATCGTGCTCTCGCTCGGGCTGGGCATCACGCTGCTGGTGACCGTTATCGAGATCGATGGCAACCTGCGCCGGCAATTCGCGAACGAATTGCCGGCGAAGGCGCCCTCGTTCTATTTCCTCGATATTCCCGCCGACCAGACCGAGCGCTTCGAAACCTTCCTCCGCGCTCATGCGCCGTCGGCAAAGCTTGACGACGTGCCGATGTTGCGCGGCCGGATCATTTCGGCCGGCGGCATGCCGGCGGAAAACATCAAGCCGCGAGACGACGCCGCCTGGGTGCTGCAGAGCGACCGCGGCATCACCTATGCCAGCGACATCCCGACCGGCTCGCGGCTGGTCGAGGGGCAGTGGTGGGCGCAAAGATTACAATGGACCGCCGCTGGTCTCCTTCGAGAAACGGATCGCCGACGGGCTCGGCCTCAAGCTCGGCGATCCCGGTGACCGTGAACGTGCTCGGCCGCAACATCACCGCCACCATCGCCAACATGCGTCTGGTCGACTGGGAGAGCCTCGGGATCAATTTCGTCATGGTGTTCTCACCGAACGCTTTTGCCGGCGCGCCGCATTCAAACCTCGCGACCTTGACCTATCCGGGAGGCGGCACGCCCTCACAGGAAGCCGCCACGATCCGGGCCGTGGCCGAGGCATTCCCGATGGTCACCGCCGTGCGCGTAAAGGAGGCGCTGGAAGCGATCGGCAGCATCGTAGCCAACCTGGTGCTCGGCCATCCGCGGCGCCAGCGCCGTCACGCTTGTTGCTGCCGCGCTGGTGCTCGGCGGCGCGCTCGCCGCCGGCCATCGCCATCGGGTTTACGACGCGGTGATCCTCAAGACGCTTGGCGCCACCCGGCGCCACCTGATTTCGGCCTATGGGATCGAGTACCTGCTGATCGGCTCGGCCACGGCGCTTTTCGGAGTGCTCGCCGGCTCGCTCGCCGCCTGGTTGATCGTCGTGCAGCTTATGCATCTGCCGCTTTACCTGGTTGCCCTGGCCGGCGCTGGCGGCGGCGGGTATCGCAGTCATGGTTACCGTCGTCCTCGGGCTGGCGGGCACCTACGTGGCGCTGGGCCAGAAACCGGGCCCCGGTGCTAAGAAATCTCTAGTTTTGCGACATTCCGCCGCGTATCCCTGATCTGTCGGCCTTCCGGCGGCATTTGGGCTATATTCCGGGCCCGGACGTTAATGTTCAGCAATGATGCAGGGTCATCGTCAGGCCATATCTGGCGCCAAGCCTAGCCAACCACTAGATTCGGAACACGAGCGCGATGGCACTACGCCGTCGCGCGTGACGTGTAACCGGCCAAAGCCGGGACATGAGAGAGGAAACTTCGATGTCGGACTACGACCGTAACGTAGCTGCCCGCGGCTTCGGCGCCGCGCGGGCTGAGGCGATCGATGCAGGCCTGCGCGCCTACATGATCCGCGTCTACAATTACATGGCCGCCGGCGTCGCTCTGACCGGCGTCGTCGCCTGGCTTACCTTCAATGCCGCCGTGGTCACCGATGCGGCAGGGCGGATCACCGGCCTGACGTCGTTCGGGCAGACGATCTACAGCGGCCCGCTGACGATCGTGCTGTTCCTCGGCACGCTTGGCACTTGTGTTCTTCATGAGCTTCCGGATCAGCAACCTGCAGCCAAGCACGGCGCTCATGCTGTTCATGGTCTACGCCGGCCTGCTCGGGCTGATGCTGTCGTCGGTGTTCCTGGCCTATACCGGCGCGTCGATCACCCGCACGTTCTTCATCTCGGCGGCGTCGTTCGGCGCGTTGAGCCTCTACGGCTACACGACGCAGCGCGATCTCTCGCCGATCGGGTCGTTCCTGATCATGGGACTGTTCGGGCTGATCCTGGCGATGCTCGTGAACATGTTCCTCAAGAGCAGCGGACTTGAGTTCGCGATCTCGGCGATCGGCGTGCTGATCTTCGCAGGTCTGACCGCCTACGACACGCAGCGGATCAAGGAGATGTACAGCGCCAATGACGACGGCACGATCGCCGGCCGCAAGGCGGTGATGGGCGCGCTGACGCTCTATCTCGACTTCATCAACCTGTTCCTGTTCCTGCTGCGCTTTATGGGCGACCGCCGCTAAGCGCGGACAACAGGACTGCAATGCGCGCCCGGGCTCATGCCCGGGCGTTTGCTTTTTGATAGCCTTCGCGGCTGCATGACCGTCACCGTTCGACCCGCCACCCACGCCGATGTTCCGGCAATCACGCGCATCTACGCCCATGCCGTCGAGCACGGCACGGCCTCGTTCGAACTCGACGCGCCCGACCAGGCCGAAATGACCCGCCGTTTCAAAGAGCTCAACAACAACGGCTTTCCCTATCTGGTGGCGGTCATTGACGGAGCCGTCGTCGGCTACGCCTATGCCGGGCCCTACCGTTCACGGCCGGCCTATCGATTCACCGTGGAGAACTCGGTCTACGTCGCGCCACGACAGTCACCGCCGCGGCGTCGGCAAGGCACTCCTGCTGGCCCTCATCGACATCTGCACCGAAAACGGATTTCGCTTGATGGTCGCGGTGATTGGAGATTCGGACCAGGCAGCTTCGATCGGCCTGCACGAGGCCGCGGCTTCAAACATGCCGGCACATTCGAAAACATCGGCTACAAGTTCGAGCGCTGGCTCGACAGCGTTCTCATGCAGCGCGCCCTGGGTCCGGGAGCGAGCAAGCCGCCTTGATCGCTCAGTTAGGCACGAGCGCCAGACGGTCGATCGATCGCAACACACGATCGAGTTCGTGGCCGCGCCGCACGATCAGACCGGTCGCAGAAATCACGCTATAGGCGCCCTGGCGGCGCGCCAGCTTCGGATTTTTTTCGATGCGGTAGAGCGGCACTTCCGAGGCGCGGCGGAACACCGAGAAGACCGCGCGGTCTTTGAGAAAATCGATGGCGTAATCTCGCCACTCGCCGGCTGCGACCTTGCGCCCATACAGATCGAGAATGCGATTGAGCTCGCGGCGGCTGAATGTCACCTGACTTACGGGGGCGGGTGCTGTGCGTACCGGGGCACCACCCCCGGGGGACTGGCTGGGGTCAATTTCGCCGGAACCGAACGTCATGCGGCGCCTCCCTTTGCTATGGCCGACAATGATCGCGCTGGCCGCGATGGACGGCAAGCATTTCCTCTTCAGGGCCGAGTGACTGAAAAACGTGCGAAATCGCCCGCCGGACGATCACGAAGTCGTTAAACCCTCCCACAATAACGCCCAATTTCGGTCAATCGCCGGTCACGCTGCACTGGGATAAGGCGAGCGTTGCCTCAAGGCCCGGTCCGGTACGAGCGCCGGATTCCTCAGCCCCCCAGCCCCCCGGGGTTCGATCGGCCGGGCCAGTTGAGTTCCGCGTACGGTTCAATCCCCTAATGCCTCCGGGCCGGCGATAAGCCGGCCCGATCTTTTTCGAGCTGATTGCGAAGATCAGTTTGATGGCGAGCCGCAGCAGCCAACTGACGCGGCGCCGAGCATCAAGCCGGGCTTTTTGGCAATGCCGCTCTGCACGACGACATCGAGCCGGTCAATGTCCTTCAGCGAATAATCGCCTTTCGGGATGTCACTCAGGGCTACAGTGTAGGTCGCAGCTTTACCGGTCCAGTCGCCGAGCTTGATCCAGCGCCGTACGACGTTGTGATAGGTCAGAAGTGCGGTCGTGGTTTTCGCCGCGTCCGATATGCACGGCGACCTTGCCCGATGACCGGGCAAAGCCAGACCTCGCCGCTGTGTTTCTCGCCTTGGGCATCCGGCAAATTGACGGTTACCTTGCCATCGGCAACCGACATGGTCACGGGCAGCGACAGCGCCGTGGGATTGCGGCGCGTCTGCGCGATCGCCTTTTCGATCGCCGACTTGTCGCTGCCAAGCGCATGGACGACGCCGTTGATGACCACCTGTGGCGTATAAACTTCGCGGTCGCCGCGCGCTTCGGCGTAGGCGCGCTGGCGGTCGGAATGACCGTGCAGCGCAAGCGTGTCTTTCCAGCCGAGATAATCCCAGTAATCGACGGCCAGGCTCATAGTGATCAGCGATGGATCGCGCGACAATTCGCCGAGCAGTTTGTCGGCGGCGGGGCACGAGGAGCAACCTTGGCTGGTGAAAAGCTCGACAACGGCACGCGGCTCGGCAGAAGCCGGCGCAGCCATGGAGCCGAAAGCGAACGCGACTGCAAAGGTGATGTGGCGATAGTTCATATCGATCCCGCTATCCCCTGCCTCGCATGCGCCTTATAGATCGCCCCCTACATCACCCGCCACTCACTTCGCGGTGACTGACCCTATCCTGCGACCGTTAACAAAATACCGGTTAGATGCCGGCTAGTCCGCCAATTGCCGCAGCACGTACTGCAAAATCCCGCCGTTCTTGAAGTAATCGAGCTCGTCAAGGGTGTCGATGCGGCAAACCAGCGGCACCCGCTTGAGAGTCCCATTTCCTGAGACGATCTCGGCGATCAGCCGCTGGTGCGGCTTGAGCTCGCCATGCAGGCCGCGGATCGTGACCTGCTCGTCGCCCTTGAGGCCCAGCGACTGCCACGAGGTCCCCTCTTCGAAGACCAGCGGCATGACGCCCATGCCCACCAGGTTGGAGCGGTGAATTCGCTCGAAGGACTGCGCAATCACGGCGCGAATGCCGAGCAGGACGGAGCCTTTGGCAGCCCAGTCGCGCGAAGAGCCGCTGCCATATTCCTTGCCGGCGAAGACCACCAGCGGCACCCTGTCGGCCTTGTATTTCATGGCCGCGTCGTAGATCGGCATCCGCTGCTTCGACGGATAGTGGATCGTTACGCCGCCTTCGACGCCGGGCACCATCTGGTTCTTGATGCGGATATTGGCGAATGTGCCGCGCATCATCACTTCATGATTGCCGCGGCGCGTGCCGTACTGGTTGAAGTCGGCCGGTTTGACCTTGTGATCGATGAGATATTTGCCGGCCGGCGAGTCGACCTTGATCGAGCCGGCAGGCGAGATGTGGTCGGTCGTGATCGAGTCGAGCAACAATGCGAGAACGCGCGCGTCAACGATGTCTTCGAGCGGTTTCGGGTGCCGCCCCATGCCGACGAAATAAGGCGGGTTCTGCACGTAGGTCGATTTCTTGTCCCAGTCGTAGGTCATGCCGCCTTTGACGCTGATCTTGCGCCAGTTGGCGTCGCCCTTGAACACGTCGGCATATTTCTTGGAGAACATCTGGCGCGTGATGTTCTTGGCGACAAAGTCGCCGATCTCCTTGTTCGAAGGCCAGATGTCCTTGAGGAAGACCTTCTTGCCCTTCTGGTCGACGCCGAGCGGATCGCGTGCGACGTCGACATTCATCGATCCGGCGATTGCATAGGAAACGACCAGCGGCGGCGACGCGAGATAGTTGGCGCGCACGTCGGCGTTGACGCGGCCCTCGAAATTCCGGTTGCCCGACAGCACCGCGGCGGCAACAAGATCATTGTCGTTGATCGCCTTGGAATTCTCCGGCGGCAGCGGCCCGGAATTGCCGATGCAGGTCGTGCAGCCGAAACCGACAAGATTGAAGCCGAGCTTGTCGAGATCCTTCTGCAGGCCGGACTTTTCGAGATACTCGCCGACAACCTGCGAGCCGGGCGCAAGCGAGGTCTTCACCCACGGCTTGGCGGTCAGGCCCTTCGCAGCGGCTTTGCGCGCCAGCAATCCGGCACCGATCATCACGTTCGGATTGGAGGTATTGGTGCACGATGTGATCGCCGCGATCACCACGTCGCCGTGGCCCAGATCGTAATTTTTGCCGGACACTTTCACGCGCTTCTTCGCCTCGGCGCTCTTGTTGAATTCCTTGTCCATCGAGACGGCAAAGCCCGCTTTCACTTCCTTGAGCGCAACGCGATCCTGCGGACGCTTTGGTCCTGCCAGCGACGGCTCGACCGAGCTGAGCTCGAGCTTGAGCACGTCGGTGAACATCGGATCGGGCGTGGTTTTCACGCGGTACATGCCCTGCGCCTTGGCATAGGCAGCGACCAGCGCGACGAGCTCGGGGGGACGTCCGGTGTCCTTGAGATAACGGATCGTGTCGTCGTCGATCGGCGAGAAGCCGCAGGTTGCCCCATATTCCGGCGACATGTTGCCGAGCGTCGCACGGTCGGCGATGGTCAGATTTGAAAGACCGGGGCCGAAGAACTCGACAAACTTTCCAACCACCCCGCGCTTGCGCAGCATCTCGGTGACTGTGAGCACCAGGTCAGTCGCGGTCACACCCTCTTTGAGTTTGCCCACCAGCTTGAAGCCGATCACCTCGGGCAGCACCATCGACAGCGGCTGGCCGAGCATCGCCGCCTCGGCCTCAATACCGCCGACGCCCCAGCCGAGCACAGAGAGACCGTTCACCATCGTCGTGTGCGAGTTGGTGCCGACCAGCGTGTCGGGATAGGCAACTTCCATTGTTGCCTGCTTGCCGTCGACCTTCACCTTGTCCTTGCGGTTCCACACCACCCGCGACAGATATTCGAGATTGACCTGATGGCAGATCCCGGTGCCCGGAGGCACCACGCTGAAATTGTCGAACGAGC
Organism: uncultured Alphaproteobacteria bacterium; assembly: GCA_963794665.1. Lineage (GTDB taxonomy): Bacteria > Pseudomonadota > Alphaproteobacteria > Rhizobiales > Xanthobacteraceae > Pseudolabrys. The sequence continues at coordinate 36,280 of CAWCEW010000022.1, read as the reverse complement.
GCTGCGCCCATTTCAGGAACTTGTAGCGTTCCTGGTTCTGCCGATATTCTTCATCGACGTTCTTCTTGAATGCCTGGTTGTTGCCGAAGAACGTGACCGCGACCGAATGGTCGATGACGAGGTCGACCGGCACCTGCGGATTGATCTTCTTGGGATCGCCGCCGAGCTGTTTCATCGCGTCGCGCATGGCCGCAAGATCGACCACAGCCGGCACGCCGGTGAAATCCTGCATCAGCACGCGCGCAGGCCGGAACGCGATTTCGCGTTCGGACGTCTTGGTCTTGAGCCATTCAGCAACGGCCTTGATGTCGTCTTTGGTGACCGATCGCCCGTCCTCGTTGCGCAGCAGGTTCTCCAGCAGGACCTTCATGGAGAACGGGAGACGGGAAATACCCTTGAGCCCATTCCGCTCGGCAGTGGGAAGACTGAAGTACGCGTAACTCTTGCTACCAACCTGCAGGGTCTTGCAGCACCTAAAGCTGTCGAGCGAAGTCATTTCGGCTGTTTCCATTCCCGGTCGGGCGACCGGCGCTGGTTCGGACTAAGTTGTTGGCAAGGCGATGTTTTTCTCGGCTGGCGAGACTTGCGTCCGAATTCGAATAACGTAACGTCGCAAGTTCGGGCTTATAAGGTCTTTTCGCGCCCGACGCCATATTCGCCGAGATTAACGCCGAAGATGCGAAAAATATTGGGGTTTTCCGGGTATATGGCCCACCCCGCGACCGAGCCGGCAGCCGTGATGGAACTTCAAGCCGAAGGCCTGACCTGCAGCCGGGGTGGCCGCGAGGTGTTCCGCAACGTCAGTTTCAAGGTGCCCGCCGGTGAAGCGCTGATCGTTACCGGGCGCAATGGCGCCGGCAAATCATCCCTCCTTCGGATGATAGCCGGGCTCGTCCGCATTGCCGCCGGACGACTGTCGCTCAACGGTGGACCGGCCGACACGCCAATTGCCGAGCAGGCTCACTATCTCGGTCACCAGGATGCAATGAAGCCGTCACTGACGGTGGCTGAAAATTTGCAATTCTGGACGAGGTTTCTCGGATCACGCAGCGACATCAGGCCAGCACTTGAGCTGCTCGATCTCGCGCCCCTCGCCGATCTGCCCGCCGCCTATCTCTCCGCCGGGCAGCGCCGCAGACTGTCCGTAGCGCGCATTGTTGCCGTCTCGCGTCCGGTCTGGTTGCTCGACGAACCGACATCCACGCTCGACGCACCGTCGCAGGGCCGGCTCTCGGACATCATGCGCGGCCACCTCGCAGGTGGCGGAATCATTGTCGCCGCCGCGCATGGAGCGATCGGTCTCGAGCGCGCGCGCGAGCTCAAGCTTGGTGCGGCATGAACCCGCTCGCCGCAATTTTGCTGCGCGATATGCGTCTCGCGGTTCGCGTCGGCGGCGGGGCCTTTATGGGCGCGCTTTTCTTTTTGATCGTGATCACGATGACGCCGTTTGCCGTCGGACCTGACCTTGCGCTGCTTGCGCGGATCGGGCCGGCGATTTTATGGATCGGCGCATTGCTGGCGAGTCTGCTCGCGCTCGATCGTTTGTTCGCGACCGATCATGACGACGGATCGCTTGATCTTCTTATGATGGGCGAGGTCCCGCTCGAGCTGACGGTGGCGGCAAAGGCGCTTGCTCACTGGCTCACGACCGGATTGCCGCTTGTGGTGGTCGCGCCTCTGCTCGGGCTCATGCTCAATGTGGACATGCATGCGCTCGGCTGGCTCACCCTTACACTGGCAGCGGGCACGCCAGCCCTGACATTCATCGGGCTAATCGGCGCCGCGCTGTCCGTGGCGCTGCGGCGCGGCGGATTGCTGCTCGCCGTGCTGGTGCTGCCGCTCACCGTGCCGGTGCTGATCTTCGGCGTCGCAGCGGCGAATGCCGCGATCGCCGGCCCCACGCCGTTCGGCCCCGCTTTCACCATTCTTTGTGCGCTAAGCTTGGCGAGCCTGGTGCTCGGCCCCATTGCCGCGACGGCGGCCCTGCGCCATGGACTCGAATAAGATGCTAAGAGACCGCCGATGGCCGTGATCGATCTCGCCAACCCGACGCGCTTCCTGCGCATCGTCGACCGCGTATTGCCGTGGCTGATCGCGGCGACGGTCGTCCTGTTCGCGGTCGGGCTCTATCGCGCACTGAATGCACCGGACGACTATCAGCAGGGCGCGACGGTGAAGATCATGTTCCTGCACGTGCCAGCGGCTTGGCTCGGCATGTTCGGCTGGGCGTTGATGAGCGTCGCTGCGCTCGGCACGTTGGTGTGGCGGCATCCGCTGGCTGATGTCGCGGGTAAGGCCGCCGCTCCGATCGGCGCAGCGTTCACGTTCATCTGTCTTGTCACCGGCTCGCTCTGGGGCCGTCCGACGTGGGGCACCTATTGGGTGTGGGATGCACGGCTGACGTCGATGCTGGTGCTGCTTCTGCTCTATCTCGGCGTGCTCGCGCTTTACTGGACCGCTGAAGAGCCCGGCCGCGGTGCCCGTGCCGCTGCGATCCTGTCGCTGGTCGGAGCCGTCAATCTTCCGATCATCAAGTTCTCGGTGGACTGGTGGAACACACTGCACCAGCCCGCTTCCGTCCTCCGCATCGGTGGGTCGACCATCGATCCGTCATTGCTGACACCCCTGCTGATCATGGCGCTGGCATTCACGTTGCTCTTTGTCACGTTGCATCTCGCGATCATGCGCAACGAGATTTTGAGGCGGCGGGTCCGCAGCATGCGGCTGATGCAGGCGCAGGAAGTGCACGCATGAACCTTGGGCCGCATGCCGACTTTATCGTCGCCGCCTATGCGGTGACCTTGTTCGTGGTGGCGGCGCTGATCGCATGGGTGCTGCTCGATTACTCGGCGCAACGCCGCATTCTCGGCGACCTCGAGGAGCGTGGAGTGACCCGGCGCTCCCAGCGCAAAGGCTAGGCCGATGATTACGGCCTCGAGTGAAGGCTCCTCCAGAAGGCGTCGCAACGTCCTCGTGTTTTTGCCGCTATTCGCGTTTGCCGCACTGGCGGCGCTGTTTTTCTACCGTCTTGGCGCCGGCGATCCATCCCGCCTTCCGTCGGCGCTGATCGGACACCCGATTCCGGCCACCGACCTGCCGCCGCTGCCGGGCCTCGAACGCGACGGCAAGCCCGTGCCCGGCCTGACCAACGCAACATTCGAAGGCGCGGTGACGCTGGTGAATGTGTGGGCGTCGTGGTGCGTTCCCTGTCACGACGAGGTGCCGTTCCTGGAGCAGCTTTCGAAGGACAAGCGCATCCAGCTTGTCGGCATCAACTACAAGGACGCGCCTGACAATGCACGGCGGTTTCTCAATCGCTACGGCAATCCTTTTGTGGCAACCGGCCGCGACGACGCCGGCCGCGCCTCGATCGATTGGGGCGTGTATGGGGTCCCCGAGACCTTTCTGGTCGGCCGCGACGGCCGCATCGCCTACAAACTCATAGGACCGATCACGGCGGATAACCTCGCGCGCACATTGAAGCCGGAAATCGAAAAGGCGCTGCGCTAGGACGTTGAAGTCTGCCTCGGTAATCCTAATATCGAGTACACCGTGCTCAAGGTTACGCTGTAGGTCAGAACCATTATCAGCGAAAAAAACGTCGGCTTTAGGCCAAGCCCGGCGCCAACTGCAAAGGGCCCCTTACCAATAACAGGAAAAAACGTCAGCCCCATCACAGTCCAAATGGCCAGCCCGAATATCGTTCCCTTCGCCAACGGAGTGCGACCGGGCAGACGGGAATAAGATTGACCGAACAGGAATCCGAGGATCACCGAGCCATTGAAGTACGACAGCAGCCAGGGAATGGCCGGGTGCACCGAACTTCCGACCAGCAAAGTCAGCAAGGCCTGCAAATCGCTATAGGGCTCGAAGCTGGGAAGTATTCGGGCCCAGGATTTCAGCGCCATAAGCCCGGTATGCGCAGCACTTCCGCACAAGCCCGCCGCGATTGATTTCCAGACACGAGTAAAATCCATAGTCCTTGTCAGGATTATTTATCGACACTGTATTTCGACAGGAGCGGATATTGCAGGGCTGCGAAAAGAAAAGTCAGCGGCACCACGCCGAATAGCTTGAAGTTCACCCAGAAATCGGTGGTCTGCGTGCGCCATACGATCTCGTTCAGGATCGCAAGCGCGAAGAAAAATAACGCCCATCGCCAGGTCAGCTTGCGCCAGCCTTCTTCCCGCAGATGAAAGACGGAATCGAACACGATCCCGAGCAAGGGCTTGCCGAACAGGAGTCCCGCCCACCAGCGTGCCGCCGAACAGAACGTAAATGATCGTCGGCTTGAGCTTGATGAACAGCTCATCGTGCAACACGAGCGTCAATCCGCCGAAAATCAGCACAATGACGGCCGTGACCACCGGCATGACCGCGATATGCCGGGTCATGACGTAGGAAACCGCAAGCGCAGCCAATACCGCGACCATGAAGGCGCCGGTGGCGGCAAAGATGCCGAACTTCGAATTCGCGACAAAGAAAAGAACCAGCGGCCCGATGTCGAGCACCAGCTTGAGGAGCGGATTGAGCTGCTTCTTTTGCGCGGCCATGAGCGTTCTCAATCTCCCAGTCCTACCACGGCGCGCGCAAAATCCCGCGCGGTGAATGGCGCAAGATCATCCACGCTTTCGCCGACGCCGATGAAATGCACAGGCAGTCCGAATTTTTCGGCAATCGCCACCAGAATGCCGCCGCGTGCCGTCCCATCCAGCTTGGTCATTACAAGGCCGGTAACCCCCGCGATCTTGCCGAAAATCTCGACCTGGCTGAGGGCGTTCTGACCGACCGTCGCATCGAGCACGAGCAGTACCGCGTGCGGCGCTGTCGGCTCGACCTTACGCATGACGCGCACCATTTTTTCCAGTTCGCCCATCAACTCGGCGCGGTTTTGCAGGCGGCCGGCGGTATCGACCAACACGACGTCCACGCCTTCGCTCTTCGCGGCGGTGATCGCATCAAATGCAAGGCCGGCCGCATCGCTGCCGGGCTCGCGCGCGATCACCTTTGCACCTGTGCGATCGCCCCAAATTTTCAGCTGATCGATCGCGGCGGCGCGGAAGGTATCGCCGGCGACCAGCATCACCGTCTTGCCTTCCGCGCGGAAGCGTGCAGCGAGCTTGCCGATCGTCGTTGTCTTGCCGGAACCATTGACGCCGGCGACAAGTATGACGAATGGCCGAGCGGTAAATTCCAACGGCTTGGCGACCGGCGTCAGTGCCTTTTCAATCTCGCCGGCAAGAACCGCCTTGACCTCGTCGGGCGAAATTCCTTGCGGATAACGTCCTTCGCGCAACGCATTGACGATGCGGGCGGCAAGGTCCTGGCCGAGATCGGCGCGAACCAGTTCATCCTCCAACGCGTCGAGGGTCTCGGTATCGAGCGGACGGTTGGTCACCAGGGCCGTTATTGAGGAGCCAAGCGACGAAGAGGTGCGCTTGAGCCCGCCGCTCAGGCGCTTCCACCAGCCTTCAGTCTGTGTGCTGTCGTTCATGTGGCGCTCGTGATAGCGGTTTCGGCATGACACCGGAAGAGATGCTCGCCCGCCTGCTCTACCGCGACGGGCTGATGCTGGTGGTCGACAAGCCGGCGGGACTGCCCGTGCATCGCGGGCCGAAAGGTGGCGATGCCTTCGAGGACTATTTCGACGCGCTACGGTTCGGCCTGCCGCGTGCGCCCGCACTGGCGCACCGCCTCGACCGCGACACGACCGGGTGCCTGGTGCTCGGACGCCACCGCAAGGCCCTGGCGCTGCTTGGTAAGCTGTTCAAGCAGGGCAAGGTCGGCAAATGCTATTGGGCCGTGGTCGAAGGCGGACCGGAGGCCGCAGAAGGACGCATCGATATTCCGCTTTCCAAGCGCGACGAGTTGCGCGGCTGGTGGATGAAGGCCGACAAGAGTGGATTGCCGTCGACCAGCACGTGGACGGTCCTGGGCCGCGGTTCGGGATTGACCTGGCTCGCGCTGGAGCCTGTCACCGGACGCACTCACCAATTGCGCGTGCATTGTGCGGAAATGGGATGGCCGATCGTCGGCGACAATATCTATGGGAATGCGCCGCGGACCGGCGGGCCGGCTCTTCATCTGCATTCGCGCGAGGTAACGGTGCCGATTTCAAAGAACAAGCCGGCCGTCAAAGTGACTGCACCGGTGCCGGAGCACATGCGCGAGAGGCTCGCTGCCTGCGGCTGGCAGCCAACGATCGAAAAATGAAGCCGACAGCCTGTGCCGGAACTTCAATGTGGTGCCGGCGTTCAGAAACCATCTCCGTGCAAATTGGAGCACCCAATGTTCATCGGTCACTACGGACCTAGCTTCGCGGGCAAAGTCGCGAAGCCGGCGATACCTCTGTGGGTTCTGTTTCTCTCTGTCCAACTCGTCGATATCGCATGGTCGATTCTGGTGCTGCTCGGAATCGAAAAGCTCCGCATTGTCCCGGGGTTCACTGCGACAAACCCGCTCGATCTTTATTACATGCCATTCACCCATAGCTTGCCGGGCGCGGCTCTCTGGTCAGTGGGCGCAGCACTTGTCTACCGGGCTATTTGGCGCACGCAGGGCTGGCCGGCATCCGCAATCGTGGGAGGCGCCGTGTTCTCGCACTGGATCCTCGATCTGGTGGTGCACCGCCCTGATCTCGCGCTGTTTGATGACTCCCATAAGGTCGGACTTGGACTTTGGAATTATCCCGCAACCGCCTTCGCTCTCGAAATCGCTCTCCTGTTCGGCGGGATCGCGCTTTATCTCAGGGCAACGAGACCCAAGGATGAAATCGGCCGCTATGGCATGCTGGTCTTCGGCATCGTTGCCGTCGTCATACAGGCCTACGTCTTTTTCGGTCCCCCGCCGGTTTCGGACACCGCGATGGCGCTCACCGCGCTTGGACTTTATTTTGGATTCGCCGCCATCATCTACTGGCTGGAAGGAAAGCGCAGCTAGTTAATTCCGGCGCGGCAGATGGCGGCTATCGCGGACTAGTAGAGCTGCGCCTTGATGCGCTCCGGCGCCTCGCGATCGTAAGTTTCGCCGCCGAGCTTGCCCTTGCTCAGCTCGGCAATGATGGTGCCGGTCGACGGCAGGCTCTTGCGGTCGATCTTGGTCGCCTCCTCCCAGAGCTTCGAGCGCACGATCGCCTTGGAGCAATGGAAATAAATGCTCTCGACATGAACGATGAGCACGCAGCGCGGCAGCTTGCCGTTGACGGCGAAGCTTTGCATCAATTCGGGATCGATGGAGATCGATGCGCGACCGTTCACGCGCAATGTTTCGCCCACGCCCGGAATCAAGAACAGAAGCGCGATGCGCGGATCGCGGATGATGTTACGGAACCCGTCGATGCGATTGTTGCCTGGACGATCGGGGATCGCCAGCGTCTTGTCGTCGAGGATGCGCACGAAACCGGGCGCGTCACCTTTGGGCGAGCAATCAAGCCCCTCGGGGCCTGCCGTCGCGACAGCCACAAAAGGCGCCACCTCGATCAGTTTGCGATAGCCATCGTTGATATGATCGATTTCCTTGACGACCGAAGCCCCCATTCTCTCTCCATAAAGAGACTGGAGCTGATCCATCGTCGTGATCAGATGATCGCGGTAGGCCATCGCAGATCCCCTTTTTAGTGACGCATGATCTTATCCGAAAACCGGTTCCCACTTTTCGGGATCATGCGTTAAGCAGCCAAAAGCTGCCGGCCGTCATGTGCCTTGATTGCAAGATCAAGAATAACACCGGGCTCCACCGGTGCGGCAAGCCGCACCGGCATGAACTGTTCGGTGCGCCCGAGTGCGCGTGACTCGACGAGAACGCGGCGGCGAGCGCCAATCTCGCGATCGAGATACGCCCTGAGCGCTATCTCGCCTTTCTCGCGCAACCGCCGCGCGCGCTCTTTGACGACGGCGCGATCGACCTGCGGCATGCGCGCCGCGGGCGTGCCGGGCCGCGGCGAAAATGGAAAGACATGGAGCTGAGTTAGCCCACATTCGTCGACCAGATCGAGCGAACGGGCGAACATGGCTTCGGTCTCGGTCGGGAATCCGGCGATGATGTCGGCGCCAAAAACGACGTCAGGCCGCAACCGGCGCACGCTGCTCGCAGAAGGAAATTGCATCGCGGCGCGCGTGCCGCCGCTTCATGCGCTTGAGAATGAGATCGTCGCCGGATTGCAACGACAGATGCAGATGCGGCATCAACCGCGGCTCGTTGGCAAGCGCATCAAGCAGATCGGAGTCGGCTTCCACCGAATCGATCGACGACAGCCGCAGGCGGTCCAGATCCGGCACATCCCTGAGAATGCGCTTGACCAGCGTGCCCAGCCGCGGCGCGCCGGGCAGGTCCGCTCCATAGCTCGTGATATCGACGCCCGTAAGCACGACTTCGCGATAGCCGTTGCCGGCAAGGCGCCGCACCTGGGCAACGACGTCGTCGACTGAAGAGCGAGCGCGAATTGCCGCGGCCATACGGAATAATGCAGAACGTGCACCGGTGATCGCACCCGTTCTGCACCTGAACGAATGCGCGCGACCTGCCTTCGATGCTGTCGATCGTGTGAGGACGCATCGTCTTGACCGCCATGATGTCGGACACGGCGATCTTGTCGGTCGAGCTCCAGGTCCGGGCGTCGAATTTTTCCTCGTTGCCGACGACACGATCGACTTCCGCCATGGCGGCGAAATTCCCGGCCTCGGTCTGGGCAGCACAGCCGGTCACGACAATGCGCTGGTGCGGCCGCTCGCGCTTGAGGCGGCGGATTGTCTGCCTCGCCTGCCGTACTGCTTCCGCGGTGACAGCGCAGGTATTGACGATAACCGCATCGTCAAGACCTGCTGCAGCTGCCTCGCGCCGGATTGCTTCCGACTCGTAGGTGTTCAGCCGGCAGCCGAATGTGACGACGTCGACGCTCACGACACGCTCGCCTTGGTGAAGAGCGCCGGGTCGAACCGGCCCTCAAACTCAAATTGCACTGGGCCTGTCATCAGCACGTGATCGTCTTTTTCGCGCCAATCGATCGTCAGCTCGCCGCCGGGCAACGTGACCTTCACCTTGCGCCCGGTACGCTTGAGCCGGGCAGCGGCAACCGCGGCGGCGCAAGCGGCCGAACCGCAGGCCTTGGTGAGGCCGGCGCCACGTTCCCAGGTGCGGATAATGATGTGGTCGCGCGCAACGATCTGCGCCAGCGTTATGTTCGCGCGCTCGGGAAAGATCGGATGATTTTCGAGCAACGGCCCGAAGACGCGCGAGATCGTGCGCATTGACGTCGTCGACCCAGAAGATCGCATGCGGGTTACCCATGCTCACCACGGACGGTGAATGGAGCACCGGTTTGTCGATTGGGCCAATCTGCAATTCGATGGCACGCGTGTCGCGGAATTCCTCCGCCAGTGGAATCTCGTTCCATTTGAAGCGCGGCGGCCCCATGTCCACGGTGAACATGCCATCGGCGCCCTTCCAGCAATTGAGAATGCCGGCGGTCGTTTCAAAAGTGAGCGTGTCCTTGCCGCTCTCCTTGGCCACGAGATCGGCGACGCAGCGCATGCCGTTTCCGCAGGCACCCGCTTCCGAGCCGTCATTGTTATAGATGCGAATGAAAGCGTCGGTGCCCGGCGTGCGCGGCGGATAAAGCGCCATCAGCTGATCATAAGGCGCCCCGCCAGGCCGCGCTGCCGCGCGTGCTTCGTCCGCCTCTATTTTGCCGCCGCGCGCGCGCAGATCGACGACGACGATCTCGTTGCCGACGCCGTTCATCTTCACGAAGGACTGATTGGCGAGTGCGCCCATATCGTGCTTTGCCCGCGTTTTGCCCGGTTTATATGGCGAATAAACGAGGATTGGCCAGAGGCCATGCTAGAATGTGCACCAATGCTGGCGAATCGCCGGACCGCCGCGAACGACGGAGAGCCGTGATGTCGCCCTTCCAGCTTGTTTTGACGCTTGCCGTCCTTGCATTGCCGTTCACAGTCGACGTGGCCACGTGCGCAGCCCAAGCCTGGTGTCAGCGATCCGATGCCGGCTCCGATTGGACCGGCTTCACCGTCGCCGCTGCAACCAGGCGATGCCTTTGGAGAACAGGTGACATTGCCCGAACGGACGATGGTCTATCTCAAGGGCCACAGCAAATGGGACAATGCCTTCGACACCTTGATTGATGCGTTCAAATCGCTGCACGAATATCTCGACAAGCAGAACATCAAACCGACCGGCCCAGCCTTCACGGTCTACACGCAGACTGACGACACCGGTTTTTCCTATCAGGCCGCGCTGCCGATCGCAGAGTCGCCGAAGGATCCCCCGAAGGGCGATATCGCGGTCGGTCCCGCTCCTTCCGGCAAGGCCTACAAATTTGTTCATCGTGGCTCGTACGACGCCATGGATACGACCTACGAGGCGATCACGAACTATCTCGACGACAAGCAACTGGAAGCGAAAGACCTCTTCATCGAGGAGTACGCCACCGATCCGGTGAAGAGCGATCCTGACAAGCTGGTGGTGAATGTGTTCGTTCCGGTGAAATGATGATGATAAGGCGCTTTGCATTCATTTTGTTCGCGTGCGCACTTGGGCTTGGTCAGGCGCATGCGGCGGAAAAACTTGTGACGGTGACCGGCGAAGCGACGGTTGCGGTCGCGCCGGACACCGCGATGATCCGCATTGGCGTAACCAGTCAGGACAAGACCGCGCGCGAGGCGGGCGAAGTCAACGCGAAGCAGATGACCGCCGTGCTCGCGGCGATCAAGGAAGCCGGCATTGCGGACCGCGACATCCAGACCTCGCGGCTGTCGCTGCAGCCGCAATATGATCCGAACAAGAGCGGCACCGCGAGGCTCACCGGCTTCCAGGCCACCAATCAGGTGACGGTCCGGATTCGCGATATCGACAAGCTGCCGGCCGTCCTCGACCGCGCGATCGGCGCCGGCGCCAACGAGATGTCGGGCATCGAGTTCGTGGTTTCGGAGCAGTCGAAGCTGCTCGACCAGGCTCGCGATGACGCGATCGCGGATGCGCGCCGGAAGGCCGAGCTTTACGCCAAGGCCGCCGGAGCCAAGCTCGGCCGCGTCGTTTCGATCACGGAAGAAGGCTCCTCCCCGCCGCCGCGGCCGATGCAGGCCATGCGCGCCGGCGCGGTTCCCGTTGCCCCAGGCGAACAGACGCTGAGGGCTGTCGTGACCGTTAGCTATGAATTAGGGCCATAAGTCCGGCCTGCCTTGACTCGGCCACATCGCGAACCTAGGTTCCCGCCGCTCTCGATAGAGACGTGAAATTCCAGTTCCGCCGCCCGGTCCCTGAGAGGCCGGAGGCAACCGCCCGACAGCGCGATGCGCCCTCGGGCGTAAAGGTGCTTGTAGAACTGATGTTCGACTCGTTGTCGGAAAAACTGGGCGGCATCCTCGACCGCCTCACCCGGCGCGGCGCGCTCAGCGAAGCCGATGTCGACGCCGCATTGCGCGAGGTGCGCCGTGCGCTGCTCGAGGCGGACGTCGCGCTCGACGTGGCGCGCGCTTTCGTTGATGGCGTCAAGAAAGAGGCCGTCGGCATCGAAGTGATGAAGTCGGTGACGCCCGGCCAGATGGTCGTGAAGATCGTGCACGACCAGCTTGTCGCGACGCTCGGCGCAGGCAGCCAGGGTGCGAGCTCCGGCATCGATCTCAACGCCGCGCCGCCGGTCGCCATCATGATGGTCGGCCTGCAGGGCTCCGGCAAAACCACGACGACCGCCAAGCTCGCAAGACGGCTCACCGACCGGCAGCGGCGTAAGGTGCTGATGGCCTCGCTCGACGTGCGCCGTCCGGCGGCAATGGAGCAACTTGCCGTGCTCGGGCGCGACGCGCAGATCGACACTCTGCCGATTGTCGAGGGCCAGACGCCGCCGCAGATCGCCCGCCGCGCCCTCGAAGCGGCCCGGCTTGGCGGATACGACGTCGTGATGCTCGATACCGCGGGCCGTACCACGCTTGACGACGTCATGATGAGCGAGGCGGCGGAGGTCAAACGCGTGGTCAATCCGCACGAGGTGCTGCTCGTCGCCGACGCCCTCACCGGCCAGGACGCGGTCAATCTGGCGCGCTCCTTCGATGAGCGTGTTGGCCTCTCGGGCATCGTGCTTACCCGAGTCGATGGTGACGGGCGCGGCGGTGCCGCCCTGTCAATGCGCGCCGTCACCGGCAAGCCGATCAAGTTGATCGGCACCGGCGAAAAGCTGGATGCGCTTGAAGACTTCGATCCCGCCCGTATCGCCGGCCGCATTCTCGGCATGGGCGACATCGTCGCGCTGGTGGAGAAAGCCGCCGCCAATATCGACGCCGAGAAGGCCATGCGCGCCGCCGAGAAGATGCGCAAGGGAGCCTTCGATCTCGCCGACCTGCGTGAGCAGCTTACGCAGATGCAGGCGATGGGTGGACTTAGCGGGCTGATGGGCATGCTGCCGGGCGTCGCCAAGATGAAGAACCAGCTCGCTGCCGCCAATCTCGATGACAATGTCGTCAAGCGCCAGATCGCGATCATCGACTCGATGACGCCGAAGGAGCGCCGCAATCCGGATTTGCTCAAGGCCAGCCGCAAGAAGCGTATTGCCGCCGGCTCCGGCACGACGCCGGAAGCGATCAACAAATTGCTGAAGATGCATCGCGGCATGTCGGACATGATGAAGATGATGGGCGGCGCCAAGCGCGGTCCGCTTGCCGGCCTCGCGCAGGCCATGGGCTTCGGCTCCGGCATGCCGTCACCTGAGCAGATGGCGGAAATGGCGAAGAACATGCCCGGCGGTCAGCTGCCGCCAAATATGCCCGGCAGCGGCGGTTCTTTGCCGCCGACGATGCCGAAGCTTCCTCCGAACATGCCTGGATTTCCCAGCCTGCCGGGGCTGGGCGGAAAGTTTCCCGGATTGCCGGGCGGTCTGCCGCCCGGCCTTGGAAAGAAAAAGTGATCGTCGATCAATTTGAATGAGAAAGGACTAAAGGATGTCTCTCGTTATTCGTCTCGCCCGTGCCGGCACCAAAAAACGGCCGGTTTATCACGTCGTCGTCGCTGACAACCGTGCGCCGCGCGACGGCCGCTTCATCGAGCGGCTCGGCTATTTCAATCCGTTGCTGCCGAAAGAAAAGACCGAGCGGCTCAAGCTCGACCTCGAAAAAGTCCAGGCTTGGATGAAGAAGGGCGCGCAGCCGTCCGATCGCGTGATGCGCTTCCTCGACGCCGCCGGGATCATGAAGCGGCCGAAGCGCAACAATCCGGAAAAGGCGATCCCGCGCAAGGAACGCAAGGCGAAGGAAGAGGAAGCGGCGAAAGCTGCCAGTGGTGCACCCGCAGCCCCAGGCGGCAAGCCCGCGGATAAAGCCGCGGAGAAACCGGCAAAGGCAGACAAGCCTGCCGAGGCCGCACCTGCTCCGGCGGCGAGCTAAGGCTCGCCCGCTCGCGCCGTGGCGGAACGAATTTGCGTTGCCCGCATCGGTGCCGCGCACGGCGTGCGCGGCGAGGTGAAGCTCTGGTCGTTCACGGAGGATCCTGCGGCGGTCGCCACCTATGGCCCGCTGGAGACGGAAGACGGCAAGCAGCGCTTCGAGATCGAGGCCATGCGTCCGGCCAAAGATCACTTCGTAGCGCGCATTGCAGGAGTCGGTGACCGCGACGCGGCTGAACGATTGCGCAATCTGGAGCTTTATATTCCGCGCGCTCGGCTGCCGAAGATCGACGAGCAGGACACCTACTATCACGCCGATCTGATCGGTCTTGATGTTGTTACACCGGAGGGAGTTCAGATCGGAACGGTGCACGCCCTGCATAATTTCGGGGCCGGCGACATCATCGAAATCATGCCTGTGGGCAGCAGCGAGCCTTTGATGCTGCCGTTCAACAACGCAACGGTTCCAAGCGTAGATCTTCAGGCAAAGCAGATCGTTCTTGTGCAGCCTGTTGAAATCGAAGCGCGAGACGAATGAGCATGTGGCGAGCAAGCGTATTGACCATCTTCCCCGAGATGTTTCCGGGGCCGCTGGCGCAAAGTCTGGCAGGCAAGGCCATGACGTCCGGCATCTGGTCGCTCGAGACGGTCGACATTCGCGCGCATGCGACTGACAAGCATCGCACCGTCGACGACACGCCCGCCGGCGGCGGCCCCGGCATGGTGATGAAGGCCGATGTCCTTGCGCACGCGCTCGATGGCCTTCCGCATGACACGCGCCCTCGCCTGCTGATGAGTCCGCGCGGCCTGCCACTCCGGCAGAGCCAGGCCGCAAAGCTCGCGCACGGGCTGGGCGTTGTCATTGTGTGCGCCCGGTTTGAAGGCGTCGACGAGCGTCTGATCAAAGCGCGCAGGCTCGAGGAAGTATCTCTTGGCGACTTCATCTTGTCCGGTGGCGAAATCGCGGCCCTCGCACTGTTGGATGCCTGCGTGCGCCTGCTGCCCGGCGTCATGGGCAAGGAAGCGTCCGCCGCCGAGGAAAGTTTCGCGAACGGGCTGCTCGAATACCCTCAGTACACGCGACCGCCAGTTTTTGAGGGCGAGCCGATCCCCGAGGTGCTTACCTCGGGGAATCACGCCAGGGTCAGAGCGTGGCGCCAGGCCGAGGCAGAGCGGCTCACCGCCGAACGCCGCCCCGACCTTTGGTCAGCCTATGAGGCCCGCAAAGCGCCGAAAAAACGGCCAAATCCAAAGGGTGACAAGCCGAAAGCTTTGTAATACAAGCTCGCCAACCCATTCAGACCAGATAAAGACCGCGCGCCGGTTGCTGGCGCTGCCGACGGAGAATTCACAATGAACATCATCCAACAGCTGGAAAAAGAGCAGGTCGAAAAGCTCTCGGCCGGCAAGACCATTCCCGACTTCCAGCCCGGCGACACGGTGTTGGTCAACGTCAAGGTTGTCGAAGGCGACAAGACGCGCGTGCAGGCTTACGAAGGCGTCTGCATTGGTCGTTCCGGGCGCGGGCTGAACAAGAACTTCACCGTGCGCAAAATTTCGTACGGCGAGGGTGTCGAGCGCGTGTTCCCGCTCTATTCGCCGATGATCGATTCTATCGAGTTGATCCGCCGCGGCAAAGTCCGCCGCGCCAAGCTCTATTATCTGCGTGGACTCCGCGGCAAGAAGGCGCGGATCTCCGAGGCCCAGGGTACCAGCGGTACGGAAGGCGCGGAGGCTGCGGCAAGCGAGTAATATTCCGGCTGTTCGGGGTGAAAGGGCCGCCACAGCGGCCCTTTTTCTTTGCCTGTCCATTCGTTGTCGGCAGCGGGAGGATTGGCTATATAACCGACATGGTTTCCAAAGCTCAGCGGATTGTTCTCGTCGACCATGCACGATTGCCGTGGCGGTTTTTCGGCCGGCTGACGGCCGCGGTGCAGGCAGGCCTTTGATCGCGTTCGCATCGGACGCCTTCAAGCCTCTCCCCATCTCTCTGAGCAAAAGTTGACGCCATGAAACCACGCACGCTCTACGACAAAATCTGGGAAGACCACCTGGTTGACGAGCAGCCGGATGGAACGTGCCTCATCTATGTCGATCGCCATCTCGTGCATGAGGTGACCTCCCCACAGGCGTTCGAAGGCTTGCGTAACGCCGGCCGCAAAGTTCACGCACCCGACAAGACTTTGGCCGTGGTGGATCACAACGTTCCGACCACCGACCGCAGCAAGCCTAATCCGGATCCGGAAAGCGCCGAGCAGATTGCGGCGCTGGCAAAGAACGCCAAGGATTTCGGCATCGAGTATTTCAACGAATTCGACAAGCGCCAGGGCATCGTCCACATCATCGGGCCAGAGCAGGGCTTCACGCTGCCTGGTACCACGATCGTATGCGGCGACAGCCAT
Organism: uncultured Alphaproteobacteria bacterium; assembly: GCA_963794665.1. Lineage (GTDB taxonomy): Bacteria > Pseudomonadota > Alphaproteobacteria > Rhizobiales > Xanthobacteraceae > Pseudolabrys. Next base: position 20,491 of record CAWCEW010000022.1, on the reverse strand, counting down.
ACTGCGACGCATGGCGCCTTCGGTGCGCTCGCCTACGGCATCGGCACGTCCGAGGTTGAGCACGTGCTCGCAACGCAGACGCTGATCCAGAAGAAATCGAAGAACATGCGCGCGGTGGTCGACGGCAAGCTGCCGCCCGGCGTCACCGCGAAGGATATTATTCTTGCGATTATCGGCGAGATCGGCACCGCAGGCGGCACTGGCTATGCGCTGGAATATGCCGGTGAAACAATCCGCGCGACATCCATCGAAGGCCGCATGACGATCTGCAATATGTCTGTGGAAGGTGGGGCCAAGGCCGGCTTCATCGCGCCGGACGAAATTGCCTACACCTATCTCAAGGACAAGCCAAAAGCGCCGAAGAGCAAGGCCTGGGACGAGGCCATGCGCTATTGGGAAACCCTGCGCTCCGACGACGGCGCGCATTTCGACCGCGAGATCCGTCTCGACGCGGCGAAACTGCCCCCGCTGGTCACCTGGGGCACCAGTCCCGAGCAGGTGACATCGATCACCGGCAAAGTGCCGGTGCCCTCGGAAATTGCCGACGAAAAGAAACGCATCGCGGCCGAGCGCTCGCTCGAATACATGGGTCTCAAGGGCGGCGAGAAGATGACCGATCTCAAGCTCGACCGCGTGTTCATCGGCTCATGCACCAATGGGCGTATCGAGGATCTGCGCGCTGTGGCACGGGTGATCGACGGCAAGACGGTCAATGCCAACGTCAACGCGATGATTGTTCCTGGCTCCGGCCTCGTGAAATTGCAGGCGGAAGCAGAAGGCCTCGATAAGATCTTCAAGGCTGCCGGTTTCGAGTGGCGCGAGCCGGGCTGCTCGATGTGCCTGGCAATGAACCCCGACAAATTGCAGCCGGGCGAGCGCTGCGCATCAACGTCCAACCGCAATTTTGAAGGGCGTCAGGGCTACAAAGGCCGCACGCATCTCGTGTCGCCGGCAATGGCCGCAGCGGCGGCCATCGCCGGACACTTTGTCGACGTGCGCGACTGGAAATAACAACGAACTCAGAATGAGGCGCGAAAAGGCCGCCGCGAGGCGGGCTTTTGTTTACCAGCAGCGCCACGCCCGGCGGTACGCCCAGTGTCCGTTTCGCCAAACGCGTATGCGCGCCCAACCGCAGGCCGGCTGGGGAGGAACCGCGTAGTAGTACGGCCCCGGATAGTACGCGTAGGGATAGCCCCAACCCCAACCGTATCCGAGCCCGAGTCCGAAAGCCGGACCCCAACCCCAACCACCGCGCCAGTGGCCGCCATGCCAGCGCGCTTCCGCGCTGCCGGGCACGAACGCAAGGAAACTGAAAATCAGAACTGTGCCTGCGAAAAATCGCGTTAGCCTAGACATCGCCGCACCTCCGGTGCTGCCTCGCTCCCTCACCGAGCCAATTATATGTCGCCGCCGCGATAGCCTCTATTCCCACCAGCAGCGCATTTGGGGCACGATCACCGGGCCGCTGACGCGATATTCTTGCGCCAGCCACGAGCGGCATTCCCGCCTGGCATTTGGCCCAGGATAGACGCGGCGCGGATAAATTGTGACGCGCGGTCGCTTTTTCTGCACCGCACGTTCGGTCCGACAGTCCGTCGAGGTTTCGTTATTGCAAACCGACGGCTGGGCGGACGCTGGCAACTGTGCGCCCGCGCAGAGAACAAGTATCAAGCCGATCAAGGCAAGCCGCATAACAATGTTGGACATCGACCGCCCGCGCCTCGTGTCAGGGTCACCAACCGTTGCGCATCCGGGGGCTGGCCGTCAACCGCTTGGACCACATGCAAACCTCGCCTACAACATTGCCATGACAAGCCAATTCCACGATTGGCGCGGATCGGCTGCACCGTCGATGTCGGATATCGAGGGCCTTGCTTCGGAGGCGTATACGCGTCTTCCGGAGCACTTCCGTAGTCTGTGTGAGAATCTCGTCATCCGCGTTGAAGATTTTCCGACTGACGAGGTTCTTGAGAGCATGCGGGTCGAGAGTGAGTTCGACCTGCTTGGTCTGTTCCAGGGTGTCGGACTGCCGTTCCAGTCGGATGCGACCCCGGAGCTCATGCCCAACATGATCTGGCTATATCGCCGGCCGATCCTCGACTATTGGGCCGAGCACGAAGACACCTTGGGAGAAATCGTGACCCATGTCCTGGTGCATGAGATCGGGCACCATTTCGGGCTGTCGGACGAGGATATGGAAGCAATCGAGGCAAGCGTCGAATAGGCCGGCATCGATCCCAAACTATGATGATGATCATTCAGAATTGGAATTGGTCGAGCGTGCCCGCCTGCGCGAACATCGCCCGACAGGGAGATTCGTCATGATCGTGACCGTCTTTCGTTCCCGTCTGCGCCCCGGCGCCCGCGAGGAATATATCGCCCTTGTCGACCGCATGGTCGAACTGGCGAGGACGATGCCCGGCTACATTTCTCACAAGGGTTTTTTTGCCGACGATGGCGAGCGGGTTACCATCGTCGAATTCGAGCACGAAGACGGGATGCGTGCCTGGCGTATGAACCCCGAACATCGGGCCGCGCAGAAAAAGGCTCGGGAAATCTACTATTCCGAATACAGCGTGCAGGTGTGCAACGTGGTGCGCGAATCCAAATTCAAGCTGGATGAGCGCGTGCCGGCCTAGCGTGATCGTGTCTCAGGTTTGCTCTTTTTCGGCGTCTCAGGGGTCGCACCGTGATTGCGCTCGCACACGCCGCCCAAAACCCCGGCCGCCGTCAGGCATTCTTTGATCGAGTAATAGGAGCAGTTGGTGTATTGCGGCCCGCCGAAGTCGCGATAGCACCAGGGTCCGTCATTTGCCGCCTTTGACGCACTTGTGAAAGCAAGAATAAGAAGCGCCACGACCGTCAAAATGCGCATAGCTGACCTCCTCCTCTCGATCTGCTATTGACCAAAACACCGGACGTCTTAAAAAAAGAACTATTCTAAGGTGCTTGAGGCGAAGTCGGAGAAACCATGGAAAAGTTCACAAGGCTCGAAGGTGTTGCCGCCCCACTGCACATCATCAATGTCGACACCGACATGGTGATTCCAAAGCAGTACCTGAAGACCATCAAGCGCACCGGTCTCGGCAAGGGTCTGTTCTCCGAACGCCGCTACAAGGACGACGGCAGCGAAAATCCGGATTTCGTGCTGAACAAGCCGGCTTATCGCAAGGCCAAGATCCTTGTGGCCGGTGACAATTTCGGCTGCGGCTCGTCGCGCGAACACGCGCCGTGGGCGCTGATGGATTTCGGCATTCGCTGCGTGATCTCGACCTCGTTTGGCGACATCTTCTACAACAATTGCTTCAAGAACGGTCTGCTGCCGATTCGGGTGTCCCCGGAAGATCTTGAAAAACTTTTCGACGACGCTGAGCGCGGCGCCAACGCGACGCTGACGATCGATCTCGAGAAGCAGGAAATCCGTGGTCCCGATGGCGGTGTCGTTCATTTCGACATCGACCCGCACCGCAAGCATTGCCTGCTCAACGGCCTCGACGATATCGGCCTCACTCAACAGAAGCAGAGCAAGATCGAGAGCTACGAGAAGAAAGCTGGCGCGGCGCGCCCCTGGGCGTGATTACCGTTCTAACTTGGCGCCGGCGGGCGCCACCTCAAGGCCAATGACGCCACTTCTTGCGACCGCATCCTGTAAAAATCCGGATGCACGAACATCATCGACGAAGGCATTGATATCCTTGAGAACGTCCGGCTTTCCCTTCGCCACGACGATCGCTTGGGTTACGCCGAACAGGCTGTCCGGCAGCAGACGATAGCCAGGCATCTCCTTCAGCAAATTGGTGAGACGCTGGCGGTTGGCCCCATACGCATCGACCTCACCTGCCAGCAGCTTGCGCTTTGCATCGGCTGGCGTGTTGTCTGTCTCAACAAGGGTCGCTTGTTTCAAATTGCGTGCGAGATAGAGCGTGATCGAATCCCCCTTGCCTCCGGAAATGCGCAGTCCTTGTGCGTCGATATCGGCGACGGTGCGAATGCGGGAACTGTCCGGAACGACGAACGACTGCTGAACCAGCATGTAGATTTGCGAGAACTCGACCGTCCCGACCCGTTCCGGGGCATAGGCCACAAACCCGATGTCGGCCTCACCCTGGGCGACGGCCTCAATCACGGCCGCAGGATTCGGTAACGGCACAAGCGCAACCGGCACGTTACGCCGCCGTGCCAACTCGCGCGCGAGATCGGCGGAGGCCCCGCGAATGTCACCGGTGGTGGGATCGCGCACAGCCTGTGCCGGATTGCTGGAGAGATACGCTGCCCGCAACGTTCCGGTTGGCGCGATATTGTCGGCGAAGGCGAGTGAATGGAAAAACAGTAATGCAATGGGGGTCAGAAAATATTCACGCCACATGTTGCGTTCCTTCGTTCCGCAACCTTACCACATTATGGCATGTCTGGATCGCAGTGGGACAATCACTGCGGGCAGCGCCGAGAGAGCGTGCGTCAAGCCGCTTCGACGTGAATGACGTCATAGAGGCATGGCTCAATTTCGTGCGCGATCTCTCCGAGCCGCGGCCATTTCTTCCGGAATTCCGGCGAGCGATGCGCGGCTTCCAACGTGTCGGCATCGTGCCACTGGATGTAGTTCACGATGTGGCTGCCGTCCTTGCTGCGGTGCAGGGCGATCGACACGAATCCGGGTTGCGTTGACATAAACCGCGCCCGCTCGGTCATCAGGTCGAGAATTTCGTCCTGCTTGCCAGGCGGCAGTTTGACGGTCGTGATCTGGGTAACGACGCTGCTACCCTGCTGGATTTCGGCCATGGTATTCCTCCACGAGGTCATGCGGGATGAACGCCAGAACCCGGTGTCGGGTTCAATCGCCGCCTTCTTCGCCCATTTCGCCGATGTGATGCTGCGCGTACAGCTCAACGCCAAGCTTGGCGACGAGATCTATCTGGGTTTCGAGGAAGTCGATGTGATGCTCCTCGTCCGACATCAGCTTCTCGAAAAGGTCGCGCGTCACGTAATCCCGCACGCCATGGCAATGCGTTGCCGCTTCCTGATAAAGGACGCGAGCCGACATCTCGGCAGCCAAGTCGCAGTCCAGCACTTCCTTCACGTTCTGACCGATATGCAAAGGGTCGAGAACCTGCATGTTCGGGAACCCATCGAGAAAGATGATGCGCTCGACCAGCTTGTCGGCGTGTTCCATTTCCTCGATCAATTCCTTGCGCCATTGTTTCGCAAGGTCCTTGTAACCCCAGTTGTCGAGCAGCCGATAATGTAGCCAATACTGATTGACTGCCGTCAGCTCGTGTCGAAGCGCTTTGTTGAGAAACTCGACGACTTTCGCGTCACCCTTCATAACTCGCTCCTGTCATGGCGCGCAGCAAGCGCCAACACACGGCTGAACAGTACCAAAAAATCAGGACGTGCGCTGCCAGGCCGGCAGCGCATTTGGACACAACGGGAGCTGTTGGGTGGGGTCTAGATCGAGTCCGCAGCGTGCATCGCGCAGGCACAGCCAACCGGGCAGCCGACCTTCGCGCCATTAAGCGTTTCATCGATGATCTTGCGGATCGTGCGGGCGCAGCGGCCGCATTGAGCGCTGCAGCCGAGGCAGCCATAGACATGACTGGTGGACCGGCGCGCCGCCGCGCTTGCGGCGCTTCGCACTTCATGGTCGCTCAAAACATTGCAGGAGCAAACGATCATCGGACACCCAAATCTGGGTATTCGCTAACCGGCGCATTGCGCTAAGTCAAAATAAAACTGCTTTTTAAAAATGTTCTAAACTGGACTACCTAGGCAACGCTGAAAACCGTAAACAAATGCTGGCGCCCGGGAAGCAAGCACTGCCCAACCTGCCGTCGCGCCGGCTGATCCCGCGTAGGGACGCGTTAGTGCATATCGAGGATTGCGTGGGAGCCCGGCGTTGGCGGCGTAGCATTGGCGGTACGTTCGCGCGCCCGCCGGTGCGAATGCGCCGATAGCACATGCCTGGATTTCGAGCGTTTCGCAATTTGCAACGCGGGCTTGTTTGATTGCGCCACGCAGAAACTGTCGACGGCATCCACCACAGCCGCACTGATGAGCTGCTGCCGCTCCGGCGAGGCCATTTCCAATTCCTCATCGCGGTTAGCGATCGAGCCCGCTTCGAGCAGCACAGCAGGCATTTGCGTTTTCTTCAGCACGAAGAGCGTATCGTAACGGTAGACGCCGGCATTGGCGTCCAGCAGCACACGCTTCCACCGGCCCATAAAGCTCTCGGTATAGTGCGGGGTATATTCCAAGCCACGCGTCTTCAACTGCTGGCCGAGTATGCTACCGAACAAAAGGCTGTCTTTGGGATCGAGATTGTCGTCGGAGACGAAAATCGAATGGCCTTTGAACCGGTCGCTGAATCCCTCCCGCTTGCCATTGTATTCCCATCTTTCCAGAAACCGGTCAGGCACCGAGTTGTGGTGGATGGACAGCAGAAGGTTCGCCGATAAGTCGTTGGCACGTGCCACACGGGCGTACAGGCTTTGATTTGCCCGCCCGTCGGTCACCATAAGGACTGTCTTGGCAAAACCCGCATCGAGAAGAGCCTGATCGATCTGCTTGGCGAGCCGCAGATTGAAATCAAATTCGTCAGCACCGCGCGCGCTCTTGGCGCCAGGCGACCTCGCGGTATGCCCGACGTCAAGCACGACGCGAAAGTCCGGACGGGCGCAGCTCGCCGTTTCTGATTTCGCCGGGCTAACGGCCGGTTCGGCGCTGGCAATGCCGAGCGGCAGCGCGGACAGGAGGGCCGCGAGCGATACCGCAATCGAGCGCCAATGGTGAATCATGACGCATTCTGTGACATTTCCCGCCATCAAACAATTGCTTGAATGCAGGCCTTAGGGACGCGCGGAAATAGCCTCCGCGATCGCAACAGTGCGCCGAGCCATGTCGGCGTGCAGCCGCTCAACCATGCGGCCGTCGATCGACACCACGCCCTTGCCCTTGTTTTCGGGCAGGTCGAACGCCGCGATCATCTTGCGCGCCTGCTCGACGTCAGCCGGCGACGGCGAAAATGCCACATTGCAAGGCTCGATCTGGCTCGGGTGTATCAGCGTCTTGCCGTCGAAGCCGAGCTCCAGGCCCTGCGCGCATTCCTTCGCAAAACCATCGGCATTGCCGATGTCATTATAGACCCCGTCCAGGATGTCGATGCCGTGGATGCGCGCGGCGGCGACGCACATCGAAAGCCACGCCAGCATCGGCGCCCGGCCAGGCACAAGACGCGCGCGCGTGTCCTTGGCAAGATCATTCGTCCCAATCACGAATCCAGCGAGACGGGTCTCGGAATCTCGCGCCGCCGCTGCGATCGACAGAATATTGAAAACTGCAAGCGGCGTTTCGATCATCGCCCAGACCCGGGTCTTATGATCGGTTCCCATATCGAGCATGCGGCGGCCGATCAGCTCCAGCGTGTCGGAATTCGATACTTTGGGCACCAGAATGACATCGGGAGCGGAGTGCGCGGCGGCCGAAAGATCGTCGGCATGCCACGGCGTATCGACGCCATTGATCCGGATAAAAACTTCTCGAGTGCCGAAACCACCCGCCTTGACCGCATCAACAACCTGCTGGCGTGCGGCCTCCTTGGCGTCAGGCGCGACAGAATCCTCAAGATCGAGGATCACGCCATCGGCCGGCAGCGTCTTCGCTTTGTCCAGCGCCCGGGCATTGGAACCGGGCATATACAAAACACTACGGCGCGGGCGGACAGTCATTCAGGCGGACTCCTCGGCAAAATCCTATCTTCCATGCACCCCGTGCGCCACTCCGCTCTGCGGGTTGCCAACGACAAGCGCGGCATGATTGTGTGGGTTCGCCCTTGTTTCTCTCAATCGTCAGGTCATGCAATTTCCCGAGCAACTTATCGATGGCTACCGCGCCTTTCTGGTCGGCCGGCTGCGGCACGAGCAGGACCGCTATCTCGGCCTCGCCGAAGGCGGACAGTCGCCGCAGATCATGGTCATCGGCTGCTGCGACTCGCGCGTGTCACCCGAAGTCATTTTCGATGCACGGCCTGGTGAATTGTTTGTCGTGCGCAATATCGGCAACCTGGTCCCGCCCTATACGCCCGACGGCGCGCAGCGAGCGGTCTCTGCCGCGCTGGAGTTCGCCGTGCAGGCGCTCAAGGTGAAGCATATCGTCGTGCTCGGGCATGCCCAGTGTGGCGGTATCCGCGCCTACGTTGAGGAGGCTGCGCCGTTATCGCCTGGCGATTTCATCGGCCATTGGATGGCACTGATCGCACCGGCCGCTGCGGAAGTCGGTCCGCGCGGCGACCGCCCCCTTGGTCAATTCCTGACGCAACTCGAGCAGGCATCAATTGTCAAAATGCTGGACAACCTGATGACATTCCCATGGATAAAAAATCAGGTGAGCCGCGGACAGTTGGCGTTGCACGCCGCCTATTTCGGTGTGGCAACCGGGCAGCTTTCGGTGCGTGACCGTGCCACGGGACAATTCGTCCAGGTCGCTGCAGACGATCATCGGCGTCTGTTTGCTCAGCCACGCTTTTGACGGACTCCTTTAACCGTATTCGTCTGAATTCTTCTTACAAATCCGGCCCGCATCGGCAAAGACGGTTACCGAGAATGCGCGGTTTCTGCCTAACGCGATGGTAATGACCTACGGCTACAGGTAGCCGTATTTTCTCATGACCGGGACGTTGGAAGCCGTGCTTGAAGAGCGATCGATTATCGCTGAGATCGAGGGGACCTTCGCATCGGGATCGGCCGACAAGCAGGCGGATATACTTCGCCGCGTTACCGACCTTTTTCTCGCCGGCGCCGACAACTATTCCGATGACCATGTCGACCTGTTCGACGGCGTGATATCGCGGATCGCGGAGAAAATTGAGACCAAAGCACGGGCCGAACTCGCCCATCGCCTGGCCCCTGCGCCAAACGCACCGCCGATGACCGTGCGAAAGCTTGCGCACGATGAATTGATTGAGGTCGCGGGTCCGATCCTGAGCCTATCCAACAGATTGTCTGACGAGGATCTGCTGGCGATCGCGAGCGGCAAGAGCCAGGACCGACTTCTCGCTATTTCAAGGCGCTCCTCGCTCAGCGAAAAAGTCAGCGACGTGCTGGTCACGCACGGCAATCGTGACGTCGTTCTTTCCGTGACGCGCAACGAAGGCGCGCGCATTTCGGATGCCGGCTACACCAAGCTGGTCGACCGGTCGATCAACGACGAGGTGCTGGCGATTTGCGTCTCCATGCGCAAGGACATCCCGCAGGAGCATTTCAATGCGTTGATCGCGAAGGCTTCCGAGGTCGTGTTCGAAAAGTTGGCGGCGAGCAATCCGCACGCGGTCTACGAAGTGCACAAGGTGCTGACCGACATCACCGGACAGGATCCGACCGGGCAGCTGAAGGCAAAACGAGACTACCGCGAGGCGGCGGCGCAGTTCGACGTCGTCAGGCGTTCGGGCGTTCCGCTCGATCCGGTGGTCTGCGAATACGCCAAAAACGGGAAGTTCGAGGAAACGGTCGCCGCGCTGTCGGCGTTGTCCGGGGCCCCGATCAAACTCGTCGAGAGCGTCATGAATGACGCCCGCCCGGACACTGATTTTGCCCTGATTTTGGCCAAGGCCGGAGGCCTAACGTGGCCGACCGTCAAACACATATGCATTTTGCGCCGCAAGGTCTTCCGCTTTTCCCCGCAGGCAATTGAGAACGCGCGCCACAGTTTCGATCGCCTGCAGACGGCCACGGCACAACGGCTCGTCCGTTTCTACAACGAACGCCACGCCGCGCTGGCGGATTTCCAGCAGCTGGCGCAGCAAATTCGCACGCAGGAAAGCCCCGCGCGCGCCTCTTAGAGACCAAATTCCGGAAAGCCTGAAGCGCTTACGCCGCGCGACGCTTCGCCTGGATCAACTTGCGATTGATCAGGCACTCTGCGATCTGCACCGTGTTGAGTGCCGCGCCCTTGCGTAAATTGTCGGACACGACCCACATCTGCAGACCGTTTTCGATAGTGCCATCCTCGCGAATGCGGCTGATGTAGGTTGCGTCCTCGCCCACGCATTCGTAAGGCGTCACGTAACCACCGTCTTCCCGCTTGTCGATGACGAGGCAGCCAGGCGCATTGCGCAGAATATCGCGTGCTTCGTCCGCAGTGATTGGATTTTCAAACTCGATGTTGACGGCTTCTGAATGACCGACGAAGACCGGTACGCGCACGCATGTCGCACTGAGCTTGATTTTGGGATCGAGAATCTTCTTGGTCTCGACCACCATCTTCCACTCTTCCTTCGTGTAGCCATCGTCCATGAACGCATCGATGTGCGGAATGACGTTGAAGGCGATCCGCTTTGAAAACTTCTTGGTTTTCACTTCATCGAGCGTGAACACTGCCTTGCTCTGCGAGAACAGCTCGTCCATCGCGTCCTTGCCGGCGCCGGATACCGACTGATAAGTCGCAACCACAACACGCTTGATTTTCGCCTTGTCGTGCAACGGCTTCAGCGCCACAACAAGCTGAGCGGTCGAACAATTCGGATTGGCGATGATGTTCTTCCTGGTGAAGCCGGCGATCGCATCGGCGTTCACTTCCGGCACGATCAGCGGAACGTCCGGGTCCATCCGCCAGGCCGAAGAATTGTCGATCACCACCGCGCCCTGCGCGGCAATCTTCGGTGACCATTCCTTGGACACCGCGCCGCCCGCAGACATCAGACAGATGTCGACATCCGAAAAATCAAAATAGTCGAGCGCCTTCACTTTCAGCGTCTTGTCGCCGAACGAGCATTCCACGCCCTGGCTGCGTCGCGACGCGACCGCGACCACTTCGTCGGCGGGAAAATTGCGCTCGGCCAGAATGTCGAGCATCTCGCGCCCGACATTGCCGGTGGCACCCACCACGGCGACCTTGTAACCCATTGTTAACGCTCCGGAATAAATTACCACCGGCCCTCCGGTAAGGGGCAACCGGTTGGCAGCGCTTCTAGGCGAGAACTGCGCCTAACACAACGGCACCCAGTCAAAGACGACCGCATGCACCCCGCCCTGCACTCATGGCGAGACGAACTGCCGTCCAACTTCGTGCGCCTGCTCGCATATCTGTGTGCGGTTGCGCTGTTGTCCATAGCCGCTGCGCGTCTTTTTGAATTGCCGAAAGCGATCGGCGCCATCGCTCCCATTCATGAGTCAAAATGGATCGAAATCGAGCGGCCCTTTCCCGCCTTTGCCTTGTCGATTCCCGAAGCCGCCGAGGTCGCCGCGACCTACGCCATTCGCCGGCATGCCGACGGCGGGGGACGCAAGGACATTCTGGAGCTTGGAGACGCCGATGGCACAGCGCCCTATCTGCATGTCGAAATCTATCGTCCTGGCACAGAAATTCAGACTTTCGCCGACTCGCAGGCCGAAATTTTTGAGAGTGCGGCGGCGCTCCGGCCAGCCGAACTCAGGCGTGCAGAGCAGGACCTCGCCAGTAAGTTTGGCCCGCTGACTGTCTTTTTCTTTACCGCCTCGAAAGGCACACCGCGTCAATGTCTGGCCTATGTGCGTGCATTCGCAGATCCGCGCCTGCAATTGTCCGGCTGGTTTTGCCAGAGCGGCAGCGAATTCATCCAGCAGAGCACCTTGGCCTGCGCCCTCGATCGATTGACCCTGCTGGCCGCCGGCAGCGAACCGAAAGTGGGCCTGCTATTCGCGCAAGCTGAACGCAACCGGAGTTTTTGCGGCCAGCGCGAGCCGATCCTCGCCGCAACACCGAAATATCATCTGCTCTGGAAGGCATTGGCTAACCGGCCGCAACCGCGGCGCATCGGGCGCTAAGCGTTAAGCGCGGCTATGGCTCACATCACCGGTTGATAAACGGATTTTGCCAGCCACGTTCCTGCGAGCGTGGCGGATAGTTCGCCTCGAGATAGTTCAGCACCAGTTCACGGTCCTTGCCTTCCAGCGCAGGCATGCCGTGTTTCGTCGTCATCCAGTTCAGCGTATCGTCCCATTGCCGGCGGTTCATGCCCTGCTGCGTCACCAGCTTGAAGCCATGGCAGGCCGTGCACGCATAGAACGTTTCGTCACGGCCCACGCCGGCCGGAAATTCCTCGGGGCTTTCATCACGCGGCGTGAAGTTCTGCGCTTGTGCGAAGGCGACAAGCGTTGCCGCAGCGAGAAATGCGACCGCGAAAAGCAAGGTGTCGACGCGATACATGACGTGTGAAAACCAGATGCTTTTTGGATTGAAACGCCGGGCGGAAAGTCCGCCCGGCGTTTATATTTTTCTATGACCGTTGCGGCCCTCAGCCGATCAGCACCGCGACGCGATGCATCGGGTTGCCGCCGTACCCTTGCGGATTCCAGAGGCCGGCGACATGCGGCTGCGCGACGCCGCGCGTATCGGTGCCACGCGTCCAGATTTCGTAGTATCCGTCGGACGGCAGCTTCACAGTCGCTGTCCAGCGCTGCCAGTCATACTTGTTCTTCGGCTTTTCGAGCTTGGCACGGGTCCAGTTGGCGCCGTAGTCGGTGGAGATGTCCACCTGCCTTACCTGGTAATCGCCGGCCCAGGCCGCGCCGCGCAGATTCACTTCCTTGGTGCCTGCTGCCAGCTTCGCCCCGTTGGCCGGATTGGTGATGATTGAACGCACCGGCATCGACTCCAGATCCTTGAAGTTCTTCATGTCCGGCTTGTCGCCCGGAACCATGGGCTTGATGGCGACGCGGTAGGAGGTTTCGCCCATGCCGGGACCATCGTGATACTTGTCACGAACCCAGATGCGATTGAACCACTTCGCCGACACCGATCCCGGCCACCCCGGAATCACCAAGCGCACCGGAAAGCCATGGATGTTCGGCAGCGGCTGGCCGTTCATCGCCCAGACGATCAGGTTGTTCTCGTCCATCAGTTTTTTTATCGGGACGCCGCGCGACAGGGCCGGCTTGCTTGTGTCGCCCGATAGATGCGGGTCGGTGCCGTAATGGCCGCTGAACACGGCGGAGGACTTCACACCGGCGGCCTTGAGCACGTCGGCGACGCGCACGCCGGTCCATTCGGCGCAGCCGGCGCCGCCGTTGGTCCACTGATTGCCGCGTGCCTGTGGCGTGAAGAACGAGCGGCCGTTGCCACCGCATTCCAGCACCATGCGCCTGGTCACCGGCTTGAACTTCGACTTGAGCTCGCCAACGGTGAGCTCAAGCTTCTTGTTCACCTCGCCATCGACGGTGATCTTCCAGGAGTTGGCGTCCTTGGCTTGCTCGGGAATCTGTCCGTTGTTGCGGATGTAGAATTTGTCGTTTGGCGTGGTTGCGTCGTCAAGCAAGCTTTCCGGCGTTTCCGCCACCAGCGGCTTCTCGCCGAGCACGACGAGCTTGTCGCTCTTTCCCGGGAAGCTGAGATAGGTTGGACCCTTCTTGGCCGGCGCAACCGGCGCCGCTGGGGCGCCCTGCGCCATGGCGGCCGGAATCAATCCGCCCGGCATATTGGCCGCAAACGGAACCGCACCACCGACGGCGGCACCCATAGCGGCGAGGCCGGCGCCGTTGAGAAAACCTCGTCGGCTTGGCTCTGTCACACGTCCGAAAACCAGAGCGTCGGCCCGTTCCGGATCGTCGCGATAAAGCTCCTCAAGTGAACGTTCTGTCTGCCCAGTCATGATCGTCCCCCGTATAATTAGGCCCTTGGGCAGGACCATTGTTTTCTTTTTAAGTTAGCATGTGGAATATCCTTCCACGAATTAGACGGGCAGCCAACAGCTGTGGGGTGGCGGAACCGCTCCCGACTGATCTCCAGTCGAATTGCGCGCTTTGGAGACGGCCCTCGGGCTGAGACGCGCTCCATTTCGGACTGCGAACTGACTGCAAGAGGTCACTTGCTGCATGCCAGCCTCGCTCAGTAGACCCGCCAGTCCGGCTTTTTTTAAGGAATTACGGACATATACTTAGGTGTCGAGCCCTGTTCCATGAAACAGAAGCCGGCTAGACTGCGTTGCAATATTGGAGCCGAAGGTTCGAGGAGATCATGAAATTCAAAGCCGCCGCCGGGTTGCTTGCTTTTGCTGGGGCCTTGGCCTTCTTGGCCGCGTCCGCGGAAGCCCAGACCAACCAGACCAAGAAAAAGAGCACCGTCGCCTATAACCGCGACCGCACGGTCGTGGTGACGCGCGATGAGGACGGTCGCACCCGCACGCGCGTTATCATTCAGAAGCGGTCTTATCTTGATCCGGGAACGGAAACGTTTCCGGGCGAGCGCGTCGGCAATACTGGCTATATCGAAAATCCCGGCCAATACGCCGGAAGCGTAATCAACAATACCTCGGCCGGCCTTTACAACACGAGTTCCGCGCTTCCCGGACCGTGGACACTGCCGTTCAAGAGTAATCCCTGGATTGGATACTGAAACGAAAAACGCGGCCACCGGCCGCGTTTTTGTTTTCATTTTTCCCGGTCGCAGGCCTACGTGGCGAGCCGCTCCAGTTCGGCCAAGATCGCTGACCCCATCTCCGCAGTTGAAACAACTTTGGTGCCGTCCGATTTGATGTCAGCGGTGCGTAGACCCTTGGCAAGCGTTGCCGAAATCGCCTGATCGATCCAATCGGCTTGCCTGCCGAGATTGAACGAATAGCGCAATGCCATTCCGAATGACGCAATCATAGCGATTGGATTGGCGATGCCTTTACCGGCGATGTCCGGCGCCGAGCCATGCACGGGCTCGTAGAGGGCTTTGCGTTTCTTGGTCTTGGCATCGGCCTCGCCGAGCGAAGCGGACGGCAGCATACCAAGTGAGCCTGTCAAGGTCGCAGCAATATCCGACAGCACGTCGCCAAACAGATTGTCGGTCACGATGACATCGAATTGCTTGGGCCACCGCACCAGCTGCATGCCGCCAGCGTCCGCCAGCATGTGCTCAAGTTGAACATCCTTGAATTCGCGCGCATGTAACTGCGTCATCACTTCGTTCCACAGCACACCCGTCTTCATGACGTTGCGCTTTTCCATCGAGGTGACCTTGTTGCGCCGCTTGCGTGCGAGCTCGAAAGCCACGCGACCGATCCGCTCAATCTCGTAGGTATCGTAGACCTGAGTATCGATCGCGCGTTTCTGATTGTTGCCGAGGTCCGTGATCGTCTTCGGCTCACCGAAATAAACGCCACCGGTCAGCTCGCGCAAAATAATAATGTCGAGACCTTCCACGACTTCGCGCTTGAGCGACGATGAGTCCGCCAGCGCCGGATAGACGATGGCCGGGCGCACATTGGCGTAAAGATCGAGATCCTTGCGCAGGCGCAGCAAGCCGGCCTCGGGCCGCACGTCATATGGCACCTTGTCCCACTTTGGCCCGCCGACCGCACCAAATATCACCGCGTCGGCCGCCTTCGCCTGTTCCATCGTGGCGTCCGTGATGGCCACCTTGTGCGCGTCGTAGCAGCAACCTCCAACCAGCGCCTCTTCGGTCGCGAACTTCTCGGAGCCTTTTTTGTTGAAGAAATCGATGACACGCTTCACCTCAGCCATGACTTCCGGGCCGATCCCGTCTCCGGGAAGAAGAAGCAGATTGTGGGTAGCCATACACTGTACCTCGCAGAAACGTCGCTGCCGGATTGCTAAAGCGTCGTTGCGAACTTGGCAACCAGTGATGCAGGTTGAGACTTGCGCCCGGAGGGAGAAACCCAATGGCGAACGGTAAGGTGAAGGTCGTGATCGTTGGGGCAGGCTTTGGCGGCCTCGAAGCCGCCAAAGCACTGCGGCATGCCGCTGCAGAGGTCGTGGTTATCGACCGGCATAATCACCATTGCTTTCAGCCCCTGCTCTATCAGGTGGCTAGTGCTGCCCTTTCTCCTGCGGATATCGCCTGGCCGATCCGGCACATTTTGCGCACCCAGCGCAACGCGACTGTTTTGATGGACAAAGTTCTCGGCATAGGTGTTGAAGAAAGACTCGTTCGAGCGGAATTTGGCGCGGTGCGATACGACTATCTCGTGATCGCGACTGGCGCGCAGCACTCTTACTTTGGCCACGACGAATGGACGGCTTATGCGCCCGGTCTTAAGCGCATCGAGGACGCCACCACCATACGACGCAAAATTCTGACCGCGTTTGAACGCGCCGAGTTGACGCAGCACAATACTGAGCAGCAGCGCCTCCTTACGTTCGTGATCGTAGGCGGCGGCGCGACTGGCGTCGAAATGGCGGGTGCAATTGCCGATGTTGCGCGGCAGACACTCGCTGCCGATTTTCGCCGCATCGATCCTCGCTCCGCGCGGATCGTTCTCATCGAGGCCGGGCCCCGTGTACTGCCGACATTTCCCCCACGCCTTTCAGACTACGTAATAAAAACCCTGGAGCGGAGCAATGTTGAGGTGAGAACCGGGACGCTCGTGACAGGTTGCGATGAGCGGGGCGTCGATCTCAAAAATGGGCGGATTGATGCTGAAACCATCATTTGGGCTGCTGGCGTTATGGCGTCACCAGCTGCGCAATGGCTCGCTGGCGAAACGGATGCTTCCGGCCGCGTGAAGGTCGCAAAGGATCTGTCAGTGCCGGATTATCCGAACATCTTTGTAATCGGTGATACCGCTTCAGTTCTCGATGAGCAGGGACGACCGGTGCCCGGCATCGCGCCCGCCGCCAAACAGATGGGCAAATATGTCGGAAAGGTTATTTCCGCACGCATCGCCGGATCCAAGCAACCGGTCCCGTTCCGGTATGTACATTTCGGAGATCTCGCGACGATTGGCCGCCGGGCTGCGGTCGTGAAATTGGGTCGGCTGGAACTGAAGGGCTTCGTTGGCTGGGTGTTTTGGAGCGTCGCGCACATCTATTTTTTGATCGGTCTGCGTTACCGCTTCCTGGTGGCGTTCAACTGGGCGTGGGACTACATCACCTTTCAACGCGGTGCCCGCTTGATAACCGAGGATCGCTCTCCTAAAGACCGCTGAACCAGTTGTAGCCCTTGTCTTCCCAGTAGCCGCCTTTGTCGACGTTCGTGACCTCCATCGCTACGACATATTTGGGATTTTTGAATCCCAGCTTCGTGGGAATCCGGATTTTCATCGGGAAGCCGTAGGACCGCGGCAGGATCTTGTTGTCGAACTTGAACGTCATCTGCGTTTGCGAATGCAAAGCGGTCGCCATGTCGATCGTGTTGGTGTAGCCCTCGGCGCACTTGAACCAGACATATTTGGCGCGCGTATCAGCGCCCACCCGCTGTAAAAAGTCCGACAATCGCGCGCCCTGCCACGAGCCGATGGCGCTCCAGCCCTCAACACAAATGTGGCGCGTGATCTGCGATACTTCGGGCAGCGCGTGCAATTCCTCGAGCGTCCACGGCTTCTTGTTGTCGACAAGGCCGGCCACTTCCAATTTATAAGTCTTGCCGTCGACCTCTGGCGCCTCGTCCTCGTCATAGTAGCCGTTGAACGGGAAAGGCCGGGTAATCGCGCTCTCGGGATATGTCGGCGCCAGCCTGGTACGGCTGAAAAGCGCCGCCTGCGCCCCGTCGTTGAACTCGGATATCTTGCGCAGAACACTCTCAGCTGAGTCGCCGTCGATGACATCGCAACCCGTAAGAAACGTGAGCGCGCCGAGGCTCGCCGCTCCGCGCAGGAAACTACGGCGGCTCCTGTCTGGCATCATCCGCGCCGCATCTTTGATCAGCAGTTTCGGATCGACACCGGGAATGATTCTTCGCTGACGCATGAGAGGCTCCTATCGTCCCGTGATCATCGCGCGCAGGCTTTTTGGCACGATCAGCGCCAGCGCCACATGCACGACAAAAAATCCGACAATCGCCGCCATTGCAAAGAAATGGACGTAACGAGCGGCATCGTAGCCGCCGAACAATGCCGTCAGTTCCTGGAACTGCACCGGCTTCCAGATGGACAGACCCGACAGCGCGATGACAATGCCGGCGACTATGACGCTGGCATAGAGAAGCTTCTGGACGGCGTTGTAGTGCGAGAGGTCATCATGCGCGAGTTTGAAAGTCAGCGCCGCCTTCAGATCCGCAATCACCTCGCCGGGACGAATCGGCAGCAGCTTGCGGCGAAACCGGCCGGTAACAATGCCGAGCGTCACGTACACGACGCCGTTGATGACCAGAGCCCACATCGCCGCAAAATGCCAAAGCAGCGCACCGGCGAGCCAATTGCCGAGCGCAATCTGGTGGTGGAACACCAGAAAATCGAACAGCGGTGAAGCGTTGTAAATCTGCCAGCCGGAGCCGATCATGACCAGGATCGCCAGCGCGTTGATCCAGTGACAGACCCGTACCCAGCGCGGATGGATCGTCGCTTCGACAGATGTTGCTATCATGGCGTCGGTGGTCATCGCAGCTCTGCCACTCAGCTTATTCTAGCTTGCCTGCAGCGAATGTACGGCACAACCGGACCCGCGGATGCGCGGGCCCGGCTGCTCACTGACTTATTTCTTCATGCTGTCCTTGGACATACCATCCTTGGACATACTGTCCTTTTTCATCGCGTCCTTGGCCATGGTGTCTTTCGACATCGTGTCCTTTTTCATGCCGTCGTCCTTTTTCATGGTGTCGGACTTGGTCATGCCATCCTTCTTCATGTCCTCCGCGAAGGCGCCGGGAGCAAATGCGAGCGCGAAGCCCAATGTCGCGGCGGCGAGGGATAGGACGGTACGGGAACGAGTTATTGCTTACTCCTCTTGAGGATATTCGATGGCGGCATTGCGCCATCGATTGCTAATTCGACCGGACCCGCCTCGCGGTTACGCCGACCAACGCGAAATTAGGCGCTGTGAAAATCCGACCGCCAAGCGCGCGATTGGCGACAACAACCAGTGCGACGGCAATCGCATGCACGGTGAGGTCGGTCGCGGCTGCGTCATAGGGATGGAAAAAGTTGAGCAACGTCGCCGCCGCAGCCGCCACTGCAAGGCCACCGACCGCGGCAGTGAGCCCCGGCTGCAGCGGGCACGCACGGCGCAGCATCACGAACAGCAGCGCGGACAACGGCACCGACAACGAAATGATGAAGATGAGACAGTCGCGCGCCTCACCAAGCACAGCGACATGAGTATCCGGCAAGAACCAAACGCGCAGGCAGCCAAAACCGCTCGCTGTGACCCACAGGAGTGCGCCAGGTAGCGGCAACCAAGCCCAGGCGCGCGGCGCATCGGGCAGACTCAGCTCGAAGGCAGCAATAGCGGCGAGGACCGCGGTCGCAGCCGAGCCGAACACGGCAAGCCACATGTCAGGCGCGGCGGCGACGCGCTCCCACAGGGCGTGCACGTCAGCGAAGACGGCGAGGCCAAGGGCAATGGCGGCAACCACGCCAAGCCAGCCGAGCGCACGCAGCGTTGGTCGCCACAAGCGGCGCACCGGCTTCAGGTCAGCGGCGAGGTCGCGAATAAGAAGTAGTCATGAGAGGCGGTCGTCATGGTATCCTCACTCGGTTCGCTCCATTTTGCCGCGCAGCGCCTTGAGTGCGCGGTGCAGGTTCACTTTCAGCGCACCCTTGGTGCGGCCCGTCGCGACAGCGGCCTCGGTCAGTGATTGCTCCTTGAGCACCAGCGATTCCACCGCTTCGCGTTGGCGCGCGGGCAATGTCGCGAGCACTTCGGTCACGCGGCCGGAGGCTTCGGCGTAATCGACGCTGCGCGTAGGGTCGGCGCCTTCGTCAGGATAAGTGTCGAAAGCGAGCGGCAAGTGGAATTCTCGCGTGTCATGGCGGCGCACCTGGCGCAAGAGATCAATCGCGCGCCGCTCGACAATGACGCACAGCCAGGCGGTGAAGGAGCGAGCCGGATCGTAGGTTTGGC
This sequence comes from uncultured Alphaproteobacteria bacterium, assembly GCA_963794665.1. Classification (GTDB taxonomy): domain Bacteria; phylum Pseudomonadota; class Alphaproteobacteria; order Rhizobiales; family Xanthobacteraceae; genus Pseudolabrys. The sequence goes on along the minus strand of CAWCEW010000022.1, from coordinate 743 downwards.
GGGCGCGATGGATCGTCAGCAGCACATCCTGCACCACATCGTCGCGGCGGTCCGGCGGGACGCCCCGCCAGCCGGCTACGGCCTTGATCACTGGGACGCAATCACGCAATAGCGCCTCATAAGCCGCGCTGTCACCGCCCTGCGCCGCCGCCATCTGGGCCGAGCGGCGCAGATCATCGACACTTCGGGTGTGCGTTTTGGCCGCGATCATCGGGCGCCAAGTTTGAGGGTTGCGCACCGCCATGCCCGGAAACGGGGGCGGAAGCAACGTCCCGTCCCTACAGGGCGCCATCACGTTAGGTTGAAGCATTCGGGCGGGCATGCGATCCCGATGGACAAGGCGAGCCCGGGCTCGCGACTCTTTTATTTCGCTCGCCCGAGCCCGGCGGTTACATCGGCGCCATAGGAGATACTTACAGAGTTTCAAATACTTGTAAGGTAGGGATGTGAGATGTGTATGATGAACCCGTGTGACGACGTGATCGAATGATAGCTAAGACCAGTCCGGGAAATTTCTTCGAGGATTTCCAGCTCGGCCAGACTATCCGGCACGCTACGCCGCGCACTGTCACGCTTGGCGACGTGGCTCTCTACAATGGCCTGTTTGGCGCGCGTTTTGCCGTCCAGTCCTCCGATCTCTTCGCGCAAAAGATCGGCTACCCGCGCTCGCCGCTCGATGGTTTGCTGGTTTTTCATATCGTCTTCGGAAAAACGGTCGCGGATATTTCGCTCAATGCGGTTGC
>CAWCEW010000021.1:0-541122 GCA_963794665.1 uncultured Alphaproteobacteria bacterium | reverse complement strand
CAGTTATGCGTCTTTCAACGCTGTCCGCTCTTGTAGCCGCTGCGGCCTTTGCCATGGCGTCAACTGCCGCGTCCGCGCAAAACCGCGCGTTCTCGTTTGCCTACGACCAGCCGAAGACCAGCGGCTACGGCGTCGGCGCCGACATGTTCAACAAGAAGCTGAAGGAGCTGAGCAAGGGCACGCTCTCGATCAATCAATATCCCGAGCGCGCAGCTCGGCACCGAAGCGCAGACCATGCAGAAGGTGCAGACCGGCGACATCGACTTCGTGCTGCTGTCGACCGCCAACGCCTCGACCGCGCAGCCGGAATCCGGCGTGTTCTCGATCCACTTCATTTTCCGCGACGAGAGCGCACGCCATCAAGGTGCTTGGCGACCCCAACGTGATCGCGGCGATGAAGGAGCTGTACGCCGCCAAGATGAAGGGCGCGCACATGCTCGGCCTTGGCTCGCAGGGCCTGCGGCACATGTACGGCAAGAAGCCGGTGCAGAAGGTCGCCGACCTCAAAGGCATCAAGATGCGCGTGCAGGCCACCGTGACGGAAGACACCACTTTCCCGGCCTACGGCGCGCAGGTCGTGCACATGCCGTTCGGCGAGGTCTATACGTCGCTGCAGACCGGCGTCGTCGACATGGCCGAGAACGGCATCAACAACTACCTCATCAACAAGCATTACGAACCGGCGCCGGTGCTTTCGCTCACCGAGCACGAAGCCAACAACGCCGCGCTGTTCGTCAGCGACAAGGTCTGGACCAGCCTGACCGACGAGCAGAAGAAATGGGTGCAGGCGGCGGCCGACGAGGTCAGCCAGAACGAGCCGGCCGTCGCCTTCAAGCTTGAGCACGAAGCGCTTGCGAAGCTCGAGAAGATCGGCGTCAAGGTCGTCAAGGACGTCGACAAGAGCGGCTTCCAGCAGATCAGCAAGCCGATCCAGGACAAGCTCGCGCAAGGATCTTGGCCCGAATGCCGTGAAGGTCCTCGGACTCGTTCGCAACGTCAAATAAGCCTGGTCCACGAAGCGGGAAGCTCGCGAGCCTTCCGCTCGCGCCTATCTCGCTGCGATCCCGGAAATTGCACGATGCGCTTCGACGGCCTGGTCTTGCAGGAGCAGCGCCATCTGAAATGGCGCGCGCTCGACCCGCTCGAAAACCTGCTGATGATCCTGTGCGGCATCGCCATCACCGGCTTCAGCGTTGCTCGTGCTGGGCGACATCATCACCCGCACGATCGGCCATCCCTGGCTTTGGCTGCAGGAAGCGACGATGACCTTCTTCATCTACGGCATCTTCATCGGCGTCGCCGCCGCGACCCGCCGCAACGATCATCTCTATCTCGCAGTGCTGGCGGAATCGATGACCGGCAATCGCCGGCTTTTCTTCGAGATGTTCAATCGCTGCGTCGTTCTCGGCGTGGCGCTCTGCATGATCTATTTCGGCTATCTGAACTTTCTCGATGGCTTCAAGAGCCTGCGCATGCCGTCGATGACGCCGATCGCGACGCTTTACGCCGCCATTCCGACTTGCGGCATCGCTGGTCGCGCTGTTCACGATCGAGCAGATCGTGAACGGCTGGCGCACGGCTTCGTCGAACCAAAGGCGCTCCGCATCACGAGAGCATCGGAAGCGAAGCCGCTGTGACCGCAAACGGCGCGCTCATCTGCTTTGATGGGCTTCCTGTTCCTTTTCCTGGGCTACATGGGCGTGCCGGTCGCTTTTGCGCTGATCGCCTCGGTGCTGGTGGTGACAATGTTCACGCCGGTCAGCGAAGCATCGATGATCGCCCAACTCTTCAACGGCATGGACGTCGAGGCGCTGCTGGCGGTGCCCTTCTTTCTGCTTGGTCGGCGACCTGATGACGTCGGCAAACGTGACGGTGCGCATGATCAGGCTGTCGCAGACGATGGTCGGACATCTGCGCGGCGGCCTCGCGCAGGTCGTAACCCTGTTCAGCATGTTCTTTGCGGGCATTTCCGGCTCATCAGCCGCAGACGTCGCCGTGCTCACCCGCACGCTCGGCGCCGGAAATGGACCGCGAAGGCTATGACCGTGCGTTCACCGCCGCGCTGATCGCATCGGCCGCGACCATGGCAAACCTGATCCCGCCCAGCATTATGGCGGTGGTCTATGGAGCGACAGGCAATGTTTCCATCGGCGGGCTGTTTCTCGGCGGCGTCGTGCCGGGCGTGCTGGTCGGCATTGGGCTGATGATCTACAGCCATTTCTTCGGCCCCGTAGGCTTCAAACGCAAGCGCGCAACCTTCGCATCAGTTCTCAACGGCGTCCAAAGAAGCCGCTGTACCGCTGATGATTCCGGTCATCATCATGGGCGGCATTCTCACCGGCATGTTCACGCCGACGGAAGCCGGCGTGATCGCGGTTGCCTATATTGTCTTCGTCGCCATCCCGCTGCTGAATTTTCGGCACCTGCGCAATCTGCCGCGCGACATGGCGCACGACAGGATTGCTCTATTCGATTCCCCTGATCACCATTGGCGGCGCGTCGGTCTTCGGATGGATGTTGGCTTATTTGCGCGGACCGGCAGTGGTATCGGAGTGGATATCGACGGCCGCCGGCGGTGATCCATTTCCTGATCATGCTGCTGCTGACCGCTTCTGTTCATCATCGTTGGCGATTTCATCGATGCCGTGCCAGCGATCATCATCTTCATGCCGCTGATCATCGATCTGACCAAGAACGCGGACATCAACCCCGTTCACATGGGCGTCGTCATTATAACCACTCTGGCATTCGGCCTGATTACGCCGCCCTACGGGTTGTGCCTCCTGATGGCTTCTAAGTTCGTGGGCATAAAATTCTCGAAGGCGATGCTAGCTTCGCTGCCGATTTACATCGTTTTCTTTGCAGCGATCGCGTTCACCATTTACTTTCCAGACGTCGTGCTATGGCTTCCGAAGCATCTGTTGCCGCAGTCCGTCGGCTGTTTTCCGAACCCGAACGGCACCGGCTATATCTGCCCTTAGGTGCGCGCTATGCCTCCTGTTGAGAGCAACGTCACGCCGAAGCTCCGGGCGCCCGCCGGCACCTGCGACACCCACATGCATATCTACAACGGCAAATATCCGAAGGCCGCAACCGCGAAGTTCGTGCCTCCCGATGCGCCCGTCTCGGCCTATCGGAAGATGTGCGCGCGCCTCGGCATCGAGCGCACCGTCGTTGTTCAACCGTCCACCTACGGCAAGGACAATCGCTGCACGCTCGAAGCCGTCGCCATGATCGGTTCAAACGCGCGTTGCATCGTTGTTGTCGATGAGAGCGTGACCGATCTTGAGCTTGACCGGCTGACCAAGCTTGGCTCTCGCGGCATCCGCTTCTTCATGCTGCCTGGCGCGCCCTTGCCTTGGGAAATTCTCGAAACAATGTCCGCCCGAGTTGCGCCGTTCGGCTGGCACGTGCAGCTGCAGCTCGACGGCCGCGACCTGCCGCAACACGAGGCCATGCTCAAGCGCTTGACCAGCACGCTGGTGGTCGACCACGTCGGCAAATTCCTCGAGCCCATCCCGCTCGATCACCCGGGATTTAAGGTGCTGCAGGGCCTGGTCGATGGCGGCCGCACCTGGGTGAAATTGTCGGCGCCGTACGAAGTCTCGAAATCCGGCCCACCGGCCTATGATGATGTCGGCAAGCTCGCCAAGGCGCTGGCGAAAGCCGCCCCGGAACGCATGCTGTGGGCGACCAATTGGCCGCATCCGACGCCGGGGGCGCCGGTGCCGGACGATGCCTGGATGCTCGACCTGCTGCTCGACTGGATCCCGGACGAAGCAGCACGCCACAAGGCGCTGGTCGAAAACCCCGCACAGCTTTACGGCTTCTGACCGTCAGGGCTTGAAATGCGGGACGTAGCCCTTTTGCGCGCCTCGATGCGGCCAGCAAACGGCGCGCCGACATGGCCCGGAAACACCAGCGCGCCGCTTGACGCGCAATGCTCCAGCACCTTGCGGCGGCTCACGCGCGCCTGCTCGGCATCGGAGTTTTTCGGGAAATTCCAGTGCGGATAATAGACCTGCAGCAGGTGGTGAAACACATCGCCGATGAAAGCCGCGCTGCTGCGCCGCCGCTCTCCAGCTTGAAGAACACATGGCCCGGCGAATGGCCGGGCGCCGGAATCGATCTCGATGAGTCGTTGAGCCGGTACGGTCCGCCGCTCACCAGGTCGGCGCGCCCGGCCTCGATCACCGGCAGCACGCATTCGCGGAACGTGCCGAACTCGGCCGGCGCCGTCCTTCGGGTCGGCGTCGACCTTCGGGAAATAGTCGACGTCGGGCTTGGAGAACACGTAGCGCGCATTGGGAAAGTCGGCACCCACTGGCCGTCCTTCTGCTGCGTGTTCCAGCCGACATGATCGTGATGCAGGTGCGTGCACATCACGAGATCGATCTCGTCCGGCCGCGCGCCGGCGGCGGCGAGCCGCTCGAGATAGGGCATGTTGAGCATGTGCCACAACGGCCGCGTCGGGCTTGACCTTGTTATTGCCGCAGCAGGCGTCGATCAGGATTTTCTTGCCGCCGATCTGCAACAGCCAGCTGTGCACGCTGAGTTTGATCTTGCCGGTCGCCGGATCGTAGTGATTCGGCGCGAGCCAGTGCTCGTGCTCGGCCGATAGATCTCGTCGGTGAACTCCGGAAACAGCTCCTTCGGATGGTAGACCGGCAGATATGTCTCCTCGATCCGGGTGATCGTCGCCTTGCCCACGGAGAAGACGGTCATGCTCCGAACGTGCCCCTTTCGTACTATTTCGGCAGGAACTCGTTGGTGAACGTCGACGGGAAATCGACCTCCGCACGGCCCTTCGGCTGCAGATAGTCGAAAGTCGCGCGCGCCTGCGCTTCGGTCATCTGCCCGGTCAGCGGCCAGATCTGGCTCACCGTCTCGAATGCCTGCTCGTTCGTCTCCGCCGTCATGCTCGGGATATTCCTTGGCCATCATCGCCTTGCCGCGTTTGCGGATCAGTCTTTCAGGATCTTAGTGCGCCTCGGTGAACACCTGCGCGACCTTGCGCAGCATCTCGGGCTTTTCCTTCATGTTGTCGGGATGGGTCGCGAGCGTCATGAACAGGATGTCGCGAAATTCCGGAATTTCGCCGTTCATCATGTTGAGATAGATCTTGCCCTTGCCGGACTGCTGCACCAACACGCCGGCCGGCTCGAAAGGCAGCGCCGCATCGATCAGATCGCTTCTGGAATGCCGCGACGTAGGACGGCGCTTCGGCGCCGAGATAGACGCTCTTGATGTCGCCCGGCAGGGTCAGACCATATTTCTTCGCAAGCACGCCGAGCATCTTCTCGCCCGATCCGTTGGCGGACGGCATCGCGACGCGCGCGCCTTTCAGACGTTTGACTTTGTCCTCGATGCTCAGCTTCTCGGCTCCTGCCATCAGCTTGTCGCTGGCGATGACGTTGTTCACCGGCCGGTTGGCGATATTGAAGAAAGCGACGATACGCTTGCCCTGCACCGCGACGGTCAGCACGTGCTCATAGCTGAGGATGCCGACGTCGGCCTGCTTGGTAAGCACCGCCTGCAAAGCAAGTGGCCCTCCCTGGACATAGGAAATCTCAGGCTCCAGTCGGTATTTCTGAAACATTTTTTCCTGCACGGCGACGTAAAGCGCGGCCGAAAAATAGCCGTGCCCGATATTCGTGATCTTGACCGGCTCCGCAGATGCAACTCCCGCAACCAGCATGCCTGTGGCGAATGCCGTCATTTTCAACTGCTTCATTGCGCGTCCTCCCGATGAGACTTTTTCTTCAACGGCCTACGACCCGCCATTGCTGCATGCGATGTTGCACGGTTTCGACCAGGAAATTAAGTGCAACGGCAAGTAGTGCGATCACGAGAAGCACCGCAAAAACACCGGCGGAATCAAATTGAGAGCCGGAAAACTGCACGAGATAACCAAGCCCACGATTGGCGGCAATCATCTCACCAAGAACAGCACCGATCAGGGCGTATGGCACGGAAATTTTAAGGCCTGCGAACATCCATGACGTCGCCGAAGGAATAATTACCTTCGTGATGACCTGGGCGCGTGTCGCCTTCATGAGTCGCGCACCATCGATCAGGTCCTGGTCGACCTCCCTTACGCCCGCATAGGTGTTGAGGAACACAAGAAACAGCACAAGCACGGCGGCCAGGGCGACCTTGGATTCAATGCCCAATCCGAACCAGAGAACGAACAATGGCGCCAGTGCCACCTTGGGCAGCGCGTTGAGCGCCGACAGATACGGGTTAAGGAGCCGGCTCGTGAATGGAGAGACACCGAGCCAGACGCCAAGCAGGATCCCGCCGACCGAGCCCACAATGAAGCCCATCACGGTGGCATAGACCGTTGCCCAGATATGCACGAACAGTGAACCATCTTTGACCCAGCCGGCCAGTCGCGTCCCGACGTCGACCGGATTCGAAATGAAGAAATTATCGATCAACCGTCCCGATGCTCCCTGCCAGAGCAGCAGCAGGATGACGCCGAGGGTGACCTGACAAATGACCATGAAGCCGCTGCCGAGCGCATACGAACCACCGCCTGCACCGTCATTGGGCAGGGTTGCGGGTCTGGCATCAGCGTCAGGCGCAGTCACAAACGTTCCTCGTGATACTCAACGCGCAACCGCTCCCAAAGCGCGTCGTACAATTCCTTGAACTCATTGGTAAAGCGTACGTTCAGGACATCACGCGGGCGCGCAAGCTCGATCCGTTGCTCGAGTGCAACCGATGCGGGCCGCCGGGTGCATACCAGCACGCGATCTGCGAGGGTTACAGCCTCCATAAGGTCGTGCGTGACAAGGACAACCGTCTGGCCTGTCTCAGCCGCGAGTTTCAGCAGCAAATCGTGCATCGATAGCTTCAGTTGGGCATCGAGCGCAGCGAACGGCTCATCGAGCAGCGCGGTTTCCGCTCCATAGAGCAGCATTCGTGCGAGGCACGCACGCTTGCGCATTCCCCCGGACAATTCGTGCGGATAACGGTGCGCGAAGCCATCAAGGCCCACATGGGCAATCACCTGGTCGGCGCGAGCCGCCCGCTCGCCTTTTTCTACGCCTGAAAGCTCGAGCGGGAACGCTATATTATCCCGCACACTGCGCCAGGGCAGCAGGTTGTCCTTCTGCGTCATGTAGCCGACGTCGGTGTTCACGTCTGCGACCCGCTCGCCCTTGTAGACGATCGATCCACTCGTTGGCGGGTAGAGGCCAGCGATCATGTTGAGCAATGTTGACTTGCCACAACCGCTCGGGCCGATGATGGCGACGATCTCCTTTTGCGCGATGGTGAGACTGATATCGCGCACTGCATGTACTGCTTCATGCTGCTTGCGGAATGTCTTGGAGACATGACGCAGGTCGATCATCGCGATGCTCTTCAGAAAATAGACCGCTGGTGGCCGCCATCGACGTCGATATTGGCGCCAACGATGAATCCTGCACGCTGCGAGGCCAGGAAAGCGACTGCGTTGGCGATGTCTTCAGGCGTACCCCAATGTCCTAATGGAACTTCCGACCCCCATTTTGATTCCTGCTGCTCGAGACTGCGGCCGTAGTAGATTTCGTTGTGCAGGGAGAGGGCGTCCGTGAGCGGGCTTTTGATTCGGCTCGGGCAGACTGCATTCACCAGAATGCCCTGCGGGGCGAGATCATCCGATAGCGATTTAACGAAAGCATGCTGCGCAGCATTGATGACGGTAGAGGCGATGGCATTTGCCTGCGGGACCTTGCCGGCCTGACCGATGATCACGATGAAGCGGCCGCTACCACGCGTCTTCATCAGGGGCACGACCTGGCGTGCCAACTCCCAAACGCCAAGGACTTTGGTCTGGAAATGGCGCAGCAGGGCCTGGCCAGACACCTGGTCGATCCGCCCGGGCAGATGTGTGCCGGCATTGCTCACAACAATATCGATGCCGCCAAAAGCATGGGCGACACTGCGGACCAAAAAGGCAACGTCTTCGGCCTCGCAGAGATCGGCCACAAAACCCTTAACACTCGCCGAACAGACCGTCGCCACAGCTGCATCGAGACGGCCTTTATCGCGTCCACAAATCGCAATCATGCAGCCTTCGGCCGCGAGCTTCTGTGCGGTGGCAAGCCCTATGCCGCTTGTCCCCCCGGTGACTAGCGCAACTTTTCCGCTCAAGCCGAGATCCATGGTGGATTACCCGAAGACGTAGCGATGATAGCCGCCATCGATGCTGACCGCGCTGCCTGCGACAAAGGCGGCGCAATCAGAAACCAGGAATGCGACCAAATCGGCGACTTCATCCGGGCGGCCCGTGCGGCCCAACGGATTGGCCCGCGTAAATCCGGCAGAGGCTGTCGCACGATCGACGCCACGTTCCCGCATCTCCTTCTCAATGAGAGATGTCAGAAGCTCGGATTCGATGTATTGCGGGCACACCGCGTTGACCCGAATGTTGTCCCGCGCAACAGAGTCTGCAATCGATTTGCTCATCGCCATCAGCGCGGCGTTGGTGACGCCAGATGGAAATCGGTCGGGATGCGGATGGCGGGCCGCCTGCCCAACGATGTTGATTATCCGTCCGTCCCGCTGCGCTTTCATGGTGGGCAGCACGGCCTTTATCATCGAGAAGAAACCGAAGACCTTGTCACGCAGCTGACGCTCAAGAATATCGAGCGTCGTGGTTTCGACCGTGCCGCGCAAATAAGTCCCGGCGTTGTTCACGAGAATATCGATCCGGCCGAATTGTCTCAGTGCTGCGTCGATGAATCGTTGAACTGCCTTCTCATCTGTAACATCGGTCGACACGCCAAATACGGGGCCGGTCGCCGACAATTCCGATATTGTCATCTCCAGTCGCTCTGCATTGCGACTACAAATTGCAACCGAGCAACCTTCTTGCAATAACGCCTGCGCCACTGCCTTTCCGATTCCGCGGGAAGCGCCGGTAACAACTGCGACTTTGCCGCGGAGACCAAGATGCATCGCAGTCCTCGTTTTCTTCTTGCATTAGCGTCATGACGGATACTCTATGGTGGGTTTGCAGGCGTCAACGGGAGAGTAAGGATGGACTTGGGAATCAAGGGCCGCCGCGCGATTGTCACCGGCGGCAGCAGCGGCATCGGATTTGAGACAGCGCGTCAGTTTCTGGAAGAAGGCGTGCGGGTGCTGATCACCGGACGCAATCAGAAAAAGCTCGAGCAGGCTCGGGATGAGCTGGCCAAGCGAACTGGCGGTGAGATCCATGCCGTCGTCGCTGACATGACCAAGGAGTCCGATATTGCGAAGCTGATCGATACCGCTAAGCAAAAGCTCGGCGGCGTTGACATCCTCGTCAACAACGCCGGGCAAATGTATTCGGGCCGGTTCGCCGCTCTTGACGACACCGCAATGAAGACACAGCTCGACACAAAGCTGTTTGGTTTCCTGCGCGCAATCCGCGGCGTCTACCCGATGATGAAGGCGCAGAAATGGGGGCGCATCGTCAACACAATTGGCGGCGCAGGCAAAGAACCGGATCCTTACATGTTCGGGAGCGGGATGACTAACAGCGCGCTGCTCAATCTTACGAAGTCCCTGTCAACTGAATTCGGGGAGGACAACATCCTCGTCAATGCAATCTGTCCTGGCTGGGTCGCGACTGATATGTGGGTGCGCAATACAGAGGGCATGAAGAAAGAATTCGGGGTATCGACCGAAGCTGAGGCACGCAAGATAGCGGCCAAAAAGAATTCGCTTGGCCGCATGGGCAGGCCGGAAGAGCTCGCCAACGCAACTGTGTTTCTTTGCTCCGAGCGCGCAAGCTACATCACCGGCGTGTCCCTCAACCTCGACGGCGGACGCCTGAAAGGTCTTTGGTGAACGCGGCCTTCCCGCTCAGGCCAATTTGCGCAGCAGCCTGACCACCATCCGCTGCTCTTCCGCGGTCAGCGGCGTGAGCGTGGCGGCCGTTATGCCGGCAGCAACCTGCGTCGCCGCCTCGGTCGCGCGCCGCCCGCGATCGGTGAGTGCGACCGCCCGACGGCGGCGGTCTTTGGGATCGCTAAGTGCGGTCACAAAACCGCGCAAATGGAGACGATCGACTACGCCCTTGATGGTGGCCGCATCGAGATAGATAAGTCGGCCGAGATAATTCTGCGAACACGGGCCAACCTCGTAGAGCTTGGCGAGCGCGGCGAACTGCGTCTGCGTGAGGCCTTCGATCATGCGCGAGGTAAAGATCGACGTGTGGCGTTGCATCGCGACGCGCATGAGGAACCCGACCTGGTCGTCAAGCACATAGCGATCTTCAGATATGTCGGGCTGGGTTACGACTTTCAGTTTTTCACGCCGCAATGTTTTCATGGTCCTCTTCCACCTGAACGACACCATCCTATACCGTCAGATAAGTCCTTTGCACCTCCGGGTTGGCGTCGAGCTCGGCGACCGAGCCGTGCCAATGAATTTGGCCCTTTTCCAGAACGTAGACCCGGTCCGACACAAGGCGGGCAAAATGGATGTTCTGTTCGGACAGCAGGATCGATAGACCCTGCTTTTTCAGCTCGAGAATCGTGTTCGCCATCTGCTCGACGATCAGCGGCGCCACGCCTTCGGAAGGCTCGTCGAGCAGAACCAGCAGCGGATTGCCCATCAGCGTGCGAGCGACTGTGAGCATTTGCTGCTCGCCGCCGCTCATGCGACCTCCGAGCCGGTCGGGCATTTCGGCCAGATTGGGAAACAGCCTGAACAGCTGTTCGGGTGTCCATGACGGAGCCGGTCTTCCGTCGGCGAAGTGCCGCGCGGACTGACGGCCGACGTCGAGATTTTCCATCACCGTAAGATCGACAAAGATCCGCCGGTCCTCGGGGGTGAATCCGAGTCCGCGACGCGCGATCTCGAACGGCTTCCGGTTCGAAATGTCCTCACCATTGAAGCGCACTGTGCCCTGGCGGCGCGCCATGAGGCCCATGATGGTCTTCATCGTGGTGGACTTGCCGGCGCCGTTGCGTCCCATCATCGCCACGACCTCGCCGCGGTTCACCTGGAAGTTCAGGTCGTACAGGATGCGCGCGGCGCCATACCAGGCACTCAGGTTCTCGGCCACGAGCATGGCTTCGCTCATGACGATGCTCCCGTGGCAAAAGTCTTGCCAGTTCCGAAATAAACCTCGCGCACCTGCGGGTGATCGCGGATGGAGGCCGCGTTTCCGTCCGCAATCAACCGGCCGCGCGCCAGCACGATGATACGGTCCGCAAAAGCGAACACGACGTCCATCGAATGCTCGGTGAACAGCACCGAAATCTTCCGCTCCACGACCAGCTTCTTGACCAACGCGATCAGATCGTTGCGTTCGCGCGGCGCCATGCCGGCGGTTGGCTCGTCCATCAGCAAAAGGCGCGGCTCGTTTGCGAGCGCAATGGCAAGTTCGATGCGCTTGATGTCGCCATAGGCGAGCTCACGGCTGGGCCGGTCCGCTGCCTCGCGCATCCCGACCTGTTCCAGCAGGTTGAGGGCGCGGTCGCGATGCATCCGGGCGGCGGCGTGCCACAACCGGTAGGTCTCATGCCCGTGCGAGATCAGCGCCATCTGCACGTTTTCGATGACGGTCATCGAGCTGAACGTGGCAGCGACCTGAAAGGTGCGGCCGACGCCGAGCCGCCACACGGCGCGCGGCTCAAGGCCTGCGATGTTGCGGCCCTCGAAGAGAATTTCGCCGGAATCCGGCGCGAGCTGCCCGTTGATCATGTTGAAGCAGGTCGACTTGCCTGCGCCGTTGGGCCCGATCATGGCGAGAAATTCGCCTTGTGCGATCTCAAAGCTGACATTGTTGACGGCGTGCACGCCGCCGAATGCCTTGGACAGCGAGCGGATGGCGAGCACGCTCATGGCTTCGTCCCTGCTCTGCGCCAGATCGACGAGAAGGCGCCGACGATGCCTTGCGGGAAAGCCAGCACGAGAAGCAGAATGATGATGCCGAGCAGGGCGCGCCAGTACTCGGTCTGGCGCATCACTGTGTCCTGCAACGTGGCAAACACCGATGGCCCCGACGATCGGCCCGGTCAGCGTCTGGATGCCGCCGAGCAGCACCATGACGAGGCCGTCGATCGACCGGCCGACGTGGATCGTCTCCGGCGAGATCGAGCCTTTTGCGAAGGCAAAGAGCCCGCCCGCCACGCCGCAGACGGCGCCGGCAATCGCAAAGCCCAGCCAGTGCACGCGCTTGACGTCGATGCCGATGGCCTCGGCGCGCAACGGTGAATCGCGGCCGGCGCGCATCGCATAGCCGAAGGGCGCGAACAAAAAGCGGCGCAGCATGAGGACGCCGATCACGGCAAGCACCAGGCTCAACAGGAAATAGACCCAGGCCTTGTCGAAGGGCGGCGGCGGCCAGACGCCGATCACGCCGTTGGAGCCGCCGGTCAGCGCTTCCCATTGGAAGACCAAGGCCCAGACGATCTGCGCGAAAGCGAGCGTCAGCATCGCGAGGTACACGCCGGAAAGCCGCACCGCGAACCAGCCAAACAGCAGCGCCCCCGCAAGCGCGACGAGCGGCGCGGCGACGAGCGCAAGGCCCATCGGGACCGCCAGCCATTTCACCAGCAGCGCCGCGCCATAGGCGCCAAGCCCGAAATAGGCGGCATGGCCGAACGAATGCATGCCGCCGGGCCCCATGATGAAATGCAGCGAGGTTGCGAAGATCACCGCGATCAGCACGTCGATGCCGAGGATCAGCAGATAAGGCGAGCCCTGCGCCAGCAACGGCAGACAGAACAGCAGCGCAAGAACAGCGGCGCCGAGCATCTTGAGCGCAGGCGTCGCCGGGCGGATCGGATCTTCCGGCTCGGCGACCGAGCGGACCTGCGCTTGCGGGCGGCCGAGCAGGCCGTAGGGGCGCACGATCAGCACCACTGCCATCACCAGAAATTCGGCGACCAGTGTCAGCTTCGAAAAGTTGACGGTCACGAAGCCGAGATCGACCACACCGATGCCGATGCAGATCGCCTTCACCTCGGCGATGATCACGGCGGCGAGATAGGCGCCGGTGATCGAGCCCATGCCGCCGACGACAACGACAACGAAGGCATCGCCGATCGCGACCAGATCGGTGGCAAGGTTTGCGGGCTCGCGGGCGACCTGCAGCGCGCCGCCGAGGCCGGCAAGCATTGAGCCCACCGCAAACACGGAGGTGAACAGCAGCGCCTGGTTGACGCCGAGCGCGCTGACCATTTCCCGGTCCTGCGTGGCGGCCCGCACCAGGCGGCCGAAACGGGTGCGGGCAAGCGCAAAATGCAGCACCAACAACACGAGCGGGCCGATCGACGATGAGGAACACGTCGTAGGTCGGCAGCCGCCGGCCGAGCACCTCGATCGAGCCGCGCAGCCCCGGCGCGCGCGGGCCGAGCAGATCTTCGGGACCCCAAAGCCAAAGCGTCGCGTCATTGATGATCAGCACCAGCGCGAAGGTCGCGAGCAGCTGGAACAGTTCCGGTGCGCGGTAGATGCGGCGCAGCAGCACGATTTCGATCAGCATGCCGATGACGGCAACGATGAGAGCCGTCGCGATGATGCCTCCCCAAAACCCGAGCACCCCGCCGATGTGGGTGGCGAACGAATACGCAATGTAGGTCCCCAGCATGTACAGGGACCCGTGCGCGATGTTGATGATGCGGGAAACGCCGAAAATCAGTGACAGGCCGGCGGCGACAAAGAACAGACCTGAGGCGGTGGAGAGCCCGTTGAGCGCCTGAAACAGGAATGCGCTGAAAGTCATAAAAAGTCACCTCTCCCCGCAAGGCGGGGAGAGGTTAACGAAGGACGTCACGAACGAAAACCTAGTTCGATTCGACGGGCCGGAGCTTCTTCACCTCGTCGTCGCTCGGCAGCACGGATGCGCCGTCGACATATTTGAAGTCGGCCATGGTGCCCTTGCCGCCTTCGAGGACGATCTTGCCGACATAGGCACCCATCGTCGCCTGATGATCGCTGGCGCGATAGACGAAAGGCCCGAACGGACTGTCGACCTTGAGGCCCTTGAACGCCTCGACCAGCTTCTCGGTGTCGGTCGACTTTGCCTTGGCGATGCCCGCAGCGAGTGAATGCATCGTCACATAGCCGACGACCGAGCCGAGACGCGGATAGTCGTTGTACTTCTTCTTGTAGGCGTCGACGAAGGCTGTGTGCTCCTTGGTCTTGATCTTGTCCCAGGGATAGCCGGTGACGACCCAGCCGACCGGCGCCTCGTCCTTGAGCGGATCGAGATATTCGGGCTCGCCGGACAGCAGGCTCACCACCGTGCGGTCCTTGAAGACGCCGCGGGTATTGCCTTCGCGCACGAACTTGGCGAGGTCGCCACCGAACAGCACGTTGAAGATCGCGTCGGGCTTGGCATCGTCGATCGCCTGCGCCACCGCGCCGGCATCGATCTTGCCGAGCGGCGGCGCCTGCTCGGTGACGAACTCGACATCAGGCTGCGCCTTCTTCATCAGCATCTTGAAGTTCTCCGCCGCCGACTGGCCATATTCGAAGTTCGGATAGACCAGCGCCCAGCGCTTCTTCTTCGCGCCGGTCGCCGCCGGCATCAGCATCGCCACCTGCATGTAGGTCGTGGCGCGCAGGCGGAACGTATATTTGTTGCCGTTCTGCCAGGTGATCTTGTCGGTGAGCGGCTCCGCGGCGAGGAAGAAGACCTTCTTCTGTCCGGCGAAGTTCGTGACCGCGAGGCCGATGTGCGACAGGAACGTGCCCGCAATCATCGCGACGCCTTCGCGCGTGACCAATTCTTCGGCGACGCGCACGGCTTCGCCTGGATTGGCGCCATCGTCGCGCGAGATCACTTCCAGTTTCTTGCCGAGCACGCCGCCTTTGGCGTTGATCTCCTCGACCGCCATTTCCCAGCCCTTCTTGTACGGGATCGAGGAAGGCCGGCTGCGACTTGTAGCTGTTGAGTTCGCCGATCTTGATCGTTTGCTGCGCGAAGGCCTGCAACGAAAGCCCGGCGGCGAGACTGCCGGCGAGCGCGAGAGTGAACACGTGACGCGTCGGTCTCATGACTGAAGCTCCCTGCGTAGCGGCTGACCGCGCTTCTGGCGCGCGCCGCGATTGTCAACGTTCTGTCGCCTGCGGCGGGCGAGCTTGTTTGTATGCAAATAGTCCGACCGCCGGACTGAATTTGTCAAGCGAAGCAACGTCGCTGAACCCCCCATTTCGGTATGGACCGCCTAGCCTTTCGGCTTGTCGCGGAAGCGGTCCATCAAAGGCTTATCCTGGCCGCCGTCGATTTCGATCATGGTGCCATTGACCATTTCCATCAGCGGGGAAGCGAGCATGGTGACGAGATTTGCCACCTCATCGACCTCCGCAATGCGGCCCATCGGGATCGAGGCCGGTGCGAGCTTGTCAGCCTCCTCGTAGGAAATCTTCATATCGCGCGACATCGCCTTGACCAGCCCGGCCCAGCGCTCGGTCCGCACCGGTCCAGGATTGACCGCGACGAAGCTGATGCCGTTCTTGCCGTATTGCCCGGCAAGCGACAGCGTCAGGTTCTGCCCGGCGGCATTCGCCGCCCCCGGGCAGATCTCCCAGTAAGACGGCTTCACGCCGTCATTGCCGATCAGGTTCACGACCCGGCCGCCGCCCTGCTTCACCATGATCGGCAACACGTAGCGCAGGCAGCGCACGTAACCCATGAACTTGAGCTGGAGGCCTTTCTCCCAGTCGTCTTCGGTCAGATGCTCGATGACGCCACCGGCCGCCGAGCCGGCATTGTTGACCATGATGTCGACGCGCCCGAGCGCCTTGTGGCCCTGCTCGACGAAGTTCTTGGCGTCCTTGTCCTGCCGCAGGTCGGCGGGGATGGCGACGATCTTGCGTCCGGTTGCCTTGGCGATCTCGCCGGCCGCGGCCTCAAGTGGCTCCTTGCGCCGCGCGCAGATCGCGATATCGACGCCTTCTTTCGCCAAGGCCAGCGCGATCCCCTTGCCGATGCCTTCGCTGCCGCCAGTGATCAGCGCAGTCTTGCCTTTGAGCTTGAGATCCATCGCTCTCTCCCGGTTCTTAATGTGGCTTGTGCGCGAGCCAGCGGCCCGCCTCGGCGATCGGCAAACAATTCGGCCAGCGCCGCGTTGAATTTGGCCGGTTCCTCGCTCGGAACGTTGTGACCGGTGCGCGGAATCGACCAGCAGAGCCGGCGGTCGGCACCGTGCGGCTTGAGGAAAATGCTGCCGTCGATGCACAGCTCATCCTCGTCGCCGACGATGATCAGCAGCGGCACGGAAAATTTCTTCAAGTCCGCCTCCATCTCCCACAGCGTCGGCCGCTTGGCCTGCAGATTGATCATGGTCAGCGCGTGGCCTTGGCCGAATGCTCGCTCGAGCATGCTGCGCGAATTCGGCGTAGCCACGCGGGTCCTTGTTCTTGTGCGCCTGGCGCATCGGGCGCGTCGGCATATTTCGCCGCAGCAGCCTTGATGCCTTCCTCGGCAAACATCTTGCCGATCTTCGGCGGCGAGCGCCTCATTTCCTCGCGCCTTTTTGACGTCCGGGCTCGATCCCGTAGCCGCAGCCGGCGGCCATCACCGAAATGCAGCGCTCCGGTGCATCGATGCCGACATGCAGCGCCGTGTAGGCGCCCATGGAATGGCCGACGATGTGCGCCTTTTTCGATCTTGAGCGCATCCATCAGCGCCAGACGTCGTCGCGGGCGATGTCCTGGCTGTATGCGTCCGGCATCGGTTGGAATGTCGGATGGCGGATAGCCGCGCTGGCTGTAGGTGATGCAGCGGTGCGCGCGGGAGAAAAACCGCATCTGCGGCTCCCAGGTGCGGTAATCCGCCGGCATATTCGTGCACGAAGATCGACCGGCGTGCCGCTGTCCGGCTTCCTCGTAATAAAGCCGGACACCGTCCCGCGCAGCGACATGCGGCATCACGCCCTCCAGTTACTATGCGCAATTATTTGCACGCAAACGAAACCGGAGTAAAGTCGCACTCGCCTTTGGCAAGTGACGCGCAAGATGCGCCAAGATCACGACGCAATACGACCACCAGGGGGAACGATCATGTGCCAGTTGTGTCGACGCGGGATTTGCCGCGGTATTCGCTTGCATGGCGGCACTGATTTTGGATTTGCGCGCCGCCCGCGCAGGCGCAGCAAAAACCGGTCATCAAGGTGTCGAGCCTGACGCTGCCGGTGTTCAACCCGCTGGTGTGGAACATCATGAAAGCGCGCGGCATCGACGCCAAGCATGGCTTCGAGCTCGACGCCAAGGCCTATCCGTCGATCTCGGCCTTCTACGCGGCCTTCGCGACCGGCGAGACCGACGTGCTCATCGGCGGCCCGACCATCCTGCAGAAGCTCTATCAGGAAGGCGTGCCGGTGCGGATCATCGCCACCGGCTTCACGCTCGCCGACCTCGTGATCTTCGCCAGGGACGAGAAGATCAAGTCGCTCGCCGACCTCAAGGGCAAGCAGCTCGCCATCGACATGGGCGGCTCGCAATTCCAGGTGACGAAGATCTACGCCAACGCCAAGGGCATCGATCTCGGCAAGGATATCATCACGGTCAATGCGAACTTCGCCGTTGCGCGCGCGCAGCTCGAGGCCGGCCGCGTCGACGCCGCACTGGTGATCGAGCCGCTTGCAAGCATCACCGCCAGGCAGCACCCGGACTGGCACGTCATCTTCAACGGCGCGCAAGGGCTGGAAGGAGATCACCGGCGGCGACGGCTGGGAGATCGTGACCGCCATGCGCGCCGACGCGATCGCGAAAAACCCTAAGGCGCCGCAGATGCTGATCGCGGCGCTGCAGGATGTTGCCGACGTCATGCACAAGGACACCGCCGCCGGCGACAAGATCGCCAACGAGACGCTCAAGCTGCCGCCCGGAATCCTCACCGCCGCGGTCGAGAGCAAGCGGCTGCAGATGATCATCAAGCCGGCCTGGGATCCGGCAACGCGCAAGTCCATCACCGACATGATGGAGCGCGCGGTGAAGGCCGGCTTCTACGAGAAGATGCCGGACGAGAAGATCATCTACACGCCATAAGTGGATAACCGCACGTCAAAATGAGCACGGAGCATCGCGAGTCTGTCCCGGTACTGATTTTTCCGCGTCAGACTCTCGTCTCCCTGCTGGTCTTCGCGCTCGCCTGGGAGGTCGCTGTCGCACCTGGCGCCGGCGCTCGGGATTCCGCCTTTCGCGATCCCGAGCCTGCTGCGGATCGCAAAAGCGATCACCACCATCACGCCCCTCGATATCGCCGTCACGCTGGCGCGCGTCATCGCGCGCGCTGATCGTCTCGTTCGTGCTCGGCATCGTGCTCGCGATGGCGATGTATCGCTCCGATACGCTTGAAAAGTACCTGCATCCGATGATCCGCATCCTGATGGCGGTGCCAGTCGTCTCCTGGATTTTGTTCGCGGTGCTGTGGTTTCCGGGCGTCGAATTCCGCATCGGATTCGTGCTGGTTGTCGTCTGCGGCCCGGTTTTCCTGGTCGATACGCTTGACGCCATGCGCTCGGTGCCGCGCGAACTGCGGCAGATGATGCGCTCGTTCCGGCCGACGACCTTGCAGTATTTCGTCAAGCTGATGCTGCCGGCGATCGTGCCGACGATCTTCACCAGCTGGAAGGTCAATATCAGCCTTGCGATCCGCGTGGTCACCATCGCCGAACTGGTCGGTGCCGTGACCGGTATCGGGCATCAACTGTCGGTGGCGCAGGAACTGTTCTCGGTCGCCGACGTGTTCGCCTGGACCATCGTGCTGGTCGCACTGCTGTTCCTGCTCGAAGCCATTGTGGCTCGATTTGAAGCGCGGCTGCTGCGGTGGCGCGCATGAGCGGGCCGCCGCCGATCAATGTAGCCGGCCTGCGCAAAGTGTTCCGGCAAACCACAACCGGGCAGTCGGTGATCGCCATTGAACGGCTCGATCTGACCATCGCGCCGCGTGAAGTCGTGGCCATCGTCGGCCAGACCGGCTGCGGCAAGTCGACGTTTTTCGATCTGATGATCGGGCTCGAAGCACCGACCGAAGGCGCCATCCGTATCGGCGACAAGAGCCCGCACACCGACTTCGATCTTTTCCGCGGGCGCATCGCCACGGTGTTCCAGCAGGACCGGCTGTTGCCCTGGCGCTCGGCACTCGACAACGCCACGCCTCCCGCTTGAGTTGATCGGGCTGCCGGAAGCGGAGCAGCGCGAGCGCAGCCTGACGTGGCTGAACCGGCTCGGCCTCGGCCAGTTCACCAATGCCTATCCGCACGAATTGTCCGGCGGCATGCGCCAGCGCGTGGCGATCGCGCGCGCCTTTGCGGTGCAACCGGAGATCCTCCTCGCCGACGAAGCCTTCGGCCATCTCGACGAAGTGACGGCGGCGGAGCTGCGCGAAACGTTCCTTAACCTGGCGCGCGAGTGCGGCTCGACCGCGATACTGATCACGCACCAGCTGGAAGAGGCGATCAGCGTCGGCGACCGCATTGTCGTATTCGGCAAATCGGCCAAGCTGCTTGCCGATATCCACGTCAAGCAGTGGCCGAAGACGAAGCATGCACTGCTGCGCGAGGCGATTCAGGCGACGCTGCAGAGCAACAAGCCAGCGCGACGATCCGCAAGGCTGACGCTGGGCTAGCGGTGCAGGATCGCCTTCGCCGCGTCGCCGACCGCTTCGATCTTGTCGTCGACATCAAGGAAGCAGACGATCCGGCAGGGACATCCTTCGAGGCCTTCGTAGCGCCACGGGAAACGCGCCGATCACACAACGTTTGCCCAGCATCATCTCGATGTCGCCGCCGAGATTCTCAGCGTGCAGCAGGCCTTCCTGAAATGCCCAATTGTGGAACGGAAACACGTCCGCCGTAACCTTCCGGCCGGACTTCTTGTGCGTGTATTCGAACGTCCCGAAAAATTCGCCGGGCGTCTTGCCGTGCTTCTTGGTGAACTCCTCGGCGAGGTCGGGCCGCATGTAGCGGATGGATGTGTTCATGGCGTGGTCGCAGGAGCCGGTGTCCATGCCCCACCACTTTATTTTCTTCTTCAGCATCCAGTGCAGCGTGTCGAGGCTGGGACCCGGGTGGTAGCAGAAGTATCGGACCAGATCCTGCTGCGGTTGCCCTTCGTAATGCTTGTGCCACCCGGTATGCAGAATGAGGATGTCGCCTTCGCGAATATCGGCGCCGCTGCTCTCGATAATCTCCGGCGTGATCACCGCCCAGTCGTGCATATGCTTTGAAATGTCGACGACGACGCCGCGGTTGACCAGATAGTCGAGCGGCAAATGGGCCATGTCGCCTTTGTTGTTGTCGGTCGCGTGCATGGCACCGTCGAAATGCGTTCCGACGTGCAGGGCCGTGTCGATGCGCTGCGCAACGATGCGGACCGTCTGCAGATTCTGCGCGTAGTACATCTTGTTGCCGGCGTAACCGACCCAGCCGGGCGTATGCACGTTCATGACGTGGGAAAGATCGACGATTTTCATCAGATGATCCTGCGGGCAGCTGTTGATTGCGTTAATCGATCACAGAAGCCCGCGCAGCGCCAGATGGGCACCGAGCAGCAACAGCCCGACAAAGAACCACAACCGGAAGGTTTCCGCCCGAACGCGTCCGCGCACCAATTGCCCGAGGACCATTCCAGCAAGCGCCGCAATAAGCGCAACCAGCGATGCGCCCGGCGAGCGACGCGCGTATTTGTCCGGCGTAGGCGAGCGCCAAAGCGAGCGTGACCGTTGAAACGGTGAACGACAGACCAAGCGCCTGCACGAGCTTGTCGCGTTCGAACTTCAGGGACTGGATGTACGGAGTGCCCGGCATGACGAAGATACCGGTCGCCACCGTGATCGCGCCGGTCGCCGCGCCCATGACGAGGCCGAGCCAGGTTTCCGCGTGCCGCGGCACGCTGAAATGCACATTGACAAGCCCGAGTGCCGAATACAGCGCAAGGGCCACGCCAAGCCAGATCGTTGCCTGCCCCGTATCGTCGTGCGGCAGCAAGACCGCACCCACGAATGTGCCGACGCAGATTCCCGACGAGCATCGGCCATAGCCGGCGTGCAAGCGCGATAAGACCGCCGCCAACGACGGCCTGCCAGATGTTTGTGACGAGCGACGGCACCACCAGGATTGCCGCTGCCTGCGCCGGCGTCATCAGCAGTCCCAGCAAGCCGATGGAGACCGTCGGCAGGCCAAGACCGATGACGCCTTTGACAAAGCCGGCCAGCAGGAAGGCGCCGGCCGTCGCGGCGAGAATTATGGTTGAGTCCACTTCCGCTTCCTTTTCGCGCGCACCGAACATTGCGCAAAGCTGCGGTTTCGCACAATGCGCATGAGCGCAAGGCCGCATTTCGTTTTCGCGAAGCCACTTCGTTGCCGCACAATGCGGTTCGGTGCCATACTTTCACTGCCGACAAGCTCACTGGAACCGTACCGCATGCCGGAAGTGTTCGTCGCCAAAGCCACGCAATTTCCCGACGGCGAACGCCGTATCGTCAGCCATGCGGGCCGCGAGATCGGCGTGTTTCATTGGCAGGGCAAGTTTTACGCGTATGAGAACCTGTGCCTGCATCAGGGCGGTCCGGCTTGCGAAGGGCATCATGATGCACAAGGTCGAAGACGTGATCGGTCCCGACCGCAGCTGGCTGGGACAGAAATTTTCAAGCGAGGAAATTCATTTTGTCTGCCCCTGGCACGGGTACGAATACGATCTCAAGACCGGCGAATGCGCCGCCGACCGCAGCCTGAAACTGAAAAGCTTCGAAGTGATCCGGCGCGGGGAGGACATCTATGTCGTCGCAGCTTGATACGATCGTCCGCGAACCGAGCGAGCGACGAAATTCAGGACATGCTCGCGAAAGCCGTGCGTCTCTATGCCGAACGCGCCGCCGAGCGCGACGGCGCCCTGCCCGCCTTCGCACCTGATGCGGTGACTGCAACCGAGGTCATGGTGACCGTTACAGCCATGCTCAAGGCCGTGAACCTGCAGGTGTTCGAGCTCGGCATGTGGCAAGCCTGGTCGGGAGACGCATGATACATGGAAGCAATCTTCCGCTGTCCGATTTCCGCCGCATGGAGGTCGAGGAATTCGACACCAGCAAGCTGCTGGCGCACGCCTCGAAACAGGCCGCGGAACGCAGGTTACAAGAACTTCCCGATCGTCGACGTCGATTCGCACCACTACGAAAGTGAATCGATCGGCGAAATTCTCGACTACATGGATGATCCGGTGCTGCAGCAGCTTGCGCGCAGCGCGCGGCAGGCAAACGCCAAAAGTGTCGGCATGTTGCCGGCCGGCGTCGGCTACCAGGATATGGGTGGCCGGGTCATGCGCTATGCGACCCGGGGCATGGAAAAAACGGAAAGCGGCGTGCAACGCGACATCGCTCTGACGCGGCGATGGATGGATGCGATCGGCATCGACGTCGCGGTGATGTTCCCTACGCCGATGCTCCAGCTTGGCCTGCACCCGCAGATCGAGGTCGAGGTCGCCCTCGCGCGCGCGTACAACCGCTGGCTCAGTGAACGGGTGCTGGCGCACGAGCCGCGCATCCGTTCGATGCTTTATCTGCCGTTCAACGATGCGGACGCCGCCTACCGCACCGTCCAGGAATTCGGACAGACCAAGGGCGTCGTCGGCTTCATGGTGACGTCGGCGCGCTATCGTCCGGTCCACCACAATTCCTATATGAAAACCTATGCCCTTCTCGAAGAGATGAATTTGCCGCTCGCCTTCCATGCCGGCTACAACTGGAATGATCAGACCGTCGGCATGATGAACCGTTTCATCTCGGTTCATGCGCTGGGCTTCGTGTTCTACAACATGGTGCATCTCGCTAATTGGATCACCAACGGCCTGCCGGAGCGGTTTCCGAAGCTGAAAGTGCTTTGGGTCGAGAGCGGACTTGCCTGGGTGCCGTTCATGATGCAGCGTTTCGACAACGAGTACATGATGCGCTCGTCCGAAGCGCCGGCCCTGAAGAGGAAGCCAAGCGAGTACATGCGCGACATGTATTTCTCATCGCAGCCCATGGAAATGACCGACATGGCCGCACTCGAGCAGACCTTCCGCATGATCAATGCCGAAACGCAATTGCTCTATTCGTCAGACTATCCGCATTGGGACTTCGATTTGCCCTCGACAATCTACGATCTGCCCTTCCTGTCCGAGCAGGCAAAACGGAATATTCTTGGCGGCAATGCCATGAAGGTGTTCAATCTCAAGCTGCCGGCGCAAAAACTGGCGCGCGTCGCATAAAAAAGCCGGCACAAGGGAGGATCAGGTGCGCACAATATTGGCAGGGCTATTGGTCGCGTCGCTGACGGCGTCGGGGGCGTCCGCGCAGGACGCGGCCGCCGATTTTCCGAACAAGCCGATCAAGATCATCGTCTGCGTGCCGGCGGGCGGCGGCGTCGACACGGTGACGCGCATCGTCGCCGAAGGGCTGCATCAGAAGCTCGGTCAGCCGGTCGTCATCGAAAATCGCGCAGGCGCCGCAGGCAATATCGGCGCGGAAGCGGTCTTCACGTCGGAACCCGACGGATACACGCTGCTGGCGGCACAGCCGGCTCCGCTGACGGTCAATCCGCTTCTCTACAAAAAAATGAATTTCGATCCGACGCAATTCGTGCCCGTGACGATCATGACCTCGATCGCCAATGTTCTGCTGGTACGCCCGGATTTTCCCGCAAAGACAGCGAAAGAATTTATCGATTATGTGAAAGCAAGCCCGGGCAAGGTCAACTACGCGTCGCAAGGGATAGGCACGACGTCACATCTCACGGCCGCATTGTTCGAGCGTGTTGTCGGCACGAAGCTGGTGCACGTGCCCTACAAGGGCACTGCTCCTGCGCTTAATGACATTATCGCAAGCCACGTCGATTTCATTTTCATGGAGTTGGCCTCCGCCATCAAATTGCATGAATCCGGCAAGGCACGGATACTTGCCGTTGCGACGAACAAGCGAATTCCCAATCTGCCCGATATCCCGACGCTCGATGAAGTTGGCGTCAAAGACTTTGAATCATGGACGTGGAACGCAATTGCGGCTCCCCCGAAAACGCCGCCGGCAATCGTGGCAAAGCTCAGTAAGGCGGTGAACGAAGTCCTCAAGGGTCCAGAGGCACAGAGCCATTTTGCGAAGATCAACCTCCACGCTGCCGGCGGCACGCCCGCCGAGGCGGCGGCCTTTATCAAGAAGGAAACCGAAGTGTGGGGCGGCGTCATCAAGGACGCCCACGTAGAGGCCCATTGACCGCGTTCTGTCGCGGACCCGACGGTGCCGACAGAGCCGCCAACTAGGCCTATAATGCAGTTCAACCACCGGCTATAAGGCCGGCAATCAAATACCGCGTAAGGAGACGACCATGGATGAGAGAACGCGCGAGCCGGTAAAGATCACCGCCGAGGACATTAACCCGCGCTACAACTGGGGCCGGCACTTGCCTGTGCTCGGCACCATGGGCGTCGATTTTGAAGAGCGCGTCGATTACCGCCGCATGCACCGTTATCGCCTCGGCCGCGCGCAAGCCGCGCTCGAGGCCTCCGACCTCGGTGCATTATTGCTGTTTGACGACAACAACATCCGCTACGTCACCTCGACCAAGATCGGTGAATGGGCGCGCGACAAGCTCTCGCGCTGGGTCCTTCTCACGCGTGGCGGCGATCCTATTCTGTGGGATTTCGGCTCGGCCGCAGTCCACCACAAGCTCTATTCCCCCTGGCTCAAGCCGGAGAATTGCAAGGCCGGCCTCGTCGGCTTGCGCGGCACCGTCGACCCGGCGTTCGGCTTGATGAAGCGTCACGCCGAGGAGATGGCCTCAATTCTCAAGTCGGCAGGCGTCGCCAAAATGCCGATCGGCGTCGATATCATTGAACCGCCAATGATGTTTGAGCTCGAGAAAGCCGGGATCAAGATCAAAGACGGCCAGCAGATCATGCTGAGCGCGCGCGAAGTCAAATCGGCCGACGAAATCGCACTCCTCAATCGTGCGGCCGCAATGGTCGATGGCGCCTACGACGTAGTCAATGAAATGCTGCGGCCGGGCGTGCGCGAAAACGACATCGTCGCCGAGGTCAACAAGTTCCTCTACACGCACGGCTCCGACGACGTCGAAGCGGTCAATGCCATTTCCGGCGAGCGCTGCAATCCGCATCCGCATAATTTCACCGACCGCATGATCCGTCCGGGCGATCAGGCTTTCTTCGACATTCTGCAAAGCTTCATGGGCTATCGCACCTGCTACTACCGGACCTTCAATGTTGTGCGCGCGACGCCCGCGCAGCACGACGCATACAGGAAGGCTCGCGAGTGGCTCGACAATGCCATCGAGCGCATCAGGCCCGGCGCCAGCACCGCGCACATCTGCGAGGTGTTTCCGAAAGCGAATGAGTTCGGCTTCCCTGACGAGATGTCCGCGTTCGGCCTGCAGTTCGCGCATGGTCTCGGCCTGAACCTGCACGAGCGGCCGATCATCTCGCGCGTCGTCTCGATGGACCACCCGACCGAAATCAAGGAAGGCATGGTGTTCGCGATCGAAACCTATTGCCCGGCGACCGATGGCTTCTCCGCCGCGCGCATCGAGGAAGAGGTCGTCGTTACCGACAAAGGCTGCCGCCTGATCTCCCTGTTCCCCGCGGAAGAATTGCCGATCAGCGCAAAATATTAAGCGCGGGAACCAAAATGGCGCGCGCTGCTTAACCTCCCGATTGATGAGGGAGGATTGAACCATGGCTGACGGCAGCAGTGGCGGCGTCGGCGTGCTCGGCGTTCTGGTCGGTGCGCTGATTGTGATTGTGGTGGGCGGCGGCATTCTCTTCGCCACCGGCAATCTCGGGCAAAAGTCATCGACCGTAAAAGTCGAATTGCCGAAGATCGGCACCACTAAATAAATGATAGGGGCCGCTTACGCAGGCGATTTCTCGCGCAAATGCGGGAAACGCTCGCTCAGCAACGAG
The DNA here is from genome assembly GCA_963794665.1 of uncultured Alphaproteobacteria bacterium. GTDB lineage: Bacteria > Pseudomonadota > Alphaproteobacteria > Rhizobiales > Xanthobacteraceae > Pseudolabrys. The sequence goes on along the minus strand of CAWCEW010000021.1, from coordinate 515,238 downwards.
CCTTGATAGTAGGTCGGCTTGAACGCCGCCTGCGCGCGGATATTGTCGAACCACGTGACAATACGCGGCAGATCCTGCCAATCCGCTATGCCAAGATCGTGCATGCGCACCAATGCCGGCATGACGGCGACGTCGGCGAGCGTGATCTTTTTGCCGAGCAACCACGGCCCTCCGCTGCGCTCGATTTCGGCGTCCATGCGCTCATAGGTGCGCCGCAGGCGCGCCAGCGCCGCGTCCATCTCGTGCTTCGGAAAGCCGGTCTGGCCCATCGTGAGCATGAACTCACGGCGCAAGGGCTTCGACTCTGCCATTGCGACAAAGTCTTCGCGACTCATTTTCTGAAACCTTGGCAGAAAGGCGAGATTGAAAGTCGGCACCCGAACGGCGGCAGCCGGCATTTCATCGATGAAATGCATAAGCGCGCGCATCCGGGCGCGTTCCACCGGATTCTCCGGTGTGAAGTTTGCATTCGGTGCGATCTCGTCGAGATATTCGATGATGACTGTCGAATCGATGATGATTGCGCCGTCGTGGTCAAGCGTGGGCACGACCCCGTTGGGATTGAGCTTGAGATAGTCGGGCTTGAGCTGGTCGCCTTCGAGCAGGTTGAGCTTCACCTCGTCGAACGGCAGCTTTTTGGCGTTGAAAACAAAACGAACGCGCTGGCTGCAAGTCGATTGCGGCGCATTGTAGAGCTTGAAAGCCATCTGGAACTCTCGGTCGCCTAGTCATTCAATCAGATGATGCGGCGATATATTTCCGGCAGCAAATTTATGGCCATTTTACTTGTGATCGTGCGGCCGGACCGATTGAGTGGACACGTGCGCAGCCGCCGTTTTCCTCCCTTAGGCTTAGACGGCGGCGTGAATCCTCCACCTTATGCACACAGGGCCCCGTAAGGGGCCCTTTTTTTATGTGCGCTGGCGAGCCCCCAACCCGCTCTAGTGCTCAAGGCCCGTCGGCACGTTCTTGTTTTCCGGCGCGAGCTTCATGCCGGCGGCAAGCGCCATGGTCTCCATCAGCGCCGCGAAATCCTTGTTGAGATAAGCCTGCGGATCGGGCTGCAAGGTCGCGTGGCCGAAATGTCCCTGCAGGACTTCGCGCGTGGCCGCCGTCACCGGCATCGGCACGTCCATCTCGCGGCCGAGCTCAAGCCCGAGATCGAGATCCTTGCGCAGCAATTCCGGCGTGAAGGTCGTCGTCCAATCGAGATTGACGAGCGCCGGCGACTTGTAGCGCGTGAACATCGATCCCATCACGCCGTTGTTGAGGAAAGCCAGGAACGCATGCCGCGGCACGCCCATCTTGTTCACCAGCAGCGTGATCTCGATCAGGTTCTCGATCACCACGCCGAGCATGACGTTGTGCGCGATCTTGCAGATGCGTGCGAGGTCGCCCTCGCCGACATAGGACACGCCCTGCGGCGCGACGACTTCCATCAAAGGAATGATTGACTTGCAGGCCGCTTCATCGCCGGAGACGACGGACGACAGCCGGCCGGCCTTGATGACTTTGGCGTTGCCGGACACCGGCGCGCACACGTAGTCAGCACCTTTTTCCTTCAGGCGCTTGCGGATGTCGGCGGACTCCTCAACCGAGATGGTCGAGCAGTCGACGCAAACTTTCGGTGCCTTGCCGCCGGAAAGCACGCCGTCTTTGCCGAAATAGACCTGCTCCAGGTCCTTGCCTTCGGACACGATCGAAAACACGACATCGCAGGAAGCGAGGTCGGCAGAGCTTGTCGACGATCTTGCCGCCCTTTGCGGCGAGCGGCTCGGCCTTTGCACGCGTACGATTCCAGACAGTCACATCGTGGCCGGCCTTGAGCAGGCGTTCCGCCATGGGTAGGCCCATGCGGCCGGTTCCGATCCAGCCGATCTTCTGTGCATTCTTCGACATCACGAAACTCTCCCGTTGAAATCCTGTCGCCGTACAAACGCCGTGCGACGGGCTTTAGCCGTTCTGCCGCCATTGCGCCAGTGGCGGTAGTACCGCGACAATCGGCATGCGCCCTTATGCTTGTCGCGGCTATTCAAAGCGCACTATTCTGCGGCCAGGCCGGTCACCAGGACTGCCAAAGGGCCCTCGTCAAAAGGGCTCGTGGTCCGGACCTTGGGAGGATGTGGGCACCCGATGCAGGATGCCGTCACGACCACGATCCCTGTGGGCGAAGTCCCCGACCGGCCGCAGGCCCGCGATCGGCTGCGCGCTGTCTTGCGCAATCGTCTTCCCTTTCCTGGTCGTTGGCGCGATCTGGGAAATCGTCGCCTGGGCCGGCGTATTTCCACGGCGGCTGTTTCCCGACACTCGAGGAAGTGGCGCCAGTCTTTCGTCCGGCTCACCGTCGCCGGCATTCTTCCGCATCACGCCATCGATACCGTGATCCGCCTGCTGAGCGGTTTTGCGCTGGCCGCGATCATCGGCGTGACCATTGGCGTGCTGATGGGGCGCTCGCGGCGGGCCGAGGATATCTGCCTGCCGCTGGTCAGCATCTGCGCGCCGATTCCCGGCCTCGCCTATGCGCCGCTGTTCCTGCTCTGGTTCGGCCTCGGCAACATTTCGGCCGTGCTGCTCGTCGGCTTTGTTTCGGCTTTCCCGATCCTTTTCAACAGCTGGACCGGCGTGAAAGCCGTCAAGGAAATCTGGGTGCGCTCGGCGCAATCGATGGGCGCGGACGATCGCCGGCTGTTCAGCCATGTGATCCTGCCCGGCGCGCTGCCTTACATCCTGACCGGCCTGCGGCTCGGCCTAGCGCAGGCGTGGCGTATCCTGGTCGCGGTCGAGATGCTCGCCGCCGTACCGTGGGGACTCGGATGGCTGATCTTCGGCGCCCGTGAATTCCTCAACACCGACGCGATGCTGGCCGGAATTGCCGTCATCGCGCTGATCGGCCTCGGACTCGAGAAATTCGTGTTCCAGAAAATCGAAGACTACACCGTTGTGCGGTGGGGAATGATCACGTCATGACCGAGCAAGGGCAGCGCATGCGCTCCATCGTTCGCGCCGCGGTCACGCTTGCAGCCGCCGCAGCCTCTATGAGCTGCTGGCACGCAGCGGCTATTTCGCGCCGGCGTTGCTGCCGACGATCCCGGCCATCGTGCGAACCCTGATCGCGATGCTCGCCGACGGCACGATGATCGAGCACGCCGCCTTCACGATGTACCGCGTCATGTTCGGCTTCGGCCTTGCCATCGCCGTCGGAATTCCGCTTGGCATCCTGATGGCGCGCTTCCAGCCGAGTGGAAAATTTCTTCCTGCCGCTGGTGAGCGCGCTGATGCCGATCCCTTCTTTCGCACTGGTGCCGCTGTTCATGCTGTGGTTCGGCATCGGCAATCTGACGACGATTCTGATCGTGTTCTATGCCGCCACCTTTCCGATGGTGTTCAACACCTGGTCGGGCGTCCGCTCGGTCAACCCGCTGTGGCTGCGCGCGGCCGGCGCCATGGGCGCGGACGAGCAGAAGCTGTTCTGGAAAGTGATCATCCCCGGCGCTTCGCCCTTCATCATCACCGGCATGCGGCAGGCCTTCCTGCGCGCGTGGATCGCGGTGGTCGGCGCCGAAATGATTGCAGCCTCCGACTGGGGACTTGGCTGGGTCATTTTCGACGCCAAGGAATTCCTCAACGCCGACATCATGCTGGCGTCGCTGCTCGTGATCGGCGGCATCGGCTATGCCTTCGAGCGGCTGGTGTTCGGCTCGATCGAGCGCGCGACCGTGCAGCGGTGGGGCATGGTGCGCATGGCCAAGGGTTAGAAACGGTAAGCAAGAATGGTCCCTATTGAAATTCGCGATGTCAGCCTTGTGTACGACACGCCAGGCGGCAAAGTGCCTGGCGTCAAGGACGTCAGCTTCAACATCGGCGCATCCGAATTCCTCTGCATCGTCGGCCCTTCCGGCTGCGGCAAGTCCACGCTGCTCAATATCATCGCCGGATTTCTTTCGCCGGCCGCCGGCGAGATCCGCATCGGCGGCAAGCCGGTGACCGGCAGCGGCATGGACCGCGGCGTTGTGTTTCAGGACTTCGCCCAGCTGTTCCCGTGGCGCACGGCACTCGGCAACGTCGCCTTCGGCCTGGAAATGAAGGGCGTCGCGAAAGACGAGCGCGACAGAATCGCGCGCGAGCAATTGCGCCTGGTGAAACTGGAGAAATTTACCGGCTCCTATCCGCACCACCTTTCCGGCGGCATGCAGCAGCGGGTCGCCATCGCCCGCGCACTGGCCTACAATCCGTCGGTGCTGCTGATGGATGAGCCGTTCGCGGCGCTGGATGCGCTGACCCGCGACGACATGCAGCGGCTGCTCGCCGATGTGTGGCGTGAGACCCGCAAGACGGTGATCTACGTGACGCACAATGTGGCGGAGGCGGTGTATCTGGCGGACCGCGTCGTGGTCATGTCGCCGCATCCCGGCACGGTGAAGACCGAGATCAAGATCGACCTGCCGCGCCCGCGCGACCCGCTGAGCGTGGAATTCGTCGAATGCCAGAAGGAACTGCTGCGGCATCTCGGCCATGACGCCGGTGAAACAAAAGCCAATGGCAAAGCCAAATCATAGGGAGGAACAGCAATGACCACTGCGAACAGAGGATTGACCCGCCGTCATGTGCTGGCGGCGACCGGCGCCGGCGTGCTGGCGGCGGGATTTGGCGCGCGGCCGGCATTCGCGCTGGAGACGGTACGCCAAGGCTACCAGACCAACATGTGGGGCATGCCGACCTACTATCTGCTGCGCTCCGGCCTGCTCGAAAAGCACGGCGTCAAGTTCGAGGAATTCGCGGTGCCGTCGGGCAACCTCACCATGCAGCAGATGGTGGCGCGGCAGGTCGACATGGGCACCTATGCCGGACCTTCGTTCGCCATCGGACACGACAAAGGCGGCCTGGTCGCCATCGCCATGATCGAATATGTCGGCAAGACCGCGCGCGTGATGGCGCGCAAGGACCTTGGGACCTCACCAAAGTCGAGCAGCTCAAGGGCAAGAAGGTCGCCAACCAGACCGGCTCGTCCACCGGCAATATCTTCGTCGACCAGATCGCGACCAAGGCTGGGCTTGAAGAAGGGCGACTATCAGGAAATCCGCATGAACGTGAACGACATGGTGGCGGCCATGGCGGCCAAGACCGTGGACGCAATGGTCAATGTCGAGCCCTATAACGCGATCGCGGAAGCCGACGGCCTCGCCGATCACGATCTCCGATTTCTACGATTTCGACAAGCTGCCGGTGTTCATGGCGGCGACGCCGGAATTTCGTCGACAAGAATCCGGACACCGTGGTGGCCTATCTCAAGGCCTGGCTCGAAGTCGCCAAGGACTTTAAATCAGAACCCGAAGAAGGTCGCCGACACGATCTACTCGTTCTACACCTCCAAGGGCTACACCATGTCGACCGGACACCTTCGCCAAGGCGCTTGCGCGCGTCGAGGTCGAGCCCGGCTGGCCGTCCGACCTTACGCCCTACATGACTCACCATGCGGAAGTTCTGGTGAAGGACAACAAGCTCAAGGCCATTCCGGACTGGAATAAGGCTTTCCGCACCGACTTCCTGAAGAAGGCCATGGCCTGAGGACGTCCGAACTTTTCATCACAAGGCCGGCGCACGCGCGCCGGCCTTTCTGCAAGAACCTGACGAACACTGGAGTGCACGATGTCGGCCGCCCATAACCCGCTGAGCAAGAGCGGTGAGCCTGTCACCTGGAATTTCAAGCTTCTCGCGCAGAACGATCTCGGCGGCTTCGGCGGCATGGGCGAAGGCATGTCGGTGCAGATCGCCAAAGGATGGCCGGCGCATCATCTGGCTGGCGCATGAAAGCGCGCCAAAGAATTTCACCGGCGTCGACGTCTCCGATCCGCGCAATCCGAAGGTCGTCGTGCAGACCGACCTGCCGAAGCCGTATATGCGCTCCAATTCGCTCGAACTGTCCGGCGACATCATGGCGGTCGCCTATCAGACCCAGAAGGTCAACCAGCAGCCGGCCGGGCTTGAGTTGTTCGACCTGTCGGTGCCGGAGAAGCCGCGCTCGATTTCGTTCATCGATTGCTCGGGCGCAAACTCGCGCGGCGTGCATCAGTTGTGGTTCTGCGACGGCGAATACGTGCACATGGCGTCCGGCGCGCCCGACTTCGAGCCGAGCCATCCGCTCGACGACCAGTTCTACCGCTGCATCGACGTGCGCAATCCGTCGAAGCCGATCGAAGTCGGACGCTGGTGGATGCCGGGCACCAAAAAGGGCGAGACGCCGTTGCCGCGGCACAAGCTCGACAAGGGCTATCGCGCGCACAACACCAACGTCTACCAGCAGCGCAAGGACCGGCTCTATCTCTGCTACATCGACGGCGGCATGTTCGTGATGGACATCAGCCGACAAGTCCAAGCCGAAGCCGATTTCGCACTGGACGAATTCGCCGCCCTATACCGGCTTCATGCACACGGCGGTGCCGCTGTTCGACCGCGGCCTGCTCATCGTCACCGACGAGTTGACCGAAAATAACGCCGAGGACTGGCCGAAGCTGGTCTGGATCGTCGACGCGCGCGACGAGAAGAACCTCGTCTCGATCGCCACCTGCCCGCTGCCGCCGGTCGATGCCTATGCCAGCCGCGGCGGCCGTTTCGGCGCACACAACATTCACGAAAATCCGCCGGTGCCGACCGCCTGGCAGTCCGACCAGATCGTGATCGGCACGTTCTTCAACGGCGGCCTGCGCGCCTACGACATTTCCAATCCGTATCAACCGAAGGAAGTCGGCACGTTCGTGCCGCCACCGCCGAAAGGCACGCCGGCAGGCGCGGTGCAGCTCAACGACGTCTTCGTCGACGAACGCGGCATCGTCTACACCGTCGACCGCCACACCGGCGGGCTTTACACGCTGGAGATGGATTTCTGAACGAGCTCTTCCCCTCACCCGCTGCCGGCCAGTTCGGCCGCAGGCTCAAGCGCGAGCGCGGAGCGCGGCTGCCGGTCACCGTGATCACCGGCTTTCTCGGCGCCGGAAAGACCACGCTGCTCAAGCGCTTTCTGGCAACGGCGGAAGGGCAAGGCACCGCGGTCGTCGTCAATGAATTCGGCGCGACCGGCATCGACGACGCGCTTGTGCGGCCGAGCGCCGACGAGACCGTGCTGCTCGGCAACGGCTGCCTGTGCTGCATCACCCGCACCGACTTGCAGCAGGCGCTGCGCCGGATGGTCATCGAGCGCGAGCGCGGCGAACTGCCCGATTTCCGGCGCATCGTGATCGAGACCAGCGGGCTCGCCGATCCGAGCCCGATCCTGCAGACCTTCGCCACAGACCGCGCGCTGGGCAGCGTTTTTCACGTCGAAGCGGTTGTGACGGTGGTGGACGCCGTCACCGGAGCGGAAACGCTTGGCTGGTCGGCGGAAGCGCGCAAGCAGGCGATCCTCGCCGACCGGCTTATCATCACCAAGACCGACATTGCCGGCGAAGGCGCCAGCGCGGCGCTGTCGGCCAAGTTGCGCGCGCTCAATCCCGGCGCGGAAATTTACGAAGCGGTCAACGGCGAGATCGATCCGGCCTGCCTCACGGAGCCGGCCTCCGACCAACGCAATGCATTCGTGGCGGAGGCCGCGCACAGCGACGGCATCGGAAGTTTCGTTTTGACGGAAAATGCGCCGCTGCCCTGGCCTGTTTTTGCCAAGACCATGGATGCCCTGATGCAGATGCGTGGGCCGGACCTGCTGCGCGTCAAGGGATTCCTCAACGTGAAGAACTGCAATGGCCCCGTCGTGGTGCAGTTCGTGCAGCACCTGGCCCACCCACCGGTCGAACTGCAGAGGTGGCCTGACGACAACCGGCAGAGCCGCGTCGTCTTCATCACGCGCAATATTTCAGAGCAGCAGGTGCGCGGATTGCTGGAAGCCTTGCGCAATCTGGTCTAGCTGACCTACTCGCGATCGCGGCCGGAAATTTCCGCCTGCCAGGGCGCGACCCAACGTTCGACAAAGCCGATCAGCCAATTCAATCCGATCGCCATCACCATCAGAATGATGATCGGCACGAACATCGTGGCCGTATCGAAATTGTTGGCGGAATTGATGATCACCGCGCCAAGGCCGGAAATGGTCGTGAAGAATTCCGCGATCACCATGCCGACCACTGCGCGTCCGACCGCCAGGCGGATGCCGGCCATGATGTAAGGCAGGGTCGCCGGCAGGATGATCCGGCGCAGGATGACGGTGTCAGGCGCGACGAAGGATTTGCCGACCTCGATCAGCGTTTTCGGGACGGCGGTGACGCCGAGCCATGTGTTGATGCAGATCGGGAACAGCGCCATCAGGAAGATGACCGCGACCTTGACGGCAAATCCGAGCCCGAGCCACAGGATCAGCAGCGGCACCAGCGCGACGAGCGGCATGGCGTAGCCGGCCGTGATGTAAAGGCCGAGAGCCGCTTCCGCGGCGCGAAAGCCGCCGATGAAGAGGCCAAGCGGCACGCCGATCACAATGGCCAGCGCGTAACCGATCACGAATGGCCGCAGGGAATCGTATAAGCGCCGACCACAGCTGGCCGGTGACGACAAGCTCCCAGAACGCCTCGGCAATCGCGCGACGGATAGGAGCCGAACACCGGATTGATGCGGCGGCCGAATATCTCCCAGACGATCAGTAGATGCCGCGACCGACGCGACCGTGATCATCCAGCGCGGCAGCGGCTTGCGTTCGGCGGTCTCCGCTTTTGCCGCCGCCTTTCTCCTGCCTGTCGGCGATATCGACCATCAGTGCACCGTCGCCCCGTCGTGCAGCGCACGCCAGACCTTGTACCGCGTCTCGGCAAATTCAGGCATGCCGCGCACGAGCCCGAGATCCGGACGCGGGCCGCTTGAGCGGCACGTTCATGATTTCCTGCACGCGGCCGTCCTTCATCACCACGATGCGGTCGGCGATGATCACCGCCTCATCGAGATCATGGGTGACGAACAAAATGGTTTTTCCGGTGCGGGCGTGGATGTCGAGCAATTCGGCCTGCAGCGTCTCGCGGGTCTGCGCGTCGAGCGCGCCGAACGGCTCGTCCATCAGCAGGACCTTTGGATCGATGGCGAGCGCGCGGGCGATGCCGACCCGCTGCTTCATGCCGCCGGAAAGCTGATGCGGGCGGCGGCTCTGCGAATCCTTCAAGGCCGACGAGATGCAGATATTTCTCGGCCGTTTCGCGCAGCTGCGTGCCGCGGATGCCTTTCATCTCCAGCCCGAACATCACGTTCTGCAGCGCCGAGAGCCAGGGCAACAACTCCGCGTGCTGGAACACCATGCCGCGATCGTGGCCGCAGCCGTTGATTTCGCGGCCGTCCACGGTGACGCGGCCGCCGCTCGACGGATCGAGCCCCATCGCAACGCGAAGCGCCGTGGTCTTGCCGCAACCGGAAGGGCCGATCAGCGCGACGATCTCGCCGTCCTTGACCGTGAAGCTGACGCGGTCGAGCGCCTGCACATGATGCACCTCGCCGTCCACGCGCAGCGTGAAACGCTTGGAGACGTCGAGGAAACTCACCTCACCCATTCAGAACTCCAAACTGTGTGTTCAGTGACCGATGACCTTCAGCGCTTTTTCGCGATATTCCGGCGCAGTCACGGCCTTCAGATCGAGCGGCGCCTTCAGCTTGCCGGCCTTCACCATCTGCTCCTGGATCCACTGGATCTTCTCCGCCGGCAGCGGCAGCGTCGGATCGACGGCATGATGCTGGATCGCATCGTCATAGACAAACGCAGGCCGCGGATCGTCGGGCTTGGCGTGGATGAGCTCGCGCGTCAGAGCGATCGTGGCATCCCGATTTGCCAGCGCGAAACGCAGCGCGCTCATTTCCGCGGCGAGAAACTTCACCGCGTCGTCGCCACGCTCGGCCAGTTTCTTGGCGCTGGAGACCATGCATACGCGCAGGAAATTCGGCACGGCTTCGCGGCCCGCCACCAGCAAATGGATGTTCTTCGGAGCGACCGGCTGATATTCGTTCGAAACGACCGCTGCGTCGACGACGCCGCCGATCAACGCCTGATAGCGGTCCTTGTCGCCGCCGACGGCCGCAAGCTTCACCTCGTTGTCGGCGACGCCGAATTTTGCCAGCGCCGAGCGTGCCAGCATGTCGGGCATTGAGTTGGGAGCGGACACGGCAATCTGCTTGCCCTTCAGATCCTCGACCTTCTTGATTTTTTCAGTGGCATAGATGCCGTGCGGAACGACGATCCAGTGGCAACCCAGTAGCTTGACGTCGGCGCCCTTGGCGTCGGCGGCGAACACGCCCTGCGGCCCGCCTTCGAAGCTGTCGAGCTCGCCTGCGATCAATGCCTTGAGCGCAAGCTGATCGTCCTTGAATTGCGAAATTTCGATCTTGAGGCCCTGCTTCTTTGCAAAGTCGCGCGTCGATACCATCAGGAAAATGCCGGCGTCGGCTTTCGCGTTGATCAGGCCATGCTTCCAGACCTTTTCCTGCGCGGCGCCGGGGGCGATCAAGCCCGCCAATGTCGCGGCGGCCACAATGCCTGCAAGCCCAATTTTGCGGGTTTTCATGCTTTATCCTCCCTGATGCCGCGCCTTTACGGCGTCTGTTCACGTTCGTTCCTTTGGAATTCTAGCATCATTTGGGCGAGCGGCGCGACGGCCATCGAACGCCGCTGAAACGGTCAAGCCGGCGCGAGCCGCCCGATGCTGGCGCGCGCAACCTTTATAAGGCCCGGCACAACCGCATCGTTCCCGGGCGCCATGATATGCACGCCCGCAACGCCTGCCACATCGCTCAGTTCGCGAATGATGTCGGCGCAGATCCTGGTGCCCTCAGCCACCGGATCGGTTGCCTGCTCCATGCGGTCGATCAACGCATCCGGAATAACCGCGCCGAACAACTTCTCCTTGATCCAGCGCGCGGATTTTGCCGAGCGCAGCGGCACGACGCCAATCAGGAACGACAAATTGTCAGTCAGGCCCTGCTCGGCGAGCCGCGCCATATAGCGATGCACGACACCCGCATCCATGCAGAACTGTGTCTGCACGAACTGGGCGCCGGCATCGATCTTGGCCTGCAGTCCTGTCGGTTTCCACCCGGGCGGCGGATCGATCGGGTTGTCGGCGCTGCCAAGAAAGAAATCAAAGTTGCCGCCAACCTTCCGGCCCGTGGGAAGCTCGCCGGTGTCCCGCAAGCGCCGCGCGGTCTCAAGCAGCGAGCGCGGATCGAGATCGAAGACCGGCTTGGCGTCGGGCTGGTCCCCGGCGCTCGGATCGTCGCCGCGCAGCATCAGCAGATTGCGCACGCCCGATGCCGCAGCGCTCAGCAGATCGCTCTGCAGCGCAATGCGATTGCGATCGCGGCAGGTCAACTGAAGGACCGGCTCGATCCCCTGCTCGACAAGAATTGCGGCAGACGTGATCGCGCCAAGATGCGGCCGCGCGCCGGCGGCATCGGTGATATTCACGGCGTCCGCGAGGCCTTTCAGTGGCAGCGCCTTCGCGAGCAATTCGCCGCGATCTGCGGACACAGGCGGCGTCACCTCCGCAGTGATAACGAAGCGTTTGGCGCGCAATTTGTCCTGCAAGGTCGCCGGCATCTGACCCAAGTCGCAAAATCCAGTGGACGATGCAAGGGCAACAATGGGAAAAATGGCAGCAATACCGAAGCAGCGCAGCTTGCAGGCCCCAATGTTTCAACCGGCGAAATCAATCGACGACGCGATTGCGCCTATTGCCGACGGCTGCATGCTGGTGGTTCCGCGCGAGGTTTCCGGCGTGCCGATGTCCGCAACGCGCGCCTTGATCAGGCGTGGCGTAAAACGACTGCATCTCGTTGCGCTGCCGACGTCGAGCCTGCAGGCCGATCTGCTGATCGGGGCCGGATGCATCGAGACGCTCGAGACGAGCGCGGTGAGCCTGGGCGAGTTCGGTCCGGCGCCGCGTTTCTCCGCCGCGGCGACTTCGGCGGCGATCAAAATAAAGGACGCGACATGTCCCGCATTGCACGCCGCTTTGCAGGCGTCGGAGAAAGGCGTGCCTTTCATGCCACTGCGCGGCCTTATCGGCTCGGACATTTTGAAATACCGCGACGACTGGAAGGTCATCGACAGCCCGTTCGGTTCTGACGACCCGATCGTCCTGCTCCCGGCGATCAAGCCCGACGTTGCGCTACTCCACGCCCCGATGGCTGACCGCCTCGGCAATGTCTGGATCGGCCGCCAGCGCGAGCTGGCGACAATGGCGCACGCCGCGGCGAAGACCGTCGTAACCGTGGAAAAAATCTACGACGGCAACCTGCTCGACGACCCGACGCTCGCGGCCGGCACGCTTCCCGGATTTTACGTCGAGAGCATTGCGGTTGCGGAGCGCGGCGCATGGCCGCTTGGCCTGCCGGATTTCTACGCTGCGGACGCGGAACACCTCGCCCTGTATGCCCGCATGGCAGCGACGGAGGCGGGTTTTGCCGAGTACCTGGACAAGTATGTCTATGAAAAGCGCGCGGCGTAGGTTCAAACCACCAATCCGGTTATGACGAAAAGCAGCTTTCGTGACGAAGAACTTCTTGCCGACGTCATCGCGCGGCTGATCGGCGATGTGCGTCACGTTGCCGTTGGCAATGCATCGCCAATTCCGGCAACCGCGGCGCTGCTTGCGCGCGAACGCGGCAATGGGCGCCCTTACGTTTCTCTCCTGCAAAGCCGCAAGCACAATTTCTTCACCGACGGCGGCCGCGAGTTGTTCGATTGCGCGGGCCAGGGCCGCATCGACGTATTTTTTCTTTCGGGCGGACAAATCGACGGACAGGGCAACGTCAATCTCGTGAGCATCGGGGAATACGATCGCCCGAAGGTGCGCTTCCCCGGCTCATTTGGTTCGGCCTATCTTTATTACGTCGTGCCCAAGGTGATCCTGTTTCGCACCGAGCATTCCCGCCGCACGCTCGTTCCAAAGGTCGACTTCGTCAGCGCGCCGGGCACCAACGACGGAAATGTCTTCCGGACCGGAGGGCCGATCGGGCTGGTGACCAACCGCTGCGCGTTCACATTTGCCGATGGGCGTTTCACGCTGGCAAGCGTGCACCCGGGCCACACGCTAGAGGAGGTCGTCGAAAACACCGGCTTCGAATTCGATAGGCCGCAGAGCGTACCCGAGACGCCGGCACCGACGCCCGAAACGCTCAAGCTGATGCGCGAAGTGATCGCCCCGCAACTCGCCGAGGTCTATCCGCAGTTTGCGGCGCAAGTGTTCGGTGTGGGCCAGCCTGCTTTCGTACGCTGAAAACCTTGCCCTTCCGGTCGTTAAACCCGTGGGCTAGTCTGCCGCCCGCGCGGCCGGCCGGTCGCGGCACATCATAAGAAACGGAAGGAAAGCGTCGGTGAAAACGGTTGAAGCTGCGGTGATCGGTGTCGGATGGGTCGGAGGCACGCGTGCGGAAACATTGGCGCGCACGGCATTGGTCGACAAATTGCATCTGTGCGAAATCCGTCCCGATCGGCTCGCCGAAGTGAAGAAACTGTACAAGCCCGCCACCGCGACGCTCGACTACAACGACATTATCAAGAACGACAATATTTCGGTCGTCTACATCTCGACCACGCCGGAATCGAACCATTACCCGATCTGCCGGGACTGCCTGAAGTCCGGCAAGAACGTGATGCTGGAAAAGCCGATCGCGCTGGAGCTGTGGGAAGCGGACGAGCTCATCCAGCTCGCCAAGCGCAACAATCTCAAGTTCACCATCGGCTATTCCCAGCGCTTCAATCCGAAAATCGCCTACGCCAAGAAGAAGATCGTCGACGGCACGCTCGGCAAGGTCGTCTCCGTGATGGTGAGCCGGCATCTCTCGCGCAGCCTGGGCAAGAAGATCGCCAGCCGCGTCCGGTCTGTCGCCGGTCGTCATGGAGTCGACGCACGACCTCGATTTCGTGCTCTGGCTGCTCGAGCCTGCAAAACCGATCCGCGTTTATTCGCAAGGCGCCTACGGCTACATGCAACCAATTAACGGCTCGCACGACGTCATGTTCACCACGTGACCATGGACAACGGCGTCGCCGTGATGATCGGCGGCGGCTGGAACCTGCCGCCGAGCTATCCCAACTACTGCGCCACCTGGATCGAGATCACCGGCACCGAAGGCTCGCTGTTCCTCGACGACACCCAGCGCGATAACTGGCTCAACACCGATGAAGGACGGCCAGCAATTCCCGATGTCGACCATGCCAGGCGAATGGGTCGACAACGTGTTCGCCGGCGGCATGGGCCCGGAGACGATCCATTTCCTCGAGGCCTGCATCCGCAATACCCCGGTCATGGTGACGCCGGAGAGTGCCCGGCGCGTCATGGAAACCTACAGCGCCGCCGATCTTTCGGCCGATCGCGACGAGCCGGTCGATCTGCCGCTAACTAACGAGGCGATTTCCGGCGATCGCCGAGTTCAAGCAGAAGATCCGCGCCGGGGTAAACCAATGAAGAAGTCCGCCAAGGGCGTCGGCCTTGCGATCATCGGCGGCGGCCGCGTGGGACTTTTCCGCGGCGAGGTGGCAGCGCGCCACCCGGCGGTCGAATGGATCGGCCTTGCCGAGAAGAACCCGAACCGTGCGGGCGAAGTAGGCCCGAAAATCAGCGCCGATTTCGTCACGCAAAGTCACGTCGAGCTGCTGAAGCGACCGGAGGTGACGGCCGCGATCATCTGCACCGACGAGCACCTGCACGTCGATCCGATCATGACGGCGGTCGAGCGCGGCATTCCGATGCTGATCGAGAAGCCGCTGGCAACCGATCTCAAGGAATCCGCGCGAGTTCTCAAGGCGATCAAGGACGCCAAGATCGACGCAGTCGTCGGCTACACGCAGCGCTTCCGCCGCCGCTGGCTGGCCGCCAAGGAGAAATGCCGTACCGGCGCGCTCGGCGACGTCACGATGGTCACCTCGCGCGCATTCATGAACCGGCTCGTCGCCATCGACAACTACAAGCGCACCGACGATCCCTCGACGATCTCTCCGATGGTGATATCGGGCACGCACGCGCTCGACATCTGCATGTGGTGCCTGGAAGGAAAAACCGCGGTCGAATGCTACGCGCGCTCGGTCGACAAGGTGCTCGGGCCTTCCTACAAGGGCATCGACGGCACCGCCGGCATGATCAATTTCTCCGACGGCACCATCTATCATCTCAACATTTCCTGGGCACTGCCAGTGACGTGGCCGGCGGCCGTGTATTCTCTTGAGGTCGGCATCGTCGGCACGACCGGGGTTCTCACCATCGACGACACGCATCGCGACATCGTCCTTGCGGTCTCCAAGCCGCAGTCGGAAGGATACAATCCCGATGCCAGCCGGCTGGTCGATTTCATGGGCAGCTACCCGCCCGGCGACATGGCGCTCGGCGAATTGCGCGGGCCCATGGCGGAAGAAACCGACTCGTGGCTCAACCGCATCGCGCTTGGACTGCCGACGGCTGCGGCGACCGTTGAGGAAGCACACCGCAACCTGATGCTGACAAAGGCGCTCGACCTTTCGGCCAAGCGCAAGCAACCGGTGCAACTGCCGCTCGAAGTCGATTGAAGCGTTCAGCTAGCGGCCGACCGCGCTGATGGTCGGGAGCACGCGATAGAGCTGGAAAGCTCCCCCTTCGTAGACGAGTCCGAGGTGGTTCCTGTCCGGATTGCGCATGCCCGGCGTCGTGAACAGGATGTAGACGTAGTCATAGTGCTGCGGCCAATCGTGCCAGAAATATGAAACGTCTGCCTTGTCGCCTTCGGCGACCTGCAGCACGTAAGGCAAAGACGGCGGCAACCAGTCCTCGGTTTCCACGTATTTCTGGAATTCCTTGCGCGCATGCAGGATCTGCTTGCCTTTGACGGTGAACTCGGTCGAGACAAGCGCCGAGCGTTCGATGACCGCCATCGACGCTGCGTGCACCAGGTTGAAATCGCTGATCTCTTTGCCCGTTGATCGATCACCGTAGACGACAAGAACGCGCGCACCGTGCTTGATTTTCTCGACCGACTGGAAAAATTCCTTGGTACCGCGATCGAGGTGGTTCCAGACCAGTTGGACCTCGGCGACACGCACGACAAGCAGCGCCGCGACCAGAGCCATGAAGCCGTACCGGATCGCGCGGTCTCGCAAGTCGACGTCGAAACAAGCCACAAGCATAAATGCAATCGCAATCGGCAGGCGCTGGTCGGCGAGATGCGCGCCGAACAAGGCGCGAGGCAAAGCAAGATAGGCAATGCAGCCGACGGCGAGGATGGCCCAGCCGGCCGCATTGAACTTCAGGATTCCGCGGCGGAAGGCATAGACCGCACCCGCCATGGCCCCTGCAAGCAGCAATCCGGCCACCGGCAAATAGTAGACATTGAACACGGCGAAGAGGCCCTGCAGCTTGCCGCTGAACTCCCAAAACATCGGATAGCCCGGGGCATCCCAGGTCGGGCTGGCGACAAGGAGCACGGCGAGCGGGACAAAAGGAATGCCGTTGGCAAGAAACTCGGCAAGGCGCGGCACCCATGGCTCGTTTCTGTCGCAGCCACAGACGATGCAGTTCAAGCGCAAGCAATCCGAGGCCGTACAGGCCTGCCGCAAACAGATGGCAGACGAACAGCACAATGCGAACGCGGCCGATACCGCGAACCGCCAAGGCCACGCGCGCTCCCGCAACGTCACCCATGCTGCCAGCGCCCAAAGCGCGAGCCCGATCCCGAAAACATAGTTCATCACGCCAACCAGCAGTACGCCGTTATAGAGGAGCGGTAAGGCAACAAGCGGCACGGGTGACCAGCGGCCATTGAGGGCGCGGCTGAATACGAGCGCCCCTGAAGCGATCAGCGCGAAGGCAGGATGGTGAAAATCTGGCCCGCGAGATAGACGCTCATGAACCGGTGCAGCACCGGCACGATAAGATCGATCATCAAGTTGGGGATGACCTGCCACTCGACGGTATAATAGCGGCTTAGATTGGAATCCTTTGCCGATCGCGTCGATGACGTGGGTCCGAGCCAGATGGTTGATGTAGTCGGACAGCGGCGGCAGCGGTGCGTCGCAATGGGGATCGACGCCACGGCCAGCAGAACGACGAAAAAAAGCGCGATTGTCGCCAAGCGAAGATGCGTCGGCGCAGGCAGCATGCGGTCGCTGCGGAGTTGCATGGCGAGCGACCCCCCGGCTGCTCCTTTAAGGCTGCTAAACTAGCAGGAGGCGTGGACGGCGCAAACCGTCATTCGGTCTGCGCTTACGCCACGATCGCTTCATCGATTGGGGGGCCCCAGCGACGAGATTTATCGCTGGGCGCGCGCCGGTGCCGACGGCGGCGTTGGCGTACGCGCCGGTGCCGGAGCCGGAGCGGGCGTCGTTGTCGGTGTCGGTGCCGAGCTGCTGCTGCCGCTGCCTCCAAAAAGGAAACGCTGCGGATTATGCGCGAGGTCGGTGATCGCCCGGCCCGCAATATCGATCTGGCGCGTCGCAGTGCTCGTCATCCTGTTCACGCCGACCGTGATCTCCTCGGTGCGCTTGTCCAGATTGTCCATCAACGTGCGCGCGGACGCAGTCGCCTCCTTGGCATTTTTCATCGTGTCTTTTGCGTCACTCACGATGATATCGACATTATCGGAGTTGCGCGCCAGCGACGCACTGAACGTCGCGATATCCTTGACCGCCTGACGGATCGCCTCCTGATTGGCGGCGATAACTTCTTCCGCCCTGTTCAGGACGTCACGCGCGGCCTGCATCATGTCCTGACTGGCGCTGGGATCGGCCCTCAAGGTCGGCGGCTCGCCCTCCTCGCGCTCGATCAACGGCGTGGTCGCGGAAACGCCCTTAAGCGACACGGATGCGACGCCTGTCAGACCCTGAAATTCGAGGCCGACTTTGGTGTCTGACCGGATTGGTGTCGCTTTGTTGACTGCCAGCATGGCGACGACTTGCGACGGTTTGTCCGGATCGAGCGTTAGCCTGGTAACTTCGCCGACGCGAATGCCGTTGAACAGAACATTGCCGCCGACGTGCAAACCGGAGACGGTACTATCGAAGATGACGCGGTAAGCAACGGCCTGTTTCTTGCCGGAGGAGTGGTGCAGCCAGAATACGAACCCGAACGCGCCCGCAACAACCGCGAACGTGAACAGCCCGATCAGTGCGTAGTGTGCTTTTCTCTCCATCGCTCCGCTCCGTCAGTTCTTGGCCACAGCATGCAGCACGCGCGCCCGCGCGCCATGAAAATAGGCTTTCAGCCATGGATGCTGCGACTTGAGCATCGTATCCATTGTTCCGGCTTCAAGAATCTTGCCCTCGCCAAGGACCGCGATCCTGTCGCAGATCGTGTGAAGGCTGTCGAGGTCATGGGTTACCATGAAAACCGCCATTGCCGAAGTCCGTTGTAAAGTCAGGATTAGTTGGTCGAAATCGCCCGCGCTGATCGGGTCGAGGCCCGAAGTTGGCTCGTCAAGAAATAAAATTTCCGGGTCGAGCGCGAGGGCGCGTGCGAGCGCCACGCGCTTGATCATGCCGCCTGAAAGTTCCGAGGGGTACTTGCGGTAGACATCGGGCTTAAGGCCGACCATTTCGAGCTTGGTGATCGCGATTTCGGTCATCAACCTGTCGGAAACGTCCAGATATTCGCGGATCGGGAATTCGACGTTTTCGCCCACGGTCAGCGAGGAAAACAAAGCGCCTTGCTGGAACAATATGCCCCAGCGGCGTTCGATCTCCTGGCGCTGCACCTCGCCGGCATGATCGAGGTCGACGCCGAAAACGTCGATGCGGCCCTGTTGTTTCGGCAAAAGCCCGACGATCGTGCGCGTGAGCACGGATTTGCCCGCTCCGGAAGCGCCGACGAAACCGAGAATTTCACCCCTGTAGACGTCGAGAGTGACGCCGTTGAGGATCCGGTTCCCTTTCAGATCGACAACCAGATCGTGCACTTCGATGATTGGAGCCTTGCGATCGATCGCCATGTCACATTCCGATCGACGCGAAGAACATGGCAAAAATACCGTCGAGCACGATGACCAGGAAGATCGACTTAACCACCGAATTGGTCGTCTGCTCGCCGAGCGATTCGGCGCTGCCCTGCACCTGCAGACCTTCAACGCAGGCGACAACACCGATGACCAGCGCCATGAACGGCGCCTTGATCAGCCCTACCTCAAACGTGTTGATCGTGACTGCCTCGCGCAGCCGCGTAAGGAAAACCTCCGGCGCGATGCCGCCGTAAAGCCAGGCGACCAGGCCGCCGCCATAGAGCGCAGCCATCGATCCGAGGAAAGTGAGCGTCGGAACCGCTATCACCAACGCGATGATACGCGGAAGAATGAGCACCTCCACCGGATCGAAACCCATCGTGCGCAATGCATCGACTTCCTCGCGCATGCGCATTGCGCCGAGTTCCGCGGTGTAGGAGCTCCCTGACCGGCCGGCGACCATGATGCAGACAATAAGTACGCCGACTTCACGCAGCACGAGCACGCCGACCATGTCGATGACGTAGATGTCGGCTCCGAATTTTCGGAAATGAAAAATGCCCTGTTGCGCGAGAATTGCGCCGATCAAAACGGTGATCAGCAGAATAATCGGCACCGCCCGCCATCCGACCCGCTCGAGTTGATGGATGGTCGATGTGAAACGAAAGGTCGTTGGATGCCGCATGACGCGACCGAAGGCGGCTATCAGCGAGCCGAGCATCTGCACGAACAGATAAAGGTCGGCGGCAACCGCCGACATCGTCATGCCGACGCTGACGAGTGTCGCGACGATGCTGTTGGTGCGAGGCGGCGGTGCCGAAAGCGTCTGGGTGCCCGCGTGAACTTTTTCGAAGAGCCCTCGAAAATCCTCACGCAGCCCGACCAAGCGCGCTTCGCGTCCCTCCGTTGCCCATTGGCGCATCGTGCGCTCGATCAGCCAGGCCCCATAGGTATCGAGATATTCGACGCGATTGATGTTGATCGCGATGCCCCGCGCGGTGATGCCACGCGTGGCCGCTTCGACCTGCGGCTCAATCGCGCTGGCATATTCGGCAGTCCACGACCCAGCGGCGCTGAGCTCGACCCAATCGCCTCGCGTTTGGCCGCTGAGCAAAATTCCCGCCGTCACCGCACCATTCCTCCGTGCACGTCGCAGCACTACGCCCGCGTGTCGCTGCGCGGACGGTCGACGAGACAGGACTGGATGCGTTGCGGCGGGACTTCGCGGTCACATCACCGGCCGGTCGGCTGGCGATTGCCGCATCTCTAGGGCCGCATTGAGCGCGATCTCGCCCCGCCCCGTTACCGGCAAAAATTAACAAATTGGTAGGAATTCTTAAACGCCGATTAACCAACTAGGTTAATGCACCATTAACTATAGTTGCGCAGCTCTGACGGGCGTAGTCAACAGGCGGAGACGCCGACGCAATTGGCGTTGGCATCGTTGACTGCGAAGAGGCTCTCCACCACCGGCCGCCGCATATCTTTGACCGGCGGTATGGAGAGCACTTCCATATAGACCGTCCCGAGACCCTGCAGGCCCAACAGAGTGCCGGCGCCGAGGGTAAGATCCAGATCGCGATTGGCGACGAATGGTCCGCGGTCATTGATCGTGACATTTATCGACCGGTGGTTTTTCGGATTGGAGACGCGGATCAGCGTCCCGATCGGGAGCGTTTTGTGCGCGGCATGCCAGCCAATCGGGTTGAAGCTCTTGCCGGTCGAAACCAATTTGTCTTCCCAGTACATCGACGCGACGACCCATTGGCCCGCCTGAATTCGGTCCAAGGTGTTCTCGCTGGAGACCTTCGACATAGGCAGCGCGGCCAAGATGGTGCCGGCCACCAACACGACGCAAAGGCGCGCCGCTGCGCGTCTTGCACGTGCAACGAGTCCCGCGCTTCTCGATCACGTCCATCGATCTGATTGGGCAAAAGATTTTTGCCAAGCCCCAAGTTCGCCCCGCGCGAACTCACGTGCGGAGACGCTGAATGAACTGCATCTAAAACGATTTGTTCCCAAGAGCGGGAAAAATGCGGCGGTTATGTGATTTGCCCGTGGATAGCCTAGATGCGCTCGCGGAGGGGCTTGATCGACAATTCACCAGCAAGCTTGTCGAGCTGCGCGAGCAATTCCGGTGCAAGCGGTAACCCATGGTGGAGCCGGTCGGTGCGGCGCGTTCGCACGCTGCTCGCCTGGTAGCCTGACAGTATGACCGGGCAGCGGCTTAGTGTCGCGGAGTTCGCGGATGTGGCGATCGACCTCCGCCTTGAACTGCGCGAGCGGCTGAAACCGGCCCGGGTCGAGGGCGACGACGAATTGGCCGGTATTCGTGACCCTGTCCGGCTCGGCGTTGAAATCGACGCAGTCTCTGCCGAACAGCGCGCCGTTAAGCGTTCCGGCGAGAAGACCGAGCGTAAGCGCAAGCCCCGCTCCTTTGTAGCCTGCCATTGGCAGCAGCAGCGCCTCGGCGCTCTTGTGCGGATCGACAACCGCTGCGCCGGTCTTCGGGTCGATCATCCAGTCGTTGCGCAACGGCTTGTTCTGCAAACGATGATTCTTGATGGTGCCGTACGAAACGATCGATGTCGCAATGTCGAGAACGATCGGCGGCTCCTCACCGGCCGGAATGGCAATCGCCAGCGGGTTTGTGCCGAGCAACGGCTCCGCGCCGCCGGCGAGCGGCATGTGGTTGGCATTCGCCACAGCCGAATAGATCCCGACCATGTCGGCTTTCAGCGGCAAGGCGGCATAGACACCGGCAGCGCCGGCGTGGCCGGACATGCGGCAGCCGACCCAGGCGACACCGCATTCGCGTGCGAGCTCGACCGCAGTTTCTGCGGCACGCGCGACCACAAGATGACCCATGCCATTGTCGCCGTCGACGAGCGCCGTTGCGGGAGCGCTGCGCTCCACGGTGATGTTGGGACGTGGATTGGTCGAGCCGAGCTTCAGCCTCTGCACGTATTGCGGCAGCCGAAAGACGCCGTGTGCATCGGCTCCGACCAGATCCGCCTCAAGCATCAGTTCCGCGATCCTGGCGGCGTCATCCTTGGGCACGCCCACTTTGATCATCGCATCAACGATCAGACCGGTGACGGCCTTGGTTGGAATGCGTACGCCCTTGGTCGCCTGGACGTTCATGCTTTCCCCAACAGAGCTTGAGCGCGCGTACTCAAAATCGTCGCCTTGTCGGCATCGGAGATTTTCAGGCCGCGCACGTGCTTTACACAGTCCATCATGCCCATATCGTATGGATAGTCGCTACCCAGCATGACACGATCCGCGCCGACATGCTCGATCATGAATTCCAGCACCGGCGCCGAGTGCAGGATGGTGTCGTAGTAGAAGCGTTTGGCGATATCGACCGGCTGTTTGGCAATATTCTTCTTGGGTTCCGGCCGCACATGCCAACCGTGCTCCCAGCGGGCCGCCTGATAGGGCGTGAAACCGCCGCCATGCGCGAGCACGACGGTCAATTTCGGATGGCGGTCGAGCACGCCGCCGAAATAAAGGCAGGCCGCGCCGATGGTGGTGTCGAGCGGATTGCCGATGAGATTGTTCAGGTAATAGGACTTCATCCGGTCGGCGCCGGCGACGTTGTTCGGATGGATAAAGATGAAAGCGCCGAGTTCCTCCGCCGTCGCCCACACCGGCTCGAAGCTCGGGTCATCGAGGTTCTTGCCCATGATGTTGGAGGCAAACATCGTGCCGCGCAGGCCCAGCTTGGTCATTGCACGCTTCAGCTCGTCGGCGGCCTTTTCGGGCGCCTGCATCGGCAGCGTCGCAATACCCATGAAGCGCTGGGGATTCTGCTTTATCAGTTTGGCAATCTGGTCGTTCTGGATGGCGGCGGTCGTCGGCGCCAAGCGAAGCATCCTGGTTGTAGAGATAGGTTTGCGGCGTGGCGGACAGCACCTGCACATCGACGCCCATCGCATCCATGTCGCGCAGGCGATGCGCGAGATCGAAGCCGCCGCGCGGAAACGGGCGATAGACCACGCCACCGACGTCGAGCGTTGCTGACTCGGCATCGACCGGGGTGATGGTTACAGGGACCTTGGGAGCTTCCTTGCGCAACAGCGCGGCAGTTTCCTCGGTGAGGATATGGGTATGGGTATCGATTGTTCGCACGTTGCTCATTTCACCACCCGAAAGACGCCACACGATGCGCGGCAAGGAGCGCCTGAGTGCCGCAGCCAAGGCGTTGACGCAAGCCCCTGTTGGCGACGGCTCTTTCCGCTATAAACGGGGGTCCCACCCGTCTAAATCCGGAATCCGCATGACCACGACCCCCCGCACCAGACAAACGCCGCGCGTCGAGGACAACGCTTTGGTGCGCGGCGCCGGCCACTTCATGGACGACCCGCGCCTGCCCAACACAGCCTATGCCGCCTTTGTGCGTTCTCCGCATGCGCACGCACGCATCGTTGCAGTGAAGACGGACGAAGCGCGCAAGGCAAAGAAGGTGCTCGCTGTGCTCACCGCGCAGGACATGAAGGCGGCAAATGTCGGGACCGTCTCGCGGCACCCGCCGGTGCCGGGCCGCGGTGGCGCCAAGATGATCATGCCGTTCCGTCCATCGCTCGCCGGCGACAAGGTCATGCATGTCGGCGATCCCGGTCGCGATGGTGGTCGCCGAAACCGCGGCAGCCGCGCAGGACGCGGCCGACCTGGTGCAGGTCGACTACGAGGAACTAACGGCCGTCATTACGCTCGACGATGCGATGAAAGGCGGCACCCAGCTCTACGCCGAGGCGCCCGGCAATCTCTGCGTCGATTGGCCGGGGCCGATCCCGGACGAGCAGAACGAGCGAGACGTCGCCGAAGCAATCGCCAAGGCGCCGCATGTCGCGAAAGTGCGTGTCGCCAACCAGCGCATGGTGGTGGCGTCAATGGAGACGCGCGGGGCCACCGGCGTCTACGACAAGGCGAACGACAGTTACACGCTCTACGCCTGCTCGCAGGGCGCCGACTCGTTGCGCGCGCAGGCTGCCGCCATCATGGGCGTGCCAAACGAGAAGTTGCGCGTCATCACGGACGATGTCGGCGGCGCGTTCGGCATGAAAACGCCGGTCTATCCCGAGTATCCGGCATTGCTGATCGCCGCCCGCCAGCTCGGCCGCCCCGTGCAATGGCAGTCGACGCGTTCGGAAGCGTTCGTCACTGACACGCAGGCGCGCGACACCGTCACCGAAGTCGAGCTCGCGCTTGACGAGAAGGGTAAATTCCTGGCGCTGCGGATGCGACACCTGTGCAACCAGGGCGCCTATGTCAGCACCGCGGGCGTCGGCATCAACACGAACAACTTCGCCCGCTGCCTGCCGGGCATGTATCGAATTCCGAAGATCGACGTCTCGGTCGCCTGTTACTTCAGCAATACCATCCCGATCGGCCCTTATCGGGGCGCCGGACGGCCGGAAGCGAACTACGCGCTTGAGCGTGTGGTGGAAGAAGCGGCGCGGGTTGTCGGCATGGACCCGGTACGGCTGCGCAAGAAAAACCTAATTCCGCCATCGGCGATGCCGTTCAAGACGCCGATCAACACCTACGACAGCGGCGATTTCCCTGCGATTGTCGACAAGGCGCTGGAGCTTGCGGATTTCGCCAATTTCAACAAGCGGCGGCGCGAGTCCGCGAAGCGCAAGAAACTGCGCGGCATCGGCGTGTCCTGCATGCTGGAGCACGCCGGCGCCCTGCCGATGGAGCAGGCCTCGGTTTCGTTTCCCGGCGGCGACCAATTGATCCTGGGCTGCAACGTGCAATCGACCGGCCAGAGCCATGCCACCGTTTTTCCGCGCCTGCTCGCCAGCAAGCTCGGCATCGAGCCAGAAAAAATACAGCATCGTCATGGCGACACAGCGCAAGGACTTACGGGTTTTGCTTCGGTTGGCTCGCGCTCGGCGATGTGCGCCGGCAGCGCGATCGTGCACACCGCCGACGTGATGCTCGCCAAAGGCAAGAAAGTCGCTTCGTCGTTGCTGGAAGCGTCGGAGGCGGACATTCAGTACCGCAGCGGCAATTTCGAAGTCGTCGGCACCGACCGCAAGATTTCGCTGTTCGAGACAGCGCGACGTGCCAAGGAGATCGGTGAAAGTCTCGACACCAAGGAAAAGGCCGAGACGCCTCTCACTTTCCCGAACGGCTGCCATATCGCCGAGGTCGAGATCGATCCCGACACCGGCGCTGTCGACCTCGTGACCTATACCGCGGTCGATGATCCGGGCGTCATGCTCGATTCCATCGTTGTCGAAGGCCAGGTTCAAGGTTCGATCGCCAACGGGCTCGGCCAGGCGTTGACCGAAAACGCCATCTACGATCCGCAAAGCGGGCAACTGATGGCGGGGTCATTCATGGACTACGGCATGCCGCGCGCGCACGATATGCCGATCGAGCTGCGCGAGGCGGTGCATTCGGTGCCGGCGACCAGCAATCCGCTGGGCGTCAAGGGCACCGGCGAAGCGGGCACGACGGCGGCAATCGCGGCAGTGATGAATGCGATCGCGAACGCAATTCCGAACGGCGCCGCCGACCACATGGACATGCCGGCGACGCCTGCAAAGGTGTGGGAAGCGTGCCAGCGCGGATTGGCGGAAAGTAGTTTTCGCGTCCCTCTAAAGTGAAATGGCCGGGAAAACCCGGCCATATCGTCTTCATTGTCGCCGCTCTACGCCTGCGAAATGAACTTCATGTTCATGTAGGCCTGCAAGCCTTCGATGCCGCCTTCGGAGCCATAGCCGGACTCCTTGATGCCGCCGAACGGCGTCTCCGGTGTCGAGATGGCGACGCTGTTGACGCCGACCATGCCTGACTGCAACGCATCGCTGATCGCCGAGGCGTTCTTGTCCGACGACGTGAAAGCATAGGCCGCGAGCCCGAACTGCAGCGAGTTGGCGCGCTCGACCACCTCGTCGAAGGTCTTGAACGGCACGATCGGCGCCACCGGCCCGAACGGCTCCTCGGTCATGATCTTCGAATCGTCCGGCACGTCGGTGATCACGGTCGGCTGAAAAAAGAAGCCCTGGTTGCCGTGGCGCGAGCCGCCGGTGACGACCTTGCCGCCGCGATCCTTGGCGTCGTTGACGAAGCTTTCCATTGCGTCGAGCCGGCGCGGATTGGCGAGCGGGCCGAGCGTGATGCCTTTCTCGAGACCGTCGCCCATCTTGAGACCCTTCGCATACTCGGTGAAGCGCGCCACGAACTTGCTGTAGTTCTTTTCGTGCACGTAGAAGCGCGTCGGCGAGATGCAGACCTGGCCGGCATTGCGATACTTGAACGCCGCGATTGTGTCGGCCGTTTTCTCGGGGTCGGCATCTTCGAACACGACGACGGGCGAATGCCCGCCAAGCTCCATGGTCGCCTTCTTCATGCCCCTGGCCGCAAGCTCGGCCAGATGCTTGCCGACCGGCACCGAGCCGGTGAACGAGATCTTCTTGACCGATTTCTTCGGAATCAGATGCTCGGAAACATCGGCCGGCACGCCGAAAACGAGATTGAGCACGCCCGCCGGAAGGCCGGCATCGGCGAAGCATTTCACCAGTTCGACGCAGCCGCCCGGCGTCTCTTCCGACGCCTTGATGATGATCGAGCATCCGGCGGCAAGCGCGCCGGCAATCTTGCGCACGGGCGTCAGCGTCGGGAAATTCCACGGCGTGAACGCGGCGACGACGCCGACCGGCTCCTGCAGCACGATCTGGCGCACGCCCTTCTGGCGGCCCGGGCACCACGCGGCCATAGGTTCTGCGGCCTTCCTCGGCATACCAGTCAATGATGTCGGCGCTGGTGAGAACCTCGGCGCGCGACTCGACATAGACCTTGCCCTGCTCCTGGGTCATCACTTTCGAAACATGGTCATATCGCTCGCGCAGCAGATCGGCGGCTTTGCGCATGATCTTGGAGCGGTCGTAGGCGGACGTTGCTTTCCAGGCCGCAAAGCCCTTTTCGGCGGCGGCGAGCGCGGCATCGAGATCGCCTTTGCTCGCATGCGGAAGATGCGCCAGCGTCTTGCCGGTCGCCGGATTGATTACGTCCTCGCCCTTGCGGCCCTCGCCGTTGAGCCACTTGCCGTCGATATAAAGACCAAGATCGGAATACATGAGACCCTCGTTGTCACCCGGAACAGGATTGCCGTTGGATTAGCACTTTCGGAGGCGTGCCGTCACCTCAATCACGACCCCAGATAGGCACCGCCGCTGACGTGGATCGTCTGGCCGGTGATGTAGCGTCCGTTGGGGCCGCAGAGAAACCGCACCATGGCCGCGACATCCTGCGGCTTGCCGCGCTCGCCGGTGATGGTGCCATGCGTCAGATGATGGGCAGGCTTCTGCGATGAAGCGGGCCGCGTCGTATCGATCGCACCTGGCACCACGCAATTCGCGGTGATCTTGTCGGCCGCGAGATCGTGCGCAAGACCGCGCGACAGCCCGACCAGCGCGGACTTTGCCGTCATGACATGGGCGCGGTCTTTCGAGCCGATATGCGCGCTCATGCCGCCGATATTGATGATGCTGCCGCCGTTTTTCCGCAGCGCCGGCAGGCAGGCATGCACGCAGCGGAAGGTGCCATCGAGGATGACGTTCATCACCTCGCGCCATTCCGCGAAACTCATGTCGGAAATGTGTTTCTCGCGTCGCAACGCCGCGTTGTTGACGAGGATATCGATGCGCCCGAAATTTTTCAGCGCTGCGTCGGCGAGCGCAACCGCGGTCTTGTCGTCGCCGACGTCGCCAAGAACGGCGATCGCCTTGCCGCCGGCCTTCTCGATCTCGCCGACGACGCCGTCGGCCTCGGCCTTGTTCGACCGCACATTCACGACGACGGCAGCGCCGGCTTCGGCCAGCGCCAACGCGATCGCACGGCCGATATTGCGCCCGGCGCCGGTGACGATGGCAACTTTTCCGGCGAGTTCTTTGCCCTCAGCCATGAGACCTCATTACCCTCTCAAAAACGCCAAGTCGACCTTGCCGTCATATAGCTTCGTCAGCTGTTTGAGCACGCCGGAAGCGCGCTTGTCATCCCAGCCGCCGTGACGGACATTGAGCGTGAATTTCTCCTCGATGTCGGCGCGCGTCAGCGGCTCTTTCGCTCCGCCGCGGAAATGCGGCTGGCGCTCCTCGACCACGCTGCCGTCATTGAGCACGGCGCGGATATGGCCGGTGAAATTGTTGGGATAAGGATTATCCGGGTCGATCACGTAGCGAACCTTTGACGCGACTGCCAGCACGTCCTTGTCGCGCACGGCCTGGTCGGTGAAGGCATCAAGACCAACGCCGCCCCGTACGAAGCCGGTCGCCAATATGAAAGGCGTCGCGAATTTCGCCGCATAGCCATTTGGCGGTCGCTGCTTGTCGGCAAGCGGCTCCCACAGGCGGTGGACGGTTCCCTCCGCCACTTCGCAGACCATCTCCTTGATGTCACCGGCCTTGATGCCGCGCGCGGCCAGCCGCTTCGCACAATCGATATAGGGATGCGCCATTGTCCCGCAGGGATAAGGCTTGAACGCGAGTGTTTCCGTCACCCATTTTTTTCCGAAATCGCCGGTGAGCGCTTCGTAGTCGCCTTGCGTCGTATGCGCGAAGCCGTGGAAAAGGCCGTGCACGCCTTCGAACACCGTGCGCGGTCCGAGGAAACCGCCACGCGCGAGCAGCGCCGCGCGGATACCCGATTGTGCCGCCCAGCCCGGATGCAACCGCTTGGTCCAGGCGCCCTCGGCGAGATACTCAATGATCCCGCCGGCAAAACTTGCGGCAATGCCAAGCGCGTCAACGATCTGCTTCGCATTCAGCCCGAGTGCCGCGCCGACGCCAGCCGACGGCCCCCATCACCCCGAAAATAGCGGTCGGATGAAAGCCGGCCTTGTGCACTGCCTTCGGAATCACGGTGCTCAGTCGGCACATCACCTCGGTGCCGACGGCAACGCCGAGCAAGGCGGCGCGGCCTTCAGGACGGTGCCGCTCGCAGGCCGCCAGCACCGCCGGTACGATTACCGCGCCGGCATGCACCGGACCGCCCTCGAACGTGTCGTCGAAATCCTCACCATGCGCCGCGGTGCCGTTGATGAAGGCGGCGCTCGCCGCGCTGAAGGTGCGCGCATGACCGAGCGCCGTGCATGGGCCTTCATCGTCGCAGCCGGCGATCGCGCTGTTGATGTAGTCCGTGTTGCGGGCCGCAACACAAAGCCCGGCGACGTCGATCAGCAAATCCTCGCATTTCCGCCGCACCGTCGGCGGTAGCTTTTCGACGCGCAGGGTGGCCACGTGTTCGGCCAGATGTTCGGCAACGGAAGTCTTCGGGAGGTTACTGCTCGCCACGATTATCCTACCGCGACGTTGCGGCGCGCATTGCCGCCGCGCAGGCTGTTAGCCAGCGCTACGACGACGAAGGTGATGACCAGCATCAGCAGCCCGAGCACCGCGATAGCGGCGAGATCGCCGCTCTCGTTGAGATCGTAAATCAGCACCGATAAGACCTTGGTTTCCGAGGTGAACAGCATGATCGCCGCCGATAATTCACGGATCACGCCAACGAAGACAAAGCACCATGTCGCGATCACGCTGGTGCGTAACAATGGCGCGGTGATCTGCCAGAGTGACCGCAGCCGCGTCGCGCCGAGGATGCGGCTGGCGTCCTCCAGTTCGGGATGTACGGCATGCAGCGCGGACTGCATCTGCTGGTAGGCTGCCGGCAAGCTCAGGGTGACGAAGGCAATCAGAAGAATCCACAACGTGCCGTAGAGCACGAAGGGCGGCCGCGTATAGGTGAAGAACAGCCCGACGCCGAGCACGATGCCCGGAATGGCAACCGGCGCGGTGGCAAGAAACCCGAGCGTGCGATAACCGGCGACCGCCTGGCGGGCTGTGACGTAAGAGATCACCACCGCGAGGATGGTCCCGGCCGTCGCCGCCAACATTCCGAGGATGAAGGTATTGCGTAGCGCAAGCTGCGTCGCCGACAGCTCGTAAAAGACGAAATGCAGGTTCTGCAAGGTGAAATTGTTGAACCACACCAGGTGCGAGGCGACCTTGGAGAACGAGGCATTGAGCAGCGCGAAATATGGCAGGAACACCGGACACATCAGCACAAGCATGGCGCCTGCCAGCAGCACCCAGCGCCAGCCGCCGAGCCGCACGATGCGTGGCTCGCTGTTCTTGCCGCCGACGACGGAGTATCCGCGCCGGCCGAGCACCATGTGCTCCGCGCGCAGCAGTATTATCGTAAGAATAAGAAGCGGGAGCGAAGCGGCCGCAGCAAGCTCCGGCTTGGGCGGAAATTGGAACAGGCTCCAGATCTTGGTCGTCATCGTGTGGAAGCCCGCCGGCATCGCCAGGATCGCCGGCGAGCCGAACAGCGTCATCGCCTGCAGGAATGCGACCAACGCGCCCGCGAGCATCGCAGGAAGCGCGAGCGGAATGGTGATACGGCGGGCGGTGTCCCAGGCCTTGCCGCCGAGAATGGCGGACGCGTCTTCCAAATCGCCGGGGGTACGGTCGAGCGAATTGGCGACCAGCACGAAGACATAGGGAAACGTGTAGCAGCTGATGACGAACACCAGGCCTGTGAAGCTGTAGATGTTGAGCAGATGAAAATCCTGCCCTGCCCCGGTGAGCTCGCGATAAAGCTGATTGAGCAGCCCGCTGTTGGGCGCGGCCAGCAGTTCCCAGGCGATCGCACCGAGGAACGGCGGGGTCACGAACGAGGCGGTCACCAGCAGGCGAATCGTGCGACGTAGCGGCATATCGGTGCGCGCCACCAGCCAGCCCATTGGCGCCGCCACCGCGCAGCAGATCAACGCCGACAAGGTGGCAAGTGCAAAAGTGGTCAATAGCGGATCGAGATAGGCCGCGTCGGACACCAGCCGATGGAAATTGTCGAGGGTGAAGGCGCCGTTCTTGCCGGTGAAGGCGTACAGGACCAGCCACGACAGCGGCATGGCGATCAGCGCGAACAGGATCGCTGCGAAGGCGAGCAGCACCGGCTTCGAGAGATCGAAGCCGAGCCGCCGCCTTGCAATCGGTGCCGTTGATGCGACCGCCGTCATCGAGCAGACCGTTGGAGGAACGAAAAACCTCCCCCATGTAGGGGGAGGCTCAAACTGTTACACACGAAAAATCTTGACGTAACGCGCCTTGATCTGTTCGCCGTTTTTAAGCACGGCCGCTGCGTCATCTTTCATCAGCTTGATCTTGCTCAGCGGCGTACGGCCTTGATGTTCCGGAACTTGCGGATGCACGGACCGCAAGCCGCCGATTTCGATGGCGAGCTTCTGGCACTCCGGCGAAAAGCAGAAGCTCTGGAACAGCCGCGCCGCGTTCGGATTCGGCGCCGCCTTGAACAGCCCGTTCGGTCCGATGATGATCGGCGTGCCTTCGGTGGCATAGACCGGCTCGACCGGCTGGCCCTTCTCCTTTTCCTGGAAGATCAGGTATTCGACGCCGTCGGCCTGGATCGCACGCTCGCCGAGCGCAAGCTTCTTCGGCGGATCGGCAGCCGACTGCACCTGCAGGATGTTCTGCTGCGCGAGCTTCTCGAAGTACTCCCAGCCGAGATCGCGCGAAACCTGGTAGGTCGCGGTCATGATGGTGCCGCTGTAACCCGGATGCGCCTTGATGATCTTGCCCTTCCACTTCGGATCGAGCAGATCGGCAAAGCTCTTCGGTGCCTCTTCCTTCTTTACCAGGTTGGTGTTGTACGCGATCACGCACAGGAACACGCGGAAGCTCGCGAATGTACCGTCGGCGTCTTTGTGCTCCGCCGGGTAGAATTTCGCGACGTCTTCCGGAACGTAGGGCGCCAGCATGCCCTGATCCTTCCAGTAGACGAGATGCGATGCGTCCGACGAGTTGACCACGTCGACCGCATGCACATTGCGCCGTGTATTCCTGGCCGATACGTTGCAGCACCCGCTCGGCGCCGGTGCGCTCGACCTTGCAGGCTGACGCCGGGATATTTAGCCTCGAACGCTTTACCGATCTGCTCCGACGAGCTTGAGATCGACCGAGGTGTACCAGACCACCTTGCCTTCTTTCTTCGCCGCCTCGATCAGTGCCGGCGTGACCGCGGTCGCCGGCGGCGCCGCCGACATGACCTTGGTCGAGAACGCGGCGCCGGCAGCGAGCGCGCTCGAGCCGATCAGCACGTCGCGACGTGAAATTTTTGAGCCTTTCATCGGCGTATCCTCCTTTGTCCTTATTTGTCGTCTCGCCCCCGACTTTCATCCGCTCAGCGCGCGGCAGCGCTCCGGCGGCAGGTGCAGCCAGACGGCGACTGCCTTGCGGGATGTTCTCGCCCGCACCGGTAAGCACGCGCAGCTGCGTGCCGTCCTTGGCCTCAACCATATAATCCCGGCTGCCGCCGAGAAAGACCTGCCGCACCACTGTCGCCGGAACGACGTTTTCGCCCTGCCGCTGCGTTGCGGAAATCGCGATGTCGTGCGGGCGGATCGACACCGGCGTCGCCGCGCCCGCTCTTGATTGTCTCGCCGCTGCATCGCAGCGGCGTTCCCGGCAAAGTCGACACGCGTCGCATCGAGACCCTTGCCCTTGATAACGTTGCTCGAGCCGATGAAGCGCGCGACGAACTCCGAACGCGGCCGATCGTAGATCTCCTCCGGTGAACCTGACTGCTCGATCTTGCCGGCATTCATCACCGCAATCAGGTCGGCGGTGGTCATCGCCTCGGACTGGTCGTGCGTGACGTAGACCGTGGTGTAACGGTAAGCGTCGTGCAGGCGGCGCACCTCGAACCGCATCTCCTCGCGCAGGTTCGCATCGAGATTGGACAGCGGCTCGTCGAGCAGCAGCGTCTCCGGCTCGACGATCAACGCGCGGGCCAAGGCAACACGCTGCTGTTGTCCGCCCGACAATTCGCCGGGGTAGCGCTGCGCCAGCGGCGCCAGCTTCGTCGTCCCAAGAATGGCGTCGAGCTTCTTGCCGATCGTATCGCGGTCCATCTTCCTCAGCTTCAAGCCATAGATGATGTTTTCGGCGACCGTCATATGCGGCCACAGCGCGTAACTCTGGAAGATCATCGACATGTTGCGACGTTCGGGCGGCAAGGTGTTTGCCGGCGAGGACACCAGTCGGTCGCCGACGCGGATTTCGCCCTCACTGGGCTCTATGAACCCCGCAATCAGCCGCAACGTCGTCGTCTTGCCGCAGCCCGAAGGGCCGAGCAGGCACACAAGATGGCCGTGCTCTATCGTGAGTGATACGTCATCGACAACGGCGGAATTGCCGTATCGCTTTGTCAGGCCCCGCAACTCGACCGACGCCACGCGCTTCCTCCCCTGTACCCGCCGCTAGCCGCGGCTGTCATTTGACATTCTTGTACCAACACCATTCGCGAACGTCTCTTCGGCCCCCATTTCCGATTTATGAGCCGGTAAATGCCGGCTTGCGCTTCTCCATGAAGGCCTTGCGGCCCTCGATATAGTCCTTGCTGGCGAAGCATTGCGCCACCAGGTCGTCGCAACGCTTGAGATCGCGCTTGCTCTCGTCCTTGACCACCTCGCCGACGATATACTTGACGGAATTGACCGTAAGCGGCGCGTTGCCGCTGATCGTCTCGGCGTAGTCCTTCACATATTTCTCGAGCTCGGCGTCGGGCAGAACGCGGTTGACCAGGCCCATCTGCAGCGCTTCCGCGGCGGTGAACTGGCGCGCGGTGAAAAAGATCTCCTTGGCGAAGGACGGGCCGACCACGTCGACCAGCTTCTTGATGCCCTTGAAGCCGTAGCCGAGGCCGAGCTTCGCCGCCGGCACGCCGAACTTGGAATTCTCCGAGCAGATGCGCAGGTCGCAGCACAGCGCGAGGCCGACGCCGCCGCCGATGCAATAGCCGCGGATCATCGCGATGGTCGGCTTGGGAAATTCGTAGACCGCCGTGTTCGCCTGGTCGACCGCGGCGTTGTAGCGGTCGATCGCGTCCTTGCTGGAGCGCTCGCTCTCGAACTTGGAAATGTCGGCGCCCGACACGAAGGCCTTGCCGCCGGCGCCGGTCAGCACCACGACGCGGATCGCCTTGTCGGCGGCGAAATCCGCGAGGATGCCCGAGGCCGCGTCCCACATTTCCAGCGACACCGCGTTGTGCCGCTCCGGATTGTTGAAGATCAGATAGCCGACGCCGCCCTCCTTGCGGGACAGCATTTTGTCGGTCTGGGTCATTCACGTGCTCCTTCGTCGTCACTTCGTCATGGCCAGACGCTGGCTGACGGCCTTACACTGCCTGCGCTTTGTGCAGCTCGGCGATTTCATTGTCGGCGAAGCCGAATTCCTTGAGCACCTCGTCGGTGTGCTCGCCCTGCGCCGGCGGCGTCGCCACGATCTTGCTCGGCGTGCGCGAAAGCTTCACCGGCTGGCCGACGAAGACCTGCTCGCTGCCGTCGGGACGCTTCGCTGCTTGCGCGATGCCGAGTGCTTGACCTGCGGGTCCGCGAACATCTCGTCGATCGCATAGATCGGCCCGCAGGGCACGCCGATCTTGTTGAAGATATCGATCCATTCGGCGCTGGTCTTGTGCACGGTCCGCTTGTCGATCTCGGCGTTGAGCGCGTCGCGGTTCTTCGAGCGCAGCGCGCCGGTCGCATAGTCGGGATGCTTGATCAGCTCCGGCGCCTGAAGCGCGTTGCACAGCCGCTCCCACATCACCTGGCCGGTCGACGCGATATTGATGTGGCCGTCCTTGGTCTTGAATACGCCGGTCGGAATGCTGGTCGGATGATTGTTGCCGGCCTGCTTCGGCACCTCGTGCATCTGCAGCCAGCGCGCGGCCTGGAAGTCGAGCATGAAGATCTGCGCCTGCAGCAGCGAGGTCTTCACCCACTGGCCTTCGCCGGAGACCTCGCGCTCGAGCAGCGCGACCAGGATGCCGAGCGCGCAGAACAGGCCGGCGGACAGATCGGCGATCGGGATGCCGACGCGCACCGGCCCCTGCCCCGGCAGCCCGGTGATCGACATCAGCCCGCCCATGCCCTGCGCGATCTGGTCGAAGCCCGGCCGGTCGCGATAGGGCCCGTCCTGGCCGAAGCCGGAGATGCTGCCGAGCACGATGCGCTTGTTGATCTTCTTCAGCGACTCGTAGTCGATGCCGAGCCGGTCCTTCACGTCCGGGCGGAAGTTCTCCACCACGACGTCGGCCTTCTCGACCATGCGCTTGAATGCGGCGAGGCCCTGCGGCGATTTCAGGTCGAGCGTGATGCTGCGCTTGTTGCGATGCAGGTTCTGGAAGTCGGCATTCGGCGCGGGCCGCCCGGTCCCTCGCCTTTTTCCAGATGCGGCGGCGTCTCGATCTTGATGACATTGGCGCCCCAGTCGGCGAGCTGGCGCACGCAGGTCGGCCCCGCGCGCACGCGCGTCAGATCGAGGACGGTAAAGCGGGAAAGGGCCGAAGAGGCCCTGGGAAACGGCATTACGACGAACTCCGGAGTGTCTTTCTGGCCCAGGACTGGGTTTCCGGCCCGACATTCCCCGATCTACGGGGGCTTGTCTATTGCATCGGCTGCGATCCTGTCCGGCACAAAATCGTCGAGCTCAGGGCCGAAAAAGGCTTTTATTCATCATATGCGGCAGCAATCTCCGCTTATGCCTTGAAAAGACCACGAGCTACCTGTCATATGACCGCCAACGGATGAAAGACCCGATCTCGGGTTTGCGGGCTGCGTGCACGAAACTCATTAAAACGAATT
This sequence comes from uncultured Alphaproteobacteria bacterium, assembly GCA_963794665.1. Classification (GTDB taxonomy): domain Bacteria; phylum Pseudomonadota; class Alphaproteobacteria; order Rhizobiales; family Xanthobacteraceae; genus Pseudolabrys. The sequence continues at coordinate 479,648 of CAWCEW010000021.1, read as the reverse complement.
TCGCCCCGCCTCCTCCGTTTCTCCAACTAAGCGACAACCCTGGCCACGCGGGATGTCTTGAAGAACCCCGCGATTCCGCCGGCTGCAATCGCAGCACGGCCGGTTCGCCATATAAGAAAGAGACTCTTTGACTTCATTTAACGAGTTCGGCCTCGCTGAGCCGATCCTTCGCGCCCTCGCGCAAGAGAAATACGTCACTCCAACCCCGATCCAGGCCCAGACCATTCCCCTTGCGTGCCAGAGCCGCGATGTCATCGGCATCGCGCAGACCGGCACCGGCAAGACCGCGGCTTTCGCGCTGCCGATCCTGAATCATCTCTTCAACAAGCGTCAGCGTCCCGCGCAGAAATCCTGCCGCGTGCTGGTGCTATCGCCGACGCGCGAATTGTCCGGCCAGATCGCCGACAGCTTCCGCACCTATGGCCGTCACATCCGCCCGCTCGAGATCGCGCTCGCGATCGGCGGCGTACCGATCAACCGGCAGGTGCGCGCGCTTGCGCGCGGCGCCGAAGTGCTGGTTGCGACGCCCGGCCGCCTGCTCGATCTGGTTCATCAGCGCGCGCTGCGCCTCGACCAGATCGAGGTGCTGGTGCTCGATGAAGCCGATCGCATGCTCGACATGGGCTTCATCCACGACATCAAGAAGATCGTCGCCATGCTGCCGAAGCAGCGGCAGACGTTGTTCTTCTCGGCGACCATGCCGCAGGAAATCACCGAACTCGCCGACGCAGATGCTGCGCGATCCCGCCCGCGTGGCCGTCACGCCGCAAGCCACGACCGTCGACCGGGTCGAGCAGCGCGTCATCCTCACCGAAAAGGCGTCGAAGGCATCGCTGCTGATCGAGGTGCTCAAAACCGAAAAGACCGACCGCGTTCTGGTGTTCACCCGCACCAAGCATGGCGCCGACAAGGTGGTACGCGGATTGCAAAAAGCCGGTCACGCCGCCGAAGCGATCCATGGCAACAAGTCGCAGAACCAGCGCGAGCGCGTTCTCGCCGCCTTCCGCAACGGCCGGCTGCGCACGCTGATTGCCACCGACATTGCCGCCCGCGGCATCGACGTCGACGGCGTCAGCCACGTGGTCAATTACGATCTGCCGAACATCCCCGAGAGTTATGTCCATCGCATCGGCCGCACCGCGCGCGCCGGCGCCGAAGGCGTGGCGATCTCGTTCTGCGACCATGAGGAGCGGGCCTATCTGCGCGACATCGAGCGGCTGATCCGCATGACCATCCCGGCAACCGACCGGCGCACAGGCAAGCCGGCAGGCCATGCGGCCCCGCAACCGGCAGAGGCCCGCCACGGCGGCCGGCCGCATCGCGGCAAGCAACAGCGCGGTCACGGCACGGCGGCGGTCATGGCCGTCCCGGCAACAACGGCCACCGGCCCCATAACGGCGGCAATGGCCGCCAAGACCGTCCGAGCCAGAACGGTCACCCCGCGCACCGGCAGGACGCTACGGCAGGGGAGCCAAGCGGCATCGGAAATGTTACATTCCTGAAGCGCCCGAATGAGCCGCGCCGCAGCGCCGGCCACCGGCCACGGTAAGGCAATTGGAGTCGACTGGATGGCGAAAGAAGAGCTGCTGGAGTTTGACGGTACCGTCACCGAGGTTCTCCCGGACGGCAACTTCCGGGTGAAGCTCGACAATGATCACGAGGTGTTGGCCTACACGGCCGGCAAGATGCGCAAGTTCCGCATCCGCACGGGTGTCGGCGACCGGGTGATCGTTGAAATGTCGCCCTACGATCTGCAGCGCGGGCGCATCAGTTTCCGTCACAAAGGCGACGCACCGGCCGCCTCCCCGCAGCAGCGCCGTCCGAACTTCCGCGGCAGACGTTAGGCGAACAACACGTCGGAGAATTCGGGGGCATCACAGGAGTTGCGTGCGCCGATGCCCCTTTCCTTCCTCCACCGCCTCGTGCTGGCGATTGTCCTTGCCGGCACGTTTCATTCCGCAAACGCAGACGACGCCACCAAGAGCCGGCCGCGGCCGGCCGGCGAACAGACTGCCGCCGAACGGCAGGAGACCGCGAAAGGCGTGCTGCGGTTGCTGCCGGCCGATGCCGTCACCGAGCATTCGATCGACACGTCCCGCGGGAAGCTTGCCTATACGGCGACCGCCGGCACGCTGGCGTTCTACGATCAATCGGGCGAGCAAAGCGCTGCGGTATTCTACACCGCCTATGTTGCAAAGAGCGGCTCCGCAAACCGTCCGCTGACATTCGTCTTCAATGGCGGACCGGGCGCGGCATCCGCCTTTCTGCATCTTGGCCTTGTTGGCCCGCGCATTCTCGATTTCGGACCGGACCCGCATGACGCCACGCGCGCGGTCCTGCGCGACAATCCCGATACCTGGCTCGCCTTCACCGACCTGGTCCTGATCGACCCGATCGGCACCGGCTGGAGCCGCGCAATCAAACCCGAAGTCGCCAAGTATTTCTGGAACGTAAAGAGCGATGCCAGCGCGATGGCCAAGGCAATTTCGCTCTACGTCGCCAAAAACAATCGCGCCGGCTCGCCGAAATATCTGTTCGGCGAAAGTTACGGCGGGTTCCGTGCCGCCAAGACCGCGCGCGCTTTGCAGAGCGAGCAGGGCATCATCATCAACGGCATCGTGATGCTCTCGCCTTTGCTGAATGGCTCTTTGACTTTCGGCAACGACAACAACCCATTGCATGCCGCCTTGCAGTTGCCGTCGCTGGCGGCGGCCGAGCTCGAGCACAAGCACGCATTCACGCCCGATGCGCTCGCCGCAGCCGAAAAATTTGCAATGACCGACTATCTTGTCACGCTTGCTGGGGCCCCGCCCAAAGGTGAATGCAGCGAAGTCGTTCTACAGCCGCGTCGCACAGATGACCGGACTTCCACTGGATGTCGTCACGCAGGAGCGAGGTTATGTTGCCGGCGCCTACGTGAAAAATCTGCGCGGGCGCGAAGGCAAAATCGTAAGCCGGTATGATGCAGCCTTTGCCATCGACGATCCATATCCAGAGGCTCGTTCATCGCGTTCGCCTGATCCAATTCTCGACGTCGTCACGCGCGCTTACGGCGGCGCCATGGCCTCCTACGCCCGCAACGAGCTCGGATTCAAAACAGAGATGACCTACGCCCTGCTCGCGCGCGACGTCCATTGGGATTGGGAAGGAGGCGGCCGGTTGCAGGCAAGCGTTGAGGACGATTTGCGCGACCTTGCTGGCCTACGGTCCGTCGTTCCGGCTTCTAATCGCGCACGGTTATTCCGACATGATCACCCCGTACGCGATGAGGCGCTATGTGCTCGATCGGCTGCCGGACTTCGATCCGCCTGGGCGCGCGCAGCTCAAGCTCTATCGCGGCGGGCACATGCTCTATCTGGACCCGGATTCCCGTAAAGCTTTCAGCACCGACGCAGCGGTGTTTTTCCGGGACAAAGAGTAGATTTCTCCCGTCAGCGGGTCGAGTTCTTAGAGACGCTTTTCCCGGCATCATCGCCGGTGAGCGCCCATAAAAAATCGCGCTCGTATCCTTGATAGAGGCGCTCGGCTCCTGCCGAGCTTAGATGGCTCGTATCGAAGAAAAAGAGTTCGTTCCCGTTGTTCGGACGGCACTCCGTTTCCGTACAGAAGAGATTGATCGGATCGATGAGTCTGACGTTTTCAAAAGGAGCCACCGCCTGACGAAGAATGGTGACTGTGCGTTCTCGCCTTGCATCGACTTTTGCTCGAAGGACCGAGCAGCGTATCGGATCCGACACGAATTGCCTTCACGACACAGGCCGGCGAGTACCACGGGAATTCGGGCAGAGGGGCAATGATCAGGATACGCCGGACACCCGCACGTTTCGCATCCGCAAGTGTGGCGGCAAGACCCGCGGCCAATATTTCATAAGGGTCTTTCTTGGTTTGATCGATCAGAAGAAACGAACGATGGAACGGATCCGACTGAGGCAACCCGAGATAAAAATTCCACCGTACTGTAATGATCGCAAATTCTGCCCCCTGAAATGCATTTGGATCAAACGAATCGCACCGGGCGGCAGGCCTTCCGCGCCCATCTTTGACCGCCGCCTTGAACGGCGGACATCCGACTTCGAATACTGACGTTAGGCTGGCACCGGCCCGCCGGGCGTATTCCTTGAATGCCTGCTCGATGACGAGCGCATGCGAATCTCCCATCAGAACGCCATGATGTGAAACAGGTGGATAGTCGCGACCGGTAATCTGAGGCGGCCCGAGGCCCGACAGTTGAGGAAGCATGAGGGGAGTAATACGCAGCGACCATAGATATCCCAAGCTGGCAACCAAAACGCACGACGCGGTTCCCAAGAGCTACAACGGCAGCAGGGCGGAAATTGCGTTTTTTCCGCAGCCGTCGCACCGGCAATTCGACAAAACGATAGGTGAGAACCGCAAGCGCCAATGACAGAGCTGCAGCGCCGATCTCTTCGGTGAAGCTCTGCTCGCCGAAGTTCATTGTACGAACGAATGATATGAGCGGCCAATGCCACAGATACCAGGGATAGGAAACAAGGCCGATCCAAACCATCGGCTTCGTTGCGAGCGCGCGCGCAACAACGTTACGAGGCTCGACGAGCCCACCGGTGATGATCAAAGTCGCCCCGATGACAGGGACCGCCGCCCAATAGAACGGGTAGAGCATGTCGGCATCGAAACAAAGTACGGCGAGCACAATCGCGGCGGCGCCGGCGATGGCCAGGCTCTTATTGACGAAAGCTGGCAACCGGCAGACGACCGCAGCGATCGCCGGCACCGCTCCACCGAGGATGAACTCCCATCCACGCGTCGGCATAATGTAAAATGAAACGTTTGGTCTAATCGACGGGTATGTGAATATTACGCAGGCAACAAACGACACGATGCCCAACCCGAAGGTGACCGCGATCCAGGTTCTACGACGAGTTTCCGGTTTCATTTTCGCCGTCATCGCGGTCATGGCGAGCAATGTTAGCGGCGCCAAAAGATAGAATTGCTCTTCGACCGCAAGCGACCACATGTGCAGCAGCGGCTTCGTGACCGCGGCCATGTCGAAATAACCTGTATGCGATAAAAAGTGGTGGTTCGCGACCATGATCGCGGACAGGAAAAAGGATTCCGCAAAATCTTTCGGCTCGGCTTGCATGAATATCGTCGTGGAGAGCGCAAGGCACACGACCATGACCAGCAAGAAGGCCGGCAAGATGCGGAAAGTTCTGCGCGTAGCGAAGTCGAGAATGCTGAACCGCTTGTTCTCGATGTCCTCCGCGATCTGATTGATAATCAGATAGCCCGAGATAACAAAAAAGATATCGACGCCGACAAATCCCCCGCTAAAACCGGGCAGGCTGATGTGAGAGCCAACAACCGTGAGAATTGCAACCGCCCGCAGGCCGTCAATAAATGGTCGGTATACTCGAACCTCGTGAATTGAAGCGATTGATGCCCCCCAATGATACCGAACGGCTGGCCCGAGAATACCGAATTGGCACCGGTCGGCCAGCGGCCCGAAAGCGATTTTGCAGCAAGCGGTATTACGGGCGCTGTTGCAGTTTAGGCCCTATCCGGATTGCGAATGTTCCCAGTCCATCGATCGTGCATTCGATCGCATCACCCGGCGCCACCGGCCCTACGCCGGCGGGCGTACCGGTAAGAATGATGTCACCTGGGCACAATTCATACTGAACTCGAGAGCTGGGCGATGATTTCTGGCACATTCCAGATCATCTGGCCGATATCGCCCTTCTGCCGAACTGTCCCGTTGACCGACAGGCTGATTGTTCCCTCACGGATGGCGCCGGTGGTCTCGATCCGGTGAATGGGCCCGCACGGCGCTGAATGATCGAATGATTTTCCCATCTCCCAAGGCAGACCGCGTTTTGCGGCATCGCGCTGCAGGTCGCGGCGCGTGAGATCGAGGCCGATGGCGTAGCCGAAGATGTGGGATTCGGCGGACGCGACGGAAATGTCGGTGCCGCCACGGCCGATCGCTGCCACCAGCTCGACCTCGAACTGAAAATCTCCGGTCGCCGCCGGATAAGGCACCACCGCCCCATTCTGGACGATCGCGTCGGTGGGCTTCTGGAAGAAGAACGGCGGGTCGCGCTCGTCCGCTTCCTTCATCTCGCGGATATGATCGAGATAGTTGCGGCCCACGCAGTAGACCCGCCGCACGTGAAACCGCGCGTCATCGCCGACGATAGGCAGCGTGACCGGCTCCGCCGCCGTTGTTGCCGTTCGCCGCGCGCTCACCACGGCCGCTCCTTCGCACTTGTAATGTGGTCGCGGTCGGGCGGCGTAAGGCAAAGCCCGATGCAGGAATAGAGGAGCTCGGGATGCGGGTTGTAGCCGCGGTGGAATTTCCCAATCGGCTCGGAATAGACGTCGCCCGCCTTCGCCTTGACCAGCGTGCCCTCCTGGAAATGTGCCTCGAACAGGCCTTGCGTGCAGACGAAGAATGTCGCGCCGTTGTGACAGTGCCAGTTGGTGTAACCGCCCGGCACGATTTCGGCGCTGAAAACCAACACCTTGGCTTCCGGATCGCGCGGCAGCGAAGCATAGACGGAATCAAGCAGTACATTGCGCTTATGCTGTTCACCCGGCTTGAGAAAACCATCGAGGCGAAGCTTCAGATCTTTGTACTTATCGAGCTGGAGTTGCACGGCTCGTGCTCCTTGTTCGTACCATCAGTTGCCGAATGTGACCCCCTCCGAGCCTCGAGTTGCCCATCCGGTCATCCGCCGCTCGATGGCGACGCAGATCACGTACATTCCGACGCCCATCAGGCCGGTGACGATCAGGCCCGCGAAAGCCAGCGGGACCTCGAAGCGCGAGGATGCGACGAGCATCAGATGGCCGATGCCGGCATTGGCGGCCACCGTTTCGGCCACGATCGAACCGACAAACGCGACCGTCATTGCAATCTTCAGCGAGGCGAAGAAATAGGGCATCGCCCGCGGCAGGCCGACTTTCATGATCACCTGGCGCTTGCTCGCGCCGAGCGCCCGCAACACGTCGCGCAATTCCGGCTCGACCGTCGCGATCCCGGTCGCCACATTCACAAGAATAGGGAAGAATGAGAGCAGAAATGCCGTGATCACTGCGGGAACCGTGCCGATACCGAACCAGATGACCAGCACCGGAATGACCGCAACCTTCGGCACGGAGTTGAATGCGATCAGCGCTGGATAAAATCCGTCATAGATCACCCGCGATGATCCGAGCGCGACCCCGCCGATTGCACCTATGACTATGGCAAACGCAAAGCCGATTAGCGTGGTCATCAGTGTCTGCCACGAATTCTCGAGGATCGGCACGCGCCAGCGCCACAGCTCTTCGAAGACCGCCGTCGGTGCGGGCAGTACAAACTGCTGAATCTGGAAAATACGGACCGCCAGCTCCCACAGCACGAACATGCCTGCGATCACTGCCCAGGGCAGAACCTGACGCACAAGCTCACGTTCGAAGAACGGTGTCTTCCGTACGATGACCGGGATATCGTCGGATTCGGGGATCGGCGCGCGAGCGTTCTGGATATCAGGCTGCATTTGCGCGTGCTGCACTGATGTGCTCCCGCAATTCATGCACAAGGTTCACCGATTCGGGCTCGTAGGTGCTCATGAGCGCGCGCGGACGCGGTTCATTCACCTTGCGATCAAGGATGATCCGGCCCGGCCGCGCACTCATGACCAGCACCCGGTCCGCCAGGAACACCGCTTCACGCAAATCGTGGGTGACCAGGATCACCGTGGGCCGGCGCGCCATCCACAGTTCCTGTAACGCCAGCCACAATTCCTCGCGCGTGAACATATCGAGGGCAGCGAAGGGTTCGTCGAGCATCAGCAGCGATGGCTCATGAATGAGCGCGCGGCACAGTTGCGTGCGCTGCTGCATTCCGCCGGACAATTGCCACGGCTGCTTATCCTCGTAACCCTTCAGACCGACGAGTGCGAGAAGATCGCGCGCCTTTGCTTCGTAGGCGCTGCGGTCCTTGCGCAGCCGGCTCGCATGCGGCTCCACGATTTCGAGCGGCAGCATCACGTTTTTCAGAATCGTGCGCCACGGCAGCAAGGAGGAGTTCTGAAATGCCATGCCGACGATGTTGAGCGGGCCGACCACCGGTTTGTTCGCGACGCTGACATGGCCAACCGTCGCAGGCCAAAGGCCCGTCACTACTTTCATCAGCGTCGATTTTCCACAACCGGACGGCCCAACGACGGCGACGAATTCGCCTTGCTCGACTTCGAAGCTTGTCCTGTGCAGCGCGAGCGCTGTCTCTTCGTCATTGTAACGAAGCGAGACATCCTGAAGTCGAACGAAGCCTGGCACGAACTTTCCCCACTCACGCGAAACAGCAGACGGGACCCGGTCCGGTCAATGCAATAGCGGGCTGATGCCGCCGCACATGCTACTTCTTCAGATATGCTCTTCTGAAGCATCGCATGCACGCCTTTGACGTTGTTCACCGTCTGCGTTACGTGCAGATCGCCCGCGAAGCTGCACATGGCATAGGCTTCGTCCTTGTGGATGCCGGTCATGCTGACGATCCAGTCGATCATTTCCTTCAGCGCCTGACGCGCGGCATCGTCGAGGTCGGTGTCGAGACCGAACGTGATGTAGTGGGTCGGGGTCTCAGCACGCGGCATCTTCCAGCCGAGCTTCTTTCTTCACATTGAACTCGAATGTGCCCGTGAGCGCGGTCTCGATCGCGGTTCCGTCGACCTCGCCGTCGCCCTGCGCCGCATGCCCATCGCCGGTCGAGAACAGCGCGCCCTCGTTCCATACCGGCAGATAGATCGTGCTGCCCGCCGTCAGCTCCTTGCAGTCGAGGTTGCCGCCGAATTCGCGCGGTTCCTTGCTGTTCTGCCGCCCGAACACCTTCGGCAGGCGCCACCGCGAGCTGACCGAAGAACGGCGCCATCGGAATCTTGTAGCCCGACGCCATGGTCGCGACGTTGGCTTTCAGGTCGAGCGGAACATGAATGATCTTGGTGTAGGGAAAGTCTTCCGGAATCGTGCCCATATAACCGCGGAAGAGGTTCCATCCCCAGTTCTGCCGGAGCTTGATGTCGAGGATTTTGACCTCGAGCACGTCCCCGATCGCGGCGTCGCGGATGTAGATCGGGCCGGTGAAGATGTGATTGCCGGATCCCTTCTTCACCTTCTGATGAATTTCGACGATGTCGGGGAGAATGTCGAAGCCGCTGTCTTTTGCCGGCATCCATTCGGGATTGCAGGTGGCGCATTCGATCGTCACCCGCTCGCCCGAATCGATGGTGAGCGCAGGCTTGATGGTTGCATCGAGATAGCCCCAATGAACCGTCTCGGGCGTTGCCCGCAGAAGCTTGGTGGTCGCGTTCGCTGTGGTGCTCACATTCATGGCAATCCTCAACTGCCGGGGATGATCCCAGGCTCCATACTGTAACAGTACTTCGAGATCTCGCCGGCCCGCGTGAACCAGATCTGGTCGGCGTGTTTGTGCTGGACGCAGTGCTTGAGCGCCTGACGCAGCGGACGCAGGCGGAACGGCTGTCCGAGAATGAAGCCGTGCAGCGACAGAGCGAAGACGAGCGGTTGCTTTTCCGACGCTTCGAGCAGTTCTTCGAACTGGTCGACGATCATGTCGGCGAACTGCGCGTCCGGTGTGATCACGCAGCGCCAGCGTGCCGGCGTCATTGAGCTCCATCGGATAGGGGACCGAGAGCAGCGGACCCGAGCGCGTACGCATCCAGATCGGCTGATCATCGACCGGCCAGTCCAGCAGATGCGTGAAGCCCGCACTCCTTCAGGAGGTCCGGCGTGACATTCGTCTCGGCCGCGCCTGCCCCCATCCAGCCGGTCGGCCTTACGCCCACATGCTTTCGTATGACGTCGACGCATTCCTGAATAACGCGGCGCTCGTCCTCTTCCCACATCCCGCGCAGCACCTCCGCATTGGTGCGGCCGTGGCCGAGCACGTCGTCGCCCCGCTGTTTGATCTTCTCGACGATGTCCGGATATTCGTAACATACCGCCGAATTCAGCAGGATCGATGCGGGCAGCTTGAACTCGTCGAGCATCTCGAAGAAGCGCCAGTTGCCGACACGATTGCCGTAGTCGCGCCAGGCATAGTTACGCGAGGTCTGCGGGCCCGTGCGATTATGCGGATCGATGCCCTGCCCTGCCTGAAAGGCGAAATGCTCGATATTGAGCGCGATGTAGAATGCGAGCCGTTTGCCGCCCGGCCACGAATAGTGCTTCCGCTTGGTGATCGGCAAGAAATCGTATCGTTTGTGGTGAGGCAGCTTGAGCATCGTTACTTCCCCCGACGCGCGTCCGTTTTTGGCGGACGGCACGCTAGACTAGTTCAAGTCACTTGAGCAACGGGAAATTCTAGAAGGTCGGCGGCGTGTTGACGAACAGGATGCGCGCTTCGGTCCTGCTCCGGTTCCGATAGCCGTGACCGATCTCCGAGCGGAAGCAAAACGTATCGCCGGCCGACAGCTGATAGGCCTTATCGCCGAGAAACAGCTCGATCTCGCCGGTAATGACGTAGCCCACCTCCTCACCCTCATGCGAGATAAGGCCGAAGCTCGATCCGCCGGGCGCAACGATGTGAATGTTGCTTTGGAGCAAGTGACCTTTCGCATATGGAATGACGCGCTCCATCAGAATTCCGTGGCCACGGCGGACTGGATCCATCTCGATCTTCGAACGCTGCCCCGCCCGCGTTACAACCGGGGCATCCTCTTCCTGCTGGGTGAATAGCTCCCCGAGCCCTATTCTCAGCACGGTGCAGAGCTTGTGCAGCACCTGCAGCGAGGGCTCGATCTTGTTGTTTTCGATCTTGGACACAAGGCTTTCCGAGCAACCCGCAGCATTTGCGACATCCTTCAGGCGCGAGCCACGCATCAGCCGCGCGTGCCGCAGGCGCGTGCCTATGGCATAGCGCGCCAGATCGAGAACCTGGGCGCCTTCGCGCGCAAGTTGGCGCTGGTTCTTGCCATTGCCTTTTGCGCGCAGCTGGCAATTGGGCGCGCCCCGAGGTCGGCACGGTCTTGTTTTTGGGTTTCGGCATTTTTCTTCCATTCAATTCGGCAGCAGGTCACGATAGTCGCGTTCTGCGGGGCGTTCAATTGACTTTCTCAACGGGAAAGTTACCGTTTGTGAAACGGATCCCGCGGCAACGCGCCCGTCCCAATAGGAGATCGTGTGATGTCTCGAGTCTGCTTGCATGTCCGACGGGCTATTGCCCTGGCCGCAGTTTTTTTCTTCGCGCTTTCCGCGCCTTATGCGCGCGCGCAGGCGCCTGAGAAAAAAGACATCAAGGTAATGATGGACTGGATCATCCAGGGCACGCATGCGCCGTTCTTCGTCGCGCAGTCGAAGGGCTACTACAAGGACGGCGGACTCAATGTTCAGATCGACGCGGGCAAAGGCGCCACCAACGTCGCGGTCAGCGTCGCTGGCGGGGTGTACGATTTCGGCTGGGTCGATATGCCGTCGATGATCAAGTTCAACGCGCAAAATCCGAGTTCGCCGCTCATCGCCGTCTATATCAGCTTCGACGACTCTCCCCTCGCCTTCATCACGCTCAAGTCCAAGAATATCCGCAAGCCCGCCGACCTGAACGGCGCGCGCATCGCCGGCGGTCCTGGCACAGCCGTGCACGACACGGCGTCAATCCTGTTCAAGGCTGCGAACGCGGAAAACGTGAAGGTCAACTGGCTGCCGGTGCAGCCGCAATTGTTCGGCCCGATGGTCCTGCGCGGCGAGGCCGACGGCACAGGTGGCTTCATCAATTCCAACGTCCCGGCGCTGCTGGATGTCGGTATCAAGCTTGATGACATCTATGTGGTGAAATATGCCGATTTCGGCGCCAACATGTACGGCCTCACCCTGGCGACGACCAAGGCCTTCATCGAGAAAAATCCGCAGACCGTGCGGGCGATGGTTAAAGCGCTCAACGGCGGCACCATCGATACCATCAAGGACCCGGCTGCCGCGCTGAAGATCATGAAGGGTGTTGACGCAATGATGAAGGAAGATATCGAGAAAGTACGGCTCGATCTCGCGCTCAGTGTCACCAACACCAAGTGGGTCAAGGAGCACGGACTGAGCGTCGTACAGCCCGAGCGGGTCAAATTCACGATCGACTCGGTGGCGGCTGCTTACGGCCTTGCCAATCCGCCGAAGCCCGAAGATGTCTACAACGACAAATTCCTGCCACCGGTCACCGAGCGCATGATCAAATAACGACGGCCTGGGATCCTCTTGAACAGGTGGCGCTTGCGCCGCCTGTTTCTATTTGGCGGTCAATCCGCGGAGTGCCGGCGCCAGGCCTCGATGATGTTGCCGAAGTTCGGCGGCTGCACGTCGCAGTTCGCTCCATCAGGCGGAATGGCAACCCAGGGCTGGGCACTGCGGGTCCAGATATGTCCGACCGGAAAGAGCCAGCTGGTGTCGTCGAGATTGCCCGCTTTCACGATGGTGATCTTGGTATTGGCGCGCGGCTCGTGAAACAGCCGGCTGCCGCACTTTGCGCAAATGACGCAGTCAATCACGCGGCCGCTCTCGTGTTGGCGTTCCCACACCGCGGGTTGGCCTTCCTCGACAACAACCGCGCTGCGGTCGGCAAGCAAGGAAAGGCTGAAGGCGCTGCCCGACTGCCGCTGGCATTCGGTGCAATGGCACGCATAGACGGCAAGCGGCGCTGCAGTGATCTTGTAGGCCACGCTTCTGCACTGGCAGCGGCCGGTCAGCGGCAGTTTGAAATCCGGTTTCATGGGAAATGCTCCGCATGCCAGTCGGCTTCGAGATCGGGATTGATCTTGGCATCGATGACGAAAACACCGGGCGCCCCGTCCTTGACCCAGACGCGCACGGGATCGAGATCGGCGAGCGTCCGCACGGTCGCGGCACGCGCACCGTAGCCGCGCGCGATGGCAGCGAAATCCGTTTCCGGAAATTGCACGATATCGATCGAATAGCCTTGCCGGCGGAAGTAATGCACTTCGGCGGCATATGAGCTGTCGTTGTAGATGAGAATGCACAGCCGCAATCCAAGACGGATCGCGGTTTCGAGATCCGCGATCGACATCAGAAATCCACCGTCGCCGGCGCCGAGTACAGCCAGCTTGCCGGGATTGGCGACGGCGAGACCGATCACGGAGGCGAGCCCGAGTCCGACTGACTGGAACGAATGGCTGAGGCAGGACGCCTTTGGGTTGGGAACGCGAAGATAGCGCGGAACCCAGCCGCAGAAGTGCCCGGAGTCCGAAGCAACCACGCGGTCCTTCGGCAGAATGTCATCGACCGCCTTGCTCAGCGTGCGTGGGTCGATGAACTGCGCGCTCGACTCATCGGGATGCGGGAAATGATGATTGTCGCCCGATCGGATTCGTTCACGCGTACGCTCGTCGCGGCGGCCGGATTTCGTGCCCGATGAGCCTAGCTCGGCCAGCAGGGCTTCCGCTGTGGCTTTTGCATCGCCAAGCACGGCGAAATGCACCTGCCTTTGGTAGCCCAGCTTCGGTGCCTCGATATCGATCTGCGCGACGGTCGCGCCGGGCGCGATCAGCTTGCCTTTCTTGGTGGTCCACTGGGTGAAGCTCACGCCAAATCCAAGGATGAAATCGCTTTCGGAAATCAGTTCGTCCGCGGCAGGCGAGGAAAACCCGCCGCAGATGCCGAGCGACCATGGATTGTCGGCGAACAATCCGTGGCCGCAGACCGACGTCGCAAGCAATGCGCCGAGCCGGTCGGCGAGCGCGACAAGTGACCCTTCAGCATCCGACAGCACGGCCCCGCGCCCGGCAAGAATGAGCGGGCGCTTCGCGCGTGCCGCCGCGTCGGCAAGCCGGTGCACATCCTGGGGATCCGGCCGCAAGCGGCCCGGCATCGGCGTCAGTTCGAGCGGCGCATTCGTCCCGTTGAGGTTCGCGTCCTGTACGTCAAGCGGCAGGCTGAGCACGACCGTCTGGCGGTCACGCAGGGCTCGCGTTACCGCACGCAACAGATCACCACGCGCCGATTGCGGAGTGTGGATGCGCTCGGATACCGCTCCGACCGAGCGCACGAGTTCGGCCTGTTCGAAATAAAAATTCGATTTGACGTTTCCGGTCGGCACGTCGCCCGCGAGCACCAGAAGCGGCGTGCGGCTTTTCGCGGCTTCGCCGATGCCGGTGATCGCGTTGGTAAGCCCGGGCCCCGAATGCACGCTCACCAACGTGAGTTCGCCCGTCGCCTTGGCATAGGCGTCGGCCATGCTGGCGGCATTGCCTTCGTGACGCGCGGATATGAGTTCGACGCCAGCCTCGACCAGTCCGTGTGAAATTTTGAAATTGGCGGTGCCGAGCAAACCGAAACATCGGCGTGCACCGAGGTGAGCAAGGTCCTTTGCCAGGACTGACGCGACAGTAGATGTGCTCAAAACCGCCTCGTTTGACTCGCTAACCTACTCATAACAATATAGGAAATACATGACAAACGACCGGGCGCTCAGAACTCGGCAGGGGGGAGGAACGTGACCATGTGCAAGAAATTTGCACTCGGATTTATTGCGGCAACGCTCGTCTGCTCGTCGGCCATCGCTCAAGAAGTAACGCTTCGCGCCGTCACGGCCTTTGCCGAAAAGACAACCTATTCGCGCGGCCTCGAGAAATTCATCGAGCGGGTCAACGCCGAAGGCAAAGGCACGATCCAGATCAATTACATCGGCGGACCGAAGGCGATGCCGCCCTTCGAGGTCGGCAAGGCGCTGCAGAGCGGCGTCATCGACATCGCAAACACCACCGGCGCTTTCACCACCAACGTCATGCCGGAAGGCGATGCCTGGAAGCTCACCGAGAAGCCGATGTCGGAGCTGCGCAAGAACGGCGGCTACGACTACATGGCCAAGCTCTATGCGGAGAAGATGAACGCGATCTTCCTCGCACGGCTGGTCGACAACAATCCGTTCCACCTCTACCTGACCAAGCCGATTTCGAAACCTGACCTCACTGGTCTGAAGATCCGCATCACGCCGGTCTACCGCGACTTCTTCCAGGCGCTTGGCGCCACCGTCGTGCAGACGCCGCCGGGTGAAGTCTATACGTCGCTCGAGCGCGGCGTGGTCGACGGCTACGGCTGGCCGATTACCGGCATCTTCGATCTCGGCTGGCACGAGAAGACCAAGTATCGCGTCGACCCCGGCTTCTACACCGCCGAGGTTTCGGTCCTCGTCAACAAGACGGCGTGGGATAAGTTGACCGACGCGCAGAGAGCCGTGCTGCGCAAAGCGGCCGATCTCGGGGAATCGGAAGCTCGGGCCGAGTTCACCGCCGAGAACGCCAAGGACACCAAGCGGCAGGCCGACGCCGGCATCCAGACCATCAAGTTCGATGGCAGCCGACGCCCAGGCCTATCGCGCGAAAGCGTACCAGGCCGGCTGGGAAGGCATCATCAAGCAGAGTCCTGAACACGGCCCGAAGCTCAGGGAATTCTTCTCGAAGAAATAAGCACCGTCTTTCGTCCGGGTGATCTCCAGCATGGCGCGACTGTCCGAATGGTATGGGCGCCTGCTGGATGCACTTGTTGTCGCAGCATGCGTCCTGTTGCTGCTCATGACCGTGATGATCGGAGCCGATGTTCTCTCGCGTAATCTCGGCGGCGGCGGCGTCCCGGTTAGCAATGAAATCTCAGAGGACATTCTCTATCTGATGACGCTGCTGGCCGCGCCCTGGCTGCTGCGGCAAGGCCAGCACATCCGCGTCGACATCATCCTGCGCACCTTGCCCCTCCGCGTGGCCTGGCTGCTCGAATGGCTTGGCGACATTGTCGGCCTTCTTTGCTGTCTCTATTTCGTCTGGTACGGCCTGCTCATTACGGCGGCGAGCTACAGCGCCGGCTCAATCAACATCAAGACACTGGTCACGCCGGAATGGTGGACGCTGGCGCCGCTTCCGCTCGGATTCGTATTGCTCGCGATTGAATTCGTTTTTCGCATGCACCGGCTGGCCTCTGCCGACGTCGGCCTGCGTGACGACGCCGTATCGGCGGCTTGAAAGCTGAAAGGTACTCATGTCCTGGCAGACGGCCTCGCTCCTTCTTCTTGGCGGCTCGACTGTCCTGTTGTTTGCCGGCATGCCGGTCGCCATCTCCTTCATCGCGATCAACCTGATCGGCGCCTTTCTGTTTCTCGGCGGCGATGCCGGCCTGCATCAGGTTGCGCGCAACAGCGTCGCGGCCGTGCTCAATTTCTCGCTGACACCGATCCCGCTTTTCATCCTGATGGGCGAAGTACTCTTCCATACCGGCCTTGCGCTGAAGGTCATTGACGGTGTTGAGCGGCTGATCCGGCAGGTACCGGGCCGCCTTGCTGTCGTCGCAGTCATCGCCGGAACGATCTTTTCGGCGATTTCCGGCTCGACGATCGCGACCACCGCCATGCTCGGCTCGCTGATGCTGCCCGTGATGCTGTCGCGCGGCTACAGCCCCGTTCTCGCGACCGGCCCGATCATGGCGATCGGCGCGGTCGACATGCTCATCCCGCCATCCGCGCTGACGGTTCTGCTCGGCAGCCTGTCGGGAATTTCGATTTCCAAACTATTGATTGGCGGCGTCGTGCCGGGCCTGATGCTCAGCGTCGCCTTTGTCGGCTACATCGTGGTCCGGGCGCTGACGCGGCCGGACCTTGCGCCGGCAACGCCGATCGAAAGCAAAACCGGCTGGGCGCGCTATGAGCTGCTTGTTCTTTATGTCCTGCCGCTCGCATCGATCTTCGTCGTCGTGATCGGCGCAATGTCGGCCGGCATCGCCACGCCGACGGAATCGGCCGCCCTCGGCGCGCTCGCGACCATGGCCCTCGCTGCCGCCTATCGCGCGCTCAGTCTCCAGAACCTGATGCAAGCTCTGCGCGGCACGGTCGCGATCTCCGGCATGATCCTGTTCATCATCCTCGGCGCGACCACCTTCTCGCAGATCCTGAGCTTTTCCGGCGCCACGGAAGGCATCGTCACCGCCATTCTCGGCCAGGGGCTTTCGACGCTGGCCATCCTCGCCGGCATGATGCTGCTGCTGATCTTTCTCGGAATTTTCGTCGATCAGGTCAGCATGATGCTGATCACGCTGCCGGTCTTCATGCCGATCGTGCAGCGGCTCGACATCGACCTGATCTGGTTCGGCGTGCTCTATCTGATCTGCATGCAGCTCGGACTGCTGCTGCCGCCGCACGGCCTCCTGCTGATGACGATGAAGGGCGTCGCCCCGCCGCAGGTCACGATGGCGCACATCTTCCGCGCGGTCGTGCCCTACATCGCCATGAGCATCGTGCTGCTGCTGATCATTATCGCGTTCCCGGCGATCGCGACCTGGCTTCCGAATATTTTGGGGTAACGCCGTCGTATCCCCCAAACAGCCGATATTCTTTGGCGCCAAGCGCATGTAGGCGGCTATTCCGGGCCTGTGATAAGGTCCATCCCAGCCACGCTCCGGCGTCATACGCCGGATTACCCAATGGTCATGTGTTTACGGGGGTTTCGATGCGTCTGAAGACGATGTTTACGGCGATTGCGGCCATCGGACTTTTTGCCGGCACCGCGGCCGCGCAGGAAGGCACGCTCAAGAAGATCAAGGACACCGGCACGATCACGATCGGCCATCGTGAATCCTCGATTCCGTTTTCCTACTACGACGACAAGCAGCAGGTCGTCGGCTACGCCATGGACCTCTGCAACAAGATCGTCGATGCCGTGAAGGCCGACCTCAAGCTCGCCAAGCTCGACGTGAAGCTGCAGCCGGTGACCTCGGCGACGCGCATTCCGCTGATCGCGAACGGCACCGTCGATCTCGAATGCGGCTCGACCACCAACAATCTCGAACGGCAGAAGCAGGTTTCGTTCACGATCACGCACTTCGTCACGGCCAACCGCTTCGTGTCGAAGAAAGCCGCGAAGCTCAATAAGCTCGAGGACCTCAAGGGCAAGACCGTCGTCTCGACGTCCGGCACCACCAACATCAAGCAGATCACCGAGTTGAACACCGAGCGAGAATCTCGGGCTTACGATCCTGCCGGCCAAGGATCACGCCGAAGCCTTCCTGATGGTCGAGACCGGCCGTGCCGCCGCCTTCGTGATGGACGACATCCTGCTCTACAGCCTGGTGGCGGGCTCGAAGGCGCCGAAGGACTACGACATCTCCGCCGATGCACTTTCGGTCGAGCCTTACGGCATCATGCTGCGCAAGGACGACCCGGCCTTCAAGAAAGTGGTCGATGACGCCATGACCGGCATCTACAAGAGCGGCGAGATCAACAAGATCTACGACAAGTGGTTCCTCCACCCGATCCCGCCGAAGGGCGTGAATCTCAACCTGCCGATGGGCGCGTCGTTCAAGAAAGTGGTCGCCAAGCCGACCGACAGCGGCGACCCGAAGGACTACCAATAGTCTCTGGATAAACGCTAGACTTCGCGGCGCGGCCTCAAAGCCGCGCCGCAGTTGCGTTTGAGGGGACGCTGGCTCGGATGAGCTACAAGTGGAACTGGGGAATCTTTTTCCAGCTGTCCCCGGACGGCACTTATACCTACTTGCAGCTTCTGCTGTTCGGTGCCGGCTGGACGCTGGCGACCGCCTTGCTCGCCTGGGCGATCGCACTCTCGGTCGGAACGCTTGTCGGCGTGATCCGCACGTCGCCGGTGCCGTGGCTGGTGCGCCTCGGCAATGCCTATGTCGAGCTGTTCCGCAATATTCCGCTGCTGGTGCAGATGTTCCTCTGGTACTTCGTGCTGCCGGAAGTCATGCCGCAGGCGATCGGCGACTGGCTCAAGCAGGCTTCCAATGCCTCGTTCTACAACGCCGTGATTTGTCTCGGCCTCTACACCTCGGCGCGCGTCGCCGAACAGGTGAAGGCGGGAATTCTCAGCCTGCGCAGCGGGCAGCGCATGGCTGGTCTCGCGATGGGACTCACGCTGCCGCAGACTTACCGCTATGTCCTGCTGCCGATGGCGTTCCGCATCATCCTGCCGCCGCTGAGCTCGGAATTTCTCAACATCATCAAGAATTCCTCGGTGGCGCTGACCATCGGCCTCATCGAGCTCACTGCCGCGGCACGCTCGATGTCGGAATTCTCCTTCCAAGTGTTCGAGGCCTTCACCGGCGCGACCCTGATCTACATCATTATCAACATCGTCGTCGTCGCCGGCATGCGCTGGCTCGAACGGCGCGTCGCCGTGCCCGGCTTCATCAGCATGGGCCCGCCGGCGGCGGCGCATTGAGGACGGGCAATGTTCTCCAATTTCGACTGGGACGTCATCCTGCGCTCGCTGCCCTACCTGTTTCTCGACGGCATGCGCTTCACAATCATGCTGACCTTGATGGCGACCGCCGGCGGCATCGTGATCGGCACGCTGCTGGCGATGGCGCGGCTATCGAGCATCCCGGGCCTCTCGCATGTCGCGGGCGCCTACGTGAACTTGATCCGCTCGATGCCGCTCGTGCTGGTGATCTTCTGGTTTTACTTCCTGGTTCCCTACATCGGGCAGTGGATTACCGGCGCATCGCGACCGATCCAGGTTGGCGCATTCCTCTCGGCGCTCGTGACTTTCACATTGTTCGAAGCTGCCTATTTCTGCGAGATCATGCGCGCCGGCATCCAGTCGATCCCGCGCGGCCAGGTGCAGGCGGCGCAGGCGCTCGGCATGACCTACTGGACCGCGATGGGAGAAATCATCCTGCCACAGGCGTTCCGCAACATGGTGCCGGTGCTGCTGACCCAGACGATCATTTTGTTTCAGGACACCTCGCTGGTTTACGTGATCTCGGTCACCGACTTCTTCGGCGCAGCTTCGAAGGTCGCGCAGCGCGACGGGCGCCTGGTCGAGATGTACCTGTTCGCCGCGGCCGTCTATTTCGTCATCTCGCTCGCCGCGTCGTTCTGGGTGCGCCGGCTGCAG
The DNA here is from genome assembly GCA_963794665.1 of uncultured Alphaproteobacteria bacterium. Classification (GTDB taxonomy): domain Bacteria; phylum Pseudomonadota; class Alphaproteobacteria; order Rhizobiales; family Xanthobacteraceae; genus Pseudolabrys. The sequence continues at coordinate 459,765 of CAWCEW010000021.1, read as the reverse complement.
CATCGCGTCGCCATCATCCGCTGAGGCCCCATGATCACCATCAGCAATGTCAGCAAGTGGTACGGCACCATGCAGGTGTTGAAGAACTGCAGCACCGAAGTCGCCAAAGGCGAGGTTGTGGTGGTGTGCGGGCCGTCGGGATCCGGAAAATCAACGCTGATCAAATGTGTCAACGGCCTCGAGCCGTTCGAGCAAGGCACCATCACCGTCGACGGAATCTCGGTTGGCGACCGAAAGACCAATCTGCCGAAGCTGCGCGCCCGCATCGGCATGGTGTTTCAGCATTTCGAGCTGTTCCCTCACCTCTCCGTCAGGCGCAACCTGTCGCTGGCGCAGATCAAGGTGCTCGGCCGCGACCCGAAAACTGCCGACGAAAAAGGCAGAAAGCTGCTCGAGCGCGTTGGCTTGAGCGCGCATGCCGACAAGTTTCCTGGGCAGCTTTCGGGCGGCCAGCAGCAGCGTGTCGCCATCGCACGGGCACTCGCGATGGACCCGATCGCCATGCTGTTCGACGAACCGACCTCGGCGCTCGATCCGGAAATGATCAACGAAGTGCTCGACGTGATGGTGGCGCTGGCCAAGGACGGCATGACGATGATCGTCGTCACCCACGAAATGGGCTTTGCGCGAAAGGTCGCCAACCGCGTCGTTTTCATGGACAAAGGTGAAATCGTCGAGGACGCGCCGACCGCGGACTTCTTCGGCAAGCCGCGCAGCGAGCGCGCGCAGGTCTTTCTGTCGAAGATTTTGCAGCAATAGGATATGCGCCAACCGTTGAGACTTCACCCCGATTCGCGTTCCATTGCCGTGACAAGCATTGACGTGGAGATCGCGCGTCCGCGCGTTGGCAGCCTGGAGTTGTCTTATATCGTGGCCGGCCAGATGAGCAGCATCCGCATGCCCGTCGCTGCGGCGAACGCGCGCAGCGACGGGCTCTGGCGGCATACCTGCTTTGAGGCCTTCATCCGCGCCTCATCGGACATCGGATACTATGAGTTGAACTTTTCGCCGTCCGGGCAATGGGCGGCATATCAGTTCAGCGGGTATCGGAACGGCATGCGTGTCGCGGACGAGATCACCGGAGTTCCGATCGAAGTACGATCAAGCCCTGACGGCTGCGTGTTGCGGGCGTCGCTGGATCCGGACCGATTTGCGGGCTTGCCGCGCCGAGCGCGCGTGGCGTATCGGCCTGTCGGCAGTGATCGAGGATACGAACGGCGACATATCCTATTGGGCGCTCGCGCATCCGCCCGGCAAGCCGGACTTCCATCATGCCGATGGCTTTGCCTACGAGCTCTCTCCGGTGGTGAAGCCATGAAATTCGGCATGGATCGGTTGATCAGCGAACGCGACCCTGCGCGCGCCGCTGTCAGGCAAGCGCGTCGCGTTGCTTGCCCATCCCGCATCCGTCACGGAAAACCTGATGCATTCGCTCGATGCGCTCGCCGCCTGCGCCGACATAAAGATCAGCGCTGCCTTCGGCCCGCAACATGGGCTGCGCGGAGACAAGCAGGACAACATGATCGAGTCGCCGGATTTCAAGGATCCGGTGCACGGCATTCCGGTCTTCAGTCTCTATGGCGAGGTGCGCAGGCCGACGGATGCAATGATGGACGCATTCGATGTGATCCTCGTCGACCTGCAGGATCTCGGTTGCCGCATCTACACCTTCATCACGACCCTGCGCTACGTTCTCGAGGCGGCCGCGAAACACCGCAAGTCGGTGTGGGTGCTGGACCGGCCCAACCCCGTTGGCCGGCCCGTCGAAGGCCTGACGCTTGCGCGACGGCTGGGAAAGTTTCGTCGGCGCCGGACCGCTGCCGATGCGGCATGGTCTGACGCTTGGCGAGCTCGGCCTGTGGTTTGTCAGCACGCTCAAGCTCGATGTCGACTATCGGGTCATCGAGATGCAGGGCTGGCAGCCCGATGCCGCGCCCGGTTTCGGCTGGCCGCTTGGGCGCGCGCACGTGGATCAACCCCAGCCCCAACGCGCCGAACTTGTGGATGGCGCGCGCCTATGCGGGCACGGTGATGCTCGAGGGCACGACGCTCTCGGAAGGCCGCGGCACGACGCGGCCGCTCGAGACTGTTCGGCGCGCCGGATATCGACGCGCGAAAGGTCGTCAAGGAAATGGAGTCGCTTGCTCCGCAGTGGCTCGTGGGTTGCCGTCTGCGCGACTGCTGGTTCGAGCCGACGTTCAACAAGCACGTGGGCAAGCTTTGCCACGGCGTGCAGATCCACACGGAAGGTCCCGCATATGATCACCAGGCGTTCAGGCCCTGGCGCATCCAGGCGCTCGCCTTCAAGGCCATCCGCCGCCTCTATCCGGATTACCCGCTGTGGCGTGATTTTGCCTACGAATACGAACACGGCCGGCTCGCCATCGACGTCATCAACGGCAGCCCTTTGTTGCGCGAATGGGTCGACGATGCTTCGGCAAAACCGCAGGATCTCGATACATTGGCAATCAAGGACGAGAAGGCCTGGTCCAGCGAACGTCAGGCTCATCTGCGGTACTAGCTACGGCACGCCGTAGGACTCGATCTCGCCGTCGATCCAGGTAGCGGCGACCGTTAACTTGTCGGTCATCGCAACGAGATCGGCGCGCGCCCCCGGAACGATCGCACCGCGTTCGTTCTCGACACCGAGAAACTGCGCGGGCGTCAGTGACGCAGCACGAAGCGCGTCTTCCAGCGGCACCTTCGCCAACTCGACCGCGTTGCGCACCGCCGACGCCATGTCCAGGTGCGCACCCGCAAGCGTGCCCTCCTGTGTGGTGAGCCGGCCATCCACCAGCTTGATTTCGCGCCCGACCAGCTCGAAACGGTCAATCGATGCTCCGACCGTCGGCATGGCGTCGGTGACCAAAGCGATTCGGTCCGCGCCTTTCGCGGCAAATGCCGTCCGCACGGAAACGGGGTCGACATGGATGCCGTCAACAATAAGTCCTGCTGTCAGCCCTGGCTCCGACAACGCTGTACCGACAATGCCCGGGGCGCGTGCACTAAAAGGGGGCATCGCATTGAACAAATGCGTAACGCCGGTTGCGCCCTCCGCGACGGCCTGCACGACAACGGCGGCCGATGCCTCGCTGTGTCCGATCGAGATCCGCACGCCTGCAGAGGCCAACGTCATGACAAAGCCCGCTGGAACGCATTCAGGCGCCAGCGTCACCACCGAACGGCCGGCTCCGGCAAGCTCGGACAACTGTTCCAGGTCGCCCGCTCCAGGCTGCACGATCCGGTCGAGACGGTGCACACCCGGGCGCTGCGGGCTGATGAACGGGCCTTCCAGATGCACGCCCAGAACGCCGTTGCGGCCGGCCGCAGAGCGCGCCGCCGCAATCACGCTGCGCATCTGCTCACGTGTATCGGTGATCCAAGTCGGAAGGCATGCGGTGGTGCCGTAGCGGCGGTGCGCCCGGGCAATCGCGCGCATGCCGTCGGGCGTCGGGCGATCGTTGAGCAAGACGCCGCCACCGCCATTCACCTGCAAGTCTATGAAGCCGGCTGTTACGAAAACGCCGGCGGGAACGCGTGATTGCGTCCAATCCGATGGAATCTCGCCCGGCGAAACGAGGCCGCCGATGCGGCCGTTCTGGACCATCACGGCGATGTCACGATGCCAACCGCGGCCGTCGAAAACACGGTCTGCAACGATGGCGCGCCCTCGGGCGTTTGGCTTGTCTTGGCTCATATTTGCCCGCGTTGGATTGGACCGGTGGTGCAGCAAATCCAATCTAGATTAACCGATGCCGAATACACAGGGCATCGCAAGGCAGCCATGACCATGTCGTAGTATAAGAGACTACGCCTGCGGGAATCCGTCGATTGTGGCGCGTCCATTTGGCCGTTTCGCACGCAAGACAGAGAGAAAGCATGGATCGGCTGGTCATTCGTGGCGGCAGACGCATTGAAGGCTCGGTGCAGGTCCGCGGCGCGAAGAACGCGGCCCTGCCGCAGATTGCCGCCGCGCTGCTGAGTTCCGAGCGGCTGGAGCTGACGAACGTTCCCGACGTGACCGACGTCGACACCATGCTCGCGTTGATGCGTGAGTTCGGCGTAACTGCGGCGCGCGATTCCGGCCGGATGCTCGTGCTCGACGCCCATGCAGCCCGCAACGCGCAGGCCCCTTACGACATGGTGCGCCGCATGCGCGCCAGCATTCTCGTGCTGGCGCCCTTGCTCGCTCGTTTCGGCTCGGCGCGCGTGTCGATGCCGGGGGGCTGCGCGATCGGCGCACGTCCCATCGATCTGCACCTGAAATCGCTCGAGGCGCTCGGCGCCGAAGTCAACATCGAGTCCGGCTACATCAATGCGCGCGCCAATAGCGGCGGACTACGCGGCGGGCGTGTCGTGCTGTCATCTCCTTCCGTTGGCGCCAGCGAGACGGCGATCATGGCGGCCAGCCTCGCAAAAGGCGAAACGGAAATCCTCAACGCGGCGCGCGATCCCGAAGTGTGCGACCTCGCCCTCTGCCTCTCGGCGATGGGTGCGCGGATCGAGGGCGCTGGCACGCACCGGATGCTAATCCAGGGCGTGGACGCGCTTCGCCAGGCGCGCCACGAGCTCATCACCGACCGCATTGAGGCGGGAACCTATGCAATCGCCGCGGCGATCACCGGCGGCCATCTCGAGATCTTCGGGGCGCACCTCGAGCATCTCGGCGCGGTGGGTGCGGTACTCGAAAGCGCCGGAGCGCAGATCTGGCCGACCGACCGTGGGTTGATGGTGGTGCGCTCCGGTCCCTTGCAGGCCATCGACGTCACCACCGAGCCCTACCCCGGGTTTCCCACCGATCTGCAGGCGCAGTTCATGGCGCTGATGACCATCGCATCGGGCGCGTCGGTCATCCGCGAGACCGTGTACGAAAGCCGCTTCATGCACGTGCCGGAGCTCGGACGGCTCGGCGCCAACATTTCGCTGCAAGGCTCGACGGCGCTGGTACGCGGCGTCGACAGCCTGCACGGCGCCGAAGTCATGGCGACCGACCTGCGCGCATCGGTGTGCCTGGTGCTCGCCGCGCTGGTCGCCGAAGGCGAAACGACCGTCCATCGCATTTATCACCTTGATCGCGGCTATGAGTCGCTCGACCGCAAGCTCACGCAGTGCGGCGCCGATATCCGGCGGATCGCGGAATGACGGCGCACGCCAAATCCGCTCTGCTCTTCGTCGGTGTCGACGGCGGCGGTACCGGCTGCCGCGCACGGATCGAGAATGCCGAAGGCGCCTTGCTTGGGAGCGGCATTGCCGGCCCGGCGGCTCTGCGTATCGGAGTGGATCGCGCCTTTGCCGAAGTTGAAAAAGCCTGTTGCACTGCAGCCGAGGATGCCGGCCTCGGCACCGGCGCGCTTGCCTCCATGCACGCCGCCGTTGGGCTTGCCGGCGTCGGCCGCAAGGGCCTGCTTGAGCAGCTTGAGCGGCACCCGCATCCATTCCGCTCGGTTACCTATATTCACGACGCGACCATCGCCTGCATTGGCGCGCACGGCGGGCGCGACGGCGGCATCGTCATCGTCGGAACGGGAAGCGTCGGCTTTGCCGTTGTTGGAGGACGCGAGTTCAGGATCGGCGGCTATGGTTTTCCTATTTCCGACGAAGGCAGCGGCGCCGACCTCGGGCTGCAGGCGATCCGCCTGACGCTACGCGCCTATGACCAGCGCGCTGTCGGCACCAGCCTTACACACGAGGTGATGCAACGCTTCCACAACGACCCGTTCGATGCCGTCACCTGGATGGATAAGGCGACTGCCACCGACTATGCGACCTTCGCACCACTGGTGATGCGTCACGCCGATGCCGGCGATCTCGGTCGCGCGGCGAATTGTGCGGGACGCCGCCGAGCAGATCGACGACCTGGTTCGCCGGCTCTCGGAGCATGGCGCGTCACGCATTGCGCTGCTCGGTGGTCTTGCATCGTCGATGCAGCCCTGGCTGGCGCCGGATGTACAACGCCGGCTGGTCCCGGTGGAGGGCGATGCGCTAGACGGCGCCTTGCATCTCGCCCGGCGAGCGGCCAATAAGAAATGATGGAGGGGTAGTGATGCGCACCGAGCAAATCGACCCCCGTTTCACCGACCTCGATTCCTGGTCCGCGGCCGAAATGATTGCCGCCATGTATGAGGGGCAGCTCGCGGCGGCCGGAGCCGTTCGCGGCGCGCTTGGTGCAATCGCCGCAGCCGTCGAGGATGCGGTGCCCGCACTCAGACGCGGCGGCCGCGTCGTCTATGTCGGTGCCGGCACGTCGGCGCGCATCGGAGTGCAGGATGGAAGCGAGCTGCAGCCGACCTATGACTGGCCAGCCGACCGGGTCGTCTTTGTCATTGCCGGCGGTTTTGATGCACTCGTTCGCAGCATCGAAGGGGCCGAGGACAACGAGGCCGCAGGAACGGAGGCCATCGTCAACGCAAAGATCAGTGCCGACGATGTCGTCATCGGGGTCGCGGCGAGCGGCACGACTCCCTTTACGATCGCCGCCTTGCGGGCAGCCCATGCCGCGGGCGCGGTAACCATCGCCCTCGCGAACAACGCGGGCGCGCCGATTTTCGCGGCAGCACGCCATCAGATCCTGGTCGAAAGCGGAAGCGAAGCGGTTGCCGGTTCAACGCGGATGAATGCGGGCACCGCGCAGAAGATCGTGCTCAACCTCTTTTCGACCGCCGTGATGGTGAAGATGGGCCGGGTCTATCGCGGCTTGATGGTGGATATGAGAGCGCGGAACGCCAAATTGCGCCGCCGCGCGGTCGCCATCGTCAGGCAAATCGTCGGTTGCGCGGAAGGCGACGCGGCACGCCATCTCGATCAGGCGGACGGTGACTTAAAAACAGCCATCTTGCTTGGCTTCGGGCTGAACCGCGTCGAGGTTGCGCACTTGCTCAAGCGGCACAGCGGCAATCTGCGCGCCGCGATCGATGAGTTCAAACGTGGCGCCCGCTGAATCGCCCCGAGCAAGTGCAATGGCACGCGAGACTGCGGAAATTCCAGCGGCGGCAGGACGGCTTCTGACGCGCGCCGACCTGTTCGGGAACATCGCCGAAAGGATTGAGCGGGCGAAGCCACGCATCATGGTGTTCTGTGGGCGCGGCAGCTCCGGCCATGTCGGGGTTTATCTGCGCTACCTTTTCGAAGTGCGGCTCGGCATGCTCGCCTCCGCCGCCGCTCCCTCTGTCGTCACAGCCTACCGGCGACCGCCGGATTTTCGCGATGCTTTGTTTGTCGTGGTGTCGCAATCCGGACTCAGCCCCGATCTCATTGACGCGACGCAGATGGCGCGCAAGTTCGGCGCGCTGACGCTTGCGATCGTCAATGACGAAAAGTCGCCCGCGGCCACTGCGTCCGAGCTGGTGCTGCCGATCGGCGCGGGAACCGAACAATCCGTCGCGGCGACCAAAACGGTGGTGCTGTCGATGATCGCCGGCGCGCGGCTCGTCGCGGCGCTTGCGCACGACGATGACCTGAGCGGCGGTTTGCAGAATTTGCCGCAACGATTGTCGAAGGCACTTGCCTGCGACTGGTCGCCCTGGGCCGAGCGTGTCGCGGGAGCCGCGGCTGCTTTTGTCGTCGGGCGCGGCTATGGCCTCGGTTGCGTGCGCGAGATCGCGCTCAAGGTGTCGGAAATCCTGCGCGTCCCCGCGCTCGGCTACAGCGCAGCCGAGCTGCGCCACGGACCGCGTGCATCGGTGACGCCCGCAACGCCGGTACTGGTGCTACGGCAGAACGATCCGGCCGCCATTGCCATTGACGAGCTCGCGCGCGATCTTAATGAGGCGCATGAGACGGTGTTTGCCGCCGGCGGCACCGCGGGAACATTGCCTTGGATCGGCGACGGTCATCCGGCCTGCGATCCGGTTGCCATGCTTATGCCGGCCTACCGCGCCATCGAAGCGATCGCGCGCCGGCGTGGATACGACCCCGACAAGCCGCCGCATTTGAGCAAGGTCACGAGGACGCTGTGAGGCGAACAGGTAGCTCAGTTGATGGGCTTAAGCTTAAGGTCCGCGTCTGTCGCTTTCACAAAACCAAATCTGGCGTAGGCGTCCTGACCGGCCGGCGTCCGCAAAAAGTCAAGGAAAGCGTCGGCTTTTTTCCGATGTGGAGAGGCGCTCAGAGCGCCGATCACGTAGGCGACCTCGCTCCGCAAACTATCTTCATCCGGGAGTTCAACCGCGTCGATGTCGGCACCGGCACGGCGTGCTTCCAGCACCTCGGTCTTCCAAACAACGCCGGCATCCGTTTGACCCGCTTTAATCCGATCTGGCGTTTCGCGGTGATGAACGGCGGTGAACCAATTGTTTTTCGTCGTCTGACAGGACACGCATTCCTTGCCGCCGGAAATCGCCTGCCAAAGTCCATGGCGTTCCAACACTTGGCGGATATAGAACTGCATGATTCCTTCGTTGATAGGATTCGGCATCGATGTGCGAACGTCCTCGCGAACCAGATCCTTGATGCCGGTGATCTTCTTCGGATTGTTCTTGGCCACCATGATCTGCAACTCGTTATGCATGTACACCATGTAGCTTTCCATGATGCCTGCGGTCTTGAGTTGCTTGAGGTGACCCAAATTCACAGATGCGTAAACATCCGGCAGCCCGCGATAGGCGGTATCGCCATAAATCCAACCCCCGGTTTTGATCGCCTGCAGCAGCAAACCCGGCGGAAGCGTAATCAGCCCAACTGTTGTGCCGGGATGATTCTTCTGAAATGCTTGGACAACGTCGTCCATTGCGAAAAACTGATTGCCGGCAAGCCAAAGCACAAGGCTAGCCTTGGACATCCGCTCAAAAGCGTCGCGGCCGGTGACCGCGCTTCCGTCCGCTGAATAAAATTTGACGTCGGATCTCTTTGCCTTTCGGAAGGGCCGGCATTATGGCCCCGTTTGGTTGGGCGACCTGACCGCTGGCGTTCGAAACCAGAACCGCAAGCCCGAGCAAAACTGCAAATATCTTTTTCATCGCCGTCCCGATGCCGAATGTCTGACCTTAAAGGGTGCGACTTTCCGAGACCCGCCCGTCAAGGACGCACAAACAGTGGGCAAGTTTACAGCAGCTCGCTCGCTGCAATAATGTCTGCTTCTGTTTCCCTATTATGGAGTGGAAGATGCAGTCCGCAAAAGCCCCCGTGCTCGCCGCGCATGGCGCAAAGATGCCGGCGATCGGCTTCGGCACCATGGAGCTGCCGCATCGCCCGGCCGAACTCGTCGCAGCGGCCATCGCCGCCGGCTATCGTCACATCGATACCGCTCGCAAATACGGTACCGAAGAGCGGGTAGGCGAAGGCATCCGCGCGAGCGGCATTGCGCGCGAAGACCTGTTCGTCACCACCAAGGTCACCGAGTTGGACGCGCGCGAAGCCGATTTTCTTCGTTCGGCGGAAACGAGCCTCAAGGCTCTCGGTCTCGATTATGTCGACCTTTTGCTGGTCCATTGGCCACAACCCAAAGTGCCGTTTACCGAAACGTTGGGCGCGCTTGCCAAGGCGAAACGCCGCGGCATGACACGACATATCGGCGTGTCGAATTTCACGCTCGCCATGCTCGACGAGGCGGTGCGCGTCTGTCCCGAACCGCTGGTCACCAACCAGATCGAGTATCATGCCTATCTGCCGCAGGACCGCATGATCGCGGCACTCAAGCGCCACGGCATGATCCTGACCGCCTATTGTCCCGTCGCGCGCGGAAAGCTGCTCGACGACCCCGTCATCGGCAAAATCGCCAAGACGCACGGAAAGACGCACGCGCAAATCTGCCTGCGCTGGCTGATCCAGCAGCCGATGGTCGCCGCCGTCCCGCGCGCGCTTGAGGAACGGCACATTTCCGAAAACCTCGACGTGTTCGATTTCTCGCTCAGCGATGGAGAGATGCGGAAGCATTTCCGCACTACGGAAGAACAACGTCCGCATCGCCGACCCACCCGAGCGAGCGCCGAAGTGGGACGTCGAGACCCGTTGTGTGAAGCCGCGGCCTATTAGGTGCCGCTTGCGCCGAGTCAGCGCCTTTTCGTCTCGCGAAATATCCGCGACCTTCAATCATGTTGCGGATTGAAATCGCGCAACATACGATGTGCTCAAACAATGACCGCGCCACGACCGCGGTTGTCCGGAGAGCTAAACGCACTGATTGTACCGGGTCATCCTGACGCGCTTTGGCAGCAAAGGCCGGGCGTGCGGAAGGCCACAGTTACGGGAGGTCTTTTGGGTCTTTCCTCTCGGCCGGTTGAGAGTTTGCGTGTTCCCTGCTCTGCGCAGGCAACAGAAGTCATTCCGTTGTCAATTCTCGGCATTTTGAGCTGCGTGACATCGCAGCTCGAATTCTCATGCGGCGGGACAAGCCCCGCCGGACCACCCTACAAATAAACGCACAAAGCCAACACAGGCGAGGAGGAAGTCATGTCCAGGTCAGGTTTTTCGCGACGTACGTTCCTGCAAGGCAGCGTCGGACTTACCGTGGCGAACTTCGTGCCAGGAACGACGCCCTTTGCCCATGCCGCAACGATGGAGGAGCAAACCATCGCGGCCGCGAAAGCAGCCGGAAAGGCAGACGTCAATGGAATGATCTGGTCGCCTTATCTGGTGCCGATGAAGCCTGTCATTGCCGAGTTCACCAAAGAAACTGGAATCGGCATCGGCGCGGTGCAGGACATCTCGATCTTCGACGCTCCACAGCGCGCGATGGCCGAGGCATTGTCCCGCTCGCCGCAGTTCGATTTCATCCATATCGACTCGAACATGATCCCGTCGCTTGCGTCAGCCGGATATCTCGAGCCGCTGGATGAGTACATCAAGAAGGCGGGCTTCCATCTCGATGCCGTCGCCGATTACGGCAACTTCATGAAGTACCAAGGCCAGACCTACGGCGTTCCGACCGACGGCAATGTGCACATTCAATACACGCGCAAGGACCTGGTCGATAATCCCGACAACAAGAAACGCTTTGCCGATAAATTCGGTACTGAGTTGAAAGTGCCGGAGACTTGGGAAGAGAACCTGCGCCTGCAGGAATTCCTCATGGATCCGTCAAAAGACCTCTACGGATCGGGCAACTTGCGCAACCGCGCGAACGGCCCGACCTGGTGGTACATGATATTCTACAGCGCCGGCGGGTTTCCCTTCGACGATGACATGAAGCCCACGATCGATACCCCGGCCGGCCAATACGCCGTCGACCTCTATCTCCAGGACAAGAAGGTGAATCATCCCGAGGCGGCGAACTGGGGCACGCCGCAGATGATTCCGCGCATCGCGCAGGGACACGTGGTCAGCTGTCAATACTGGGATGGAACGTGCAAGACCATTGCCAACCCGAAGCAATCAAAAACGGTGGATCAGTTCTATTTCAGTCTCGTGCCGGGCTCCAAGTTCACGGGCAAGATGGTGCACCGATCGATTTCGTCGCCGCTCGCGGCGATCCTGATCAACAAGTACTCGCCGAGGAAAGCACAAGCCGCTTACATGGCGCTGTGGCTCGGCTCCGGCAAGAACAGCATTCCGATCGTGTCCGACCCCGTCAACGCATTCAATGATGCCTGGGCCAAGGAGCACATGAAGGCGGAGCCGGTTCTGAAAGCCTATACGCCGGAAGGCATCAAAGCCGTCGAAACCAACTTCCAGGTGGTCGCGCCCCCGATCTACCTGACCGGCTATCTCGAATTCCAGGATGCTCTCGGCAAGAATCTCTCCGAAGCCTATGTCGGCCAACTTCCGGCAAAGGACGTGCTGAAGAAGACCGAGAACGAGTGGAACGCGATTATCGGGCGCATTGGCCGCGCCAAACTCAAGAAGGATCTTGCGAGTTACAAGGCCGTCATGCCGACCAAGGCGGTGCCGGCCTGATCCAACGCGCCGCATGGCACCGGGCGAGTCATTTGGCTCGCCCGGTCCCTTGATCCGCAAAGAGCCAGGACATGGCCATCGACGCCCTCTCAGCCGGCAAAACGCAGTTCTCCAGCGAAGCTCGCAGTCGATCGCGGCGCCTCGCGGTGCGCCATTTCAAGCTGTCGCTGCTGCTGCCGCTGATCGCCCTCTTCGCGTTCCTGCTGATGCCGGTCCTGCTGCTGCAGCTGTATTTCTCTTTCCACCAGTGGACGGTGTACCTCGAGCTCGTGGTCGGAAGCGGATTTTGTTGGCCTCGACCTGTTCCAGGAAGTGCTCACCGATCCGAGATTCGGCTGGGCCGTCGTGCGTTCACTCGCTTTCGCGACCAGCTCGACGTTGGGCTGCTTCGTGTTCGGCTTCCTGCTCGCCTACCTGATGTACAAGCCGTTTCGCGGCCAGGCCTTCTTCTACATCATATTCATCTTGCCGATGCTCACCGTGCCGGTGGTCGTCGCCTACACCGCAGAGATGATGCTGTACCAAAGCGGCCCGCTCAACGACCTCATCTCGAGGATCATCGGTATCGACTTCAAGCCGGCATGGCTCAGCAATCCGGACATCGCGCTTGCCGCCGTCGCGCTGCTCGAAATCTGGAACTGGACGCCGTTCTCTTTCATCATTTTGCTTGCCGGACTTTCGGCCATCCCGAAGGAGCCGATCGAGGCTGCCGAAATCCTCGGCGCATCGAAATGGCGCATCTTCTGGGAGGTGCAGTTGCCGCTCCTGCGCCCAGTCATCTTGCTCGCGCTGGTTTTGCGCTTCCTCGAGGCGATGGCGGAATTCCCCAAGACCTGGGCGCTGTTTCAGGGCGGCCCCGGCTCGGCGACCGAAACACTGCCTGTCTACATCTTCATGACGACCTGGCAGTACTTCCAGATCTCGAAGGGCGCGGCGATGTCCTACATCGTCATGCTCCTGATGATCGTGATCGTTCTGATCGCGATCCATCTGCTACGGCGCGAGAAGCGCTCGCTCGATCAGATGTACGAAATGCGGACGAAGGACGCGGAGGGCTGAACGATGGTCACCAAATCCCGGCGTCGTCTCATTTCCGCGATCGTGCGTTACGCGATCCTGACCGTCTGGGGCGTTACCGCCTTTTTTCCGATCTACTGGATGGTGTCGACGTCATTCAAACCCGACATCCAGTGGTTCGCGTGGCCGCCGGTCTATTTTCCGGATCCCGCCGACGCTGGCCAACTACATGAATGTCTGGCTCGGCGCCGAGGAATATGCCCAGACGCAATACGCAATCTCTTCCCAGACGCCATTGGTTTCGCTCTGGAACACAACGGTGATCGCGTTCAGCTCAACTTTTCTGGCGGTCGCATTCGGCTCCGTTCTCGCCTACGGCGTGTCGCGCTACCGAATCCTGTCGGAAGCCCGCATGTTCCAGCTTCTGATGCTGCGCATGATTCCGCCGATCGTCGTCGTCGCCCCGCTGTCGCTTTACTATTCAGCGCTTGGCCTGCTCGACACGCGCATCGGGCTCATCATGGTCTACTTCCTGACCACGCTGCCTTACGCCGTGTGGATGACCAAGAGCTTCATCGACGAAGTGCCGCGCGAGGTGGAACAGGCCGCGGAGATACTCGGCGCTTCGCGCTGGCGCACCGTCTTTGAAATCGTCCTTCCCCTGATCCGCTCCGGCCTGGTAGCGACCTTCCTCTTCATTCTCATCCTGACCTGGAGCGAATATCTCCTGGCGCTGATCATCACCAAGACCCAGGTCTCGACGCTGCCGATCGAGCTATCAAAATACCAAGGCTCGACCGAGGGACGCGTCTATGGTCGGCAGGCGGCGCTCGCCGTCGGCATCACAATCCCGCTGATGATTGTCGGCCTCATCATTCGCAAGCACCTTGCCCGCGGGTTCAGCTTCGGGATGGTACGGAGATAGTCGTGGCGCGTATCGATCTCATCAACCTCAACAAGTCGTTCGGCGCCGTCCAGGCGGTCAAGAACCTGAACTTCACGATCGAAGACGGCGAGTTTGTCGTTTTCGTCGGACCATCCGGCTGCGGCAAAACGACCACCTTGCGCATGATCGCCGGCTTCGAGGATCCGACTTCGGGAGAAATCCGCATCGACGGACGCGTCATAAACGATCTCGAGCCGCGCGACCGCAATCTCGGCATGGTCTTTCAGAGCCATGCGTTATTTCCGCACAAGAATGTCGCGCAGAACATCGAGTTCGGCCTGCGCATGAAGAAGGTCGCACCGAAGGAGCGTGTGCAAACGCGTGCGCGAGGTCGCCGACATGGTCCGCATCGGCCACCTCCTGGACAAAATGCCGGCGCAATGCTCGGGCGGCGAGTCGCAGCGCGTCGCGCTGGCGCGAACGCTGGTGACAAATCCCTCGACGTTCCTGCTCGACGAGCCACTGTCGAGCCTCGATGCGAAACTTCGCCGCGAATTGCGCGCTGAATGCGACAGGCTGCACCAGGTGCTCAAGCGCACCTTCATATTCGTCACGCACGATCAGGAAGAGGCGATGACGCTGGCCGATCGCATCGTCGTCATGCGCGCCGGCGAGATCGTGCAGGTCGGCTCGCCGATGGAAATCTATTCAAACCCTGTGAACTACTTCATTGCCGATTTTTTCGGCTCACCCTCGATGAATCTCGTGGCCGGCGAAGTCGTGCGCAACAACGGCGCGGCACGCTTCCGCTCGGCGCTGTTCGACATTCCGCTCCCGGAGCGTTTGAGCTCCGCCAGCGCCGGCAAGGGCACGCTCGGCATCCGGCCCGAGCATGTCGGCATCAATGTCGGCGGCAAGACCGGCACCACCCTGCCCGTGCGGCTCGTCGAGCCGCTTGGCAAAGACACCCTCCTTTATTTCGACGCAGGCACGGACCGCGCCTTCGTTGCGGTCAGTGAAGGCCTGGACATGGCCGAGACCAAGATCGGCGAGCGGCTGACGCTCTCGCTGGACGAGCGCCGCATGCACCTGTTTGACGAACAAGGACTCAGCATCAGAAGTACGTGAGGATCCATGGACTACCGTGAATTGAGCGACATCCGTAACGGCATGCGGATCGACTGGGACATGCCGATAAAGATGGACGACGGACTCGTCCTGCGCTGCGACATCTATCGTCCCGTGGCAGACGGACAATATCCGGTGATCATGACCCTCGGTCCTTACGGAAAATGGCTGCATTTCGAGGATCTCTACAAGTCCCAGTGGGACCGCATGTGCGCCGATCAACCGGACGTGCCCACCGACTCGACGAACAGGTACCAGTGCTGGGAGGTCGTCGATCCGGAAAAATGGGTCCCCGACGGCTATGTCTGCATTCGTGTCGACAGCCGCGGCGCCGGCCGCTCGCCGGGCGTGATCGATATCTGGTCGTTACGCGAAGCGCAGGATCTCGCTTGTTGCGTCGAGTGGGCCGGAACACAGCCCTGGTCGAACGGCAAAGTCGGCCTCAACGGCATTTCCTATTACGCGCAGAACCAATGGCAGACGTCGGCGCTGCAACCGAAACACCTGGCCGCGATCTGCACCTGGGAAGGCGCGGCCGATTTCTATCGCGACATGGCGCATCATGGCGGAATATTCAATCGCGGCTTCGTGCAGGATTGGTCGAAGGCGCAGGTCTACTCGGTACAGAACGGCCGCGGCACGCGCGGCTTCAAGAGCCGCATGAACGGCGACTGGGTGTCGGGGCCCGAGACGCTGTCGGAACAACAACTCGGCCGCAATCGCCGCGATTTCTACGAGGACTGTATCTCGCGCAAGCTCGATACCGATCCCGTACTGGCAGTCCCGCATGCCGGACTGGACCAAGGTGAAGACGCCGCTGCTCTCCTCGGCAAACTGGGGCGGACAGGGCCTGCATCCGCGCGGAAATTTCGAGGGTTTCGTGCGCTCGGCGTCCGACCAGAAATGGCTCGAAGTGCACGGCATCGAGCATTGGACGCATTTCTACACGAATTACGGCGTCAGCCTGCAAAAGAAGTTCTTCGGTCATTTTCTCAAGGGTGAGGACACCGGCTGGGACAAACAGCCGAAAGTGCTCCTGCAGATTCGCCACCCCGGTGAGAAATTCGTCGAGCGGCATGAGAATGAATGGCCGCTCGCGCGCACGCAGTGGACCAAATTCTACGTTCACCCGACCGACATGACGCTCTCGGCCGGGCAGCAACCGTCCGCCGGAACGGTGACCTACGCCGGTATGGGCGAAGGCGTGACGTTCCTGTCCGAGCCGCTCGAACAGGAAATCGAGATCACCGGCCCGATCGCCGCGAAACTGTGGGTGTCGTCGGCGACCGAAGATGCCGACCTGTTTCTTGTGGTGCGCGCCTTTACGCCGGATCTCAAAGAGGTGACGTTCCAAGGCGCGCTCGACGCCCATACCCCGATCGCCCAAGGATGGCTGCGCTGCTCGCATCGCAAGCTCGACCCCAAGCTGACGCTGCCGTACCGCCCCTATCATACGCACGACGAGGAGCAGAAGCTGACACCTGGCCAGGTCTATGAGGTCGACGTCGAGGTCTGGCCGACCTGCATTGTGCTGCCAAAAGGCTATCGGATCGCACTGTCCGTTCGCGGCACCGACTATGTTTATCCTGGCGAGCCGGGCGCCGGCGTTGAGACGCTCGGCAAGGTTTGGACCGGTGTCGGGCCTTTTACCCATGACGACCCGCGAGACCGTCCGCCGGCGATCTTCGGCGGCAATGTAACGTTGCACGCGGGCCCCGGCCGGCAGCCTTATGTGCTGCTGCCCGTTATCCCGAAAAAATAGCGCACCGCCGTACCATTCGTCAGGAGTGAGAACGCATGAGTTATCGAGAAGTGAGCGAAGTCCGTGATGACATGCAGATCGATTGGGACATGCCGATCACCATGGACGACGGTCTGGTGTTGCGGTGTGACGTGTTCAGGCCGCTCAAGAAAGGCCGCTATCCGGTCCTTCTGAGCTACGGACCTTACGGCAAATGGCTGCATTTCGAAGACGGCTACAAGACCGCCTGGGATCGCATGGCGCTCAAGCATCCCGACGTGATGGCGGGCTCAACCAACAAGTATCAGAGCTGGGAGGTCTGCGATCCCGAGAAATGGGTGCCGGATGGCTATGTCTGCGTACGCGTCGATTCACGCGGTTGTGGGCGCTCGCCCGGTTATGTCGAGCATTGGTCGCCGCGCGAAACGAAGGACTTCCATGACTGCATCGAATGGGCGGGGAAGCAGCCGTGGTCGAACGGCAAGGTCGGCCTGAGCGGAATTTCCTATTACGCCATCAACCAGTGGCAGGTCGCGAGCCTGCAGCCAAAGCATCTCGCGGCCATCTGCGTCTGGGAGGGTTTCGCCGATTTCTATCGTGAGCTCAGTCACAACGGCGGCATCTACAATACCTTCGCGCAGAATTGGTACGACATGCAGGTCAAGACGGTGCAGTACGGCCTTGGCACCAAAGGTCACCGTAGCCGCATGAACGGCGATTGGGTGTCTGGGCCGGAAACACTGAACGCGGAGCAGATGGGCGCGAACCGCTACGATCTTGGAAAAACCTATTTCGCGCATCCCCTCGACGACGACTTCTACGCAGCCATGCGGCCGGACTGGTCGAAGGTGAAGGTGCCCATGTTGTCCGCAGCGAACTGGGGCGGCCAGCCGCTGCATCCGCGCGGCAACTTCGAGGGTTTTTACCGGTCGGCGTCGAAACAGAAATGGCTCGAGGTGCACGGCATCGAGCATTGGACGCATTACTACACAGACTATGGCGTTGGCCTGCAGAAGAAATTCTTCGGCTATTTCCTGAAAGGCGAGCGCAATGGCTGGGACAAACAGCCGCGCGTGCAACTCAATATCCGGCACCCGGACGAAAAGTTCGTTATCCGCCACGAAAAAGATTGGCCGCTCCCGGATACGCAATGGACCAAATTCCATCTGGCCACGGAAGCGCAGAAGCTGGTGACAAAGGCTCCCAACGGCTCGGCGAAGGTCACCTTCGACGCGATGGGCGACGGCGTCACGTTTTTGACCGAGCCGATGAAAGCCGAAACCGAGATCACCGGACCCGTGGCGGCCAAGCTGCACGTGTCGTCATCGACGAGCGATGCAGACCTTTTCCTCGTGCTGCGCGTATTCTCCCCCGACATGAAGGAAGTGGTGTTCCAGGGCGCGCTCGACCCTCACACGGCAATCGGACAAGGCTGGCTTCGTGCATCGCACCGCAAGCTCGACACGAAACTCACACGGCCGTTCCGGCCCTATCACACGCATGAAGAAAAGCAGCCGCTCAAACCCGGACAGGTCTACGAGCTCGATATCGAGATCATTCCGACCTGCATTGTGGTGCCGAAGGGCTATCGCATTGCGCTGACCATACGCGGCCGTGACTATGTTTATCCCGGCGGATCGGGCGGCCGGCTTTCGAACATGAAAAACGAGTTCACCGGCAACGGGCCTTTCCTGCATGACGACCCGCGCGATCGGCCGCTGGACATCTTCGGCGGCAAGACGACGCTACATCTCGGCGGTGGCCAGGAAAATTTCGTCTTGCTGCCGATCATTCCGCCGCGTGGGTCCGCTCCGGCAAAACCCGCAAAACGGGCCGCGCGCAAGAAGCGGCGGTAGATCGGCCGGCATCACACTACATCGAAGATCCCCAATCGCAGCGCGAGGCGCGCTTGAACAAGTGCGCCGTCGCGGCGCGAGAACAGCTGCTCGCCCGCCGATCCGTCGGGACGGCACAGCTTCAGGGTGACCCGGCCGCTGGCTTTCCGCGGACGGGCAATAACGCGCGCGCCGGCGGCCGCTACCAACGTTCTACGAGACCGCCACGTAGCTGAACTTCTCGTCCTCCCAGGGGACGTCCGCACCCTTGGCTTGCCGGTGCAGGCGCGAACGGGCGACGCGGCGGGCGAAATGGCACCAATCCGGCGGCTGCAGCGGACACGCATTCGCATGCGGGCATGGCGCAATCACATAAGCACCGGCCTCGATCAGCTGGCGCCGGGCGGCGAGGATATGCTGCCAACCGGCTGGCGTTCCCGGCTCGACGATGACGAGTGTATCGGCGGTCAATCGCCAAAGCCGCTCCACGACCCGTTGGCCGATCTTCCGGAGCAAGCTCGTTCAGCACATAGGCCAAGGTGACCAGATCGCGCGGTTCGCCATCGATTTCGTCCATGGCAATATCGGAAGTGCGCCAGGTCATGTGCGGTTGCCGCATCTCCGCCGCGAGCTGCTCGCCGAACGCGCGGAAAATCGGGCTGGCTTCCACGAGCAGTACGTCGGCGAGCCCCGGCCAGCATTCCGTCGCCGCCCAAAGCGCGGTGCCCGGACCGGCGCCAATGTCGAGCGCACTCTTCGGCGCAAAATCCGGGCGGGCTTCAGCGACCGCGGCGAAGCTCGCGCGCACCGCCGCATAGGTCGCAGGCAGACGCACCGCGAGATAGGCTAGCGCGTCCCAATCACTCGCGACGTGGGTCTTGCCGCCGCGCCGCTCCTCCCGGTAGCGCTGTGACAGGACGGCAGCCGTCGCGGCAAGCTCGTTGAGCGACATGCCGCTCAACGCGCGGTCGACGGCTCGGCGAAGCAAGGGCGGCAATTCCATTGGTCACCTGAGGCCGAACGACTTCAGTCTGCTTGACGGTCCCGAGAAGGCTTCACCAAGCCGAAGAATGCACAGCTCTAGCCAAAGGTGGACCGGCAATCGCTGGGGAGACTAGCTTTTTCGGGTGCGATGTTCACGGGCCCAGCGCCGGGACACTTTTGGCCCAGCAACATTTGCCGTTGCCCATCGGAAGGATATTAGTAACGTTCTCTAGACCGCGTAGGAGACCAGACAATGCCTAAGAGTCTCTCGAATGCCGCGTTGGAGGCCTACCGTAAAGACGGTTATTATTTTCCGTTACCCGTGCTTTCGCCGAACGAGGTTACGCACGCACGCAAATGTCTCGAAGAGCACGAGGCCAAAATTGGTGGCCCGCTCCAGGGGAATTTTCGTCACAAGGCTCATCTCCTGTTCACCTGGGTTGACGAACTTGTGCATCACCCAAGGATCCTCGATGCGGCCGAGGACGTGCTCGGTCCAAACCTTCTGTGCTGGACGACCAACTTCTTCATCAAGGAAGCCAACAGCCCCGGCTTCGTCTCGTGGCACCAGGACGCATTCTACTGGGGGCTTAACAAAGATACGGTCATGACCGCGTGGGTAGCGCTGACACCCGCCAATCTCAAGAACGGCTGCATGAAGTTCCTGCCCGGCTCGCAAACCCAGGACCACCTCCAGCACGTCGACACATTCCATAAGGATAATCTGCTGTCACGCGGACAGGAGATCGCGGTCAAGGTCGAGACCGAGAATACGGTCGATTGCATTCTCAATCCGGGCGAGATGTCCTTGCATCACGTCAAGCTGGTGCACGGCTCGGAGCCGAACCGTTCCAATGATCGTCGTATCGGGCTTGCAATCCGCTACATTCCGACTGACGTTCGGCAGTTGAAAGTGCGCGATTCCGCGACGCTGGTTCGCGGGGTCGATCGCGAGGGCAACTTCGATCATGAGCCGCGCCCGCGGCACGACCTCGATGAAAACGCGCTTGCGGCGCATGCCGATGCCGTCGGCCGGCAGGTAAAAGCGCTCTATTCAGGCACCGACAAGCAGGAGTTCCGGGCGTAGGGCGTCAAAACCGTGGTCCAATAAACTGGTACCAGCGAACTTCCACGCTCTGGCACTGTCTTGCCTGCGCCCCCACTGCTACTACACGCCACAGGGATCGCCGCCGCGAAAGGCCGGGAGTCACCTCCCTGGTTCGAGAAAAAGAAGCGATTGTCCCATTGGCGAGGAGACAGAAAGATGTTGAAGAAAAACGAATTCTGGTCACGCGTCTTCACCTTCGTGCCGACCGCCACCAAGGCCGACGGAGAGGAGATCGATGAAGCGGCGTTCCGCAAAGCGATCGATTATCAGATCGAGAACGGCGTCGACGGCGTCTGCATCTTCGGCTCGACCGGCGGCAACGGCTCCTTCACCGACGACGAAATGAAGAAGGCGACCGCAATCGCCGCCAAGCACATCGACGGGCGTATTTCCCTCGTTGCCGGCACCGGCGCGCGCACCACGACTGCCTGTATCTCCCTGTCGAAGCACGCCGAGGACGTTGGCTGCGACGGCGTGATGGTGCTGCCGGTATCATATTGGCCGCTCTCGACCGACGAGGTGTTTGAGCACTACGAGCGCGTCGCGAAGTCGATCAAAATCCCGATCTGTGTCTACAACAATCCGTGGACAACCGGCGTTGACATGAAGCCGGAATTCCTTGCCAGGATCGTGCAGCTGCCGAACTGCAACTGCATCAAGGAAAGCACGGGCGATCTCACCCGCATCACCGCGATCCGGCTGCTCACCAAAGATCAGGTCACGCTGATCGCAGGCTGGGAGTCGACAAGCCTGCAGGCTTTCATGGCCGGCGCCACCGGCTGGGCGCCGGTGTGCACCAACTTCGTGCCGCGCGATGCCATGAAGTTCTTCGACGCTGCGGTCGACAAGCGCGATGCCTCGGTTGCGCAAAGCATCTGGGACAAGCTGTTCCCGATTTGCGACATCATCTGCGCCAAATCGCATATCCGCGTCGCGCATACCGGGCTCGACATTGTCGGACGGCCGGTTGGCCCGCCGCGGCGACCGCTGCGCATGCTCAACGCGGAGGATCGCGGCAAGCTGAAAACCGTGTTGATGGCGGCAGGGGCGGCGGCCTGATCGGCCGCTGCCGCGCGCTTACAGCGTTTCACCGATGATCCGGCGCACCGTGGCGTCGCGGCGCGCCTCGTCGAGGCTGCCGCCAAACAGCAGTTCGCCGCGCTCCATCACATAGATGCGATCGGCGTATTCGGGCACGTGCTGAAGCTCGGATTCGGCGATCAGCACCGTGCGGCCAAGCTTCACGATCTCCTGGATCGAGTCCCGTATTGCCGGGATGATCGCCGGCGATAGCCCCTCGAATGGCTCGTCGAGCAGCAACAAATCGGCGTCGAGTGCCAAAGCGCGCGCAATCGACAGCATCTTGCGCTCGCCGCCCGACAAATGCGTGCCCGGACGGCTTCCATAGCGGCGCAAATTAGGAAAAACCTGATAGGCGAGCGCGATGCGCTGTTTGGCGGTTTTGTCGGTTGCGCGAGTCCAGGTCGGCAGCTCGATATTTTCCGCAACCGTCAATTCGCCGAACACTTCGCTGTCTTCCGGCGAATAGCCGATGCCGAGCCGTGCCCGCTCGAGCGTCGTTTTGCCGGCGAGGTCGGTGTCGGCAAACCGGATCACCCCGCCGCGCGGCACCAGATAACCCATGACGGTGCGCAACGTCGTGGTCTTGCCGGCGCCGTTTCGGCCGACCAGACAGACGAGTTCGCCGGCCGAAATATTGAAACTGACGCCGCGCAGAATTTCACTGTTCTGGATTTCAACTTCGAGGCCGGCAACGTCCAGCATCAAAGCCTCCCGACCACGGTGGTCATGACGTCCGCCTGCGCGCGAATCGCCTCCGGCGTGCCGTCCGCGAGGATGCGCCCGTTATGCACCGCGATAATGCGGCTCGAATAACCGAACACAATATCCATGTCGTGCTCGACCTGGATGATGGCTTTAATGCCGGTATGTTTTGCGGCCTCGACCAGCACCTGCATGATCTTCGCTTTTTCCGCGGTGCTCACCCCGCTCGTCGGCTCGTCAAGCAGGATGATTTCGGGCTTGAGCGCGAAGGCGCTTGCGACATCGAGCAACTTCTTGTCGCCCTGTGACAGGCTTTTGGCCGGTTGCTCCAATTTGGCGGTAAAACCGAAGAGATGAGCCACACGTTCGACGTTGTCCCACACCGGCTTGTTGGTGCGCAGGTTTGCGAAAATGCGGCCCCCCTGCCCCAGATGCGAGATCGCGGCGACCGCAATGGTCTCGCGCACGCTCAGCAACGGAAAAATGTTCACCAACTGAAACGAGCGCGCCATTCCGAGCCGCGACAGGCGCAACGGGCCCATGCGGCCGACATCGTGGCCCTTGAATGATACGGAGCCTGTGCTCGGCGGAATGAGGCCCGTGAGAACGTTGACCAACGTGGTCTTGCCGGCGCCGTTCGGGCCGATGATCGAGACATGCTCGCCCTCGCCGATTGAAAGGCTCACGCCGTCGAGCGCGCAAAATACGCCGTAAAATCTCCTGACGTCGGTGGCCTGCAGCAACGTCATGTCGACCACCAGCGCCGTCGGTCGATGACGGCCATCAGCCCATTCGGGAAAAAAATCACGATGACCGCAAGCAGAACGCCGAAGGTGAGCCGCCAATATTCCGTGTAGGACATCAATTGGTCCTGAAAGAATATGAACAGGACCGCGCCCAGCACCGGACCGAAGAAATTCGTGTAACCGCCGAGCAGCAGCATGAACACCAGGTTGCCGGATTGCACCCAGTAAGCGAGGCTCGGGTCGGCAAGCCCGACCGGAATAGCGACGATCACGCCGCCAAGGGCCCCGTAGACGCCGGCAACCACGAAGGCAACCAGCCGGTAGCGCTGGACATTGACGCCGAGATATTTGGCCTTCTGCTCGTTCTCGCGGATCGCGCGCAGCCCGAGACCGAAAGGCGAATCGACGATGCGCCACATGATGATGGCGAGCACGAGCATCAGGCCGAACACGTAGTAATAAAGCGGGCCGGTCAGGATTGCGACCGTGTCGAGCTTTGACAGATCGAACAGGCTCGGCGTCGGCATCTTGATACGCAGGCCCTCGTCGCCGCCGGTGATCTTGTAGAATTTGAACAGGAATGAATAAAGCAGCATGCTGAACGCAAGCGTGAGCATGCCGAAATAGATCTTGATGTAACGGATGCACAGGAGCCCGACCGGGATCGCAATCACGATTGCGGCGGCCGCCGCTGTCAGCAGGATCAGCTCCAGCGACATGTACTTCGCGGCGGTGAGATAGGCGGCAGTATAGGCCCCGATCGCGAGAAACATCGCGTGCCCGAACGGCAGCAGGCCGGTAAAGCCGAACAACAGATTGAGACCGAACAAGGCGATGGCAAAACCCATCGCCGAGAACATCAGGATCGTGTAATGCGGTCCGGCGATGTAGGGGAACACCGCGATCAGTGCAAAGCCGATAACCGGCACGGCATAGGCGAATTTCGCCATGTTTCTGGCGGCCGGTCCGGCGGTTGTTTCGGCCAAGCTCATATTGCCTTCCCGAGCAGGCCGCGCGGACGAAGAATAAGCACCGCGATCACCAGAACATAAATCGCGAGCACCTCGAATTCAGGATAAATCGAGATCGCGGCGGCGCGCACAAAGCCGACAATCAACGCGCCGACCAGCGCACCCGGCATGCTGCCTAGGCCGCCGATCACCACCACCGCGAAGGCGTCGACGATCAGCTCAACGCCCATGTCGAGCGAAGCGGCGGTCGCCGGAACAACCAGTGCGCCGCCGATCGTTCCCAAGGCGACACCGAGCGTGAACACCACCATGTAGACTCTGGACACGTCGATGCAGAGCGCTTCGCACATCGCCGCATTTTCGGCGGTGGCGCGCACGATCTTGCCGAACCGTGTCCGTTGCAGGAACCAGCCAAGCACGAGGCTCAGTGCGATCGCGACCGCAATGACTATCAGATTGTAGGCCGGAATTGTCATCCCCGAAGACAGATGGAACTCGCCGAACACCTGATAGATGTTTTCGGTCTGGCGCGGCGAAGCACCCCAGATGATGCGGATGATGTCCTCGAACATCAGCACGAAGGCGAACGTCAGCAGCAGCTGAAAATGCTCGTCGCGGTGGTAGATGAGGCGCAGCACGCGCTCGACCACCGGTCCAAGGAATGCCGCCAGCAGCAGACCGCTGCCGACTAGGACCGGTATGTATCCGAAGACCGGCACATGCATCTGGAACGCCAAAGCGAGCGCCGTGATGCCGAAATAGGCGCCGATTGCATAGAACGAGCCGCACGCCAGATTGACGATCTTCTGGACGCCGAAAACGATCTGCAGGCCGCACGCGACCAGAAAAAGGACGGCGGCGTGAAATGCGCCGCCGACCAGAATGTTGACGCTCGACAGCAACCCTCGACCTCCGCCCCTTGCTAGAGGTCCTTAAAATTCTTTTCCACGATCCATTTGTAGAAGTCTGCGCCCGAGGGCTTCTGATACTCTTTGGTGTCGAGTGTCTGAACCGGATCGATCGTGACGATGTCGTACGGATTCTTGTGGGTCGTCAGGCCCATATAGTAGTTGCAATCCGGGACATGATCCGGACGCCACGAGAAGTAACCGCCGAGCGACTGGATGGTGATGCCTTCCATGGCCTTGCGACACTTCTTCCTTGCTCGGCCATTTCCCGCCATTCGCCTTGGCAGCCTTCTCGACGCCGGCCTTCCAGGATTCCATCGCGGAATAGGCACGCTCGGCCTCGAAATGCGGGAACAGCTTGGTTTTCTCGCGATAGAATTTCACGAACTCCTTCAGCAGCGGCGTGGCGTTCGGCTGCTCGAAATACATCGAGTTATGACCGAGGATCATGCCTTCCGGCGTGTACTCTTTCTTGAGCTCGTTGAGCTGAAAGCCCGCTGCCGGCATCACGAGTTTGGACGTCTTAGTGAGACCCGCGGCGTGCGCCTGCTTCATGAAGATGAACACGTCGGTGAACAGAAGTGACGACATGATCAAATCGGGCTTCGCCTGCTGAAGCGAAGCGACAAACGACGTGAGATCCGTGGTGCCGACCTTGACCCAGAGATCCGCGACCGGCGTCACGTTCATGTCGTACTTTTTCATCATCGACATGAACGTGTCCCACATATTCCGGCCGTAGGAGTAATCCGTCCCGAGATTGGCGACAGTTTTGATCTTGCCCTTGAAATGTTTGACGGTCAGCAACGAGGCCATCAGGCCTTCGACCTCGTTGTCGGTGCTGCGGAACGCGTATTTTGGATCCGGGATGGTCTCGGTGACGTCCTTCTGGGTGGTTGCGTCCCATGAGACCCAGATCATCTTGAGCTCTTCGGCAACCGGACCGATCGAGAGACCGTTGCCGGTCGAGATCAGGCCGGCGATCATTTCGACGTTGTCGCGCAGTGCAAGCTTGCGGAAGCGCTCGACCGTATCCTTTGCGTTGGTTTCTTCTTCGACAACGAGCTCGACCTTGCGCCCGAGAATTCCGCCCGACGCATTGACACGGTCGGCCCACCACTGGGTGGTGACGAGCGCGCATTCACCGATGCTGCCGAGCACGCCGGAGCGCGACGCCAGGACGCCGACCTTGACCGGACCGGACTGCGCAAATGACGGCACGCCAGCCAGCGAAGTTGCGGCCAGCGCGCCACCGGAGATTTTCAGAAAGTCTCTGCGGTTTCGCACGGACATTGGTTCCCTCCCTATCGACCTTTGTTATTTTGAACATCGTGCACGTTCACGACGTGCTTTGCAACTCCATTTCGGGGTGGCTGGGGCCTGCTATTCCGCGGCCTGTTGACGCCCCGAACCGTCAATCACACCCAGATCCTGCAGAATGGTGGCGAGCTTTGCCTTTTGTTCGGGTTCGAGCTGGCGGATCGGCCGCCGCGGCTCACCCACCGAACGGCCCATCATCTCCAGCGCGCTGTGGACGACGCGGATATAGCCGGTGTCGCCCATCAGCTTGCAGATCGGGAACATGCGGTCGAACAGCTCCTGCGCGCCGCGCAGGTCTTTTTTCTCGACGCACAGGTCAAACAGCTGCACGCATTCGCGCGGCAGGATATTCGGCAGGCCGGGGCACCAGCCGTCCGCCCCCGCGCAGAAACCCTGAAGCGTGATCGGCTCCCAGCCGTGGAATACCGTCATCTTGCCTTTGGTGAGGTGGCGGATCTGCGTGATCCGCGAGAGGTCGCCCGAGCTCTCTTTTACGCCCTGAATGTTGTCGATCTCGGCAAGACGAGCGAGCAGAGGCGGCTTGATATCGACGCCGGTGGTGCCGGGATTGTTGTAGATCACGATCGGGATCTTGATCGCCTTGGCGACGCGGCTGTAGTGCTCGTAAACTTCGTTATCGGTCAGCGGCCAATAGGTGATCGGCACGACGATAACGGCGTCGGCGCCGACATCCTCGGCAAAGCGCGACATCCGCACGGTTTCATCGGTCGTCAGCGAGCCGGTGCCGGCCATCACTGGAACCCGTCCGTTGATGTGCTTGGTGCCGACCTTGATCAGCTCCTCTCGCTCCTTTTCGGTGAAGGAACCGTTCGAGCCGGTGCTGCCCAGAATGGCAATGCCGTGCACACCATTCTCGATCTGCCAATCGAGATGCGGACGCATGCGATCAAAATCGATCGTGGCGCCATCGTCGCGCGTTGGCGTCGCGGTGAACGAGAAAACACCTCTCAGTCGCTTCTTTGCCATTCACTCCTCCTGCATGTCTGAGCAGACGCCCTGGGCCAGCGAGCATTCGCCGCATCGCATCGTACGGACCAGTACGGACCAGTTGCCATCCATGACATCAAGCAGATAAGAATTGCAGGCGAGCGAAAAGGGCCGGAAGGAGAAAAAACGACAGTACCAGTCGGAGGCAGCGCGCAATTGCTGCAGCGCAAGATGAGTGATGTAAAGATCATACCGGAAGAGTTGTCGCCACCGACCAGCGCCGCCTCAGATTTTGCGGGCACGACCGCAATTCGCGGTCCCTCTGCCATTCAAATTCCTCTCCAGATTGAAACCGGGGGCGAACGCGCGCTGCACGAACAGATCAGCGACCAGATCCGTCAGCTCATAACCGAAGAAAAACTGCGTCCCGGCAGCTATATTCCAAGTTCCCGGCAACTGGCCGACCATCTGGGCGTCTCTCGCAATACGGTTCTGCTCGCGTTTAATCGCCTGGCGAGCGAGGGCTACATCGAAGCGACCAAAGGCTCGCACACTTTCGTCAGCCAGACCTACGCAAAATTCAGGCCTCCGCGCGATAACGCCCGCTCGCAGACGGCCGACAGGACAGTACGCCGGCCGCCAATATTGTTTCGTGGCGAGGCGCAAAAGCTGGTCCACAGCGGCCGAAAGCCGATATTTGATTTTTTTGTCGGCCGCCCCTGCCCGCGCTGCTTTCCGCATCGAACCTGGCGCAGGTTGCTGCTCAAGCGGCATGCCGCCGCCGGTTCCTCGCTCTCCGAATATCCGCATCCGGCGGGACTGCTCGAGCTGCGCCATGCCATTGCCGATCATCTCGGCGCGGCGCGCGGCATGAACGTGCGTGCGGCGCAAATTCTTGTCGTGAACGGCATTCAGGAAGCGCTCAATATCATCGCCCGCCTGTTCGTGCGGCCGGGCACGCCGGTCGCTATCGAGAACCCTTGCTATCGCGGCGCGCTGTCCACGTTCGAAAGTTATGGCGCGGAAATGGTGCCGGTCCCGGTCGACAAGGACGGCATTCGGGTTGACCAGCTTCCGGAGAGAGCGGTCAGCCTGCTGTATGTCACCCCCTCGCACCAGTTTCCCACCGGCGAAACGCTTGCCACCGCAACGCCGCGTGGAGCTCCTGAAATGGGCGAACCGTGTCGGCGCATATGTCGTTGAAGACGACTATGACAGCGACTTCCGTTTCGACGGTCCGCCACTGACGGCGCTCGCCGGTCTCGATAATTCGGCAAGCGTGATTTATCTCGGCACTTTCTCG
The DNA here is from genome assembly GCA_963794665.1 of uncultured Alphaproteobacteria bacterium. GTDB lineage: Bacteria > Pseudomonadota > Alphaproteobacteria > Rhizobiales > Xanthobacteraceae > Pseudolabrys. The sequence goes on along the minus strand of CAWCEW010000021.1, from coordinate 431,256 downwards.
AAATCGATCGGTGCCGGCCTGCGCGTCGGCTATATCGCCGTCCCGATGGAATTCGCCGAGACCGCCATTGATGTCAAAGCGATCCTCAACGCCGGTCAAAGCTGGCTCGATCAGGCCGTTCTTGCCGATTTTATTTCCAGCGGCTCGTTCGCGCGCCATCTCAATCAGGTACGAATGGTCTATCGCGCTCGCCGCAATTGTCTGCTGAGCACGCTGCGCGAACATTTCGGCGAGGTGAATATCTCAGGTTACCAAGGCGGAATGCATGTGATGTGGCATCTGCCTGATTCCTCTTCCCGATGCCGCAGTCGATCGAGGCGACGGCGCTCAATCATGGTGTCGGGGTCTATTCACTCCGCTCGGCGGTGGCATTCGATTTCAGCCCGACGCCCTATAGCAAGCGATCGCTTGTGCTGGGTTATCCGGCGCTGCCGGAAGAGCAGATCCGCGAAGCCATCGCACGCGTTGCGCGCGCTCTCGCCTAGAACCACGCGGTAGAGCGCCGGCGCTGCGACTATCGTTTTTTGACGACGCCCTTTTTTACCCCCGCTTCCGGGAATATCCACATCGCCACGACGAAAAAAATGGCAGTGAAAAGCACGAACTTGTCAAAATCCGGCTGGATTGGCGACCCGCTCCAATAGATGAGCCCAAGTGCCACCAAGATAACCACCCCGGAAACGATTGCTTTAACATCGGTGGGCATGGCCAATCTCCGCCCTTAGCCTGTTCTCAATTGGCGCCGATCGGTTGTGCCGCCGCTTCTTCCGGGCCTTTCGGTTGCGCACGCAATCTCCGCTTAATGTGACGCGTGCTGTAGCCGTTGAACAGATGGCCGAGCAGCCCACGATCGAGATCGGAGGTCCCGAAAAGCCAATCGGCGATCGGGAAGGTCAAATTCATGTTCACTTCCATCATCAGCCGCGCGTTGTGGTGGGCGGTATGATGCCGCCGCAGCGTGTTGACGAACGGGCAGTATTTGACGAACCAGCCCTCGTCGACATGGCAGCAGAAATGCATGAACTCATAGACCAGATACATTCCCGGTGGTCACACACATGAACAGCCAGCCAACATTTGGTGAGAACACCAGTCCAAGTATGGCGGCACAGGGGATCGACATCAGCGTGAACATGACCAACGCATAGGGCGGAAAAACCGTCACGCGCCAATCCTTGTCGTCGCGAAACCGCATTTCCTCATCGCTGAAAAATTGATGGTGGTTAAGCGTGTGGCGTTCGTACACCGCGCGCAATCCCTTTATATTCACCGGCCTGTGCATGATGAATTTATGCACCGCCCACTCGAAGATATTGGTGAAGATGAAGGTGAGCGGAACCGTAAGCCACTCGAGCCAGGTCACATTGTGGATATGCGAAATGTAGACGTAAAGAACCGCAGCACCCATCGCGTAAATAAGCACGATGTGGAAATAGCCGTTGTACCAGCCGACGATGCGGGACCGGTATTCGTTGCGGAAGTCGATCTGGCGTTGCGAAATCATTGCCCAGCTACCTTCTCTGATCCTTGGCGCCCGAGAGCGCTCGCGCGTGTCTGTAATATATCACAAGTCTATCACGTCTCGACCTTGTTGCAACCGCACTGCAAGGTTCACCGAGCCTCCATCCCCTGGATTGCAGATTCGATCTCTGCGCCGGTGAGCCGCCAGTCGTTGTCGAGATTGGCCACGACCTTTGCCATGAACGGTTCCGATAGCCGGATAGCGCGGTCTTTATCGGCGAGACAGTCCACCAAAATCGCCAATGCGAGCTGCCGCGGACTATCGCCCTCGTAGGTCCATTCAAAGCCAAATGTTGTGAAGCGCTTTACCTCGTAATGTTCGCTCAGTTGCTGGCCATCCACGGTTACAACCAGGCCGTCGATGGTGCGTTTTCCTTCGTAGATTTTCATGACGACTGCCCGCCCTTACATTGCTTAACCCAAGACCGTTGCCCGGGTGAAGCTTTCGACGTAGTCCATCAACTTGTCCGTTGCGTTAGCCGCCAATTTTGCGTTGCCGTTGGCGATTGCGCGCGACTGCTCCGCATGCAAGCGCGCGCACAACGGCAGATCCGCTGTCTCGCGGTAATGCATGTACCAGAACCGACGCGACAGCCCGCCAAGCAATCGCATCGATCGCGCGGCATAGTCATTGCGCGCGGTGCCGATCATCATTTGGTTGAGTTCGCGGTCGAGCCGCATGAAAGTCATATCGTCATCATTACTTGCTGCCCGTTCCATGCCCTGCGCGATCTTTAGAAAAGCCGCCTTTTCGCTGTCGGTTGCACGCTCAGCGCTGGCACGGCTCAAGCAGCCGTTCAATCTCGCGGCGTACTTCGAGAACCAGCAGTTGTTCACGGGGATTGATATCGGATACCAGGATGCCCTTACGCGGCAGAATGATGACCAGGCCTTCATTCGCCAGCCTCTGCAGCGCTTCTCGCACGGGCGTGCGCCCGATCTTAAAACGCTGCGCCAGCAATTGCTCCGACAAGATCGTGCCTGGCCGCAGTCGCAACGTGACAATTTCCTCTTCAATCGCCCGATAGGCCTGATCGGTCAGCCGCTCGTTGACGTGAACCGCCAGGCACCGATCGCCTGTCCCGTGGTGATCGCCGCTTGCCGACATTCGCGGTCCGCCGACGACCGCGTGGCTTGAGTTTTTGTCTGCGGCATGGTTGCTTCGATTGTGTAATTAAACGTGCTTACGCTTGGCGACCAGCGAAGCAAATTTGTCATATTCGGCGTCATTCACCGTGTAGGAATGTTCGTCGTCGGGAAACTGACCGGCTTTGACTTCGGCGATATATTGCTTGATGCCCGTGACCGCCACTTCGGTCATTTTGGCGTACCGTTTCGTGAATTTCGGTTTGAAATCAGTGAATACGCCGAGCAGATCGTAACACAGCAAAATCTGCCCATCGCAGCCGACGCCGGCACCGATCCCGATCGTGGGGATCGTCAATTGCTCGGAAATGAGTTTGGCGATTTTCGCCGGCACTGCTTCGAATTCAAGCATAAAGCAGCCGGCGTCCTCGATCGCCAGCGCGTCCTCGAGAATTCTCATTGCCGCATCGGCGGTGCGGCCCTGAATTTTGAACCCGCCGAACATCGCGATCGTGTGCGGGGTTAGTCCGATATGCGAAGCTGTCGGGATACCGGCATCGACCAACGCGCGCAAAATATTTGCCTGCGATTTTCCGCCCTGCGGCTTCACGGCATCGCACAGGGATTCCTGCATGAAGCGCGTTGCGTTGACGAGCGCGCGGTCAACCGTGTTGTAGCTTTGATACGGCATGCAACCGAGCAGAAAGGTATTCGGCGCGCCACGGCGCACGGCCTGTCCGTGCATCACCATCATGTCCATGGTCGCAGGAATCGTACTGCGATGGCCATGTGCGATCATCGCCAGACTGTCACCAAGCACCGCGACATCGACGCCGGCCATCTCCGCCCATTGCGCGGAGGTGTAGTCCGGGAACCGACATATAGACCATTTTTTCGCTCGGTCTTTTTCGACTCGCGGATTTCGGTAATCGTGCGCTTTTCGCGCTTGGCCGGTGGTTTCGGCTCAACCGGGGCCGTTGCGCTTCGCCGCGCGCCTGATCCTTTGACATCATTGGATCCCCTTTAAAAGCGCCAGCGCAGCACCTAATATATTACAAGTGTATTAGAAGTCCGGCCGGCGCCGCGGTCAAGTCGCCGCAATGGTTCTGCGGTCAGAACAATTTGCGGTATTGGATGAAGCCCGATCGATCGGCCAGTTTATCGTAAAGCGCGCGCGCGGACAGATTGTCTTCCTTGGTGAGCCAATAGATCCGGCTCGCGCCGGAAGTGCGCGCGATTGTCTCGACCTGTCTGATCAGTGCAGCCCCAACGCCTTTGCCGCGTGCCTCCGGCGCCACGAACAGATCCTGAAGATAGCAATAGTCGCCAACGGTCCAGCACGATCGATGGTAGAGATAATGCGCGATGCCAACGACTTTTCCGGCAAACGAGGCTGCCAGCAGGTGCATCGGCTCATTCGGATCGTGCAGCCGCGCCCAGGTCACTGATTTTGCTTCTTGAGAAATCGTCGTGTTGTAGAAATCGAGATAGCCTGTCCAAAGCTCTTCCCAGACCGCACGCTCTTGCTAGGGACATTGCGCGTATCAAGATCTCGCCATGATGCGATTTAGTCGGCATAGGGTCCCCCGGCGATTGCCACGCTGTTCACGCAGCTAATTTTTGATGATGCTAGAGCAGCAGGCGTCAGGGGGCCAGCGTTCAAGCAACCGCCACGCGAAACTTGTAATTGTTGCGCAGTCTGAAACAATTTCCCAGGAAACCCAGCCGAGGGACTTGAGATGATCGTAATTATTTTTGAGGTCTGGCCAAAGACCGGTCACAAGCAAGACTACCTGGACATCGCTGCCTCGCTGCGCCCAATGCTCGAGAAAATAGATGGGTTTATTTCAGTTGAACGCTTCGAAAGCTTGACCGAGCCCGGCAAAATGCTGTCGCTCTCTTTTTTCCGCGACGAGACGGCAGTGCAGGCATGGCGCAATGTCGCCGGCCATCGGGCCGCGCAAGCCAGAGGGCGTGCAAAGGTTTTTGCCAACTATCGCCTGCGAGTTGCCAGCGTGATCCGGGATTACGGTATGCACGAACGTGAGCAAGCGCCGAGCGACAGTCTTGCGGCGCACGACCACGCCACTTCCGATGCGTCTGGGGGCGCTGTGTGACTTGAGTTGCAGCGTAACAACCGCTCGACGATAAGCTGTACACGGTGTGCGTGAAGCTCGCGCGGACCGCCGCACAGACGCACCGCAAAATAGGCAAGCGTGAGCGGCACGCCGCTCAACGCGGTCGACGGCTCGGCGCAGCAGGGGCGGCAATTCCATCGGCACCTGGGGCCGGAGCCGTCGACGCAAAGGCCCACGGATTGGCGGCGTGGATACCGGCGCGTTAAGCCGATAACCCCGTTTACAGCTGGGATCGTTAGTCAACGGGATACAACTATATCCATCCCATAAATTCAGAACACTGGCGCATAAAGCCGGGCAGCATAACGGCTCAGTGTGCCGGAAAACCCCAACATATGTTGGTCGCCGCTTAAAACGTCTCCTAAACCATGCCCGCGCTAGCGTTGTGTACACCACAAGCAAGGGAGTGCGCACCATGTCGAAAGTCATGGCTTTTCTTAAAAACGAGTCAGGCGCTACCGCAATCGAATATGGATTGATCGCGGCCGGCATTTCGGTCGTGATCATTGCCACCGTCAATGCGATCGGCAGCACCCTCAACGCCAAGTTCGACTACATCTCGCAGCAGCTCAAATAACGAACTTCACTAGGTTGGAATTGAAGAGGCCGCCTCCGGGCGGCCTCTCCTTTTGGCGGTCCCGAGCGTTGTGCCACGAACAAGCAAGTTCAATTATTTACAGTGTCAAACTATTCTAACGGCGCGTGCGGGCGCTAATGCTAGACCCCGAAGCTGCTAAATCGCGCGATGAGCCAGACCATGGACGTCGTTCCGATGAGATAGGCGGCGGCAATGCGCGCCGGCGCAGATGGCACGGTAATGAGAATGCGTGCCGCTTGAAAGACGGCCAGTGCTACGGCAATGAATATAAGCTGCCCAGCCTCCACCCCAAGATTGAATGTCAGCAACGCAAGCGAGATATCTGTCTGCGGCAGACCGGTCTCCTTGAGCGCACCGGCAAACCCAAAACCGTGAAGAAGCCCAAACACGAAAGCCACAAGCCAGGGATAATCCTCGGAGAGTCTCCTCTCGCCTGATTGTGCCTTGACGAGTTCGCTCGCCACAAAGGCGATGCTAAGTGCGATTGTGGCCTCAACGGGCTTTTGCGGTAGACTTATATAGCCGAGCGTTGCGCCCGCAAGCGTGATGCTGTGTGCGATTGTGAATGCCGTGATGGTCTTTACCAGCATCCATCGGTCGTGGATCAGCAACATCAGTGCAAGAACGAACATCAAATGATCAAAGCCGGTAAGGATGTGATCAACGCCGAGCAGGAAATAGGTTCTCGCCACCTCAAACCATGATTGACCACCTGCAACAAGAAGCGTTGGACTTTCAGGAGTTAGCCGGGCGACCTGTTTTGTGCCGTCGCGATACTCGATGCGTGCAAGGACATCGGTCACGGTCGAGCGCAACCCATCAATGGTGATTTCTTGCCCCCTTAGGCCGTCCGGGCATGCGACGCTCCAGCGCTCGAAATAGGCGCCGTCCTGGATGGACTTGACCGGCTCGGTCTTCGCCTTGCAGGCGTCTGGCATTCGGACATAGAGCCCAAGCCTGAAATCATCGAGCGCCGGAACCTTCCAGAGAACGGCAAATTCTTTTGTCGTCGTCTCTCGGATATCGAGATATGCGGGGCGCAATTCATGGGCCATTGCGGATGACCCGATAACCATCTGCACGAGGATGGTCAGCACGAGTATCATCGGTTGGCCGCCGTTCTGGGCGTGCTCTCAATAACCACCTGATAGCGTTTCAGAAGCTCGTTGAAGCGAGCATCCTGACGCGCCTTGCGCTTTTCGTTCGTCCACTCGCGCGCGACCGCATCGCGCACCTCATCCAGAGCTGGGGTGCGACCAGTCTTGTATTCGGATACGCGAACGATATGGAAACCGAAGGCAGACTTGATTGGACCCGACCACTGGCCGGGCGTGGCACTGCGGAGCGCATCTGCAAATTCACGACCAAAAATATGCCCAATGGACGATTTACTGGTGACGGGAAGTTCGGATGGAAGAAGCGTTGAATCCCCGAGTGTGGACGGGTCCGGTCGCACGTCACTGTGCAAAACCTCGAGAATAGTGGCCGCATCCTGATCGAGCGTACCGCCCCGCCGCTGTGGATTGAGGTAGATCTGGCGGAAAGCGATCATCGGGTCGATTTCAAATTTGGCAGGATTGGCCCTTGAGATAGGCCGCGAGCTCGGGGTCTGTCGGGAGCAAAGCGTCGCTCTCAGCGTCGCTCAGAAATTCCATTTTGAGACGGAGACGGCGGCGGATCACCGTGTCATCCTTGTCGATCCCGAGTGCGAATGCTTCCCGCACCAGGATCTCCTCTTTCACATAATCGTCGATGAGATCTTTGAGCTCGGCGGCGGTCGGCGGACGCTGCCAGGCCTTCGCAAAGAGGCTAGCGATCTGCTCAATCTTTGGTCCTGTGATGACGATGCGGTCCGGCTTTTCCGCTTCCGACCTGTTGATAAGGCCGTAAAGCGCAAAAACAACGAGAGCGAGTGCGAGAAAATGAACAAGTGGCTCTTTGAGCAGACCTTTCAGCATCACGGCCACGTCTCTGCTCGATGACTTTTTTGCGCGCGGCATCCTTTATCGCGACGCCGGTCGGCTCACTTCGATGTCATTCTCGATCGGGTTATGGCGTATACCAGATCGGCGAAGTGTAGGCTCGCTCCTGTGTCGTCATGGGAACGTCTGCCGACATGGTGATACCGAAACGCTTTGCCTCGTATGCCGTCCAGCGTGGTGTGGGGATCTCGATGACGCGGGCGTAGTAAAAGGCGGGCTGCGACGCGTCGAAATCCGGGTCGGTCCAGGTGCCAATCAGTTCCGGTGACCCGATGGAGTTTTCCCATGTCGCATTCTTCACATCGACCGTGTTGCCAACCGGAGGGAGTTTTCCATTCGGACCAGCTTTCCGGCCACCGCTCCAAACGATGTCGTATACTTTTTCATTCGTCTTGTCGTTTTTATCCATCCAGCCTTTGACAATCTGGATGCGATCGAGATTGCCGCTGTAAGGATCCTTCATCGCCGCCACCAAAAAGCTCGGAGCCTTTTTGCCACCCGCCGCCGCTGGCAGGTCGCCGCCCATCGGTACGCCCTTGGTATAGCCGACGCTGGCCGGAAGCCGTGACAGCGTGTCCTCTTTGTTGAAATCCCAACCGCCGAAGAACCGCACCGTCATGCGGGGCCCGGTCGTGGCGTAGGTTTCCTTCCGCTGCATGGCATCAAAGATTGCCCCGCGCGTGTTTTCTGTTGCCCAGACTGCGGCGTAACCACTAGCCGCTTGCTGCCAGCCCTTGATGGTGAACTTTGGATCGGGCGCTTCGATCACGACGTGTTCCCAGCGGTGCGGTTCCGGCTCGACACCCGAGTGCTTGCCAAAGAAGTTGTCTTCCTCGGCTGTCGACATCGAAGTGTGGGAATCGGTGCTGCCTACCATTCCGAATTTGTATGGGTTCACTCCAAGCTTCTTACCCAGCACAAGGCCGTTCTTGAGGGCTTCGCGGGCATATTCCCATTGGAGCATCTCGGGCTTCTTGGCCTCGGTGCCATTAAGATTGGACCTGTCCCACAATTCGTAACCGGCGAATTCGTCGTTCGGCGAAAGCATGGGATGCGCTTCGCCGTCGCCCTTAATCTGGGTGACCTCTATGAGCCTTTCAAAACGTGCGCGCAGGGCGGCGATTTCCTTGGTGAGCGGTTTTCCGGCGAATGTTTCGACAGTGAACATCCGGCCGTTGCTGAGATTGCCGTTGTGCGGAATGGCCAGCACCTCTGCACCAGTTTGCTTCTCGAACTCGGCGAGATGCTTCCAGAGGTCCTCGGGATTTTTGCTGTCAAATTGGGAATACGGGATAGTGCGGTTAGCCACACTCGAGTCGCCGCGGAAGATCACATTTCGGTGGAGATTGTATCCGCCAATAGCCGTCCACTCGAAGCCGATGAGGGCGGTGAATCGTCCAGGCTCATTATATTTGTCGGCAAGCGCAGTATAGGCGGTCCAGGCATTACGAACCGCCTTCTCGCTCTTGATTGGGGGCTCGTCGCCGGAAAGAGACCCGACGATCTCCATCGCGGTAGCGAATATGCGGTCGTGATTCCCGGTCTTTAACTCCTCATACCATTTCTTTCCGGTCGGCGTCGCCAGAACTTCAGGGTCGCCACTGAGCAGCTGCGGCATCAGGCCATACATTTCGGCGTGATCAGAGATGACGAGGAAATCGAGTGGCCGCGACAATTTTGCACGGAGGCCTCCGGTGGCGGTGATTTCCTCACCACGAGCGAAACGAAAGGCGTCTTCCTGCCCGACGCGGTTTAGCGTGCCCGCATCAACCGATATGGCCGTATGCAAATGGGTGTCACCAAAAAAAACGCGGGTCGGATAATTTCGTCCGGCATATGGCGAGAATTCCGGCTTGAACGCTTTTGCAACGTCGGCCTTCGTGATGCCCTCATCGTTGCCGGGCTCGGCCGACCAGGCGGCAGAAGCCAGAGTGCAAACGGCGACCGCTAAAATTGTCTGTACACTTCGTTTCATGATGTGTGCTTGCTTTCGTCAGTCGGGTGCAGCTTACTTACCGGGCATCTACCTGATCGCACTAATCTCACATACAGTCCAATTGTACTCGATTTAACTGCTCTGAATTGTGGCGGAGATTGAGGTAGATAAGTAATTGGTCGGCACCAAACCATCCGCGCCCAGTCTTGCGAAGGTGCTGACGAATGTCTGCTGGATCCCGCAACTCAGTTCCGTGTGCGCGTTGACCGCCCGCGGAGGTTGCAGTCTAGTTTGGCAATTCGGCGTAATAAGATTGGAACAGTCTGGCAATCGGATGGCCACTGCCTGACCTTTTGCTTCCAGCGGTTCGAAATTTACCGCCTGTAGTTCTCGGTGAATTACACGTGATGTCCGCTTTACTCCCGAAAGCGGACATACACTTGGCCAAAGCCGCCAGTGCGTCAGGACGATGTGGCAATCATTTTCGGTTTGCTCGCTTGCGCAGCGCGCCTCTAGTTCTGGCCTTTGGCTTTTTCTCTTTGGCGCGCTGCCCTCGCTTTTTCGTTCGTGGCGCGGGCTTCGGAGGCACCCCCTCGCGCCACTCATCGATTAGCTGCTGCTTGGTGCCGGTATATTTATTGAGATCGAGATTGCCTTCGCTGTCGCCGGGAATGCCGTTGCATTCACCATGCTCTGTGTATTGCCAGAGCCACCAATGCGGGAATGTCGCTTTTGGCCAGCTTGGCGTACCTGATGTGTATTGCGCCAGCCAGAGTCGATACTGCGACAGTTCAGAATCGCGCCTGTCGCCAAGCTGTTCTTTCAGCACATGGCCGGAATAGATGATCGGGCTTTTGCCGGTCAACCGTTTCACTTCGCGCAGGAAGGTTTTCAGATCATCGAGCGAAACGCCTTCATCTTCGTAATCGGCGGCATAGAGATCGAGATCCTTCCCTACTTCGCTGACAAAATACTGTGCCTGCTCTTTCATGTTGCCGGGCCGCAGGAAATGATATGCGCCCCAGAGCAGGCCAGAAGCGAGCGCATCCTTTTTGCGCTGGTTACAAGTCGGATCAAAATAGTTATCCGATTCGGTTGCCTTGTGGATGATGCCGACTACGCCATCATCTTTTGCATCTTCAAAACTATCGACTTCATCCCAGTGCGAAAGATCGACCACGGCCTTGTCAAGCATGATTGCCCCTTCCACCCTAGTCGATCTGGTGACGGCTACGCGATGCCCGCTTTACCCCGAAAAGCAATCACCAGAACTATTCGGTGCTTTTGCGTTGTGCAGTTGCGCTTACCGCGCGTCTGTCGATTGGCTCCTTAAAGTACATGCACCACTTTGGTCTGGATTGTTTTTCTACCCCGGAAGCACATTGGGCCTTGCAGGCAGCGCTCACGCATTCCATCAATGATAATTTGTATGCACCTTCACTCGCGTGTGTTCTAGATGCCTCGGCTCGGGCTGCTGGGGGGTTACGGGAGACCGATTTTGTCAGGGACAAGATGTGTCCTGTCGGCGCCCCATTCTCTTGATCGACATTGCTCCGATCCGCGCATCCAGCAACAGCGAGGGCAAGAAGCGTAACTAATAGCCACTTCATTTTTGCTCCTCGTTCGGGTCAAGCACGCATCGGCAGCATCATGCCCTCGTCGCATGCGTCACAGGAATGAACTTAAGAGGAGGGTTGCTGATTGGTTTATGGCGAGGCTATTGGCTCGCCGCCAAACTCAGCGATAAAAAATTCCGCGTATGCTCGCGGTGCGGCAGTAACTCCATACCATGTATATGACGGTATTTCGCTGCTCTGAACAACACGCGAACTTGGTTCGTCGCTGTCACCCCGTCCGTAATTTCGGAGATCGGGATATTAGAGTACTGCCAACGATCCCCGTACGGGCTTGATCAAGGACGAATAAGCGTATCGCTGAGGACAGGTTGCTATGTTCGCGTGCTCTATCGATCTGCTCGACAACTTGCGACAGTGTCACTTTTTGCTGGTACGCGATTTCTTTCAGGTCGTTCCAGAAGGGATCTTCGAGGCTCACGCTCGTCTTGTGTCCGCCAATGACGACGGAGCGTTTGGCGACTAAGGATTTCAAGACCGCCTCCTCCAAAAGTTTTCGTAAGGATTTTGTGGTGATTCGGTGTGGGAAGGTCGTCAGAGAAGTACCTTCCAAAAAATTATCGGAACAACTCTGTCGTAAATAGTCAGCACTGTACCGCAGCAGTCGGAGCCGGCGCGCATTCCGAAATGCTCGCGCTGGCCAAGCCGCGTCACCAATTGGCCAGAATACCGCTTTATATGCTTTCCATGCTGACTCTCGTAGGTGCATCGAAGGCGGATAATCGCGACAGCTTCGCAGTGTTCGATGGCGAAGACTGCGTTGGGCACATCATGCGTACGCAGAAGTCCCCACCGGGCAAACCCTGGTTCTGGACGATTTTCGTGAGCGACAGGCATAATAGTACTACGGTCGATCGCGGTTACGCGGCAACGCGCGAGCAAGCGATGGCCGATTTCGAGGCCCAGTGGCTCAGGCTCCCGAGGTCGGTTGAAAAAGAAAGAGCCTCGGGGACCATTCGCCCGAGGCTCTTTACGCAGACGCCACACCAAAAAAGTACGCAGCTAAACTAATACGCTTCTAGTTGTTTCCAAAATCTGAACACAGCTCTTTTTGGTATCATGGTGACTACATACTCACTGCGATCTCTTCCCTGCTGTGCATTTGGAGGATAACCGCGCTTTCGACATATTCCGAACAAGCGACCGCCTGGGTGTATTCGGAGACCGGCAGTCTCGTGAGGTACTGCTATGCCGAAACTGCCAAGGCGTTTCCCGGAAAATACCAAGTACGTCGTTGAAGCTTGCGGGCCCCTCGTCCGGCGCTACGTCGAGCTACCCAGCGGCAGACGAATACATCTGCGGTCTCGAAAAGCGAAGCCGTGTATTTGTGCGGAACGAGCTACAAGCGTCGTTCCGGATCAGGACATCACAAACAGCCCCACGTTTGATCGCCGAGTTTTCGCTTAGCACGTTTCGAATTAGAGTTGCAGTGCACCAGGCCATGTCCGCTTTGGGTCACAAGCGACCACGAAAGCGGATTCCCGCAAAAGGTCATGTCTCCTTTACCCCCGAAAGCAGACACGTGCAGTGCAACACCCTACGTCTGCTTTGGGCCAACAGCGGACACGACAGGTTCGTCGCAAAAGAAAAGTTTCGGGGCTGCCTGAGGCTAAATTTCGATGAAGTACGAATAGCAGATTCAGGAGTTTATTTTACTTCGCTGCGGTCGCTGCGCGCCGTCAGTCCAGCTTGTGTCCTATGCCAATGGCATAAGTGCCTTGGTCCTTGAGATGTTGGTCCTCTCTTACCGTCACCAGCGCGCCAGTCGCCATCGTCAGAGCGTTACATATAGCGCGGGCCACATCGTCTTGCGGCCAAACGCTTAATCCGTCAGGTATGTCATTCATGCTCACATCGCGCTTTGCTTTCCAGCCAATCCGCTTGAACGCATCAACCAGGTCGCGAGCAAAAAAGACCGAATCTCTGTCCGTCGGCAACACAGAAACGACATGAGATGGTTGTGATGCCAGGACACTTTCAAAATCTGTCACAGCGGCCGGCGTAAGTTTAGGCCATTCGCGGTTTTTGAGGCTGACCACTTGCCCCTCAAGGCTGTCTATTTTGGCCTTGGCTTGATCTGGCGTCGCACCATTCAGCCGCGCTTTGTAGAGCGCTATGATATGGTTCCTGCGTTCAATGATGCCGGAATAGCGCCACCTCAGCGCCGCCCAGATTAATGCGCCGAGGAACAATACGGCCGCTCCAAAGACCAGCGGAGCCTCCGCCATCAAACGGACCTCACCCAGGACATATTGAACGAATTGTTCAAACATCGGCCGATTCTAACAGACGAGCTCGAGTCGATGTGCGCCGCCGGTTACCTCATCATCTTGACCGGTAGAAAGATAACTAGCGGACATTGGTATAAGTCCGAAAATTATTTTTGGGTTCGGGTTTGTTTGCCGCTAGACGCCCGCTTCATACCCGAGGCGGAAATACGCCGCTTCGGGAGGCGCCGGATGCGAGAATATCGCCAGGGATCCCCATGCATACGGACTTGGTCCAGTACGAATAGGCGTATCGCCGAGGACAGGTTGTCGTGCTGGCGCGCCCTGCATGGTGTCCCCTTGGGTGCGCTTCGGGAACATTCAGCCGATAGAGACGTTACAGCACCGACCGAGACGCCATTTCAAAGCGGCCGGGCATTCAATCCAACTTTCTGACCGGCACCCAGCCGGGTGTCCGTTACCCTCGCTCCGAAACATATCGGGCGAAGGCTCGACATCGCCGAATCTCGCAGTCGCTGATGCGTGTGCAGACGCGCTCAGCAAAATAATCGCCATGCAGGCACCGGCCGCGAAGTGACGTCCGTGTGGTGGGCTGATCAGAAGAGGACCGTCAGATGTGGCTCTATATCCAGACGTGGCTTCCCATACTGTCAATCAGTTTGACGGCCGCAATCTGCTTTGGCGTAGCGTCATTCGTTATGGGACAAGAAAAATCTGGTACCGGCCACTTTTGAATTTGGGAGTGAACCATTTTAGTTTTTGCGTGTGAGGCAACCTTATCCTCTCCTATTCGTTGAATTGGTAGTCACCGGGATGAGCTTAGCGTGAAGCGGTATCGTCCCAGAGATCGAAGCCCTAGCCCTGGTACCCGGCCAGGGCTTCTTGTTTTGGCCGCCTCGGTTGGCGGCCTCTTTCATTTCAAACCAAGCGTGCGATGTCCGCTATTGGCCAAAGCGGACATTCCAACGGCAGCTCCGAATGTCCGCTTTTGGGGGTAGAGCGGACCTCGAAGGGGCTCCCTTTGAAACTTTAAATGCCCGCCATTATTTAACACTCCATGAGTGAAGAATTTGATCCGACCGACTATTCGGTCGTCGTGAAGTTACGAGGGAATCCGCCTAAGGCATGGAAGTGGGAAATCTACCGTGCCGGTCGGTGGGGGCCGCTAGAAAGCTCGCCTGTCTTTTTCGGAAGCATGGCGGTGGCGGCCAGAGAGGGGAAAAAGGCCCTTGCACGTTTGCTGGCGAAAGCGAAACACGCGGCGTGACAGCCGTTCGATCTGCTAGCGGCGCATGCCGAGTGGGAGCATGTTTGCGCCCATGGCCAACTCGAATCTGGCGGCGCGATCTACGAGGTAATCGAAACTAAAGATCCCTCTAGGGACCAGCGACCTGTGAAGTGCGTCTTGTGCGACAGGGAATTATTCGCATGGAAGGGAGATAATGGTGGGCAATTGCGCCTTGTCTGGCGTCCTGACGAGGATCGAGAGTGACGCCTAGTCCGCGTCAAGGTCGCGGATCAAGCATCAAATAACTGTGCGCATACGTAAGCGTCACTGACATGGAAATCGAAATAGAAATTTCGGACGTGTTACAATTTCGATTGGTCTTGCATATATCCGGTACAGTGCCCAGCACAGCGACGTCTTCTCGATCACATCATGTGTTAGAAAACGAAGAGCTGTTCGATGCGCTGGGCCGGTTCATCCCAATAGTAGGTCGTCTATGATTAATCAGGCGGACCAAATGCGTGGGAACCTCACTATCGACAGGGTGGTTTCCTTCATTCTTTCCAGTCTTATCGTCGCTCTCCCGTTTTTGGCGCTACTGCTAATAAAATATCCGCTAGGGAGCCCCTGACGAGGTGATCGAATGAGACGAATGTCCGCTATTGGCCCTTAGCTGACATGCCACTTGCGCTCGCAACCACCCAGACGTAACGAACCCACCGGTTTTTAGCCGGCGGGTCCAAAGTTAAATCGCTGCAAGATGTCTGTAGGTTACCAAATGCCGACGCCGACCGGGCCGACACCAATTCCGACACGCGGTCCGCCGTAATATCCGTAGCCAGGACCATAGTAGCCACGACCATAGCCAGAATAGTAGCCATAGCTCGGCTCACCGTAATAACGCTGCGCATATGGATATGAACGATAGGCGCGCCGCGTGTTGTAGCATCGCCCAAAACGGTCGCAGACCAGGCGGACATCCTGAACATGGCTTTCGCTCAGTCCAGCCAGGTTGCTAACCGGCATGGCGGAGCCGCTGCCAATCGAGATTGCGCCCATTGCTGCTGCCGCAAGTAAGCTCAGGGTCACATTTTTCATTGTAAAATCTCCTCTTAGGCCGGAGCTGCCAGAAAGGGTTCCAATTCAAATCTGTGCAGAGGCCAGCGTCTAAGTGAACGCGGCCCACTACGCCTTTGTTCCACTCGATCATGCGAACGACTCTGAATCTGGCCTAAAGCGGACCTGGGTAATGCACTGCACATGTCCGCTAATGACCCAAAGCGGACATGGGCGAACCGTGGCTTTGATGTAGGCAATCCAGTTTTACGCAAACATCCGTAATTGCGTGAACCCCAGCACCAATTATTTAATTACCAGCTTGGAGGTTAGCGCGCACTGCCGCCTGGCAGGGGTGAGGTGATGCGATGGTCGTCGTCACAATCATAGTTATTGTAGTTGCCTTCATCGCATGGGTCGTATGGACCGAGCAGAAGAGCAAACAGGCGTTAGACAAAGACCTGTTAGACCAGGCGTGGCGTGAAGTGCTCGATGACCCGCATTATATGGAGCGGCGGCACTATGAAGAGCGCAAACGTGTAGAAGATCAAGCGCGGGCTGCCGCTGCCAATCGCTGATCGCGCACGATACACCTCACACGACGAGAGGATTGCATGAAGGCAATGCGGTATGGTGTTCGTCGAACCTCAAAATGGAGCTTTACGCGGCCCCGATTGCTAAATTAGGAGCGCGCAAAATGGAAAGTTCCCGGCTGCCTTTTTGTGCCGTTATTGCGCTTTGGCTTCTAACGGTTCAGGTGATTGCGGATCAGCGCCCGGTATTAGGGCAGGGAAATATCTCCTGTAGTTTATGGCTCGAAGGTCGTCAGACTGACAGCCCTAGCGCGGCCAGCAGAACGGGCTGGGTTCTTGGCTTTATGTCTGCGTTTAATCAATTCGGGACAACGTCGGAGAGGACCGACGTGTCTGAAGGAAAAAGCTCTGAAGAATTGATGGCATGGATAGATAGTTACTGCAGACAGCATCAAGGTGATCATCTGCATATGGCTTTGCAGGCGTTCATTGATGACTTTCGCAAGAGAACCCAGCAGTTGGATAAGTGAATTTACTACGACGCTGACTTAATAAACCGGCAGCCACAAACACCGATGTGGATGGGGCTATCTTGGTTGCGTCGTTAGGGCGAACATCGGAGGGGATCGATGGAATATCCAACGTTCCGAAAGTGGCTGGCCGAACATGGGTGTCGCTTCGATACGCAGTCCGAAAAGCGCGGAGAAGGTCATGGGACTGTGACGATCCACCGTGCAGGGCGGACTGCGGAACTGCCGCTAGTAGGTGCGAGCCATAACCTCGACCCGCGTTCGGTTCGCCAAGTCTGCGAAGCACTCGGCCTCGATTGGTCCAAACTTCCCGGACCGGAGGGCCGCGTCTGAGGCCATCTTAGTTGGCGGCCTCTTTCATTATTTTGAAAACGCAGGCCGCGATGTCCGCTATTGGCCCAAAGCGGACATACCGAGTTGCACTGCAAGTGTCCGCTTTTGGAGCAAAGCAGACATTTCAAAACACCGCAGGCACCGCCTAACCGTTGCCAACACATGGGGGTGCGAGTCCACTTTTAACGGTGGGACAATCTCAACGAAAAATGCAGCAAAATCAAAATCACAATTGATTTTTGGCTTCGGGGAGGCCGTCTTGTGGCGGCTTCTTCTTTTTTGCCCGGCTTTGCGGCCCACCCAAGTGCCGGCTCCCAGCGCACCGCCGACAACCACGCACATTGACCACCCGTCAGACTGCGTCTGCGAACGACGGCAGAAAATAGTGTTGACCTTCTTATCAAGAGAAAACCTGCAGCATCGCTGTTCGATGAAAGCGAGGCAGTTCTGCGAGATCGCCCGCACCGTATCCGTTCGCGACCGCCGCCGACAGAGAGGTGACCACACCGGCCGACAGCGGCATTGGCACGCCGCTCCGCGCTCCGGTCGCAACGACCGACATGATATCCTTGCGTAGCGTCTGAATATCGAGCGTCCTCTCCGCCGTACCCCCCTTCAGCACATCTAACTTGCTGCGCAGCCAATTGCTCGCGTACGGAGCCTCCTGCAGCACGTCGAGCATCTGGTCGATTGTGAGATTATACCTGCTGCCCAAAGCCAGGGATTCAGCGAGGGCCTGGATGTAGGCGCCAAGCCCGAGATTGACGGCGAGCTTCATCGCATACCCGTTGCCGATCTTGCCCATATGCTCGATGCGGCGCGTCATCTTCTCCAGAACAGGACGCGCGCGTTCCAGATCCTCAACACGGCCACCGACCAGCGCGAACAGCTTGCCCTCTCGAACCTGCGGAATTGTGCCCAGCACTGGCGAATCAATCAGACGCGCACCCTTGTTTTCCACCAACGGCGCAAGCTCATGCGCCGTCACTGGCTGCAGCGTGCTCATTTCAATGAATAGCTTCCCCGAAACATTCACCGCCAGAAATCCGTTGGGTCCAATGAAGATCTCGCGCACTCCGTGATCCTCGGTGATGATCGAGATCACGACATCAGAAGACTCCGCGACTGCCTTTGGGCTTTCAGCAATAGGCAAACCATCTCTCGACATTGCCTCATTTGCCTCTTTGCGCCGGTCCCACGCAAACACATCGAAACCGCTCTGACGCAGGCGTTGCGACATCGCAGCGCCCATTCGTCCGAGTCCAACGAGTCCAATCTTCATGACCTGATCTCCATATTTACGCAGATGCACGGCATCGAAGGTCGCAATGCACGCCGTCAATTTGCCATGCACGCAGCACGATAATTGACAGTGCAAGGTTCCGCGTTAAGCTATCCCGCGACTGCGTCCAAGCAGCAACATATTTATAGCGGCACAAAAGAAACTCAGCCGCTCGTCCTGGGGAGGACACCATGCGATTTCGTGCGCATCTCGCAGCGATCAATTTGTCCGTCGCGGTCGTAGCAGCGACCTTTGCACCGGCAATGGCGGCCGAATACACGCTCAAATGGGGTATCGTGACACGTGGTGACACTCAGGAAAAGTTGGGTCACAAGCTCGCCGAAGTGCTGCCGGCGGCGACCAACGGGCGCGTCGAGGTCAAGGTTTTTCCGGGCGGCCAGCTCGGCAATCCGGCCGCCCTGCTTGAAGGGCTTCAACTCGGCACCATCGAAGGATACGCCAATCCGGCAGATTTCTTCACCGGCGCGGATTCACGCTTCGGGGAGTTCAGCATTCCGTTCCTGTTTCGCGACACGGCGCATGCGAACAAAGTTCTTGCCGATCCGGAGTTCAATAAATTCGTGCTTGAAATGGCGGAGGCGAAAGGGCTCGTCGGCATTTATCTCGGCGTCGCCGCGGAGTCCCTGTACTTTGGAGCAAAAAAGCCACTCAAGACCCTCGCCGACTTCAACGGCACCAAGCTGCGCGTGAATGCGACACCGGCAGAGCGCGCCCGCATGGCGGCGCTCGGAGCCACAGCGGTACCGATGGGCCTGCCGGAAATGATCACCTCGCTGCAAAGCGGTGTGATCGACGGCACCATGAGCGGAATCTCGATCTACACCAACTTCAATTTGCAGAACGTCGGCAAGACACTACTGGAAACACACGACACGCTGCTCATCACGTTCGGCGCGCTGAGCAAGGCCTGGCTCGACAAAATGCCACCTGACCTTCGCAAGACCGTCATCGATGAGGCGCGCAAGCTGCAGCCTTGGGGCCGGCAGAGCGCGCTCGATGAGGTGGTTGAGTTGCGCAAACGCTGGACCGACCGCGGCGGCGAGATCATTACACTCTCGTCGAGCGAACAGGCCGAACTGGAAAAACGCCTGAAACCGATCGGCGTTACTGTCACCAAAGATGATCCAGCCCTTAAGGCCTTCTACGAGAAGATCCAGACCATAGCGGCGAAGTATTGACGGGTAAGGCGCGCTGACGCGCCGGCTGACCAGGCTCGCGCCCGGGCGAACGAGAGCCTGATTGCAGCACGACGACATGGAGCCTTAGGCGGGCATGAGCGAAGACCCGGCGTCTCTCCCCGGCAAGCGGATTGAAGAATTCATCTTCCTGAAGATCCCCCACTTCATCGCAGGGGTGATGTTCCTTATTGCCGTGGCGATCAACATCGCCAATGTGATCGCACGCTACGTGTTTGCAAAGCCGATCTTCTGGGCAGAAGAGATCCTTGTTTTCATCGTGATCTGGACCGTATTCGTGGTCGCCGGCTCCATTACCTATCGCGGCGCCCATCTCAACATGGATCTCCTGCACGCCAACTTCAGCCCCTTTTGGAAGCGCGTCGTCAACAGTGCAATCGCCCTCGTCCTGATCGGAAGCACCCTTTTCACGGCAACACAGTCCTGGAAAGTCGTGAGCCTCTATCTCCGAACCGGAGACGTAACTCCGGCAACCGGCATTCCGCTTATTCTTCCACATTTGGCCTTGTTGTTCGGCTTCATCTTCATGGCGATGGCGGCCATTTTACGCATCCGCTCATATGCCAGCGGCAAGTTCGACTGAGGGCCGGCATGTACTGGGTGATGGGGCTCCTTCCGTTTGTTCTGCTGCTGCTCGGCTTCCCGATTTTCCTGCTGCTGCTTTCGACATCGTTGCTGATTCTGGCGCTGTTTTTCGACGTTCCGATGACCGCCGTGCATCAGAACATCTTCAACAGCCTCAACAAGTTTCCGCTACTCGCGGTGCCGTTCTTCATCTTCGCGGGCGACTTGATGTCGCGTGGCGGCATCTCTGAACGGCTGCTGCGCTGGGTCGCCTCAGTCTTTGGCGGCTTTCGCGCACATCTTCCGCTCACTTCGCTTGGGTTCGCGGCGTTGTTCGGAGCGATCTCCGGCGTCACCACGGCGGCAACTGCGGCCATCGGCACACTGACTTACCCTCGCATGCGCGTGGCCGGTTACAGTGAGCGTTTCGCATCCGCATTGATTACCGCTGAGGGCGCGCTCGACAATCTGATCCCGCCGTCGATCGCCATGATCATTTACGGAATCGCGTCGGAGACCTCGGTGGTGCACCTCTTCGCCGCTGGAATCGGCCCGGGACTGCTGCTCGCAGGGCTGTTCGCAATGTACATTTATTACCACTCGCTTCGAACCGGCATTCGCGACACCGGGCGCTTCTCGCTGCGCCAGTTTTTGTTGGCGACGCGAGACAGCGTATGGGCGCTGGGTGCGATCTTGACGATCTTCGGCGGCATCTACTCAGGCATTTTCTCACCGACAGAGGCGGCCGGCGTCGCCTGCGTTTACGCGATTTTTGTCAGCTTCTTTGTCTATCGCGAGACCACGATCGCCAACATCTTTGAGACGGGTGCCAGGACCATGTATCTGACCGGCCTGATTTTCATCATCGTCTCGGTCGCGGGTCTTTACGCCTGGCTGCTCACAATCAGCGGCATCGCCCAGGATACGGTCTCGCTCATCACCTCGCTCCATTCTGAGAAGTGGGTGGTGCTCCTGGTCATCAATCTTTTCCTGTTGTTTGTCGGCTGTTTCCTCGACCCGGCGTCCGCGTTGATCATGCTTACGCCGTTGTTGGCACCGGTTGCCGTGTCACTTGGCGTCGACCCAATCCATTTCGGCGTGATCGTGGTCATGAATCTCACGATCGGCACGTTTCACCCACCGTTCGGCCTCAATATTTTCGTGTGCCAGGCGCTGTTTAAGACACCTTCGGCGACACTCTATGCCGGACTTGTGCCGTTCGTGGCGCTCGCGGTGATCGCGCTGTTGCTGGTGACGTACATCCCGGCAATCTCGCTTTGGATCATGCGCGCGCTGGTCTAACCGGCCTCAAGCTGCACTGATGACCACCTTGCCGAAATGCGCGCCGTTCTGCTGGTATGCATAGGCAGCCTTGGCATCATTGAAGGCGAAAACCTTGTCGATCGCCGGTTTGAAATTCGTCTGCACGATCGCGCGATTCATCGCCGCGAACATTTCCCGAGAACCGACATGAATACCCCGCAGATTGAGCGACTTACGATTTATGATGCGTGGATTGATCGTGCCTGGCCCCGCAAGCGCGCCGATCACGTAAATCGAACCGCCAGGCCGCACCGCATTCATCGAGCGTTCCATCGTGCCGGCACCACCGACCTCCAGCACATGATCGACGCCAGTACCGCCGCTTTGCTTGAGAATTTCGGCGTCCCATTCCGGAGTAGACTTGTAGTTGACAAGAGCATCCGCGCCGAGCGCTTTACCTCGGCTGAGTTTCTCGTCACTGCTGGACGTGAGAAATACAAAGGCACCCTGCATCCTGGCAAAAGCAATCGCAAAAGAAGAGACGCCACCGGTGCCGAGTATCGCCACGCTCTCGCCTGGCTTGATGCGGCCGACTTCGACCAATGCATGCCAGGCGGTCAATGCTGCGCAAGGCAAGGTCGCCGCCTCTTCGAAAGTTAGATTACCCGGCATGTGGATGGCGCCGGTCTCGGCCAGCAAGACGTGCTCCGCGAGGACACCGTCGACCATGCCACCGAGCGAGTTCTTCGAGGCGTCGGGCGGAATGCGGCCGTCGGTCCAGTTCACGAAGAAAGTGCTTGTAACGCGGTCGCCAACCTTGAACCGCGTAACCCCCGGCCCGATCTCGACGACCTCGCCCGCGCCGTCCGATAATGGAATCACCGGAAACTTGGTGTAGCCGTAGGCGCCTTTGACAACGCCC
Organism: uncultured Alphaproteobacteria bacterium; assembly: GCA_963794665.1. Classification (GTDB taxonomy): domain Bacteria; phylum Pseudomonadota; class Alphaproteobacteria; order Rhizobiales; family Xanthobacteraceae; genus Pseudolabrys. The sequence continues at coordinate 409,205 of CAWCEW010000021.1, read as the reverse complement.
TGATCACGGTAATTCAAGGCCGCGGCGCGCAGCTTCATAATGAGCTGGCCGGGGCCGGGCTTCGGCTCGGCCCGATTGGCGTTCAATATCAATCCATCAAGGCCTTTCGCCTCGACGACTTCGTATGCCCTCATGCGGAATGGCTCTCGATCATGCCGGCAAGATTTTTGAGCGCGGAGGCAAGGTTTCCCGAAACCGGGATGCCTTCAGCTCGGGCCTTGCGATTCACCGCGTGGCCGCGCGCGCCCGGAAGCCGTGGCGGCTCGGCACCTTCCATCGCTTTCGTTTTCTTCACTGCATCGGCAATGTGGGCAACGCGCTTGCCATACGCCTCACTGCCGGCAAAGCCGGCCGGATTAAGCACCAGAAAGAACTGGGCAATGTTGCTCGGCCGCTTCACCATGTTCTCATAAGTCACCTGAAAGCCGGGCTCGGCATCGGACAGCGCGCTGCATAAGACCTCTACCATCAGCGAAAGCGCGTAACCTTTGGGCCCGCCGATCGGAAGCAGCGAGCCTTTCACAGCGACTGCCGGATCGCTGGTCGGTCTTCCGGCAGGATCGAGCGCCCAACCTTGGGGAATGCTTTTCTCGCCGGCCGCCAACGCGTGGCGGATGCGCGAGCGCGCGACCACCGCGGTTGCCATGTCGGCGATGATCGCGTCCTGGCCGGGCACCGGAAAGGCGACGCCGATCGGATTGGTGCCAAACAAACCCTCGATACCACCGGTCGGTGCAATGGCCGGCATTGCGTTGGTGAAAGCAAAGCCGATCAGGCCGTGCTCGGCGGCACGCTCCGCATAGTAGCCGGCAGCGCCAAAATGGCTGCTGCGTCGTACGGCAACCGCGCCGACCCCCTGCTGCTTGGCAATGTCGATGGCGAGATCAATTGCCCGGCGGCTTGCAACTAAGCCCAGGCAGTGATTCGCGTCGATAACGGCACAGCACTGCATGGGCTGAGTGGTGTCTAGGATCGACTTTGCCTTGATCGTCTGGTCGAGCAGACCGCGCACATAAAGCGGCAAATGAATCGCGCCGTGCGAAATCGGAGCCATGCAGTTGCGCCCAAACCGCAACCTCGGCGCCAATAGCAGCATCTTCCTGCGTCATTCCGCAGAATACGGAGGAGTCCGCAGCGAGCGCGGCAAGGGTATCAGGCATCACCGAACTGGCGCTGGCGGCGCGGCGAAGCTGCTCAATCAATATTTTTTTGTCGGGCATTGCTTACTTCGGTGCTGCGCCTGGAAAAAAGGCCTCGGCGTTGCTGTGGAACACTTTCTCGTACACCTCGTCCGAATAGCCCAGTCCGCGCCAGTCTTCCACCAGGCGCTCGAGCGTAAGCGTCGGCCAGTCCCAGCCAAACATGATGCGATCTTGCAAACGGCCACCGATTTCTTTCTTGAGCGCAGGTGTAAAATACTTAGGCGACCACCCGTGCACTTCATACTGCACGTTCGACTTATGCAACAGGACAGCCAGCATATCGTCCTGCCAGGGCCAGGCAGGACGACCGGCAACAATTTTCAAATCGGGGAATCGCGCGGCAACGATATCGACATGCCGCGGGTGACCCTCTTCGAGAACTATGCCTTTGCCCCCTGGCAGTCCCTGCCCAATTCCGGTCAAGCCAGTCATGATGAGCACCGGGGCACCGATCTCAATCGACAGCTTGTAGAACGGGTCCCAAATAGGGTCGCTGGGCGGAAAATGCAGCGTGTTCTGACTCTGGCAAAAACCAAAGAACCCGCACTTGCTATCCAGCAGCCGTCGAAATTCCTTGAGCCAGAACCCTTTCATCGACGGATTGATGGCCACCCAATTTCCGTACACGACGTCCGGGTTCTTGCGTGCAAAATCGATGACATAGTCATGCGACTTGCGGATCTCGTCCTCATCGGTAAAGCGCCAGGTCCTGTAGATATCGAGGATCGTACGGACACCGCGTGAGCGGAAACCGTCCGCCATTTCTTCTTCCGTTTGGAAAGTACGTCTGCGCTTGAAGACCCGCTGCGCCTGCTCATAGTCCTCGCGGGTGGCGTGATGCAGGCCAGCTTCGGTTGAAAAGTGCGAATGACAATCGAAATACCGCATGACCGCCCTTATTTGCTCTCGTAGCGTTGATCGAGGATGCGCTTTGGCTTGCCCTCGCGACCTCGATTCGACCACTCGATCAGCGCGTCTTCCGGCACCAGTTCGACGATCAGCTTAAGCCCAAGATCGGAATGCAGCCTCTTCTCGATATGCTCCTTCAATCCTTCCCAACTTGGCGTGTCGCTACGCACCTCGACCTTGACTGTCATTTCATCACGCACCACGCCGTCATTGAGCCTGCGCTCGGCGATGCACAGCCACTCTCCCGTGGTTCGATCGTCGCTCTTGATCGCCGGGAGGCAGGCTTGCGGCCAGATGCTGACACCGCGGATCCGCACCATCGTGTCGCTGCGGCCGAGCATTTTCTGCATACGGCGGAAGCAGCTTCCGCATTCGCAGCGCTCGGTTGAAACAATACGGGTCAAATCTCGCAGGTTAAATCGGATCATCGGCTGCTGGCGACGGTGCAGAATGGTGCACACCATATTCCCTATCACGCCGTCAGCGACCGGTTTGCCGTCTTCAACGCCGACGATCTCAAAGAAGGTCGAATCCTCGTGGAAGTGCATGCCGTTCTTAAATTTGCACTCGAACGCCCCCATGCCCATCTCGTGGGTGCCGTACATGTCGTAGACGTCGCAACCCCACAATTCCTCAAGCTGGTTGCGGAATGCGTTGTCGGTGTCGGGGCCTAGACCGCAACCGAGAAGCTTCGTTCCCAGATTACGGACGTCAAACTTGAGTTCATCACGCGCCACCTTGGCAAGCTGCGTTGCATATTCGGGCCGCACATACCAGACGTTGGTCCCCCACTCGCGTGCAATCTCGATCTGGCGGCGCGAAGCTGTCACCGCGCCGGTGCCAGTCGTGATTGGAAGCGCCCCGAGGTAATCGTGGCAGGCTTTGTAGCAGCACCAGCCGGCATTGCCGAGCGAGGCGGTGTGCGGAATCTGCACGCGATCGCCCGGTCGTACGCCGACGATGTACAGATTCCGCGCATGCGTGAGCCCGTTGAGCTCCCATTCCAGCGGCGCGTAGAGAGTTGGACGCGGTTTGCCAGTGGTTCCGCCACTCGTTTGCAGTTTCAGCGGCGTTCTTTGCATTGTCTTGGTGACGTCGCCATTGATGAGCCCGAACGGTGGATTCTCTTCCTGATCTTTCTTGATGTCCGCGGAGTCGAAGGTGGGCAACTTGGTGATGTCGTCGATGCTTTTAATATCCCCCGGCTCGAGGCCCTCCGCCTTCCAGCGCCGCTTGTAAAATTCATTTTGCCAGCCGGTTTCCACCAGATCGAGGAACTGCTCGTTCTGAAATTTCCGGATCTCCTCCGGCGACCAGCGCCAGCGTATTCGTTCAAAAACATCAGGCACCGGGTAACGCTCATAGAGCGCATCCCAATCGATCGACCGGTGATAGATCGGAAGCGACGTTCCGGTCGCACGCTCAAGCATCTGTTGGTCTCCGGTCAAATTTCATGCGTCGCGACGGTAGCGGCCGCACTCGGGAATCGACGTCTTTTCAGGTCTTGTAGTCGGGGGCGTCGCGATCCAGTTTCCGCAGCAGCGCACGCCACGTCATCTGGTTGAACGGTGCGTTGCCGTCGGTAATGATGCGCGCCTGCTCCACGGTCCCAGAAACAACCGACTGCGGCGGAACATAAGGCTTAATACCGCCGGCAAGCGACATCATCTGCACCTCGCAGGCACGGATCAGCAGAAGTGCAAGCATGTAGGCTTCGTGCACGCTGTGACCCCACAGGACAAAGCCGTGGCCACGCTGCAAGACGATTTGCTTGCCTTTGAAATTGTTTGCGAGCCGTACGCCTTCTTCCGGCGTCGAGATCAACCCTTCATAGTCGTGATAGCCGATAGGGCCGAGCCAGAGGGCATACTGGTTCCCCGGAATCAGGCCCTGCTCCTGCATCGCCACTGCAGTGACGGGCTGCGTATGCAGATGGATGACGCACTGAGCTTCGGGATAAGCGTCGTAGATGCCCTTGTGGAACGGAAAGGCGAATTTATGCGGCAACTCATCTGAGGGTTCGACGTGATTGCAATTCTCATCAAGCTTGTGAAGGTTTGAGGCGGTTACTTCTTCGAACAAGATCGCCGCTGGATGCATCAGAAACTGGTTGGAATGGCCAGGCACGCGCGCGGATAGATGTGAGAACAACAATTCGTCCCAACCGTTCAGTGCGGCCAGCCGGAACGCTGCAGCGAGGTCGACGCGCACTTTCCACTCTTCCGGGTCAACGTTTGACCTGCGTGCAGGCGCTGATGCCAGTATTGCCATATCCGCCTCCCTCCATTTGGCAGAAGAAGCCTCACGAAAGAACTTCCCGATTTTTTGGCACGTTAGCCCAGCCGCGGTCTGATTGGCTAGCACCGGCGACTGCCCACCGCGCAGCAGAGCGTTCACTTCATCACGTTTGATGCACGTGGTAGAAAAGACCAAATGTCAGAGGTGACCACTTCCTTAAAGTTGCGCGCCCCACCGCGCATTGACGAAACCCAGGTTTCCAAGCCCTTGCAGGATTTGTTTGCAAGCTGGCACGAGGCCTTGCGCGAGCCATTTCGCGGCATCACGGCCGATGGTGAACTTGAGCAGAATTTGTTTTCAAGGCGGCCGGGCGGCAATGTTGCACCGATCCTCAATGCCGCGACGCGTTTCCTTGCTGGGCTAAGTGCGCAAGAGCGCGGTGCTGTGACCTTTCCGCTGGACAGCGAGCTGTGGCGGCACTGGAGCAATATTCATCGCAATTTGCGGCGACACGGGCTGTGCCTCGTCGAGCTTATCGAACATCAACGCGAGCTCTTTTATGAGTTTCTCAGCGCGTCGCTTGGCAAGCATGCCTACGAAACGGCACGCAAAACGATGAAGCTCAACGAGACGCTTGCCGAGATGACCGGATTGTCCCTGGAATTCGGCGAGTTTTTCTACTGGATCAGCTTTTTCGGCACGCCATCCCGCAGCGAGCCCTGGGGCTGGCAGCTCGACGGTCATCATTGCAACATTAACTGCCTCGTCGCCGGCGACCAGATTGTTCTGTCGCCAACCCTGTTGGGCTCGGAGCCTGTCACTGCCGAGTCGGGCATTTACAAAGGCATGACTGTTCTGCGCGAAGAGGAGGCCGAAGGCTGGACGCTCATGCAAGCCCTGACACCCGAGCAGCGTAAGAAAGCGACGATCGGCATGGATCTCCCATTCGACGGCTATGCCTCGGGCTTTAAGGACAACATCATCGTTCCCTATGCCGGGCTGCCGGTGCCCGAAATGAGTCCGCAACAGCGCGAACAGCTGATCAAAGTCATTGCGCTATACACTGACCGGCTGCCGCAAGGTCACGCAGAGGCTCGGCTTGAAGAAGTGCTTGCGCTACTCGACCGCACGGTGTTCGCCTGGATCGGCGAATTCGATGCAGTAAGCCCGTTCTACTACCGTATCTATAGTCCGGTAATTTTCATCGAGTTCTATCATCAGCCGGGCGTAGCGCTGCCCAACACCGGCTATAATCGACGGCACGCCCACGCCACGATGCGCACGCCGAACGGCAATGATTACGGAAAAGCGCTACTAAAGCTTTGGCGCGCTTAGAGGAGACTTAACGCATGTCCGCCGATACAGCCGCAATTAAATTGACGGTGCAAACCTACCTTGACGGCCTTTACGAAGGCTACGCCGACAAAATTGCCTCGGTCTTTCATCCGACCAGCGCCCTCACCCACGAAGAAGGCGGCAAACTAACACCGCGACCGCGCGATCTGTGGCTCGAGGCGGTACGCAAACGCCCTTCCCCAAAGACGCTGGGTCTTTCTCGCCATGACGAGATCCTGCAAGTTGATGAGGCTTCACCAACGACGGCATTCGTGAAACTGAAGTGCGCCATCCCGCCGCGATTTTTCACCGACTACCTGTGTCTGCTAAAAGTCGATGGCCGCTGGCAGATTGTTCAAAAGGTGTTTGCAACGGAGACGCGCGGCTAGCGTTTTTCGGACAAAAAGTTTTTGGAAGTTCAACGTTAGGGGTGGCGGTCCCGAGAGTTGTGCCACGAACAAGCAAATTCAGTGACTTACAGTGTCAAACTATTTTAACGGCGCTATGGGCGCTAAAGACATTTTTCTGAATTGTAAAACCGGAAAATCTTAACGCGTTACGTCTGCATCAATGTCCGCTTTACCCCCGAGAGCTGACATTTGCAGCGCACCAGCGCATGGCCGCTTTGGGCCAATAGCGGACATAGAGCGTGCCTGAAATCGTGCAAAGAAAATCAGTTGCGGCAAGCGGACTATTTAGTTTCTTTCCGCGACGGCCCTGTATCGAGCGCGGCATATACCGTGCCCATCACAACGCTGTAAGTTAGTAACATGGCTAGCGACAACAATGTTGGCGCGATACCTAGGCCGGCCCCAAAGGCAAATGGGCCAAGTCCGATTACCGGAAAGAAAATTAGCCCCATGAATGTCCACCCAATAAGACCGAAAGTTAGACCCTTAGTCGCGCCATTTCGACCGGGCAGCAATTGATAAAGGCGAGCAAATAGGAATCCTAGAATTGCCATGCCATTCACGAACGAAAGTGCCCATGGGACAAATGAGGGAACGTCCGTGCCGACCCATCGATTGAGAGTAAATTGAAAGGTGTGATAGGGCTGAAATGACGGAAGGAGCCCTGTACGTGATTTGAAATACATAAACAAGAAATGAACTACAGTGCCCGACAAGCCTGCGATTAGCGGCTTCCAAATCCAATCTTTGACAATCATCTCCGCAGAGATCTCGTTAAAGCGGGGGCCAATACAGGTCAGCGATACAAGGCGTTATCTTGGCGTACCCAATTTGGGCGGGTCACTTGAAAGTTCCAGAGCGCAGCGAGAAGCAGGAGGAATGAGACTATCGCGGAGATGATGCAGTAGCTGCATATTGCCTGAATGAAGCCGATCTGGAGGTATATAAAATACGCGGAAGAAATGGCGCCCAACGCGGCATATAGAACGACGCGGAAGCGCAAACTCTTCGACCCCGGTTCATAGGCTAGCCGGGCTGCCAATCCGAACATGAACACATAATAGATGAAGCCGAAGTACGACATCGGCACACCAAAAATGCGCGAATAGGGGCTGTTGATTACAGCGTTGCAGCCGTCAAGAATGGGGCACCACAACGGCGCACCAGTGTAATTTCCACGAGCAACATAGGCGGCATCTCCTATGCCGATAAGCGTGAGCACGAGCATCACATAGACCGGCAGGTTAGCTTTCCTGATACCCGCTTGCCGTGTTTTCTCCGTCTGGTACGTCATCGCCGTTCGCTTTCTGCGGCAAAAGAGCACTTATTCTGGCATGCTTAGGTTGCGAGGGCTTTGACGTGCGTCAAACCATTGTGGGCGTGATGTCCGCTTTGGGTCAAAAGCAGACATATGCGCCGCAATAAGTCATGTCCGCTTTACTCCCAATAGCGACCGCAAAAGCAGACATGTGCCCCGCAAATGGTCATGTCCGCTCACCCCGAAAGCAGAGATTGCAGTCCCGGTTTGACAATCCAGCCAAAAACTTTTGGAAATTCAAATTGGTTTAAGTGGTCCCGAGAGTTGTGCCACGAATAAGCAAATCCAATGACTTACAGTGTCAAACTTTTCTAACGGCGCCTACGGGCGCTAAAGACATTTTTCTGCGCTGTCAAACCCGCACCGCTGCGTAGGCCCCGCCGACTGACATACCAACCTAATCGGATCATGCCGCTCTACACGTCGCTTCATCCGGGCTGCGTGAACCAATGCTATCCACCCGAGAGGATCGCGGCCTTTTTCTCCGCGTACTCGTCCTTTTGGATTTCGCCTCGCGCAAAGCGTTCGTTGAGTATCTGCAACGCCGAGTGGCTCGGATCACCCCACATTCGCGAGCGCGGTCCCCAATGATGGTAGCCATGGCCGCATAAACCACGGGCGAGAAAAAAGATGACAGCGAAAATTAAAATCATGAACAGCATCATCAGTGGGAACATCCACCAAAAGTGCCAGCCATAGCCGTAATGCCACATGCCCCAAGGGCCATGCGCAAAATAACTGTGCGGTGGCAAATAATCTTGCGGTGGCTGCGGGGCGGCCTGTTGTGCAATCGCTCGCAGCGGCTCAATGATCACAATGAATGCTACAAGTGGCAGTGCTGCGAGTTTTTCTAACATGACGGTATCTCCCTTCATGACGAATATTATTTTCCTGCCGCAAATGGGGCCGTGATGCATTGACACAGGTCAAGGGTTTACCCGTGACGCTCTGAGCTGCATGAGCCGATGGTTTGCAGCCCGCAGCCTCGATGATCGTCAGAATGTTGCGGGAAGTGCCGCATTGGGGGTTGTGGTAGATGACCTGACCATATCCACCTCTCAACCTACTGCCTTCTCACGCGCGACGCGCTGCCGAACGCCCGCTCCGGCCTCGTACCAACCTCGGGTGTTGTTCACGATCTTGACCACCGAAAGCATGACAGGAACCTCGATAAGGACGCCGACTACAGTCGCCAGCGCTGCGCCGGAGTTGAACCCGAAAAGACTGATCGCAGCGGCAACGGCCAACTCGAAGAAGTTGCTAGCGCCGATGAGCGCGGATGGGGCCGCTACGCAATGCGCTTCCCCGGTTGCGCGGTTCAAAAGATAAGCGAGACCTGAATTGAAATAGACCTGGATCAGGATCGGTACGGCTAGCATTGCAATGATCAGGGGTTGGGCCAAAATCTGCTCACCCTGGAAACCGAACAGAAGCACGAGTGTCGCGAGCAATGCCAAGAGCGACACGGGCTGTAGGGTGGCCAAGAGCCGTGTCAGCGCCTCATTACCGCCGCTCGCCAACACGGTTCGGCGAACGATCTGGGCAATGATTACCGGGACAACAATATAAAGGACGACCGACAGGAGTAGGGTTTCCCACGGGACAGTAATTGCCGACAAGCCGAGAAGGAGCCCGACAATCGGCGCGAACGCGAACACCATAATGACGTCGTTGAGCGCAACTTGGCTCAGCGTGAAATGGGGTTCCCCGTCGGAGAGATTGCTCCAAACGAACACCATTGCAGTGCACGGCGCTGCGGCCAGAAGAATGAGACCGGCGATATAGCTGTTGATCTGATCCGCCGGAAGGTAAGGCTTGAACAACCAGCCGACGAATAGCCAGCCCAAGAGTGCCATGGAGAACGGCTTGACTGCCCAATTGATGAAAAGCGTCACACCGATCCCGCGCCAATGATCCTTTACTTGCGATAAGGCGGCGAAGTCGATCTTCACCAGCATAGGAATGATCATCAGCCAAATCAGGACTGCCACCGGCAGATTGACCTTAGCAATCTCAGCTGTGCCGATAACGTGAAAGACAGAAGGAAAGAATTGGCCAAGAGCGATACCAAGAATGATGCATAGGGCGACCCAAACGGTGAGATAGCGCTCAAAAGTCGACATGATCAGACTTCCTCGTTTGGGGTAAGTCCCAACGGCTGCGCGATTAAGAAGGCGACCGGTGTTCTAAGCGCCGTTAGTCACGACGGCTCGACCAATTTTGTATTCATGTGGCCAATTTCACGGAGCTTATTTTGCAGGCTGAGCTTGTCGAGGCTGCGGATCGGTAACGCCGTGAATATGCCGATGCGCTGGAAGAGCATCCGGTAAGCATCCTTGAAGGCGAGCGCGATTTCCGCCTCTGAGCCCCGAGCCTCGGCAGGATCGGGAACACCCCAATGCGCGGTCATTGGCTGACCTGGCCATACTGGACATGCTTCGCCCGCCGCGTTGTCGCAAACGGTGAAAACAAAATCGAGTGGCGGTGCGCCGGGCTTGGCGAACTCGCTCCACGATTTCGAGCGAAAGCTCGACGTATCGTAGCCGAGCCCTCGCAAGAGCTGGATGGTGTTTGGGTTGACCCGGCCCTTCGGCTGACTGCCAGCGCTATAGGCTCGAAATTTCCCCTGCCCGAGCTTGTTCAAGATCGCCTCGGCTATGATCGAACGAGCCGAATTGCCGGTGCAGAGGAATAGCGCGTTGAATGGTCTGTCGGCCATGACTACGCCGTGCAGCAAGCCGAGGCTGTGTCAGTGACCGGCCCTGCGGCTGGCTCGCAGCAATCTGGTCCGCAGCAAGCTTTAGCGTGCGCAACGCGAGCGCCTTTTTCAACGCTATCGCCGTAGTGAATACTTTCCCCGGTCGTGAAGAAGGTTTCCCACGAGATGCCTGCCGGATCATCGATCCACGATTTTTCAGACTTAGCATAGCAACAAGTGGTCTTGCCTTCCTCAAGGATGTCGCCGCCCGCTTCGCGAAGCCGCCCATAGACTTCCTGCAGTTCGCCTTCGCTCTCGACTTGGATGCCAAGGTGGTCGAGGCCGGGTTCACGACCACGTGTCGAGATTGCAAAGTTCATGCGCGGATCATCGAGCATCCACTTTGCGTAGTCGTCCTTCACAACCGCCGGCTTTGTGGCAAACAGCGCCGAGTAAAAGCCGATGGCGTTGTCGATGTTTGGGACTGAGACGTGAACGTGCATGCGCTTCATGATGCGAACTCCTTCGGATTAGACACTTTGGACCGCTTCGCTCGCGTGCGCTTGCCTGCAGTCGGGGCACAAGCCGCCCCTTGGCAGCAGTTGTCTGTGAGGAAGCCGATTAGGTCGTTCATGACCTCGAAGCGAGCCGCGTAGATCATCGAGCGGCCTTCGCGACGCACGGTGACAAGGCCCGCTTCCCGCAGGCGGTCGAAATGGAACGTGAGATTATTCGGAGCTAAATCGAGCGCGTCTGCGACTTCACCGGCGGGCATCCCCTCTGGTCCGGCCTGCACTAGCAGGCGAAAGACATCGAGGCGATTTTCCTGGGCCAAAGCCGCTAGGGCGGCGATTGCATCGGCCTTTTTCATATTTCAATGAATATGGAAATGTTCGCCACAAGTCAAGGATCATTTCAACAAAAATCGAAACATTGGTGCCTGCGACTTTGGGTCATTAGCGGACATTTGCAGTGCAAAAAGGCATGTCCGCTTTACCCCCGAAAGCGGACATGTGCAGTGCAACTACGGATGTCCGCTTTGTGCCAGAAGCAGACATCGCCGTCCTTATTCGATCACCTCGTTGGCGGTGGCGAGCAGCAACGGCGGTACGTCGAGCGTTCGAGATTACTGCGGCGCACCCAAGCGCTTCAGAGTGTCCTTGCTTTCTTGAATGGCGCGGTCAATTGCCAGCGCGCGTCGACAGTCGGCGATCGCCTCCTCGCGCTTTCCGAGCGCCGCGTAGGCGATGCCGCGGTTATTGAAGGCGTTGGCGTGCTTCGGATTGATCTCGATCGCCCTGGTGTAGTCGACAATGGCGAGATCGTTCTCGCCCTTGGCGCGGTGGGCGTTGCCGCGGTTGTAGTAGGCACGAGCGTCTTTCGGGTTGATCTCGATCGCCATGGTGTGGTCGGCAATGGCCCGATCGTTCTCGCCTTTGGCGTGGTAGACGCTGCCGCGGTTGTAGTAGGCCCAAGCGTCTTTCGGGTTGATCTCGATCGCCATGGTGTGGTCGGCAATGGCGCGATCGTACTCGCCCTTGGCTTGGTAGGCGAAGCCGCGGTTGTAGTAGGCCCAAACGTCTTTCGGGTTGAGCACGATCGCCATGGTGTAGTCGGCAATGGCCCGATCGTTCTCGCCCTTGGCACGGTAGGCCATGCCGCGGCTGATGAAGGCGTTGGCGTGCTTCGGATCGATCTCGATCGCCATGGTGTAGTCGGCAATGGCGCGGTCGTTCTCGCCCTTGGCGCGGTGGGCGTTGCCGCGGTTGTAGTAGGCCCAAACGTCTTTCGGGTTGAGCGCGATCGCCATGGTGTAGTCGGCAATGGCCCGATCGTTCTCACCCTTGGCATGGTAGGCCATGCCGCGGCTGATGAAGGCGTTGGCGTGCTTCGGATTGATCTCGATCGCCCTGGTGTAGTCGGCAATGGCGAGATCGTTCTCGCCCTTGGCGCGGTGGGCGTTGCCGCGGTTGTAGTAGGCACGAGCGTCTTTCGGATTGATCTCCACCGAAATGGTGTAGTCGGCAATGGCCCGATCGTTCTCGCCCTTGGCATGGTAGGCCATGCCGCGGCTGATGAAGGCGTTGGCGTGCTTCGGATTGATCTCGATCGCCCTTGTGTAGTCGGCAATGGCGCGGTCGTTCTCGCCCTTGGCGCGGTGGGCGTTGCCGCGGTTGTAGTAGGCCCAGGCCGCATTCCCACCATGGCCAATGATTTCGCTGCAGGCCACGATTAGGAGGTCTTGATCGCGATTTTGCGCGCAATCCTGTGACGTGTCGGCGACGGCTGCTGATGTCGCGCTAGCGATCAGACCTATCCAAAACAGTGCAGCTTTGCGCATGGCACGCGGTCCTTGCTGAGGCCGCCTCAAATTGGCGGCCTCCTTACATTAATTGGTGCGTTTCTCAGTAGTTTTTGAATTTGCAACCGGGTGCGTAGCCTGAGGCACCAGGATGACCGGACACCGGTCCATTTAAGCGACGATTGCCCCCGCAATGACAGCGAGCGACAATATTTTAGTCACGTTTCACCTCTTGTTTAACTGACGCCCGATAGCAGCGTCCTCGATCATGAGACCTGCAAAAGGCTCGGTTTTACTCACTTGGGACAATTCATTACCCGCCTCAAATTGCCGGCCAGTAAAATAGATAGGTCCAATTTTAAAATGGAGGTGCAATGTCCACTGCGTAGACATTCACCAACGCGATTGCCATGTCCGCTTTCGGGTTAAAGCGGACATGGCCGCGGGGACATGTCTGCTTTTGCGGTCGCTATTGGGGGTAGAGCGGACATACCTTTTTGCACTGCATATGTCCGCTATTGACCCAAAGCGGACATTGGCCAGCATTTCATGTTGCGGTCGCGTAAGCCGGATTGACCCCCCTTTCAGAATGCCAATTTGAGCGGTTACGATGCCGCCTTCTGAGCCAGGAGATGGGCATGCGACAGCGGGAGTTTCTTGGCGTTCTGAGGGACGTGGCTTCCGGCTGATTTTGATTGAAGCCATTTGTGACGGAAAGCACGAAACACAATGGCCATCAATGTCACCGATTGGCTCCACTCGCTCGGTCTTGAGCAATATGCGGAGGCATTCCGCAACAACGATATTGATGGCGAGGTGCTTCCTGAAATCAACGCGGATGATTTGATTGCTATCGGCGTCACCTCGATCGGTCACCGCCGCAAGCTGCTTGCCGCCATCGCGACCCTGAAGTCCGCTGACCCAGTACCAACTCTGTCTTCGATCTCCGCTGCACGATCTGCCGATGCGGAGCGTCGACAGCTGACCGTGATGTTCTGCGATCTCGTCGGCTCGACCGCGCTATCGGCGCAGCTCGATCCCGAAGAGCTGAGCAACGTGATCGGTGCCTTTCAAAAGGCCTGCGCCAGTGCCGTCAGCGTGTTCGGCGGCTCGATTGCCAAATACATGGGCGATGGAGCGCTCGTCTATTTCGGTTATCCGGAAGCGCACGAGGATGACGCGGAGCGGGCGGTGCGTGCTGGACTTGCGCTGCTCGATGCGATGGCGGCGATACACCTGCCGATGCCGGTTCGGCCGCAAGTCCGGATCGGTATTGCCACGGGTTTGGTCGTGGTCGGCGAATTGATCGGCGACGGCGCTGCTCAGGAACGTGTCGCGGTCGGCGAGACATTGAACCTGGCTGCGAGGATCCAGTCCGCAGCATCTCCCAACTCAATTGCAGTCGGGGAATTGACGTTCCGTCTTGCCGGTGCCGCGTTCGAATACGAGGACCTTGGGCCCCACGAATTCAAGGGCATTTCCGGTGCCGCTAGGTTGTGGCGCGTCGTTGGCGAAAGCGGGGCGCGCGGACGCTTCGATACCAGGGTCGTCAAGGGCCTGACGCCATTGGTCGGCCGCGCCGAGGAACTCGGTCTGCTGCGCGGCCGCTGGGACCATGCCAAGGATGGCGATGGGCAGCTCATTCTCCTGTCGGCGCCGGCAGGCTTCGGCAAGTCGCGCTTGACGGAAGCATTCCGGGAGAATCTCGGCGATTCCTCAATTCCATACCTGCAGTATCTTGCATCGCCGTTTTATGTGAACAGCCCGTTTTATCTGTTTATCAAGCGGCTCGAATGGGCCGCCGGCATCGTCCGGACCGATTCGGAATCGGAAAAGCTCGACAAGCTGGAAGGTATTTTGCAGGGCTCCACGGAAACCAAGCAAGAGGCTGCCCCGCTATTGGCCTCATTGTTGTCGATCCCGTTTGGCGACCGCTATCCGCGCCTGCAGATCAACGAGCTGGTCCAGAAGCAAAGGACGATGGAGGTGCTGGTGGACCAACTGGTCCTGCTTTCGAACCGCTGTCCGGTGCTGCTCGTGTTCGAGGATGCGCACTGGATCGATCGAACCTCGCTCGAGCTCCTCAACAAAATCATTCTCAGGGCGGCGGATCTTCCGGTGATGATCATTGTGACCTACCGCCCGGAGTTTGTGCCGCCCTGGTCGGACCTTGGTCACGTGACGGTATTGAAGTTGAACCAGCTGGGCCGAAGCCAAGTGGTCGACTTCATTCACAAAGCGGCCGGCGGCAAAACGCTGCCTCAGGCTATTGCCGGGCAGATCGCGGTCAAGTCGGGCGGCGTCCCGTTGTTTATCGAGGAAATCACCCGGTCGATCTTGGAATCAGGCGATCTGGAGCTAGACGGCGAACGTTACGTCTTGCGGCAGTCGATTGGCGATTTCACCATTCCGTCTACGTTGCAGGACTCGCTGATCGCGCGTCTGGATCGTCTCGGCTCGGCTAAGGACGTGGTGCTTACCGCATCGATTATCGGCAGGGAGTTTTCCTATGAGCTGATCGAGGCGATATCGCCCGTGCCGCAGGAGACGCTGCTGCCGGATCTTGAGCGGCTGGTTCAATCCGATCTGCTGGGGCAGCGCGGCGCGCCGCCGCAATCGCGCTACGTCTTCAAGCACGCCCTAATCCGCGACGCGGCCTATCTGTCCGTCTTGAACGCGAGGAAACGCGAGTTGCATCAGCGCATCGCCGAAGTGCTTGCAAACCGGTTTCCCGACATCGTCGAAACCGAGCCCGAGCTGCTGGCGCACCACTATACGGAAGCAAACGTCGTCGACGATGCGCTCGCCTATTGGCGCCAGGCCGCCAAACGCGCGAGCGCGAGAATGGCCCACGCCGAGGCGCTCGGCCATGTTGACAAGGCGAAAAAGCTCATCGCAGCGCTGCCCGCTGGCGCCGAGCAGGATGAGTGGGAACTCGCATTTCTGATGATCGAAGGCGCCTTGCAGATGACTTTGCACGGCTGGGAAAGTCTGCAAGCGAACCAGGTCTATGAAGCGGCGCGGGTCGTCGCGGAAAGGCTGGGGCGCCCGGCTGAATTATTCCCGGCGGTCTGGGGCCTGTGGCTGGGCGCGCACAGCAGTGGCCAGCACGCGCGCGCCCACGAGCTTTATCGGGAAATGTTCCACCTCCTTAAGCGGACGGACGACGTTGAATGCATGGTTCAGGCCAACCATGCCGGCTGCACGCAGATGTTGGCCGAAGGTCTGCCACGCGCAGCGCTTGACCATATCGAACAATTGCTGAACCACTACCAGGTTGATGTTCACCGTGATCTTGGACTCTTGTACGGCGCTCACGATCCCGGATGCTGCGGGCTCAGCAATCGCGCCTTCATCCTGGTGATGCTGGGACAGCTCGATCAGGCCGAGGCGGAAAGCGCAAAAGCCGTGGAGTTGAGCGAGCGCCTTGGTCACAAGCCCAGCATTGCCCATACCTGCCAGTTCCGCGGCGAGTACGACATCATCCTAAACCGGCCGGAAAAAGCCGAGGCGTTTTTGACCACCTGCATGTCGCTGTCCGAGAAGTTCTCGTTGGCGGCCTACCACAACGCAGCCGACCTGATGCAGGGGTTTGTTCGCGTGTCACGAGGCGACGTTGAAGCCGGTGTCCGGCAAGCAGAGACGGCACTGGAAACCCTGAAGTCGGTTCCCTCGCGCCGATTCCACCTGCCGATCCGCATGTCAATCGTCGGACGAGCGAAAGCCGCGGCCGGCGATATCGGGGGGGCGCTTGCGATTTTCGAATCCGCGCTCGAGGCGACATTGAGCACGGGCGAAATCTGGTACGAACCTGAAACGCTTCGCCTGAAAGCCGAGGCACTGCTCGCCTTGCCCAAGCCACGAACGGACGAAGCAGAGCAATGCCTGAGAGCGGCGATTGTTAGCTCGCAGAAGCAAGACGCAAAGTTCTGGGAACTCAGAGCTGCAACGGTGCTCGCCCGAATCTGGGCGCGACAGGGGCGGCGCGCCGAGGCCCACGACCTACTCGCGCCAATTTACGGGTGGTTTACTGAGGGATTCGGCAACGCCGACGTTAAGGATGCCGCCACGCTCTTGACCGAACTGGCGTAATGTTTAGCCCTCGGGGAATTTTGAGACAGCCATTAAAATCATCGGGGCAGAAGCCGCACGTTTTCTATTGATCTTGTGGACAGCTCCTCCACTGACCCATGAATGCCATCATGAGGACGTTTGGAGCACAGCAGACATTTAAAAACACCGCAGGCACCGCCTAACCGTTGCCAACACATGGGGGTGCGAGTCCACTTTTAACGGTGGGACAAAATCAACGAAAAATACAACAAAATCAAAATCACAATTGATTTTTGGCGGTCCCGAGAGGAGTCGAACCTCCGACCTTCGGTTTAGGAAACCGCTGCTCTATCCGGCTGAGCTACGGGACCATCCCTTTGAACTATAAACAATTTTGGATTGCAGCAAGCCTATCAGCGTTTTGTCGTCTGAGTCCCAGCGAATGACGCTTACGCCCAAGATTTGATTGGCCGGGCTGACTAGAGGCGCGGCGGGCGGAGCTCGGCGGCCAATGATCAGACCACATCATCAAAAAGGCATCGTATTCATCGTTGCGGCGGCAATCCTGCTTGCAGTCGCAGGTGTGTTTGCCCTGACCCAGTCACAACCGGCAACGGCGCAGGATCTCAAAACCATCAAAACCGACTACCGGCGCCCGGCCGCGCTTCCGATCGAGAACAAAGCGCTCGCCAATCTCGGCCGCGATCTCTTCTTCGACACCCGCATCTCCGCGTCAGGCAAGACGGCCTGCGCGACCTGCCATTTTCCCGAACTCGGCTATGTGGTGATCGATGCTCATCCGATCAACGATTTAGGAAAGCCGACGTCGCGCAAGTCACAGCCACTGATCGGACTCGGCCACGCCGGCAAGGCGCTCGTCGGCTGGGACGGGCGCAGCGCGACACTTGAGGCGCAGGCGAAATCTTCGATCGCCACCGGGTCGATGTCGATGCGCGAAACCAGCACGCCGGTGAAGGTGGAGATCATCGAGGAGCGTGTGAAATCGGATTCCGGTTACGCCGCGAAATTCAACGCCGCCCTGCCCGGCCGGTCAATCGATGTCGACGCTATTGCAACGGCGCTGGCAGCGTACGAGCGCACACTGGAGCCTGCGATGACACCTTTCGACCGCTGGATTGCCGGAGACGAGACGGCGATCAGCACCGCCGCCAAACGCGGCTTTGCGCTGTTTAATGGCAAGGCCGCCTGCGTCGCCTGCCACAATGGCTGGCGGTTCACCGACGACCAGTTTCACGACATCGGCACCACGACGACCGATCAGGGTCGCGGCAAGGCGGCCAATGACGAAACCCTGAACTTCGCCTTCAAGACGCCAACGCTGCGCTCCGTGGCGCTGCGCGCGCCCTACATGCACAACGCATCGCTTGCGACGCTAGACGACGTTATGCGCCACTACGAGAAAGGCGGCATCGATCGCCCGAGTCGTTCGCCGTTGCTTGTCCCGATCCAGCTCAGCGATACAGAACGGCAACGACCTGGTCGTCTTCATGGAGACGTTGACGGGCGACGGCGAAGGCCCGAAGCCACGCCGCTGACTGCGGGTCAGTCGATTTTCGCTCCCGACGCGGCCACGACATCCTTCCACAGCGCGCGTTCTTTTGCCGCATAGGCCAAAGCGCCTTCCGGCGTGCTCGACAGCACGCGCGCACCGCCGACCAGGAACCGCTTCTGGACATCCTCGTCCGCGGCGATCTGATTCATCGCGCCCGCGATCTTGTCGATGATCGGGCGCGGCGTGCCGGCCGGCACCACAAAAGCCGCCCAGGATGTCACGACGAAATCCTTCATGCCGGCCTCCTCCATGGTCGGCACATCCGCCATCGTCGGCCAGCGCTGCGCCGAGGTAACGGCGAGCGCGCGCATTTTGCCCGAACTGATCGCCGGAACATAAGAGGCGAGATTGTCGATGGCGAAATTGACGTCGCCCGCGAGCATCGCGGGGATGGTCTGCGCGGCGCCGCGGAACGGCACGTGCACGGCATCGAGCCCGTGCTGCTTCACGAACATTACGCCGGACAGATGCGGCGAGGTGCCGACGCCCGGGCTGCCGTAGCTGACGCGGCCCTTCTGTTTTGCCCAGGTGATGAACTCGGACACCGATTTCGCCGGGCAGTAGTCGGTCGCCACCACGAAGACGTTGGGCAATTCCCAGGTCAGCGACGCCGGGATCATGTCGCGCTCGGCGTCATAAGGCATCTTGCTGTAGAGATACTGGTTGATCGCGAAATGGCCGATGGTGGCCGCGCCGATGGTGTAGCCGTCGGGCGGGCTGCCCGTGACGGCTGCGATGCCGATATTGCCGCCGGCGCCGGGACGGTTCTCGATCACGAACGGCTGGCCGAAGATTTCCTTCATGCGCTCGGCCAAAATACGCGAGAGCACGTCGGTCGAGCCACCGGCCGGATAAGGCACGATGATGCGCACGGGATGATCGGGCCAATTGGATTGCGCGCGGGCGCCGGTGGAGGCAAGGGCGCCGGCCGCGGCGATGGAGGCAAGCACGGAGCGGCGGTTCGGCAGAGCGCGGCGTGTCATCGATCGTCCTCCCCCGGCGGCAGGATGTTATGGCCGCCTTAAACATTCTATCCTCTCATGAGCCTCTCATGGCGCCGCCCATCCTGTCGAGGCGCCCCATTCCGGCGGTCTCTCGTGGTGCTGATGTCCGTAGTGTCCCGCCTTGTGCTCGCAACCGCTGCGACAGCGCTCGCGTCCGGCGCAATGGCGCAGGAAGCTTGCAAGCTTCCCGGTCTCGGTACAGCGACCGTTGCCGGCGTGCGCGACGGGCGCACGCTGCTGCTCACCGACGGCCGCGAGCTGCGGCTGGCGGCGATCGAGGCGGATGATACGAGTCGCGCTGCACTGAGCGTGCTCGCCACCGGCAGGATGCTGCGGCTAGAAAAGCTTGGGCCTGAGCAGGACCGCTATGGTCGCGTGGTCGCCATCGCCTATACGGATGACGCGCGTGAGTCGGTGCAGCAAGTGATGCTCGCGCAAGGCCAGGCGCGCGTCTCAGCTCGCGTCGGCGATCGGCCCTGTGCGGAACTGCTGTTGCAGTCGGAGCGCGCGGCACGCGCTGCCGTGCGCGGCCTCTGGGCCGACCCCAATTTTGCCCCTTTGCCGTCACACGATGTTACCCGCATTACGGCTGTTCGGGGTCAGTTCGCCCTTATCGAGGGCAAGGTCTTGTCGGTGCGGGAGAGCGGCGCCACAATATATGTGAATTTCGGGCGGCGGTGGACACAGGACTTCGCGGTCACCATCCTCAAGCGTTATCGGCGAGATTTCGCGGCGGCGAACAGGGATCCGAAGGAATTGGAAGGCCGCAGGATCAGAGTGCGAGGCTGGGTGGAGCAGCGCCGTGCGCCGATAATGGAAGCGTCCGGTCCTGAGCAGATCGAAGTCGTCAGGTAACTAGCGTCGGTGGGTCATGGGGGGACAGTCGGCAATCAAGGTGAGGCGTAAGCTCGGCATCGCGGCTGCACTCGCGGTTCTGCTCGCCGGCTGCACCAGCTCGCCGGCCGATCGCTTCGTTTCGCTGCCAATACCGAAAGCCACCGCTCCGACTCCGCGCGAGCCGGCGGTGCAGCGCGAGAACGCGCGCATCCTTGCCTCTTACGGCGGCACCTATGACAATGCGCGCCTGCAGGCGATGGTCGAGAAAACGGTCGACCGCCTGGTGGCGGCGTCCGAGCGGCCGGACCTCAAATTCAAGGTGACGATCCTCAATTCGCCGGCGATCAACGCTTTCGCGCTGCCGGACGGCCGCCTCTACATCACGCGCGGCCTGATCGCGCTTGCCAATGATAAGGCGGAGCTCGCGTCCGTGCTCGCGCATGAGATGGGGCATGTGATCGCACGCCACGCAGCCATCCGCGAGGAACAGGCGCGGCAGGTCGCGATCATCGGCCACGTGGTAAGCGACGTGCTCAGCGATCCGCAGGTGGGCGCGCTGGCGCTCGCCAAGTCGAAGCTGACGCTCGCCGCCTTCTCGCGGGCGCAGGAATTCGAGGCCGACGGCATCGGCGTCGGAATCTCGGCGCGCGCCGGTTTCGATCCCTACGGCGCGTCGCGCTTCCTGTCCGACATGCAGCGCAATGCGGATCTCAAGGCAAGCGACGGCGCCGGACCGCGCGGCGCCGATTTCCTCTCGAGCCATCCGGCGACGCCCGAGCGCGTGAAGAACGCGCTCGCCAATGCACGCCAGTTCAGCGGCCCCGGCCGTGGCGAGCGTGACCACACCGAATATCTCGCCGCCCTCGACGGCCTGGTCTATGGCGAGGACCCGAGCGAAGGTTTCGCGCGCGGGCGGCACTTCCTGCATCCCAAGCTCGGCTTCAGCTTCATGGCACCGCCCGGCTTCACGCTCGACAACACCGCACAGGCGGTGCTCGGCCTCAAGGACCGGGGCGACGAAGCCTTGCGGCTGGATGTGGTGAGCGTGCCGGCGGAGCAGTCGCTGCCCGATTATCTCAAGTCCGGCTGGATGGAAAATGTCGATCCGGGCAGCGTTGAGGAGTTCACCGTCAACGGCTTCCCGGCGGCGACCGCGGCCGCGAGCGGCACCGGCTGGGCGTTCCGTCTCTTTGCCGTGCGCTTCGGCAGTGACGTCTACCGCTTTATCTTCGCGGCGAAAAACAGGACCGAGCAGGTCGACCGCGCGTTCCGCGAGTCGGTGATGACCTTCCGCCGCATGACGCTGAAAGAGAGCGAGCAGGTGAAGCCGCTGCACCTGAAGATCGTCACCGTCGCGCCGGACGACACCGTCGAGAAACTTGCGCGTCGCATGGGCACGTCAGATCATTCGCTCGAGCGCTTCCGCGTGCTCAATGGATTGGGCGCACACGACCGGCTGAAACCGGGCGAAAAGGTGAAGCTGGCCGTCGAGTGACCGCACCAACCGAAACTCAGCTCTCGCCGCCTTCGTAGTTGATCGTGAACTCGCGCGGAACGTCCGGGACCCCAGAGATAGAACGAATCCTCCGGCTTGTGGTCGGCGGCCGGCCAGCGCTCGTCCTTCGGAATGTAATCGATGTCGCAGGAATATTCCGAGAAGCTGCCCCACGGATCACGCACGTAGTGGAAATAGTTCGAGCCCAGCACATGCCGGCCGAGGCCCCAGCCCTTGGTCCAGCCTTTGTCGTGCATTCGCATGGCGCCGAGGCCGATGTCGTTGAGGCTGGCGACGTCCCAGCTGCAATGGTGGAAGCCGGGCGCGCTCGACTTCACCAGCGCGAGCAGATGATGATCGCTGCCGTGGATGCCGTGCATGAATGCGACGAGATCGGAGGCGCGGTCCGACAGGCGTAAGCCCAGCGTGCGCTCGTAGAACTTGATCGACTCCAATACGTCGCGCGTGAAGATGAGAACATGCGACAGGCGGCGCGGCCGCACCGGCGGGGCTTCCGCGCGCGTGCCGGCGCCGGGCTTGCCGGCGGGAACGGACACCCACTGGCTCTCGGACTTCCTGTCGGGCGACACTTTCGGCCCGACCTTGACCTCGATCAGCACGCCCTCGTGGTTGCGGAACCAGAAGCCGTTGCTCTCGAACCCGGGCGGCGGATCGATCAGCTTGACGCCCTGGTCCTCGATGCGCGCCTTCAGCCGCGGCAGGTCATCGGCGTAGCAGCCGAACGACAAATGATGCAGCGCCTTGGTCTTGACGCCTTCGACGACGGAGCCCCAGCGGTGATCATGACCGAAGGTCTTGATGGCGAGCACATTGCCGTCGCGCCGCACGTCGAGACCGAAATTGCCGTAGAAATCCTGCGCGACAGCCGCATCGGGAACGGCGAGAACGAACTGGTCGAGCGAATGCACGCCGAGCGCATCGGCTTCGGTGGTCGGCGCGACATAGCCGCGGATAGCGGTCATTACTTACTCCATCAACGGCCCGATTTTCTCCATTTTAGCGCGCCGTGCCGCGGGGGCAAATAACCGGCGCGTTCAAGCAGGCCCCTTCTCAAACCTTTACGGCATAAACACAATTGCGCCAAGCACGCCACCAAATCAAAAGCCCGGCATCGCTGCCGGGCTTTTCGATTCTTGTTCGAAGGGATGCAGCGACTTACGCCGCCTCTTCCTCGACACCCTCTTCCGGACCGTGCGGCCTCTTCGGCCGGCTTGGGACCGCGGCGCGGGCCCTTGGCGAGCGCCGCCTCGATCTCTTTGATCGCCTCGGTCTCGGTCACGCGCTGCACGGCAGCGATCTCGCGCGACAGCCGGTCGAGCGCGGCTTCGTAAAGCTGCCGCTCCGAGTAGGACTGCTCGGGCTGGGTCTCCGAGCGATAGAGGTCGCGCACGACCTCGGCGATGGCGACGATGTCGCCGGAATTGATCTTGGCTTCGTATTCCTGCGCCCGGCGCGACCACATGGTGCGCTTGATGCGCGCGCGGCCCTTGAGCGTCTCGAGCGCGCGCTTGACCAGCGGCCCTTCGGCCAGCTTGCGCATGCCGACCGACACGATCTTGGCGGTCGGAACCCGCAGCGTCATCTTGTCCTTGATGAAATTGATGACGAACAGCTCGAGCTTCGCGCCCGCGACCTCCTGTTCCTCGATCGCCACGATCTGACCCACGCCGTGGGCCGGGTAGACGATGAACTCGTTGGTCTTGAAGCCTTGTCGTTGGGTAGTCTTCTTATTGCTGGTCATTCCGGGCATGACTCCTTCACCGGCCCCTTTGCGGGCACCGGTCATCTTGGCTGCGGGAGCCCCGGCACGGGCGGGGCCGCGCGAGGCATGCGGGGTCCGCCGCGTGACGGCAGACTTTTTCGGCCCCCGGCTCATGCCGGCGGACCCTTTCTTCGATTTATGACGCGATTTTCCTGCCACTGCTCACGCGTGGATTGCACGCCCTCTGATCTGGGAACCGGGGAACCCAGCCCCGAAAAATAAGGCTCCCGAATGGGGAGCGTACCGGTGGCGACGTCGTTCCTGTCCATTTTTTACATATATAGCACATTTTTCGGCAAAATCAAAGCCTTATGGCGGCGCAAACGCGCCATTCCGGGGACACAATCCAGCGATTTTCGCGAATCGGTTAACGCTCTTCGACAGACCGGACGCCCGGCACCGAGTCCCAGCCGGATACCGGGGCAGGGTCTCAGTCGCCGGTGCCCGGTTCGGCGAGAAGAACTTCTTGAACTTGTCCGGAACGCCCTCCCAGTCCTTGGCATCGGGCGGGGCTTCTTTCTTGACCGTGATATTGGGCCAGGTCTTCGCGTATTCGGCGTTGAGTTCCAGCCACTTCTCGAGGCCCGGCTCGGTGTCCGGCTTGATCGCGTCGACCGGGCATTCCGGCTCGCAGACGCCGCAGTCGATGCACTCGTCGGGATGGATGACGAGCATGTTTTCGCCCTCGTAGAAGCAGTCCACCGGACACACCTCCACGCAGTCCATGTATTTGCACTTGATGCAGCTTTCGACGACGACGTAGGTCATTCCCGCACTCCGGACAACTTCTGGCGGACGCTGCCTAACGTAATGGCAGATAGGCCGCAACCGCTCTGCGCGCCACAATTTCGCGCCATCGTCAGGGCCGGCCGGGCCGCGAAACCTTAGAGGCCTCAGCGGCCCCGGTGCAGGCCCCGGTCCCGGAACTTGTTGTCAAATCCCGGTAAAGCGCGCGGGCGGCCGGCGCGCCGCCCCGCCGTCCGCAGATCCCCTCGACCCGGAGCACCCGCACCGAGCGGTCGAGCGCAAGCGTAACTACGTCGCCGACCCGCACCGGATGGGCGGCGGCGGTCATGCGCTTGCCGTTGAGCCGCACGAAGCCAGCCGCGGTGAGCGCAGCGGCATCGGTGCGCGTGCGCACCATACGGGCGTGCCACAGCCATTTGTCGATGCGCTGACGGTCGAAATCTTTTGGTCCGGCGCTCAAGACGGATCTTTGCCGCTCTGCTCAAGCTGCTGTTTGAGTGCGGCGAGCTTGGCAAAGGGCGAATTCGGATCGGGCTGCTTGTCGCGGCCGCCAGAATTGCCGAAGGGCTTGGCGTAGTAACGCTCGCGCTCGGCACGATCGACACTTTCCCCGCGTTCGCGTCGCGGGCGGCCACTGCGCGGCCTGCCGTCCTGCCGCTCGCTGCGCTGCCCCTGCTTCTGCACGCGCTGCTGCCGCTCGAAGCGCTCCTGACGCTTTTCGCGGTCGGCTCCCTCGGTGCGCTCGCGTCGCGGGCGGCGCGGACCGCGCGACGGCGCAGTCGCATCGGCCGCCGGCGCTGCGGGCGCCTCGCCTTCCGCAGGGGCCGCGAGTGCAGCATCGGTCGCGGCAGCTTGCGATCTGCTGTTGACGATGCGGACGACGCGGTCGTGCGGACGTCGCTCGGAGCGGCCGGCCGGGCGCCACACTTCGATGAACGCCGGCTCCTCGGCGGGCTCTCGCTTCCGTTGGTGCGCTTTCGACTGGCGCTGCCGCTGCGGTTTCGGCCGGCCCGGGTTCCTGAACTGTTTCTTGCGCCGAGACCTGCACCGATGGCGCGACTTCCGCCGGAACGAACTCGGGATCGGGCAACAACAAGCGCGACGAGACATCGGTCGCGGATACAGCCGCGGCGCTTTCAACCTGAACCGGCTCGACCAGCGTCTCGCTCGCAGGTGCTGCCTCCACTGTCGCGTCCGGGGCAACGGCCGCTGTCTCGGGGTGCTGCTGGCGCCTCCACCGGCTTCGGCTTGCGATCCATCCGATATCCAAGCGAACGCAAGATCGATGCGAAGTCCTCGCCGGATGCACCTGTGAGGGACGTCATCGCCCCGCTGACGAGGAAGCTGCGGCCGTCGAAGAAACCGTCCGGCTTCGGGCCGGGCGCGCCTTCGCGCCATGACAGCGCGGGCCTGATGAGATCGGCGAGGCGCTCGAGAATATCGACGCGCACCGCGCGCTCGCCGCAGATGCGATAACCGGCCGTCCGGTAGAGCGCTTTCGGCGTTTCCTTATCGACCGGGATCGACGTGCGGCCGCTGGCGGCGAGATGCAGCAATTCGCCGACGCCCTTCGCATCCGGACTCTCGTGCTTGATCGCCCACAGCTGGGTCGCGAGCGCGCGCGGCGCTGGCTTGAGCAGCCCAGGCAGATAAATGTGATAGGCGCCGAAGCGTACGCCGTATTTGCGCAAGGTTGCGCGCGCGGGCTGGTCAAGGCCTTTGACTTCTTCCGCCACCTTCTGTCGTTCGAGCACGCCGAGCGCTTCGACGAGCTGGAAAGCAACGCCACGCGCCATTCCGGTGACGTCCTCGGCCGCGGTCAGCGAGAACAGCGGCGCGAGCAGCTTCTCGATGTGAGTCTTGAGCCAGAGGTCGAGTCGGTTCTGCACCAATTCGCGCGCGGGACCGGTAAGATGCTCGTCGGCGATGATACGTACGCGCGGACGCAAGGTATCGTCGCCGGCAGCGAGCTTGCCGACAAGATCGCCGGTCCAGCGCAATGCGCCGTCGGCGGCAAGCACGATCTGATCGTTCGAGGCCTGCGAAAGCTTGGTCGCGCGCAGCTCGATCTCGCCGGCGAGCGCTTTCTGCGCGGCGGCGTTGAGCGCCTTGGCTTCGGACCCCGCAGCGGAAGCGTCCGGCGCGAACATGAAACCGTCGAGGCGGCCGATCACGTGCCCCTCGACTTTAACTTCGCCCGGACTTTCCGATTTCAGTTTCCAACATCGTGTTCTCACGCAGCCGCCGCATTAACACGCTGGTGCGGCGGTCCACGAAACGTTCGGCCAAACGTTCGTGCAACGCATCGGACAGCTTGTCTTCGACGGCGCGCGTGACCCCTTGCCAATGGTCCGGATCGCCAAGCCAATCCGGCCGGTTGGCAACGAAAGTCCAGGTCCTGACATGCGCGATCCGGTTGGAGAGAGTGTCGATGTCGCCGTCGGTCCGGTCGGCAAGGGCAACCTGGCGAGCGAACCAATCCGTGGGGATGTTACCCTCTCGCATCAGGAATCCATAGAGGGTCACGGCCAGTTCGGCATGCGTGGCGGGTGCGATTTTCCGATAGTCAGGAACCTGACAGGCATCCCATAAACGGGCGATTGCTGCCCGGTTCGCTGCCAGTGCGCGCACGTCCTCGTCGCGTGCGGCATGTTCCAGGACCAAAATATCCTCGCCGATCGGTGCACGCGTAAGCCCCTGCTCATGCGGCGGCGCCGCGAGCGAGGCCTGCAGGGCGCCGATCGAGGCAAAATCGAGGTCGGTGTTGCGCCATTGCAGCAGCCGGATCGGCTCGAAGGTGTGGCTTTCCAGCGCCTGCACCAGTTCGGGCTCGAACGGATCACAGCGGCCGGTGGTACCGAACGTTCCGTCGCGCGTCGCGCGGCCGGCGCGGCCGGCGATCTGCGCAAGCTCGGCCGGATTGAGCTTGCGGAACTGATAGCCGTCGAACTTGCGGTCGGAGGCGAAGGCGACGTGATCGACGTCGAGATTGAGACCCATGCCAATGGCGTCGGTCGCCACCAGGTAGTCGACGTCGCCCGATTGATAGAGGGCAACCTGCGCATTGCGGGTGCGCGGCGAAAGCGCACCCAGCACGACCGCCGCCCCTCCCCGCTGCCGACGGATCAATTCGGCGATGGCGTAAACCTCTTCCGCCGAGAAAGCGACGATCGCCGATCGCGACGGCAGGCGCGTCAGCTTCTTCTCGCCGGCGTAAGTGAGCGTCGACAGCCGCGGCCGGCTGATGACGTGCGCGCCCGGCAGCAGTTTCTCGACCATCGGGCCGCACGGTCGCGGCGCCGAGTACCAGCGTCTCCTCGCGCGCGCGCGCGTTGAGCATCCGGTCGGTGAAGACATGACCGCGCTCGAAGTCGGCGCCGAGCTGCACCTCGTCGATCGCC
Organism: uncultured Alphaproteobacteria bacterium; assembly: GCA_963794665.1. Taxonomy (GTDB): domain Bacteria; phylum Pseudomonadota; class Alphaproteobacteria; order Rhizobiales; family Xanthobacteraceae; genus Pseudolabrys. The sequence goes on along the minus strand of CAWCEW010000021.1, from coordinate 381,900 downwards.
ATGAAGGCGACGTCGATATCGCGCGGCATGGCTTCGACGGTCGAGACCCAGAACCGCGGGTTTGGCGGCTTGATCTTCTCCTCGCCCGTGATCAGCGCGACGGCCTCCTTGCCCGCCCGCTCGGCGACCTTGTTGTAGACCTCGCGCGCCAGCAGCCGCAGCGGCAGCCCGATCATGCCCGAGGAATGCGCGAGCATCCGCTCGATGGCGAGATGCGTCTTGCCTGTATTGGTGGGTCCCAGCACTGCCGTTACACCGGCACCGCGGGTTCGCGATGCTCGGGCAGGCTGCGGAGAAAAACTGATGGCCATTACGCGTCCGTAACTGGTGCCGACGGCGGCGATCGCCGCCGGCACGCCTCTTTCCTGTATCACAATGCGACGACGAGCATCCCGCTGATTAAGCTTTAGAACGAGTCTGGAACGAATCGCGCCCGAATCACTGACTCGAGCCCTGTATGGATTCGTTCACGGCGACATCTGGGAAACACCGGGCGCACAGCCACAAGATGGAGTAGCGCAGGCCCGATTCAAGCGCGATTTGGTCCCCTCAAACGTTAACGCGGGTCCGGATTCGATGTCGGTCCACGAGTCAAGCGCTATTCGTCATTGCGTCTTCACACCGTTGGCCGAGGCCCGCGCGGGAAGCGGTACCGAGATGAATTCGGACGCCTCGAGCACAGCCTGGCCGACCGGCGTCGGGCTCTGAGCGCGGTACGGCACCAGAACGCGCGTGCCGGCGATCGGTGCCAGCCAGACCTCCATCTCGCGCTGCTTGGAGAGGTACTTGATCGCCGTCCGTGAGGGGATGAAGCCCGCAACAGGCGAGAAATAGGCGGCACACACAACCACGGGGCCGGCATACCCCTTTTTTGCTTTTACCCTGTCCATCCGCTTGAAGGCGAATTGCACATCATAGCGCAGCCGGCCGTCGAACACGGCAAGCGTGCGGTCGCATGCCTCCGGCGAGAGGACGTCGCCATTGCCGAACACGCGCACCAATGACGCGGTCATCGGATCGAGCACGTTGTGCTGATGCGCTTCGGTGACCAGCACACGCTCGGGGTTCGTATCCTGCGGCGGGTCGATCCTGAAATCCTTTACATTGCCGTTGTTGGTAGTGATGCGAATGGAATCCGTATATTTGCGGGTGGTGATCGTGGCAGCATAGATCGACGACACGACCTTTCCGCCGTTGAGCGTGCTGCGGGCGGTGGCATTGCCCTGCCCGCCCGTGAAGGCGCGCAAAAGTCCCGATGTCGAACCGTTGACGGTCGCGGTGTATTGCGTTTCAGCCGCCTCGATGGTCCAGCTGCCGCTGCCGATCGGAATGCCGGCGAGCGTCGCCGAATAGCGGGCTTCCAGGCGCCCCTCTGCGGAAGCCGCACCGATCGGGGCGAATGCAGCAAAGGCCAGCACGCATGACGCGAGCAGCGGGCGATATTTGCTCTGACGCAAAGTTCGATCCTTCCGCGCGCCGGCGGCCGCGGATGGTCCGCGCTCGGGCCGCCGATCATATCATCCGCCCTGCAATCCGCTCGGGGCACCGAACGGTGATCGCAGAGTTAACGGCTACGCAGGCATCTCGTCCGTCCGGATTTGGTCGATTCTGTGTTCGTCGGCACCACGCTTGAAAAACCTCCGATTTTTGCCGATTGGCTTGGCTTGACGCCTGCAACCCCGCTCTCTATACGTCCGCGGTCTTTACCCAGACGATTGATCTAAATCGCGCGTCGGCGCGCGTTATTTTTCGAGGAATTGTGCCATGTCCTGGCGTTGCGACCTGACCGGTAAGAGACCACTGGTCGGCCACAAGGTGAGCCACTCAAACATCAAGACCAAGCGGCGGTTCCTGCCGAACCTGCGCAACGTCACCCTGATCTCGGACACGCTCGGCCGCAGGATCAAATTGCGCGTGTCGGCCAACGCGCTCAAGACGGTCGATCATCGTGGCGGGCTTGATGCGTTCCTGCTCAAGGCGAAGGATGACGAGCTGGCGCCGCGCGTGCTCGAGCTCAAGCGCCAGATCGTGAAGAAGCGGGAAGCCAAGGCGAGCTGATACGTGTTCTAGCTGTTGTGAATTCGGCACGGCCGGGCTCGTCCCGGCCTTTGCATTTCGACGCCGACAGCTACTCCCCAACCACCGAAAACTGCAGCAGCAGGTTGCGCTGGATGATGGAGAAATTGTCGTCCGAAATCAAGCGTGACGATCGCCTCGCCGGCCGAATTCCGATGCACGGCGATCCCTTCCATGTTGTCGATCTGATAGGCCAGATCGGCCTCGAACATCGCCCGGCCATCGACCAGAGCGCCTTCCTTGATGTCGGCGAGCGGAACGCGACGGATGCGGATGGCAATGCCCCGCGCCGGCGATGCGCGCCGCTCAAGCAGCAACAGCTCGGCCTGCGAAAGGAGCGTGCAGTCGCTGACATCGAAATCGTCGCTTCGCTTGACGCCAAATCGCGTTACCTGATCCGTACCCAGAACGAACGAGCGCAAATTACCGGCGCTGTCGAGGCTGTGCTCGGTCACCACGATCAGCCCACCGGCGAGTGTGCCCTGCCGTGGCGCCACGAGGCATTCGAGACTCTTGTTATAGGTGAACGTCTTGAAGTCGGCCGGCACGTCGATGGCCTGCCACGCGCCAGCAAGCCGTCGCGGCGGTAATCGAAACGCACGATCTGTTCGGCGCGCTCTATGCCGATGTAAAGGATACCGTCGCGCTCCGTGAGCGACTCGACATCGTACCAGCCACGCGCGGCGAGTGGCCGTCCGTCAGCACCGAGAATCGGCGCTATTTCGGCGTCAGCGATACCGGCCGGTTTGCCATCACGATAGACGATACGACCACGCACCCACGAACCGCGATCGGTCGCCGCAATGAAGTGGTTTCCGTCCGACTCCACATGCAGCGCGGAAATTCCACCGAAGGCAGGATGCCTCGACGAAAGTTCGAGGCCGCCGCGAAACTCCAAATTGCCAAACCGAATCCGTGTCGGGTCGCGATTGTCAAACGACGTGATCGGCGTCGCCGTAATTTCGATGCGTGTCGGCGCCGCGGGATAGCGCAGCGCATCGCCCAGACGCGAGACTAGCTGGCGATGAGCGCGAGCGCAGAGCATAGTGCCGCGACATTGAGCCAGCGGCGGTGGGATCGACATCAAGCGACGCGTCTGCGCACGCGGGAGCTGGGCCGCTCGGCGGCGGCATGTTCCTCGAACAACTCGGCAAGCTTCTCGGTCATCGCCCCGCCAAGTTCCTCGGCATCGACAATGGTGACGGCGCGGCGATAGTAGCGCGTGACGTCGTGGCCGATGCCGATGGCGATCAGCTCGACCGGCGATCGCGTCTCGATTTCCTCGATGATCCAGCGCAGGTGACGCTCGAGATAATTGCCAGGATTGACCGACAGCGTGGAATCGTCGACCGGCGCGCCGTCGGAGATCATCATCAGGATCTTGCGCTGTTCGGTGCGCGCCAGCAGACGCTTATGCGCCCAATCGAGCGCCTCGCCGTCGATGTTTTCCTTGAGCAGACCTTCGCGCATCATCAGGCCGAGATTCTTCCGCGCACGGCGCCACGGCGCATCGGCCGATTTGTAAATGATGTGCCGGAGGTCGTTGAGGCGGCCAGGATTGGCAGGTTTGCCGGCGGTGAGCCAGTGCTCGCGCGACTGCCCGCCTTTCCAGGCCCGCGTCGTAAATCCGAGAATTTCAACCTTGACGCCGCAACGCTCGAGCGTGCGCGCAAGGATGTCGGCGCAGGTCGCGGCGACCGTGATCGGGCGGCCGCGCATCGAGCCGGAATTGTCGAGCAGCAGCGTCACGACGGTATCGCGAAACTGCATGTCCTTTTCCGCTTTAAATGAGAGAGCATGCAGCGGATCGATGATCACACGCGACAGGCGCGCCGGATCGAGCTGGCCTTCCTCGAGATCGAACTCCCACGAGCGGTTCTGCTGCGCCATCAGCCGCCGCTGGAGCCGGTTGGCGAGGCGCGCCACCACGCCCTGCAAATGCGACAGTTGCTTGTCGAGATAGCCACGCAGGCGGTCGAGCTCTTCCGCCTCGCAGAGGTCCTCAGCCGCGACCGTCTCGTCGAATTTGGCGGTGAACGCGCGATAGTCCGGCCCGCGCGGCTCGTTGGCGCCGAAATGGCGCGGCCGCTGCGGTTCACCCGGCGTCTCCGCGTCGCCCATGTCGGTGTCGTCGGCCATGTCGGCAGTCGGCGCTTCGGCCGCTTCGGCGGCGGCGTCGGGCATATCCTCGGACGACACCTGCGTGTCTTCCATGCTCATGCGCTGCATCTCGTCGGAATCGGCAGCCTCGCCGTCCTCGCCGGAGCTCCTGCTTGCGGCGGTCCTCCTCACCCTCGTCTTCGTCCTCGGAATCGTGGCTGCGGTCCTCGCCCATCTCGAGCGCGTCGAGCAGATCGTGCACGACGTCGCTGAACTGTCGCTGGTCCTCGACCAGGCTTTCAAGCCGATCGAGGTCGCTGCCGGCGCGGTCCTCGATCAGCGGGTCGCCACAGATCGACCAGTCGCTTGGCGGCGGGCGGCGGCGCCATGCCGGTAAGCCGTTCGCGCACCATGAGCGCCAGCGCGTCCTCTATCGGAGCGTCGGCGCGGTCGGTGATTTCGTCAAACTTTCCGCGGTGAAAGCGCTCGTCGAGCATCGCGGTAAGATTCTGCGCAACGCCGTCCATGCGCCGCGCGCCGATCGCCTCGACGCGCGCCTGCTCCACCGCCTCAAACACGGCACGCGCCTGCTGGCCGGCCGGCTGCAGGCGGCGATGCATCGCCGGGTCGTGACAGGCAAGACGCAGCGCAATGGAATCGGCATGACCGCGCACGACGGCAGCTTCTGCCTTGCCGAGCTTGCGCGGCGGCTCCGGCAGACGGACTTTCCCACCCAGCAGCCCCGGACGCTCGGCGGCAAATGCAACCTCAAGGTCGGGCTTGCGTGCGAGCGCGCGAATGCAGCCGGTGACCGCGCGCTTGAACGGCTCGGTCGGCGACTCTTTCGAGGTCGGCTTGCTCTTGATGTTAGAGGCCATTCATCAGCCCCGGAATGACCTGCGATCAGCTCAGCGCCACGTTCACCGAAGATTCCGGCAGCTCGACGCCGAAGCAACGTTGATAAAATTCGGCCACGATCGGGCGTTCGAGCTCGTCGCATTTGTTCAGGAAGGTGAGCCTGAAGGCAAACCCGATATCGTTGAAGATCTCGGCGTTCTCCGCCCAGGTGATCACCGTGCGCGGGCTCATTACGGTCGAGATGTCGCCGTTCATGAATGCGTTGCGCGTGAGATCGGCGACGCGCACCATCTTGTTGACGATGTCGCGGCCCTGTTCGTTGCGATAGTGCTTTGCCTTGGCGAGCACGATTTCCACTTCGTTGTCGTGCGGCAAATAATTGAGGGTTGTGACGATCGACCAGCGGTCCATCTGACCCTGGTTGATCTGCTGCGTGCCGTGATAGAGGCCCGACGTATCGCCAAGGCCGACCGTGTTGGCCGTTGCAAACAGGCGGAATGACGGATGCGGCTTGATCACCTTGCTCTGGTCGAGCAGCGTGAGCCGACCCGATGCTTCCAGCACGCGCTGGATGACGAACATCACGTCCGGCCGGCCGGCATCGTATTCGTCGAAGCAGAGCGCGACGTTGTTCTGCAGAGCCCAAGGCAGAATGCCTTCGCGGAATTCGGTGACTTGCTGGCCATCCTTGATCACGATGGCGTCCTTGCCGATCAGGTCGATGCGGCTGATGTGGCTGTCGAGGTTGACGCGAACGCACGGCCAATTGAGCCGCGCCGCGACCTGTTCGATATGCGTCGACTTGCCGGTGCCGTGATACCCGGTGACCATGACGCGGCGGTTCTTCGAGAAGCCCGCGAGGATTGCGAGCGTGGTCGGACGGTCGAAGCGGTAATCGCCGTCGATCTCCGGTACGTGCTCATCAGCCTTGGAATAGGCGGGCACTTCCAAATCACTGTCGATTCCGAAAACCTGCCGAACCGACACCTTCATGTCGGGCAGGCCGGCAGTCTCTTGCATTGCGACGGTCATTGATCCTCCGCGGCTTCGGAACGCCGAAGCCCGTGATGCGGTCCGATTCGTACGGTCCGGCTGATGGCGGGCGGCAACTTAGCAGAGGCCACGGCGGCAAAAAACCCGGCCATCCCGAATAGCACCATCAATTATTTCAATAAGATAGGTGCTGTTAGCTCTGTCTGAAAGGCGGGGCTGGGTTGCCCGCCGCAACCGACTGCCGGTCAGCCGAAACCCACCGATTTTAGATAGTTGTACGACTGGATGATCTCGACCAGACGATCTTCCGTAGACCGGTCGCCACCATTGGCATCGGGATGGTGGCGCTTTACCAGTTCCTTGAAACGCATCTTCACCTGTTGGGAGGTCGCGTCGATGTCAAGACCGAGCGTGTCCAGTGCCTTGCGCTCAGCATTGCGGATCGGACGTGCTTCAGCGCGCGCCTTCTGTTCCGCGCGAACGCCTTCACCGAACAGGCCGAATGGATCTGAATGCGAGCCGAATGCGCGCATGTCAGGCCGCATTGTTCCCTTGCCTGTTCCCATCTTCCAGGTGGGGCGGTGGCCGGTCAGCGCATCCTTCTGGTACGCCATCACGGCCGCGTCGCTCATGCCTGCGAAGAAATTGTATGACTGGTTGTATTCGCGCACGTGATTGAGACAGAAGCGCCAGTAGTCCTTTTCGCGGCCGCGGCCCTTTGGCGCGCGGTGCGTCGCCTTTTCCTTGCAGCCGTGCCACTCGCAGCCGGGCCCGCCGGTCTTTGGACGGCGGTCCTTTTCCGGCTTGACGCGGATGCGATCAAAAAGAGGTGAGTCGAATTTCATGACCGAACATTATGCGCTTTCGCGGGTGACGGGTTCAAGACTTGTTTGTGGCCATTGACCGGCAGCTCGCGCTCTCCTAAGCGGGCAAGATGCAAACCGCCGATCTCATCACAAAAAAGTTGACCGAGGCTTTCGCGCCGCAAAGCCTCAAAGTGGTTGATGAATCGCACCAGCATGAAGGCCATGCCGGGCACCGGCCCGGCGGGCAAACGCACTATAGGGTCTATATTGTGTCGGACTCGTTCAGTGGAAAGACCCGCATCGAGCGTCATCGCATGATCAATCAATCGCTGGCGGCTGAACTCGCCGGCGGCGTGCACGCGCTCGCCATCCATGCCTCCGCGCCCGGTGAAAGCGCAAACTAACCGGCCTTCGCCGGTTGCGTTCGCGGCAAAGGCTGAATGCGCAGCGCGGTAATGCGGTTGCGGGCGCGGCGCAGGACCCGGAAACGGAATCCGTGGAACGTGAAGCTCTGCCCCACTTCCGGAATCGAACGCGCCTCGTGAATGACAAGCCCCGCGATGGTCGTCGCCTCCTCGTCGGGCAAATTCCAATCCATCACGCGGTTGAGGTCGCGGATCGGCACCGCACCGTCGACATTCACCGATCCATCCGGCTGGCGCCGGACACCGGGCATTGCCACGTCATGCTCGTCGGTGATGTCACCGACGATTTCCTCCAGGATGTCCTCGAGCGTCACCAGACCTTCCACTTCGCCGTATTCGTCGACGACCAGCGCGAAAGGCGTCTTGCGCCGACGGAAGGCCTTGAGCTGTTCCGACACCGGGCGCGTGTCCGGCACGAACCATGGCGGTGTCATCAGCGATGCGATGTCGACCTTCGCGGCGTCGCCATCCACCGCGTGCAACGCGCGCAGCAGATCCTTCACATGCAATATGCCGACGATGTTCTCCGGATTGTCGCGCCACATCGGCAGGCGTGTCACTGGCGACGCGATCACCGCATTGACGACGTCCTCGGGCGAATCGTCGGCATCGAGCGTGACCATATTGGTGCGATGGATCATGACGTCGGAGACCGCGAGTTCGCGCAGGTCCAGCACCCCGCCGAACATGTCGCGGTCAAGCCGCTCCACGTCACCTTCGCGATGCAGGAGATCGACGGCCCCGCGCAGTTCCTCGCGGGCAGAAAGGATCGCCTGATCCTCTCCAACGTCCATGCCGAAGCGCGCGAGAATCCAGCAGACGATCCTTTCGATCCATATCAGGATCGGCCCCAGCAGACCGCACCACCCATTGCATCGGCTTCGCAACCGCGAGCGCAATACGATCAGGCGCGTTAAAGGCCGCCGTCTTGGGCAACACTTCGGCGAAAACGACAACCAGCAACGTCATCAGTGCGGTCGCATAGACCACGCCGGCATTGCCGAACCACGTTAGCAGAACGCCCGTCGCCAACGCAGACGCCGCAATATTGGCCGCATTGTTGCCGAGCAGCAGCGCGCCGATCAGGCGCTCGCGCTGCTCCAGCAGCCGATTGACGATGGCGGCGCGGCGGTTTCCGTGCTTCTCCAGCCGCGACATGCTGGCACGCGACGACGCCGTCAGCGCCGTTTCGCTCCCCGAAAAGAAGGCGGAAAGCAGCAGGCAGATCAAGACGACGACAAGTGATAGCCAGTCGTTCGCGGTCATCGATTATTTGAGCTTGTCCGTGAGGAACGCACGCACCTCTGCGGCATCGACATTCGTTCTCGATGAAGGCCTGGCCGATGCCGCGCACCAATATAAATGTGAGCGTGCCGCGCTTCACTTTCTTGTCTTGCGAGATCAGGTCCATCAACGTGTCGACAGGCGGAACACCGCCGGGAACATCCTTTACGTGGGTCGGCAAGCCTACCGCCGCAAGATGCGCGGATGCCCGCGCGGCATCGGCGGCCGCGATGAGGCCCTTTTTCGCCGAAAATTCGAAGGCCAGCGCCATCCCCAGTGCCACCGCCTCGCCGTGCAGCAGCCGGTCGGAAAAGCCGCAGCCGGCTTCGAGCGCATGCCCGAAGGTGTGGCCGAGATTGAGCAGCGCACGTTCGCCGGTTTCGCGCTCGTCGCGCGCAACGATGCCGGCCTTGGCGCGGCAGCACACTGCAATAGCGTGCTCGCGCGCCGGACCGCCAGCAAAGACATCCTGCCAGTTCTTCTCCAGCCAGGCGAAGAATGCAGCGTCGCCAAGCAAGCCCGTATTTCGCGACCTCGGCATAGCCCGCGCGAAATTCCCGTTTCGGCAACGTGTCGAGCAACGCCGAATCCGCAACGACCAAAACCGGCTGATGGAACGCGCCGACGAGATTCTTACCCTGGCGCGAATTGATTCCGGTCTTGCCGCCGACGGACGAATTGACTTGCGCCAGCAGCGTGGTCGGCACTTGCACAAAGTCGAGACCGCGCCGCGCGCATGCAGCCGCAAACCCTGCAAGATCGCCGATCACGCCGCCACCAAGCGCCACGACGAGATCGTTGCGTTCGATACGCGCGGCGATGATCGCCTCGCAAACTTTTTCAAATGTCGCGTAGTTCTTTGAGCCTTCGCCTGGCGGGACCAGGATACACGCACTGTCGATACCCGCTGCCTTAAGAGCAGCTTCCGCCGCAGCGAGATGACACGCAGCAACCGTTTCATCCGTCACGATCGCCACACGCGCACCCGGCCGCAGAATTCCTGATGCGCTCGCCCAGGCTTGCGAGAAGTCCGCGACCGATGACGATGTCATAGGCCCGCGCACCGAGCGAGACCGGCACCACGATGGGCTCACTTTGACGCAGCGGCGCGGTCATGAGGGCTTCTCCGCACTCAGGCCGAGACGCTTCGGAAGCTCACCCATGATTTCGTCGATAATTGTGTCGTGCGGTTCATCGCGCGACTGAATGATGATGTTGGCCTGGGCGTAAATCGGTTCGCGCACGGGCAGCAGATCCTTGATCTTTTCCACCAGCGGCCGCTCGTTGCGTCGCTTTGTCCGCTTGAGCAATACCTCGATGTCCGCCTTGAGCCAGATCGAAATGCCTTTTTGGCCGATCAGAGCGCGGGTCTGCGGATCCATGACGGCGCCTCCGCCGGTCGCAAGCACCTGCGGGCCATTGTCCAGCAAACGCGCGATGACGCGCGCCTCGCCCGCGCGAAAGTAAGGCTCGCCGTGTTTCTCAAAAATTTCCGGAATGGTCATGCCCGCCGCACTTTCGATTTCCGTGTCGGCGTCAATGAAAGGAATTCCCAGACGGCTAGCAAGCCTGCGGCCGATCGACGATTTACCGGCGCCCATCATACCGACAAGCACGATCGAGCGGCCGGCGAGTGCGCGGACCACTGCCGATTCCAGCCCGCTTTCCGCGGGTTTTTGGATGGCGCCATTAACCATGCTAGGGTTCCGAAACGAATCCTCGGTTCCATATATCAGCTACCGCGCGGCCGGTCTTGCCAGCGGTTCGGGAACGTGGTCGTAACTCGCCGCAAATCGCCGCGGTCCATCCTCGACGGAAAGGTCATGCCGAGTTTTTTCAGATTTCTGGTGCTTTTCGGCCTGCTCGGCGGCCTGGCTTACGGCGCCGTGTTCTCGCTCGCCACTTTCGTCAAATACAAGCCACGCGAGATCATCGTGACTATTCCGCCCGACAAGTTTCTCAAGAATCATTGACGCCGGAAACGGGGCAAGGCGATGAGCCGCCGGCCAGGGGCATCCGACGAAGCGCTGATTGAACTGTTTCTCGACATGTTGGCCGCCGAACGTGGCGCCGGCGAGAACACACTCGTCGCGTATCGCAACGATCTCGAGGACCTGTCCACCCACCTGCGTGCATCGCGCAGCACGATCGCGAACGCGACCACCGACAGCTTACGCAAGTTTCTCGCAAGCCTCGCCGAGCGCGGCTTCAAATCGTCATCGCTGGCGCGCCGGCTTTCGGCGGTGCGCCAGCTTTATCGCTTCCTGTACTCGGAGGGGAAACGCAGCGACGATCCCGCCGCAGTGCTCGAAGGACCAAAGCGCGCGCGTTCGCTGCCGAAGGTGCTTTCGATCGCGGACGTCGACGGACTGCTCAAGACGGCGCGTGCCAATAGCGACAACGCCGAGCAGCCGCTCGCTCAGCGCCTGCGCGCCACGCGACTGCTTTGCCTTCTGGAAGTCGTCTATGCGACAGGCTTACGTGTGTCGGAGCTGGTGGCGCTTCCTGCTGCCGCTGCACGCCGCGATCAGCGTATGCTGGTGGTTCGTGGCAAAGGCGGCAAGGAACGTCTTGTTCCGCTCAACAAGCAGGCCAAGAGCGCCATGGCCGAATACCTTGAATTGCGCCGCAAGACTGAACCCGACAAGGAAACAAAGTGGCTGTTCCCGTCGTTCGGCGAGCAAGGGCACTTGACGCGCCAGCACTTCGCACGGGAGCTCAAGGCGCTTGGAGCCGCCTGCGGAATTCAGTCGTCGCGACTTAGCCCCCATGTCCTGCGCCACGCTTTTGCCAGCCACCTTCTCCATAACGGCGCCGACCTGCGGGTGGTGCAAACACTGCTTGGCCACGCCGACATCTCGACGACGCAGATTTATACGCATGTGCTGGAAGAACGCCTCAAAACGCTGGTGCGCGATCTCCATCCCTTGGCGGACGGCTAGCCAAGAACGGACTTAAAAGCGAAATTAACCCGCTTGCTTGACTAAGAGGCTTTCACCGCGTCAGGTCGCCCCGAAAAACACATTTACCCGGACCCAATGCGCAGTTATCTCGATTTCGAAAAGCCGGTGGCCGAGCTGGAGGCCAAAGTCGAGGAACTGCGCGCGATGGGCGAGAGTGGCGATGCCGTCGCCATCAGCGAAGAGATTAGCCGTCTTGAGGCAAAAGCCGCGCTCGCCCTGAAGGAATTGTACGCCGAGCTCACGCCCTGGCAGAAAACGCAAGTCGCCCGCCATCCTCAGCGCCCGCATTGCGTCGACTACATCAACGGGCTCATCACCAGCTTCATCCCTTTCGCCGGTGACCGGAAGTTCGGCGAGGACTCCGCCATTGTCGCTGGCTTCGGACGTTTCCGCGGCGAAAGCGTCTGCGTCATCGGCCATGAAAAAGGCGCCGACACCGAAAGCCGGATCAAGCACAATTTTGGCATGGCGCGGCCGGAGGGGTATCGAAAGGCTGTACGTTTGATGGAGATGGCTGATCGCTTTGGGCTCCCGGTCATCACCCTGGTCGACACCGCTGGCGCCTATCCCGGCATTGGCGCGGAGGAACGTGGTCAAGCGGAAGCGATCGCGCGCTCGACCGATGCATGTCTGTCGCTCGGTGTCCCGAACATTGCGGTGATCGTAGGCGAAGGCGGGTCCGGCGGTGCCATCGCCATCGCCACCGCCAATCGCGTGTTGATGCTCGAGCACGCCATCTACAGCGTGATCTCGCCCGAGGGCGCCGCGTCAATCCTCTGGCGCGACACGGCCAAGGCTCAAGAGGCGGCGACCAGCATGAAGATCACCGCCCAGGACATGGTGCGGTTCGGGGTCATCGACAGCATCGTCCCGGAGCCCACCGGCGGTGCCCACCGCGATCCACAGGCCGCCATCGCAGTCACCGGCGAGGCGATCGCCAATGCCTTGTCGGAACTGAAGGGACTGGACCGCGAGGCGGTGCGAAAACAGCGGCGCGACAAGTTTCTCACAATGGGCCGTGCCGCGGTGTAGGATGGCGGGCGTTTACTTTTGCTTTACCATGGGGTTAGCGGTAGCCTGAGAAGGCGCAGATCGCCTTGCAGATGCCACATCTTATGGATAACGATTAGTCAATGAGGGGCCCGCCTCCTCGGGGAGTGGCACTTTTGAAACGACCTTTCGCTCGCACGCTGCTGGCGTCTGCGGCTGTTGTTGCCGCTGTAGCCCTTGCCGGCTGTGATGCCGATAGCATTTCCCCGACTGGTCGCGCGCAGGCCCCACTGTCCGAAAAACTACTCGCCGAGATGGCGTCGAAAAATATGGACAAGGACTCTCCGATCCTCGCCCGCATCTTCAAGGAAGAGGCGGAGATGGAGGTCTGGAAAAAGAACCGCGACGGCGACTACGCGCTCCTCAAGACTTACCCAATCTGCAAATGGTCGGGCGATCTCGGTCCGAAGAAGAAAGAAGGCGACCGCCAGGCGCCCGAGGGATTCTACACCATCACGCCGGGGCAGATGAATCCGAATTCCAATTACTATCTCGCCTTCAACACCGGCTTTCCGAATACCTATGATCGCGCATGGGTTACACCGGCTCTCGATCTGATGGTGCATGGCGACTGCTCGTCGCGTGGCTGCTACGCGATGACCGACGAGCAGATTCAGGAAATCTACGCGCTCGCGCGCGAGTTGTTTTTCGGCGGACAAAAGGCATTCCAACTCCAGGCCTATCCGTTCCGCATGACCGCGATGAACATGGCCAAGCATCGCAACAATCCGAACTTCGCGTTCTGGAAGATGTTGAAGGAGGGCTACGACCACTTCAACGCATCGCACCAGGAGCCGAAAGTCGCGGTCTGCGAGAAGCGCTACGTTTTTGACGCGGCCGCACCGGACGACTCAACCAAACCTCTCTCATTCAACGCGAAGGGCGCCTGCCCCGTCTATCAGCTCGATAAGACGATTGCTGACGCGGTGCACGACGAGCGTCGGCAAGAGCAGCTTAAGATGGCGCAGTATATCGCCGGCGGTGTGTCGACGGTCCCATTCCGCGTCGGTGACGGCGGGATGAACCCGGTGTTCGCGTCGAAGCTGCCTACCAGCAGCGGCGACAACAATGGCCGCCTCTTCGAGCTCACGACCGTTGCGTCCGTCGACCCGGCGAATGTACCGGGCGCGTTGCCGCGGACACCCAATCGCGGCGCGGTGACGCTGGCCAAGTTGCAGACACAGCAGCCGCAGCAATCGCGCCGATGCAGCAGCCACAAAGCGAGCCCGCCGTCGTGGCAAGCGTTCCAATGCCTCATCCAGCACCGCAGCCCAAGCAGGGCGAGGCGCCGGCCCAACAGGAAAAGCCAACCTCGATTGCAGGTCTGATCGGCAATCTGTTCGGCGGGTCGAAATCAGAAGCTGCGCCCGCTCCGCCGCCACCGCAAAAGGAACAGGTCGCGGCGCTAGCACACGATCTCGCTGCAAAACCAAAGCAAGCTGCTCCAGTGCACACGGCGTCCACCCCCGTGCGCACCGCATCGGCTGGGTCGTCGCCATGGCCGAGCGAACCCGCGCCGGCGCCAGCACCAAAACCAACCGCAGAGGCCGCGCCTGCACCGAAGCCTGCTCCGGTTCAACAACCGGCCAAAGTCGAGACGCCACGTCCGGAAATTCGTACCGCCTATACGACCCCGCCTGCAAGCAACAACGGCCTGCTCGCCGGTGCCCAGCCAGTGGTTCCCACTGGCTCGTTCGAGTCCCGCTGGTCGGGAACGCGCTGATCGTCGCAGCGAGCGCTATGGACTGCTACGTCTACGTGCTCGGCACCATCGCAAAAAATCGCCATCTCACTTATGTCGGCTGGACCAATGACGTCACGCGGCGGCTGGTCACGCACAATGCCGGCAAGGGCGCGCGCTCGACGCGCGGCCGCAGCTGGGTCCTACTCTATTCCGAACGCTGCGCGAGCAAACGGCATGCTATGAGCCGCGAATGGCACCTCAAACGCGACCGGGCATTCCGCCGGCAGCTCGCGATGAAGCAGTTTGGCGGCTGAAGCGCGCTCTAAGCGAATTTGCCGTGGCAGTGCTTGAATTTCTTGCCCGACCCGCATGGGCACAGCTCGTTGCGGCCGACCTTTCCCCAGGTCGAAGGGTCGTTCGCTTTGCGTTCGGCCTGCGCGCCGTTCCCGTTGCCGACGAGCGCAGGCGCCAGGGCGGGCGCCATTTCGTCCTCGCCAGTCGTCGGGTCGACCTTGTGCGCCTCCATGTAAGGAAGCTGCGCCGCTTCTTCGGCTGGCGGCGACTGCACGACCTCGACACGCATCAGCTGCGCGGTCACTGCCTCACGCAAATGAGCCACCATCGCCTCGAACAGCGAAAAGGCTTCGGCCTTATACTCATTGAGTGGATCGCGCTGGCCGTAACCGCGCAAGCCGATGACCTGGCGCAGATGCTCGAGCATCACGAGATGCTCGCGCCAGAGGTGGTCCAACGTCTGCAGCAGAACTGACTTCTCGACATAGCGCATGACGTCGGGGCTCCATTTGGCCACCTTCCCCGCCATCCATTCGTCGGCCCGGCGGATGATGCGCTCGCGCACATCATCGCCGGTGATCCCCTCTTCCTTGGCCCAATCCTGCACCGGCAGCGCGAGCGTGAGAATCTCGCGCAGATCGTGGTCGAGGCCAGTCGACGTTCCACTGCTCCGGATAGGCATTTTCAGGAACGTACTTGGCGACCATGTCCTCGATCATCGCATGGCGCATGTCGGCGATCGTCTCATCGACCGTTTCATCGCGCATCAGCTCGAGCCGCTGCTCGAAAATCACCTTGCGCTGGTCGTTCATCACGTTGTCGAACTTGAGCAGGTTCTTGCGGATATCGAAGTTGCGCGCTTCGACTTTCTGCTGGGCTTTTTCGAGCGCCTTGTTGATCCACGGATGAACGATCGCCTCGTTCTCCTTGAGACCAAGCTTCTGCAGCATCCCGTCGAGCTTGTCCGAGCCGAAGATGCGCATGAGATCATCTTCGAGCGACAGGAAGAACTTGGAATGACCGGGATCGCCCTGGCGGCCAGAGCGGCCGCGCAGCTGGTTGTCGATGCGGCGGCTTTCGTGCCGCTCGGTGCCGAGAACAAAAAGCCCACCGGCGGCAAGCGCCTTTTCCTTCAGCCGCGCGACCTGCGCGCGGATCTCGTCGGCGCGCGGGCTCTTCTCGCGCTCGCGCGGGTCCGCAATATCCGTGATTTCCTGGCGGATCCGCATGTCGGCATTGCCGCCGAGCTGAATGTCGGTGCCGCGGCCGGCCATATTGGTCGCAATCGTGATGGCGCCCGGCACGCCCGCCTGCGAGACGATATAGGCTTCCTGCTCGTGGTAGCGGGCGTTGAGGATCGCAAACACCTTGGTCTTGGTGGCGCCGTCGTCGCCGGAATAAAGCGCGGCAAACGCGTTGGGATCGGAGAAATCGTGTTGCTCCCATCCCGCCTGGCGCAGCATCTCGGCGAGTTGCTCCGACTTCTCGATCGAGGTCGTGCCGACCAGGACCGGCTGTCCGCGCTGCTTGCAGTCCTCGATCAGCGTGATGATTGCCCGGTATTTCTCGGCCGCGGTGCGATAGACCTCGTCGTCGTCGTCGAGGCGCACGAGCGGCATGTTGGTCGGCACTTCGAGCACTTCGAGGTTGTAAATGTCCATGAACTCTTCGGCTTCGGTGAGCGCCGTGCCGGTCATGCCGGCAAGTTTCTCGTACATACGGAAGTAGTTCTGGAACGTGATCGACGCGAGCGTCTGGTTTTCAGGCTGTATTGGTTGATGTTCTTTCGCCTCGAGCGCCTGATGCAGCCCTTCCGAATAACGGCGGCCGGGCATCATGCGGCCGGTGAACTCGTCGATGATGACGACCTCACCGTTGCGAACGATATAATCCTTGTCGCGCTGGAATAGCTTATGTGCGCGTAGCGCCTGGTTGACGTGGTGAACGACGGAAACGTTCTCGACGTCGTAGAGTGAATCACCCTTGAGCTGTCCGGCGGCACGCAATCGCTGCTCGAGCTTCTCCATGCCGGCCTCGGTCAACGTGACCGTGCGCTGCTTCTCGTCGACCTCGTAGTCCGTCTTGTCGAGCTGCGGAATATAACCGTCGATCGTGTTGTAGAACTCGGAGCGGTCGTCGAGCGGACCGGAAATGATCAGTGGCGTGCGCGCTTCGTCGACCAGGATCGAGTCGACTTCGTCGACGATCGCGTAGATGTGCCCGCGCTGGACCATATCCTCCAGGCGGTACTTCATGTTGTCGCGGAGATAGTCGAACCCGAGCTCGTTGTTGGTGCCGTAGGTGATGTCGCAGTCGTACGGCTTTCTTGCGCTGCTCATCGTCGAGCCCGTGCACGATGACGCCGACGGTGAGGCCGAGAAAATTGTAGATCTGGCCCATCCACTCCGCGTCGCGCTTTGCCAGATAGTCGTTGACGGTGACGACATGAACGCCGCGGCCGGCGAGCGCGTTGAGATAGACCGGAAGCGTGGCGACGAGCGTCTTGCCTTCGCCGGTCTTCATCTCGGAAATCTTGCCTTCGTGGAGGATCATTCCGCCGATCAGCTGGACGTCGAAATGCCGCTGCCCGAGCGTGCGCTTGGCAGCTTCCCGAACGGTCGCAAAGGCAGGGACCAGGATGTCGTCGAGCGAGGCGCCTTCGGCCACCTGCTTCTTGAATTCTTCGGTGCGCGCCCTGAGCGCGTCGTCCGACAGCGCCTCGAGCTCTTTTTCGAGTTCGTTGATCTCGTCCACCCGCGGCTGATAGCTGCGGATCCGCCGGTCGTTGGCGGAACCGAACAGCTTGCGGGCGACGGCGCCGATCATCCTTGGAAACTCCTCACGTGAGCCGGGCGCTTATATCATGCCGTTGCGGCCGGATTTGCCTCCGGCACTCCGGAATACGGCACTTTTCGGGCAAATCCGACGCGAATGCGCCGGCGACGACGAACAGCCAATGCTCCGCGAGAGATATGAGGGGGTCGGAATGTTGTCAATTGGCGGCCTGTTCTCGCATTAACGACAGCCCGGTCACGCGGACGTTAGGCGTTGCGTGCCACTCGGCCATTGCAAAGACATGGTCGTTGGGCGAATAGTCCGCCCGACGCCCGCCTGAGCGGGCACTGACAATTCAAGGAAAGCCTTATGACGATTTCAGTTCCAGCCGGTTCACCGGTCCGTTCGCGTCAGGCCGGCTTTTATGCCGCACTTCTGGCGCTCCTCGTCATGACGGCAGGCGCCGGCGGGCGCCCAGGACAAGGACCCGGTTGTCGCCAAGGTCAACGGTATTGAAATCCATCAGAGCGACCTCGCCGTCGCCGAGGACGAGGCCGGCCAAATTCCGCCGATGTCGCCCGAAGCCAAGCAGGACTACCTGGTGCAGTTCGTCGCCGACATGATTCTCGTGTCGAAAGCTGCGGAAGACAAGAAGTTGGGCGATGGGCCCGACTTCAAGCGCAAGCTCGAATTCGCCCGCAAGAAGCTTCTCATGGAAAATCTGCTGCAATCGGTCGGCAAGGAAGCTCTGACCGACGAGGCGATGCATAAGGTCTACGACGAGGCCGTCAAACAGATCGGCGAGGAGAAGGAAGTCCACGCGCGCCACATCCTCTTCCGCGCGCAGGCAGGCGATGACAAGGCCGGCAAGGAAGCCGAGGACAAGATCAAGGCGGTGATCGTCCGGCTGAAGAAGGGCGAAGATTTCGCCAAGGTGGCCGGCGAAGTCACCGAAGATCCGTCCGGCAAGGCCAATGGCGGCGATCTCGGCTACTTCACCAAGGAACAGATGGTGCCGGAATTTTCGGAAGCCGCTTTCAAGCTCGACAAGGGACAGATTTCGGATCCCGTGAAGACCCAGTTCGGCTGGCACGTCATCAAGGTCGAGGACAAGCGCGTCAAGCCGGCGCCGAAATTCGAAGACGTAAAGCCGCAGATCGAGAACTTCGTCGCGCGCAAGGCGCAGGCCGAGCTGGTCACCAAGCTGCGCGCCGAAGCCAAGATCGAGCGCATGGACAAGCCGGCCGCCAAGCCTGAGGAAAAGCCCGCGGCGCCGGCAAAGAAGTAGCAGCGATCCAAATCATCAAATGAATTTCGTCGTGGCCGGCCTTGTGCCGGCCATTGGCGTCTTTTATGCCGATGCATCCGAAGCCGCGGATGCCGGCACTAAGCCGGACATGACGACGGAGAATGTTATGTCCACCGCAGTCTCCCCTCTTGCCCCTGCCACTATCCCCGACATGCCGGCAATTTCCGGCGTGCGTCTCGCGACCGCCGAGGCCGGCATCCGTTACGCCGGGCGCACCGATGTCCTGCTGGCGCTGTTCGATCCCGGCACGACTGCGGCGGGTGTGTTCACGCGCTCGAAGTGCCCGTCGGCTCCCGTGGAGTGGTGCCGCGCGCATCTGAAGAAGAGCAAAACACGGGTGCTGGTCGTGAATTCCGGCAACGCCAATGCGTTCACCGGCAAGACCGGCCGCGACGCCTGCAAGTTCACCGCGCAGATCGCCGCGCGTGCGGCTGGCTGCAAGCCTGGCGATGTGTTTCTTGCCTCGACTGGCGTGATCGGCGAACCGCTGAAGGCGCAGGCCTTCGAGGGCGTCATGGACGGCCTGGTAGCGCGTGCACAGTCCGGTGAATTCCTTGCCGCAGCGCGGGCGATCATGACCACCGACACGTTTCCCAAGGTGGCGACCGCAACAGCAAAAATCGGCAAGGCCCGCGTGACGATCAACGGCATTGCCAAGGGCGCCGGCATGATCGCGCCCGACATGGCGACCATGCTCTCGTTCATATTCACCGACGCGGCGATTTCCGCGCCGGCACTGCAGGCGCTTCTGAAAGACGGCGTCGCCGACACCTTCAACGCCGTGACAATCGACGGTGACACATCGACATCCGACACGCTCATGATGTTCGCGACCGGCAAGGCTGCCGGTGCTCCGCGAATTGCGCGCGCGACCGATCCACGCCTGAAAGAATTCAAAAAGGCGCTGCATTCCGTGCTGGCCAGCCTGTCGGAACAGGTGGCGCGCGATGGCGAAGGCGCGCGCAAGCTGGTCGAGATCGTCGTCGAAGGCGCGGTATCCAAGGTCTCGGCGCGGCGCATTGCAATGTCCATCGCCAATTCCCCGCTGGTGAAGACCGCGATCGCCGGCGAAGACGCAAACTGGGGCCGCGTCGTGATGGCCGTCGGCAAAGCAGGCGAGCCGGCGGACAGGGACAAGCTCTCGATCTGGTTTGGCGGCATCCGCGTCGCGCATAAGGGCGCACGCGATCCAAGCTACGATGAAGCGACCGTCAGCGCGGCGATGAAGAAACCCGAAATCAGCCTGAAGGTTGCGCTCGGGCTGGGCAAAGGTCGCGATCGCGTTCTCACCTGCGACCTCACCAAAGAATACGTCGCCATCAACGGCGACTATCGCTCATAGATCCGGAGCCGGCGCCTTGGCGCTCAAGATCGTCCTCGTTGCGGCTTGCGCGCTCGTCGATACGGACGGCCGCGTGCTGATTGCGCAAAGACCGCAAGGCAAGCCGATGGCCGGTCTCTGGGAATTCCCCGGCGGCAAAGTCGAGGATGGCGAGCGACCGGAAGATACCCTGATACGGGAATTGCGCGAGGAACTCGCGATAACGGTGAGCGAGGCCTGTCTCGCGCCGCTTGCCTTTGCGAGCCACACCTATCCCGACTTCCATCTGCTGATGCCGCTCTATGTCTGCCGTCGCTGGGACGGGACCGTCACTCCGACTGAGGGCCAGCAGCTTGCGTGGGTGAAGCCGAACCGGCTGCGCGATTACGAAATGCCTCCGGCAGATGTACCGCTCATTTCCCACCTGATGACATTGCTTTAGCGAAGCCACGCTCGGGCTTTTCCCCGGCCGGCAGTTCCGTGGTGCCGAGCGCATCGGCAAGTCGCTGCGCCGCCGAGCCGGGCTTGAGGGGCTTCTGCTGGCTCTCATGAGGCACCCAGCCCGAAAGCCAGATGATTTCGAACGTCGAACGTATGCGTCCGTCGGGATCGGAAAAACGCTCGGCATAGATTTCCGCCATGCGTGCCAACGTCGCGCGCTTGAGCGGTTGACGTTGCCGCTCGTGCAAAATATTGGTCGCGCCCATGCGCCGGAGATCGCGCATCAGCGCAAGAGCCGAATTATAGCGCACCACGACTCGCTCGCTATCGACGACCGGCAACGCAAAACCGGCGCGCTGCAAAAGGCCGCCAAGCTCGCGGATGTCGGCGAAAGGCGCGACGCGCGGCGAGATACCGCCCTCGACTTCAGCTTTCGGCGGCGGCAAATGCCGAGCGCAATTCGGTCAGGCTGTCTCCGCCGATCAATGCCGCTAGCAATAGCCCGTCCGGCTTCAGAGCGCGGCGAATCTGGATCAGCGCACCGGGCAGGTCGTTGACAAATTGCAGTGCCAGCGCAGACACCACGAGATCAAGCGAGCCC
Source organism: uncultured Alphaproteobacteria bacterium (assembly GCA_963794665.1). Classification (GTDB taxonomy): domain Bacteria; phylum Pseudomonadota; class Alphaproteobacteria; order Rhizobiales; family Xanthobacteraceae; genus Pseudolabrys. Next base: position 360,920 of record CAWCEW010000021.1, on the reverse strand, counting down.
GCGGCAAATGGCAAGGCTTCCTCATCGGCGGTGACGCGCAAGCCATCGTCATCGCCATCCAGTCCGGCCGCGACGACAGTGCCGATATTTTTGTTCGCCGCCAGCACGCGACGCACGGCATCGGATGGCGTGCCGAGATCAACGGCCACGTCGAACTTGCGCAGGACCGCGGAAAGCCGCTCGCCCAAATCGGTCGCAACGCGATCCAGCAGAAATGTCGCAGGCGTCAATCGTCGCGCGCGTCTTTGGCGCACGCGAAGCAAACGCCGGTCAAAGATATTGGAGCCTGACGACATTGCTTTGTCCTATCGCGTCACGCGCGATCGTGCCATGTCCGCAGGTGATCGTGCTACCGTTGCAGCATGAACGAGCTTGTTTCGGCAAGTCCGGCTGGTGCGCCATCGGCTGCCCGCTTTCGTAAGGGTTTACGATCGGCGCTGCGGCTCGCGCTCGACTTCGCCCTGCCCCAGCTTTGTCCGTCCTGCCGCGAGCCGCTTGGCGACGGCAACGGTCTCTGCGCGCATTGCTGGTCGAGATTGTCGCTCATCGAGCCGCCATACTGCGCGCGGCTCGGGATTCCGTTCGCCTATGATCCCGGCCCCGGCCTGCTGTCGATGGAAGCGATTGCCAACCCACCCTCCTATGACCGGGCGCGTGCCGCCGTGCGCTACGATGATATTTCACGCGCGCTCGTCCATAGCCTCAAATATGGCGACCGGCTTGACCTCGCGCCGACGATGGGCCGATGGATGGCGCGTGCGGGCCGCGAATTGCTTTCCGATGCCGATGCACTCGTCCCGGTGCCCCTACATTGGCGGCGACAATGGGCGCGGCGCTTCAATCAGTCGGCGGCCCTCGCCGGCGTCATCTCGGGATTGACCGGCGTGCCCGTTGTCCATGGCGGGCTCAAACGCGTGCGGGCAACGCCGCAACAGGTGGGCAAGTCGAAAACAGAGCGCGCCGATAATGTGCAAGGCGCATTCCGGGTCGCTATGGAGCATGAATCGGATATTGCCGGGCGCCGGCTGGTGTTGATCGATGACGTGCTCACCTCGGGCGCCACGGTCGATGCTTGCGCCCGCGCCCTGTCCCGGGCGGGTGCCGGCCATGTCGATGTGCTGGTCTTTGCGCGGGTTGTGGCGGCGGCGCGTCCCCCCATATAAAAGGGCTCAAATGCCCGAAAACGCCATGCCTCCCGTTGAAATCTACACGACCCGCTTCTGCCCCTATTGCTCCGCGGCCAAGACCTTGCTGAAGCGAAAGGGTGTAAGCTACAGCGAGATCGACGTCAGCAGTGACTTCGAACGCCGGGAAGAAATGATTCAACGCGCAAACGGACGCATGACTGTGCCGCAGATCTTTATCGGCACCACGCACGTGGGTGGCAGCGACGAGCTGCACGCGCTTGAGCGTGCCGGCAGGCTCGATCCGCTGTTGGCCAAGGCAAGGCCGCCCCATGAACGGTGGCACTTTCAAAGCAGCCATGATCCAGATGCGTTCGGGTCTGCAGCCCGGCGCCAATATCGATGCCGCCGTCCGCTACATCGGCGACGCGAAATCGGCCGGCGCCGAATATGTGCTCACGCCGGAAATGACAAACATCCTGGCGGCCAATCGCGAGCAACTTTTCGCAGTGGCCGTCGAAGAAGAGGCAGACGCATCGCTGGCGACGTTGCGCGAGGTTGCGCGCAAGCTCGGCATCTACGTGCATATCGGTTCGCTTGCGATCAGGATCTCGCCCGACCGCGCCGCAAATCGTTCATTTCCTGATCGATCCGAAGGGCGACATCCTCGCGCGCTACGACAAGATCCATATGTTCGACGTCGACCTCGCGGGCGGCGAGAGCTATCGCGAGTCACGCAATTACCGTCCGGGTGAGCTGGCGGTGCTGGCCGACCTGCCCTGGGGCCGCCTCGGTCTGACCGTTTGCTATGACCTGCGCTTTCCTGCGCTTTACCGCGCGCTCGCCGAAGCTGGCGCAACCATGCTGGCAATTCCGTCGGCCTTCACAAAACAGACCGGCGAAGCGCATTGGCATGTCCTCATCCGCAGCCGCGCCATTGAAAACGGCTGCTTTGTATTTGCGGCGGCCCAAGGCGGCAGACACGAAAACGGCAGGGATACGTTCGGCCATTCACTGATCGTTGACCCTTGGGGGCGCATCATTGCCGAAGGTGGCACCGAGCCGGGGGTCATCGTGGCCGAGATCAATCCCGCAGAAGTCGCCAATGCACGTGCGCGTATCCCGTCACTTGCAGCATGGCCGGCGATTTGAAATCGTCGAACCGTTGGCGGAGCCGGCGCACCTTCACGTCGTGCGGGGGGCGGAATGATTCGCTACGCACTCATCTGCCAGCAGGGCCACCAATTTGAGAGCTGGTTCCAGGATTCGGCCGCCTACGACAAGCAGGCCAAACGCGGTCTCGTAAGCTGCCCGCACTGCGGCTCGGCCAAGGTCGAAAAGGCGATCATGGCGCCGCGGCTGTCCGCGACTGCAAAGAAGCGAAGCAAGACTATCGAGGCCCCTGCGGCATCGCCCGAGGCAATACCGGCACCAACGCCTGCACCGGCGCCGGTCGCGATGATTTCGCCGCAGGAACAGGAAATCCGCGCCAAGCTGAAGGAACTTCGCGATCACCTCACCAAGAATGCCGATAATGTCGGCACGAAATTTCCCGAGGAAGCGCGCAAGATGCACTACGGCGAGACCGAGCATCGCTCGATCTACGGCGTGGCATCACCGGAAGAAGCGAAAGAGCTCTCCGAGGAAGGCATCGAATTTCATCCGCTGCCGTCGCTTCCGGACGAGCGGAACTAATACGCCCATACCAACAGCGCGACGCCGATCACCACCAGCACGATGCCGATACCCTCGCGCTGCGTGGTGGGCTGCTTGAAGACGAACCGCGTCACACCCTGCGCGAACAGCACCTCGACCAATGCGAGCGTGCGCACATTGGCGGCGGTGGTGATGGCGAAGGCGAGAAACCAGAATTCCGACGCGAACGCACCCATGAAGCCGGCGAACAGCGAGGGCTTCCAGGCCCGCGCGATCGCGCGCAAGACGCTCGGGATCGCGCAACGCCAGAAAGGCCGACAAAAGCGCGGCCTGGATGACCAGACCGACCGTTACGGTGAACGTCGCGGCGAGCACGAAATCAGGAAGACCAAGCGACAGAATCGCGCCGCGATAGCTGATCGCCGACAGGGCGAACATCGTGCCGCCCGCAAGGCCGATCAATGTCGATCGCATCGTGCCGGCGCCCGTGCGCGGCTTGAGCGAAATCACGATCACGCCGACGGTCGCGATCAGGATTGCCGCCGCCGACAGTGGCGTCACCTTGTCGCCGAGGAAAATCAGGCCGAACAGCGCAACCTGCACCGGCTCGGTCTTGATGTAGGCATAGGCCACAACGAAGGAGCGCTCGCCCATTGCGGAAAGCATCAGCGCGGTCGCGGCGATTTGCCCGAGCGCGCCCGCCGATCACCCACGGCCAGAACACAGGCGGCACCGTCGGCAGGTGATCGCCGGTGACGGCCAGGAGACCGAGCAGGAACAGCAGCGCGAAAGGAAATCCGAACAGGAAGCGCACGTGGGTGGCGCCGACCGTGCCCAGCGTGGCGGTCAGTTCGCGCTGCATCGCGTTGCGCGCGGTCTGCGCGGCCGCGGCGATCAGGGTAAAAACGGCCCAGAGCATCTTTTGGAGATCAAGTCTTTGTTCAGGTCAGGCCGCGCCGACTGAATCTCTGCTGCCTCGGGAAACTCGGTCACCGCACCCTTTTCATTGTCGATCAGCAGGAAGAGGTCGAAATAGCGGATCGTCGGTGCGCCGCCCGTGCGCTTGATCACCGACTGCCGCCATTCTTCGTTATGCGCCTTCTGCGCCGCTTCAACCGACGGCCAGATATAAACGCCGGCGCCGGTCTTGCCGTTGAGCTCGAGCAGAAAATGCTTGCGCAACAATTCCTTGTTCGCCCGCCACTTCGGAATGACGTTGCGCGCCTCTTCGGCGACCTGCCGGCGGCTCCAGCCTTTCGGCGAATTGAACTCGACCAGTTCGAGAATCATGCGGCTTCTCCATTTTGCTTCGGGCGCTGTGCCACCAGCATGTAGTTGACATCCATGTCCGACGACAGCTGCCAGCGGTCGGCAAGCGGATTGTAGATCACGCCACGTTCGCCGATGACCTGAAGACCGTTGCGCTCAATCGCGCTCTCCAGCTCTTCGGGCTTGACGAACTTGTCCCATTGATGCGTGCCGCGCGGCAGCCAGCGCAGCACGTATTCGGCGCCGACGATCGCGAGCGCAAAGCTCTTCAGTGTCCGGTTGAGCGTTGCGGCGATCATCAGGCCGCCGGGCTTTACCATCGCCGCGCAGGCCTCAACGAAAGCATCGACGTCGGCCACGTGCTCGACGACTTCCATGGCCAGCACCACATCGAAGCGCTCATTGGCGGCGGACAGGTCTTCCGCGGTCGTCGCACGGTAATCGACCGCAACACCCGCCTCGCTTGCATGGGCCTTTGCCGCGGCAATGTTGTCTTCCGAAGGATCGGCGCCGACCATCGCCGCGCCCAGCCGCGCGAGCGGTTCCGACAGGATGCCGCCGCCGCAGCCGATATCCAGCATGCGAAGGCCCTTCAGGCAGTCGAGCTTCTTGGGATCGCGGCCGAAGCACGCCGCCGCCTGATCGCGGATATAGGCGAGCCGGACCGGGTTGAACTTGTGCAACGCCGCCATGGGCCCGCGCGGATTCCACCAGTCGGCGGCATGGCGCGAAAACCGCTCGACTTCGGCGGCATCGACGCTGGACATGCGGGCTTTTCAGGTAACCATGCGGACGATCTCATTATTTCGGCCGCCGGCTGTTGTTGCAGCGCGGCGACCCCGCCGGTATGTATACGCGCCTTTTCAGGCCGGCGCGCGGGACTTCGTGCCGGCCGCTTGTTAGCGCCTTTCGGCGCGCCCGGGAACGTCATGGCTCGGTTGGTGATGAAATTCGGCGGAACGTCGGTCGCCGATCTCGACCGCATCCGCAACGTGGCGCGCCACGTCAAGCGCGAGGTCGACGCCGGCTACGATGTGGCCGTCGTCGTCTCCGCCATGGCCGGCGTGACCAATCAGCTGGTCGAATGGTGCCGGCAAGCCGCCATGCTGCACGACGCGCGCGAATACGACGCGGTGGTCGCCACCGGCGAGCAGGTCACCGCCGGCCTGCTCGCCATCGTCCTTGAAGGCATGGGCGTCAATGCACGCTCCTGGCAGGGCTGGCAGCTGCCGATCTTGACCGACAACGCGCATGCCTCCGCGCGCATCCTGGAGGTGAACGGCGCCGAGCTGATCAAGCGCTTCAAGGAGCACGGCCAGGTCGCGGTCATCGCCGGCTTCCAGGGCATGCACAAGGATACCGGCCGCATCACGACGCTTGGGCCGCGGCGGATCCGACACATCGGCGGTCGCGATCGCGGCCGCGATCGGAGCCGAACGCTGCGACATCTACACCGACGTCGACGGCGTCTACACGACCGATCCGCGCGTGGTGCCGCAGGCGCACCGCATGGACAAGATCGCCTACGAAGAGATGCTCGAGTTCGCCTCCCTCGGCGCCAAGGTCATGCAGGTGCGCTCGGTCGAGCTCGGCATGGTGCACAATGTGCGCATCTTCGTGCGCTCGAGCTTCGACAAGCCGGAGGACATCGATCCCGCAGAAGCCGCCCGCCGGCACACTCATTTGCGACGAAGGAGACATCGTGGAACAGCAAGTCGTCACCGGCATCGCCTTCTCCAAGGACGAGGCGCAGATCTCGATCCGCCGGGTGCAGGACAAGCCCGGCGTCGCGGCCGCGATCTTCGGCCCGCTCGCCGACGCCAACATCAACGTCGACATGATCGTGCAGAACGTCTCGGCCGACGGCGCGACCACCGACCTCACCTTCACGGTTCCATCGGCGGACTACGAGCGTGCGCGCGTGACCCTCGACAAGGCCAAGGGCGCGATCGGCTACGAGCGGCTGGACGGGGCGACCGACGTCGCCAAGGTTTCGGTCATCGGCATCGGCATGCGCAGCCATGCCGGCGTCGCCGCCAAGGCGTTCAAGGCGCTGTCCGGCCAGAAGATCAATATCCTCGCCATCACCACCTCGGAGATCAAATTCTCCGTCCTGATCAAGGCCGCCCAGACCGACCTTGCGGTCCGCACCCTGCACACGCTCTACGGGCTTGATAGGCCGTGACCGAGCCCCTTCGGGCCGCCTTCGAGCCCAGGTTGCGCGGGACTTTGGCTTGCCCCTTGCATGGGCCATTGGCTATAGCCTGACGCATAAGCGGCCGCGGAATCCGGAGCCGGCGGTCGCTATTCGTACATGATTAGGCCGTAGACGGGGCTGCGGCCCAGGCCGCGGCTGAAGGACCTCAATAATGCGTGGCGCGCTGGGCGGTCCGCGCGTGCTGTTGCGCAGGCTTCGCGAAGTGATGGCGGAGCCGGTCAGCGCGCAGGACCGTCTCGACAAGGTGGTGGTGCTGATCGCCGCCAACATGGTGGCGGAAGTCTGCTCTGTCTACGTTTTGCGCGTAGACGGAACGCTTGAGCTATACGCCACCGAAGGCCTCAAGCGCGAAGCCGTCCACCAGACCGTCCTGAAGGCCGGACGAAGGCCTGGTCGGCCTGGTCGCCAGCGAAGCCAACCCGATCAATCTCTCGGACGCGCAGGCCCATCCGGCCTTCTCCTACCGCCCGGAAACCGGCGAAGAAATCTATCACTCGTTCCTCGGCGTGCCGATCCTGCGCGCCGGCAATACGCTCGGCGTGCTGGTCGTGCAGAACCGCGCGCGCCGCACCTACACCGAAGAAGAAGAAGAAGCGCTGCAGACGACGGCGATGGTGCTCGCCGAAATGATCGCATCGGGCGAGCTGTCGTCCCTCGCCCGCCCCGGCGCCGAGCCCGCCGCCCGCCACGCGATGCATTTCATTGGCACGTCGCTGTCGGACGGCATCGCGCTCGGCCACGTCGTGCTGCACGAGCCGCGCGTTGTCATCACCAACGTGATTGCCGACGACGTGCCGCACGAACTCAAACGGCTCGACGCCGCCATTGCGACCTTGCGCGCCGACCTCGACCGGCTGGTCGAGCACCGCGACGTTGCCGACGGCGGCGAGCATCGCGACGTGCTCGAAGCCTATCGCATGTTTTCATACGACCAGGGCTGGCTGCACAAGATCCGCGAGGCCGTAGTGACCGGCCTTACCGCCGAGGCGAGCGTCGAGCGCGTGCAATCGGATACGCGCGCCCGGATGCTGCGCGCCTCGGACCACTATCTGCGCGACCGCCTGCACGACCTCGACGACCTCGCCAACCGGCTGATGCGCGTTCTGATGGGCCAGGATCATGCGCCGACCAAGGAGCAGATGCCGGAAAACGCCATCGTCGTGGCGCGGTCGATGGGCCCGGCGGCGCTGCTCGACTATGACCGCAAGCGGTTGCGCGGGCTGGTGCTGGAGGAAGGCGGGCCGACATCGCACGTTTCGATCGTCGCGCGCGCGCTCGGCATTCCCACCGTCGGCGAGATCGAGAACGCGACCGGCCTTGTCGAATCCGGCGACGCCATCATCGTCGACGGTTCGACCGGGCACATTCACATGCGCCCGCCGCAAGACGTGCAGGCGTCGTACGGCGAGCGCGTCAAGTTGCGCGCGCGGCGCCAGGCGCAATATCCGCGCGCTGCGCGACCGGCCGTGCGTAACCAAGGACGGCCAGAAGGTCCAATTGATGATCAATGCGGGCCTCGCGATCGACCTGCCGCATATCGAGGATACCGGCGCGGCCGGCATCGGCCTGTTCCGCACCGAACTACAGTTCATGGTGGCGGACACGCTGCCGCGGACGGGCGAGCAGCTCTCGCTTTACCGATCGGTGCTCGAGGCCGCCGGAAAAAAGCCGGTGACCTTCCGCACGCTCGACATCGGCGGCGACAAGGTGCTGCCCTACCTGCGCAACATCGAAGAGGAAAATCCGGCGCTGGGCTGGCGCGCGATCCGGCTCGGGCTCGATCGCCCCGGCCTGCTGCGCAGCCAGGTGCGGGCGCTGTTGCGCGCCGCGGGTGGCCGTGAACTGCGCCTGATGTTTCCGATGATCGCGGCGGTGGACGAGTTCGACAAGGCCAAGGCGCTGGTCGAGGTGGAGCTGACGCATCTGCGCCGGCACGGCCACGAGCTGCCGGAGCGGGTCGATATCGGCACCATGGTCGAGGTGCCGTCGCTGCTGTTCCAGCTCGACGAACTGCTGGAGCGCGTCGACTTTCTCTCCGTCGGATCGAACGATCTGATGCAATTTCTCTATGCGGCCGACCGCGGCAATCCGCGGGTGTCGGAACGCTTCGACCCGCTGTCGGCGCCGGTGCTGCGCGCGCTGAAAGAAATCGCCGACAAGGCGAAGAAGCACGGCAAGCCAGTGACCCTGTGCGGCGAACTTGCCTCGCAGCCGATCGGCGCGCTCGCCCTCGTCCTTCTCGGCTATCGCACGCTGTCGTTGACGCCCTCGGCAGTGGGGCCGGTGAAAGCGCTGCTGCTCGAGCTCGATTGCCGCAAGGGCGAGGCTGCTCTATTGCCGAGCCTGAAGGAGCCGGTCGGCAGCGTTTCCATTCGCCACAAGCTCGAAGGCTTCGCCGCATCCGAGGGACTTCAGCTTTGATAACTTTGCCGCAACAGAAAATGGATGCGCTGCTTGCCCGCCATTCCTTGGTGGAGAGCGAGCTTGCGAGCGGCCTGAGCCCCGAGGCCTATGTCAAGCTGTCCCGCGAGTTTTCCGAGCTCAGCCCGGTGGTCGAATCGATCAAGGCCTATCGCAATGCCGAGAAGGAGATCGCAGACCTTGCGGCCCTGGTCGACGATTCCGCGACCGACGCGGAGATGCGCAAGCTGGCCGACGCGGAACGCCACGCATTGCAGGAGCGCAAGGAGAAGCTTGCCCAGCAGATCCGCGTGGCGTTGCTGCCGAAGGACGCGATGGACGACCACAATGCGATCCTGGAAATCCGCGCCGGCACCGGCGGCGACGAAGCCGCGCTGTTTGCCGGCGACCTCTTCCGCATGTACGAGCGCTATGCGGCCAAGCAGGGCTGGAAGACGGAAGTCTTGTCGCTGAGCGGAGGCACCAAAGGCGGCTTCAAGGAAATCGTCGCCGAGGTCAGCGGCCGGGGCGTGTTCGCCAAGCTGAAATTCGAATCCGGCGTGCACCGCGTGCAGCGCGTGCCCGATACCGAAGCATCGGGCCGCATCCACACGTCGGCGGCAACGGTCGCGGTCCTGCCCGAAGTCGAGGATGTCGATATTCATATCAACGACGCCGACCTGAAAATCGATACGATGCGTGCGCAGGGAGCGGGCGGCCAGCACGTCAACAAGACCAAATCGGCGATCCGCATCACGCACATGCCGAGCGGCATCGTCGTCTTCGTGCAGGAGGAACGCTCGCAGCACAAGAACAAGGCGAAGGCGCTGACGATGCTGCGGGCGAAACTCTACGACGCCGAAAAGACCAAACGTGATTCCGCACGCGCGGCCGACCGGCGCGGCCAGGTCGGTTCGGGCGATCGCTCCGAACGCATCCGGACCTACAATTTCCCGCAAGGGCGCGTCACCGATCACCGCATCAATCTCACGCTGCACAAGCTTCCGCAGATCATTGAGGGCGAGGCGCTGGACGAGGTTATCGACGCGCTGGTGACCGAGCATCAGGCCGAATTGCTGGCGGCCGAAGGCGCGGCGTGAGGGCCATGCCGGGCCTGAAGTCAGGTGTCTCCGTGTCCGAAGCGCTTCAGTCACGTGGCGCAATCTTTCCGCACAGGCGGCGTCGAAGAGGCCGAAGCCGATGCCCGCGTGCTGATCGGTCACGCGCTGCATCTCGACCGCGCCCGCCTGATCGCCCAATCGGACCGTATCCTTGAGGCGCGCGAAGTCACGGTGATATCGGCGCTCGCAACGCGTCGCCTGCGGCACGAGCCGGTGTCGCGTATTGTCGGGCAGAAGGAATTCTGGAGCCTTCCGATTTCGGTGACGCCCGACGTGCTGGTGCCACGACCGGAAACAGAGACCGTCGTCGAAGCCGCGCTCGATTTCGTCATGCGCAGTGGCCTGCGTCTGGAGAAGTTGCGGGTACTCGACATCGGCACCGGCTCCGGCGCGCTGCTGCTTGCGCTGCTGAATGAGCTAAAGAATGCCATCGGAACTGGCACCGATGTGAGTTCCGCGGCCCTGGACGTGGCAAGCGCCAATGCAGCACGCTGCCGGCTCGATTCCCGTTGCAATTTTGTCGTCTGCGACATCGCAACCGGCGTCGAAGGCCCCTTCGACCTGATCGTGTCGAACCCGCCCTACATCGCGCATGACGAGATCGAGACGCTCGCGCCGGAGGTCCGTGACTACGATCCGCAGGTCGCACTCGATGGCGGCCAGGATGGCCTCGACGCATATCGTTCCATCGCGGGCGACGCCAAACGAATTCTGGCACCGGGCGGCAGACTGTTCGTGGAATTGGGCGCGGGTCAGGATGAACAGGTTCGTGCGCTGTTTACCAAAGCCGGACTGAGCCCGGGCATCCCGCGCAACGATTTGGCCGGAATTCCGCGCGTGCTTGGCGCCGGTTTCACGCCATGAGCGCGACGCATTCCCACTGGGTGAAAATGCAGAGCCGGATTATTCGTCGAAAAAAGCACTTGGATTATGGCTCGGAAACGACTAGCTTCCGGTCACGGAATCAACCCGTGACGGTTGCATCGCCAGGAACTCCGGAGCGAAGCGGCTCTGTGAGATGCGGCGCAAGGCGGATGACGAAGAGCCGGCTGCGAAGAGACGGCAGACGAAATCGCCAGAGACGGGTCTGGATGCTTCACCGGTTGGGCGCATCATTTTTCGAAACCTAGGACGATGCGCGTAACGAGAGGTTGGCAACGCTGCGGCTGAGACCGCGGCAATGGGGTTGCTGCGACTAACGCGATAAAGGACACGACATTTCGATCATTGGCGCGGACATAACGCAAGTCCGGCCGCGCAATGAGATTTGTTTGGACTTGCAGGTTGAGTTGAGTGTTCGGCGCGAATGCCGCGACAGGGTGAAAGGTCGACGAACAGGCACAACATGAGAAACGGTCAGAAGCGCATGCGGGGGCGAGGCAACCACCGCAAAAGTCAGAATCCCCTCACGCGCGTTTACGAATTCGAACGGTCCCGACGTCAAAATCCGCGGCACCGCTTCGCATATCGCGGAAAAATACATCCAGCTCGCGCGTGACGCGCAAGGGTCGGGCGACCCGGTGGCCGCGGAGAATTATTATCAGCACGCCGAGCACTACTTCCGCCTGATCGCCGCGGCGCAGGAACAGTTTCGTCAGCAGAACCCGTACTACAATCAGCAGCAGCCGCATCAGCAGGGCGGCGCGCCCGGCGGCCAGCCACAGGCCGGCGATGACTCCTTCGATGGGGACGAAGAAGACAATCAGCCGTTCATGGGTCAGAACGAGCCAAGCTACGGACCGCGAGAGCCGCAGCAGCAGCCTTACCTGCCGCGCGATGCTCAGCCGTTTCCGCCGCGTGATCAGCAGGTCCAGAATCGTCCCAGCACATCAGCAGCATCAACAGCATCAGCAGCAGCAGCAGCAGCATCAGCAACAGCCCTACCCGCAGCCCAACCAAGGCGGCCATGAAGGCGGGCAAGATGTCGGCGGTCTTCCGGCATTCATCACGGGCGGCGGGCAGCCGCAGCAAAATTCCGGACAAAATTCCGGACAGAATGGCTACGACCAGGGTGACCGCGGCCAGGATCGATTTGGACATCGCCGGCGCCGGCGCCACCGTGGTGGCGGATATCGACCGGACCGTCAGGATCGTCCGGACCGTCAGGATTTCGGTGGCGGACATCAGCAAAACGTGGCGCCCCAGCCGATGCCGGAAGACGGCAGCGCCGGCGACGAGCCGCGACAACCCGAATAATCAGCAGCGTAAAACTCGCTGGCGCATTCACCTGCCGGGTGATGGCGCGAGCACCGGTTCCAGCGCCGGCACCAATATCCGCTTTTCGCGGCGCGCCGGTATTGCGCGATAGACCTGCTTGGTCGCCTCCACCAGATGCACGCCGGCAAACGGCGCCGACAGCGTTGCGCCCGTGCGCTCCCACGCGACCGCAGTCCGCAAGAACCAGCCGCGCGCGACCGGTGGCACGTAAAGCGCTTCACTCCAGCCGGTTGGCGTGAACCATGTCTCGCGCAGGAGCTGATTGATCTGGCTGCGCGAATATGGCCGCCCATGACCGAACGGCGTTGTATCCGTTCGCGCCCAGACGCCGCGCCGGTTCGGGACGACCGCAAGCAACCGTCCGCCCGACGCAAGCACGCGCCACACTTCGCGCAGAAGTGCCCCTGGATCGTTCGTCATTTCCAGCGCGTGCACCAGCATCACGCGATCGACGGCGGAATCGGCGAGGGGCAGATCGCCTTCGTAGACGAGCGCGGAGAGCGCCGGGCGTGCGGTCGGCCACTTCACCACGCCCTGCCCGGCCGGCATGAATGCAAGGCAGCGCTCGGCCTCCTCGCGAAACAATCCGAGGTAAGGTGTCGCATAGCCGATACCGAGCACACGCTGACCGGCGGTATCGCCCCACAGTGCGCGGATGCCGCGTCCAATGAAGCGGCGAGCCACGACACCCAGCCGCTGGCCGTAAAAATTCCGCAGGTCGACGACGTCGATCGACATGCCGGCAAACTACCACGAAATAGTAAAGCGCTAACAACACGGGAACACGCGGGCGTGCAACTTCATTCACCCGCGTGATACGGTTAACCCATTGCAGAGTGCCAAAGGACCAAGCTCATGCCCGCGGAAATCCGCCTGTTTCGCTGCCGATCCGACAACTACGGCGTATTGCTGCATGACCCTGAAAGCGGGACAACCGCTGCGATCGATGCACCCGAAGCTGCACCAATCGAGGCCGCGCTGAAAGCGAGCGGCTGGAAACTAACGGACATTCTGGTCACCCATCACCACGCCGATCACACGGATGGCATCCGCGCGCTGAAGGACAAATACAAATGCCGGGTCGTGGCGCCCGCCGCCGAGGCCTCAAAGATTCCAGCGGTCGACGAGACCGTGCGTGAAGGAGACAAGGTCAAAGTCGGCACGCTGTCCGCCAACGTTATCGAAACGCCGGGTCATACACTCGGCCATATCGCCTACTGGTTTCACGGCGAAAAGGTTGCCTTCGTGGGCGATACATTGTTCTCGATCGGCTGCGGCCGCGTGATTGAAGGGCACGCCCGAGCAGATGTGGCGGTCGCTGGTCAAGCTGCGCGATTTGCCGAACGACACCGAGTTTTATTGTGGGCACGAATACACCGCCGCCAATATCAAGTTCGCCCGCACAATCGAGCCCAACAACAAGGCCCTTGCCGCGCGTGAAGCCGAGGCAAACAAGCAGCTTGCGCAGAACGAAGCGACCATCCCGGCGACCATCGGCGAGGAGAAGCAGGCGAACCCGTTTCTGCGCGCCGACGTGCCGGAAGTTGCCGCCGGCATCGGGATGGCGGGCAAACCCGCCGCGGAGGTTTTCGCTGAAATCCGCACCCGCAAGAACAAGTTCTAGCGCCCCCATGCCTAACCCAACCGCGGCGGACATGATCCGCGCGCTCAAGCTCAAGCCGCATCCGGAAGGCGGCCACTATCGCGAAACCTTCCGCGACTCGCGTCAACTGGACGGGCGGCCCGCATCGACCGCGATCCTATTCCTGCTTGCACGCGGCGAACGATCGCATTGGCATCGCATCGACGCGGTGGAGATCTGGCACTACTACGGAGGCGCACCACTCAAGCTCGAGATTGTCGACGGATCCAAGGAAGAAATTTTCAGACTTGGCGCTGAAATCCATGCCGGCGAGGTGCCGCAAGTGACGGTACCTGCGCGGGCTTGGCAGGCCGCCGAAAGCCTTGGAGACTGGACGCTGACTGGCTGTACTGTCGCGCCCGGCTTTTCGTTTGATGGGTTCGAATTGGCGCCTGCGGGCTGGAAGCCCGTCAATCAAGGACGATGAGGAGGATTGTCGTGGCCACCCAGCTTGACCAGGCGCGCAATGTGCTCGCGCGCGCCAACAGAATTATTGCGAACGAGGGCGTGCTGGACGCATTCGGCCACGTCAGCATGCGTCATCCGACCGATTCAGGCCGCTATCTCCTATCGCGCTCGCGCGCGCCCGAGTTGGTGCAGCCGGACGATATTCTGGAATTCACGCTCGATTCGCAGCCGGTTAAGCCAACTGATGTCCGGCTCTACGGCGAACGCGCTCATACACGGCGGCATCTATCAAGCACGGCCCGACGTGAACGCTGTCTGCCACCACCATGCGCCGTCGATTCTGCCTTTCTGCATATCCGGCATGGATATCAAGCCCGTCTACCATCTCGGCGCGACGCTTGGCGAGAAGGTACCGTTCTGGGACGCCCGTGATGATTTCGGCGATACAAATCTCATCGTCGCCAAGCCTGAAGAAGGCGCGTCGCTCGCGCGTGCATTGGGCGAAAACTGGATTGTCCTGATGCGGCGGCACGGTGCGACCGTGGCCGGCGTCAGCCTGGAAGAGCTTACATTTCGTACGATCTACACCGCGCGCAATGCGGCGCTTCAGATTCAGGCACACACGCTCGGGCTTGTGTCGCCGCTCAACCCGGCCGAAACGCGCCTCGCCGGCGAATATAATCTGCGCCCAGGCCCGGTCATGCGTGCATGGGAATACTGGAATGCGCGGCTAGATAAAGTCGAGGGTGGCGGCGCTCAGGTGCGCAAGCACGCCTCAAAAAAGTCTGCGCCCAGACCGACAACAAAACGTCGCCGCTGAGAGTGCGTGTTACTTGCGGCCGACCGCACGCATACACGCAAGATAGCCCTCGAGCGCGTGGCTGCGGTGAAATTTCAGGCCTTCTCGTCTGTAGTACTTTGGAAACGCGACGCGTCCGCCGTCCAGCGTTTGGGTACCGCTCGCCGCCTCCTTGGGACGCAACTTCAGTCCTTCGCGCTTCACGCCGACCGGTGGCGGAATAACGCGCCCGCCATTGCGAACGGCGCACGTGCAGGCAACCTTGTCATAAATATCCTTGCAGCGCGGATCGACATCCTGCGCAAACACGAACTGAGCGGTTGAGAGGCAAACAATCGCTCCAACGATCAGAACGGCCCCAGTGCGATTCCCGTCCGACATTGTGTCCGAATGCTTAGATAAAATATTGGCCGCCGTTGGCGGTCAGCGTCGAACCGGTGATGAGACCCGCTTCGTCCGACGCGAGGAACACGACGCAACGCGCGATTTCCTCCGGTTCGCCCAGGCGGCCAATCGGAATTTGCGGCAGGATCGATTTCTCCAGGACATCCTTTGGCACCGCCTGCACCATCTCGGTGTTGATGTAGCCCGGGCAGATCGCATTGACGGTGATGCCCGAGCGCGCAGCTTCCTGCGCCAGCGCCTTGGTGAATCCGAGTTCGCCGGCTTTGGCGGCGGAATAGTTCGTCTGGCCCATCTGGCCCTTCTGGCCGTTGATCGACGAGATGTTGACGATACGACCGAACTTGCGCTCGCGCATGCCTTCAATGACAGGCCGGCACATATTGAAGAGCGATCCAAGATTTGTGTTGATTACCGCCGTCCACTGCTCGGGCTTCATGCGATGAAACATTGCATCGCGCGTGATACCGGCATTGTTGACGAGCACTTCAATGGGGCCCACGTCGGTTTCGACTTTTTTGATGCCCTCGGCGCAGGCTTCATAGGACGAGACGTCCCATTTGAAGACCGGAATCCCGGTATCTGCCTTGAATTTCTGCGCGGCCTCGTCATTGCCGCCGTAGTTCGCCGCAACCTTGTATCCGGCGGCCTTGAGCGCCTTTGCGATTGCCGCCCCAATCCCTCGAGTTCCACCTGTTACCAACGCAACACGCGACATGACATCGTCCCCTCTAAAACCATCTTCTTAAAACAGCATGGCCGGGACATAGACGTGTGAAGCACGCCGTCCTTCGGACGGCTATGCCCGGCCATGACCTAAATCAATGTGGAAGCACGAGCCTATCGCTCGACGCACATCGCGATCCCCATGCCACCGCCGATGCAAAGCGTGGCCAAGCCCTTCTTGGCATTGCGCTTCTGCATTTCATAGAGCAGCGTCACCAGCACGCGCGCACCTGAGGCGCCGATCGGATGCCCGATGGCGATGGCACCGCCATTGACGTTGACCTTCGACGTATCCCAGCCGAGATCCTTGTTAACCGCGCAGGCCTGGGCGGCAAATGCCTCATTTGCCTCGACAAGATCGAGGTCTTCCTTTTTCCAGCCCGCCTTCTTGAGCGCCGCCCGCGACGCCGGGATCGGACCGGTTCCCATGATCGCAGGGTCGACGCCGGCCTGCGCCCAGGAAACAATGCGCGCAAGCGGAGTCTTACCGAGCTTTGCTGCCTCGGACGCTTTCATCAGCACGACTGCCGCCGCGCCATCATTGATGCCGGACGCATTGGCCGCCGTTACGGTGCCTTCCTTATCGAAGGCAGGTCGCAACTTGGCGATCGAGTCTAGTCGTCACGCCGGATTTCGGATATTCGTCAATATCGACCACGATATCGCCCTTGCGCGACTTGATCGTGACGGGCGTGATTTCGTCCTTGAACTTTCCCGCCTTTTGCGCGGCCTCCGCCTTGTTCTGCGAAGCGACCGCAAATTCATCCTGCTGCTGGCGGGTGATCTGCCACTGTTTGGCAACGTTCTCCGCGGTATTCCCCATATGGTAGCCGTTGAAGGCGTCCCACAGTCCATCCTTGATCATGGTGTCGATCATCTCGAACGACCCCATTTTCACGCCAGAGCGCAAATGCTGGCAATGCGGCGCCATGCTCATCGACTCCTGGCCGCCGGCGACGACAATTTCAGAGTCGCCGTTGAGAATGGCCTGGTAGCCAAGCGCGACCGCGCGCAGGCCGGAACCGCATAGCTGGTTCACGCCCCAGGCAGGGGTTTCGACCGGAATTGCCGCCGCAATTGACGCCTGCCGCGCGGGATTCTGTCCCTGCCCGGCGGTAAGAATTTGCCCCAAGATCACTTCACTGACGCGGGCGCCTTCGACTCCCGCCCGGTCCATCGCCGCCTTGATCGCGATTTTTCCCAGCTCATGGGCCGGAAGATTTGCAAATGCCCCGTTGAAAGCGCCGACCGGAGTACGGGCCGCGCTCACGATGACGATGTCGTCTTTCATCCGAAGCTCCTGTTAAGTCAGACTCTGGGGCATTCACTGGTTTTTCGGCACTGCCGCATCCTCGGTAGGCCAAGCCTGTCTGTCAACTCGACCCACCACTCAGATATTCGCGACAATTGGCGCTTTTTCGACCTTTCCGCAAGAGATGCCGAAAGCCGTTCCGGCGCTGCCGCGGTGCCACAAAACGGTGGCCCAGCGAAGCGGAAATTGGCTATGCTCAAAGCCTGGGCAGGGGAAGCGTGTGAACGACATGTCAGAGGACAAAAAAGAGCCGATCACGATAAAAAAATATGCCAACCGGCGGCTCTACAATACCGGAACAAGCACTTACGTGACGCTCGAAGACCTCGCCACCATGGTCAAAAATGGCGAGGATTTCATTGTGTACGACGCCAAGACCGGCGAAGACATAACGCGCTCGGTCCTCGCGCAAATCATCTTCGAGCAGGAAAACAAAGAAGGACAAAGCCTGCTTCCGATCACATTTCTCCGGCAGCTGATCCGCTTTTACGGCGACAGCATGCAAATGCTCGTTCCCCGTTTCCTCGAAGCTTCGATTGAATCGCTGTCGAAGGAGCAGGGAAAGTTTCGCGAGCAGATGGCCCAGGCCTTTGGCGTCGGCGCCTTCGGGCCCCTCGAGGATCAGGTACGCCGCAACATGGAAATGTTTGAGAAGACATTCGCCATGTTCGCGCCGTTTGCACGGGGCCAAGCGAAGCCCACCGAAAAGACGCAAGGTTCGGGCACGGGGTCGGGCAGCGAGATGGACGATCTCAAACGTCAGCTCGATGAAATGCAGAAGCGTTTGGACAAGCTCGGCGGTAAGGACTAAGGCGGTGGCCTGCTACCGTACCGTTTTGGAACGCGGGACCGTCTGAAGGCGTTTCCTAGTGCGACGGTTGCTGCGTCCGTATCGGCCGCAATTCGTCAGACCTTGTGAAATGGTGGGAAGTCGCAAGCGCCGTCGCGGTTAATCGCGCGCGGCACGTTGTTTGCACTTTCGAATGCGGATGGATTCAGGTGTCCTGAATTGAGACGGCAAGATGCTTATTGGTGAAGTTAACGGGCCACAATCTCGGCGACCTCATCCGGCGATGAGCGCGGCAGAGAATGATAGGCAAACCCACGGGATCGGAGAGCCGTGCGCTCGTCGCGCTTGACCCATTGCAAGGCCGTTCTGAAAACACGGCCAGCCATCGCTACGCGCCATTCGTCGCCCATCTGGTTGCCACAAAAGATCAGCATCCACAGACGCGTGAACGCCGGCGCGCCGATCCAAATGATGCGTCGGCTGCGTATCGAGCAACGGCTGCTTTGACGGCTTAATAGCCGAGCGCGCAACCGTCTTTGCGCGGCTCCGAGCCGGCAATCAACACGCCGCGATCCCAGTCGATCTTGATCGTCTGCGCACCGCCCCACGGCGACGTTGCCATGACGACGTCATGGCCGCGCGCTTTCAATCCTTCGATTGTTGCCGACCGGCGTGCCCCGTTCGACATCGGTATTTTCGCCCTCAAAGAAGAACCGTGGTGCATCGATCGCCTGCTGCACATCCATACCGTAATCGAGCATGTTGAGAATAATCTGGACATGGCCCATGGGCTGATAGTGGGCACCCATCACGCCAAAGCTCATGTCGCAGCGGCCATCACGCATGGCAATGGCCGGAATGATCGTGTGCATCGGGCGCTTGTCCGGACCAAAAGTATTGGGATGATCCGGCTCGAGCGTGAAACACGCTCCGCGGTTGGTCAGCATGATACCCGTCCGCTCCGTGCAGACGCCGACGCCGAAACTCGAGTAGAGTGAATTGATGAACGAGACCGCCCTGCGGTCGCGGTCGACGACAGTCAGATAAACGGTATCGTTGCCCGGCGTCGGTGCGCTCGGCAGCTTCGACCGTTTTTTCATGTCGATCAGCGACGCAAGCCTTTTGCTGAAGCCTTTATCGAGCAATCTCGCCACAGGCATTCGCATGTATGCATTGTCAGCAATATGAGTGTCCCGGATTGCGTAGCCGAGCCGGGCCGCCTCGAGCACAAGATGAAAACGGTCAGTCCCGAAAGGATCGAGCGATGCGAGATCGAAGTTTTCCAGTATATTGAGCATCACAAGCGCGGTGAGCCCCTGCCCGTTCGGCGGAATTTCAAGCACGTCGAGCCCGCGATAGTTGGTTGAAATCGGCTCGACTACATCGCCCCGGTGCCGCGAGAAATCTTCAGCCGTGAGAAATGAGCCGCGCGCGGCGAGCGTTTTCGCCATGTCCGCGGCAATGTCCCCCTCGTAGAACGCGCGCGCACCTTTTGCCGCAATGGCCTTGAGCGTCGCGGCAAGAGCCGGGAAACGAATCACATCGCCTTCGTTGGGCGCGGCGCCATTGAACAGGTAATGCTTAGACGCGCCGGGATCGGCCTTGAGCTTGCCGACATGCTTCTTCCAGTCAGACGCGACACGCGGCGCTACCGGAAATCCGCCTTCGGCATATTTGATCGCCTGCGCCAGCGCGCGGTCGAGGCCGAAGCGGCCGTGCGTTTTCAGGATTGCTTCCCAGGCATCGACCGCGCCCGGCACGGTGACGGCATGAATTGAATTGCCGATCTCGGCCATTCCGTTGTCGCGCAATGCCTGATCGGACGCCTTTGCGCCGGCGCGCCCAGAGCCGTTATATCCCCACACTGGCTTGCCGGGCTGCGAGATCAGGCAGAAACAATCGCCGCCGATGCCGGTCATATGCGGCTCGACCACGCACAACACCGCAACCGCGGCCACCGCGGCATCCGCCGCCGTGCCGCCCGCACGCAGCGTATCGATGGCGGCGAGCGTCGCGAGTGGATGCGAGGTCGCCGCCATGCCTTCGCAGGCGATAACGGGCGAGCGGCCGGGCAGCTGAAAATCGCGGCTCATGAGAAAACCAGAATGGCGGTAACGATCAGGACGACACGCGCTCTACGCCCTCGACCGTAAGGTCTCGCTGAGCCGAACGCAAAGTTATTGCGAAGCCACCGAGCACGTCGATGAAGCTTACGACCAGCAGCAGGAAAAAGGTCGCGGTGGCGGCCTGCCTGACGAGAATAAACTCGACGATCATGCCGAGAAACAGAATCAGCGACAGCGCATGATCGACGACGGTGCGAACACCGATGCGCGTCGACTTCATCATTTCACCGAACAACAGCAGGATCGCCAGCACGAGAAGCATGTCCCCGGCCGACATCGTCCAATCGGCTCCGGACACCATGTGAACAGTGCTCACTGTTCCGGTCCAGGAGACGCCCGGCATCAGAAAGGCGATGATGTTGTAGATGGCGAATGGAACCAGCAGAAGAGGAAAGCCGAGCATGAACATGGCGCAGCTTTCCTCCGAACCCGCCCCTCGCGCTATGCCTCGGTCTTGGCCTTCAGGACCTGGCGGCCCTTATACATTCCGGTCTTCAGGTCGATGTGGTGCGGGCGGCGCAGTTCGCCGGAATCCTTGTCCTCGACATAGGCCGGCCGCTTGAGCGCGTCGGCGGAGCGGCGCATGCCGCGGCGCGACGGCGAGGTTTTTCTTTTTGGCACAGCCATGGGACGAAACTCCTGGAAAAGCGCGATCTTTTGATTTGAAGCCGGGCTTATAGAGGAAGGCGCGCGCCAAGGCTAGTGTCTTTGCCGCAGGCATGACGCGGCCCCCGGAGCACGCTCGGCGCGGGCAACATAAAGGCCGGCGAGCCGGCGCAACCCGGGGCCGGGCTGCCGCGCATTTCTTGCTGCCGGATTTGGCAACATCGCCGCCAAAAGCGCGGCCTGATAGCGCGAGACTTCATTTGCCGACTTGCCGAATGCACGCCGTGCGCCGGCCTCAACGCCGAATTCACCATTCGGGCCCCATTGCGCGACATTGAGGTAAATTTCCATGATGCGCCGCTTCGGCAATACCAGATCGATCCAGAGCGCCAGCGGGAATTCCAGCGCCTTGCGCACGTAGCTTCGGCCCTGCCAGAGAAACAGATTCTTTGCCAACTGCTGCGTGATGGTCGAACCGCCGCGCATTCCATCGAAGTCGTCGGCCTCCGCGATCGCTTCGCGGATCTCAGCCAGGTCCACTCCGTGGTGGCTGCAAAAACGCCCGTCCTCCGCTATGATGACCGTAAGCGGCAATGCCGGTGAAATACGGCTGAGCGGAACAGGATGGCGCTCGACCCTCGCCCCACTCATCCGGCGCCAGAGCATCGCCGTCGAGACCGGGTCGACGACCGCATAAATCGGGGTGAGCGCATAAGGAAGCAGCACGAGTGCCAAAACCGCGATCATAAGGACACGCAGCCCGCGGCGTAACCGCGGCCGATTCCACCATACCCGATCTTCTATCCGACCCGTCCATCCGTCCCAGCCTAACCCATTCGATCTGCGAATGACCCCACTTTGCGGGAGCGGGAGTAGCCGCTATCAATGCCACGATGAAAAACGATACCGCCCGCTTTACCGATCGTCTCGCCGCAACTGCACGCGACATTGAGACGCTGCTCGACCGGCTCCTGGGTCCAGCGGCGCTGAGCAGCGAGACGGCGCGGCCGCCGCGCCTTGATCGCCGCCATGCGTCACGGGGCGTTGGATGGAGGAAAGCGTCTGCGGCCTTTCCTGGTTGTGGAGACGGCGGCGCTATTCGACGTGGACCGGGCCGGTGCACTTATGGCCGGCGCCGCACTTGAGCTCATCCATTGCTATTCGCTGGTGCATGACGATTTGCCGGCGATGGATAACGACGACCTCCGCCGCGGAAGACCCACAGTGCATAAAGCATTCGATGATGCGACTGCGATTCTTGCCGGCGACGCGCTGCTGACGCTCGCCTTTGACGTCATGGCGCGCACCGAAGTCCATCCCGACGCTGCTGTGCGCACCGCGCTCGTGCTTGAACTTGCACGCGCGTCAGGACTTGGCGGCATGGCCGGCGGCCAGATGCTCGATCTTGCGGCCGAAGGCCGGTTTGAAAGAAAGCGCGCGCTCAGCGAAAAAGAAATCATGACGTTGCAGGCTATGAAGACCGGCGCCTTGATCCGCTTCGCCTGCAACGCCGGCGCCATTCTCGGAAAGGCCGATGCCGCGGCACGCGCGAGCATTGCGCGATACGGTTCCGCAATCGGCCAGGCATTCCAGATCGCCGACGACTTGCTCGACGTTGAAGGCGATGCCAAGACGCTGGGCAAAGCCGCCGGCAAAGATGCAGCGGCCGGCAAAGCAACGCTTGTCGCGACTTTGGGCGTCGACAAGGCGCGCGCGACCGCCTCAATGAATTGGTCGCGGAAGCCAACGCGGCGCTGGCGCCTTTCGGTTCGAAATCCGATATGCTGCGAGCCACCGCCCGCTTTATCGCGGAGCGGAAGGCCTGAACCGCGCGTAAGGATTGCGACATGGCCAAAAGCAAGCCTACGCGGCCGCTTTCGCCACTTCCGGTGCGCATTGTCAGGCTGCACGCCAAACTCGTAATTGCGATCATCATCGCCATTGCCGTAGCCGCTGGAATGGCGCCGTTTGGCATCAACCTGCCGGCGCGCGTGCTGACTGGATGGGATGTCGGCATTGCCGTCTATCTGGTTCTGACATTTTCCATGATGTGGCGCGCGGACGTCGTGCGTATACGCCGGCGTGCGGCGGAGCAGGATGAAGGCGCGACTTTCATATTGTTGTTGTCGATCGTCGCCACGTTCGCCAGCCTCGTCGCCGTCGTATTTGCACTGGGCGGCGCGAAGCAGGGCACTCAATACGGTGCGACATCACACGTGCTGCTGGCGATAGCGACGATCCTGCTGTCGTGGACTTTCGTGCATACGATTTTTTCGTTCCACTATGCCCATGAATATTACGGTGAACGCGGCGACGGACAAATCGGCGGATTGCATTTCCCCGATGATGACAAGCCGGACTATCGGGATTTCCTCTATTTCTCGCTCGTCATCGGCATGACCTCGCAAGTCTCCGACGTCAGCATCAGCAGCAAGGTCATTCGCCGCGTGGCTTCCATTCACGGTGTGCTGTCATTTTTCTTCAATCTGGTGGTTCTGGCACTGACAGTGAACATGGTGGCGAACTTGATATGACCGGAATTGTCGAAACGCTGCTTTTCATGCTGGCGGTTTTGGCCGGCGTGGCAGTCGCAGCGCAACGACTGAAGATCGCGCCCTCAATCTTGTTGGTGATGGCCGGCATCGGTATGGCCCTGATTCCGGGACTGCCGAAAATCCAGCTTGCGCCGGAAATCGTTCTGCTCGTTATATTGCCGCCACTGATCTATTCCGCCGGCGTCTCCATGAGCTGGCGGGAGTTTCGTTTCAACTTGCGGCCAATCACATTGCTGGCCTTCGGCTGCGTCGTATTCACGACCTGCGCCGTCGCGGTTGCCACGCACTACCTGCTGAAGTTCGATTGGGCGATCGGATTTCTGCTCGGCGCCATCATTGCACCGCCCGATGTCGTCGCTCCATTGGCGATCGCGCGCCGCTTGGCCCTGCCGCGGCGACTTTTGGTCGTATTGGAAGGCGAAGGGCTGGCAAACGATGCAACCGCGCTTATCCTCTACCGCTTCGCCGTAGCAGCCGCGGTAACCGGAACGTTTTCGCTGCCGCAGGCGGCCGGCACGTTCACGCTCATCGTGATCGGCGAAATCTTGTTCGGGATTGCCGTCGGCTGGCTGAGCTTGCGATTGCGGCAGTGGGCGCGCGAGCCGCGTGTCGAGATCACGCTGTCATTGATGACGCCCTATCTGGCGTTCTGGGTGCCGGAGCATCTCGGCGGATCCGGAGTTCTGGCGACGGTCGCGTGCGGCCTTTACGTGAGTTGGAACGGTCCGAGACTGATCTCATCCGCTACGCGCCTGCAGGGCATCTTTTTCTGGGATTTGCTGGTCTATCTCGTCGAAGGACTTGTTTTCCTCCTCACCGGCTCGCAGGCGCGGGCATTGCTCGATCGGGTGGAGTCCTTTTCATTCGACGAATTGGCAATCGTGACGGCGTTGGATCACGCTGATCGTTGTCGCTGCGCGATTCATCTGGATTTTCCCGGCAACCTATATTCCGCGCTGGATCAGCCCCGCGCTCGCGAGGCGCGATCCGGCACCACCGTGGCAAGGGCCCTTTACGATCGGATTTGTCGGCGTGCGCGGTGTCGTTTCGCTTGCCGCTGCGCTCGCGATCCCTTTTACTCTCGACAACGGGCAGCCGTTTCCGCACCGCGACCTGATTCTTTTTGTTACTTTCGGCGTGATCGTAATCACGCTCGTCGGACAAGGGCTGATGTTGCCGTGGGTCTTGCAATGGCTTGGCATAACACGTCTTGGCCTTGAAGAACGTTCCGGACAAATTCAGTCGGAACTCGAGGCGCGCGTGGCCGCGCTTGAGCAAGTGGAAAGCCGGCTTGAAAAATTCATCAACGAGCGCGAATTGCCGGACGAGGTTATTGCGCTCCTGCGCACGCGCAATCAGAGCCGCAGACAAATCCTGCCGCGCAATATGGCCGACGGTCTCGATCACATGCGCCAGAGCGCTGCGTTGAAGAAAGAGCTGATCGATGCCGAGCGCGATTTCATCTATCAGCTGCTGCGCGACGGAAAGATCACCGACGAGGCCCGCCGCCGGATCGAGTATGAGCTGGATCTCGAGGAGGCGGGCGTCGCCAACCGCGGCCGCGACGGCGGCGGCTGGATGTAGCGCTCTCTTCAGCGCGCCCTGTTCACCAACACAAGGCCTATGGCAACAAGCGCCTACCGCTGCGGCAAATGCCGGCGTCAGAGGCTCGTTCAACACCAGATGTCCGGCGGCCACGCCGAACAATGGCGTGAGAAATGTAAAGGCCGACAGCCGTGGTGGCCGAATAGCGCGCAATCAGCGCGAACCAGATGACGAATGTCACGCTGACCACCCACACGGTTTGATAGACCATGGACCCGATCGCCAACGCCGACGGCATGGCGGTCATGCGTTCGCCGACGACGAATGCGGCGATCGCCATGATCGGTCCGGAGACGACGAGCTGATAGAGCATCACTTTTTCGGCAGACGCACGCGTCAACGCACTGGCCTTGATGGTCAGCGTGGTCGCCGCCCAGAACAGCGCGCCGCCTACCATCATTGCATCGCCGATATGCTGGCGCGGATCGAGCGCCGGCGTCGGCAAGCCGAACGCGATCAGCATGCCGGCGAATGACATGCCGAGACCCAGCCATTGCGCCGCGCCGAATCGATCGGCTGGAAGAACGATGCGCGCGCCGATCACGACAAAGAAGGGCGCAAGGTAGATGAACAACACGGCGCGCGTCGCTGTCGTGTAGAGGAGGCCCTGATAGATCAGAATGAACTCGATCGCGAATAGCGCGCCGGCGGCCAGTCCGTACCACAGCGTGCCGTCGCGATCGAAAAGCGGGATGCCGCGCAGCCGGCACCAGGCGGCGATCAGGAAAGCCGCGACAAAAGACCGGATCGCGGCCTGCATGAGCGGCGGAATGTCATGGATCGCAAGTTTGGTCGCGACCTGGTTGAAACCCCAGGACAGACACAGCACGACAACGATCCCGGCCGCGAGCGCGTCGAGCGGGCGTGTGGTTGAGGTGTAAGCGGGCGTGGATGACAAATGCGGCTCGGTGACTAATTTCGATTACGCCGCCTTGCAGTGCGCGCAAATACCGGAGATTTCGATGACCGGCGTCTTAGGAACGAAGCCTGCCGCACGGGAAGCGCTTTTGATCGTATCGGCGACTGCGGCCGATGCGGCTTCGCCGACCGCACCGCATTTTTCACAGATCAGGAATACGACCGGATCCCTGCTGTCGTGATTGTGCACGCAGGCGATGAAGGCGTTGCGGCTTTCGATTCGATGCACGAGATCCTGCTCGCGCAGGAAATCGAGTGCTCGATAAATCGTGATCGGAGCCGGCCGCGCGCCCCGCCCCGCCAGACGGTCGATGAGCTCATAAGCCCCGAGCGGATGATGGCTTGCCAACAGCGCCTCGAGCACGCGCCGGCGCATCGGCGTCAGCCGTTCCTTGCGGGCAGCGCAGATCGCTTCGGCATGAGCGATGGCGTCGTTCGCGCAGCGCCTGTGATCGTGGTCGGGCTTGGGGAATACCGAGTGCGCGGACGATTTTCTGGTCACTGACGTGTTCCGCCTTCCTACTCAAGTCTAACGTCAAATCACTGCAAATCCTAAGTCCTGAACTTATATATTGCACTGCAGCAAAAACACGGGCAGGTTCCATAGCATCCATTTGACGCCCGCCGTCGATGCTTCCGCGGCCCACTCAATTGAGGACGGCATGCTCAAAGGCAAGACAGCACTCGTCACCGGCTCGACCTCAGGCATCGGCCTCGCCACCGCGCGCGCGCTCGCGCAGGACGGCGCCAATATCATGCTCAACGGCTTCGGCGACAAAGCCCAGATCGAAAAAATCCGCACCGAGATCGAAAAAGAATTCGGCGTGAAGGCAGGTTACTCGCCGGCCGACATGACCAAGCCGGCCGAGATCGCCGACATGGTCCGCGCCACCGAGAAGGAATTCGGTGCGCTCGATGTCCTGGTCAACAATGCCGGCATCCAGCACGTCGCCAATATCGAGGATTTCCCGATCGAAAAATGGGACGCGATCATTGCGATCAACCTTTCGTCGTCGTTTCACACCATTCGTGCCGCCATGCCCGGCATGAAGGAAGCGAAAATGGGGCCGCATCATCAACATCGCATCCGCGCATGGACTGGTGGCCAGCGTGCAAAAGGCGGCTTACATCTCAGCCAAACATGGGCTTGTCGGACTGACAAAAGTGGTCGCGATTGGAGGCCGCGAATAGCGGCATGACCTGCAACGCTATCTGCCCGGGATGGGTACTGACCCCTCTGATCCAGCAGCAGATCGACACGCGCGCCAAAGCGTCCGGCAAAAGTGTGCGCGAGGCCGAAATCGCACTGCTTTCCGAAAAACAGCCGATGCACCAATTCACGAAGCCGGAGAGCATTGGTGCGCTTGCTGTCTTCCTGTGCAGCGACGCGGCGGCGACGATCACCGGCTCCGCCTACTCGATCGACGGCGGCTGGGTGGCGCAGTGATACGCAGGCAATGATCGAACTCCTCGCGCGCGCATTCGGTGGCGGCAAGTCAGAGAAGCCGAAAGCCGGCAAGCGCATCAATCTGGCACTGCAGGGCGGCGGCGCGCTCGGCGCATTCACCTGGGGCGTGCTCGACCATCTTCTCGAGGATGGCCGGCTGACGATCGAGGGAATTTCCGGCGCATCGGCGGGGGCGGTGAACGCCGTCATTTTGGCCGACGGCCTCGCTCGCGGTGGGCCGGAAGAAGCGCGCAAACGGCTCGCAGATTTCTGGCGCGCGGCCAGTCTTGGCGGAAACCTGCCCGACCTTCAGCGCCGCGCCGTCGACCGGCTGTTTTCATTCTGGCCGATTGAAGATACGCCGATCGGGATGTGGATGCAGGCACTGACCCGCTATCTTTCGCCCTATGACTTCAACCCGCTCAACATCAATCCATTGAAGGACCTGGTCGGCCGTTTTGTCGACTTCGAGGCGGTCCGCGCAGCCAAGGATTTGCAGCTGTTTGTGTCCGCGACCAACGTGAGGACCGGAGAGCTGCGCGTATTCAGACGCGATGAAATGACGGCCGACATGATTGTCGCATCGGCGTGCCTGCCGCATCTTTTCCGCGCCGTCGAGATCGATGGCGAGCCGTATTGGGACGGCGGCTACGTCGGAAATCCGGCGCTTTATCCTCTGGTCGGCGCGACCGAGACGGAAAATCTTTTGCTGGTCCAGATCAATCCGTTGCAACGCAAGCAGGTGCCGAAGACGCGCGACGAGATCATGGCGCGGATCAATGAAATCACATTCAACTCCTCGCTGATGTCGGAGCTGCGGGGCCTTACTTTCGTCGGCCAGCTGATCGACGAAGGCAAGTTGCCGCGCGGGACCGGCGCCGGACAATATCGCAGGATCAATTTTCATCGCATCGCCCTCACCGGCTCGGCGCAGACGCTGGACACGGCGAGCCGGCTCAGCACCGACTATGACTTCTTCGAAATGTTGCGCACCAACGGCCGCCGTGCCGCGCGCCGTTTTCTCGACGCGCACTACGATGACATCGGTGTGCGTTCCACCCTGGAATTTAAGGCCACGACCGGATCTGCCAGCGCGTGATATGCTTGCGCGCATGACAGCGCTCTCCGCCGAAATCGGTCAGACCGTTCTCGACATTGTCGTTGCCGACATCACGACTCTGGATGTCGATGCCATCGTCAATGCCGCCAATCGCTCGCTGCTCGGCGGCGGCGGCGTGGATGGCGCCATTCACCGCGCTGCCGGTCCGGATCTGTTGGCCGAATGCCGCACCCTCGGCGGCTGCGAAACCGGCTCCGCCAAGATCACGCGAGGATATCGGCTCAAGGCCAGACACGTGATTCATGCCGTCGGCCCGGTTTGGGGAGGGGGCGACAAGGACGAGGAAGGGTTGCTGGCGGGCTGTTATCGCACGGCGCTGGATCTTGCCGCTGCCAACGCGTTGCGATCGATCGCCTATCCCGCGATTTCAACCGGCGTCTACCGCTTCCCGCCCGACCTTGCCGCGCGCATTGCGGTGGGAACCGTTGCCTCCGAGATTGCCGGGCGCCCTCTCGGCATGGCGCGGGTCGTCTTTTGCTGTTTCTCACCCGACAGCGCGGAGCATCACAAGGACGCATTTGCCGGATTGGGACTGGTGTGACGCTTTTTGGTCAGACCTTCGGGTCCACATCCAGCCTTACGATCCAGTTCTCGAGCCCCGCTTTCATGGCCGGGTAGAGCTTCAGCACCTCCGGATCGTGGCCAGGCACAATGTGATGGCGCGAGCTCGCGAGCTTCTTCAGCATCTTGTAGCCCTCGAGCGTGTCACCGACGCTGTAGGTGATCGGAAACACGCGACCCTCGTCGAGATGGGAGTAGAGGTGGCACGAGTCGGAAGCGACAACGACATGGCCGCGCTTCGTCTTCACGCGCACGCATTGCAGGCCCTTTGAATGCCCTCCAACCTTGTGCACGGTGATTCCGGGGGCGAGCTCCTCGACACCATCATGAAATTCCACGCGATAGGCGAAGACCTTTCTGACCATCGCCAGCACATCACTTTCGCTGAACGGGATGCGCAGCATCTGGTGGCACATGCAGCGGCCCGTCGCATAGGCCATTTCAGTATCCTGGATGTGGTAGCGCGCATTGGGGAAAAGATCGTAATTCCCTGCGTGATCCCAATGCATATGCGTCGCGATCACGTGGTCGACCTTGTCGGGCGCAACACCGAGCGCCTGCAAACCTTCGCCGACCGGATGGATGATCTTGCGCGCGCGTTCCTTTGCGGCCACTTCGTCAAAGCCTGTGTCACAGACGAAAGTGCCGTGCGGACCCTTGATGACCCAGACGTAGTAGACGATCGACGTCATCTCGTCGTGCGGATCGCCGAAGATGTAATTCTCCGAGCGCTTGCGGGCATGGGTCGCGTAACAGACGGCGTAAACTTCGTGAATGTCGTCGCTCATCGTTTCTTCTCCGTCCCCACGATGACGCCAGCGCGCTTCTCGATCATCTTGACGATGGCGGTGAAATCGCTGTCTCCGCCATATTCGGCGTTCGTGGTTTCCCATTGATCGAGCACCGCGTTCATCACAGCGCTGGGAACGTTCAGCGCCTTGGCCTCGTCGAAGCACAGGCGCACATCCTTGAGCATCAAGGCCGTGGCAAAGCCGTAGTTGAACGTGCGCGGCAGGATCGCCTGCGGAAATTTTCCGTCCGATGCGGTGGTGCGGCCGGATCCGGCGTTGATGACATCGATCATCACGGCAGGGTCAAGTCCCGCCTTGACGCCCATGGCCACCGCCTCGGACGTCGCCGCCATCGCGGTCGCCGAGAGGAAGTTGTTGGCAAGCTTCATCGTCTGCGCCATGCCGGGTTTCTCTCCGATGACAAAGACCTTCCCGAAAACGGCGAGCACATCCTTCATCAAATCGATTTCGGCCTTCGGCCCCGAGACCATGACCGCCAGCGTTCCCTTTGTTGCGCCACCGACGCCCGCCGCTGACCGGTGAGTCGATCTGCACGATGTTTTTCTTCGCCAGCGCAGCCGCGATCTTTGCCGCAACCCGCGAACCGGTGGTCGACAGATCGATGAAGCGCTTGATGCGCTTGCCATGAATGACGCCGCCTTCGCCGGTCGCAACCTTTTCGGAGATCTGCAGCGAGGGGAGACTCGCCATGACGGTCTCGACGCGGTCGGCGACATCGGCGGGCGATGAAGCAAGCTGGGCTCCCATTGCGACCAGGGGAGCGACCGCGTCATTGCGCGTATCGTAGACGACGAGCTTGTGGCCGGCCTCGATGAGCCGGCGCGCCATCGGCTGTCCCATGTTGCCGAGGCCGATAAATCCGATGTCCATGAAGTGAGTTCCTGTCAGGTGAAGTGCGAAGGCGCGACTTTGCCCGAACACCGGTGAGCGCGTCATCCGCGAGGGGTTGATCCGGCATGCCCGCGCAACCCAAGCGCGAATTTTCCTTTAAAATCATTGATTTAGCTTGCCTATCAAGACCTGCGATGGGCGACATAGTTGCAGCCTCTGCAGCAGCAGGTATGGCCAGGCCCTCAAGACAGAAATTCATTCCGGATGATCTCCGTGTGCTCGCCGAGCGCGGGAATCGGACCGTAGGTCCGCTCCTGTCCCGCGCGCATCGGGGCCGGCGCCGGCATGCTGACCGGCCCGCTCGGCGCGCCGACCGTGATCCGGCGCAGATGCGCATGCTTCGACAGGAGCTCCCAGTCGTTGACGCGCGCAAAGGCGATATCGGCGGCTTCGAGCTTCTTCATCAGGTCCGCAACGTCGTGCGTGCGCGAAGCTCGCGGCGACTTTCGCATCGGTCTCCGTGCGGTTCTCGACGCGCTTCGGATTGGTCGCGAATTTCACGTCTTTGCCGAGCGCAGGCTCGCCCAGAACCTTCTCCGCCAGCACGCGCCATTCGCGATCGTTCTGGATCGCAATCAGAATGTCGGCACCGTCGCGGCTCTTGAATACGCCGTAAGGCGCGATCGCCGCGTGCGCCAGACCGATGCGCTTGAACGGCGTGCCGCCCTCCCCGTGCAGAAGCGGCACGGTCATCCACTCCGCCATGGCGTCGAACATCGAGACGGATATTTCCGCGCCTTCGTTCGTCGTGGAGCGCGCAATCAGAGCTTCGAGAATGGCCTCATAGGCATTCAGGCCGGCAGCCACATCGACGATAGAAACGCCGACGCGCGCCGGACCTTCAGGACCGCCCGTCACCGACGAGACGCCGGATTCAGCCTGGATCAAGAGGTCGTAGGCTTTACGCTGGGCGTAAGGGCCGCTCTCGCCATAGCCTGAAATCGAGCAGCAGATCAGCCGCGGATACTGCTTGCGCAAGCGCGACATCGGAAAGCCGAGCTTGGCAAGCGCGCCGGGCTTCAGATTCTGCACGAACACATCGGCCTTCTTGAGCATTGCTTCGAGCAGCGCCTTGTCTTCGGCCTTGCCGAGATCGAGCACCACCGACTGCTTGCCGCGATTGAGCCAGACGAAATTGGCGCTTTCGCCATGCACGACATGGTCGTACTCGCGGGCGAAATCGCCCTCGGGACGCTCCACCTTGATGACACGCGCACCGGCATCGGCGAGACGGCAGGTGCACTGCGGCGCTGCCACCGCCTGCTCGATCGAAACGACAAGAAGGCCGGAGAGCGGCAACGCCATCTCAGTACGACCGAGGCAGACCGAGCACATGCTCGGCCAGATACGAGAGGATCATGTTGGTCGAGATCGGCGCCACCTGATAGAGCCGCGTTTCACGGAACTTGCGCTCGATATCGTATTCCTCGGCAAAGCCGAAGCCGCCATGGGTCTGCACGCACATGTCGGCAGCCGCCCAGGATGCGTCGGCCGCGAGCAGTTTCGCCATGTTGGCTTCCGCGCCGATATCTTCGCCCGCGTCGTATTTGCGCGCGGCCTCGTGCACCATCAGCTCGGCGGCGCGCATCTGCGCATAGGCGCGCGCGATCGGAAATTGCACGCCTTGGTTTTGCCCGATCGGCCGGCCGAACAGCGCACGATCCTTGGCGTATTGCGTCGCCTTGGCGATGAACCACTTGGCATCGCCGATGCATTCCGCAGCGATCAATATTCGCTCGGCGTTCATGCCTGAGAGGATGTAACGGAACCCCTGGCCTTCCTCGCCGATCAGGTTTTCCGCCGGCACGCGCAGATCGTCGAAGAAAATCTGCGTGGTGGCGTGGTTCATCATGGTGCGGATCGGATTGATGGCGATGCTTGCGCCCTGCGCGAGCCGCATGTCGACCAGAAACACCGACAGGCCATCCGTGCGCTTTTTCGCCTGTTCCTTCGGGGTGGTGCGCGCGAGCAGCAGCATCAGATCGGAATGCTCGGCGCGCGAGGTCCAGATCTTCTGGCCATTGATGACGTAGTGATCGTTGCCTTCGCGCTTTGCCGTCGTGCGCAGGGACAGCGTGTCGGTGCCGGAGGTCGGCTCGGTGACGCCGAACGCCTGCAGACGCAGCTCGCCGCTCGCGATCAACGGCAGATAGCGCTTTTTCTGCGCGTCGCTGCCATGCCGCAGGATCGTGCCCATGGTGTACATCTGCGCGTGACAGGCGGCGCCGTTGCCACCGGAGGCGTGCACTTCCTCAAGAATTGCCGCGGCCGCACCCAGGTTAAGGCCGCTGCCGCCGTATTCTTCGGGGATCAGCGCCGCCAGGTAGCCGGCCTCGGTGAGCGCGGCGACGAACTCGGTCGGATAGGCCCTCTCACGATCGAGGCCGCGCCAGTATTCGCCGGGAAACTTCGCGCAGAGCGCGCGCACGCCGCTGCGAATGTCGGCAAACTCGTCGTGCTCGGCCGCGCGCTTCTTCATGGCCCCACTCTATGCAGCCGGCAGCGCCTGACAAGTGCGCCTAAATCGGGTCCCAATTGAACACGTCTTCCGAGCGCTCCAGTGGCGTGAACGATGATGCAAAAGCCGGATTTAGCTCGGCTGCAATCTGTTCCGGCGTCCATCCGCCGGCACGATGAAGGGTCTTCACCGGCCGCGGCTGGTTGAACAGATAGATCTCGTTGTTGCGGACCGAAAGAATTTGCCCGGTGATCCCGCTGGCCGCATCGGAGCATAGGAACACCGCAAGCGGCGCGATCTTCTCCGGCGTCATGCGCTGGAACGCCTCGATCCGGCGCTTGTCCTGCTCTGATTGGGCGGGAATGGATTCGATCATGCGCGTGAAGGCAAACGGCGCAATGCAGTTCGACCGCACGTTGAACCGCGCCATGTCGAGCGCGATGCCGCGTGAGAGACCCATGATGCCGAGCTTCGCGGCCATGTAGTTCGCCTGCCCGAAATTGCCGACAAGCCCGGAGGTCGACGTCATGTGCACGAAGGCGCCCGAATTCTGCTCACGGAACAGCGGCGCGACCGCGCGGCTCATATTGAACGAACCATTGAGATGCACGGCAATCACGTCGGACCAGTCCGACCAGCTCATCTTGTGAAAAATCACGTCGCGCAGGATGCCGGCATTGTTGACGAGAATGTCGATGCGGCCGAAGGTTTCGAGCGCCATTTGTCACGATGGCTTCGGCATTTTTTGGCTCGGTAATCGAAAGCGTCGAAGCGATCGCTTCTCCGCCGGCTTTTTTTATCGCGTCGACCGTTTCCTGCGCCGGCCCGGTATCGCGGCCTTCTCCCTGCAGGCTTGCGCCGATGTCGCAGACCACGACACGCGCACCCTCTTTCGCGAGCAGCATGGCGATGCCGCGTCCGATGCCGCGCCCTGCCCCGGTTACGATGGCGGTCTTGCCGGCAACGATGCCAGCCATCAGCGCCCCCACACTTCGTCTGCCAGCTCGACGATCATCCGCAGTTTTGCCCACTGCTCATCTTCCGCAAGCACGTTGCCCTCTTCCGTCGAAGCAAAGCCGCATTGCGGCGACAGGCATAGTTGATCGAGCGAAATGTATCTGGAGGCGTCGTCGATGCGACGCTTGATCTCGTCCTTCGATTCAAGACGGCCGATCTTGGTGGTGACAAGCCCGAGCACGACATGGCGGTCCTTCGGAACGAGCTTGAGCGGCTCAAAACCGCCCGCCCGGTCGGTGTCATACTCCATGAAGTAGCCGTGAACCTTGATGCGGTTGAACAAAATCTCCTGCTCGGCCTCGTAGCCGCCGGCGCCCATAAAGGTCGATTTATAGTTGCCGCGGCACATGTGCATCGTGATGGTCATGTCGGACGGAATATCCGACATCGCGATATTGATCAGGTCCCCATAAAGCTCGCCGAGCTTTTCCGGGTCGTCACCGCGGTCCTTCATGGCCTGGCGGTATTTCGGATCGCACAGCATTGCGATGAAGACCTCGTCGAGCTGCAGATAGCGACAGCCGGCATCGGCAAAAGCGCGAACGGCTTTTTTATAGGCCTGGCCGAGATCCTCGAAGAATGCGTCCAGTTTCGGGTAGGCCTTCTGGTCGATCGGGGTCCGCATCGGCCGCCCATAGGCGGCGGACGGCGCGGGAATCGTGATCTTCGGCGTGCGCTTGGTATGGGCCGCAACGAACTTGAAGTGCTCGATCATCGGATGATGGGAAAAACCAACTTTGCCGGTCACCTTCAGACCTTCGTTGCGCGTCGTAACGGCGGAGAATGCAACGCCCGTGTCCATAATGTGCTTTTCGATGCCGTCGAGACCCCAGAGAAAATCGAGATGCCACCAGGAACGTCGAAATTCGCCGTCGGTGATCGATTGCAGGCCGACATCCTCCTGCTTCTTGATGACACGCTCGATTTCGCGGTCCTCGATCCCCTTCAGCTGCGCAGGCGTGATTTCGCCCTTCGCGCGTTGCTCCCGCGCTTTCTTCAGCGCGGGGGGACGCAGCAAGCTGCCGACATGATCGGCGCGAAACGGCGGCTTTGTTCTTTTGCTCATGATCGACCCCAGATCTCCTCGGAGAGCTCCACAATCATCCGCAGTTTTGCCCACTGCTCCTCCTCGGCCAAGAGGTTACCTTCTTCCGTCGAGGCAAAGCCACATTGAGGCGACAGACAAAGCCGCTCCAGCGAAACAAATTTTGCGGCCTGCTCGATGCGGCGCTTGATGTCGTCTTTCGATTCAAGCCGGCCCGATTTCGAGGTGACCAGGCCAAGCACCACCGTCTTTCCCTTCGGCACGAACCGCAAGGGCTCGAACCCGCCGGCGCGATCAGTGTCGTATTCCATGAAATAGGCGTGCACGTTGATCGCGTTAAACAGAATCTCCGCCACCGGTTCGTAGCCGCCCGAAGCAACGAAGGTTGACTGGAAATTGCCGCGGCACAGATGCATCGCGATGGTCATGTCGGGCGGAATATCCGAAGTGGCTGCATTAATCATGCCGGCATAGATTGAGGGCAGCTTTTCCGGATCGTCCCCGCGGTCCGCCACCTGCGCGCGCAGCTTGGGATCGCAAAGGTAAGTGAAATTGACCTCGTCGAGCTGGAGATAGCGGCAGCCAGCATCCGCGAAAGCCCGCACGGCTTTGCAATAGCTTTGGGCGAGATCGCTGTAAAAATCGGCCATGTCGGGGTAGATCGATTCCGGCACCGCGTCGCGGCCATAACGAAAATGCAGCGATGACGGCGACGGAACCGTCATTTTTGGCACCGCGCGCGTGTGCTCCTTCACGAACCTGAAATGGTCGAGCATGGGATGGCCGGAGAACGTGCCGAGCTTGCCGACAACGCGCAGCATCATCGGCTTCGGATTGACCCCCTGGAACCTGATCTTGCGCTCGCCGAGATAGGTCTCGACACCGTCAAGTCTGCCAAGGAAGTCGTAATTCCAGAACGCACGGCGGAATTCACCGTCGGTGACGGCCTTAAGGCCGATGCTTTCTTGTTTCCTGATGATGGACGCGATTTCGCGGTCTTCGACCGCCTTCAGCGCGTCGGCAGAGATCTCGCCTTTCTCGTGCTTTGCGCGGGCCTCTTTCAGCGGCGCGGTGCGCAGCAGGCTGCCAACGTGATCGGCCCGGAAGGGAGGACTGCTACGCGGCGACATGAACGGAGACTAGCGGCCCCACACTTCTTCCGCCAATTCCACGATCATCCGCAGTTTCGCCCATTGCTCGTCCTCCGCCAGCACGTTGCCTTCTTCGGTCGAGGCAAAGCCGCATTGCGGCGACAGGCACAGCTGATCGAGCGCGACATATTTCGTCGCTTCGTCGATGCGACGCTTGATGTCGTCCTTCGGCTCCAGCCGACCGCTCTTGGAGGTGACGAGCCCGAGCACCAGTTGCTTCTTTCCTTTGGGAAAATGGCGTAACGGCTCGAAACCACCGGCACGGTCGCTGTCGTATTCGAGGAAATAGCCATCGAGATTGGTGTTGCCGAGCAGCTGTTCGGCGACGAATTCATAGCCACCCTCTGCGATCCAGGTGGAGCGGAAATTGCCGCGGCAGGAATGCATGGTGATCGCCATGTCGGCAGGCTTGCCCTCCAGCGCCGCGCGGGTGACCCGCGCATAGATCGCGGGCAGCGTATCGGGATCATCCCCGCGCGATTTCGACCCTTCTCGCTCTTTCGGATCGCACATCATCGCCCAGGCGGTATCGTCGAGCTGAAGATAGCGGCAACCGGCATCGTAAAAGGCCTTGATCGCCGCACGCCAGGCAGCGGCGAGGTCGGCGAAAAACTCGTCATACCCCGGATAGGCCTGCTTGCTCACCATCGCGCGGCCTTGCCGGAAATGGAACGTGCTGGGCGCCGGGATCGTCATCTTCGGCGTCACGCGGCATTTGCTCTTTAGAAACTTGAAATGCTCGATATGCGGATGGCCCTTGAATTTGACCTTGCCGTCGATGCGGATCGCCTCATGCTTGGTCTCGACGCCATGAAACTTGATGCCGGTATCGGTCGTGATCGGGGTGACGCCTTCCAGGCCGCGGAAGAAATCGAAGTGCCACCATGTGCGGCGGAATTCGCCATCGGTCGCAAGCTTGAGGCCGATTTCCTCCTGCTTTTTGACGATCTTCTCGATCTCGCGGTCTTCGACCGACTTGAGCGCCGCAGCGTCGATCTCACCTTTGGCATGCTTGGCACGCGCATCCTTCAGCGGCGCCGGGCGCAGCAGACTGCCGACATGATCGGCGCGAAACGGCGGCGAGGTGCGCGCGCTCATTTTCCCCAAACCTCTTCGGATAACTCGACGACCATACGCAATTTTGCCCACTGCTCTTCTTCGGCCAGCACGTTGCCTTCCTCGGTCGAAGCGAAACCGCATTGCGGCGACAGGCAAAGCTGATCGAGCGCAACGAACTTGGTCGCCTCCTCGATTCGCTTTTTGATGTCGGCCCGCGGCTCCAGCCGGCCCGATTTGGATGTGATCAGCCCGAGCACAACGATCTTGTTGCCTTTGGGCAGGAAACGCAGCGGCTCGAAACCGCCGGCGCGGTCGGTGTCGTATTCGAGGAAGTAGCCGTCGTAGTTGCACTTGCTCAAAAGGCTTTCGGCAACCGGCTCGTATCCGCCGGACGAAATGAAAGTCGAGCGGAAATTGCCGCGACAGACATGCGTGGTGATTGCCATGTCGGCGGGCTTGGCTTGCAGCGCCTTGTTGATGCACTTGGTATAGCTCTCCTGCAAATGATCGACGTCGAGGCCGCGGTCGCGCGCCTTCTGCAATTCGGCTTGTGAGCAGAGATAGGCCCATGCGGTGTCGTCGAACTGCAGATAGCGGCAGCCGGCGTCGTAGAACGCCTTGATCGCCTTCTGATAGGCGACCGCAAGATCGTCGAAGATGGCGTCGCGGCTTGCATAGGCGTTCTTGCTCACCGCATTGGGTTCGAGCCTGAAGTGGAACGTCGAAGGCGCCGGAATGCACATCTTCGGCGTCACCTTGGTGTGCGCCTTCAGGAACTTGAAATGCTCCAGCATCGGATGGTTGGAGAAGCCGATCTTGCCGGTGACGCGGATTGAGCGCGGCTTGGTCTGCACGCCCTGAAACTGGATGCCGTGGTCGAGTTCGTAAATCTCGACATTGTCGAGCATTCCGTAGAAGTCGAAGTGCCACCAGGAGCGGCGAAATTCCCCGTCGGTGGCAAGCTTCAGCCCGATCTCTTCCTGCTTCTTGATGATCTTCTCGATCTCGCGGTCCTCGACTTCCTTGAGCTGCGCCGCGGTGATCTCGCCTTTCTCGCGCTTGGCGCGGGCATCCTTGACCGGCGCGGTGCGCAGAATGCTGCCGACATGATCGGCGCGAAATGGCGGTTTAGTCCTTTGTGTCATCACTCCCTCCGCGACTGGCCCGCCCGTGCAGCGGGTCTTAATTGCTTCGAGCCATAGCACGGCTCGCGCCGTGCCGTCCTGCGGCGGCTTCGCATGCATAGCGCGCGGTTTCAAGCGTCCCGCCAAATGAAAAATAATGCGGCGCGACCTCGCCCAGGTCGCCCGCTGCCGAAAGCGTTTCGATGATGCGGTCCGGTCCGACGTGCCCGACGAGACCGCTGGCGACGCCCGAAGCCAGCCCGCGCAGGGAAGCGGCCACGCCGCAACGCCTGGCGTAGCGCAGCAGCGCGGGCACGCTGGTCGGCCCCGCCATGCCGATTTTTATCGGCTTGCCGATGCCGCCTGCGCGCAGCTGCCTGAGCCAGGCTACAATCCGTTCGGGCGAGAACGAGAACTGGCTGACAATATGAACGCGCAGGCCCTGCGCAGTTGCGGCGGCAATTTTCTCGTCGAGCGCGGATTCCAGCCGCCCAGCCGGAATACGCGGATGGCCTTCCGGATAGGCGCCGATCCCGATCTCCTCGATGCCGGTCTCACGCAGGCGGCCTTTCTGGATAACCGCGAGGGCGTCGGCGAAGGGCCCCGGCGTGTCAACATCGCCACCGATCACCAGCAGCCGCCGCACGTCGGCCTCGCCGCGCAGGCCCGAGAGCAATTCCTGCAAGTCCGCCGCACTCGCAAGGCGCCGCGCCGCGATGTGGATGATCGGCTCGAGTCCGGCTTTGCGCAATGAGGCCGCCGCCGCGATGATCTCCTGACGCGTGATCGTCGGTACGGCGGAGAAGTAGACCGGCGTCGCTGGCGGAACAATATCGGCCAGCGCAGCGATTTCGGCGGCGGTCGGCCGTGTTGCCTCGAGCGAAAAGTGCCCCGCGAAAACGGCAGCATCAGGCGCTGGAGCCGCAGGCATGGGTCGCGCCTATTCGCGCCGGCGCGAGATCACGAAGGATTCGTCGTAGAACCACAGACCGCCGTGCTTCTGAAGAACGTCGCGCGTCGCCTCGATATAGCGGCGGTCGCTGTTCACGTCGGACAAACGGTCGTCTTCGACCTGCGCCACGTAGATCGCCGCGTTCCAGGCGGCCAGCAGCGTCGACGTTCCGATCGATGAAGAAATCTCCGACGGCAATGTGTGCATGTCGTAGCGGAACAGCGAACGCTGGTCGGAATAGGCATTGAAATTGAGATCGCGGCCGGCCGCGCCCAGCTCGTGCTTGACCTCCTTGAGCAGGTCGTGGCGGCTGTGAACGAACGGATTGTCGTTCGGCCAGACCTTGTGGATGATTTCCATCCCCGGATCGTGACCGTAGGAGTGGATCGCGATCATGCGGCCGCCCGGACCGAGCGCGCGTGCAAGCGGCGCCAGCACGCGCTTGGCCTTGAATTCGAGCGAGGCGCGGGCGCGATAAGGCTGCGAGGCGATAACGAGATCGTAGTCGGCAACGGTGCCGCCCGGCTTCGGCACGATCTGGTCGAGCAGGAATTTGTGGTCGTTGCGGTAGATCACCAGAATGACGGGCCGCTCGTAGACCGGGTTGCCGCTCTTTGCACTGACGCGCGCCTTCCAGTTTTCGGCGAGGAACGGCTCGAGATCGGTGATCTGCTTCTCGAAGCTGTGCGCGGTGTTGCCCTCCATCGCCAACTCCTTCCACACCAGGCTGGTCGCGGCGCTCAGCGATTTGACCGCGAGCCAGGGCGCTTCCGCATAGGCGAGATTGGTGAGCACCAACACCGTCGACGGATGCTCGACGAAGCGATCCGCCATCTTGTGCAATGTCAGGCGGATGTCCTCGAGGCTGATCTCCTTGCCGACGATATAGAACGGCATGGTCGGGAAGCGGTCGTGCATCGAGCGCATCACGCGCGCGAGCACGGTGCCGTCGCCGACACCGGCGTCGAACACGCGCACCGCGGGCGGGCGTGGATGGATATTGGCAAGCTCAAGCCCGACGCGTGACGCGACTTCCCATTTCTCCGAGCAGGTGTTCACGAACAGCAGGTACTTCTGCCGGTTGTCGAAGAAACGGAAATTGCGTTGCGGGTCCTCACCCGACATGCCGGAAGCGACCGGCGGCGCCGCCGGCTTCACCACTGGCAGAACACCAGGCGGAGTTGGCTCGAACAGAACGCGGCGGCGCGCCGGAGCCCCGTCCGAATTGCGCGCCATGAACGCGCGGATGCGGTCCAGCGTATCGGTCGTGATGCGGCCGCCATTGCGCAGGCGGCTGGCAAGCTTGCCGTCGTTGACGGCGCGGCGACCAAAGGTCGACTCGGCGAGCCCGCGCGCGCGACAGAATTCGCTGATCTCCTGGAGAATTTGTTCGTTCATGGCTTGTGTTTCCTCAGCGGCTCTCGACGGCCGTTGGAACTGAGCGAACCAACTCCGGCCCCAAACGTCAACTATAAATATGAAGTTGGGAAAGATGGGCAAGGTGGGTGGGCAGTCCGCCCACCTTTAAAACTAGGCCATTATTGTAATCAAAAGCGAAATTCCGGCCAAGCCATAGGCGAGGTGTCGGCCAGATGTGGGCCATTCCCCACATTGCAGGCTTAGGCGTTGGGCTGTGATGGGCGAGCTGTCGGTGCCGGCAAATGGCCGCTAACGGCAGAAAACCGGTGGCGCTCGGTCAGATGTCGAAGAAAACCGTCTCGTTTTCGCCCTGGACGCGAATGTCGAACCGGTAGACCGGCATGTCGCCCCGCATCTCCTTGTGGGCAACGAGAGTCCCGCGCCGGTCGGCTGGGACCAGCGTCAGGATGGGATCGTTCGCGTTCGATGCCTCGTCGGAAAAATAGAGGCGGGTATAGATCTGCCGGAGCATGCCGCGCGAAAAAATGCAGAACACGATATGCGGTGCCTGCGCCTTGCCGTTGGGGCCGGGAACCGACCCTGGCTTGACGGTATCGAAACTGTAGACGCCGTTCTTGTCGGTCGCCGAGCGGCCAAAGCCCATGAACTTGGTGTTCGGGCGCGCCCGGCCGTCGGCCGGATGCGCGTAACGGCCCTGCGCATCGGCCTGCCAGACCTCGATCATCGCGTCGTTGATCGGCATGCCGTCGCCGTCGAGCACGCAGCCCTCGATGCGGATCTTGG
Source organism: uncultured Alphaproteobacteria bacterium (assembly GCA_963794665.1). Taxonomy (GTDB): domain Bacteria; phylum Pseudomonadota; class Alphaproteobacteria; order Rhizobiales; family Xanthobacteraceae; genus Pseudolabrys. The sequence goes on along the minus strand of CAWCEW010000021.1, from coordinate 319,226 downwards.
TGCCCGTGGCATCGGGGGTCACCAGGTTGGCGCCGGCGGTTTCCTTCCAGTCATAGATGTCGCTTGGTTTCCAGTCGCAACGGCTATGCGGCGCGAGCCCGTAGGCGAAGAACGGGCCGACGGTTTGCGAGGGCGTTATTTCCGACATCAATGTTTTCCTTTGCGCATGATCTTGATTCAACACGATCACGCGCTAGTGCTTGTCCGTATCCTGAGGCGTGGCTTCGCGTCCGCGCAGCACGATATCAAAGCGGAAGCAAAGCGCCCAATCGGGAATCGTGTTCTCCAGATCGAACTGCGACACCATGCGCTGACGCGCCTTCTCGTCCGTCACCGAATTGAAGATCGGATCGAACGGAAACAACGGATCGCCCGGGAAATACATCTGGGTCACGAGCCGCGACAGGAACGAATGTCCGAAAACCGAGAAATGGATGTGGTTGGGCCGCCAGGCATTGTGGTGATTGCCCCAGGGATAGGCGCCGGGCTTCACGGTGATGAAGCGGTAGTAGCCCTTCTTGTCGGTGATGGTCCGCCCGGCTCCGGTGAAATTCGGATCGAGCGGCGCCGGATGCTGGTCGACATTGTGCACGTAACGGCCGCAGGCATTCGCCTGCCAGATTTCCACCAGCGTGTCCGGGAACGGGACGCTTGTCTTCGTCGAGCACATGGCCATGCACGATGATGCGCTCGCCCAGCGGCTCACCCTTGTGCTGCTTGGTGAGGTCGGCATCACCTTCCTGAACCGCGTTGTGGCCATAGACCGGCCCGGTCAACTCCGACAACGTGTGCGGCACAATGATCAGAGGCTTGGACGGCGACCGCTTCACCGTGCTGCGATAGCCGGGAGAGAGATGCTTCGGAAAAGCACCCAAGGCTTTCCTTCGGAAAAACGAGCGTCATTCTTATTGCCCCTTTTATTTTCCCTTAGCCGACCCGTTCGAGGGCCAGCGACACGCCCTGACCGACGCCGACACACATCGTGGCAAGCGCCAGCTTCCCGCCATTCTCTTCCAGCCCATGCGCGGCCGTCAGTGCAAGACGCGCGCCCGACATGCCGAGCGGATGGCCGAGCGCAATCGCACCGCCGTGCGGATTGACGTGCGCGGCATCGTCGGCAAGCCCAAGCTGCCGCAGACAGGCTAGCGACTGTGAGGCGAAGGCTTCGTTGATCTCGATCAAATCATAGTCGCCGATTTTATGCTGCAGGCGCGCCATCAGCTTCTGCGTCGCCGGCACCGGCCCGATACCCATGATGCGCGGCGGCACGGCCGCTGAAGCCATGCCGAGAATGCGCGCGCGCGGCTTGAGGCCATGCGCCTTAACCGCCGCCTCCGACGCGACGATCATGGCGCGCCGCGCCATCATTCACACCGGATGCATTGCCTGCGGTGACGGTCCCGGGATTGCGGAAAGGCGTCTTCAGCTTGGCAAGTTGCTCGAGCGTCGTGTCGGGGCGCGGATGCTCATCCTTGTCGACTTTAACCGGTCCCGCCTTGCCTCCGGGCACTTCCACCGCAACGATCTCGTTGGCGAAATAGCCTGCGGCGATCGCTTTGCCGGCACGCTGCTGCGAGCGCAGGGCAAAAGCGTCCTGGTCGGCGCGGGTAACCTGGAATTCTTCCGCGACGTTCTCGCCGGTTTCCGGCATGGAATCGATGCCGTATTGCTGCTTCATCAGCGGATTGACGAAGCGCCAGCCGATCGTCGTGTCATAAATCTCGGCGGTTCGGGAGAACGCCTCCTGTGCTTTTCCCTGCACGAAGGGCGCGCGCGTCATCGATTCAACGCCGCCGGCAATCGCGAAATCCATTTCGCCGGCGCGAATCGCACGCGCAGCGGTGCCGACCGCTTCAAGGCCGGAGGCGCAGAGGCGGTTCAGCGTCACGCCAGGTACGCTGTCGGGCAGCCCCGCAAGCAGCAGCGCCATGCGCGCGACGTTGCGATTGTCCTCGCCGGCCTGGTTGGCGCAGCCGTAGTAGACTTCCTCGAGCTTTGCCCAATCGACCTTTGGATTGCGCGCCATCAGCGCCCTGATCGGAACGGCAGCAAGATCGTCGGTGCGAACCTTGGCCAGCGCACCGCCATAGCGACCGATCGGCGTACGGACGGCGTCACAAATAAAGACGTCGCGCGCCATTACGCGGCCTCTTGCGCGCGCTTGGTGCGCGCCTGCAAATCACGCAGCACCTCGAGCTCGCGTTTCGTGGGCGAAGGTGTTTCCGCGACCTTCGCCGCGTACGCGACCTTCCAGCCGGTATTGTCCTGAATCTGTTCGCGCGTGACGCCCGGATGAATCGAAACGACGGTCATCTCCTTCGTCGTCGGATCGGGCTCGAGAATGGCGAGATCGGTGATCAGCCTGGTCGGGCCTTTCGTCTTGACGCCGAGCTTGCTTCGGCTGTCGCCGCCCGACACGTGACCGATCGAAGTGACGAAATCGAGCTTGTCGACGAAGCTCGCGCTTGCCTTGCGCCATGATGATGAAGATCTCGCCGCACGAGGTCGCGATCTCCGGCGCACCGCCGCCACCCGGCAACCGGACTTTCGGCTTGTCGTAGGGGCCGACCACTGTCGTGTTGAGATTGGCGAACTTGTCGATCTGCGCGCCGCCGAGGAAGCCGACCTTGATGCGGCCGCCTTGCAGCCAGTAGCGGAACATTTCCGGCACCGAAACAGTGGTGAGTGCGGTCTCGCACAGTTCGCCGTCGCCGATCGAGAGCGGCAGGATGTTCGGCTTGGTCGCAAGCGTGCCCGACTCATAGATCAGCGTGATGTCCGGCGCGTGCGTCAGGCGCGCGAGATTTGCCGCAGCCGACGGCATGCCGATGCCGACGAAACAGACGTCGTCGTTCTTCAGCGCCCGGGCCGCGGCGATCGTCATCATTTCGTTCGGCGTATAGTCGGCCATGACGCTTACTCCGCCGCCGTCCGGAACTTGCGCACGTGTTGTGCGAAGACCTCGGGTCCCTTGGTCAGCACGTTTTCTTTCATCCAGGCAAGGAACGAGTCGCGCTCGCGCGAGATCGCGTCCCATTCCTTGTAGAAGCTGTTGGTGCGTGGATAGTAGCCCTGCGCGTAGGACGGAAAGGCGCCGCCCGGCACCTCGGCAATATGACCGACGGTCCAGTGCGGCAGCACCACAGCGTTGAGGCTGCGCTCGGGGAGTTCATCGACGATCTCTTCGACCGTCACCACCGAGCGCTTGGACGCGAGCACGGCTTCCTTCTGCACGCCGAGCACGCCTTCAATCATGACATTCCCGGCTTTGTCGGCGCGTTGCGCGTGAATAACGGCGACGTCCGGACGATGCGCCGGCACGGCGGCAAGCTCCTCGCCGGTGAACGGGCACGTCACGCGCTTGATCTTGGAATTGACCTTCGGCAGGTCGCCGCCGATGTAGCCGCGGAAAATCGCGCACGGCAGCCCGGCCGCGCCGGCCTCATAGGCATTCGCCATCGCGGCATGCGAATGCTCTTCCATCTCGAGCTTGTGCGGCCAGCCGTTCTCGACCGCGTCGCGCAACCGGTGCAGCGAGCCGACGCCGGGATTGCCCGCCCCAGGAAAAGACGAGCTTGTCGACGCAACCCATCCCGATCAGCTGGTCGTAGACCAGGTCCGGCGTCATGCGGATCAGCGTCAGGTTCTTGCGGCCCTGGCGGATGATCTCGTGGCCGGCGGCGTGAGGAATAAGGTGCGTGAAGCCTTCCAGAGCGACGGTGTCGCCATCGTGGATGGCGGATTTGATGGCTTCGGCGAGCGAGGTAATACGCGCCATAGAGATGGGATCCCGGTTGCGTCCCGTATTTACGGCTGGCCACCGGCAGGGTCAAATGGCCGCCGGTTAGAAGTTGGGGCTCCAACGGATTGCCGTCATGCTGGGAAAGCAACCCATTTTCACGATTTTCGCAGAGCTCGAGGGCATCACCGGTCTCGGCCGCACACCCTATGGCGAGCGGCGTGTCATCGGCATCCTCGGTGGCACGCGTGCGCGGGCCAAAGCTCAATGGGCGGATTCTTCCGGGCGGCGCCGATTGGCAGATCATCCGCACAGACGGTGCTGCCGATATCAAAGCGCGGTACATCATCGAAACCGACGACGGCGCACGCATCATGGTCACCAGCGAGGGGCTTCGGCACGGGCCGCCCGAAGTAATGGAACGGCTGGCGCGGGGCGACAATGTCGATCCTGCTCACTATTATTTCCGGACCGTAATGCGGTTCGAGACTTCCGACCCGAACGTCGATTGGCTCAACCGGATTCTGGCCCTGGCGCGCGGCCAGCGCGAAGCACGCGCTGTGCGCCTTGATGTCTACGAGGTGGAATAATGGCGGAGCGTCTTGCAGTCAGGCTTCCGGCGTCCCTCATTGCGGAGCGCGAGGGCGCGGTCGCCATTCTGCGGCTTAACAGGCCGCAAAAGCGCAATGCGCTCAACGATGAGGCCATTGTCGGAATCGAGCAGTTCTTCTCGTCGTTGCCGGACGGCATCGGCGCCGTGCTGATCGCCGGAGAGGGCGATCATTTCTCTGCCGGCCTGGATCTCTCCGAATTGGAGGAGCGCGACGTCACGCAAGGCATTGCGCATTCCAACCTCTGGCATAGAGCGTTCGAGAAAATTCAATTCGGCAAGGTGCCGGCCGTGGCTGTTTTGCACGGCGCGGTGGTCGGCGGCGGTCTTGAGCTCGCCGCCGCGACGCACGTGCGCGTCGCCGAGCGCTCAGCCTATTACGCGCTGCCCGAAGGCAGCCGTGGAATCTACGTTGGCGGTGGCGGCTCGGTTCGACTGCCACGGTTGATCGGTACCGCGCGAATGATGGATATGATGCTCACGGGCCGCACGTATTCCGCCGAAGAAGGTCAGAACATCGGTCTGACGACTTATCTGGTGGAACCTGGCAATGGTTTTGCAAAAGGCCTTGAGATCGCGCAACGCATTGCCGGCAATGCGCCGCTGACAAATTTTGCCATAATGCATGCACTGCCGCGCATTGCCGAAATGAATCCTCAGAGCGGATACGCCGTGGAGGCGCTTATGGCGGCGATTGCGCAGGCGGATCCCGAGGCAAAGGCGCGACTGAAGGATTTTCTTGAGAAACGCGCGCCGAAGACCACGCGCAATTAGCCGAGGTAACAAGCGTCGATGTCGAGCGCAGTGTCAGAGGTCACGACTTCCGCTGCCGCGCCGTTGCGGCCGGTCCGGCTCGGCAAGCTCGATGTCGTCCTTGAGAAACGCGCCGATGGCGTCATTCACATCCGCGCGGCGCAACCGCTTGGCAAATACCATCGCAAGCTCAGTGACGCGCTCGAGCATTGGGCCACGCACTGCGCCCGACCGCGTATTCCTTGCGCAGCGCGACTCGCAGGGAAATTGGCGCAAGCTCAGTTACGCGCAGGTTCTTGCGGACGTGCGCCGGATTGGCGCCGTCGCTGCTGCGGCGCGGGCTGTCTCCCGACAGACCGATCGTCGTGCTGTCCGGCAACGATATCGAGCACGCGCTGCTCGGCCTCGCGGCCACATATGTCGGCATCCCCTACGCGCCGATCTCGCCCGCCTATTCGCTGATGTCGAGCGATTTCGGGAAGTTACGAATGATCATTGAATTGCTGACGCCCGGGCTCGTCTTCGTGAACGACGGAGGACCCTTTGCGCGCGCACTTTATGCAACTGTCCCCGACGACATCGAGTTGGTCGTGACGCGCAATCCGCTGGGCGACCGGAAGACAACATTGTTTTCCGATCTTCTTGGCGCCCAGGATGACGCAGGCGTAGCGGCGGCGCATGAGACTGTTACGCCCGATACGATCGTCAAGTTCCTGTTCACCTCAGGCTCGACCGGAAGCCCCAAGGCCGTCATCAACACGCATCGCATGCTGTGCTCGAACCAGGCGATGCTCGCCTCCGGCTTTGCTTTTGTCACAGACGAGCCGCCGGTGGTGGTCGACTGGCTCCCATGGAGCCACACCTTCGGCAGCAACCACAACTTCAATATGGTGCTGACATGCGGCGGCTCGCTCTACATCGACGACGGCAATCCGACGCCGCCGGGCGTGCCGAAGACCGTGCGCAATTTGCGCGAGATCGCGCCCACCATCTATTTCAACGTGCCGAAGGGCTACGAGGCGCTGGTCGCCGCATTTTCGTGCCGATGAAACGCTGCGCAAGCAACTTTTTCAGCCGGCTGAAGGTGCTGTTCTACGCCGGCGCCGGCTTGAACCAGACGACCTGGGACGAGCTCACGCAGCTCGCGGTCGAGACCACCGGCGAGCGCATCATCTTTCTGTCCTCGCTCGGCTCGACCGAAACCTCGCCGCTTGCGCTTGCCTGCACGTGGGATTTCGACCGGCCCGGCAATATCGGCCTGCCGACGCCCGGCGTCGAGCTCAAGCTGGTGCCGAACGAAGGCAAGCTGGAAGCGCGGCTGCGCGGCCCGCACATCACGCCCGGCTATTGGCGGCAGCACGATCTGACGCGCGACGCGTTCGATGAAGAGGGCTTCTACAAGATCGGCGACGCGCTGAAATTCGCCGATCCCGACGATCCGGGCAAGGGACTGCTGTTCGACGGCCGGATCGCCGAGGATTTCAAGCTTTCCACCGGCACGTGGGTCAGCGTCGGACCGTTGCGCGCGCGCTTTATCGATCATTTTGCGCCCTTCGTGCGCGACGTGGTGTTTGCCGGCGCCGACCGCGACTATATCGCCGCGCTTGTGTTTCCCGACATCGAGGCCTGCCGGAAACTCGGCGGCCTGGGCCGCCGACGCGTCTGCCGTCCGACATCGTCGGCGCGCCGGGCGTCCGCCAGAAATTCGCCGAGCTGCTGAAAAAGCTGGCCGCTCTCAGCCAGGGATCCTCGACGCGCATCGCACGCGCGATCCTGATGGCCGATCCGCCATCCATGGACAAGGGCGAAATGACCGACAAGGGATCGATCAACCAGCGCGCCGTCTTGCGAAATCGCGCCCCCTGGTGGACGAGCTTTATGGGACGCCTCTATCCTCGCGCGTGATCACCACTGAGGAAGGCCGCTGATGGAAATCAAGGGACAGGCGGCAATCGTGACCGGCGGCGCGTCGGGGTTGGGCGCCGCGACCGCGCGGGCATTGGCCGCGGCCGGCGCGAAAGTCGCGATCGTCGACGTCAACGAGAAAGCGGCCGCGGACATGGCTGCGGACGTCAAAGGCGTTGCCGTCGCCTGCGATGTTGCCGACAGCGCCAGCGGCGAAGCGGCCGTCAAGAAAGCCGCGGCCGCGCACGGTCCGGCCCGCATCCTGGTCAATTGCGCGGGCGTCGGTCCCGCCAAGCGCATCGTCGGCCGCGATGGACCGATGCCGCTCGCCGACTACGAGCGCGTCATTCGCATCAACCTGATCGGCACTTTCAACATGATGCGGCTTGTCGCCGCCGCCATGCAGGGCACCGAGCCGCTGCCGGACGGCGAGCGCGGCGTCATCGTCTCCACGGCGTCGGTCGCGGCCTTCGAAGGGCAGATCGGCCAGTCGGCCTATGCGTCGTCCAAAGGCGGCGTTGCGGCACTGACGCTACCGGCGGCGCGCGAGTTCGCGCAATTCGGCATTCGCGTGCTCGCCATCGCGCCCGGAATCTTCGGCACCCCGATGCTGCGCGCGCTTCCGCAGGAGGCGCAGGATTCACTTGGTGCCGCCGTGCCGTTCCCGAAGCGTTTGGGTGAGCCCCGTGAGTTCGCGGCGCTCGTGCTCCACTGCATCCATAATGGCTATCTTAACGGCGAGGTGATCCGCCTCGACGGCGCACTGCGCATGGCGCCACGTTGAGGTCGCGGTGACGGCATCCAGCAATACCCGCACCGTGCGGATCGAATGGGGCGACTGCGATCCCGCCGGAATCATCTTCTATCCGCGCTATTTCGAGATCTTCGACGCTTCGACCGCCGCTGCTGTTCGAGCGCAGGCTCGGAATGACCAAATTCGACATGCTCAAGGATCTCGAATTCGGCGGCTTCCCGCTCGTGCGCACACGGGCGCGGTTCCTGAGGCCGACGCGCTTCGGGGATGACGTGACGGTCAAGAGCACCATCTCATTCGGCCATTCCAGCTTCGACGTGGAGCACCAGTTGAGCCTGAACGGCGAAACCTGCGTCGAGTGCTCGGAAAAGCGCGTGTGGGTGATCCGCGATGGGAGCGGCCGGCTCAAGTCGCATCCGGTCCCAGCCGCCGTGCTGGACAAGTTCCAGGGATGACCTCCGGCGAAACCTAGCCGAGCTCCGCCGCAATTTTCTTCAGAATCTGAATAAACCGCTTGCGGTCCCGTTCGCCGATGACCCGGTCGAGATTGCGCTCGTGCCGCCGTGCGCAACGCGTCAACATCGTGAGCACCTTTTTTCCGGAAGGCGTAAGATTGAGCCGGTATGTACGCCGGTCGTTGTCCATGCGCTTGCGCTCGACCAGCCCGCGCTTCACCAGATCCTCGACCACGGGCGTAAGGCTGGACTTGTCGCGGCCATTGGCGAGCGACAGCTCCGTTTGGCTGATGCCGGGATTGCGCGCGATCAATGTCAGAGTGGCGAACCGGCCTGGGCTTTCGCCGATCTCCTGCGAAAGGTGGGAGAACGCCTGAAAGGCAGCTTCCTGCGCCATGCGCAAATTGAAACCGACCCAATGCGCGAGCGGACCAAAATTGACCGATAAGCCAATGGCTTCGCCGTTCCTGCCGCGCCGGCGCCCGCCTGTGCCGTTTGTGCGGCTCGACGCCGTTCGTTCCGTGCACCGCGTCGATCCTTTCAACGGCCGAGCATTTAGTTGGGTGTCAAACTATACGCTTTACAACGTCGCTGGCATTCGGCTGAATATTGCAAAAAGTTGGCGACCAAACCAACACCCAACCCTCAAGGGAGGAACCCATGAAACTCCGTTTCGCCGGATGTGTCTATGCTGCCGCCTTGCTGATCGGCGGCGCGACCGGCGCGCTCGCACAAGACAAAACTTTCGAACTCAAGTTGTCGCATTGGGTGCCGCCATCGCATCCGCTGCAGAAGGCGCTGGAAGAATGGGGCGCCTCGGTCGAGAAAGATTCCGGCGGCACGATCAAATACAAGGTTTACCCGGCGCAGCAGCTCGGCAAGGCGTTCGACCATTACGACATGGCGCGCGACGGCATCGCCGATCTCACCTACATCAATCCCGGCTATCAGCCCGGCCGCTTCCCGATCATCGGCGCCGGCGAATTGCCGTTCCTCATGACGAACGCCAAGGGCGGCACGCAGGCGCTCGACGCCTGGTACCGCAAATACGCCGACAAGGAGATGAAGGACGTCAAGTTCTGTCTCGCCTTCGTGCACGACCCCGGCGCGTTCCATTCGCGTTCGAAGAAGATCCTGGTTCCCGGCGACATCAAGGGCATGAAGATCCGCCCGGCGCATGCGACCATGGCGACCTTTGTCACCATGCTCGGCGGCACCAACGTGCAAGCGGCCGCGCCGGAAGTCCGCGACATTCTTGAGAAGGGTGTCGCGGATGCGGTGACGTTCCCCTGGGGCTCGGTGCCGTTGTTCGGAATCGACAAGGTGACCAAATATCACCTCGACATGCCGCTTTATGTCACGACGTTCGCCTTCGTGTTCAACAAGGCGAAATACAACGAGATGTCGGCGGCGCAGAAAAAGGTGATCGACAACCACTGCACGCCGCAATGGGCGCTGAAAGTGGCGGCGCCGTGGGCAGATTTCGAGCATGCCGGCATTGCGAAGATAAAGGCCGAGGCAGGCCACGAAGTCTACGAACCGAGCGCGGCGCAGGTCGCCGAGTGGAAGAAGGCAGCCGAGCCGCTGGAGAAGACCTGGGCGGACAACGTCAAGAAGGCGGGCGGCGATCCGGACACGATCATGAAGGAGCTCAAGGCGCAGCTCGCAAAAGACAAAGCGGCGTACTGAGCTTCGTCGCGCGTTGAAGCCGAAGGCGGCGGCGGCATCTGCCGCCGCCGCCCTGATTTGAAACGCACCGCGGGGGAATCCGCCGTGAACCGCGTCTATATGGATCGTTTCATCGACACGATCGAATGGGTGGCGGCGTTCTTTGTCGGCATCGTCGCCGCCAATATTTTCCTTCAGGTCCTGCTTCGCAATCTGTTTTCGTATTCGATTCCCGATTCCTACGATTTCGGACGGCTGATGCTCGGCATCCTGATTTTCTGGGGCATCGCGGCGACGTCCTACCGCGGCACGCACATCACCGTCGATCTCGTGTGGGGTAATGTCGGCCCGCGCTACCAGCGGATGATCGACGTTTTCGCGACGCTGGTGCTGCTGTTCGTCGTCACGGTGCAGACCTACACGCTGTTCGACAAGGTCATGACCACGCGCAGCGACAACGTGCTCACCTTCGACCTTCGCTTGCCGACCTGGCCGTTCTTTATGCTCGCCTGGCTCGGCGACGTTTCCGCTGTCCTGCTGATTGCGGTGCGGACGTATCGCCTGATCTTCCATCCCGACTACATGGTCGACCCGGCCGTGCAGAAAGAGATCAAGCCGGTCGAATAGCGATGAGCACCGATACCGTCGCCATTCTCGGGTTCGTCGCGTTATTCGCATTGATGCTCCTGCGTGTCCCGGTCGGCATGGCGATGGGTCTCGTCGGCATTTCGGGATTCAGCTACCTCGTCGGTGGCGCACCGGCTCTCAAGCTGGTCGGGCAGACCTCGATGCGCACGGTCACCGACTACATCTTCGGCGTCATTCCGATGTTCCTGCTGATGGGCGCCTTCGTCACCAGCTCCGGCATGAGCCGCGAGCTTTTCCGCACCGCCAATAATTTCGTCGGTCATCTTCGCGGCGGGCTTGGCATTGCCACGGTCGCGGCCTGCGGCGGATTTGCGGCGATCTGCGGCAGCTCGGTCGCGACCGCGGCCACATTTTCCACCGTCGCCTACCCCGAAATGCGGCGATACGGATATCCGCAGAGCTTTGCCACCGGCGTGATCGCAGCCGGTGGCACGCTCGGCGCCATGCTGCCGCCGTCAACGGTGCTCGCGGTCTACGGCATCATCACCGAGCAGGACATCGGCAAGCTGTTTATCGCCGGCATTATTCCCGGCCTGCTGGCGATCTGCATGTACATGATCACGATCGCCATCATCGGCTGGGTCAAGCCGGGCTTCCTGCCCGCCGGCAAGCCCACACCTTGGAAAGAGCGCCTTGCGGCGCTGAAAGACATCTGGGCGCCCCTCCTGCTGTTCATCTTCGTGATCGGCGGGCTTTACGGGCTGCCGTTCCTGCCGCGTTTCACGCCGACTGAAGCCGGCGGCGTTGGCGCCAGCGGCGCGTTCCTCATCGGCGTGCTGAGCGGGCGGTTGGACAAGGACGGCATACTGACGTCGCTGCTGCAGGCGACCCGCACGGCAGCTGCAGTGTTCACCGTGCTGATCGGCGCGCTGCTGTTCGGCTACTTTCTCACCATCACGCAGACGCCGCAGAAGGTGACCGAGTTCCTCACCGCGCTTGGCTTGGGAAAATACGGCGTGCTGGCGCTCATCATGCTGATGTATCTGCTGCTCGGCTGCCTGATGGACGCGATGGCGATGATCATTCTCACCATTCCCATCATCTTCCCCGTCATAATCCACCTTGGTTTTGATCCGATCTGGTTCGGCGTGATCATCGTCATGACGGTGGAGCTTGGCCTCATCCACCCGCCGGTCGGGATGAACGTGTTTGTGATAAAAAGCGTGGTCAAAGACGTGAGTTTTACGACCATCTTCAAAGGCGTCATCCCGTTTATCATTACCGACTTGATTCGCCTGGTGATTTTGATCGCATTTCCGATCCTCGCTTTGTGGCTGCCCTCCCACATGTAGGTGGTGCCGTGCTATATAGTTTGGGTCCCAACTATCTCGCGAAGGCCTGAGAATGGAACGCTCGTTCAAAAAGGAAGTGCAGGCGCTCAAGCTCGGTGACGGGGAAACCTTCCACGGCGAAGGCATCCTCGCAGTCACCAAGGCGCTGCTGCAATCCGGCGTGTCCTATGTCGGCGGCTATCAGGGCGCGCCGGTCTCGCACCTGCTCGACGTTCTCGTCGATGCGGAAGACATCATGTCCGAGCTCGGCGTGCATCTGGAGACCTGCTCGAACGAGGCGTCGGCCGCGGCCATGCTGGGCGCTTCCATCAATTACCCGCTGCGCGGTGCGGTGACATGGAAATCGATCGTCGGCACCAATGTGGCCGCTGACGCGCTGTCCAATCTCGCCTCGCCCGGCGTCATCGGCGGCGCCATGATCATTCTCGGCGAGGATTATGGAGAGGGCGCCAGTGTCATCCAGGAACGCTCTTACGCCTATGCGCTGAAGTCTTCGATGTGGCTGCTCGATCCGCGGCCCGATCTTCCGTCGATCGTTCGCACCGTCGAGAAGGGATTCGAACTGTCCGAGGCAAGCCACGCGCCGGTGATGCTGGAGCTGCGCATCCGTGCCTGCCACGCGACCGGCGAATTTACCGCGAAGAGCAATCGCAAGGGCGTCGTATCCGGCCTCGACAAGTTGCAAGGACCGCCGACGGTTCGAATACGGCCGGCTCGCGCATCCGCCGGTGATCTTTACGCAGGAGCGCCTGAAGGTTGAAGAGCGGCTGCCGGCGGCACGCGCCTTCATCCGCGAGCACAAGCTCAACGAAACAATTAGCGGTGACCTGAACGACGTCGGCATTATCGTCATGGGTGGGCTCACCAACAGCGTGCTGCGCGCTCTTGAGCGCATGGGGCTCGCCGACGTTTTCGGCGCCTCCCGTGTGCCGATGCTCGTCCTCAACGTTGTCTATCCGCTGGTGCCGGAAGAGCTGCGCGCGTTCTGCGCGGGCAAGAGCGCCGTGCTGGTCGTCGAGGAAGGTTATCCCGACTATATCGAGCAGGCCGTCAACGTCGAACTGCGCCGGGCGGACATCAATACCCGCGTGCTCGGCAAAGGGCTGCTGCCGAACGCGGGAGAATACGCCTCCGATGTGCTGCTCGAAGGGCTGGCGGCATTTCTTCAGCAAACGAGGCCGAAAGGCATCGATGCCGATGCCATCGCGAAGACCGCGCGCGGTCTGATCGCGCACAAGGCGGCCGCTGGCGCTGCGCTCGGTCCACTGCCCCCTCGACCGCCGGCGTTCTGCACCGGCTGTCCGGAACGGCCTGTCTTTTCGGCGATCAAGTTGATGCAGCGCGAACTGGGCCCGACGCATATCAGCGCCGACATCGGCTGCCACTCGTTTGCGACGTTCGCGCCGTTCTCGCTCGGCAACTCCATACTCGGCTACGGCATGTCGCTCGCCAGCGCCGCGGCGGTCACGCCCAATATGGAAAGGCGCCCGATCGCGATCATGGGCGACGGCGGCTTCTGGCATAACGGCCTGATCACCGGCGTCGCTCCAATCTTTTCAACAAAGGCGACGGCGTTCTGATCGTGATGCAGAACGGCTACGCGTCCGCGACCGGCCAGCAATACATTCCCGTCAAGCGCGGCCAGCAAGGAAGGCCCGGCACCCGGCATGGGCATCGAGCAGACTTTGCGCGCGATGGGCGTGAAATGGCTGCGCACGGTCCGCACCTACAGCGTCAGCACGATGGTGAAGACGCTGAAAGAGGCGATGAAAACCGCGGAACGCGGCCTGAAGGTCATCATCGCGGACGGCGAGTGCCAGCTCGCGCGCCAGCGCCGCGTGCGCGCGGAAGATGCCGAGAAGCTCAAGCGCGGCGAGCGTGTCACCCGAACGCGCTATGGAGTCGATGATGAAATTTGCACAGGCGATCATTCGTGCATCCGCCTGTCTGGCTGCCCGTCGCTGACGGTGAAGCCCTCGCCCGATCCGCTGCGGACCGACCCGGTGGCGACGGTGATCGAAAGCTGCGTCGGGTGCGGATTGTGCGGCGAGGTCGCGCACGCCGCCGTCTTGTGCCCGTCTTTCTATCGCGCCGAAATCATTCGCAATGCGACCTGGCGCGACCGGTTCATGCATCGGCTGCGGCAGAAGGTGATCGGCTGGTTCGGCGGTTATGCCGGCGAGGCCGCAACATGACTTCGACACGTCCAATAACGATGCTGATCGCCGCGCTTGGTGGTGAAGGCGGCGGCGTGCTGACGCAGTGGATCGTATCGGCGGCGGCACAAGCCGGTTTCCCGGTGCAAAGCACCTCTATTCCGGGTGTTGCACAGCGGACCGGCGCCACGACTTATTATGTTGAGATCCTTCCAACCAAAATTGCGGACCTTAACGGCAAGCGCCCAGTGCTCGCGCTGACGCCCGGCGTCGGCGACATCGACATCGCGGTGGCGAGCGAATTGCTGGAATCCGGCCGTACCGTCGCGAATGGCTTCGTCACGCCGGACCGAACGCACGTTATCAGCTCATTGAGCCGCTTCTACGCGATGGATGAAAAGATCGCGATGGGTGACGGACGCTTCGATCAGGACAAGCTCATCAAGATCATCAACGGGCATGCAAAAGACGCTCTCCTCGTCGACATGGACGCGCTGGCAAAGCAAAGCGGCTCGATCATCAATGCGGTGATGCTCGGCGCCATCGCCGGCTGCGGACGGCTGCCGCTCGCGCGCGAACAATTCGAGGCGGCCATTCGCGAGGACGGCAAGGCGGTCGACAGCAATCTCAAAGGCTTCCGTTCCGGTTACGATGCCGCTCGTGCAAAACTTAAGCCTGCGAAGCCTTCCGAAAAAAAGAGCAAGGCCGCCGCAACGCCGGCTTTCGTTGAGCACGAGGTGGCACGCACGTTTCCCGCCGTCGCCCAGGCAGTCGGGCTCGAAGGCGTGCGGCGCCTTATCAACTACCAGAGCGTCGCCTACGGCCGGCTTTATCTCGATCGTCTGCGGCCCGTCATCGCGGACGATCAGGCGATGGGCGCACAAGGCAAGCTACTGAAGGAAGTTGCGCGACATCTCGCCGTTCGCATGTCTTACGAAGACGTCGTCCGTGTAGCGCAGGCAAAGATTGCGCCGGCCCGCATGCAGCGCATTGCGCGCGAGGAACTGCGCACAAATGGCGAGCCGTTTTCCGTTCACGATTTTCTCAAGCCAGGTATTGAAGAGCTTTGCCAATTGCTTCCATCGTTCCTGGCGCAACCTATCTTGCGATTAGCAGAGCGCAAAGGTTGGCTTGGCCGGGTTTATTTCGGGATGGAGATCAACTCCACCTCGATCAGCGGCTACCTGCGCTTCTGGCTGCTGGCCAAACTTCGTGTCCTGCGGCCCTACGGCCACCGCTACAAGCAGGAGCAGCAACAAATCGACAACTGGCTCTGGCTGATCCGCGCGGCCGCGAAAGCACTCCGTCGAGCTGGCGCTGGAAGTCGCCGAATGCGCACGTCTGATCAAAGGTTATGGCGACACGCACGCGCGTGGGCTCGCCAATTACCGCGCAATCGAGATGCGCGTGATTCGTCCCGCTTTGGCGGGCCAAATCCCCTCGGCGCGTGCGGCCGACGCCGTTGCGAGCGCACGCACCGCCGCCTTGGTTGACCCTGACGGCGAAAGCCTCACCAAATGCCTCGCCGAGATCGACGGTCAGCCAGCGCTGCGGATCGCGGCCGAGTAGTCTGCAAGGCTGAGGTGCGCGCACCTCCGTTGTCAGCCAATCCTCGGTCGAGTAAAACCGGGCCCACAAAACAAACGATAATTGCGTCCACGGGAACCGGACGCATTGAGGGCGCGGAAATGGCCGCGACACCGACGGGACAACGGCCAACGATTGCCGCTGAAGCTTTCCTGCGCGCACTCGCCGACCACGGCACGGACTATTTTTTCGTCAATCCGGGCACCGACTTTCCGCCGATCGTCGAAGCTTTCAGCCGCGCCAAAAAAACGAATGCCAAGGTGCCGAAGCCTATTCTGGTACCGCACGAGAATCTCGCGGTCGGGATGGCGCATGGCGCCTATATGATGACGGGCCGCCCGCAGGCGGTGATGGTTCACGTCAATGTCGGCACCGCGAACACGATCAACAACCTGACAAATTTGTCGCGCGACCGCGTCCCCCTGATCCTGGCTGCCGGACGCACGCCGATTACCGAGAAAGGCACATTCGGCTCGCGCTCACGGCCGATCCACTGGGCGCAGGAAATGTTCGACCAGGCCGGCATGGTGCGCGAGCTTGTGAAGTGGGATTACGAACTGCGCGTGCCGGGACAGATCGGCGATGTCGTGGCGCGCGGCGTCGAAGTCGCCATGGCGCATCCACGCGGACCGGTTTACCTGGTGCTGCCGCGTGAACCGCTCGCGGCCGCGTTGCCTGAACCGGTCGGACCCACAAAACCACGTCCGCAAGCGGCGGCCGCATATCCCGACCCTCGCACGATCGCAACATTGGCTGAATGGATTGCGGCTGCAGAGCGTCCTTTGATCGTCACATCGACCTTGCCCGCCGAGGCCGTCCATCAACTCGAGCGTCTGGCCGAACGCTGCGCCATCCCGGTCGTCACGCACAACCCGCGCTCGGTGTGCCTGCCCTCGAGCCATTCCATGCATTTCGGATTCGAGCCCGGCGCCCTGCTTGCCGATGCCGACCTCGTCATCGCGCTCGAGTTCGACGTGCCCTGGATTCCGCATCTGCAGCATCCACCCGGTGGCTGCCGCGTCGCCCATATTGGCGAGGATCCGTTCTACGTGCGCTATCCGATGCGGAGCTTTCCGAGCGACCTGGCGTTGCAGGCCGGCCCTGCGCAGGCTCTCGATGCGCTTGCGCGCGCCGTCGAGCCGCGCCTGCAGATGGCCGACGCGCGCATTGCGGCGCGCCGCGCGCGCCTGACCGAGCGCATGCGGACGCGGCGCGCGCAATTGGCGAAGGATTTGACGGCGGGCACGACGATTTCGCCGGAATATCTGTCTCGCGTCATCGGCGAAACGGTCGGCAAGGATGCCGTCATCATCAATGAATATCCGCTGCGGCCGGACCATTGCGCGCGCGAAAAGCCGGGCACGTTCTTCGCGCTCGGTCCCGCAGGCGGACTTGGATGGGGATTCGGCGCAGCGCTCGGAGCAAAACTCGCGGCGCCCGACAACTTCGTGGTCGCGACTCTTGGCGACGGCTCCTACATGTTCGCCAATCCGATGGTCGGACATTGGGTGTCTGCCGTCCACAATCTGCCAATCCTGACGATCGTATTCAACAACAGCCGCTACGGCGCCGTGCGCCGCGCCACGCTGTCGATGTTCAAGGATGGCGTGGCGGGCGAGAACGATGGCCGCACGCTTGCCGACCTCGACCCCTCACCGCCGTTCGAGGAAATGGCGCGTGCACAAGGCGCCCATGCCGAGCGCGTGGAAAAGCCCGCCGACCTGCCTGAGGCACTTTCACGCGCGCGCAACGCCGTCATCAATGAAAAGCGGCAGGCGATGCTCAACGTCATCACCCCCTATTGAACGGATTCAGTATCCAGTAAGTTCGAAGTCACGGAGAACGAGTACATGCGCATCGATGCCTATACCCATTTCATCCCGGAAAAATACTTCAACAAGATCGTGGAAAGTGGCCATGCCGACATCGGCAAGCGCGTGCGCGAAATCCCGTGCATCCATGATCTCGATATCCGCCGCAAGATCGTCGACGGATTCAAGGACTATGCGCAGATCCTTTCCTATCCGATGCCGCCGCTGGAGGTCATGACCAAGGGCGACGGCAAGCTGACGGAGGAATACACCAAGCTCGTGAACGATGGCTTCGCCGAGATCTGCCGGAAATATCCCGATCAGTTTCCCGGCTGGGTCGGACAGGCCGCGCTGATCGCGCCCGATGGCGGCGTGCGCGAGGCCGAACGCGCGCTCAAGAACGGCGCGCTCGGCGTGCAGATCTACACCAACATCGCCGGCAAGCCGCTCGATGACCCGGCGTTCGAGCCATTCTTCGAAGCCATGAACAAGTCCGGCAAGCCGGTCTGGATGCATCCGGCGCGTGCCGCCAACTTCCCGGACTATCTCACCGAGAAGAAATCGAAGTACGAGATCTGGTGGACGTTCGGCTGGTCCTACGAAACCGCAGCGGCGATGGCCCGGCTCGTCTTCTCGGGCATCATGGACAAATACCCGAACCTGAAGATCATCACGCATCATTTCGGCGGCATCGTGCCGATGCTGGAAGGCCGCATCGGCCCCGGCTGGGACCAGCTCGGCGCGCGCACGTCGGACGAAGACCTGAGCGTGGTTCTGAAGCGCCTGAAGAAGCGGCCGCTCGATTACTTCAAGCACTCGTTCTACGCCGACACGGCCGTGTTCGGCGGCGTGCCGGCAACGCATGCAGGCTTTGCGTTCTACGATCTCGACAAGATCGTGTTTGCGTCCGACTGCCCCTTCGATCCCGAAAAGGGCACCATGTACACGCGCGAAACGCTGCGCATCATCGAAGGCATCGATATGCCGGCAGCCGACAAGGAAAAGGTCTGGCACGGCAATCTCGAACGCATCACGGGCGTGAAGTTCAAGAGCTGAGGCTCTTTCTGCCTTTATACCGTCACCGGCTTTTCTGCTCTTTAGCAAAGAAAGTCGTGGATGCCCGGCACAAAGCCGGGCATGACGCCCTGCTTTCGGCTCGTGGCGCGACCGCCTTCTGGTAACCTTCGCGCCCATGGCGCTCACGCGACCCATCGGCCAGCCCGAACCTGACGCATCCGGAATTCCGCCGCAGAACGGCGACGCGCCCGTACCCATAGCGGCCGCGGTCGGTACTCCAATGATGGAGCAATATCAGGACATCAAGGCCGCCCATCCGGACTGCCTGCTGTTCTACCGGATGGGCGATTTCTACGAGTTGTTCTTCGCCGATGCCGAGATTGCCTCACGCGCGCTCGGCATCGTGCTGACCAAGCGCGGCAAGCATCTCGGCGCCGATATTCCGATGTGCGGCGTGCCGATCGAGCGCGCCGACGAATATCTGCATCGCCTGATCGCGCAGGGCCACCGCGTCGCCGTGTGCGAGCAACTTGAGGACCCGGCCGAGGCACGCAAGCGCGGCGCCAAAAGCGTCGTTCGGCGCGACGTGGTGCGCCTGGTCACGCCCGGCACGCTCACCGAAGACTCGCTGCTCGATGCGAAGCGGAACAACTATCTGCTCGCGAGTCGCGCGCGCGCGTCTGTCCGGCGACGACAGCCGCTTCGCGCTTGCCTGGATCGATATTTCGACCGGTGAATTCCGCGTTTCCGAATGCGACCGGGCAACGCTGCCCGCCGAGATCGCGCGGCTCGAGCCCGGTGAAATCATCGTTTCGGACGCGCTTTACGGCGAACCCGATCTCGCCGCGTTCTGGCGCTCGCTGCCGGCGGTGACCCCGCTCGCGCGCGACGTTTTTGACGGCGCCACCGCCGAGCGGCGGCTGACCTCGTTCTTCGCGGTGTCGACCAGCGAGGCTTTCGGCGCGTTGACGCGGCTTGAGATCACGGCCGCCGCGGCTTGCGTGACCTATGTCGAACGCACGCAGATCGGCCAACGGCCGCCGCTGTCGCCGCCCTTGCGCGAAAGCGCCGGGGCCAGCATGGCGATTGATCAGGCGACCCGCGGCAATCTCGAACTGATGCGCACGCTGTCCGGAGACCGGCGCGGCTCGCTGCTCGATGCCATCGACCGCACGGTGACCGCGGCCGGCTCGCGGCTGCTCGCCCAGCGACTGTCGGCGCCGCTGACCGATCCGGCGCAAATTGCCAGGCGGCTCGACTCGGTCGCAAGCTTTGCGGGCGATGCGGCAGCGCGCGCGGAAACCCGCTCCCGCCTGCACGCCGCACCGGATCTTGCCCGCTCGCTGTCGCGATTGGCCGTTGGCCGTGGCGGACCGCGCGATCTTGCCGCCATCCGCGACGGCATGCTGGCGGCCGCCGACCTTGCCCGCGCGCTTGCATCGCTCAAGGACAAGCCCGCCGAGATAGCCGCCGCGATGCAAGCCTGCCGCAAGCCGGACGGCATGCTGGCCGCCGAATTGTCCGCTGCGCTCGCCGCCGAGCTGCCGGCCTTCAAGCGCGACGGCGGCTTCGTTCGCGAAGGCTATGACAAGGCTCTCGACGAGACCCGCGCGCTCCGCGATGAATCGCGCCGAGTGATCGCGGCGTTGCAGGCGCGCTATGCCGAGGACACCGGCATTCGTGTGCTCAAGATCAAGCACAACAACGTGCTCGGCTATTTCGTCGAAGTGACCGCGCAGCACGGCGAGCGCCTGATGGGCGCACCGTTCAACGGCATATTCATTCACCGGCAAACGCTCGCCGGACAGGTTCGTTTCACCACCACCGAACTCGGCGAACTGGAAGCGAAGATCGCCAGCGCCGCCGAGCGCGCACTTGGCCTGGAGCTCGAGATTTTCGAGCGGCTGGTCGCAGCCGTGATGGCGCAGAGCGTCAACATCAAGGAATGCGCAGAAGCGCTTTCCGCGCTCGATGTCGCAAGCGCGCTCGCGCACCTTGCTGTCGAGCGCGACTATGTACGGCCGCAGGTCGACGACAGCCCCGCATTCGTCATCGAAGGCGGCCGTCATGTGGTCGTGGAACAGGCGCTGTCGCGAGACGGCACGCCGTTCATCGCCAACGACTGCGACCTCTCGCCACCACCGCAAACCGGAGCCGGCCGCATCTGGCTCCTCACCGGCCCCAACATGGCCGGCAAATCCACCTTCCTGCGGCAGAACGCGCTGATCGCAGTCCTCGCGCAGATGGGCAGCTTCGTTCCCGCCAAGCGGGCGCATATCGGCGTCGTCGATCAACTGTTCTCGCGCGTCGGCGCGGCGGACGATCTTGCGCGCGGGCGTTCGACTTTCATGGTCGAGATGGTAGAAACCGCCGCCATCCTCAATCAGGCGGGCGAGCGCGCGCTGGTGATCCTCGACGAGATCGGCCGCGGCACCGCCACCTTCGACGGATTGTCGATCGCATGGGCCACGGTCGAGCACCTGCACGACGTCAACAAATGCCGTGCACTGTTCGCCACGCACTTCCACGAGTTGACCGCCCTCGCCGGCCGGCTCGACCGGTTGCACAATGCAACGGTGCGCGTGAAGGAATGGCAGGGCGACGTCGTCTTCCTGCACGAAGTCGTCGCGGGCGCCGCCGACCGCTCCTATGGCATCCAGGTCGCGAAGCTTGCCGGCCTGCCGCCAAGCGTGATCGAGCGCGCCAAGCTGGTGCTCGCCAAGCTGGAGCAGGAAGACCGCGCCGCGCCGAAGGGCTTCGAGGATCTGCCGCTGTTCGCGGCTCCCCAAAAAGCCTCTCAGGAAAAGCGCGGAATCGGCCGAGGATTTGCTTGTTGCCGCCCTCGCTGCGATCAACCCCGACGACCTGTCGCCGCGTGAGGCGATGGAAGCGCTTTATATGCTAAAAGCGAAGCTGACGGGTACGCGTAAACCTTAGACACCATGATGAATGTTGCCGAGAGAAAGCAGGCAACCGCGCCGGCGGAGGCGCAACGCTGGCTTGAAAGCTTCGAGGCCGCGTTGTCGGCGCGGGACGCCGCCGCGGCCGCCGCGTTGTTTCTGGATGACGGCCTCTGGCGCGACGTCCTGGCATTTACCTGGACCATCCAGACGATGGCCGGCCGGCCGGCGATCGAAGCGACCCTGCGTGAGACGCTGTCGCGCGCGCAGGCGAGGAACTTCCATATTCCGGACAAGCGAACGCCGCCGCGCTGGATATCCCGCGCCGGCGAGGAAAATATCGAAGCGCTGTTCGAGTTCGAAACTGCCTTCGGTCCCTGCGCGGGCGTGCTGCGACTGAGACCCGATGGCCAGGGCAAGCTGCGCGCCTGGACTCTGAATACGAACCTGCAGGAGCTCAGAGGCTACGAAGACGAATTCAAGCGGCGCGGCGAGCCCGAATTCGACGCGCGACTTCGGCGCGGAGAACTGGGCCGATCGTCTGCAGAAACAGCGCGCATTCTCCGAAAGCGACCCTGCCGTGATCGTCGTCGGCGGCGGGCAAGCCGGACTATCGATTGCGGCACGCCTTCGTCAGCTTGGCATCGACACGCTGATCGTCGATCGGCACGAACGCATCGGCGACAACTGGCGCACGCGCTATCATTCGCTGACGCTGCACAATGAAGTGCACGTCAACCACCTGCCCTATCTGCCTTTTCCGCCGACTTTTCCCGTCTACATCCCGAAGGACAAGCTGGCCAACTGGTTCGAATCCTATGTCGAGACGATGGAGCTCAATTTCTGGACCGGCACCGAGCTTGTCGCCGGCATCCTACGACGATAAGACGCGCCGAATGGCGCGTCACGCTGCGCCGAAGCGACGGAACGGAACGCGTCATGCGCCCGCGCCATCTCATCTTTGCAACCGGCGTGAGCAGCATTCCTTACACGCCTGATCTGCCCGGTCTCGAAACGTTTGCCGGCATCAAGGTGCATTCGGGCGATTTCAAGAACGCCGAGCAGTGGAAAGGCCGCAAGGCGCTTGTGCTCGGGACCGGCACCAGCGGTCATGACGTCGCGCAGGAGCTGCACGCGCACGGCGCGAAAGTCACCATGATCCAGCGCAGCAAGACCCATGTGGTGAGCCTGAAGGAAGCACAGAGCGTTTACGCGATCTACTCGGAAGGAATTCCGTTTGATGATTGCGACCTGCTCGCCACCTCGTTTCCCTATCCGGTTCTGAGGCGCTCGTATCAGCTCTCCACCGCAAAAGGCCGGAAGGTAGACAACAATCTGATCAATGCGCTCGAGGCGCGCGGATTCAATACCTGGCTCGGCGAAGACGAAACCGGCTTCCAGATGATGTATCTGCGTCGCGGCGGCGGCTATTACTTCAACGTCGGCTGCTCGGAATTGATCATCTCCGGCGACATCGGCCTTCTTCAGTATGCCGATATCGAGACCTTCGTGCCGGAAGGCGCGCGGCTGCGCGACGGGAGCATCGTGCCGGCCGAGCTTCTGGTGCTGGCCACCGGCTACAAGAACCAGCAGGAAACCGTGCGCCGCTACCTCGGCGACGACATTGCCGACCGCATCGGCCCGGTCTGGGGCTTCGATGAGGGCGGCGAGCTGAGCAACATGTGGCGGCGCACCGCGCAGCCCGGGCTCTGGTTCACGGCCGGCAGCCTCGCGCAATGCCGGATTTTTTCGCGATATCTCGCGCTGCAGATCAAGGCGTTGGAAGTAGGTCTACTGCAATAATTTGCGCTGGCGCAGCGCCCACAGCAGCGCGTTCCAGCCGATGCCGATGCCCAGCCCGATTGCGTAGGACCACCACACGCCGATCGGTACGGCCAGGAGATGCACGGCGAGCAAGCCGAGGCCGAGCCCGATCAATGGGGTGAGCACGTGCGCAGCGACGCTTGCCGCCGCCGGCCCGCCGATGCGCGGATGCAGGATGATGAAGAACGAGCCCATGGCCACCGGGAAGAAGGCAAACGTGCCCGAAAAATAAGAACCGATCGAAGCTGCTCGCCGCCGTGACCAGCACGACGCAGAGCGTCACCACGCCGGCGCGCCAGGCAAGGTCGGCGCCGCTCAGTTCGACACGCTTCACCGCGCCGGCGATTCGAAAGCGGGCCGCGGCAGCGATCGCGATCGGATAAACGACGGCGTTCAACAATACCGCGCCGATCGCATTCCACTCCACCAGCCGCAACAGGAACACGATGACAAGCCACACGAGAAATGCGCCTCCGAGGCTGAGCTGCAGCGAATGCCGTTGCGCCAGCGCGGCATAAGTCAGCGCAAAGAACGCGCAGACGGCGTTCGCGATCAGGCTTCCCACCGCACTTTGCGCGATGAATTCGGGCGGATGCTCAAGCGCGAGGATGATCATCGCCGCGCCGCCGGCGGTCGGAAGCGCCGCGATGAGCGAGCCAATGAACGGACCGCTGCGCTCCACGATGACTGATGCCGCCACCACGATCGAGGCGGTCATCAGAATTTTCAGCAACAATCCGAACAGAAACAGCGACATGAGCTAAACCGCGACTCCGTGACGCCGCGCCGCCAGCACCGCAAGGCTCCAGCCGATCGATGTCGCCAGCGCCAGCGAAAGCCCTGCCACGACACCGAAGGGCTCGGCGGTGAGATGCAGCACCATGCAGGCTATGCCAAAACCGAGCAGGCCGAGCGGCGCATTGGCCAGCACCGCTGCAGTCGGTTTGCCGCCGGCGCGCCGATGCAGAATGAGGATGATGCTGGTGAGCACGACCGGAAACACCGCCAGCAGCCCGCTGCCGTATGAACCGATGCGGAAGCTGAATGTAACGACGACGCCGACCAGAACTGCGACCATCAACGCGCGCAAGGCGTAGTCGTACCAGCGCGGTTGCTGCCGCGGCATCCGCGTGTGGCGGAACGGCCGAACGACCCACATCCCCACCGCAATCGCGGCTGCGTTAATCAGAAGCGCGGGACCAAGCGACCAATGGCTGGCGGTTATGATCGCCGTCAGCACAATCCACACGACATAGGTTCCGCCCAGACTGATGGCGAGCGATCGCCTCTGAGCGAGCACGCAATAGACGACCGCGAAGATGACATTTGCCGCATTGACGGCAAGACTTGCCACCGCGCTTTGCGAGATGAATTGTGCGTCGTGATCGAGCGCAAGAAATACGTAAACCGGCCCCGCCCCGATCGGCAGCGTCGCCACCAGCCCGCCGACCAGTGGGCCGGCACGCTCGGCGGTAATCGTCGCCGCCAGCACGAAAGCGGCGGTGATGGCCATTTTGACGATGAGCGTGAGGGCAAAATACAGGTCGGGAGGCATCTGGGGCGGCGCACATGACCACGCCATCAAACGCGGCGCAAGTTGCAACCATGCATAGCAGATCGTCTGCCGCTAGACGCGCGAAAGTTTTATGTCGACCGGCGGTCCGTTCTTGATCGTTTGATAGACCACGCAATAGCGCTCGGTGAGCTTGAGCAGCTGATCGAGCTTGTCCTGCGGTGCGTCGGTGTCGAGATCGAAGCGCAGACGGATTTGCGCAAAGCCGACCGGCGCATCCTTGGCGACGCCGAGCGTTCCGCGAAAATCGAGATCGCCTTCCGCCGAGACGCTGGCCGATTTGAGCGGAATATCGAGCGCCGTCGCCACCGCCTTCATGGTGACGCCGGCGCAGGCGACCAGCGCTTCCAGCAGCATGTCGCCGGAGCAAAGTTCCAGGCCGGAGCCGCCGGTCGCCGGATGCAGGCCCGCGACGGCGAGCGCGCGGCCTGTTTCGACCTTGCAGGCGATATTCGTGTCATCGAGATTGCCCTTCGCCTTGAGCGTTATGTATGCCGCTTTCGGCTCGTTTTTGTAACGCTCCTTGATCGGCGCCTGCAGCGCGCGGAGCCCGTTCGCATCCATGGTGCGTCCCTCAATTCGGCGTCAGCACCACGCGGCCGATCACCTTGCCGGCACGGAGCTGATCCATCACCGCATTCACGTCCTCGAGCGGACGCGTTGCAACAGGGACCGGCGGAATTCCTGTCCGCCGAACAAGCTCGATCAACTCCTTCATCTCCGGCAGGCTGCCGACGTAGGAACCCTGAATCGTCAGCGCACGCATGGGGATCGGCGGCAATGAGACCGTCAGATCGCCGCCATAAAGCCCGACGACGACGTATTTGCCGCCCTTGATCAGGCAGTCATAGCCGACACGCGCGCTCTGCGACGAACCCACAAGATCGATCACGCCCCAGGCGCCGCCATTGGTCATATCGATGATTTGTTGCGACGCATCGGCTGCACCGCCGTCGACGACTTTTGCAGCGCCCGCCTTTTTCGCGGCGTCGCGCTTCGCCGGATCGATATCGACCACAATGGCGCTGTGGCCTCCCATCGCCTTGTGCAAGGCAAGGCACATGAGTCCGAGACCGCCGGCACCGATGATCACGGTCGGCTCGCTTTTCAGTGTCGAAATTTTTTTCAATGCGCCATATGTCGTGACACCGGAGCATGCGAGCGGCGCTGCACGTTCGGGCGGCAGATCGCCGATATCGAACAGATAGCGCGGATGCGGAACCATCAGATAATCGGCGTAACCGCCGTTCGAAAAAACACCGAGGCTGCGCATGGCACGGCAAAGATTTTCCTCGCCGCGCTGACATGGGCCGCAGGTGCCGCAGCCGATCCACGGATGCGCAAGCCGACGATCGCCGACTTTGACGCCCTTGACGTCCGGACCGAAGGCGACGACCTCGCCGACGTTTTCGTGGCCGAGCGTAACCGGAAGCTTCATACCGCGATCTGCAAGGCTCATCCGCTTGCCGCCGCCCAGATCGAACCAGCCATCGGCGAGGTGCAGATCGCTGTGGCAAACGCCTGCGGCCAGGACCTTCAGCAGAACTTCTGTGCCTTTCGGCTCCGGCGTGGGCTGCTCATTGAGTTGCAACGGCTGACCGCAAACGCAGACCTGGAACATGCGCATCGTCTTTACTCTCCCCGCATCGCTGGATTGCCCCGACACCGAACCACACTCCGCGGCTGCCGTCACCAGCCCCGCGGATGCCTCAAAATCGGGCATTGCAAGAAATATCTCTGTCGGGCGGGTGACTTACCGCCCCGCCTCCGCTATCCGATGGATCTATGGCATCGCTTGCGCTCGACCAGGAACAACGCCCGGCTGCCGAACGAACCTCGCGTGGGTCGGGCGAACTCATCGACGTCGCGCGCGATCACCGCCGACCTGGAGAAAGCTCGCCAAGGCTCACACCGGCAACGAGCGCGACCTGCGCTCCTTGGTGGCGCAGAAGCTCAAGGTTGCGCTGACCGACGGCCGCGCCAAGGCCGAGCAACTGCTGCTGAAGGACCGCCACGGGCGGCGTTGCGCCGAGCGTCTCTGCAGGATGGAAGACGAGGTCATCCGCATCCTGTTCGAATTCGCGCGCAAGCATCTTTATCCTTCGCAAAACCCCAGCGAGGCCGAACGCATGGCGGTCGTCGCGACCGGCGGCTACGGCCGCGGGCTGCAGGCGCCGGGCTCCGACATCGATCTGTTGTTCCTGCTGCCCTACAAGCAGACCGCATGGGGCGAGTCGATCGCCGAGGCCATTCTCTATTGCCTGTGGGATCTCGGGCTAAAGGTCGGCCATGCTACCCGCTCGGTCGACGAATGCATCCGCCAGGCCAAGGCGGACATGACCATCCGCACCGCCATTCTCGAAGCGCGCTTCCTCCTCGGCGACCGCAAATTGTTCGACGAGCTGGTAACCCGCTTCGACAAAGACATCGTTCGCAATACCGCCCCCCAATTTGTCGCGGCCAAGCTTGCCGAGCGCGAAGACCGGGTGCGCCGGAGCGGACAGTCACGCTATCTGGTTGAGCCAAACGTGAAAGACGGCAAAGGCGGATTGCGCGACCTGCACACGTTGTTCTGGATCGCCAAATACGTCTACCGCGTGCGCGAGCCGGACGAATTGATCAAGCGCGGGGTCTTCGACAAGCAGGAATACCAGCTGTTCCGACGCTGCGAGGACTTCCTCTGGTCGGTGCGCTGCCACATGCACTTTCTCATGGGCCGCGCCGAAGAGCGGCTGTCGTTCGACATCCAGCGCGAGATCGCGGTGCGGCTGGGCTACACCGAGCATCCCGGTCTGCAGGATGTCGAGCGCTTCATGAAGCATTACTTCCTGATCGCCAAGGATGTCGGCGACCTGACGGCTATCCTGTGCGCTGAACTGGAAGACAGCCACGCCAAGAGCGTTCCCGTGCTCAGCCGCGTCATGGAGCGGTTTCGGCCGGTGAAGCGGCGTAAGCTTGCTGAGAGCGACGACTTCATCATCGACAAGAACCGCATCCTGCTTGCGCACCCGAATGGATTCAAGCGCGATCCGGTCAATCTGATCCGTATTTTCCATCTGGCGCAGAAGCACAATCTGGCCTTCCACCCGGACGCCATGCGCGCCATCACGCGCTCGCTCAAATTGGTCGATGCCAAGCTACGCGAGAACGAGAAAGCCAACGAACTCTTTCTCGAAATCTTGACGTCCAAGAACGATCCGGAAACCGTTTTGCGGCGGATGAATGAGGCGGGCGTACTTGGCCGCTTTGTGCCGGCCTTCGGCAAGATCGTCGCGATGATGCAGTTCAACATGTATCACCACTATACGGTGGACGAGCACCTGCTGCGCTGCATTGGCGTGCTTGCCGAAATCGAACGGGGCGGCAGCAATGAATCGCCGCTCGCAAACGAGCTGATCCATAAGATTCTGCCCGAACACCGCGCCCTGCTCTATGTCACGCTGTTTCTGCATGACATCGCCAAGGGCCGGCCGGAAGACCACTCGATTGCCGGCGCTCGCGTCGCGCGACGGTTCTGCCCGCGCATGGGTTTCTCAGCCGCCGACACAGACACCGTGGCGTGGCTGATAGAGAATCATCTGGTGATGTCGAGCGTGGCACAATCCCGCGACCTCTCCGATCGCAAGACGATCGAGAACTTTGCCGCCACCGTTCAGTCGGCCGAGCGCCTGAAGCTGCTTACCATTCTTACGACCGCTGACATCCGCGCGGTCGGCCCAGGCGTATGGAACGGCTGGAAGGCGCAATTGATCCGCACGCTGTACTACGAGACCGAACCTGTGCTGACCGGCGGATTCTCCGAGGTCAACCGTGCTCAGCGTGTCGCCATTGCACAGAATGAATTCCGCGAGGCGATGAAGGACTGGCCGCAGGACCGGCTCGAGATCTATATCGCCAAGCATTATCCGGCCTATTGGCTCAAGGTCGATCTGCCACACAAGATCGAGCACGCCAATTTCGTGCGCACCACCGAAGATGCCGACAAACGGCTCGCAACATCTATCTCGTTCGACGCCGAGCGTGCCGTGACGGAGCTCACGCTGCTTGCGCCCGACCATCCTTGGCTGCTGTCGATTATCGCGGGCGCCTGCGCACTGGCGGGCGCCAACATCGTCGACGCGCAGATCTACACCACCACCGATGGCCGCGCGCTCGATACCATCTCGTTGTCGCGCGAATTCGACCGCGACGAAGACGAGGAGCGTCGCGGGCATCGCATCGCCAACTCGATCGAAAAGGCGCTGCGTGGCGAGTTAAGGTTGCCGGATGTGGTCACCAAAAGATCGCCACCCAAAGGCCGCATCCGCGCTTTCGCGGTGGAGCCTTCCGTCACTATCAACAACCAGTGGTCCCACCGCTACACCATGGTCGAGGTCACGGGCCTCGATCGCACCGGCCTGCTATATGAACTGACGGCAACGCTGTCGAAGCTCAATCTCAATATTGCCTCGGCTCACGTCGCCACGTTCGGCGAACGCGTGGTGGACGTGTTCTACGTGACCGACCTGATGGGGGCGCAGATCACATCGCCGACGCGGCAAGCCGCGGTCAAGCGCGCCCTGATCGCTCTGTTTGCGGCCGGCGAGGACGACAAGCACGCCAAGGCCACAGCGCCGCGAGCAGCGCGAAGCGCCTGATTTCCACGCCATTTCCGGCTTAACGGCCCCTTAAATCGCGGCGCATAGCGTGACACCGGGGGCCGGCGACCTGTGTCCGCCGGCGTGAAACGGGTCGCGTGATGGCGTCGAAACGGGGACAAGCAGGCGCGCGTCGGGAGCCGGTGTTCGACAAGAGCCCGGAACTGCACGTTTCCGCCGACGATCGGCCCGCACCGAGCTGAGGGAAGGCCCGCTCCGAAAAGCAGACCGCCGGCGAAACGCCGCAAGGCGCGCGCGCGCAAATCACGCCCGGCCCGCGGCAAGCGGGCGCTCGTCGTCCGCCTTGCATATTGGACGCTGGTCGTCGGCCTTTGGGTTGCGATCGGCGGCGCAGGTGTTCGTTGCCTGGGTCGGCGCACATCTGCCGCCGATCCAGTCGCTGGAGATTCCCAAACGCCCGCCATCGATCCAGATCGTCGACTTCCAGGGCCGCGCGCTGGCCCGCCGCGGCGATCTTGCCGGCGCTCCCCTGCCTTTAAAGGAATTGCCGCCCTACGTTCCCAAAGCCTTCATCGCCATCGAGGACCGCCGCTTCTACGAGCATAGTGGCGTCGATCCCTTCGGCATCGGCCGCGCCTTGATCGCCAACGTCCTCCACCGCGGCGTTGCCCAGGGCGGTTCGACGATCACGCAGCAGCTCGCAAAAAATCTTTTCCTCACGCAGGAACGCACGATCAATCGCAAACTGCAGGAAGCGCTGCTCGCGATCTGGCTCGAGCGCAAGTTCTCCAAGACGCAGATTCTCGAGCTCTATCTCAACCGGGTTTACTTCGGCTCGGGCGCCTATGGCATCGAACAGGCTTCGCAACATTATTTCGGAAAGTCGGCGCGCCAGATGACGGTCGCCGAGGCGGCACTGTTGGCGGGGGTCGTGAAATCACCGTCGCGCCTTGCCCCCACACGCAACTTCGACGGCGCCGAAAAGCGCGCAAAGGCCGTGCTCGCGGCCATGGCAGAGCTAAAATTCATATCGCATTCGACCGAACGAACCGCTTTGGCGCGCCCACCGCGCATCGTGGCGCAGGCGAACACCGGCTCTGTCAACTATGTCGCCGACTGGGTCATGGACGCGCTCAACGACACGCTAGGCCGCGTCGAGCAAGACATCACGGTTCAGACCACCATCGATGCAAATCTCCAGGCCAATGCGGAGAAGGCTCTGACCGACGAGCTTGCGCAGAAGGGCGACAAGAACGGCGTCGGACAGGGTGCGCTCGTGGCGATGACGCCGGATGGCTCCGTTCGGGCACTGGTCGGCGGCCGCAACTACGCCGACAGCCAGTTCAACCGTGCGGTGTCGGCGAAACGCCAGCCCGGCTCCGCCTTCAAGCCGTTCATTTACCTGACGGCGATCGAGCACGGGCTCACGCCCGACAGTGTGCGTGAGGACCGTCCGATCAACGTCAAAGGCTGGCAACCTGAAAACTACAGCCATGAATATTTCGGGCCGGTGACACTGACGAAGGCACTCGCCCTTTCGCTCAACACCGTTTCGGTACGCCTGACACTGGAATTCACTCCGCTGGCCGTGATCCGCACCGCCTATCGCCTCGGCATCGCCTCAAAGCTCGAGCCCAATGCCTCGATCGCGCTTGGCACCTCGGAAGTCTCGATGCTGGAGCTTGTCGGTGCCTATGCGACGTTCGCCAACGGCGGCTACGCGCTGGTCCCGCATGTCGTCCAGAAGATCACCGCCGCGAATGGCAAGGTCCTCTATGCGCGTAATACGGGCCAACTCGGCCGCATCGTCGAGGCGCGCCACGTGGCGATGATGAACCAGATGATGGCGGAGACGCTCACGATCGGCACCGCGCACAAGGCGGCATTACCAGGCTGGCCCGCGGCCGGGAAAACCGGAACTTCGCAGGATTTCCGCGACGCCTGGTTCATCGGCTACACCGCGCATCTCGTGACCGGCGTCTGGCTCGGCAACGACGATGGCACGTCAACAAAGCACGTAACCGGGGGCGGCTTGCCGGTCGAGATCTGGAGCCGCTTCATGCGCGGCGCCCATCAGGGCGTGCCGGTCGCAAGCCTCCCTGGGGCGTCCGGCGGCGGCCTCTTCTCGGGATTGTTCGGCAACGGCTCGCGGCCGGTACCGCCCGCGCCGGTGCAACCGGTTGCTGCCACGCGCGCGGCCACGACTGGAACGGGCGGCCTCGATGGCTGGCTGCTTAACGGCCTTTTCGGCCGCCGTTAATGCTTTGCGGCGCGGGCACGAAGCCCGCGCGTCGCCAGCCAGAGCCCTAGCGTTGCAAACCCCATCGTGGCGACGCCGAGCGCGAGCGGCCAGGCACTTTGTCCGAGGAACCATCCGACCGCCGCCCCGCACACCGCTGCCGCGGTTTGCTGCAAAAATCCGAACAGTGACGATGCTGCCCCGGCCCGTTCGGGAAACGGCGTCATCGCACCGGCGATGCCCTGCGGCAGCACCATGCCGAGGCCGGCAAGATAAACCGCCATCGGAAGAACCAGCGACATGGAGGACAAAAATCCGAACGCAACTGCGGCGACCATCGCCAACCCGCCGGCAGCGCAGGCGCAGCCGCCTAATCCGAGGACCCCGTCCAATCCGAGGCGAATGACCAGCCGCGCGGCGATTGCCGAGCCGGTCATATAGCCGACCGAACCGAGCGCGAAGGCGACGCCGAAATCGAATGGCGCGAGGCCATAGAGATCCTGCAGCACGAACGCCGATCCGGAAATCCACGCGAAGAGACCGGCATAGCTCGCCGACGTAATGGAGAGATAAGCAAGATATGCCGGATTGCGCCCGACGATCCGATACGACCGAAGCATTGACGGAAGCGATACCGGTTCGGCGGCGCGGTATTCAATGTTTCGGGCAAGAGCGCCCAGACGACTGCAGCGCCGGCAAACCCAGCGCCGACCAAGGCGAGAAATGTCACGCGCCAGCCGAAGGCGGTCTGTATGAGACCGCCAAGAATCGGCGCCAGCACCGGCGCAAGCGCCATTACCGAACCGATCACCGACAATTCACGCCCGGCATGCGCTCCCGAATAGATGTCGCGCACAATCGCACGCGTGAGCACGATGCCGCCGGAGCCGCCGAGCGCCTGAAACGCGCGCGCAACGATCAGCATCTCGATTGACGTGGACAGGGCGCAGGCAAGGCTCGCCGCGCAGTAGAGCGCAATCGCTCCGATCAACACCGGTTTGCGGCCGTGCCGGTCGGACACGGGGCCATAGATAATCTGACCCGCCGCAAAGCCGATCAGGTAGGCGGAAATCGTAAGCTGCACCTGCGCCGACGAGGCGCCGAGCTGCCGCGCAATGTCCGGCAGCGAGGGCAGATACATGTCAGTCGTCAGCGGCCCGACCGCGCTCAGGCCAGCCAGCAAAGCCGTGAGCGCGAAAGTTCCTGGACGCAGCATGGAGGGGATGGTCCCAAAAATTTCATGATCACGAATTTTCGTCCAGGCCGTAGCGGTGCAGGTCGGCACCATGCGCGTCGAGCCAGGCCTTGGCACGCCCCATGTCGGGACAAATTTTCTCAACCAGCCGCCAGAACCGCCGCGAGTGATTCATCTCGATGAGATGGGCGGCCTCGTGGACGGCGAGATAGTCGAGCACGAATGGTGGCGCAAGAATAAGCCGCCACGAATATGAAAGCACGCCGGTCGACGAGCACGAGCCCCAGCGGCTCGACTGATCGCGCACCGACACGCGCCTGATGCCGACGCCGAGCGCCTGCAGCCGCGCTTCTGCTTGCGGCCTCCAGGTCGCGTTTGGCCTCGCGCTTGAGATAGTCGCGAACCCGACGAGGCAGATGCGGCGCCTCACCGGCCACGCAGAGGAGCGGCATGCCGGCGCCCGCTTCGGCCCAGACCGTGCCGCGCTCGCCCTTGCGATGTTCGATCCGGTGGCTGACCCCACGCAATGGCAAGAGCGTTCCGTGCGCAAAAGGCATGGCGTCCGGCAATCGCCGCAACCGTGCCGCGATCCACGCACCGTTCTTTTGCGCAAATTCTCTCGCCTGCCTGACGCTGCCGCGCGGCGGCATCGTAAGCACGACTTCGCGGCTGGCGGCATGGATGCGCAGCGTATAGCGGCGCGCCTGGCTGTGGCGGCGAACGCGCACCGGGTAGATCTCGCCGTCGAATGCGACCGTTATTGCCGTCGGTTCGCTGGTGCGGCGAAAAAACAGGGCGCGCAGCGGAATGGACATTTTCCATCCAGAATCAGATGCCGCCGGCAGTGTGCCACATTCACTCGCGCGAACGCGAGATCAACGTTGGGCTACGACCTTTAACGGTGGCGGCGCGCGCAGCACGTCCACCGTTATGCGACAGCACAAAATCGGCGATACGCGGCGCGATCTCGGCGCGGAAGCGCGAGCCGTTGAAGACGCCGTAGTGACCGACGCTTGGCTGCACGTAGTGCACCTTGTCTTCGTCCGGAATATTGACGCAAAGCGCGTGCGCGGCCTCGGTCTGGCCTACGCTTGAAATATCGTCGTTCTCGCCTTCGACCGTCATCAGCGCAACGCGCCTGATGGCGGCCGGATCGACGCGGCGACCGCGATGCATCATCTCCCCTTTCGGCAGGGCGTGACGGATGAAGACCGTGTCGACCGTCTGCAGATAGAACTCGGCAGCAAGATCCATGACGGCCAGATACTCGTCGTAGAACTCGCGATGCTTCTGCGCGGAATCGCCGTCGCCTTTGACCAGGTGCAGGAACAGATTTTGATGCGCCTCGATATGGCGGTCGAGGTTCATGCTCATGAAGCCGTGCAGCTGCAGAAAGCCGGGATAGACGTCGCGCATCATGCCCGGATGCGGGAACGGCACCTTGGTGATGACGTGGTTGCGGAACCAGTTGAGTCCGCGCCGTTCGGCCAGATTGGTTCACAGCGTTGGGATTGACCCGCGTGTCGATCGGCCCGCCCATCAACACCATCGAGTGCGGAACATCCGGATCGTTGTCGGCCTCCATCAGCGCAACCGCCGCCATGACCGGCACCGACGGCTGGCAAACGGCGATCACATGAACATCGCCGCCAAGCGTCGCGAAACATCGAGATGATGTAGTCGATATACGTATCGAGGTCGAAGCGCCCATCGGCGAGCGGCACCATGCGCGCATCGATCCACTCGGTGATGTAAACGTCATGGTTGGGCAGGAACGTTTCCACCGTGCCGCGCAACAATGTCGGATAGTGCCCCGACATCGGCGCGACGATCAGCAGCTTCGGCTGTGGCCGGCGCGGCGGACGCACGAACGCACGTTCGAAATGAAGCAATCGGCAAAACGGACGTTGCCAGATGCTTTTGATGTTGACCGCCACCCTCTCGCCGCCAACGGTGGTCGAATCGATTCCCCATTCCGGCTTGCGGTAGCGGCGGGTCGAACGCTCGAACAGCTCCATCGTCGCCGCGATCGATTTTCCGTAGGCGGTGTGCGCGAGCGGGTTGGCAGGATTCTTGAAAAACAGACGCGTGGCATCTGCAAACGCGCGCGACGGATTGAGCGCGGCGTGGCCCAGCTCGTAGAACCAGTACATCGGCGTCGCGAGAAACGCGCCGCCATCGAGCGGAGAGCGTTGCCGCTCCGCCGAATTCGCCTATTGCCATTGAGTCCCCCGACCCTCGCTGCGGTGCGGCAGACTGTCGTTTTTCATCCATACCGTCAACATAGAGATAAGTTGTTCGCGTCAGGTTTACAACGCGAAAGGGGCCGTTAAGTCCCAAAGAACACAGGCTTTTTCGGCTACTCGCCGGTCTGCAAAAGAGATCCGTGGATACGTGCGCTCTGCAGAAGCTTGAAAAAGGCCAATGATGCAGCTGCGAACAGGACGACATTGAACGCAAAAGCCTCGGCCATCAGATCGGCGCGAAACACATGGTCGATCACCAGCGCGCGCATACCTTCGAAAACGTAGGTCGGCGGCAGCGCCCAGGCCACGTACTGCAACCAATCGGGAAGAACGGCGACCGGATAGTAGACGCAGGTCAGCGGCAAAAAGAGAAACATGATCGTCCACGCCATGCTTTCGGCGCCGAGACCGTTCCGCAGCAGCAACCCGGCGACAAAAATGCCGACCGACCAGCTGGTCAGAATCAAGTTTGCAAAGAAAGCCGCAAGCGCCAGACCGAGCGCCCACAGATTGAACCCGAAAAAGACGATGGCCAGAATCGAAACCGGAATCATGCCGATCGACAGGCGAACGATGCTCATGATCATCAGCGCCAGCAGGAATTCCGCTGGCCGCAGCGGCGACATCATGAGGTTGCCCAGATTGCGCGCGTACATTTCCTCAAGGAAAGAAATCGAGAAACCGAGCTGGCCGCGGAACAGGATATCCCAGAGCAGCACCGAACCGATGAATACGCCGCCCGCACGCGCGAAAAATCCGGCATTCTGTGAAATGTAAACCTGCAGAAAACCCCACATCAGCATCTGCACGGTCGGCCAGTAGATGAGGTCGAGAATGCGCGGCCACGACGAGCGCAGCAGGTACCAATAGCGCCGCACCATCGCACTGACGCGATTAAGCGAGAAGTCCATTCCGGTGTCGGTGCGCATCATTGCGCGGCCTCGCTCTGCCGGCGGCCGCGCGCCACGTCGAGAAACACCTCTTCCAGGTTCTCGCGGCCGTAGCGTGCAAGCAGATGCGCCGGCGTATCGTCGTCTTCGATCCGACCCTTTTTCATGATGATCACGCGCTCGCACAGGCGTTCCACCTCATTCATGTTGTGCGAGGCGAGCAGAACGGTTGCGCCATTTTCCGCTTGGTATTGCTCAAGGCGCGTGCGCACCCAATCCGCCGTGTCGGGATCGAGCGAAGCGGTCGGCTCGTCCAGCAGCAGAACCTCGGGCCTGTTGAGGAGTGACTTCGCCAGCGAGACGCGCGTTTTCTGTCCAGCGGAAAGCTTGCCGGTTGGCCGATCGAGAAACTCGGTCAGATCCAGCTCAGCAGCCAGGCTTGCGATACGTTCGCGGATATCCGGCACGGCGTAGAGCTGCGCGAAGACCGAAAGATTCTGACGCACCGTCAGTCGCATCGGCATGTCGACATACGGGCTTTCGAAATTCATCCGGTGCAGCACGCGATACCGCTCGCGCGGCATCTCTGCGCCCAGCACTTTGACAGTGCCGGACGTCGGGCTGACGAGCCCCATAATCATCGCAATTGTCGTGGTCTTGCCGGCGCCATTGCCGCCGAGCAGCCCGGTAATCGAGCCCGCCGCCAGCCGAAAGGAAATGCCATCGACCGCCTCCACGCCCTTGTAGCGCTTGACCAGGCGATCGACGGCAATTGCGGGCGTTTGCTGCACGTCCATAATGGTGCAGATGTGACGCCCCGCCGCAGAAAGCGCAAGGGTCGATTCCTTGCGCCGTCGGCGCACTTCAACAGAACAGGCCCAGACTTTACACTGGCTGCATGCCTGCGCTCGGACCTGCCCCGGCATCACCCGCACCGCAACGTGCGTCTCGATACGCTCGTCCGGCTGCGCTGGCTTGCGATCATCGGCCAGACAACCGCCGTGCTCGTGGTTTACTACGGTCTCGACTTCGAACTGCCGATCTACGCCTGCCTCGGCGTGATCGCATTGGCGGCATGGCTCAACGTCGCGCTGCGGCTTCGCTTCCACATCACACAGCGTCTCGAGCCCGATCGCGCGGCTTGGCTGCTCGCATTCGATATCGCCGAGCTGGCGGTGCTGCTGTTCCTGACGGGAGGACTGCAAAATCCCTTCGCATTTCTTTTTCTCGGTCCGGTTCTGCTGTCGGCAACCGCGCTGCCGCCCCGTTTCACGTTGATCCTCGGCGGCTTTGCCGTCGTCTGCTCGACCGTCCTCGTTTTCGTGCACTACCCGTTGCCTTGGGACATCGATGACCCGCTGCAACTGCCGCCGATCTACATGATGGGCGTCTGGCTCTGCATCCTGCTCGCGATCGGATTCATCGGCGTCTATGCCTGGCAGATCACCGAAGAGTCGCGTCAGCTTTCGGACGCACTGGCCGCGACCGAGCTGGTGCTGGCGCGCGAGCAGCACCTTTCGCAGCTTGACGGCCTCGCCGCCGCCGCCGCCCACGAGCTCGGCACGCCGCTCTCGACCATTTCGGTGATCGCAAAAGAACTTGAGCGCGCGATCGCGCCCAACGCACCGCATGGTGACGACGTGCGGCTTTTGCGCGAGCAAGCGACTCGATGCCGGGACATCCTGGCAAAAATCACCGAATTATCCGCGGGCGGTAGCGGCGAGCCCTTCGACCGCATGCGGCTCACCACATTGATCGAAGAAGTGGTGGCGCCACATCGGGATTTCGGTGTGAGCATCGAGGTGAACGCGCCCGACAATCTCGGCTCCGAGCCGGTCGGCGCACGCAATCCGGCAATTCTGTACGGTCTCGGGAACCTTCTGGAAAATGCTGTCGACTTTGCCAACGATCGCGTTTTGGTGGACGCACGCTGGACCGACGATGCCGTCGAAGTGACCATCAGCGACGATGGCCCCGGATTTGCGCCGGAAATCATGGGCCGGATCGGGGAACCTTACGTCACCAGCCGCCGCGGGCACCCGCAAGACACCGGCGACGAGCCGGCGGGCCTGGGGCTCGGATTCTTCATCGCCAAGACGCTGTTGGAACGCGCGGGGGCGACCCTTTCGCTTGAAAACCGGCCCGCGCCCGACCGCGGCGCAACCGTCCGACTCCATTGGAGTCGCAGCGATTTCGAGCGGCCGTTAACGTTCGCAACGGCTTGAGATACCGCTCCGATCACTAATTTTTGCGGTGCGATTGAACGGCCCCGCGCGGTACGATACGCCAAAGTGCGTAGATTGTCGAGGTGACATCGTGGACGCCATGATCAGTGAGACCGCCAACCCGGCGGCCAAGATTAAAATCCCTGGTGAGCGATCGCTGCTGATCGTGGAGGACGATCAGTCGTTTTCGCAACGTTTGGCCAAGGCGCTGGAGCAACGCGGCTTCATCGTTACGACTGCGGATTCGGTCGCCGAGGGCCTGCTGCAGGTCGAGAAGGCCGCGCCGGCCTACGCCGTGGTCGACATGCGGCTCGATGATGGCAACGGCCTTGACGTGATTTCCGCGCTCAAGAATCGCCGGCCTGACGCGCGCGCCATCATTCTCACCGGTTACGGGAATATCGCCACCGCGGTGAATGCCGTTAAGCTTGGCGCGGTGGATTACCTGGCGAAGCCGGCCGATGCCGACGACGTCGTAGCCGCGCTGCTGGCGCTGGACAATGCCAAGATCGAACCGCCGGAAAATCCAATGTCGGCCGATCGCGTGCGTTGGGAGCACATCCAACGGATCTATGAGTTGTGCGGCCGCAATGTTTCGGAAACGGCACGCCGGCTCAACATGCACCGGCGCACGTTGCAGCGTATTCTGGCCAAGCGCGCGCCGCGCTGATCGTCAGCTCACGTCCCCATAAGGCCCGGTCGGGTCCGCGAGCGATTGCAGCCGCAGCGCCGCAGCGCGCGCAAACAGCAACATCATCGATTTGCGTGTCGCAGCCGCAAGCTTGTGGACGGGCGCCTCGCATTTGAATTCGGCGCCAAAGGCATCGGCCACGATGAGACCGGTGTCCGGTGGGAAAATCTCGCACGGCACCTCGACCGTGGTGGCGAAGAACAGGCGGTCGCAATGGGCGCGATAATCCTGCCATTTCTGGTCGGCGCGGAAGTCCACGATCGAGGACTTGATCTCGACGATCCAGATTTCGCCGCCCGGATCGAGCGCCACCAGATCGGCGCGGCGCCCGGACGGCAGCGGCAGTTCGCTGACCACGCAGCGCCCGTACGCGTGCAGGAGCCGCGCGGTGCCCCGCGCAACGGCCAACGCAGTTTCTGACTGGCGTCCGTCGACCGGCAGTTCAAGGGGCACAGCCGCGGTCAGTGCCATCGAGATACCTTGCGCATTTGCTTGCGTTCGATTTTCATGGCTAAGACATAACGCCGTTTCGACCCGGCGCAAAGCCGAGCTTTTGCCCGCCGCGAGAGAATACCAAAAGAATTGCCTAGGGAATTGCCAAGAGGATTGCCAAGAGACCTGTCATGACCGTCGACTACGAAGTCGAATACAACAACCGCGCCCGCGTCCCCGAGCATCCGGAAATTTTTGCACGCTGGCAGCGCGAGGGCGCGGCCTATCGTGCGGCGGCACATAACGCAAAACTTGGAATTTCCTATGGCCCGTCGTCGCGGCGGACGATCGATCTTTTTCCCGCCAAAGACGACGACAAGGCGCCGCTTGCCATGTTCATCCACGGCGGCTGGTGGCGCTCGCTTGAACCGGCGTCATTTTCGCAGATGGCGGCGGGCCCCAACGCGCGCGGCGTGAGCGTTGCGGTGGTCGGTTACGATCTTTGTCCGGTGGTATCGATCGCCGACATCATCGAGCAGATGCGCGCGGCCTGCTTGATGCTGTGGCGCAGGCGGCGCCAGCGCATTCTCGTCTACGGACATTCCGCAGGCGGCCATCTTGCCGCCTGCATGGCAGCGACCGACTGGAAGGTCTTTGCCTCCGACGCACCGGCAGACCTTGTTCCCGCGGCTTATGCAATATCCGGCGTCTTCGACCTGGCGCCGCTGACCCGCATTTCAATCAACGAAGACCTGAGACTTGACGATGCGGAGGCGCGCCGCGTATCGCCGCTCTTCTGGCGCGTTCCCGCGGGCCGCAGTCTCGACGCCGTCGTCGGCGCGCTCGAATCGAGCGAGTTCCTGCGCCAGAGCAAAACGGTCGCAGAAGCCTGGCAGCAAGGCATGGCCCTGACGCGCTACGAGGAGATCGCGAATACCAACCACTTCACGGTCATCGACCCGCTCGCAAATCCGGCCAGCCCGATGACCGCGCGCGTCGCGGCGCTTGCGTACAGCGTGAAATCGATCGCCACTCTAAAACCAGTAACGCCGCGCGAGCGCCACTGTCAGCGCCGCGCCGACAGCGACGATCAGAAAACGCACGACATTGCGCGGGATCACGCGGGCCGCATAGGCGCCGATCAATCCTCCGCCGATAGTGCCGGCAGCAAGCGCCAAGGTCTGGGGCCACAGGATCGCGTCATGCGTGGCAAAAACCAGGGTGGCCGCCAGGCCATTGAGGCTGGAGACGAAATTTTTCGCGACATTCGCCGCGCGGTAATCGCCGCCGGTTGCAAGTGAGAACACGCCAAGCATCAGGATGCCCACGCCAGCGCCGAAATAACCGCCGTAAAACGACACGGGCAGCACGACTTTCAGGCTGGCAAGATTGAATGTGATGTCATGACCGCGGCCCTCGGCGCGCGCGCGCAGCCAGCGCGTGATCCGTTCCGCGAATGCGAAGAGAAGCGTCGCAAATCCGATCAACAGCGGCACGATTTGCGCGAACATGCGCTCCGGCGTGAGCAGCAGCAACACGGCTCCCGCGCCCGCGCCGATGACCGATGCGATGATCAGGCTGATGAACGCACGGTTAAATGGCGGCAGCTGCGAGCGATCGGAAAGGGCGGCAAGCATCGTCGCCGGCATCACCGAGGCAAGATTTGAAATGGCCGCGAGTTGCGGCGACACGCCTGTTGCGATCAGCGCCGGATAGATCACCACGGCCGCGCCGCCGACCATGGCTGCGATGATCCCGGCCACGACTCCCGTGCCGACCAGAAACGCGGTGGTGATGACGTCCATGATCCCGAGGGATCAGAAAAATGCCTGGATGCCGGTCTGCGCGCGGCCGAGGATCAGCGCGTGGATGTCGTGCGTGCCCTCATAGGTGTTCACGGTCTCGAGGTTCGCGAGCACGCGCATCACGTGATACTCCTCGGAAATACCGTTGCCACCGTGCATGTCGCGGGCGAGGCGGGCAATTTCGAGCGCCTTGCCGCAGTTGTTGCGCTTCATCAGCGAGATCGACGCCGGCGAGGCCTTGCCTGCCTCCAACATGCGGCCGAGCCGCAACGCGCCCTGCAGGCCGAGCGCAATTTCCGTCTGCATGTCGGCGAGTTTTTTCTGCACCAGCTGGTTGGCGGCGAGCGGACGCCCGAATTGCTTGCGCTCCAGCACGTATTGGCGCGCGCGATGCCAGCAGAATTCGGCGCCACCCATCGCACCCCAGGCGATGCCGTAGCGCGCATTGTTGAGGCAGCCGAACGGGCCGGCGAGCCCCTTCACGTTCGGAAGCAGACTGTCCTCCGGCACCAGGCAATCTTCCAGCACGATCTCGCCGGTGATCGAAGCGCGCAGCGACAGCTTGCCCTCGATCTTCGGCGTCGAAAACCCCTTTGCACCGCGTTCGACCAGGAAGCCGCGAATGACATTGTCGAGCTTCGCCCACACCACCGCGACATGCGCGACCGGCGAGTTGGAGATCCAGGTCTTGGCGCCGTTGAGCCTGTAGCCGCCGGACACTTTTTCCGCCCGCGTGACCATTGAGCCCGGATCGGAGCCGTGATCGGGTTCGGTCAGGCCGAAGCAGCCGATGATCTCGCCGGTCGCAAGCTTGGGCAGATATTTGCGGCGCTGCGCTTCGGTCCCGTAGGCATAGATCGGGTACATCACCAGCGACGACTGCACCGACATCGACGAGCGGTAGCCGGAATCCACGCGCTCCAGTTCGCGCGTGATCAGACCATAGGAAACATAACCAAGCCCCGCGC
The DNA here is from genome assembly GCA_963794665.1 of uncultured Alphaproteobacteria bacterium. Lineage (GTDB taxonomy): Bacteria > Pseudomonadota > Alphaproteobacteria > Rhizobiales > Xanthobacteraceae > Pseudolabrys. Next base: position 277,245 of record CAWCEW010000021.1, on the reverse strand, counting down.
CGCCATACTCTTCCGGAATCGTCGGGCCGAGCAGGCCGAGCTTGCCCATCTCCGGCAGCAGGTTGGGATCGTATTTCTCGTCACGGAACGCCTCGATGACGCGCGGCATCAGATAGCTCTGCGCAAAACCACGTGTGCTGTTGCGCACCATGCGCTCCTCTTCGGTCAGCTCGCTTTCCAGATCGAGCGGGTCTTCCCAAACGAACGCCGTGTCCTTGAGCATTGCGGGTATCCCGCCGCGCTTCTCCGCCGCTTGCGACATGAGACCTCCTTGAAATTCTTGGGTGCATTATAGACCGGCACGGTGGTGTGTAGCCAACGCCGATGTGCGGCCATCCGGGGGTTCACATTCCGGCAAGCGTCATCGCCACTATTCGAGCCAGCGCCGGGGAGGCCGATATATCGGTCGACTGGCCCCTGGCCGCCACCAGGCTGCCCCCAAGACGCCCTAGATGACGCTTGTCCGACTCGCCTGCACATCCTCGTTCGCATCAGGCACAAGCTCAGCCGAACTGTTCAGTTCGGACAGTTTTCTTGCCGTCTCCACGATCATATCCATTCGCCGCTGAAGTTTGCTTTTGAGGTCCGGAATATTCACTTTGTCGGTGACTCGATAGGCATTACCGACGCGCTCCACGAAACCGTGCTTCACCATTTCCTGCAGGCGACGCACAACGATTACGCGTGGCAACTTCAGAGCATGCGCTATTCTGCTCGCGCTAACAGGCGAGCACATCACGGTGCGTAGAAACACATAGATGCCGATTGTTCGGAAGCTTGAGCTGTCGCTGTGGGCGGCAAACACCGCACCGTAATCTTCGGTCATGCTTCGGATAAGGCCAAGATAAAGGCGGCACATGAGCATCCGCTCTCGCGCCAGTTCGATGCGGGGCGGCGGCCGATGGTCCTGCACCAATACAAAGTCCGGCTCATGAAACACAGCCGCCTCCGCGGGCTCCGTGCCCTGTGCCTGATGCCTTTTATGAATCTCCATGTGCGCCAACTCCGGCCCAAGCGCAAAACGCTCTGGCAGACCAATGCCGAAGCTCACGCCAAGTGTGCAAAAGCCGGAAACCGAATTCGAGTTGGACCGAGGTCCAATGCCGCCATCGCCCACCAGGGCACTGCATTTGGAACCAGCAGGTTCGATCTGTGCGGAACGCGATGCGCCGCAGGACGTTCTGACCGTGGGACGCGACATCACAGGTGGATTACGTTTTATGCGCTACAGATCAGTTACGATGATTGCGGCAGTAGCAGCGGTGCTCGCCGTTTCGGCGCCAGCTCTTGCTCAACATCATCACGGCGCACATTGGGGTCATCACGGTGGATGGGGATGCGGTGGCGCTGCAGTCGGCGGATTTGCAGCAGGCGCGCTGCTCGGGAGCGCCCTCGCCGCGCCCGGCTACTACTATGACGACCCCGGCTACTATTACGCCCCAGACGTCTATGCGGGTCCGGACGCGAGCGCAGAGGCTTATTGCGCACAGCGCTATCGATCCTATGACCCGGCGTCGGGCACCTTTCTCGGCTACGACGGCGTGCGGCGTCCCTGCCCGTAACGTGACGGCGTGACGAGATTGCCAGGTCGGCCTGCGGCCACATTCGCATGTGGCCGTTGCCGCTTGAGGGCGTTTCGTCTATCTAACACGCACGCGCGCCCGTAGCTCAGCTGGATAGAGCGTTGCCCTCCGAAGGCAAAGGTCGGACGTTCGAATCGTCTCGGGCGCGCCAGTATTGCGATAGGACATGAAGCTTCCTGGCCCCGATCATCCAATCACCATCAGCCGCAACGGCAAGCGCGTGCGTGTCACGTTCGCAGGCCGTATCATTGCCGACACGGGACACGCGTTGACACTGAAAGAGGCGAGCTACAAGCCCGCGCTCTATGTTCCGCGCTCAGACACGGACATGAAGCTGCTCGCGCCCACCGATCACCACACGCATTGCCCCTATAAAGGCGATGCCAGCTATTTCACCATTACAGTTGATGGCCGCAGCGCCGAAAATGCCGTGTGGTCATACGAGCAACCCTATCCCGCGATGGCCGAGATCAAGGAATATCTCGCCTTCTATCCGGATCGCGTGGACAAGATCGAGGAAATCTGACGCGTCGCGTCAGTGCAAGCGCGGGCCTTTGAGAAATTTCGCGCGGTCGGACGAATTCACTCGGACGTCGAAGGTCACGCCTTCACGATAAAGCGTAAGCGGCACCTCTACGCCGGCGTGGCCGAGCGACCACACCTTCCGATAAAAGTTGGCAAGGGTCGAGACAGTCTCGCCTTTCACGGCCACGACAACGTCGCCGGTCTTGATCTCGGCGCGCGCCGCAGGACCCTTGGGGGCGATACCCACCACGACGATCTTGTCTTCGATTTCGGTCGAATAGAGCCCGAGCCAGGGCCGCACGGGCCGGTTCACCCGGCCAAACTTACGCAAGTCGTCGAGCACCGGCGGGAGCAGATCGATCGGCACGACCATGTTGAGATGCTCGTTCTTGCCGTTGCGCGCCCGTTCGAGCTGCAATGACCCTATGCCGATCAGCTTGCCCTCGCTGGAGATCAGCGCAGTGCCGCCCCAGTTTGGATGCGCCGGGTAGGTAAAGATCGCTTCCTCGAGCACGTACTCCCAATAGCCGGCAAATTCCTGCTTTGCGGCGATGCGCCCGGCAACCGAGCGCGTGCGGCCACCGGCTCCGCCGACAACGATCCGCTCGCCGATGTCCGCGCTGCTCGAAGACCCCCTCTCGAGCACCGGCAGGTCGATCTTGCCGAGCGTCTGCACCAGACCAAACCCGGTTTCCTGGTCAAAACCGAGCGCGTGCCCCTGCACGACCCGCCCATCGCCGAGATGCACCCAGACCGTTTCAGCTTCGGTGATCAGATAGCCGATGGTGAGAACAAGACCGTCGTCGACCAGCACGCCATTACCGGCGCGCTCGACACCGAGCGTGTCGGCAGTAAAAGCATCGGGCGGGACGATCGAGTGCAGGCCAACCACCGAAGACAGCGCGCGCTCGAGATCGTAGGAATAGTCCTCTGCCCGCGGCTGCACCGACTGCGGCACCTTCCATTCGATCAGCGAGGCCATCGCTATGCTCCTCGGGTCTGCCTCCTATCATACGCCGGATCATGCCGGCGAAAAGACCGCACTCACATGTTAGTGTGAAGCGTAAGACCCATGATCCCGCTCTCCATCCTCGATCTCTCGCCCGTCTCTGCCGGCTCCACGGCCGCGCAGGCTCTGCGTAATTCGCTCGATCTTGCGCGGCTCGCCGATGATCTCGGATTCACCCGATACTGGGTGGCCGAACACCACAACCTGCCGGCGATTGCGAGCTCCGCACCAGACATCATGATCGGCCAGATCGCGGCGGTGACGAAACGCATGCGCGTCGGGTCGGGCGGCGTGATGTTGCCCAATCACGCACCGCTGATGGTGGCCGAGCGCTTCAAGGTGCTTGAGGCTCTCTATCCCGGGCGCATCGACCTCGGCCTTGGCCGCGCGCCCGGCACCGACCCGGCGACGTCCTACGCGCTGCGGCGGCGCCAGGGCATCAGCGAGGAAGACGACTTTCTCGAGCGTTTCAATGAGCTGATGCTGCTTGAGACGCGCGGCTTTCCGCCCGGCCATCCGTTTCACAACGTGCGCGCAATGCCGTCCGACGTGGCGTTGCCGCCGATCTATCTTCTCGGCTCGTCGGACTACAGTGCGCAGCTCGCCGGGCACATCGGCGCGGCGTTTTCGTTCGCGCATCATTTTGCGAATTTCGACGCGGTCGAAGCGATGCGGCTCTATCGCGACAACTTCAAGCCTTCGGTCTCGCACGAAAAGCCCTTTGCGATTTTGGCAACGCATGTGGTCTGCGCAGACACCGACGAAGAGGCCGAGCGGCTTGCCGCAACCGTCGATCTCAATTTCGTGCGCCGCGCCAAGGGCGAATACCAGCCGTTGGCTTCACCCGAAGATGCCGCGCGCTATGAATACACGCCGGTCGACAAGGCGCGCATCGCGCAGAACCGTACGCGCCTTTCGGTCGGCTCGCCCGACACGGTGAAGGCGCGGCTGCTGCCGCTGATCGAAGCCACCAAAGCCGACGAGCTGATGGTGACCACGATGATCTTCGATCATGCGGCGCGGAAACGCTCGTATGAGCTGCTGGCGAAGGCATTCAAATAACGGTAAAACCGCCACGGTTTTTGGTTCGACAAAAATTACGGGAGGCAACGTTGGGTAAGCAGTTCACTTTGACCACGACCGACAAGCACTCGCTCGGCGCCTACCGCGCCGATCCCGCGGGCACGCCCAAAGGCGGAATGGTGGTGGTGCAGGAAATTTTCGGAGTCAATCATCACATCCGCGCGGTCTGCGACCGGCTTGCGGCGCTCGGTTACGTTGCGGTTGCGCCCGCAGTGTTCGACCGCTTCGTGCGCGATTTCGAAAGCGGCTACACGCCGGACGAGATCGCGCATGCGCGCAGCTATCTCGGCAATCTCAACTGGGATCACATGATGGCCGATGTCGCCGCCGCCCAAGGCGATCTCAAAGGCACAGGACCGCTTGGTGTCGTCGGCTTCTGCATGGGCGGCACCGCGGCGTTTCTTGCCGCCTGCCGCATTCCCGGATTTTCAGCCGCGGTTTCCTTCTATGGCGGCATGATCGGCAAGTTCGCCGACGAGAAGCCGAAGTGCCCGATGCAGATGCATTTCGGCGAAAAAGACGACGGCATTCCGATGGATGTGGTCGAGTCCATCAAGAAGAAGCAGCCGCAGGCCGAGATCTACACCTATCCGGATGCGCCGCACGGCTTCTATTGCGACGAGCGCGCGAGCTACCGCAAGGAAGCCGGCGACCTCGCCTGGAAGCGCACGCAGGAATTCCTGTCAAAGCACATGAAGAAATAGCGCGCGGCAAGCGAGCGCCTGTTCACGTCATGGCCGGGCATATGTCCCGGCCATTTACGTTTCAGAACCAGCGTTCCTTGACGAGGATGGTGTCGCCCGGCCGCACAGGATAGTCGAGCGGCACGTCGCGTGTATCTGCTGGCCACGGGTCTTTGCCGCCCAGGGCAATCAAGCCGTCGCGCCTTGCGACAGTTTTGCGCCGGTTCCGATCGGGCAGGCGACCCCGGTCCCGCCCAGCCCGCAATAGCCGAACGGATTCTTGGCCAGGTACTGCTGGTGATAGTCCTCGGCAAAATAAAACTCCGGCGCATCGACGATCTCGGTGGTGATGGCGCCATAGCGCTTCTTTTTCAGCTCCTGCTCGTACATCGCCTTCGAGGCCTCGGCCGCCTTTTTCTGCGCGGGCGTAAAGGTGTAGATGCCCGAACGGTACTGGGTGCCGATATCGTTGCCCTGGCGCATGCCCTGCGTCGGGTCGTGATTTTCCCAGAATGTCTTGAGTAACTGATCGTAGGTGATCTTTTTCGGATCGTAGATCACGAGCACAACTTCATTGTGCCCCGTGCGGCCGGAGCAGACTTCTTCATATGTCGGATTGGGCGTCATTCCGCCGGCATAGCCAACGGCAGTCACGTGGATTCCCTCGCCAAGCTCCCAGAACTTGCGCTCGGCTCCCCAGAAACAGCCAAGACCGAACATCGCCTTTTCGGTTCCTTCCGGATAGGGACCCTTCAACGCCCGGTGATTGATGAAATGTGCGGTCGCGGTGCGGATCGGCAATTCGCGGCCGGGCAGCGCTTCGCCGGACTTGGGCATGGCAACCTTTTTGAAGCCGAACATGCGGATCCTCCTGCAGTCGCTGAACGCAATATATGTCGAGACCGGCGCTGCCGGAATGACCGGGCAGATCACGTCTCCGGCACGGTGACGGCGTTTACGGCCTTACATAGCCGATCAGTGGCTTCTTCTTGCGCCCTAGGAGAATAAACAGAATGCCGAGGACGCCAAGCACGCTCCAGCTCGGCGCGGCCAGGAACGTGACCATCAGCTGATCCCATAGGAAACCACCTGCGTAAGGTTCGATCAGCGGCTTGAGCTTGGCCAGGCTGGCGGGATTGATGAGCTCCCAAAGCGTCCGCACGTCGGTCAAAAATAGCTTGTTGCCGGCGATCGATTTGGTGCCGTCGTAGATCAACAGGATGAATCCGCCCGCCAGGCAGATCAGGCCGATGAAGCGGAGTAGGAAACGGATCATGGCTGCCACGAAAGAATCGATCTTACCGGCACCGATTACCCTGCGGCTTTCTTTCATTCAACCGTAGGAAGGGTGGTACCACCTTCCCTTGAGTTCGCGCGGTTGCATCCGCTAACGTCGATTAAGCCGGCGTCCCGGTTGTGTTGATGGAGTACCAATGGCCAAGCCCCCTGCCGGCCGTAGCCGGCCGACCTTTACCGACCAGGAAGCCCTGCAATTTCACAGCGTTGGCCGCCCGGGCAAGCTCGAAGTCATAGCCACCAAGCCGATGGCGACCCAGCGCGACCTGTCGCTGGCTTATTCGCCTGGCGTCGCGGTGCCGGTGCTGGCCATCGCCGAGGACGCCAGCCGCGCCTACGACTACACCGTCAAGGGCAACTTCGTCGCCGTCATCACCAACGGCACCGCCATCCTGGGGCTAGGCAACCGCGGCGCGCTTGCGGCCAAGCCCGTGATGGAAGGGAAGGCGGTGCTGTTCAAGCGGTTCGCCGACATCGACTCGATCGATCTGGAAGTCTCCACCGAAGACCCCGAGCAATTCATCAACTGCGTCCGCTATCTCGGCGCCGGCTGGGGAGGCATCAATCTCGAGGACATCAAGGCGCCGGAGTGTTTCATCATCGAGCAGAAGCTGCGCGAACTGCTCGACATACCGGTCTTCCATGACGACCAGCACGGCACTGCCATTATCGCCGCCGCCGGCCTGCTGAATGCGCTCGATCTGACAGGGCGTGAGATCGCCACGACGAAGCTCGTCTGCAACGGCGCTGGTGCGGCCGGAATCGCCTGCCTCGAATTGCTCAAGGCGATCGGCTTCAAGCCCGACAATCTCATCCTCTGTGACACCAAGGGCGTGATCTACCAAGGCCGCAAGGACGGCATGAACCAGTGGAAGTCGGGCTACGCCGTCAAGACGTCAGCGCGCACTCTCGCGCAGGCTTTGGAAGGCGCCGACGTTTTCTTCGGGCTGTCGGCCAAAGGTGCGGTGACGCAGGACATGGTGAAGAAGATGGCGCCGAAGCCGATCATCTTCGCGATGGCCAACCCCGACCCTGAAATCACCGTCGAAGAAGTCGCCGCCGTGCGCGATGACGCCATCATGGCGACGGGACGCTCCGACTACCCGAACCAGATCAACAACGTTCTCGGCTTCCCGTACATTTTCCGCGGCGCGCTCGACGTGCGGGCCTCCGCGATCAACATGGAAATGAAGATCGCCGCGGCGCGCGCCCTCGCCGAGCTCGCGCGCGAAGACGTCCCCGACGAAGTCGCCAGCGCCTATGGCGCGCGGCCGAAATATGGACCTGACTACATCATCCCCGTGCCGTTCGATCCGCGGCTGATTTCCCACGTGCCGCCCGCCGTCGCCAAGGCGGCGATGGACACCGGCGTCGCGCGCAAACCGATCGTCGACATGGATGCCTATCGGCATCAATTGAGCGCGCGACGCGATCCGATCGCCGGCACGCTGGTCCAGGTCTTCAACCGGCTGCGGCGGCAACCCAAGCGCGTGGTCTTTGCCGAAGGCGAGGAAGAACAGGTTATCCGCGCGGCGGCCAGTTTCGTGCACCAGGGCCTGGGCACCGCGCTCCTGGTCGGGCGCGAGGACCGCGTGCGCCAGTCCGCGCGCGAGGCCGGCATCGAGCTCGGCGAGGGAATTGAGATCGTCAATGCACGAATGTCGACGCGCAATTCCGTTTATATGAACTTCCTCTATGAGCGACTGCAGCGCCGCGGCTACCTGATGCGCGACTGCCAGCGGCTGGTGAACCAGGACCGCAACCACTTCGCCGCCTGCATGGTCGCGCTCGGCGATGCCGACGCCATGGTCACCGGGGTCACGCGCAATTTTTCGGTGGCGCTCGAAGACATCCGCCACGTCATCGACCCGAAGCCCGGTCACCGCGTGATCGGCGTGTCGGTGGTGGTGGCGCGCGGACGCACCGTGCTCGTTGCCGATACCGCGGTGACCGAGATGCCGGAGGCACATGAAATCGCCGACATCGCCGTCGAGGCCGCCGGCGTTGCGCGCCGGCTCGGCTATGAGCCGCGCCTGGCGCTTGCTTGCATTCTCCACCTTTGGGCATCCGCCCGGCGAGCGTTCGGCGCGGGTAATCGAAGCGGTGAAGATTCTCGACGGCAAACGGGTCGATTTCGAATACGACGGCGAAATGGCCGCCGACGTGGCGCTCAATCCCGAGCTGGCGTCGGCATACCCGTTCTGCCGCCTGTCGGGGCCGGCCAACGTGTTGGTGATGCCGGCATTTCACTCGGCCTCGATCTCGACCAAGATGCTGCAGGAGCTCGGCGGCGCCACCGTGATCGGACCGCTGCTGGTCGGGCTCGACCGCCCGGTCCAGATCGTCCAGCTCGGCGCCAAGGACAACCAGCTGGTCAACATGGCGGCGCTTGCCGCCTATAATGTGAGTGGCTAGCTAGAAGCCTGACAGACAGACGGAGACGACGTTGACCAAGACCCTTTCCGGCGTGATCGCCGCGATTGCGACCCCGATCGACGAGGACGGCGCGCCCGACCTCAAGCGTGCGGTCAAGCTCGCGCGCTACCTGCTCGACAATGGCTGCGATGGTCTCAACGTCCTCGGCACCACGGGCGAAGCGACCTCGTTCTCGCTTGCCGAGCGCAAGGCAGTCATGGACGCTTACAAGGCCAACGGCCTGCCGCTGGACCGGCTCATGGTCGGCACCGGCGCCGCCGCCGTTTCGGATGCGGTCGCGCTCACGCGCCATGCTGCCGACCTCGGGTTTGCCGGCGCGCTGGTGCTGCCGCCCTTCTACTACAAGGGTGTACCCGACGATGGCCTCGTCGCCTACATCGACGCGATCGTGAAGGCGACCGCGCAAAAGCCGATTCCGATCTACCTTTATCATTTTCCGGCGATGTCGGGCCTGCCGTGGCACGTCACATTAATCAAGCGACTGCTGGAAACGTTTCCGACCCGTATCGTGGGCTTGAAGGATTCCTCCGGCGACATGGCCTTCGCACGATCCGCCGCGGCGGTGTCCTCGGACTTTGCGGTCTTCCCTTCGACCGAAGCTTGCCTGATCGAGGCACGGTCGGGTCCCTTCGCGGGCTGCATCTCGGCCACCGCCAACCTCAACGCCGATCTGTGCGCACGCGCCTGGAGCAAGGGCGACGCAGCCGCACTGGAAGCCGCTGTCACGATCCGCAAACTGTTCGACGGGAAGCCTTTGGTCTCCGGGGTAAAGGCGCTGCTCGCTCATATCCACGGGGACGCCGGTCTGGCACGCGTGCGACCGCCGTTGGCACCTTTCTCGGCGGCGGATCGTGCCGCGGTGGTCTCCGGGCACGACGCGGTCAGAGCCAAACGTGTCGCATGAAGGGCCTTTGCAGGCGTTGACGCCCGCGCAGGGCCTAACTATAAGCCTCAGCCTTGCCGGCGATTTCGACCGCCGTCGCAACTTCTTGTAAAACCTAGTCGCTTTGGCGGACGGTCCGCTTGAGGCGCCAGCCGCGAATGAGAGATTGATGGCCAATACCAAGTCCGCCCGCAAAGCCACGCGCGTGATCGCGCGCCGGACCGAAGTCAATAAGGCACGGCGCTCGGTGCTGCGAAATTCGGTGCGCAAGATCGAGGAAGCGATCCAGAGCGGCGATCGCAAGGCGGCCCTGGCGGCCTTCAAGGCAGCGGAGCCGGTCATCATGCGGGCCGCGCAACGAGGCATCGTGCACAAGAACAACGCCAGCCGAAAAGTCTCTCGGCTCGCCCATCGTATCGCCAAGCTTGGCAAATAAGTCGGCGGCAGCACCCTTCGAGCTGGCGCACCTTAGTTCGTTTCAATTTCTGCTAAAAAACGTTCGAACGGGCCGTCTCCGAAAAGGACTCGGCCCGTCGACGTATTCAAAGTGTCATCGCGCCGTCAGAAAATTTTGCTCGCCCCGATTTTGCCCATTCGGATCACCGCAGGCGACGCAACAGTTGCGATGGTAGTTGGCTTTTCGCATCGGGAGTTACGTCAAAATTCGCTCAGATTTTTTTGCGCGACGATAAAGACTTAACAGGAAAGCGAAGCAGGGACCTTAAAAATGCATATGTGACAAGCGTTTTTGAAGTTCGAGGCGTTTCAAAAAATCTCGCGACGCCTCGACACCAAAAACCAATTTACGCGGCGAGATTCCATACGACTCATCAACACGTTGGGTAAAATATTTCTGAATTCGAAAGCGCCTCGGCGCCGGTAACCCCTTGCTCTGTCGCCGCAGTCCGCGTGAATTTCATTGCCCGCGCATTTCGCTTGTGTATCTTGAAAAAACGCGCGGGAATTCTTCGCGCGCGATCAGAAACAAGGTTCCACGTCACGCTCATCGACGGATGAGAACGGCTTTGGTTTGCCGCTTGCGTCAAATTTAACCGCTTCACCGTCGAGGCCATCCGGTAGCAAAACGATTTCAAGTTTAGTGAGACCGAGCGAAACGTGATCAGGATTTCAAAAGGCAGGGTGGCCAAGAGCCGGCAAAAAACGAAACCACAGGGCGAAAGCCGCAGCTTATTCGAGGGGTGACGTCATGACAGGCGCAGGGAGAGTTTCGGTGATCAGGGTTGATGACCTTGGACACGTTTTGTCCGGTGCGGGCTCATACTTTACGATCGCCAGTGCCGCGAGCCAATCCTTGCCGAATTATTCATATTGCACCCATATTGGCCGTCACAGCTTGCGTGCGGCCCCTATTTTCACGATCGGAATTCGAGGCGCCACCCCGCCGCCTGCGGGCTGAAGGCGCGACAGCTCGATTTCCTATCGATGTCGTTCGCCGAACAGATCAAGACGGCGGGCCTCAAATCCCACGACGACATCATTGAACGAGTGCTGTTGCGTCCCGTTTCCGGCGCGTTGGCGGTCCCTCCGCCAGGCCGGGCAACCGAGTCCGTCCCACCTTTAATCGGATCGAGAAGAAAAATGTCTACCGGGGAACAAGAAAGTTGGTCGCGGGTCAAAGAACGCCTGCGGACGGAAGTGGGTGAAGATGTCTATTCGAGCTGGTTCGCCCGCATGGATCTGGAGGCGATCGAAGAAGGAGCAGTACGCCTGTCCGTGCCGACCCGGTTTCTCAAAAGCTGGATCCAGTCGCACTACGCCGAGCGGGTGCTCGCCTGCTGGCAGGCACAGGAAGAAAAAGTCACACGCGTTGAACTGATCGTGCGCTCGGCGGTCCTTAAATCCGCCGTTCTTCCCAAGGCAAAGACGGATCAGGCTGCCGGCGACAATGGCGGCCGTTACATTTCAATGGCAATGGCCGGCCTCTTGCTGCCGGTGACCCCAGCGTACACGAGGCCCTTGGCGGCTCACCGCTTGACCCGCGCCTGACCTTCGACACTTTCGTTGTCGGACGCTCTAATACGCTCGCACATGCCGCGGCAAAACAGGTCGCAAGCGCGAAGCGCGGCGACGCCGTGATGTTCAATCCGCTGTATATTCATTCCGGCGTCGGCCTCGGCAAGACGCATCTTTTGCAGGCTGTCACCTGGGCGGGAAATGCAGCAGGCGAGCGCAAGGTGCTCTACCTCACGGCCGAGAAGTTCATGTACGGCTTCGTATCGGCGCTTCGCACGCAGACCGCCCTCGCCTTCAAGGAAGCGCTCCGTGGCATCGGCGTTTTGGTGATCGACGACCTGCAATTCCTGCAAGGCAAGTCGACGCAGGCCGAATTCTGTCACACGCTCAACGCGCTGATCGACGCGGGCCGGCAGGTGGTGATCGCCTCCGATCGCCCGCCATCGGACCTGGAAAGCCTCGATGATCGCGTTCGGTCCCGTCTCGCCGGCGGCCTGGTGGTGGAAATGGGCCCGCTCGGGGAGGAATTGCGCTTTGAAATCCTCAAAGCACGGGTGATGGCGGCGCGCGCCTACCATCCGGCATTTGATGTCCCACTACCGGTGCTTGGCTATATCGCCAAAACCGTCACCCACAACGGCCGCGACCTGGAAGGCGCGCTCAATCGCCTCCTCGCCCATAACAAGCTGACCGGGCATGCAGTCACGCTGGAGATGGCCGAGCGCGAAGTGCGCGACCTCATCCGCCCCCAGGAACCCAAGCGGGTCAAGATCGAGGATATCCAGCGGGTCGTCGCGCGGCAGTACAACGTCAGCCGGTCCGACCTGCTGTCCTCCCGACGGACTGCCAACGTGGTGCGACCGCGCCAGGTGGCGATGTATCTCGCCAAGACCCTGACCCTTCGTTCGCTGCCTGAGATAGGCCGGCGTTTCGGCGGCCGCGATCACACCACGGTTCTGCATGCCGTGCGCAAGATCGAAGGCCTTGTCGGCAACGACATGGCGCTGGCCGAGGAGATCGAGATCCTCAAGCGGCAGCTGCAGGAATAGCGATCACCCACTGGATCTCGACGTCATGCCCGGCCAGGTACAAGCCTGTGCCGGGCATAGACGTCTTTGCGGCAACGGGACCTGTCAGCCATAGGCCGGGGCGCTTGGCATTCTGGAGCCTGGGAAAAGGCCAGCGCTAAGCCCCTACACTCTTGCGATTTTTGCGCTGGCACGTCACCTTTGCCCTCCGGCCTCGCATTCCGCGTTACGCCGGCCGGCCGTCGCGCCTGGTTCGGGGGTATTTTCAAGGGCGCCGAAGCGGATTTTTCGATGAAAGTTACAGTCGAGCGTGCAGAACTTCTGAAGTCGCTGGGTCACGTGCATCGCGTGGTCGAGCGGCGCAATACCATTCCCATTCTGGCGAACGTGCTGGTCAAGGCTGACCGCGGCAAGCTCAGCCTGAAGGCCACAGACCTCGATCTCGAGGTCACCGACTCGATTGCCGCGGAAGTCTCTCCTGGCGGATCGACCACCGTTCCCGCCCATATGTTTTACGAAATCGTACGCAAGTTGCCCGAAGGCTCGCAGATCGTGCTCGAAGGCTCCGGGGACCGTGCGGTGCTCGCGCTGCGGGCCGGACGTTCGCGCTTTACCTTGCAAACATTGCCGGAAAGCGACTTCCCGGATCTCGCGGCGGGGGAGATGAGCCATTCCTTCAAGCTCGCGGCGGCCGACCTCAAGCGGCTGATCGACAAGACCCAGTTCGCGATTTCGACCGAGGAAACGCGCTACTACCTCAATGGCATTTATCTGCATGTGGCGGGCACCGCCAAAAGCGGTACGCTGCGCGCTGTCGCGACCGACGGACACCGCCTTGCGCAGGTCGAGTTACCGCTGCCGCAGGGCGCAGCCGGAATGCCCGGCATCATTGTGCCGCGCAAGACGGTGGGCGAGGTGCAGCGGTTGATCGAAACCGGCGAAGGCGACGTCGCCGTCGAACTCTCCAGCGGCAAAATCCGTTTCACGATCGGCAACGTCGTGCTCACCTCAAAGCTGATCGACGGCACGTTCCCTGACTATGCGCGGGTGATCCCCGTCAATAACGACAAGAATTCTGGTCGTCGACAAGAAGGACTTTGAGGCCGCAGTCGATCGCGTTTCGACGGTTTCGAGCGAACGCGGCCGTGCCGTTAAGCTTTCGATCACCGGCGGACGGCTGGTGCTCTCGGTCACCAATCCCGACTCGGGCAGCGCGACGGAAGAAATTGAAGTCGAGTACGCCGCCGATCCGCTCGATATCGGCTTCAACTCACGCTACCTGCTCGACATTGCCGCCCAGATCGAAGGCGAAGTTGCCGTTCTCAAGCTGGCCGACCCCGGATCGCCCACATTGATCCAGGATCAAAACGCCAAGGGCGCGCTTTACGTGCTGATGCCGATGCGGGTGTAACAGGCATCAGAAATCAGTGATCAGTAATCAGTGCTTTTCTGATTACTGATTACTGAATACTGACTACTGGTTTCTGACATGACCGCCGCCTTCATTCGTCGCCTGACGCTGAGTAATTTCCGCAGCTATCATGCTGCACAGGTCCGAGCTTGATCGGGCCGGGCCGGTTGTGCTCACGGGCGCGAATGGCATCGGCAAAACCAATCTGATCGAAGCGGTCTCCCTTCTGGCTCCTGGCCGCGGCTTGCGGCGGGCAACGATGGAAGAGCTGGCCTTCTCAGAAGGCGACGGCGCTTGGGCATCTCGGCCGAGATCGAGGGTATGCTGGGGCTGGCAACGCTCGGCACCGGCATCGACCCTCCCGCGGGAGAAGAATCGACCCCGACGCGCAAATGCCGTATCGACCGCGAAAGTGTCGGCTCGGCCACCGCATTCGCAGACCATTTGCGGGTTGTCTGGCTGACGCCGGCCATGGACCCCCTTTTCAACGGGCCGGCGTCCGAACGTCGGCGTTTTCTCGACCGGCTGGTGCTCGCAGTCGATGCGCAACATTCGAGCCGCGTGGCCGCGCTCGAGCGAAGCTTGCGTTCTCGCAATCGCCTGCTCGAAGACTCGCCCGGCGATTCCCATTGGCTCGACGCGGTCGAGCACGAGACGGCGGAGGTCGCGGTCGCTGTTGCTGCGGCCCGCGCCGAAACGGCCAAGCGCCTGTCGGCTGCTCTCGAAGCATCGCGCGACAACGCGCGGGAATTTCCGCAGGCCCAAATCGCCCTGCAGGGGTGGATGGAGCAGTTGCTGCCCGACCACAGCGCGATTGAAATCGAGGATCGCTACCGCGCGCTGCTGAAGGATAATCGCGCACGCGACGCCGCCGCCGGGCGCACGCTTGATGGACCGCATTTGTCCGATCTCGTTGTCACGCATGCCAGCAAGAACATTCCGGCCGCCGACGCCTCCACCGGCGAGCAGAAAGCACTGCTCATTCGCCTGGTGCTCGCGCACGCTGAGTTGATCAAGCAAATGACGGGTTTCGCGCCGCTGCTTCTGCTGGATGAAGTGGTCGCCCATCTCGACCCGTCGCGGCGCGCGGCGCTCTACGACGCGCTATCCCTGCTTGGCGCGCAGGTCTGGATGACCGGTGCCGATCCCGCCGCATTCGGCGACATCGTCGGACGTGCGCAAGTCTTCCTCGTTCGAGGCGGCATGGTGGAACAGGTCTGACGGTTCCCGATCGGCCCGCTCACGTTTTGTTAATCGAAATCCGATCAATTGTTGGAAAATAGGAACTATCGCTCGTCGATCGCTTTTACCCCATGGATGGAAGCAGGGGCTGCAATGGGAACGGACGCAGGAATCGACCAGGTCAAGAAGGAGCTCCTTCGCGCCTTCGACAACACACGCGCCGAACTCGACCGCATCGAGATTTTGGCCGCGGGTCTTGCTGCGTTCAATAAGCCCATTCCAAGTTATGAGCCGATGTTCCGGCATCTCCCCCAGTTGAATCTGAACGTCATACGAGTTCGCCTCGGACGAGCCGAGGACCTAAGTTTCCCCGAGCAGCTCGCGCCGCTGGCGCTCCGAGGCATCCGAGTAGCGACGTAACGCATGCGCCTCACTCAGCTGGCCGCTGACCTGCCGGCGCTCCAGCGAGTTGACCACTGCCAGGGCTTCGGCCTCGTAGCGGTCGAAGGCCGCGATCGCCTCCTGCGCCGTCATCTGAGGGACCAGCATGTGGTCGGCATGGTGCAGAATTTTCCGCACGGAAACGGTCGCGCCAAGCTCGGCGGCATGAGCTTCCGCAATGATGACCATGCCGGCATAGCGGCCATCTTCGTCCACTGCGATAACCTGGTTGGTTGAGCCCAGCGGAAAAGCCTCGCGAAACGCCGCGACGGGCTGATCTGCCGGCGCGGTGCGGACATCGGCGCGCATCATCTGACCCACCGTCAGATCGCGGATCCAGCCGACATCGGCGGCGCCGCGGATCGATTCACCGCGCAGATGGAAGCGCCAGGTGGCGAAGGAATAGCCGAAGAACTCGCGCGTCATCTGCATCGCAATGATCGCGGAGATCAAAACCGCCGTTGTGAGCCACAGATCGCCGGTGGTCTCCAGCGCGATGAACGTCATTGTCAGCGGTCCGCCGATCACCGAGACAGAAAGCGCGCACATGCCGATGATCGCGTAGGAATCGGGATCGACGTGCAAGCCCGGCAAGACCGCGCCGAGACCGAGGGCGAACAGCTGCCCGCCGAGCGCGCCGAGCAACAGCGAAGCAAAGAAAAGCCCGCCGCGGAATCCGGCGCCGAGCGAGATCATCGATGCGAGCGCCTTCAGCACGAAGATCAATGCGATGGTGGCGATCGGCAACTTGAAAATGCCGGTCAGATGCAAGGCCCCGTGACCTGACGACATCACCTGCGGCGACAAAATCGCAAGCAGACCGACCAGCGCACCGCCGATCATCGGACGCATCGCTGGTTTGATCTTCAATCGCGTGAACAGCTTCTCGCAAGCAGCGACACCGCGCATGAGGACGATGCCGAAGACCGCCGCAAGCACACCGACAAACGCTGCGATCACGACGTCATGAACCGCAAGGCTCGACACCGCGCCCGTTTCAATGCCAAGACGATCGGGCGTGAAAACGCGCGCGGTCAGATAGCCGACCAGCGACGCCATGCCGACCGGCGCGAGCGAGGCGATCGAGTAGCTGCCGATAATCAGTTCGAAGCCGTAAAAGGCACCGCCGAGCGGCGCCCCGAAGGCGCCGGCAATCGCGGCCGCCGCGCCGCAGCCGACCAGGACGCGCATGTCGCTTCGGCGCAGTCGGAACGAACGCCCGATCGCCGAGGCGATGCCGCTCGCGATCTGGGTGTATCCCGCCTCCAGCCCGACCGAGGCTCCGACGCCGCTCGACCAGACCGTCTGCGCGGCAACGATCAGGCTTCCGCGCATGGACATCCGGCCTCCATGAAGCGCGTTCGCCTCGATCGGGTCGACTTCCGTGCCGCGGCGTCGGGTGATGAAGGCCGTGACCAGGCCGAACAGCAGCCCGCCAAGGCTCGGCACTACGAAGGCCCTGAGCGGGTCGAGCGTGACACGGCCAGACAGCCGCTCGCCGGGATCGAGGCCGAAGAAAAGCTGGTGCATGAGCCCGACCGTTTCGCCCATGGCGGCGACCGCAAGGCCGGCGATGATGCCGATGACCACTGCCAGTACGATGACGCTCGATTCACGCGCGCGCACGATCGCGCGCAGTCGATGCGGCACTTCGAGCGGGCGGCTGAACAAACTGCATCTGGAGCAAATTCGACGGGCGGGCCGCCGTCACCGGCTTAAATTCCATGACGCATTTCCTTGCAAGCGCTTCAAGCCAACGCTTGGAGCGACAGTTTGACTGCCTGTCGGAAGCGACGTTTTTCAGCGTCTTCGAATCGTAAATTGGGGCCAAAAAATGCGGCGAAAAAAGTGGGGATTTTTGCACCCTGACCTCTTTAAAAAGTGCTGCTAAATCAACATATTAAGGCCAATGACTTTGCTCTGTACGGGGCCTTCTTTTCATGTCACACAAATCGCTCATTCCGACTCATTTTTCTGACCGCGCAAAGGGTGCCGTCGATGGCTGAACCGGCCCGCAAAAACCCGTCCGACTATGGCGCTGAGTTCGATCAAGGTCCTCAAGGGCCTCGACGCGGTCCGCAAACGGCCGGGCATGTATATCGGCGACACCGATGACGGTTCCGGCCTCCATCACATGGTCTACGAGGTGGTGGACAACGCCATCGACGAGGCGCTCGCCGGGTTTGCCACGGAGGTGGTGGTGACGCTCAATCCCGACGGCTCGTGCACGGTGCGCGACAACGGGCGCGGCATCCCGACCGACATCCACAAGGGCGAAGGCGTCTCGGCGGCCGAGGTCATCATGACCCAGCTGCACGCGGGCGGAAAATTCGACCAGAACGCCTACAAGGTTTCCGGCGGCCTGCACGGCGTCGGCGTTTCGGTGGTGAACGCGCTCTCGACCTGGCTCAAGCTCACCATCTGGCGCGACGGCAAAGAGCATTTCATGGAGTTCCGCGACGGCGTCGCGAAGGCTCCGCTGAAGGCGAGTCCGCGACGCGAAGGGCAAGCGCGGCACCGAAGTGACGTTCCTGCCGTCGCACAAAGACGTTCACCATGGTCGAGTTCGACTTCGCGACGCTCGAGCACCGGCTGCGCGAGCTGGCATTCCTGAATTCAGGCGTCGTCATCGTGCTCGCCGACCAGCGCCACGCGGTCGAGAAGCGCGAGGAGATGAAATACGAGGGCGGCGTCGAGGCTTTCGTGAAATTCATCGACCGCAACAAGACCTCTCTCATTCCGAACCCGGTCATGATCAAGGCCGAACGCGAAGGCATCACGGTCGAATGCGCGCTGTGGTGGAACGACGGCTACCACGAGAGCGTGCTCTGCTTCACCAACAACATCCCGCAGCGCGACGGCGGCACCCATCTGGCTGGTTTCCGCGGCGCACTCACCCGTCAGATCACGCAATATGCCGATACGCTCGGCACGTCGAAGAAGGAAAAGGTTGCGCTCACCGGCGATGACTGCCGCGAGGGCCTGACCGCTGTGCTCTCGTGCAAAGTACCCGACCCGAAGTTCTCGTCGCAGACGAAGGACAAGCTGGTGTCGTCGGAAGTCCGACCGGTGGTCGAAAACGTGATCAACCAGGCCTTGCAGGACTGGTTCGAAATTCACCCGTCCGAAGCCAAGGTCATCGTCGGCAAGGTGGTGGAAGCGGCCGCCGCGCGCGAAGCCGCGCGCAAGGCCCGCGAGCTCACCCGCCGCAAGGGCGCGCTCGACGTGTCATCGCTGCCGGGCAAGCTCGCCGACTGCCAGGAACGCGATCCGGCGAAGTCAGAGCTGTTCATCGTCGAGGGCGACAGCGCCGGCGGCTCCGCCAAGCAGGGCCGCAACCGCGAATTCCAGGCGGTGCTGCCGCTGCGCGGCAAGATTCTCAACGTGGAACGCGCGCGTTTCGACAAGATGCTGTCGAGCCAGGAAATCGGAACGCTGATCACGGCGCTGGGCACCGGCATCGGACGCGACGAGTTCAACCCCGACAAGCTGCGCTACCACAAGATCATCATCATGACCGACGCCGACGTCGACGGCTCGCACATCCGCACGCTTGCTGCTGACGTTCTTCTTCCGGCAGATGGAGGAGCTGATCAAGCGCGGTCACATCTTTCATTGCGCAGCCGCCGCTCTACAAAGTCTGCACGGGGAAAATCCGAGCAATATTTGAAAGACGAGCGCGCGCTGGAAGACTATTTGATCATGACGGCGTCGAAGAAGCTGTGCTGCGCCTTGCCTCTGGCGAAGAGCGCGCCGGCGAAGACTTGCGCAAAGTCGTCGACCAAGCACGCGCCATCCGCAATCTTCTTAATGCGCTGCACAGCCGTTACAACCGCCAGGTCGTCGAACAAGCGGCCATTCTTGGCGTGCTCAGTTCCGAGATTTTCGGCGATCCGAAGAAGGCCAAAGCGGCGGCGCCGTATATCGCCAAACGCCTTAATGCCCTCTCCGAGGAAACCGAACGCGGGTGGGAAGGCGAGTTCAGCGAAGAAGCGGGATTCACCTTTACGCGCACTTTGCGTGGCGTGAAGACCGTTTCCATTATCGATCATGCTCTGCTCGGCTCGGCAGACGCCCGTAAGCTCGACGAATATGCTGCGCTCTTTGCAGAAGATCTACGAAAAACCCGGTTCATTGCGTCGTAAGGACGAAACTTGGGCAATTCACGGGCCGGTCGGCTTGTTCGAGGCCGTAACCGGTGCGGGCCGCAAGGGCGTAACGATGCAACGCTACAAAGGCCTCGGCGAAATGAACCCCGAGCAGCTGTGGGAGACCACGCTCGATGTGAACGCGCGCTCGCTGCTGCAGGTGAAGGAAGGCGAGGATGCCGACAACATCTTCACCGAATTGATGGGCGAGTTGGTGGAGCCACGCCGGCTCTTCATCGAGCAGAACGCGCTCGCCGCCAGCGTGGACGTCTGAGACGAGATCGCGCGTTCGGGTCTAGGTGCAGCCCAGGCCCCAAAAGGCACAGGACCGCATAACCGGATAGTAGACCCCGCAGGCGCCCGCGGCGCAGCTCTCCTGCCAGATACGGCCAGTTGATGAAGCGCAACCGCGCGACGTTGGCGGAATGGGTCCGGCCGATGGGCGCTTCGCAATCGCCACAATAGGGCTTTTGCTCGACAACACGCATGCGCTGATCGAAAGTGCCAGCACCGCGTGCGTGCGTGCGCTTATGGTCGGGCCGAAGATCGGCGGCATAAGACGTGCCCCCGAGCAACACAATCAGACCCGCTACCAGAAGTACGAAGATCGTTCGCATGAGTCCCACTCCACCGGATTCCCGGGCACCATAGCCATCAAAACCAAAAGGCCTTTTTCCGGGCGGGCGTTATTTGCGAACGCGGTTAAATTTCTGCGAATTTCACAATCCGGCGCCGATACAGGGCCCTAGCGCCGATCACGCGGCCGGCGGCCTGGGCGGGCGGGTACGCGGATCGCGCGGAAGCCAGCTCCCTCCATCAACGCGCGAAAGAAAGTCATCGACGACCTGGTTGAACAGATCGGGCTCTTCGAGGTTCACGGCGTGGCCGGTCTTGGGAAAGATCATGAGACCCGAAGCCGGGATGGCATCTTTAAGAAATAACCCCGGCTCGATGCAGCGCTCATCTTCGTCGCCGACCACGATCAAAGCCGGCGTTGTAAGCTGCCGAATGTCGCGTTCGAAGTCATAGAGCGAAGGGCGCTCGCCCTGGAATCCGCGCGACATGTGCGCTGATCCTTGCGGGTCGTGCTCGGAAAGCTGTCTCGAAAATTCGGCAAAGCCGCGCGGATCCTTGAGCTCCAATTGAAGACGGCTCGGGCCGCGGCCATACGTCTGCGCCACTGCCGCGGAGCCTTCGCGCTCGAACTGTGCGGCGAGATCGCGCGAGCGTTTGTGGAAGTCCTTGGTGTACCAACGCTCGCTGCCCGATCCCGCGCCCGCGAGTACCAGCGAGCGCACGCGCTGCGGATGGTTGAGCGCGACCTGCAGCGCCGTGTAGCCGCCCATCGACAGCCCGATAAGGTGGGCCTTGTCGATCTTCAGGTGATCGAGCATCGCCACGGCATCACGCATCACATGCATGTAGCTGTAGGCTTTGGGATCGGCCGGAATATCCGATGGCCTGTATCCGCGCGCGCTATAGGCAATGCAGCGGTAGCGCTTGCCGAATTCCCGCAGCTGACGCTCCCAACTGCGATGGTCGCCGGCGAATTCGTGCACGAAGAGGATCGGTGTGCCCTGCCCCACTTCTTCGTAATAAAGCTTCACGTTGTCGGGCGTCGTTGCGTAAGGCATCAGAACAAGTCCAGATATTCCTTCTGCTCCCAGGCGGTGACGTCCGGCTGATCGGCCGCTTCCTTTTGAAAGCGTTCGATCTCGGCCGCCTTGATGTGCGTGTAATAGTCGATGAACCCGCCGCCAAAGCCGGCCCGAAACGTTTCGTCAGCGCGCAGCGCGGTCAGGGCTTCGCTGAGATTCTTCGGAAGCAACGCGGCCGCCGCTTCATAGGGTGTATCGGCGGAAGGGCCTGGATCGAGCCTGCGTGCAATGCCGTCGAGCCCGGAATAGACCTGCGAAGCGACGTAGAGATACGGATTTGCCGCCGGCTCGCCGACTCGATTTTCAAGACGGGTCGCGGGATCGCCGGGCTGGCCGAGCACACGGATCATCACGCCGCGGTTGTCGCGTCCCCAGATGGCGCGATCGGGCGCAAGCGAATACGCGCGATAGCGTTTGTAGCCATTGATCGTCGGAGTCGTGAAAGCCGCTGCTGCGCGCGCATGCGCCAGCAGGCCGCCGAGGTAGTAACGGCCGACAGTGGACAGCACGTCGGCGTGATCGAAAGCAAAGGCGTTTCGGCCCGATTTTGCTTCGAGCAGCGATTGATGCAGATGCCAGCCGCTCGACATCACATTCGGCAGCGCGGGGCGGCACATGAAGCTCGCAAGCATCCCATGGCGTCGGGCTATCTGCTTTGCAGCCGCGCGAAAGAGCACCATGGTGTCGGCGCTGGCCAGGCCGGCTTGCGGGCGAAAGGTGAATTCGCACTGGCTCGGGCCGAGCTCCGATTCCACCGAACGCAGCGGCAGGCCGAGCTGCTCGATGCCGCGGCGGAGAATTTCCAGGGCCGGATCGAGCATGTCGTACCGCGACTCGGTGAGATACTGATAGCCCTGCGTGAGCAGGCTCACCTCCGGCGCCTCCGGCGGCCAGGTCGCATCGGCCGGCGCGAGCCGCGGATTCTCGATCTTGAACAGGTGGAATTCGACCTCCAGTCCGGCGAGAAAATCGAAGCCCGCCTTGGCCAACGTGTTGAGCGCGTCGCGGCAGCGGGCGCGGGTGGAGAACGGCACTGGCTTGCCGTTGGTGAAATAGATGTCGCACAGGAGCCAGCCGGTCTTGTTCGCCCAGGGCAGAATGCGGAACGTTGTCGGATCGGCGACCATTACGAAGTCGCCGCCGCCCTGCATCTCTTCCATTGCGAAGCCGCCACCCGGCGTGAACACCGGATAGACCGTCCGGTGCGCGGTGTCCTTGGCGAGCAGCGTCGTTGTCATGGTGACGCCGCTGCGCATCGCGCCTGCGGCCTCGGATGCCAGCAGGGTCTTGCCGCGCAGCACGCCGTGTTGGTCGGCGAATGAAAAGCGCACGACCTCAAGTTTCTCTTTCTTGATAGTGCGCTCGACTTGCGCGGCGGCCTTTGCCTGCGCGTCGCTCCACAGGCCGTGGCGCTCGACGAAAGTGACCGGCTTACGCGAACGCGGGGGCATTCGCCTTAATGCCCGTTAGCCCAGCTTGCGGCCTTGCGTTTTACTGCCTCGGTCTTTTGCCAATAGCCCTGCCAATCGTCGACCGGCCCGATGCCGTCGATCGCCGCCGGCCCGGTGATACTTGCCGCCTTCGCGGGATCGAGCACCATGATCGGCTTTTCGCCTTTGCCCGATTGCTCGATCGCCTGACGCAACAGCTTGCGATAGGCGCTGATCGCCTTGTCGGACGTACCGAGGTGCTCGTTGGTGCGATCCTGAATCGCGCCCATCGACTCGCAGGCCCATTGGTCGTGCACGTTGATGTCGGCGCCCATGCCGGTATAAGTCTCGTGCTCCTGCTCATGAGGATCGAAACCGTAGTCGTTGCTCTTGTTCTTGTTCGGGATGTAATCCGGCAACTGATAGAGCTCGAGCCGCTGGCGGCGCATCTCATCCTTGTTCACCGGCGCGCCAAAGCTGGTGAAGATCGCGTACCAATAGTGCTTCTCGTCGTCGATCGGCACATGCCATTGCGAGATCGTCATCTCGCGGCTCATCGGAATGATGAAGGCGTTCGGAAACATCAGATTGGTTACGCGCACATGCGTGCTCGCCTCGCTGATCTGCCGCAGCGTGACCAGCCGGAATCCGAATTCGGTCGGCTCGACCTCGATGCGCGGGCGCGTGAACTCGCGCATGATGCGCGACATCGGCATGTCTGAATCGCGCGAAGTGTCGCGAAACATTTTTCCGTAGGCCTGGCTCGGGTCTTCGTCGCTAAAAAACCGGTGCAGGAACGAGGTGTGCACGGGATCGATCCCGACCTCGAGAGATTGCAGCCAATTGCAGTCGATCATGCCCTTGAACGCGAACGTGTGGCTGTCGGGCGCGATGAAGCAGTCGAAATGCGGAAATGCCGGCGGCGCGCCCGGTCCGAGATAGGCGAACAGGATGCCGCTCTTCTCCACCACCGGATAGGATTTCTGCTTGATGTTGGCGCAGAGATTGCTGTCGTCGGGCTCGGCCGGCGTCTCAAGACACTTGCCGTTTACGTCGAACAGCCAGCCGTGGAAGGCGCAACGCAGGCCGCCATTCTCCAGCCGGCCATAGGCGAGATCGGTGCCGCGGTGCGGACAGCGCCGACCGATCAGGCCGTAACGGCCTTTGTCATCCTTGAAAATCACCAAGTCTTCACCGAACAGCCGGACGGGCTTCACCGGTCGGTTGCCCGAAAGCTCGTCGACCAGCGCCGCAGGCTGCCAGTAGCGCCGCATCAAGCCACCCGCCGGTGTGCCCGCGCCGGTCCGGGCGATGAAATCGTTCTGCTCCGCACTCAACATGGCTGTCCAATCCCCTATTTCGGAGCGACTCTATACGAACTCCGGGAAGGACCGGAAGCGTGCCGGACCAGAAGCGAAACGGCCGGCGCAAGGCCGGCCGCATTTCAAATCGCTGCAGAAAACCGGCCCTAGTGGCGCGCGGCCCAGCCCATATCCATGCGGCGGCGCCACGCTGTCTGCCGCAGGCCTATCAGGCGGCTCGCGGCCGTCTTTGCTTCCGCGCGGCTGGCCGCCGCGCAAGTGCGATATTCAAGATCGGAGACCCGCGACACCAGAGGCTGCTTGCGAAAGAGCCGGGCGAACGTGCCAGCGCCGCCGTTCAGTTTCAGGTCGGCAAGTGAATTCGCAACGTTGCCCGAGTGGCCGAAGGCGACAACGCGGCCGGTCATGGTGTGGCGGACTTCGTAGACTCCAGGGCCGATCGGCGCTTCGACATGATCGCCACTTTGCGCATCGGGAAATCGCTTCCAAGTGCTCCAAGTCTGGACCATGAAAATAACCTCAGTATCACTTAAAAAAGCCGCATCTGGAACGCGACAACTAATCATTGGTTCCGCCAGGTCAACTGGCCCTGTTGATAAACGGGCAATCGAGGCCAGAATTTGGCGAGCCTCCTCGTATTTACGCTAACTGGCGCGGTTAATGGCTGCCGTTAGTGGCCGGGCAACACCAGCACTTTCGGCTTTGCCGGAAGACTCGCCTTCGACACCACCAGCGATGGTATCTCGGCGACTTCGACGTCCCACTCCTGTCGCACGCGTTGCAGGAAACGGTCGAGCGTATAGGCACTGAAATAGTGCATGGGGATCATCAGCGGCGCTTTCATCGCGTGCAGCACCTCGACCATGCCATCAAGATCAAGCGTGTAGGATCCGTCGACGGGCACCAGCACGACATCGACCCGGCCGATCTCATTGAGCTGCTGCTGCGTGAGTGTGTGGTGCAGATGGCCGAGGTGCGCGATGCATAGGTTCGCGACCTCAAAGATGAAAATCGAATTGCCATGCCGTTCGGTGCCGCCGTCATAGGTGCGGATATTTGTCGGCACATTGCGCACGCGGACGTCCTTGAACTGAACGTCGACGCGTGCCGGCTTCTGATCTTCGGACCAGCCGCGCAGCACGTATTTGATCCCCGGATCAGGCGACAGGCTGTAGTGCGTGGAGTGCGCGTGGTTCATCGTCGCAATGTCGGGCAACACAGTGGGCTTGACGTAATCATTGTAGTCGGTCGCGATGCGCACCAGTTGCGGACTCTCGATCAGGAACGTCGAGTGGCCGACATAAGTCAGACGTGCCTGACCGCGCTCAAGCGCGGCAAGACGGAAAGCGGCGGGCGTCACGAAAGGCGGCCGCGCGGCGACAAGACCGGGGCAGCTCTCCATCATTTCAGGTTTGGCGGGCGAAGGCGCGGCACCTTGCGCTTGCGCCTGCACCACAGCGGCAAAGACAGATGCCGTCGCCATGAGAATTTTGACCGAAGCGCAATGCATGACATCTACCCGCGCCGATTGAAGGTGCAGGAATCTGCCATGGTTTGACCGTGCTCGCCACCGGCCTCACGCGCAAATGAAGAGCGGCGCCCGAAGGCGCCGCTGAACATCGTTCGCGTTGAGCGGTCTAGAACTGCTCGAAATAGCGGCGGTCGCGCATCGAGACGATGATGCCCTTCGGCGTGACCACGACCCAGCGACCGTCCTGCCGCTTGATCTGCTCGACCGGCCCAATGCCCGGCAAAGGCGCGCCCGGCACGACCTGATAAACGTCGCCGTGACCTTGCACGTAGACAAAGCCGTCGCGCGTCTCGCGGATCGTCCAGTCGGTGATGACCGACGGACGCCGCGAGCGCTTCCGCTGCGGGAGCCGGACGTGCCGGCGGCAACGGTGCCGCGGCCGGCGATGTCGGCGGCACCGTTTGCGGCGGCGTGATCGCGCCGGTGATTTCCGCGCTGTCGCGCGCCAGACGCTCGCTGAGCTTGGCGAATTGGCTGTGCGCCGATTTGTTTGCGGCCTCAAAGCTCGCCTTCAGGCTGGCGACGTCCTTGGAAAGACGCGCGATCGACTGTTGTGCCGACTTGCTCTCTTCAAGACCTGCAACATCGACCGAAGCGGGCTTGGAGAATCCGCCGGTCATCGTCGCGCCGGCCAGCACGCCGATGGCGGCGGCGATCACGACCGAAGCGGCAAGCATGGCGTAGCGCCGGTGGCGCGGACGCAGGCGGAGCTGCGGCCATCGCGCACGCGCCGGCGCTGCTTGGGCAATGTCGGTCGGCTCTTCTTGACTATCGATGTGCGCCTTGCTGACCGCCGGTGCGGTTTCGAGGGTATCTGGCACCTCCGGCCGGTTCGCTGGCCACGTCCGATGTCGCCGGCGAGAGCGACGGTGAGTCGACCAACGGCAGTTCGGTCTGCCCTTGCTGCGGTGCGTTGTCCGGATTTGCTACCGGATCGCCGGCGGCACTCTCGATTTGCTTGCGCTTGGCCATGGCACTGGTCCTCGATTGGGCGTTCATCAATCGGTAACCATGTTTGGTTACCAACTGGTTACCATTGGCTTGCTGGCAAGCAGCCGCGCCTCCTATCAATCGAGAGGACCTTGCACCGCGCCCGGATAACGTCGCACCGGGCGTCCTTGGGTCCCGCGTGAGATGCCAGCATCGCTGGCATCTCACGCTTAATCCCCAATTCGAAAATGTAGCAGCTAGACCGCGACGCCGTTCTCGGCCGCGCGCGCCTTGAGCGACACGGCCGGCCGCGCGCCGATGTGCTGGATGACTTCGGCTGCGGCAATACCACCAAGGCGGGCGGAGGTGCGATGATCCTTGCCGCGCGCAAGACCGGCAAGAAAGCCGGCGGCGAACAGATCGCCCGCCCCGGTCACGTCGGCAACCTGTTCGACGGGCTCGGCCGGCACCGCGACAACTGCATCGCGCGAAACCACGACGCAGCCTTTTTCGCTGCGCGTCACCACCGCGAGCTTGGCCTCACCGCGCAGCGCCTTGACGGCGGTATCGAAGTCGGCGGTCTCATAGAGGCTGTGCAGCTCGCGCTCGTTGGCGAACACGATGTCGACGACACCCTTGCGGATCAGGTCGAGGAATTCCGCGCGATAACGGTCGACGCAGAACGCATCCGACAACGTAAGCGCGACGCGGCGGCCCGCCTTGTGCGCGATGCCCGCAGCCTTGACGAAGGCCTCCTTCGCCTGCGGCGGATCCCATAGATAGCCTTCGAGATAAGTGACCGCAGCGCTCGCCACCTGCCCTTCGTCGATGTCGGCCGGCCGCAAGTCCTGGGCGGCGCCGAGAAACGTGTTCATTGTTCGCTCGCCGTCCGGCGTCACCATGATGTAGCAGCGCGCCGTGGACGGACCGTCCGATTGCCGGCTTGCGTGTCGAAGGCAACGCCGGCAGCGCGGATGTCATGGACGAAGCTGCGGCCCAGCTCGTCGTCTTTCACCTTGCCGACGAATGCCGCGCGGGCGCCAAAGCTCGCGACGCCGACAATCGTGTTTGCGGCCGAGCCTCCCGAGCTTTCCATCGCCGGCCCCATCGCCGCGTAGATCTGCTTGCAGCCCGCGCTTCATCGATCAGTGCCATGGTGCCCTTGTTCATGCCTTGCGCCACCAGAAAGTCGTCTTCGGCGCGGGCGATCACATCGACGATGGCGTTGCCGATGCCGAGCACGTCATAGCGGAGAGCTGGTCATGTGTTATCCTCGTGAATTGCGCGCGCACTATATCGAGGCATCGAGCGGCGGCAAGCTTGTGCGCAATGCGTGGATGACGGGCGCGTGCCCACGGGCCTAGAGTAGCCGACGAGGGAATCACGAAATGTCGCTCGCACGCGATATCACCACCGTCGGCGGCGGCACGCTGATGTCGCGGCTTCTTGCTTATGCGCGCGACGCCTGGATTGCGGCCCTGTTGGGCGCCGGGCCCTATTCAGAGACATTGTTCGCTGTTCTCCAGGTGGTCAATTTTTTTCGCCGCCTGTTGTCGGAGGGCGCGCTCAATGGCGCCTTTGTGCCGATCTGGACTCAAGCTGCACGGCAGCAAGGATGGCGCGGCCAATGCCGACCGTTTCACGTGGCGCGTCCTGCTCATGATGTTCTGCGTGGCAGGCAGTCGTTACCCTGCTCGCTGTGTTCTTTGGACGACTATGTCATTGCCGGCATCGCGCCCGGCTTCGACGACGCGCAGCAATCGTTTGCGGCATTCCTGCTGTTCATGGCCGCACCCTATATCCTGCTTGCGGGGCTCGTCGCGGTGATCGCCGCCGCTCTCAGCGCCGAAGGCCGCGTCGGCGTCGTCGCCATCACGACCGTCTTGTTCAACCTGACCATGCTGCTGGCGCTGCTGCTCCTGCCTGAAGAACCGATCGAGCGCTATCAAGTCACGTTTTGGGTCGCCTTGCCGTGACAGCGGCGGGCCTCGTGCAGCTTCTGGCCGCAGGCATTGCTCTGGTTGATGACCGGGAAGGCGGTGGCAACATGAGCTCGCTCGCCGTGCGCGCGATCAGGCTGGAGCGTTCTTCGGACGGGCACTGCCGGGCCTGATCGCGACAAGCATCCCGCAACTGAAGCTGATCGCCGCAACCGCGATTGTCTCGGCATCGCCCGCCGCGGTCTCGTGGCTCTACTACGCCAACCGCCTCTACGAACTGCCGCTCGGCATCGCTTCGATCGCAGTTGCGGCCGTGATTGTGCCGCGCATTGCAGGCAGCGTGCATGCCCGCAACGAGAGCCAATTCGCCTCGGCACAGTCGCGCGCCTATGAAATCGCTATTGGACTTGCTTTGCCGGCGGCTACTGGCTTTGCGCTCCTGGCAGAGCCGATTGCGCGCGGCCTGTTCGAGCGCGGCGCATTCGGCGCCCAGGATACGGCGGCAGTCGCAGCCGCGCTGGTGGCGATTTGTGCGGGGCTCCCAGGACACGTGCTCGAGAAAGTATTCGGCGCGGTTTCATTCGCGCACGAGGACACGCATACCCCCATGCTTGCCGCCCTTGCCGGTTTCGCCGCGGCCATCATCGGCGGCGTGCTGCTGTTTCCACGGTTTGGGTACGTCGGTGTCGCGGCGGCGATTGCCGTGTCCGGCTGGGTCGGGGCCGGACTGCTCGGAGCCCTGCTTTTTCGCCGCCGCTGGCTACGGATCGATGCCGACGCCCAGCGCCGCCTGCCTCGCGTCTGCCTCGCCACGATCGCAATGGCCGCCGTGGTCGGCTACGCCAATCATGTGATTGGCGCGGGCGGTGCGTCATCGGCCGCACGACTGGCGATCCTTGCCGCACTGGTCACACTCGGCGTCGCCGTCTACTTCGCCGCACTGCGATTGCTCGGCGTCGTAACGCTCAAAGAGTTGGCCGCCCTGCAACGAAAATCGTAAGGGCCTTGCGCGGCGCGCCTCCGGCGTGGCATGGCTCCGACGCAAGGCAACGAGGACGGGCAATGGCGTTCAAGGAACGCGTTTTTTCCGGCGTGCAGCCGACCGGCAACCTGCATCTCGGCAATTATCTTGGCGCCATCACCAAGTTCGTGGCGCTGCAGGATCGCTATGACTGCATCTATTGTGTCGTCGATCTTCACGCCATCACCGTATGGCAGGATCCGAACGAATTGCCGCGCGCCACGCGCGAGGTGACGGCCGCGTTCCTCGCCTGCGGCATCGATCCGAAGAAGCACATCATCTTCAACCAGAGCCAGGTCGCCGAGCACGCCGAACTCGCCTGGGTCTTCAATTGCGTCGCGCGCGTCGGCTGGCTCAACCGGATGACGCAGTTCAAGGAGAAGGCCGGCAAGGATCGCGAGAACGCATCGGTCGGGCTCTACGTCTATCCGAACCTGATGGCGGCCGACATCCTCGTCTACCGCGCAACGCACGTTCCGGTCGGCGAGGACCAGAAGCAGCACCTCGAGCTGTCGCGCGACATCGCGCAGAAATTCAACAACGACTTCTCGGCGTCGATCCAGGCGCACGGCTTCGGCGAAACTTTCTTTCCGCAACCGGAGCCGATCATCCAGGGTCCGGCGACGCGCGTGATGTCACTGCGAGACGGTTCGAAGAAAATGTCGAAGTCGGAGGCATCCGATTACTCCCGCATCAATCTGACCGATGACGCGGATGCCATCGCGCAGAAGATCCGCAAGGCCAAGACTGATCCGGAACCTTTGCCGAGCGAGGAGAAAGGCCTTGCGCCGCGTCCTGAGGCCGACAACCTGGTGGGCATCTACGCGGCGCTGCAAGGCGTGAGCAAAGCCGAAGTGCTCGGCCAGTTCGGTGGCGGCCAGTTTTCAACCTTCAAGACTGCGCTTGTCGATCTCGCCGTCGCGAAACTCGGGCCGATCGGCGCCGAAATGAAGAAACTCGTGCAGGATCCTGTCTATATCAACTCGATCCTGGCCGATGGCTCGCAGCGCGCGCAGGCGATCGCCGCCGAAACCATGAAGGCCGTCAAGGATATCGTCGGCTTCGTGCGCCGCTAGTTTGCGGCGCGGGATATCCGCCTTGTCGTCGCGCCGGGCGGCATGCCACCATTGCCCGCTTGTGCATTCGTCACAGCGCATATGATCGGGCGGGAGCGTCACGACCATGAGCAGCAAGCGCCGCAGCTACGAGGCCGGCCACAAGCGGAAATATCTGGTGGTCATCGACGACACCGAGGAATGCGATCGCGCCGTCTACTGGGCGGCGAAGCGCGCCGGTCGTACGAAGTCACAGATCGTGATGCTGCGCGTGATCGAACCCGGCGATCGCAATCAGCAATGGCTCGGCGTTGCCGACCTCATGAAGGCTGAGGCGCAGGAGGCTGCAAACGCTGCCCTCGATAAATTTGCCGCGCGCGCAAAGAAGATCGCCAAGATCACGCCCGACCGCGTCATTCGCGAAGGCAACACGTCGGAGGAGATCATCAAGCTGATCGACGAAGACGCCGACATCGGCATTCTGGTTCTGGCCGCCGGCACCGGCAAGGAAGGCCCCGGCCCCCTGGTCTCGAACCTCGCCAAGACCGCCGGAACGTTCCCAATCCCGGTGGCGCTGGTGCCGGCCCATCTGAGCGACGACGACATCGACGCCAGTTCGTGATTTGCGGCCAT
The DNA here is from genome assembly GCA_963794665.1 of uncultured Alphaproteobacteria bacterium. GTDB lineage: Bacteria > Pseudomonadota > Alphaproteobacteria > Rhizobiales > Xanthobacteraceae > Pseudolabrys. The sequence goes on along the minus strand of CAWCEW010000021.1, from coordinate 246,043 downwards.
TTCCCGGCCGGTTGACCGGAAGCGCCGCAAGCGCCATCTATGCGTCTATGATTTGACCGCCCGCGGGCCTTGAACCCGCTTGAGGCAAGGAGCGCATCTCGATGTTCATCCAGACCGAGGCCACGCCCAATCCGGCAACGCTGAAATTCCTGCCGGGCCGACCCGTGCTCGAGAGCGGCACACTCGATATGCCGACGAAGGAAGCCGCGGCGCAATCGCCGCTCGCCGCCAAGCTGTTCGACGTTCCCAATGTTGGCGCCGTGTTTTTCGGTTCCGATTTCATCGCAGTAACCAAGACCGGTGGCGAATGGCAACAGCTCAAGCCGGCGGTCCTCGGCGTCATCATGGAGCACTACATGTCGGGCGCACCGCTGCTTGCCGGCGACGCAGCCCCGACCGATGGCGCGGCGGACGAATTCTTCGACGCGAAGGACGCGGAGACGGTCGCCACCATCAAGGATCTGATCGAGACCCGCGTGCGCCCGGCCGTTGCGGGTGACGGTGGCGACATCACCTTCCGCGGCTACAAGGAAGGGATTGTGTACCTAAACATGAAAGGCGCATGTTCGGGCTGTCCGTCGTCGACGGCGACCCTCAAGCACGGCATTCAAAACCTGCTCAGACATTTCGTTCCGGATGTTGTCGAAGTTAGGCCGATGTAGGCCAAATATCTAAGCAATTTCGACGATGCCCGGCTTATGTGCCGGGCATCGACGTTTTAGCGTTGTTGTGAAGACGTGGCCAGCGCGCTGACAAGCCCGGCCATGACGGTGGTAAACTCAATTCATGCGCGTTCTTGCCATCGATACCGCGCTCGAGGCCTGCTCGGTCGCCGTGTTGGACACTGAGCGCGCGGATTTGCGCGCGCACGAATCGTTGTCGATGCAGCGCGGTCACGCCGAAGCGTTGATGCCCCTGATTGCACGAGTACTCGACCGCATTCAGCTTGATTTCTCCGCAATTGATCGTGTCGCGGTGACGACTGGGCCGGGAAGCTTCACCGGCCTGCGGGTCGGCATTGCGGCCGCGCGCGGCATTGCGCTTGCTTCGGGCAAACCGGCGATCGGACTGACGACGCTTGCCGCCTTTGCCGCGCCATTCATTGCGGCCGACGATACGCTGCCCGTTGTGGTCGCGATCGATGCGCGCCACGATCACGTATATCTGCAGGTTTTCGGGCCGGGCGGCCGCACGCTTGTGGCGCCCCGCATTGCACCGCTACGTGAGGCCTTGCGCGTTTCCTCAACCGGGATGCCGCGCGTTACCGGAACCGCGGCCGCCAAGCTCGCGGCGCTGTGGCCCGCGGGCGAGCGTGCGCCGACCAAAGTCGACCAGCGTGGGGCACCAGACATCAATTGGGTCGCCCGACTCGGTGCCGCTGCCTCCGACACCGGTACGCCACCCAAACCTCTGTACCTTCGTCCACCGGACGCGCATCCGCAGGATGCGGTACAATTGGCCCGGCGATGATCGGCTTCATCAGCAATCTGTTCAGCCGCTCTGAGCCGTCGATAACCGAGGCGAGCGCACGCGACGCGTCCGCGATCGCGGCACTTCATGGCAGGTCATTCCGCCGGGGCTGGAGCGAGCAGGAAGTTGAAGGTCTGCTTCTTGATCGCCACGTGATCGCACACCGGGCAACCTTCGGCGCAAAGCTAAATGGATTCATCCTGTCGCGGCTTGTGGAGGATGAGGCGGAAATCCTTTCCATCGCCGTCGCCGACCGGCAACGCGGCCGCGGGCTTGCGGGTAAGCTGCTCAACCTTCATCTGCGGCGCTTAGCCGGCCTTGGTGCACGCACCATTTTCCTTGAAGTCGATGAGCACAATGTGCCGGCGCTGCGGCTCTACCAGCACGCCGGCTTCCACGAAATTTCACGTCGTCCCGGTTACTATCCTGGTGCCGACGCAACGGCCGCAACTGCGTTGATTCTGCGGCGCGACTTGGCCTGAACGTGCGGTGGACACATACCTGACACGGACAATATGATATTGGGGATCCAGAAGGACCTGGACTCGAGAGAGACGCCGACGTGACTGCCGCTAGCAAGCGCAACATCGAGAAGAAGAACATCGAGGCATTATGTGCCGCCAAGGGCATGCGCATGACCGAGCAGCGTCGAGTAATCGCACGCGTACTCGCGGAGTCGGACGATCATCCCGACGTTGAGGAACTCTACCGGCGCTGTGCCAAGGTCGACGAGCATATTTCGATTTCGACCGTTTATCGCACGATGCGGCTTTTTGAAGATGCAGGCATTATCGAGCGCCACGATTTCCGCGATGGGCGGGCACGCTATGAAACCAGCCCTGACTCCCACCACGATCATCTGATCAACCTCCGCAACGGCGAAGTGATTGAATTTCAATCGGAGGAAATCGAACGCCTGCAGGCCGAAGTCGCGCGCAAGCTCGGCTATAAACTCGTCGACCATCGGCTCGAGCTTTACGCCGTGCCGCTGAGCGACGACAAAAAGCGCTAGGTATGATTCGCCGGAACTGAACGCCTATGGCGCGTGCGCTTTTCATCGCGGTCTTCTTCTTCACGATGACGCCGCTACTGATCACTGCTCCAATGGACGCTCGGCAAGCTTGGATTGCCCGGTTGGGGCTTTATCGCTTCGAATTACTATCGGGTGCTGTGCGCACTGCTCCGCATACGCGTGCGCGTGAACGGCGCGCCGCTGCGCGACCGTGCCGTCCTCTACGTCTCCAATCACGTCTCGTGGGCCGATATTCTTGTTATCGGCTCGCTTGCGCCCGTCGCCTTTGTTGCCAAGCGTGAAGTGGCAAGCTGGCCACTGGTCGGCATCACGGCGAAACTGCAGCGGACGGTGTTCGTCGACCGCACGCGCCGGCATCAGAGCGGCGAAGCCGTAGCCGACATCGTTAAGCGGCTGAAAGACGGCGTGTCGGTGGTCCTGTTTGCCGAAGGCACCTCGAGCGACGGCAACCGCGTTCTGCCATTCCGCTCCGCGTTGCTTGGCGCGGTGGAAGAAGCATCTGCGCATGCCGGCAACATCCTTATTCAGCCGATGTCGATCACCTACACGGGCCTGCACGGCATCCCCATGGGCCGGCAGCACCGCCCGCTGGTGGCGTGGTATGGCGATCTCGATTTCCTGCCGCACATCAAGGCATTCATCGAGCAGGGTGCTGTCGATGCAATCGTCAGCTATGGCGAAGCAGTCCCACCAGATGTTGAGATCGACCGCAAAACCATGACCAAGCGGCTCGAAAGCTCGGTGCGCGGCCTGCTCACCTCGGCCTTGCGCGGCCGGCCGTTGGCCGTGCAAAACGCGCATTCCGACTGAGGATTTATTTTCGGTGGCAGGCCATCTAAGTCTTAAAATCGTTGTAAAATCAAATATATGGTCTCTCGGGACAAATCCCAGCACGGCGGGTAGATTGGATACGCTTCGCATTGAAATGGCATGAGCAAAGCTCGCAAGGTCCACGTCAAATCATTCGGCTGCCAGATGAACGTCTACGATTCCCATCGTATGGCGGACACCTTGGCGCCCGACGGCTACAACGAGACGGCATCGCCCGAAGACGCCGACCTTGTCATCCTCAACACCTGCCACATCCGCGAAAAGGCGGCTGAAAAGGTCTATTCCGAGATCGGCCGCATCCGGGAAATGAAGGAAGCAGCAGCGCGCGACGGCCGCCGCATGCTGATTGCGGTCGCCGGCTGCGTCGCCCAGGCGGAAGGCCGCGAAATCATCCGGCGCGCGGGCGCCGTTGACCTGGTGGTCGGCTCGCAGAACTACCATCGGCTGCCGGAGATGGTCGCGCGCGCGCAACGCGGCGAGAAAGTTATCGACACCGATTTTCCGGTCGAGGACAAGTTCGATGCCCTGGCGGCGCCGAAGCGCGATGCGATCGCCAAGCGCGGCATTTCGGCGTTCGTTACCGTTCAGGAAGGCTGCGACAAGTTCTGCACGTTCTGCGTCGTGCCCTACACGCGCGGCGCAGAAGTGTCGCGCCCGGTTGAAAAGATCGTCGCCGAAGTCGAACGGCTGGCGGACGGCGGCGTGCGCGAAGTGACGCTGATCGGACAGAACGTGAATGCCTATCACGGCCTCGGACCAGACGGAGCGGCATCAAGCCTCGGCAGATTGCTTCGCCGCCTTGCCGATGTCTCCGGCATTCTTCGTCTGCGCTACACGACGAGCCACCCGCGCGACATGGATGACGATCTGGTCGCGGCCCATCGCGAATTGCCCGAGCTGATGCCCTACGTGCACCTGCCGGTGCAATCCGGTTCCGACCGAATCCTTGCGGCGATGAACCGCAGGCATACGCGCAAGGACTATCTCGACGTGATTGCGCGTCTTCGCGCCGGCCGCACGGACCTTGCCTTCACATCCGATTTCATCGTCGGCTTCCCCGGTGAAACCGAGTCGGATTTCCGCGACACCCTCGCACTGGTCGACGAGGTTGGTTACGCCGGCGCATTCTCCTTCATGTACTCGCCGCGCCCCGGCACGCCCGCCGCCGAAATGGAAGAGCAGATTCCGCCGGACGTGAAGTCCGAGCGCCTGCAGCGGCTGCAGGCCGCCATTACGCGCAATCAACGCCGGTTCAACGCCGGTTTTGCCGGACGTACCGTCGACGTGCTTCTCGAAAAGCCGGGCAAACTGCCCGGGCAGCTCGTGGGCCGATCGCCGTATCTGCAGGCCGTGCAGGTCATGGCGCCGGCCGAATGCATCGGCTCGGTGCACCGCGTGACCATCGACGAAGTCGGCAGCAACAGCCTTTTCGGCAGCCTTGCCGACGAAAGCCGTGCAGTAACGCTCACAGCAGCAGGAGCCTGAACCAGCCTTGCGCACAAAGGATCCCGTGATCCCGCCCGCTGCCGCCTCCGAGGAGACGGCCACCACCCAGACCGTGCTTGCTTTCGAAGACAACAAGCTCGCGTCGATGCTGTTCGGACAATACGGGCAAAATCTCGCGCTGATCGAGCGTCGTCTTGGCGTGGTCGCGGAGCAACGCGGCAATCATGTCACGATCGAAGGCTCGCGCGGCGCCTGCGAACAGGCGCGTCACGTTCTTGAGGGACTTTATGAGCAGCTCAAGCGCGGCCGCGACTTGAGCCAGGGCGACGTCGAAGGCGCGATCCGCCAGGCGATCGCTCAGGGCTCGCTCTTTGACTACGACCCTGCCGCTCCGCGGCCGGCATTCGAGGAGATCAACCTGCGCAAGCGGCCGGTGCGGGCCCGCACGGCCGCCCAGGATGCCTATATCCGCGCGCTCAAGCGCCACGCTTTGGTATTCGGGACTGGGCCTGCGGGCACCGGCAAGACCTGGCTTGCTGTTGCGCAGGCGATTCAGATGTTTGAGCGTAAAGAGGTCGACCGCATCATTTTATCGCGACCTGCCGTCGAGGCCGGCGAGCGTCTCGGCTTTCTTCCTGGCGACATGCGCGAAAAAGTCGATCCTTATCTGCGTCCGATCTACGACGCGCTGTACGACTTGATGGACGCGCGCATCGTCGAACGGGCGCTGCAGGGCGGTGAAATTGAAATTGCGCCGCTTGCCTTCATGCGCGGCCGCACGCTTTCGAACGCCGCCGTTATCCTGGACGAGGCGCAGAATACGACCTCCATGCAGATGAAAATGTTTCTCACGCGGCTGGGCGAAAACAGTCGCATGATCGTCACGGGCGATCCGAGCCAGGTCGATCTGCCGCACGGCCAAGCATCTGGCCTCGCGGAAGCCGTCAAACTGCTGAAAGGCATTGAAGGCGTCGGCCATGTGGCGTTCACGCATGAAGACGTTATCCGCCACGAGCTCGTGGCCCGCATCGTCGAGGCCTATGATCGCGGCTGTCCCGGCGCGCGAGGGAAAAAGATGAAGACGCCGCCGGGGCGGCCCAAGTCGCCGCTGCACATCGACCTTCGGATTGAGTCACCGCTCTGGGACGGCCAGCCTCTGGCCGAAAAAACCGTGCGGAGCTCGGTCCTTGCCGCGGCCGCGGCGCTCTCAACAGCGGGCGGTGAAGTCAGTATTGTGCTCACCGACAATTCGACGATCCGCTCGCTCAACCGGAACTGGCGCGGCATCGACAAGCCGACCAACGTTTTGTCGTTTCCCGCCTCGGGTCCCGACATCCGGCGAAGGCGCACGGCTGCTCGGCGATATCGTGATCGCTTTCGAGACGCTCGAACGGGAATGCGCTGATGAGAACCGCGACTTTCTCCATCACCTCGCCCACCTCGCGGTGCATGGGTTTCTCCACCTCAATGGCTACGATCACCAGACCGACGCGCAGGCTGAGGCCATGGAAGGGCTCGAAAGCAGGATCATGACGCATTTGAACATGCCCGATCCCTACCGCGCCCACGATCTTGGCAACGCCTGACCGCCATGTCTGAAAGCGATCCACCTAGTTCAAGGCCCGCCGGCGCGCCCTCATACGAGCCGCGAAACCTGCCGGTGCCGGTGCCGCCGGCGCGCAACGGCGGCGAGAACTGGTTCATCCGCGCCCTGCGTGCGCTATTCGGTCGGAAGCCGAATATTGCACGTGCCGATCTGCAGGACGTTCTCGATGCCGTTGGGCCAGGCGATTCCGGTTTCACTCCGGACGAAAGGCGGATGCTCAGAAACATCCTTGGCCTGCGCGAACGCCGTGTCGGCGACGTCATGGTGCCGCGCGCCGACATCATCGCCGTCCAGCAGGACATCAAGCTCGGCGAATTGATGCGAGTGTTCGAGGGTGCAGGCCATTCGCGGCTTGTCGTGTACAATGACACCCTCGACGACCCGGTCGGTATGGTCCACATCCGCGACCTGATCGCCTTCATGACCGCGCGCGCGACCGCCAATCCGGAAAAAAACGCCAAGCGTAAAAAGCCCCTGCCCGCAGGCCTCGACCTGAAGGCAATCAACCTCGGCACGCCGCTGTCGGCGACGAAGATCGTCCGCGAGATTTTGTTCGTGCCGCCGTCGATGCGCGTCATCGATTTGCTGGCGCGCATGCAGGCGACGCGAATTCACCTGTCGCTGGTGGTCGACGAATATGGCGGCACCGACGGGCTCGCTTCCATCGAGGATATCGTCGAGCAGATCGTCGGCGACATTGCCGACGAACACGACGAAGACGCGACGCCCGAAATCACGCAGCTGCCGGACGGCTCATTTGTTGCCGATGCGCGCGCCAAGATCGAAGACGTCGTCGCGAGCGTCGGCAACGATTTCGACGTTGGCGACGCTATAGACGATGTCGACACCATCGGCGGATATCTAGTGACGCGCGCGGGGCGCCTGCCCGTGCGCGGAGAGATCGTGCCAGGCCCGGATCTTTTCGAGTTCGAAGTTCTCGATGCCGATCCACGCCGCGTTAAGCGCGTACGGATAAGCCGGCTGAAAGAGAGACGCGAGCGGCCGCGCGAGGCGCGCAAGCGCAACGAGGCCGATGGCATGTTCTCAAGCGTCGCGACTTCGCCAACGGCGCCCGATGACAAGTCACCCCGCAATGACACCGGTCCGGCCGGCGTGCGCCAGCCGTGATCGTTACCCGCCTCGCCCATACCGTCGTGCTCGCCATCGGCTGGCGGCGCGTAAACATAGCATTCGTTGCCGGCGCCGCGTCGGCATTGGCCATGCCGCCCATCAACGCATGGCCTGTCCTGTTCGTGACATTTCCGATCCTGGTCTGGCTCGCGGACGGATCCACCGCTGGACGCTGGAGCGGCGCGATCACCGCCGCAGTGGCCGGCTGGTGTTTTGGTTTCGGATATTTCCTCGCAGGACTTTATTGGGTCGGATACGCCTTTCTCGTCGACGCCAAGACCTTCGGCTGGCTTTTGCCTGTCGCCGTTGCCGGACTACCCGCTTATTTGGCGCTTTACACGGGCCTTGGGCTTGCGATCGCCCGGCTGATCTGGGTGCGCGGGCCCGAACGAATCCTGGCGCTCGCCGCCGCGATGACCGCCGCAGAATGGCTACGCGGTCGCCTGCTCAGCGGGTTTCCCTGGAATACGTTCGGCTACGCGCTGACTGAGCCGCTCGTGCTCGCGCAAAGCGTTTCGTTGACCGGAATCTGGACCCTTACATTTCTCTGCGTCACCATTTGCGCGAGTCCCGCAGTCATCGCCGACGATAAGGCCGACACGCGACATCCGTATCGCCCTCTCGTTTTCGGGCTGATTGTCCTCGCGGGGCTCGCTGGCTATGGCACCGCAAGGCTGTCGGTCGCATCCAACGGAATACGTGAACGGCGTCCACCTGCGCATCATGCAGCCCAATTTGCAGCAAGATGACAAATTCAACTACTCGGCAAAGACGGACGTAATGAGCCGTTACTTGCGTCTATCGGATCGCGCCACAAGCCCAGGTTCGAACGGCATCCGTGACGTGACGCATCTCATTTGGCCGGAAGCGGCGTTTCCTTTCTTTCTGACGCGCGAGCCTGACGCGCTTGCGCAAATCGCCGACCTGATCAGGCCGTCAACGGTACTGATAACGGGCGCAGTACGGGCGGCGTCGGACGCCAACCCGCGCGACCAGCGCGCGTACAATTCGATCTATGTGATCGACCCCAATGGGTCGATCCGCGGCATCTACGACAAGGTGCATCTTGTTCCGTTCGGCGAATACCTGCCATTCCAACGCGTGCTCGAACGGTTGGGCTTGATGCAATTGACGAAAGTAATCGGTGGCTTTCTCTCGGGCGATCGCCGACGCCCGATGGATATTCTCGGCGCACCAAAAATGCTGCCGCTGGTCTGTTACGAGGCCATCTTTCCTGGTGCTGCAGTGCCGCCCGGCGAGCGGCCGGGCTGGATGGTCAATGTCACGAACGATGGCTGGTTCGGAATCAGCTCCGGGCCATATCAGCATTTCCAGCAGGCACGCGTCCTGGCGATCGCCGAAGGGCTGCCCCTGGTACGCGCAGCCAACACCGGCATTTCGGCGGTGGTCGACCCCGTCGGGCGCATCATCAATTCACTGCCCTTGGGAATCGAAGGCGTGCTGGATGCCCGGCTACCGGCTGCGATCGAACCGACGCTTTACGCGAAGTACGGCAACTACCTCTTCGGTTTCGCCTTGATACTCACTGTGTTTGTTGTGGGGCGTCGGCGATTTCGCGCGTAGATTGCGCAATTGTTCACAGCATTATGCAAGTTGCTGCATGAAAATCAGGCAACAAAATCGCCACTAAACAAAATACCACCGGAATGTAGTGATACAAATTCCAGCTGACATCTATGACTAAATTTACGCGGCGTTTCCCGATTACAAGGACTCGCGCATTGCGTTAGCGCCTTCACTTGTGACAACTATGCCCGAAATGGGGGCATAGGAGAAATCTATGGCAAAGAAGGCGCCGAACCCGATCGACAGACATGTCGGTTCACGCGTCCGTATGCGCCGAATGATGCTCAGCATGAGTCAGGAAAAGCTTGGTGATGCTCTTGGGCTCACTTTCCAACAAGTGCAGAAATACGAAAAAGGAACTAACCGCATTGGCGCCAGCCGACTGCAGCAAATTGCGCACATTCTCCAGGTGCCGGTTTCATTCTTCTTCGAAGGCGCGCCGCATTCGTCGGGGCATGCCGGCGGCATGAGCGAAGCGCCCTCGCCGGCCTACGTCGCCGACTTCCTTGCGACTTCCGATGGCCTGTCCTTGACCAAGGCCTTTATGCGCATAAAGAGCAGCAAGCTGCGGCGGCGTATCGTCGATCTCGTCGAACAAATCGCCGGTATCAACTGACCTCAGGGTCATATCCCATCGTTTTGAGGCATCTGCCCAACGCTGCCCGCATCTTGACCTGCATCGCCGCCGCTGCAAGAACCACCCCCGACATGGCATGAGGCGGCAACGCAGCCGCGCCACGGGAGGAGTTGCAGCGGTGGCTCACACGAATTTTCTTTTTACCAGCGAGTCGGTTTCGGAAGGTCATCCGGACAAGGTCTGCGATCAGATTTCTGACGCGGTGCTCGACGCATTTCTGGAAAACGACATCAAGCTCGGCATCGCCGACGACAGTTTGGTGAACACGCGGCTCGGCTGCGAGACACTCGCAACAACCAATAAGATCGTCATCGCCGGAGAAGGGCGCGGTCAGGCGCCGTTGTTCCGCAAGCACGGCGACAAAGCCGTGGTCGATCGCGAACTCATCACCAAGATCGCACGCGATGTCGTGAGGGACATCGGCTATGACCAGGACGGCTTTTCGTATTATGGCGCGGACGTCGAGGTGCTCCTGCATGGCCAGTCGCCTGACATCGCGATGGGCGTGAATGCCAAGAAGAAGAAGGGCGGAGAGGAAGAAGGTGCCGGCGACCAGGGCATGATGTTCGGCTTCGCCTGCACCGAGAGCGAGGTCTACGAGAAGAACTCATTCATGCCGGCGCCGATCTATTTCGCGCACAAGATCCTCAAGGTTCTTTCGGAAAAGCGCCGTTCCGGCCAGCTCTACGACCTGCAGCCCGATTCGAAGAGCCAGGTCACCGTTCGTTACGTCGACGGCAAACCAATCGGCTGCACCAAGGTCGTGGTATCGACGCAGCACAATGCGCAGAGCCGCAATGGCAAGAAATATACGCCCGGCCTGATCAAGGAGATGATCTCCGACGCCGTGGAGTCCGCGCTCCCGAAAGGATGGATGCCGAAGAAGCCATCCGACTTCCTGGTCAACCCGACCGGCAACTTCGTGATCGGCGGGCCTGACGGCGATTGTGGTCTTACCGGCCGCAAGATCATCGTCGACACGTACGGGGGCTACGCGCCCCACGGTGGCGGTGCGTTCTCCGGAAAGGATCCGACTAAGGTTGACCGTTCGGCAGCCTATGCTGCGCGTTATCTTGCCAAGAATGTTGTCGCTGCCGGCGTCGCCGAGCGCTGCACGATCCAGGTTGCCTATGCAATCGGGGTCGCTGACCCGATGTCGGTGCTGGTCGATACCCACGGCACAGGTAAGATTGAGGAGAAAAAGCTCGAGAAAATTTTGCCCGAGTTGTTCCGGCTTACTCCGACCAACATCCGCCGCACGCTCAAACTCAACCGACCGATCTACAAGCGTACCGCAGCCTACGGGCATTTCGGCCGCCCGCCTGACAAGGACGGCGGATTCTCCTGGGAGAGGACCGACCTGGCCTCAGCAATCCGCAGCGCGGTGAGATAGACGCCGTTTCCGACATCGCCTCTTCGCACTAAGCTGACATCGCCAGGGTACACCAATCCCCGGCGATGTTGCTTAGGATCGCACGGCATTGCCACACAAACCGGAATCATCGGGACACTCCGCTTCCCCGCAGCTCGGGGATGGCAGAAAAGAGCCAACACGCGCGTTTTTCGGCCGCCGCAAAGGTCATGCACTCAAGCCGCGGCAAGCAGCCCTTTTCGATACATTGCTGCCGAAGCTCGCGCTTGACCTGGGCAATCCGGCGCCGCCCGATCTCCGCAAGCTGTTTGCAAATGAAGTCGACAGCGTGCAGCTCGAAATCGGATTTGGCGGCGCCGAGCATCTGATCTCGGAGGCAAAGGCCCATCCACAAATCGGGTTTCTCGGGACAGATGCCTTTGTAAATTCCATTGCTAAGGCATTGGTTGCCATCAATGACGATGCCCTGGCCAATATCCGCCTTTATTTTGGCGACGCGAGCGAGCTCGTCGACTGGCTGCCCGGGGAAGGATTGTCGCGCATCGACCTGCTCTATCCAGACCCCTGGCCGAAGCGGCGCCACTGGAAACGGCGATTCATCCAGGATGAAAGTTTGACGCGGCTCGCGCGTATCCTGAAGCGTGGCGGGGAGCTGCGGTTTGCAACCGATATCGGCGACTACGGAGCTTACGCGCTCGCGCGGGTCTTGCGTTCGAAAGATTTCAAATGGACGGCAGAATGTGCGGATGACTGGCGCAAGCCGTGGGCTGGATTTTGCGGCACGCGCTACGAGGCAAAGGCCAAGCGCGACGGGCGCAAGCCAGCCTATTTCATATTTAAGCGCGGATGACTATTCCCCGGTGCCCTGACGCACTTGCCAGAACCGGACAACGCGCTGTGCTGTCGTCGCCGTCAGTCGCTCAAAATTTTCGCGCGCCGCGTCGAGCGACTGCGGTGCGGGTTTTGGCCCGGGGCGGGCTCTGAGAACAGCTCTCACAGTCGGCCAACCGAACCCGACCGCGCGCGCCAGGATCAAGACCGGGTCGGCACGATCGCCGTTCATCAGCCGATCCACGACCTCGACAGGTACTGCGCAAATCGTTGCCAGCGCCGCTATCGTTTCTTCATATTTTCCGGCGCTCGCGAATTCGGCAATATCGCTCTCGCCGAGCTTGCGTTCCTTGTGCAGCGCGCGGACCGCGGCAAGCGCCGCCGTGTAGTTGCGCGGCGCAGCCTTGGCAGCCACTTCGTCGGTGACTTGTGCGAGAACTCGCCGGATTTCTGCCTGCGTTTCGGGTTTCGCTTTTGACAACAGGCGCCTTTGCACAACGTCGCTCGCCTGCATCAGAAGTTGTCGAAACAGACGCGGCGGAATGTCGGTACGCATTCCGACCTTTTCGGCCAGAACGCCGTCTTGTTCGGCACGCTTTACGAGTGTCGTGAATGCGTTCGTCGAGAGCTGCGCATGAGGATTATTGGCGATTGAACGCGCAACATCGCGATTACCGCGTTCCACCAAAATATCGGAAAGCGCCTCGCCGATTCCCAGCCGAGTGGACATCGCGAGCAAGTGCGCTTGGCTTTTGGTCTCAGCAATGTGCATCAAATCGCTCTGCTCGATCCGCGCCTGCTTGAGGACGGGACCTGCGACTTCGATGTCGTCATTCTTGGCGAGCGTGCTCACAACACCGGGCGGCGCGTTCGGAACCGGTGCAATGCGGCGGGCGAGTTCAGCGAGCGCTTTTGCTTCGATCTCCTCGATCAAGCAACCGATAACATCATCGAACAGCGCGACGTGTTCGGCGTTGAAGCTCGGCACGCCGTCAAGGAATAAAGTGGTAATGCGGCGCAGCGTTTCCGCACGCTTGTCCGCCGATCCATGCTGGACGACGTCTTCCAGTTCCGGAAGCAGCGACGCGGGAACACTCATACAAAGACCTGCAAAACGCTCAAAAATCGCCTGGGCGGAGGCTTTACGCAAATTTAAGGGCAGATTTTGAAGGAACGGTTAGTCGTTAACCTGCTTCCTGAGCCTTGCGCGGGCGCGATAAATCGCTATATTTCCGCCGTTACTGACACCCTCATAACCGAACGGGTTTTGAGAGTGGGTCCCGCGGGGCCCGCTCTTTTTTGTTACCGGATGCCGACAGGCGACACGTTGCAGAACTTTGCGGCCAGTGCCGCAGCGGATGAACCGCGGCTCATCACCGAGCCGGGGCTTCCCGCGCGTGTCGCCGCGATCGTGGAGCCAGTCGTGGAGCAACTCGGTTACCGCCTCGTGCGCGTGCGCGTATCAGGCGCCGAGGGATGCACCGTGCAGGTCATGGCGGAGCGTCCCGATGGCACGATGACGGTCGAGGACTGCGAGATGGTGTCACGCTCACTGTCGCCGGTCCTCGATGTAGCGGATCCAATAGACCGGGCCTATCGGTTGGAGATTTCGTCTCCCGGGATCGATCGGCCGCTGGTGCGCAAGTCCGATTTCGAGCGCTATACCGGACATCTTGCCAAGATTGAAACCGCCCTCCCGTTCGAAGGCCGCAAGCGCTTTCGTGGCGTGCTCGCCGGAACCGAAGGCGAAGCAGTGCGCATCCGCCGCGACGATGTTGCCGAAGATGAACCGGCGGAAGTGTTGCTTCCAATCGAGGAGATGACTGAAGCCAAGCTCATCTTGACCGATGCGCTGGTGACGGAAGCACTGCGACGAGAAAAATCCGCCAAGCGCGATGCACGCGCGGCGCGGAGAGAATTACGACGCGAAGAAAGACATTCACGGCACCGGCCACAGAGGTCTGCCGCTAAAGGAGGAGAATGAGCTATGGCTGTCAGCGCCAACAGGCTCGAACTATTGCAAATTGCCGATGCGGTCGCGCGCGAGAAGGCGATCGACCGCGGCATCGTGATCGCAGCGATGGAAGACGCCATCGCCAAGGCTGCTCGCTCGCGCTATGGCGCGGAAACCGACGTGCACGCCGAGATCGAGCCGAAAACAGGTGATTTGCGGTTGACCCGCCACATGCTGGTAGTGGAAGCCGTCGAAAATCCGTCCAACCAGATCACTCTGGAGGAAGCCCGCAAGCGCCATCCAGCCGCGCAGGTCGGCGACACGATCGCCGATCCTTTGCCGCCGCTCGAATATGGCCGCATCGCCGCACAATCGGCCAAGCAGGTTATCGTCCAGAAGGTGCGCGAGGCCGAGCGCGACCGCCAATACGCTGAATACAAGGATCGTATTGGTGACATCGTTAACGGCATCGTCAAACGCGTCGAATACGGTAACGTCGTTGTCGATCTCGGCCGAGGCGAAGCGATCGTACGACGTGACGAAATGCTGCCGCGCGAAGTCTTCCGGAATGGCGACCGCATCCGCGCCTATATCTACGACGTTCGGCGCGAACCGCGCGGCCCGCAGATCTTCCTGTCGCGCACGCATCCACAATTCACTGCCAAGTTATTCGCGCAGGAGGTGCCGGAAATCTACGACGGCATCGTCGAAGTCAAGGCGGTCGCCCGCGATCCCGGATCGCGCGCCAAAATCGCCGTGATCTCCCGAGATTCTTCGGTCGACCCTGTTGGCGCCTGCGTCGGCATGCGCGGCTCCCGCGTGCAGGCCGTGGTGAACGAGCTGCAAGGCGAGAAGATCGACATCATTCCGTGGTCGCACGATATCGCCACATTCGTCGTGAACGCGCTTGCACCAGCCGAAGTAGCGAAGGTTGTGCTGGACGAAGACAAGGAGCGCATTGAGGTCGTCGTCCCGGACCAGCAGCTTTCGCTGGCGATCGGACGCCGCGGCCAAAATGTGCGCCTTGCTTCGCAACTGACCGGCTGGGACATCGATATCCTGACGGAGCAGGAAGAATCCGAACGCCGTCAAGCGGAATTCGAAAACCGTACCAAGGTCTTCGTGGAGGCGCTCAACCTCGACGAGGTCGTCGGTCAGCTGCTTGCCTCGGAAGGCTTCGGCTCGATCGAGGAACTCGCACTCGTCGATGAAAAAGAAATCGCCGGCATCGAGGGTTTCGACGCGGATACAGCCCGCGAGCTGCAGGAGCGCGCCAAGGAATATCTGGCACAGCAGGAAGCCGAACTTGATGACAAGCGCAAGGCGCTGGGCGTCGAAGACGCGCTAAGGGACGTCCCCGGCGTGACCACTAAAATACTGGTGGCGTTAGGCGAAAATGGCGTCAAGACCGTCGAGGATCTGGCGGGCTGTGCCACTGACGATCTGACCGGCTGGACCGAGCGCAAGGACGGCGAGAGCAAGCATGAGCCGGGCTTTCTCGACGGTCTCGGCATTTCACGCGAGGATGCCGAGGCTATGATCATGCAAGCTCGCCTGAAGGCTGGCTGGGTCACCGAAGCCGAGCTCGCACCGCCTCCGGCTGAAGAAGCGGCTGAAGAGCCTGCACAGCCCCAAGCCTGACGGAGTTGACCTGACGATGCTGGCGATTGCGCAGAATACTGAGCTAGACCGCGGGGCGACGAGTGTTGCCGCCGGTACTGAGCGCACGTGCGCGTTGACCCGCGCAGTCAGGCCGGTGTCCGAACTGGTGCGCTTTGTCATTGGGCCCGCCGGCGAGGCTGTTCCCGACATCAAACGTAAATTGCCTGGCCGAGGCATCTGGGTCACGGCGACCCGCACCGCAATCGCCGAAGCCGCCGAGCGCAACGTGTTTGCCCGCGGCTTCCGGAGAGAGGTCCGCGTCCCTCCGGATCTGGCGACGCAAATTGAAAGTCTGCTGGAGCGCGCGGCACTCGACGCACTGGCCATCGCGGGCAAAGCCGGCACTGTTGTCAGCGGTTTTGCCAAGGTGGAGGCGGCGCTCGGCCGGGACGACACCTTAGCACTGATCCATGCCGCCGACGGGGCCGATGATGGCAAACGCAAGCTCGCCGGAGCCTTGCGGCGCAATATTGCCGGCAAATCGCGTGAAATTGCCGTCATCGATACGCTTACTGGCGCCCAATTGGATTTGGCATTAAGCCGCCCAAATGTGGTACATGCAGCCCTGCTTGCCGGACCCGGGAGCGAAACATTTCTCGCGCGTGCTGCGCGTCTGACGCGTTTTCGGACCGGCTTTTCGCCCGATGCAGTTAGCGCGCATGCGCCGACGGACGGCGCACAAGGACACAGTACGGAATGAGCGAGACAAAGAACCCCGGCGAAAAGAAACTTAGCGTCTCCAAGACGCTGACGCTCAAGCCTCGTTCCGAGACCGGGACAGTGCGTCAAAGCTTTAGCCATGGCCGCAGCAAGCAGGTCGTCGTCGAGAAGGTCAAACGGCGCGTGGTTGGAGGGGAAACGAAGGTGGAAGCCCCGCCCGCACCCGAACCCAAGAAGCCGACCGGCAAGGCTGCTGCGGCTCCGGCTGCCAGTCGCGTCGCGCGGTGCAGACCGAGACCACCCCCAAGCCGAAGCCTTCCGGCGTGGTGCTCCGCACGCTGACCGAAGAAGAGCGGAGTGCCCGCGCCCATGCGCTCGCCGACTTGCGCGTGCGTGAAGCCGAAGAGCGCAAAATTGCGGAGGAAGAGGCCCGTCGGCGTGCCAGCCGCGAAGCAACCAATCGTACCGAGCGCGAGGCTGCGGAAGCACGCAAACGCGATGAAGAAGAGCGCCGCAAACACGACGAGGAAACCAAGCGCAAGGCCGGCGAAGTCGCCAAGAAGCGTTTCGGTGGAGATGAGACCACGCGCAGCGGGCCGGGAGCCCGTCTTACGCTGGAAGCCGATGATGACGAAGCGCCGCGTGCCCGCCGTGGAGCCGGACGTCCAGCCGCCGCGCCACGTGCAGCGCCTCGCGCTGGTGCCGAGAAGCAGCGTGGACGCCTCACCGTTATCAATGCACTGAGCGCCGATGAAGTTCGCGAACGTTCGGTCGCCTCCTTCCGGCGCCGCACCCAACGGCTCAAAAGCCTTGCTTCCAACGAACCGAAGGAAAAACTGGTTCGCGAGGTAACCATCCCTGAGGCGATTACTATCCAAGATCTTGCTAACCGCATGTCCGAACGGGCGGTCGACGTTATCCGCCTGCTCATGAAACAGGGCCAGATGGCCACGATCAACGACGTGATCGACGCCGACACTGCCCAGCTCGTCGCCGAGGAAATGGGCCACAGCGTGCGCCGCGTGGCGGAGGCTGACGTCGAAGAAGGCCTGTTTGACTTAGCCGACGAGCCGGCGCGACTCGCACCGCGTGCACCTGTCGTCACCGTCATGGGCCACGTCGACCACGGCAAGACGTCGTTGCTCGACGCCATCCGCTCGGCCGAAGTCGCAGCCGGTGAGGCCGGCGGCATTACGCAGCATATCGGCGCCTATCAGGTGACTGCGCCGTCGGGCGCAAGGATCACCTTCATCGACACGCCCGGCCACGCCGCCTTTACGGCCATGCGTGCGCGCGGGGCGAAAGTCACTGACATCGTCGTACTGGTCGTGGCCGCCGATGACGGCGTCATGCCGCAGACAGTAGAGGCGATCCATCACGCTAAGGCAGCGAAGGTCCCGATCATCGTTGCCATCAACAAGATCGACAAGCCCGATGCAAAGCCGGACCGGGTGCGCACCGATCTCTTGCAACACGAGATCCAAGTCGAATCCATGGGCGGCGAGGTGGTGGACGTCGAAGTGTCCGCCACCAAGAAAACCAATATCGACCGGCTGCTCGAAATGATCGGGCTGCAGGCGGAAATTCTCGACCTCAAGGCAGATGCCGATCGCGCCGCCGAAGGCACGGTCATCGAGGCGAAGCTCGACCGTGGCCGTGGCCCGGTTGCGACCGTGCTCGTCCAGCGCGGCACCTTGCATCCGGGCGATATCGTCGTTGCCGGCGCCGAATGGGGCCGCGTGCGGGCTCTCGTGTCGGATACGGGCGAGCCGGTCCAAAGTGCCGGACCGTCGACACCTGTTGAAGTTCTCGGATTCTCCGGCACGCCTGACGCAGGTGACCGCCTGGCCGTCGTCGAGAACGAGGCGCGGGCGCGAGAAGTCACCGATTATCGTGGCAGACAAAAGCGCGAGAAGATGGCCGCGCGTGCCACCGGGATGCGCGGTTCGCTCGAACAGATGATGGCACAGGCCAAGACCTCCGGCCGCAAGGAATTCCCGCTTGTGATCAAGGCCGACGTGCAGGGCTCGGTCGAAGCCATTATCGGCGCGCTGGACAAGCTCGCGACTGATGAAGTGGCAGCCCGCGTGCTGCATTCTGGCGTCGGCGGGATTTCGGAATCCGACGTGACGCTGGCGGAAGCTTCGGGTGTCCCGATCATCGCCTTCAATGTACGCGCCAACAAGGAAGCTCGCGAAGCAGCAGAGCGCGCAGGCATCGAGATCCGCTATTACAATATCATCTACGATCTGGTGGACGATGTTAAGAAAGCGATGTCCGGGCTGCTGCCGCCGACGCTGCGTGAGACCATGCTCGGCAACGCGCAGATTCTCGAGGTTTTCAATATTTCCAAGGTTGGCAAGATTGCCGGCTGCAAAGTCACCGACGGCACCGTCGAACGCGGCGCCAATGTACGGCTGATCCGCGACAACGTGGTAATCCACGAAGGCAAGTTGTCGCAACTCAAACGGTTCAAGGATGACGTGCGCGAAGTGGGCGCCGGCATGGAATGCGGCATGGCCTTCGAGAACTACCAGGACATGCGGCAAGGCGACGTGATCGAATGCTATCGGGTGGAGCAGATTCAACGCAGCCTGTGAGTTCGAATCTCACTGCTACGACGACTTAGCAATCATCCGCCAAATTCCACCGTCATGCCCGACCTTGTGCCGGGCATCCACGCCTTCCTTCAACAAGGAAGCAAGACGTGGAGACCCGGGACAAGCCCGGCCGTGACGACATAAGAGTTTGAATTTTATGGCAAGGCGCAAACAACATCACCGAGATTCATCACCTGGCGGCTCGCAGCGGCAATTGCGTGTTGGTGAACTGGTGCGGCATGCGTTCGCCGAAATGCTCACCCGTGGTGACGTGCATGATCCAGTCATCGAACGACACATGATCACGATTCCGGAAGTACGCGTGAGCGCCGACCTGCGGCTTGCCACCATTTACGTGATGCCGCTCGGAGGTCGCGACGCCGAAGAAGTTGTCGCCGCCTTCGAGCGGCACAAGAAATTTTTGCGTACGGAAATCGCGCACCGAATCAATCTTAAATTTGCGCCGGATATCCGTTTTCGGGTGGACGACCGCTTTGCCGAGGCCGAGCGCATCGAGAAACTGCTGCGCGCTCCTGATGTGCAGCGCGATCTGAAGCATGACGAGGACGGCGAGTGACCGAACAGGATTTGAACGAGCGCGAGCGCGTCGACGCCGTCCCATCGCCGGATGGTCGCGGCGAGAAGCCAAAACAGAAAAAGCGCGACAAACGGGACGTGCACGGCTGGGTGGTGCTCGACAAGCCGGTTGGCATGACGTCGACGCACGCCGTGAGTGTCGTGAAGCGCTTGTTCAGCGCGAAACGCTGCGGACACGCCGGCACGCTCGACCCGCTTGCTTCCGGTGCGTTGCCGATCGCGCTTGGCGAAGCAACCAAGACCGTTCCGTTCGTGATGGACGGCCGCAAGCTTTACCGCTTCACCATACGATGGGGCGAAGAGCGCGACACCGACGATGCCGAAGGACGCATCGTTGCAACCAGCGAGGAACGACCCTCGCCTGAAGCCCTGCGGGCACTTCTGCCTTCATACACTGGCCTTATTCAGCAAGTTCCGCCGCGTTATTCGGCGATCAAGATCGAGGGCGAGCGCGCCTACGATCTCGCGCGTGACGGCGAGCAGGTTGAGCTTTTGGCCCGGCCGGTCGAGATCGCCCGGCTTGAACTCATTGACGTTCCCGACCTGGATCATGCGGTCCTGGAAGCCGAATGCGGCAAGGGCACCTACGTGCGCTCTTTGGCACGCGATCTCGGCCGTGCTTTGGGCTGTTTTGGCCATATCAGCGCCCTGCGACGGGCTGCGGTAGGGCCCTTCAGCGAAAAAGCCATGATTTTGCTGGAAGAACTTGAGGCTCTGTGCCATAGAGCCGCGTCCGGCGAGGGTAGCCTCGCCGACGCTCTAATGCCCGTTGAGACCGCGCTGGACGACATCCCGGCGTTGGCCGTCAGCAGGGCAGATGCGGCAAGGCTGCAGCGAGGCCAGGCCGTTTTGTTGCGCGGACGGGACGCACCCAATTTCCGCGGCACGATTTACGTAACGGTTTCGGGCCAATTGCTGGCCCTTGCCGAACTGGATCGTGGCGAGATCGTCCCCAAGCGCGTGTTCAACCTCGCCGGCCTGATGGGCAGAGCCGTGCGCAAGAAAGGATGACCGATGTCGGTAACCGCCGGCCGCAAGGCCGAAGTAATCAAGACGTATGCAAAGAAGCCTGGAGATACCGGCTCGCCGGAAGTACAAGTGGCGATCCTCTCCGAGCGCATTAATAATCTCACCGAGCATTTCAAGTCCCACGTCAAGGACAACCACTCTCGTCGTGGATTGCTCAAGATGGTGGGCCAGCGGCGCCAGCTGCTCGATTATCTGCGTCGCACCAACGAAGCGAGCTACAAGAATTTGATCGAGAAGCTCGGCATTCGCCGATGATTTGTTCCGCGCGGGGCTTGCGCCCGGCGCGTTTCGTAGAGCGGCGCGAGGACGCGATCGCTCGATCAAGCCGGCGGCGATGGGCGCGGCCGGCGATTTGGCAAGAGCCGACAAGCTCGCTCTTGCGCAAGGCTAGGTCCGAAACGCCATGGCAGGATCGCCAGACGCTGTTGCTCCCCGCATCGCGGTCGCACGCGACAGTTTCTCGCCGTCTTGCTCATGGCTTTCGGGACTCGCCGGAAACCATGAAAGAAAGACACAATGTTCGATATGCATCGCGTTGAGCTCGACTGGGGTGGGCGCAAACTAATCCTCGAGACTGGCCGTGTAGCGCGCCAGGCCGATGGTGCCGTGCTCGCCACCTACGGCGAGACCACCGTACTCGCCGCCGTGGTGGCAGCCAAGCAGCCGAAGGAAGGCATCGATTTCCTCCCGCTCACCGTCAACTACACCGAAAAATATTACGCAGCTGGCCGCATTCCGGGCGGCTACTTCAAGCGCGAGCGCGGTCCGACTGAAAAGGACACCTTGACCTCGCGGCTGATTGACCGCCCGATCCGACCGCTGTTTGCCGAAGGCTGGCGTTGCGATACCCAGGTGACAGTCACCGTACTTTCGCACGACATGGAGAACGATCCCGACATCGTCGCCATGGTCGCGGCCTCCGCGGCGCTCACCCTGTCCGGCGCGCCGTTCATGGGCCCGATCGGCGGCGCCCGCGTCGGCTTCATCAATAACGAGTATGTGCTCAACCCGCGCTCGACGAGATGCCGGAAAGCCAGCTCGATCTTGTCATCGCCGGCACCAATGACGCGGTGATGATGGTGGAATCGGAAGCCAAGGAACTGTCCGAAGAGATCATGCTCGGTGCCGTGATGTTCGGACATCGGCACTTCCAGCCGGTAATCGAGGCCATCATCAAGCTGGCCGAGAAAGCGGCGAAAGAGCCGCGCGACCTTGCCGTTCCCGACCACAAGGCGTTGGAGAAGGAAATGCTCGGAATCGCCGAAAAGGATCTGCGCGCTGCCTACGCGATCGTGCGCAAGCAGGAGCGCCAGGACGCCGTCGCCGCCGTGAAGGAAAAGGTGATGGCGCATTTCTTCCCGGAAGGCGTCGAGCCGAAATACGACAAGCTGCGGTTGCCGGCGTGTTCAAAGAGCTCGAAGCCAAGATCGTGCGCTGGAACATCCTCGATACCAACAAGCGGATCGACGGCCGCGATCTCAAAACCGTGCGCCCGATCGTCGCCGAAGTCGGCGTGCTACCGCGCACACATGGCTCGGCGCTGTTCACACGCGGCGAAACCCAGGCGCTGGTGGTCGCCACGCTCGGCACCGGCAGAAGACGAGCAGTTCATCGACGCACTGCAGGGCACATATAAAGAGACCTTCCTGCTGCACTACAATTTCCCGCCCTATTCGGTGGGTGAAACTGGGCGCATGGGCGCGCCGGGTCGGCGCGAAATCGGTCATGGCAAGCTCGCGTGGCGTGCCATCCATCCGATGCTGCCGACGACCGGCCGAGTTCCCCTACACCATCCGCGTGGTTTCCGAGATCACAGAGTCGAATGGCTCCTCTTCGATGGCGTCCGTTTGCGGCTCCTCGCTTGCGCTGATGGATGCAGGCGTGCCGCTCAAGCGGCCGACCGCCGGCATCGCCATGGGCCTGATCCTCGAGGACAAGCGCTACGCGGTGCTGTCCGACATTCTCGGCGATGAGGATCATCTCGGCGACATGGACTTCAAGGTCGCCGGCACGGAGCAGGGTGTCACCTCGCTGCAGATGGACATCAAGATCGCCGGCATCACCGAGGAAATCATGAAGGCCGCGCTCGCGCAGGCGAAGGACGGCCGCATGCACATCCTGGGTGAAATGGGCAAGGCTCTCACCGCTGCCCGCGCCGAGCTGGGCGAACACGCTCCGCGCATCGAGATGTTCAAGATCCCGACCGACAAAATCCGCGAAGTCATCGGCACCGGCGGCAAAGTGATCCGCGAGATCGTCGAAAAGACCGGTGCCAAGATCAACATCGAGGACGACGGCTCGGTGAAAGTCGCTTCGGCGGATGGTGAGTCGATCAAGGCGGCGATCAACTGGATCAAGTCGATCGCATCCGATCCGGAAATCGGCCACATCTATGAAGGCACGGTTGTGAAGGTCATGGACTTCGGCGCCTTCGTGAACTTCTTCGGCGCGAAGGACGGCCTGGTGCATATCAGCCAGCTCGCACCGCGCCGCGTCAACAAGGTCACCGACGTTGTCAAGGAAGGCGACAAGGTAAAGGTGAAGTTGCTTGGCATGGACGAGCGCGGCAAGGTCCGCCTGTCGATGAAAGCGGTCGATCAAGCCACCGGCGAGGACATCGAAGGCAAACAAAGGCCGGAAGGTGGCGAGCAGCCGCAGGCCGCCCAAGGCGGCGCAGAGTAAGCCGAAACGTCAAAGAGAAAGGCGAGAGGGCGGCCCCGAAGCCGCCCTTTTCAACTTGCTTTACGCGCGTGCGAGACACGCACACTGCCAAGCACCTGTTTGACAATTTCGGCCAAGGCATCGAAATCCTTGCGTCGCGGGGAGGTGCGCCGCCAAGCCAAACCTATCGTACGCCCCGGTTGAGGTTCAGCAAAGCGCAACAATTTTACCCGCTCGTCGTGAGCTTCCGCTTCGGCAGCGACTTCAGGCACGAGCGTGACACCATAACCGTTTGCCACCATCTGTATCACGGTCGCAAGCGAGGTGGCTCCGAGTCGAGCCGTGGGCGCGTTCCCGCGTCTGGTGGCACAAAACGCGAGGGCCTGGTCGCGCAGGCAGTGTCCCTCCTCCAGCAGGATCAACCGATGCTGATCAACGTCCGCAATGCCAACGCGGCCACGAAGCGGAAGTTCGTCCGCTGCCGGCACCGCAAGCAGGAACGGATCGTCGAACAGCCTGAGCGTCTCAACGTCGGCGTCTTCAGCCGGCAGCGCCAGCATGAGGCAGTCGAGCTCCCCGCGCGCAAGCTCCTCGAGCAGCATCTTTGTCTGCGTCTCGCGCAGCTCGAGCCGCAGGCGCGGATACTTCGCCTGCACGCGCGGCAGGACGCGCGGCAGCACATAAGGCGCGAGCGTCGGGATGATGCCGAGCTTGAGCGATCCACTGAGCACATCGCGGTGGCGCGCGAAGTCGACGAGATCGCGGGTGGCGGCGAGAATCTGTTCGGCGCGCTCGGCGACTTCCTGCCCGATATCGGTGAGCGCGATCTCGTTCGGGCGGCGCTCAACCAGTTCGACCGCCAATCTCGCGCTCGAGCTCGCGCATCTGCATGGACAGCGCCGGCTGACTGATCGCGCAATCTTCTGCGGCCCGTCCGAAATGCTTGTGGCGAGCGAGCGCGGCCAAATAACGCAACTGTCGCAAAGTGATCATGCCGATAAGTTAAACTTATCGCAGTGCCCAATCAATACGATTAGACCTTATCGACGGCCGGCCTTAACGAGGCAGCCAACGAACTCGTGAAAATCAGAACACGACTGGAGAGAGAACGATGGACGCAAAGACCGACGACAAGAGCGCGGGCAAGTGCCCGTTCATGCACACCACGGACGCAACCGCGACTGGTGGCCGGAAACGCTGGACCTTCAGGTTCTCCATCGCAATTCCAATCTGTCCGATCCGATGGGCGAGGCGTTCGACTACGCCAAGGAGTTCAAGACGCTCGACCTCAACGCCGTGATCAAGGACCTGCAGGCGCTGATGACGGACTCGCAGGAATGGTGGCCGGCCGACTTCGGCCACTACGGCGGACTGTTCATCCGCCTGGCATGGCACAGCGCGGGCACGTACCGCATCACCGACGGCCGCGGCGGCGCCGGCGCCGGCCAGCAGCGTTTCGCGCCGCTCAACTCCTGGCCGGACAACGCAAACCTCGACAAGGCGCGCCGGCTGCTGTGGCCGATCAAGCAGAAATACGGCCGCAAAATTTCCTGGGCCGATCTCATGGTTCTCGCCGGCAACGTCGCGCTGGAGTCGATGGGCTTCAAGACGTTCGGTTTCGCCGGCGGCCGCGCCGACGTCTGGGAGCCGGAAGAGCTCTACTGGGGTCCGGAAGGCACTTGGCTCGGCGACGAACGCTACAGCGGCGAACGCCAGCTTGCAGAACCGCTCGGCGCCGTGCAGATGGGCCTGATCTACGTCAATCCGGAAGGCCCGAACGGCAATCCGGATCCCGTCGCGGCGGCCAAGGACATCCGCGAAACCTTCTTCCGCATGGCGATGAACGACGAAGAGACCGTCGCGCTGATTGCCGGCGGCCACACCTTCGGCAAGACCCACGGCGCCGGCGATCCGTCGCTGATCGGTCCGGAGCCGGAAGGCGCCGCGCTCGAAGATCAGGGCCTCGGCTGGAAGAGCAAGCACGGCACGGGCATTGGCGCGGATGCCATCACCGGCGGCCCGGAAGTCACCTGGACGCAGACGCCGACGAAGTGGAGCAACCACTTCTTCAAGAACCTGTTCGAAAACGAATGGGAGCTGACGAAGAGCCCGGCCGGTGCGAAACAGTGGAAGGCAAAAGGTGCTGCCGCCGACGATCCCGGACGCCTTCGACAAGTCGAAGAAGCATGTGCCGACCATGCTGACCACGGACCTGTCGCTGCGGTTCGACCCGGCCTACGAAAAGATCTCGCGGCGCTTCTACGAGCACCCGGAGCAGTTCGCGGACGCGTTTGCCCGCGCGTGGTTCAAGCTGACGCATCGCGACATGGGCCCGATCGCAGCGTTACCTCGGCCCGCTGGTGCCGAAGGAGACGCTGATCTGGCAGGACCCGATCCCTGCGGTGAATCATCCGCTGATCGACCAAAAGGACGTCACCGCGCTGAAGGCGAAGATCCTGTCGTCGGGTCTGACGGTGTCGCAGCTTGTGTCGACCGCCTGGGCATCGGCATCGACTTTCCGCGGCTCCGACAAGCGCGGCGGTGCAAATGGCGCGCGCATCCGTCTCGCGCCGCAGAAGGACTGGGAGGTCAACCAGCCGGCCCAGCTCAACACGGTTCTGCAGAAGCTCGAAGCGATCCAGAAGGAGTTCAACGCTTCGGCCGGCGGCGAAGAAGATCTCGCTCGCCGACCTGATCGTTCTCGGCGGCGCCGCGGCTGTCGAAAAGGCCGCGAAGGACGCCGGAACGGACGTGAAGGTGCCCTTCACGCCGGGCCGCATGGACGCGTCGCAGGAGCAGACCGACGTCGAATCCTTCGCGCCGCTCGAACCGCGCGCGGACGGTTTCCGCAACTATATCAGCGCCAAGCGGCAGTTCATGCTGCCTGAGGAGGCGTTGGTGGACCGGGCGCAATTGCTGAGGCTGACGGGCCCGGAGATGACCGTTCTTGTCGGCGGTCTGCGCGTGCTCGGCGCCAATGCCGGCGCGTCCAAGCACGGCGTCTTCACCAAGCAACCTGAGAAGCTGACGAACGACTTCTTCATCAACCTGCTCGACATGAGCACGCAGTGGCAGCCCGCTGGCTCTGATGGCGTGTACGAAGGCCGCGACCGCAAGACGAACGCTACCAAGTGGACCGGCACGCGCGTCGACCTGATCTTCGGTTCGCACTCGCAGCTCCGCGCTTTCGCGGAAGTCTATGCCTGCGCGGACGCGAAGGAGAAGTTCGTGAAGGACTTCGTGGCGGCATGGACCAAGGTGATGAACGCGGATCGCTTCGACCTGGCTGCGTCGCAGAAGAAGGCCGCGTAGGCCGCGCGACACGATACAAATCAAACGGCCGGGGATTTTTCCCGGCCGGTTTTTCTAGTGACTACAATATCCTAAGGATTATTCACTGCCGCCGTTCTCGACGCTGCCGCCGGCGGTCTTAAGCGTCTGCGGATGCGGCATGGCGATCACGTTGTATCCGGAATCGACGAAGTGAATGTCGCCGGTGACGCCGGTCGAGAGGTCGGACAGAAGATAGAGCCCGGCGCCGCCCAATTCCTCCAGCGTCACGCCACGGCCGAGCGGCGAATATTTCTGCTGGAACGCGAACATGTAGCGCGCATCCGTAATGCCTGCGCCGGCGAGCGTGCGGATCGGCCCTGCCGAAATTGCGTTGACGCGGATTTTTTGAGGCCCGAAATCGACCGCGAGATAGCGCACCGAGGCTTCGAGCGCGGCCTTGGCGACGCCCATCACATTGTAGTTCGGCATGGCGCGCAGTCCGCCATTGTAAGTAAGCGTCACCATCGCGCCGCCGTTCGACATCAGCGCCGCGGCGCGCTTTGCGGCCTCGGTAAAGGCATAGCAGGAGATCACCATCGTGCGAATGAAATTCTCGCGCGTGGAATCGGCGTAACGGCCCTTCAATTCGTTCTTGTCGGAGAAGGCAACGGCGTGCACCAGGAAATCCAGCGTGCCCCATTGCTTCTTGATCTCGGAAAACACGGCATCGACCGAGGCAATGTCCTCGACGTCGCATGGCATCACGAAGGACGAGCCCGCCTCTTCGGCCAGCGGCTTCACCCGCTTGGCCAGCGCATCGCCTTGATAGGTGAAAGCGAGCTTCGCGCCATGTTGTGCAAGTGTTTTCGCAATTCCCCAGGCGATCGAGTGGTCGTTCGCGACCCCCATGATCAGTCCGCGTTTGCCCTCCATCAGGCTGCCGGCGCAGAGGTTTGTTGATCAGCCATGGCGACTGGCCCACGCGAGACGAATGACAGCAGGGACGGGGAAACGGGCTTGTTCATGCGGAACCCTAAATCGGATTGGTAAGCCCGCCCCGTCTATGGCGCAGAGACGACAACCCGATGACGAACGTGATCCCGCCTTACGGCGTTCGGACAAAATGATCATGCATCCAGCCGCTTGAACACAACGGACGCGTTGGTGCCGCCAAAACCAAACGAGTTCGACAGCACGCAGCCGAGCGCGACATTGTCCTTGCGCTCGCGCACGATCGGGATGTCGGCAAACGCGGGATCGAGATTCTCGATATTGGCGCTCTCGCAGATAAAACCGCTCTGCATCATCAGCAGCGAGTAGATCGCCTCCTGCACGCCGGTGGCGCCGAGAGAGTGGCCGGTGAGGGACTTCGTGGCCGAGATCGGCGGGCACTTGGCAGCCGAATACCTCGCGGATGGCCTCGATCTCCTTGATGTCGCCGATCGGCGTCGAAGTGGCGTGCGGATTGATGTAGTCGACCGGCACTTTCACGTTCTCGAGCGCCATTTTCATGCAGCGCACGGCGCCCTCGCCGGACGGGGCAACCATGTCGTAGCCATCGGAGGTGGCGCCATAGCCCGCGACTTCCGCGTAAATCTTGGCGCCGCGCGCCTTGGCGTGCTCAAGCTCTTCCAGCACCAGTACGCCGGCGCCGCCGGCAATGACGAAACCGTCGCGGTCCTTGTCGTAGGCGCGCGATGCCTTTTCCGGCGTCGCGTTGAACTTCGACGACATCGCGCCCATCGCGTCAAACAGCACCGAGAGCGACCAGTCCAGCTCCTCGCAGCCGCCGGCGAATATAAGATCCTGCTTGCCCCATTGGATCAGTTCCGCGGCATTGCCGATGCAGTGGTTCGAGGTCGCGCAAGCCGACGAGATCGAATAGTTCACGCCCTTGATCTTGAACCAGGTGGCAAGCGTCGCGGACGCGGTCGACGACATCGCCTTCGGCACGGCGAACGGGCCGACACGCTTGGGACCCTTGCTGCGCGCGGTGTCGGCGGCCTCGATGATCGCGCGGCACGACGGCCCGCCCGATCCCATCACGATGCCGGTGCGCTCGTTTGAAATTTCCGCTTCCTCGAGGCCGGAGTCGCGGATCGCCTGCTCCATCGCAACGTGATTCCAGGCGGCACCGCCGCCGAGAAAGCGCATCGCGCGGCGATCGACGACTTCTTCCGGATCGAGCCGCGGTGCACCGTGCACCTGGCAGCGGAAGCCAAGCTCGGCGTATTTGTCGGCACGCACGATGCCGGATTTGGCCTCGCGCAGGCTCGCCAGAACCTCCTGCGTATTGTTGCCGATGGATGAGACGATGCCCATTCCGGTGACGACGACACGTCGCATAATGATATGACCCTTAAAATCCTCGCCGCCGTTTATTGTTGATTGGGCCACAGATTGGCCGCCGGAGGCAATTCCGCAAGGCCCTCCAGGCTCAGGCGCTGCTCGGCTGCAAAGCTTCGTCCTGCTTGAACAGATCCGACCTTAAGGTCGCTGGCGCGGTAGATGACGTTGCCGTCCGCGGACAGCCAGCCATCAGCGATGCCCAGCACGAGCTTCGAGCGCATGACGCGCTTGATATCGATGCCGTAGATCACCTTCTTCACGGTCGGCAGCACCTGCCCGGAGAACTTCAGCTCCCCAAGACCAAGCGCCCTGCCCTTGCCTGGCGCGCCGAGCCAGCCAAGGAAAAATCCGACGAGCTGCCACAGCGCGTCGAGACCGAGGCACCCCGGCATCACCGGATCGCCCTTGAAGTGGCAAAGGAAGAACCAAAGGTCGGGCTTTACGTCGAGCTCGGCGCGAATGAGGCCTTTGCCGTGCTCGCCGCCTTCTTCGCTGATTTCCGCGATGCGATCGAACATCAGCATCGGCGGCAGCGGCAGCTGCGCGTTGCCGGCGCCGAAAAGTTCGCCGCGGCCGCACGCCAGCAGGTCTTCGTATTCGAAGCTGTGCCGCCGCGGTTCCATCGTGATCGCATCCCCTTGTTTGGGGCTTGGCTGAATTCCCATGCCCGAGTTGGTAACATACCAAACCTAGCGGGCAAAGATGGCGAGAGCCGGGTGACTATCGCGGATTCGCTCGTGAAACCCGTGACAATGCGGCCTTTCCATCAATTGCGAGGCGGTTGCATCTGGGCGGGTGTTTTCGTATATGTTGAAATGCAAAGGTTTTTCGCTGGCCGCGTGTCGGGCCGGCCGTTTCAGGTGTGAAGGATAATGACGCCAACGCGTACTTCGGTGATCCCGAAGATGGTAACCGATGCCGGCCATTCGCCGGATCGATCGACGCTCACCGGCTGCCCATGGCATGACGTGAAGGCCATGCTGCGTGAGGTCGGGTTACGTCCGACCCGTCAGCGCATGGCGTTGGGCTGGATCCTCTTTGGCAAAGGTGATCGCCACCTCACCGCCGAGATGCTCTACGAAGAAGCAACGCGCGCAAAAGTCCCGGTATCGCTCGCAACAATTTACAACACGCTGCATCAGTTCACGGAAGTCGGCCTTCTCCGTCAGGTCGCGGTCGATGGATCGAAAGCCTATTTCGATACCAATGCGACCGCGCACCATCATTTCTTCGTAGAAGGCGAAGATGAGGTGCTCGACATCCCGGACGCCGAGGTGATTATCGGCAAGGCGCCGACCCCGCCCGGAGGGCTACGAGATCGCCCGCGTTGACGTGGTCGTACGGCTGCGTCGGAAAGGCTGATTAAGAGGCGTCAGCAATCGCGGATTTTGTTTGAATGGCCGGGCCTGTCCCGGCCTTTTCGTTGTAAGACTACCGTGCGCGAATTAGTCCACTTTCTCGTTCGGATAGGCACCCCACAAACGTTCTTGCCGGATGTAACCTTCAAAGCCCTTCCCGCTGAATTGGCACCAGTTGCCATTGCAGGACTTGAGCGCTCCGAGCACGCCGGATTGCAGTCTGGCGGCAACGGCCGACTCGATATCCGCACTCTCGAACAGCGGCACAAGTTCGTCCTTGGCCTTAGGAAGCACCATTGCTGTGCGCTTACCGGATAACAATGAATGATAGACCCAGCCTTCGGCACCTTCCCAATCGCGGATACGCCGCCAGTTTTCAAATTCGGCGGTAATTTCGACCGGCATGCCCGCATGTGTATAGACCCACCGCACCTCTTGGTCCTTGTTCGGACCAGAGCGAACATTGACTCGATCGGATTTGAGGCTGACGAAACGCGGTATTGGAAGGCCGCTGACCGAGCCGGTGGCGACCTCGCCCGCCGACTGGGCAAGATGGGGCTGCAATGCCACGATGCTGGCTGCCAACGCGCAGGCACCCAGCGTGGTCCGGAAGCTTTGTCTTGTTAGGGCCATCTGGTAGGAAAAAGCACGGATTTCGCCTGGCACGCAGTGTCGGCGACCACGGTTAAAGAGGGCTAAATCGGCGCTTTCACGGCGGTACCGCCCCAATTTCTGTAGTTGAGAGTCGATGGCGAAGACGAAAAAGCCGCTGGTTATCGTGACGCGCAAGCTGCCCGATTCTGTCGAGCTGCGGATGCGGGAACTTTTTGATACCCGCCTCAATCCCGACGACAAACCGATGACCCAAAGTCAGCTCGCCGAAGCGGTGAAGACCGCGGATGTCCTGGTACCAACGGTCACCGACCGGATCGATGCTTCGGTGCTCAGCAAGTCGGGGGAGCAGCTCAAGCTTATCGCCAATTTCGGCAACGGCGTCGATAACATCGACGTCGCTACGGCCATTCAGCGTGGAATAACGGTCACCAACACACCCGGTGTCCTCACCGAGGACACCGCGGATATGACGATGGCCCTGATTCTCGCGGTTCCTCGCCGGCTGGTGGAAGGCTCTCACGTCCTGACGGCTGACAAAGACTGGACCGGTTGGTCGCCGACCTGGATGCTTGGGCACCGCATCTGGGGCAAGCGTCTCGGCATCATCGGTATGGGGCGGATCGGTCAGGCCGTCGCCCGGCGCGCGCGCGCGTTCGGATTGCAAATCCACTATCACAACCGGCGGCGGGTACCGCCCAAGATCGAACAGGAACTGGACGCGACCTATTGGGAAAGCCTCGACCAGATGCTGGCGCGCATGGATATCGTGTCGGTCAATTGCCCGCACACGCCGGCGACTTACCACCTGCTTTCGGCACGCCGGCTCAAGATGCTCCGGCCGGAGGCCTACATCGTGAACACGTCGCGCGGCGAGGTGATCGACGAAAACGCGCTGGCGCGGCTGATCGAGGCTGGCGACATTGCCGGTGCAGGACTCGACGTGTTCGAGCATGAGCCGGCGGTCAATCCGAAATTGGTCAAGCTGGCGCGCAATGGAAAGGTCGTGCTCCTTCCGCACACTGGATCGGCGACGATCGAAGGCCGCGTCGACATGGGCGAGAAGGTCATCATCAACATCAGGACCTTCATGGACGGCCATAGGCCTCCAGATCGAGTCCTGCCATCTATGTTGTAAGTTGGGGCCGTCGGCCTTGTTTTGCAGGAAGACGGCCCGCGCATAAGCGGGCCTTTTGCGGCTCGACTCCTACCCTCGATGCTGAGACAAATCCCTGATCGTCGGCTTGGTGCCGGTGAGCGGGTTGTTTGGATCCCACGCGTAGCTCAGCGTCTCGAAACGCATCGAACGGGCATCGACCATAAGAAGGCGACCAACCAGGCCTTCGCCGAAACCGACGATCTCGCGGATCACTTCGAGCGCCATCAATGAGCCAAGCACACCCGGGAGCGCGCCCAGGATACCGGCCTCGGCACAGGCGGGCACGGTGCCGGGTGGCGGTGGCTCGGGAAACAGGCACCGATAGGTGGGATTGGGCGTGCCGCGCGTGGACTTCTCATGCGCGCGTATCGATGTGAGCGATCCGTCGAATGTTCCGACCGCGGCCGTCACAAGCGGTTTCTTTGCAAAGAAGCAAGCGTCAGAGACGAGATAACGCGTCGCAAAATTATCGGAGCCGTCGGCGACCACGTCGTAATCTTTGATTAGATCGAGCGCATTCGCACCCTCGAGCCGCAAGTTATGTGTCTTGACGCTGACGTGCGGGTTGAGACCGGCGACCGCAGCGGCGGCTCGTTCAACTTTCGATTTGCCGATATCTTTCGTTCCGAAGATCACCTGTCGCTGCAGATTTGACAGTGATACCTCGTCGTCATCGACGACACCGAGCGTGCCTACGCCGGCCGCCGCAAGATAAAGCAGCACTGGCGCGCCAAGACCGCCGGCGCCGACGACGAGAACTCGCGCGGCCTTGAGCTTGGCTTGACCAGGCCCGCCCACTTCGCGCAGCACGATGTGACGGGCGTACCGTTCGAGTTCGCTGGCATCAAGCATTGTGGTTAACCGTATAGGGTGGCCCAAAGCTTTGGGCCAGCCCTCTTGCCGCTTTGCGCGAGCGCACGCAGTCCCCAGGCCGCCTTGCACACCGGTCTCCATCGGCTAAGGTGGCAAAAACCCCGTGGGGACGGCGTTATAATGCGCGTGTTTGGGCCGACGGCCGCCTTTGCGCTTTTGCTCGGCGTCGCAGTTGCAGCGGCGCAAGAGTTGCCGGGGATTCTGTCCGTGCCGGCGCAACCGGACGCGAAAGCAAAACCTGCGCACGCAGCCAAGGCTGCAAAACCGGTTGCGCCTAAGATTTCCGCGCCGGCGACCGTCGCAGCCAAAACAGCCGCCGTTACCTCCGAAACCATCAAACTTGAATCATCAATTGATCCGGAGCTTTCTGCGGGCGAGCGGCTGAAGATCCAATCTGCGCTGCTGTGGTCGGGCGACTACACCGGCTCGATCAACGGGGATGATTCGCTCATCTCTGCGATCAAGAACTACCAGAAACGTGCGCGGTCCAGGATCACCGGAGTTCTCTCGCCAGTCGAGCGCACAAATCTGCTCGCTGCCGCTCAATCGCACGAAGACGAGTTCGGCTGGACCGTCGTTGTCGACCCGGCCACCGGCGTGCGCATTGGACTGCCCATGAAGCTGGTGCCGCAGGCGCGGGACACACCGCGCGGAACGCGCTGGTCGGCGAAGCACGGCGAGGTGCAGGTTGAGACGTTCCGCATCAAGAACTCCGAACTCAAGCTCGCCGCCTTTTTCGAGCAGCAAAAGAAGGAACCTTCGACACGCAAGATCGAACAAAGTGCGCTGCGGGACGAGAGTTTCGTCATCAGCGGAATGCAAGGTTTGAAGAAATTCTCCGTGCGCGCCTATGCCCGTGATGGCGAGATTCGCGGCGTCACCGTTCTTTTCGACCAGATGATGGAGACGATCGTCGCGCCGCTGACGGCAGCGATGGTGAGCGCGTTCTCGCCGTTTCCCGAGCGCAGCCTGCCGTTTGCGGCTCCAACAAAATCGGTCGAGTACGGGACGGGACTGATCGTGAGCGCGCGCGGCCACATTGTCACGGACCGCAAGCTCGCGGCGGGATGTCAGGTCATTATCGCGGACGGTCTCGGCGATGCCGATCGCGTTGCCGAAGATCAGGACCGTGGTCTGGCACTTTTGCGGGTCTATGGTTCGCGCAAGTTGTCCCCGCTTGCACTCGCTTCGGATCCCGCCCGGAAAGGCGATTTGACGCTGGTTGGTATCCCCGATCCGAAAGAGCAGAACGGCGCCAAAAGGCTCACCGAAATCAAGGCGCGGCTTGCGGAGAACAACGCCATCGAGTTGCGCCAGCCGGTGCCTATGGCCGGTTTCTCAGGTGCAGCTGCCCTCGACGCGCAGGGTCAGGTCCTGGGGATGATGGAGATGCGCAATTTCGTGCTCGCCAGTACAGAACCGGCTGCGCCCCCCGTGCGGCTTATCACGGCGGAAACGATCCGTACGTTCCTCAACGGACACAATGTGCCGTCCGCCACGACCGGCGCCGATGCCAGGTCGGCGGTCGTGCGCATTATTTGCGTCCGCAAATAATTATTTGTTCTTCCATTTTGGCGCGCGCTTTTCGACGAAGGCCTTCATGCCTTCCTTCTGATCTTCTGTTGCGAACAGCGCGTGGAAAATACGTCGCTCGAATACCACGCCCTCCGAGAGCCCACTTTCGAATGCGCGGTTGACCGCTTCCTTGGCAGCAAGCACAGACGGCAGCGACATATTGGCGATAGTGTCGGCAACTTTCATTGCTTCATCCATCAGATTTGCAGCCGGTACGACGCGCGCCACCAGGCCGGCTTTTTCCGCTTCGGCAGCGTCCATCATGCGGCCGGTCAGTATAAGGTCCATGGCTTTCGCTTTGCCGACCGCATGCGTTAGGCGCTGCGTGCCGCCGATACCCGGAATGACTCCGAGTTTGATTTCCGGTTGCCCGAACTTGGCATTGTCGGCGGCGATCACGACGTCGCTCTGCAACGCAAGCTCGCAGCCCCCACCAAGCGCAAAGCCCGCCACGGCAGTAACGATTGGCTTACGTGCGTGCGCCACGGCATCCCAATTTGAAACGAAATCGCCGAGATAGGCCTCGATGAATGGCTTGTCTGCCATTTCCTTGATGTCGGCACCGGCGGCGAAGGCTTTGTCGCTGCCGGTGATGAGCATGCAACCGATCTTGCCGTCGGCGTCGCAGGCCTCGATCGCCTGGGTCAGCTCGGCTATCAGCGCCTTGTTGAGCGCATTGAGGGCCTGCGGGCGGTTGAGTCTAATAATTCCGACACGGCCCTTTGTTTCAACGACGATGTTTTCGTAGGTCATGGTTGATCCTGATTTAGTCGAGCGTGGCGCCCGAGCGTTTCACCACATCCGCCCATTTGGCGGAATCGGCTTTGATTGTCGCGGCGAAGTCCTCGGGCGTGCCGCCAGCCGGTTCATCGCCGAATTTGGAGAATTTATCGAGGAAAGCTTCCGACTTGAGCGCCTTGTTGATCGCCGCGTTCAGTTTGTCGACAATCGGTCGCGGCACGCCAGCCGGCGCGATGACGCCGGTCCAGGTGGCGGCAACATAGCCAGGCACGCCGGCTTCCGCGACGGTCGGCAAATCCGGAAACGAGGGCGAGCGGTGGTCGCCTGTAACCGCCAGTGCACGAACTTTGCCGTCACGGCCAAACGGCGCGATGGATTGCAGGCTTTCAAACATCAAGTCGACATGCCCCGCGATGAGATCGTTGATCGCCAGCGAGCCGCCGCGATAGGGCACATGAACGATCTTCGTTCCGGTCATGTATTTGAAAAGCTCGGCACCGACATGACCTGGCGAGCCGTTACTGGATGAAGCATTGGTGAGCTTCCCAGGGTTCTGCCTGGCGTAATCGATCAATTCCTTGACCGAGCCCAAAGGTAGCTTCGGCGAGACGGCGAGCAACATTTGTCCGCGCGCGACAAGGGCAATGGGCTGGAAGTCCCGCTCGATGTCATAAGGCAACTTCGAAACCATGTGGCGCGTGATAGCAAGCGCACCGATCGGTCCCATGCCGATGGTGTAACCATCCGGCGGAGACTTGGCGACCAGATCAAGCCCGATCGTCAGCGCACCGCCCGGACGGTTTTCGACAATGATCTGTTGTCCCAATTCCTGGCTCAGAACCGCTCCGAGAAGCCGAGCCGCGTTATCGGTGGCACTGCCGGGCGCCTGTGGCACGATCAACCGGACGGGATGGTCCGGATAGTCCGCAGCCGACGCGGCCGTGACCGTGACCGTGACGGCAAAAAGAATACAAGCGACTGCGAATGTTCGCATGGCTATCCCCCGGAACTTCGGCATTTACACCCTACTTCTGACAACTCGGGCAATAAAAGGTCGATCGCCCAACCTGCACGATACGTTTGATCTTGCCCTTGCAGTCAGGGCATGGCTCGCCCTCGCGGTCGTAAACCCTGAAATTGTGCTGGAAGTCTCCAAGCGAGCCGTCAGCGCGCCGATGATCGCGCAGCGAGGATCCGCCGGCCTCGATCGCATCCATGAGCACGGCCTTGATGGCTACGACCAGCCTTTCGGCGCGCTCGTTCGGCCTGCCATTCCGCTCGACGATCGTCGAAGCCTGACGCTTGGGCGAAAGCTTCGCGCGGAACAAGGCTTCGCAGACATAGATATTGCCGAGTCCGGCCACGACACGCTGATCGCTGAGCGCCGCCTTCAGCGAGGTCTTCTTCCCGGCGCATGCTTTCGCCAGCATCGTCGCATCGAATTCATTTCCTAACGGCTCCGGCCCGAGCGCGCGCAACAGCGGCTCCTGCTCAAGCCTGGAACGTGGCACGAGCTTCATTGAACCGAAGCGGCGCGGATCGTTGAACGTCACCGTCGCACCGTTCGACATATGGAAGACAATGTGATCGTGCGCGGTGCTCTTGGAGCGTTCGTGATAATACTTTCCCGGCGCGCTGTCTTTGCCGACGCGAAACGATCCCGACATACCGAGATGCATCAGCAGCACGTCGCCGGACGAAAGATCGGCGAGCAGGTATTTCGCGCGGCGTCCCAAACCCTCTACGAGCTTACCGTGTAGTCTTTGCGCAAAGCCCTTCGGCAGCGGCCAGCGGAGGTCACCGCGACGCACCTCGACTTTGCTGAAGCGCTCGCCTTCCATGGCGGGCGCCAGGCCGCGCCGCACGGTCTCGACCTCTGGCAATTCGGGCATGATTAACCGCTCCCGCGCTGACACATAGCGCCCCCGGAGCGCTCGCGCTATGGTCTTGCCCACAAAGGACTATCGGACATGGGCGCCAGCGGCGAGCAGACTCATTTCGGCAATCAGACCATGCCTCTTAAGGACAAGCAGGAGCGCGTCGACGACGTCTTTCATTCGGTGGCCCGCCGGTACGACCTGATGAATGACCTGATGTCGGGCGGCCTGCACCGCGCGTGGAAAGATGCGCTGGTGACGGCGGTCAATCCGCCCAAAAGCGAGCGGAATTTCCATGTGCTCGATCTTGCCGGCGGCACCGGCGACGTCGCCTTTCGTATCGTCGATGCGGGCGGCCACGGCGTTCGCGCAACTGTCTGTGACATCAATGCCGATATGCTCGAGGTGGGGCGCGAACGCGCCGCGGCGCGTGGACTTGACGGTATCGTCACGTTCGAGCAAGGCAATGCCGAAGAGCTGGCCTATCCCGACCGCAGTTTCGACTGCGTCACGATCGCTTTCGGCATCCGCAACGTTCCCCGCATCGAACGAGCGCTTGACGAAGCGTATCGCGTGCTGAGGATCGGCGGGCGGTTTCTGTGCCTCGAATTTTCCTCGGTCGACGTGCCGGGCATCGATGCCTTATATGAACTTTATTCTTTCAAGGTGATCCCACGTATCGGCGAAGTCGTGACCGGAGATCGCGACGCCTACCAGTATCTCGTCGAATCGATCCGCAAATTTCCCAAGCCAAAGGCATTTGCGCGGATGATCGAAGCCGCAGGCTTCCGCCGCGTATCGTTTACGCCGATGACCGGCGGCGTCGTGGCGCTGCACTCGGGCTGGCGATTGTGATTGCCGCTTTTTATCACCTGCTGCGTCTGGCGCGCGCCGGCTTCGTATTCGCGCGCGAAGGTGTCTTTGCGCTGGTTGATACGCGGCCGCTGCCACTACCCGCCAAGACCGCAATCGCCCTTGCCCGGCTGATTGAGCGGCCGTCCGCAAAAACCGGTGAGAACCGCCTCGCGGCGGCGCTGACCAGGCTCGGGCCGACTTATGTCAAGCTTGGCCAGTTCCTCGCCACTCGCCCCGATGTCGTCGGCACGACAATCGCCCGCGATCTTGAAAGTCTCCAGGACAAGATGGCGCCGTTTCGGCAAGATGAAGCCGAGGCGACAGTCGTCGCAGCGTTCGACAAGCCGTCATCTGCGGTCTATGCAAGCTTCGGACCTGCCGTCGCCGCGGCATCGATTGCGCAGGTCCATCGCGCGGAGATCGAGGTCAACGGAGAACGAAAGGCGGTTGCGGTCAAGATCCTGCGCCCCGGCATCGAGCGGCGCTTCAAGTCGGACCTCGACGCATTCTTTTTTGCGGCGCGCAACGCCGAGGCTTTTTCCGCGGAGGCGCGCCGCCTGCGTCTGATCGAGGTCGTGTCCACGCTGGCGCGCTCGGTCGCGATTGAAATGGATTTCCGCCTGGAAGCCGCCGCCGCTTCCGAGATGGCAGTAAATACGCATGACGACCCCAACTTTCGTGTGCCAGCCGTCGACTGGGACCGTACTGCACGCCAAGTGCTGACGCTGGAATGGATTGACGGAATTCGCCTGAGCGATCATGGAGCGCTCGCGGCCAAGGGCTTCGACTTGCCGGAACTCGGCCGCAATGTGATCCAGAATTTTCTTCGACACGCGCTGCGCGACGGTTTCTTTCACGCCGACATGCATCCGGGCAATCTGTTCGTGGATGATGACGGCAGGCTGGTCGCCGTCGATTTTGGCATCATGGGGCGGTTGGGGCCGAAGGAGCGCCGTTTTCTCGCGGAAATTCTGCTGGGCTTTATCACCCGCGACTACCATCGGACAGCGCAGGTGCACTTCGACGCTGGGTACGTGCCTCGCCATCATTCCGTCGACAGCTTTGCACAGGCAATCCGCGCCATCGGCGAGCCGATCCACAATCGCGCGGCCGAAGACATTTCGATGGCCAAACTCCTGATGCTGCTGTTTGAAGTAACCGGGTTGTTCGACATGCGCACGCGGCCGGAGTTGCTGTTGCTGCAAAAGACCATGGTGGTGGTGGAAGGCGTTGCTCGCTCGCTCGATCCAAAACTCGACATGTGGACCACCGCCGAGCCGGTCGTGCGCGAATGGATCGCGCGCAATCTCGGCCCGGCGGGGCGGCTGGAGGATGCGGTCGAAGGCGCCGGCGAGATCGGTCGATTCTTCGGCGAAGTTCCCGGACTGCTGACCCGCGCCGGGACCTTGGTCGATCAGTTTGACCACATCACGCGTGACGGCCTGGTGCTTTCGCCCGAAACAGTGTCAGCGATCGGTGCGGCAGAGGCACGCCGCAATCGCTGGACTGCGCTCGCACTCTGGGTGATCGCGATCCTGCTCGCCTTTATTATCTGGCGGCTGATCTGAGGAACAGCTCAGCCAGCTTGTCGATGCTCTGATTCCACCCCGCTTCCATGCCGGCGAGCATTTGCGGAGCGATCGGAACCAGGCCGATGGCGTGAGTTTGCAGCATCAAGGTTGTTTTCCCACCACTCTCGCTGAGAATGACGGTGGTCTCGCCTTCGAGCAGGTGGTTACCATCCTTGTCGATGGCGATGTTCGTGAAGACAAGCCGCTCCGGCGGCGTGACCTCGCGAAATTCGCCTTTCATTGGATACTCGTTGCCGTCCGGTGCCCGCATCACGACGCGCAGGCTGCCGCCGACGCGCACGTCTTTGCTGCTGCAGTCATTCGGTTACCCCGCGTAGCCGCGCTCGATTGCGTGTTTTATCATTACGCGCTGACCATGGTCTTGAAGCCGCCAAAAATCATGCGCTTGCCGTCGAACGGGATTTTCTTGGATTTCATCATCGCGTCGATGCGCTTGTCTTTCATGACCTTCGCCATGACGCGATCCCGGTCGGCTCGCGACCGGTAGAGTATGTAAGAAAACACGACGATCTCGCCGCGCTTAAGCTTGACGCTGCGCGGAAATGACGTGCGTTTTCCGTGCGGAACGTCGTCGGCCACACATTCGTGGAATTCCAGCGCGCCGTGTTGGCGCCAGATCTTGCCGGCCTGCTTGGCCATGCTGCGATAAGTCGTCAGTTGTCGCTTCTTTACCGGAAGGACAAAGCCATCGACGTAAGTCATCGAGCTACTCCTCTCAGGGCGCGCGCTACTTGGCTGTCGCCAAGTATGCTTCGAGCTGTTCAAAGGTGCCGCTCCAGCCTTGCGTCATGCTGTTGCGGTTTGAGTGGAAGGTCTGCACCTCCGCCTCCGTCGCGTTATAGGGCGCCCACCGGACGGTGAACTTCGTCTTGCCGCCAGGTAGCTCCTCGAAGGTGAACGTCGAAAGCATCTGCAAGGGCCAGCTTTCGTTTCCCGGATGGCGCGTCGTCCCACCCTTCTCATCTGAGAACGAGTTGATAAGCACCAACTTCTCCGGCGGAACGATTTCGCGATAGGCAAACTTGCCCCACATGGATTGCCCGGCGGGAGATTGAAGGCCATAGTGGTACGAGCCGCCGGGCCGCAGGTCCATTTTAGACGTGATGACCTTGAAGCCTTTCGGGCCCCACCACTGCTTCATGCGCTCAGGATCGGTGAAACACTTCCAGACCACTTCGCGTGGGGCGTCGAGCGTACGCGATATCACAAAATCTTCGACCATTGCGTCCTTCCCTTCTGACGGCTGGCGGCGGATCAAGATCACTTCGGCTCGACAATGATCATCCAGTTCACGCCAAATTTGTCCGCGAGCATCCCGAAACGCGGTGAGAAGAACGTCTTGGTCAACGGCAACGTGACTTTTCCGCCGGACGACAGAGCGTTGAACAGACGATCGGCGTCGGCTTCATCCTTGGCATCGACCGAAAGCGCGAAACCCTTGAAATCCGGATGTCCTTTATTCTCCCCATCGGACGCCATGACCCGCGTATTCCCGATCTTGAGAGAAGCATGCATCACCTTGTTCTCGTTGCTCGGCGTGCACATCGACTTTTCCGGACTGTCCTTCCAGCGCATCAGCATGCCGACTTCGGCGCCAACGGCCTTCTTGTAGAACTCGATCGCCTCTTCAGCGCGGCCGTCGAAGAACAGATAAGGCTGAACTTGCATGACTCGATCCTCCTCATTTGTGGCCGGTTTTTCGGCCTTTTTCGAAACCGGGGGACACCGGTATTGAGGCCCTGCCGGACATTGACAAATACGTTGATATCAACATAATGACCTTATGTCAAATTCCGGCTCAAAAAATAATGAGCTGCCGCTCGCCGCTACCCACCTGGTTCGCGACAATTGCCTTTGCCTGCATATTCACCGCGCCGCGCGCGCATTGGCGCGGCGCTTCGACGACGTGCTGCGGCCGCTCGATCTCACCAACGGTCAATTCTCGTTGCTGATGTCGCTCAACCGGCCTGAACCGCCGACGCTCGGCAGCGTCGCGTCCCTTCTCGCCATGGACCGCACAACTCTTACGGCCAATCTCAAGCCTCTCGAACGGCGCCGACTTCTGAAGGTTTCGGTCGATAAGGAGGACCGCCGCAGCCGGCGTCTCGCTTTGACGCCAGCCGGACGCATGTTGCTGACCAAGGCATATCCGATCTGGAAGGACACGCATGCCCAGATTGAACGGCTGATCGGCAGTGCAGACGATTTGCGCGAAGCCTTGCGCGCGCTGTCTTGACCGAAAAGACATTTATGCCGTCTTCTCCGTTGCAATGGTTGCGACGTAGTCGGCGAGCCGCGCCATGGTCTGCGACAGGCCTTTATCGGCACCGTAGTTCTTGATTACGCGAGCACGCTCTTCCGCTGACGCGAATCGTCCGTGCCAGGTAAGCCGCGTTCTGTCGGGCCCGAATTCTCGAACGTCAAGCTCTGAGTGAATTGCACTGGCTCGACATCTTCTCCGCCACCGTGGCGGTAGACGATACGTTCGGGCCGAACAATTTCTTCGTAGGTGATGCGATTTTGGTAATCGCGCCCGTCGGGGCCGAGCATCACGAAACGCCACACGCCACCTGGCCGGAACTCGAAACTATACGTCGTCGTCGTGAACCCGTTCGGACCCCACCATTGTGCGAGGTGCGCGGGGTCGGTGAAGGCGGAAAACACCAGGTCGCGCGGCGCATCGAATAACCGGCTGCCGATGATCGAACGCGGGTCGGTATCGAGGTCGATGCTATTTTTTTCGCGCATTCTTCTTTTCCTTCGCTTGCAGGTTTTTGAGATAATCTTCGAGACGATCGAGGCGCTCTCCCCACAGGCGACGATAGCTTTCAAGCCAATCGTCAACGCCCTTCAGTGCAGCGGGTTCGAGCCGGCAGGGGCGCCATTGCGCCGCGCGGCCCCGCGCGATCAGACCCGCGTGCTCCAATACCTTCAGGTGCTTGGATACGGCGGGCCCGCTCATCTTGAACGGTTTTGCAAGCTCGCTGACCGTGGTTTCGCCCGATGCAAGACGCGCGAGAATGGCGCGGCGCGTCGGGTCCGCGAGTGCGGAAAAGGTGGCACTCAGGTGGTCGGTCGTCATTCGTCGTACCTTATCTAACCATGCGGTTATATAACTTATCGGTTAAATACATGGGCTGTCGGCCGACGTCAAGCCGATCAAACCTCATGATTGCATTGATTGCATTGCAATCAATATATAGCTAAGGTACTTATATTTAGAGGATTTTTATGGCTTCACTGACGGTTCGGCAGCTCGACGAAAAACTCAAAAAGCTGTTGCGACTGCGTGCCGCGAAAAGCGGCCGCTCGGTCGAAGACGAGGTGCGCACCATTTTACGCGAGGCGGCCGAGCAGACAGGGCATGAGGCGCTCGAACTGATCAACCCGCCTGCGCCTGCAAGATCCAGCGCGCGAACCGCGCGTCCGGCGGTACCGGCAGACACCAAAAGGGCGCTGCTGATCATCGGCGGTGGAATCGCGGCCTACAAATCGCTGGACCTCATCCGTCGGCTCAAAGAGCGCAAGATTGCCGTGCGTTGCATCATGACAAAAGCCGCTGAGCATTTCGTGACGCCGCTTTCAGCGAGCGCGCTCGTCGGCGAACGGGTGTTCACCGATCTCTTCGATCCGGCCAGCGAATTCGATGTCGGCCACATTCGGCTGGCGCGAGAAACCGATCTGATCGTTGTTGCGCCGGCAACCGCCGACCTGATGGCGAAACTCGCTGGCGGACACGCCGACGATCTGGCCACGGCCGTCTTGCTGGCAACGTCAGCAAAAATCCTTCTGGCGCCGGCAATGAATCCACGCATGTGGGCGAACAAGGCAACACAACGTAACTTGGCGCAATTGATCAGCGACGGTATTGCGCTTGTCGGTCCCAACGAAGGCGAGATGGCCGAAGCGCACGAGCAAGGGTCGGGCCGCATGGCAGAGCCGCTGGAAATCGCGGCGGCTGTTGAAAGGTTGCTGACACGCACCACCGGTTTGCTAATGGGACGGCGCATAATCGTGACCTCGGGCCCCACGCATGAGCCAATCGATCCCGTGCGCTATATCGCGAACCGCTCGTCCGGCAAGCAAGGTCATGCAATCGCCGCCGCGGCCGCCGCCGCCGGTGCTGAAGTCACGTTGGTGAGCGGTCCCGTGCAAGTGCCCGATCCACGCTGGAGTCAAGATGGTCAAAGTTGAAAGCGCTCGTGAAATGCTCGATGCGGTCGAGCGTGCGCTGCCTGCGGATGTCGCGATATTCGCTGCGGCGGTCGCGGACTGGCGTGTCGCCAATGCCGCCCAACAAAAACTCAAGAAACAGCCCGGCAAATCCACGCCTGAGCTGCCATTGGTTGAAAATCCGGACATCCTTGCAACTATCGCCAAGAGAAAAATCGCAGCGGCCCAAACTGGTGATCGGATTTGCCGCTGAAACCGAGAATATTGCGGCGAATGCCAAGGCGAAGCTTGCGAAGAAAGGCTGCGACTGGATTCTCGCAAACGACGTGTCACCGCAGTCCGGTGTCATGGGTGGCGATCGCAATATGATCACACTTGTCCAAGCTTCGGGCATGGAAACCTGGCCGCCGCAGAGCAAGGAGGAGGTGGCAGCTCAACTCGTCGCGCGTATTTCGCAGTCACTCGGTGGAGAGTCATCGTGAGCGGTATTGATATTCGTTTAATGCGCCTCGCTCATGGCAAGGACCTGCCATTGCCGGCATATCAGAGCGAGCACGCGGCGGGGCTCGACTTGGTTGCAGCGGTGCCTTCCGCCGGCTCCGTCACGATCGCACCTGGCGCCCGCGCGTTGGTCCCCACAGGATTGGC
Organism: uncultured Alphaproteobacteria bacterium; assembly: GCA_963794665.1. Lineage (GTDB taxonomy): Bacteria > Pseudomonadota > Alphaproteobacteria > Rhizobiales > Xanthobacteraceae > Pseudolabrys. Next base: position 201,851 of record CAWCEW010000021.1, on the reverse strand, counting down.
GATCGCGCTTCCCGAAGGTTACGAAGCGCAGGTGCGACCGCGTTCCGGCCTCGCGGCCCGTGAGGGCCTCACCATACTCAACGCGCCAGGCACGATTGACGCGGATTATCGGGGCGAGATCCAGGTGCTGTTGGTCAATCTCGGTAGCGAATTGGTCGTTGTTTCCCGCGGTATGCGGATCGCGCAGTTGGTCGTCGCGCCAGTTGTACGCGCTCATATTGTAGAAGCTGCGTCTCTCGATAAAACATCGCGCGGAAGCGGAGGATTTGGCTCGACTGGAAGTTGAAGCACCAAAGCGTAAGCTTCCGATCTGAACGCATTGCGCCGCCGTTGCCTGGCTCAGCCCTGCCCAACGAGTTCATTCGGCCGGCACTGGCCGAGATCGGGCGGACGTTTTCCGCCGCGCTGGACCAGATCGTCATCAGCGACATGATCAAGCTCTCCGAAGCTTTGAAATTATCCCTAAGACACTGAATTCAGGCCGTTTCAGAAAGAGTGTTCACGGTCTGGACTCTTTCGGCGCGATTCGCCTTGGGGGTAAAGTCGAACGATTCGCGGCGCGGCGTGGCGGACGCCGCCTGCATCTCTGGGGCAAGCCTGAATGCCGGAGTCAATCCGGGCGGCGAACGAGAGGCTGCGTTCTCGTCCGTGGCGAGGCGGATTCCTCGCCGCCTTCGTCCTCGCAAGTCTTTTGAACCTGTGCAGCGCGCCGGTCCGCGCCGAGACAAAGCTCGGCGCAACGCTGGTGGGCACCGTGCATCGCGCGCTGGCGACCCTCCGGGAACAGGAGATCACGGCGTTGACGCTCGTCCTCGCCCTGCTCGGCTTTACATTGCTTACAATCGTGGTTGTGTTTCGCATACGCCGAAACGCAGACCGTGCCGAGATCGATGCCCGCGATGAAGTCGCATCGTTACGCGCTGATGTCGATCGGCTCAAAGCACTGCTGCTGTCCGAGCCACAGGTTCTTGTGACTTGGCCTGCCGCTTCCGAACAACCGGAGATCATCGGCGATACCGCAATGCTCGTGCCTGCGGCGCACGCGCGAGCGCGTGCTCGCGTTCGGGACCTGGCTTGAAGCCTCGGCAGCGCAGCGTATGGAACAGGCCGTTGATACGCTGCGGAGCAACGGCCGCGGATTTGCGATGAACGTGACCAGCCGCACCGGCCGCCCCGTCGAAGCCGAAGGGCGCGTCATTGCCGGCCGCGCCATCCTCCGTCTGCGAGACGTCAGCGGAATCGAACAGGAGTTGCTGGATCTTGCCGCACGTCACGACGAGCTGCTGGGCGATGTCGAAATCATGCGATCGCTTCTCGATACGCTGTCGGCCCCGGTCTGGGCTCGTGATGCGGCCGGACGGCTGATCTTCGTCAATTCTGCCTATGCCCGCGCGGTTGAAGCTGAAAATCCCACCGATGCTGTCGCCCGCGAACTGGAGCTCCTCGATCAAAGCGCACGGGCTGAAGTCTCTCGCGCCCGCGCCACCGGCGCGACATACGTCGCGCGCATTCCGGCGGTCGCAGCGGGAGTGCGCCGCGTGTTCGACGTGATCGATGCCTCGAGTGGGGCTGGCAGCGCAGGCATGGCCATCGACCGCACTGAGGCAGAAACGCTGCGCGGCGAGCTTGTTCGTATGACCGAAGCGCATCGTCGTGTGCTCGATCAGCTCGCGACCGGTGTCGCCGTATTCAATATCGATCGCAAGCTGACATTCTACAACGCCGCCTTTCGCTCATTGTTCGAGCTCGATGCAGGCTTCCTCGATCAGACCCCGACCGACGCGGCCGTGCTCGACATCCTTCGCGACAAGAGAAAATTGCCGGAGGAACAGAATTTCCGCCAATGGCGGCAGGAGCTGTACGAAGCCTATCGCGCAGTTGACCCGAAAGAACACACCTGGCATTTGCCGGACGGACGAACCCTGCGCGTCATCACCACGCCGAATCCGGAAGGTGGCGTGACCTACCTCTATGACGACGTGACCGAACGACTCGACATGCATCGTCGCTACGATGCGCTCATCAAGGTACAGAGCGAGACACTCGATCACCTGGCTGAGGCGGTGGCAGTGTTTGGAAGCGATGGTCGGGTCCGGCTGCACAACCCTGCGTTCCAACGCATGTGGAAGCTTTCGCACGATGCGCTCGAGCAACATCCCCACATCGAGGCCATCACCGCTTGGTGCCAGGCGCTCCACGACGACAATACCATTTGGCGAAATCTCCGTACCGCGGTAACCGCGATCGACAATCGCGAGCCGATCGCAACCCGCATCGAGCGGCGTGACGGCGCGGTCATCGAGCTCGCCACTGTTCCGCTCCCCGACGGTGCCACGCTGGTTGCGTTCCAGGACATGACTGACACGGTGAACGTCGAGCGTGCATTGCGCGAGCGCAACGAAGCGCTCGAAACCGCCGACTTAATCAAGATCGACTTCGTGCATCACGTCTCTTACGAGCTGCGTTCGCCGCTTACGAACATCATTGGCTTCGCAAACCTGCTCGGTGATCCTGCCTTCGGGCACCTCAACCCGAAACAGGCGGAATATCTTGGCTACATCACCGCCTCGACCAATGCATTGCTGGCGCTGATCAACAACATCCTGGATCTTGCGACGATCGACGCCGGCGCGATGACGCTCAATCTAACCGACGTTGATATTCGCGCCAGCATGGAAGCCGCGGCCGAAGGCGTGCAAGACCGATTGGCCAGGGACCGGATCACGCTAGATATTCGCGCGCCGGCGGATATAGGCAGTTTCGTCGCCGACGAGCGCCGGCTGCGGCAGATTCTGTTCAATCTGCTTTCAAATGCGATTGGCTTCTCGCCTTCGGCCGATACCGTCTCTCTGGTCGCAGAACGGCGCGCGGACTCTGTCGTATTCACCGTGACCGACCATGGCCCTGGTATTGCGCCGGAAGCCAAGGATCGCGTGTTCGACTGGTTCGAAACGGACTCCCGAGGCTCCCAGCATCGCGGGCCAGGACTGGGGCTTTCCTTGGTTCGCTCGTTCGTCGAACTGCATGGCGGTACAGTCTCGATCGAATCTGCGCCCGGCCAAGGGACGACAGTCACTTGCGTATTTCCGGTACAGCAAACCGCAAAACGAACTGCGGCATGACCGCAATGGCTCTTGCACGCTGGTGCGCCTGAAAAGGCTCCACTAACATTTGCCGATCGATGAAGTTGGGGAGGGGGGGTGGGGGGGGGGATCAAATGGGGGGACAGGAGGGGGGGGAGGGGAGGGAGGGAAAATTGGGGAGAGGGAGGGGGGGAATAATAAGCCGCTCATTGCATTGAACGCGATTCTGGCGTGAGAAAGCGACATCCGCTATCGGATGATCCGATGTTTCCCACCGCACCCGGCAACTACAACTTCAACGCGGCCTTGGCCGACGAAGGAGGCACTTATCGGCTGATGGCGGATATCGCCGCAGTGATCGAGCCCGGCGACGTAATTACGCTGTCCGGCGATCTCGGCGCCGGCAAGACGACTTTTGCCCGAGCTCTCATCCGTTTCTTTGCCGGCGATGAAAGCATCGAGGTGCCAAGCCCGACCTTTACGCTCACGCAAACCTATGTGCTGCCGCGTTTCACGCTGGTCCACGCCGATCTCTACCGGTTGTCCGGCCCGGCCGAACTTGCCGAAATCGGCCTCGATGATGCGGCAGAAGGCGCTGTGCTGCTGATTGAATGGCCTGATCGCGCCGGCTTGCTTTTGCCGGCCGATCGGCTTGACGTCGCATTTACCTTGGTGCCACAGCAAGGCGCCAACGCACGCAATGCTTGCATCACCGGCTTTGGCCGTTTCGCCCCCCGTGTCGAACGAATCGTTGCAATGCGTCGATTTCTCGATCGAACCGGCTACGGCCGCGCAACGCGCCGGCGTATCCAAGGCGATGCCTCCACGCGCAGTTATGAGCGGCTGACCCGAGATGGCGCCACGTACATTTTCATGAATTCTCCCAAGCGGCCGGATGGCCCGGCCGTGCGCGATGGCAAGCCTTACAGCGCAATCGCGCATCTTGCGGAAAACGTCACGCCTTTCATCGCGATGGCGCCATGCCCTGCGCGGCCGCGGCTTTTCCGCGCCGGCTATCTTCGCTGCCGACCGCGAATCCGGACTGCTGGTAATCGAGGACCTCGGCGAGGAGCTTTTTGTCGAAGGTGATCCGCCAGCACCGATCGAAGCTCGCTACGAGGCGGCGACTGACCTGCTGGCCGATTTGCACGGCGATACGCCGCCGGCCGTCGTGCCGGTCGAGCCTGGTGTCGACTACCAATTGCCTCACTACGATATGGAAGCTTTCCTGATCGAAGCCGAGTTGCTGCTTGACTGGTACCTCCCCAAGCTCGGCGTCAAAATCAACGACATCAAACGTAACGCTTTTCGATCGCACTGGCAGGAGCTGCTCCTGCCATTGACGACCGGCGTGCAGACCTGGGTGCTGCGCGACTTCCATTCGCCCAATCTGCTGTGGTTGCCGGAACGCGAAGGCGTCGCGCGCGTCGGGTTGCTCGACTTTCAGGACGCAGTGATGGGACCGGCCGCGTATGATCTTGCATCACTGCTACAGGACGCGCGCGTCGACGTGCCGGAAATGATGGAGATCGCCTTGCTGTCGCGCTACGTGCGTGCGCGCATGCGCAAAGGACCCTTTGAAGCCTCCGACTTCGCGCGCGGCTACGCGACGCTCGCCGCGCAGCGGGCCTCAAAAATTCTCGGCATATTTGCGAGGCTCGAACGCCGCGACCACAAGCCGCAATATCTGCGACACATGCCGCGCGTCTGGAACTACCTGCAACGATCGCTGGCTCACCCGGATCTGGCGCCGCTCGCCGCCTGGTACCGCACCAATGTGCCTGCGCTGAAGGTCTAGATGAGCGCCTCCGGAAAAAACGCGCCGCGTTGCGCCATGGTGCTGGCCGCCGGACTCGGCACGCGCATGCGCCCGCTGACCGACACGATGCCGAAGCCTCTGGTGAAGGTCGCGGGCAGACCGCTCATTGACCATGTGCTTGATCGTCTTGCCGATGCGGGCGTCGAAATAGCCGTCGTCAACGTGCATCACTTCGCCGACCAACTTATCGACCATCTTGGTCGACGCCGCGGCCGCGGATTGCGATTTCCGACGAGCGCGGACTGCTGCTCGGCACGGGCGGCGGAGTCAGAAAGGCGCTGCCTGAGCTTGGTGACGGACCATTCTTTCACATCAATTCCGACACTATCTGGATCGATGGCGTGAAGCCGAATCTTGCGCGACTGGCCGAGGCTTTTGATCCGGCGGCTATGGATGCTCTGCTGCTGCTGTCACCCACCGCCGACAGCATCGGCTATACCGGACGGGGCGACTTCGCCATGGCACCGGATGGCCGCCTGACCCGCCGCCGCGATCGCAATACCGTTGAGTTTGTCTACGCAGGAGCCGCGATCCTGCGGCCTGCTCTCTCATTGACGCACCCGAGGGTGAGTTTCCTCTGACCGACATATTCGACCGTGCGGCGAAAAAAGGCCGCCTGTTCGGGCTGCCGCTCGACGGTTTGTGGATGCATGTGGGCACGCCGGCAGCGGTCAAAGAAGCAGAAGCCGCCATGCGCGGAAGAACCAATTGATCGATTGCTCGTTTTAGCGTGTATGATTCGCGGATGCCCCATTCGACGCCCCGCGTTTTCAATATCCCTGCTTCCGCGCATTCGTTCCGGTCCTGATCGCCGCCCTGCGCGATGGCACGCTTATCCCCGGATTTCCAGGCTCCTCAGATCCGCTCGAGTTATCACGCGCGACGTTGTACCTGCCGACACGGCGCGCGTGCAGGCTGGCGCGCGACGTATTTCTAGCACGCCCGACGGATCCGCAGCGATTCTGCCTCGTATCGTCGCGATCGGGGATCTTGATGAGGACGAGATCATTTTCGCTGAAGCCGCAACGGGCGATCTGGCGGAAGACTCACTGGCACTCTCACCTGCGGTTGATGCGCTGGAGCGACGGCTTATACTGGCACAACTTATTGCTGAATGGGCCACCCTTTCATCCGCCGAGAAAGGAGCACCGCTGATCGCCAATACGCCGGCGGCTGGGCTCTCGCTCGCCGACGATTTGGGTCGGCTGATCGACGATGTCATCACCCGCGAATAGATTGGCTGATGCTCGACGATTGGTACCCGACCGTTTTGATAAGTATTGGCAGTTCAACTCGCTCGAATTTCTGAAGATCGCACGTAACTTTTGGCCGGAGCGCCTGAAGGAAATCGGCGGGATCGATGCCGCGGATCGGCGCGATCAGCTTATCGACGCCGAAATGAAACGCCTAGCGGGCAGCAACGACGCCGGTGATTGCCGCAGGCTCGACCGGTTCGATGCCTGCGACCGCGAAGTTGCTTGCTGCGATCGCGCAACTGCCGCACGGCGCGGTGGTGCTGCCTGGACTCGATACTGATCTTGACGAAATTTCCTGGCGCGAGCATCGCCGGCAACGGGAGAGCATGAGCGCTGCCGGCCCCTGCCATCCGCAGTTCGCCATGCATGCCTTGCTCGAGCGCATCGGCATTGCGCGCGATGCCGTGCAACAACTTGTCACTCCGGCGCCGCACGGCCGCGAATCCTGGTCTCCGAAGCATTGCGGCCGGCGACGACTACCGATCAGTGGCAAAGCCCGCGGCGACCCCGATTTCGCCGCCGCCGCCGAAAGACGATGGCAGGCGTGAGGATGATCGAAACTGCCAATGCCGAGGAGGAGGCGCTGGCCATCGCTGTTGCCTGCGCGAGACGGTCGAAACGCCGGACAAAACTGCTGCCCTGGTCACGCCCGACCGTGCGCTCGCACGCCGCGTCGTGGCGGCTCTGGAACGCTGGGAAGTAAGATCGACGATTCCGGCGGCGACGCGCTCGCCGAAACGCCCGCCGGAATCTTCGCGCGGCTCGCCGCGGAGTCGCGCTCGTTTGAGCCAGTGGCGTTGCTGGCGTTGCTCAAGCATTCGCTGCTCCGGCTTGGCGCCGAAACGGCGCCCATGCACGTTCGGTAGCGGCGCTTGGAGCGCGCCGTGTTGCGCGGTCCGCGGCCGCGCCGCCGGCTCGGCCGGCCTTGGCGCATGCGCTCGCGACCTTCAAGGCAACGCGGGACGAGCTGCACCGCAACGATCCACGCACCTCGTCTCGCCGGCCGATCTCGATGCCGCCGACGAATTGATCGCGCCTGCCGCGGCGCTGGCGCCGCTGGAAACACTGGCGCGCCCCATACCGCTCGCCGACGCTCGGCCGCGCGTCACCACGACGTGATCGCGCTTGCCGAGCGACGGCAAAACTCGATGCGCCGCCTTTGCCGGCACAGGATGGCGCAGCCTTGCCGCACGCTCGACGAACTCATCGCACAGTCGCCGGCCGCAGCGTTGCGTCGCCCGTCGCGACTACCCCGAGCTTTTCCGCAGCGCGCGCGGGCCGCGCGCGACGGCGCGCGGAATTGCGCAAGCGCGCGCGTCCGCATTTACGGCCCGCTGGAAGCGCGCCTGCAGACCTCGACCGCATGGTGCTCGGCGGACTGAACGAAGGCATCTGGCCGCCGACGCGCGCAGCGATCCCTGGCTCAGCCGCCCGATGCGGCTTGACCTCGGTCTCGATCTGCCGGAGCGGCGCATCGGCCTTGCCGCGCACGACTTCGCGCAGGCGCTCGGCGCCAAGGAGGTCGTCCTCACGCGCGCCGCCAAGCAGGGCGGCGCGCCCACCGTCGCCTCCCGCTTCCTGCAACGGCTCGGCAGCGGTGTCGGTGCCGAACGATGGAAAGAGGCGCGCCGCGCGCGGCGACTATATCTCGCGCTCTGCCGAGTGCGCTCGACGCGCCCGCGGCAAGCTCCGCCGGTCAAACGGCCCGAGCCGAGGCCGCCGCCCGAGGCTCGCCCGACGCATTCTCGGTCACCGATATCGAGAACTGGCTGCGCGATCCCTATACGATCTACGCCAAGCACGTGCTCGAGCTGCATCCGCTCGAAGCGATCGACACGCCGCCCGGCGCCGCCGACCGCGGCAGCGTGATCCATGAGGCGATCGGCAATTTCACCAGGCTGTTCGCCGACGCATTGCCGGCCGATGTCGCGCAGCGAACTGACGCGCGCTTGGCGAAAAGCTTCGCGCCTCTGGAAGACTTTCCCGAGGCGCGCGCGTTCTGGTGGCCGCGCTTCCAGCGCATCGCGCGACTGGTTCGCCGGCTGGGAGCGCGAGCGGCGCGGAGGAGCTTGCCGCGATCTTCGGCGAGATTCACGGGAAAACACAATTCCGCTCGGCGACCGAATTTTCACCTGCGGCCGCGCCGACCGTATCGAGCAGCGCGCGGACGGCACCTACGCCATCCTCGACTACAAGACCGGCCAGCCGCCGACCGAGCCGCAAGTTCGCACTCGGGCTTGGCGCCGCAGCTCACGCTGGAAGCCGCGATCCTGCGCAACGGCGGCTTCGCCGGATATCCCGCCGGCTCGGTGGTCGAAATCAGTTATGTGCGGCTCAAGGGCGGCGAGCCGCCGGGCGAGCCGAAGAACATCAAGTTACGGAAAGCGGCACACCCGACAGCTACGCCGACAACGCGCTGGCAAAGCTCGACAGGCATCGCGCGTAAGTTTTCTTATCGACGGCGAGCCCTATCGCTCGCTCGTGCACCCGATGTGGAAGAAGCACTACGGCGACTACGATCATCTCGCGCGCGTCAAGGAATGGGCGGCCTCCGGCGGCGAAAGCGAGGACGGCCCGTCATGACGCCGCCCGCCAATCCCGGAGCCGCGGCGCGCCGCAGTCGCGGCCGCCGACCCGGAGCGCTCGGTGTTGGTCTCCGCCAATGCCGGCTCCGGCAAGACCCACGTGCTGGCGCAGCGCGTGATCAACCTGCTGCTGCGCGGCGCCGATCCCGGCAAAGATCCTCTGCATCACCTTCACCAAGGCCGCCGCCGCCAACATGGCGACGCGCGTTTTCGACACGCTGGCGGAATGGACCGCGCTCGACGACGCCGCGCTCGACGACGAAAATCAGCGCTCAGCACCGGCAAAGCGCCGATGCCGGCGCAGCGCGCCGCGCGCGCGGCGGCTGTTTGCCACGCGCTGGAAACGCCGGGCGGGCTGAAGGTGCAGACCATCCACGCCTTCTGCACGCGGCTGCTGCATCAGTTTCCGTTCGAGGCCGATGTCGCGGCGCGCTTCGATGTGCTCGACGAAGCCGCGACCACGCAGCTGCTCAAGACTGACGCTCGACGTGATGCTGGAGGGCGCCGCCGATCCGGACAGCGCGCTCGGCCGGGCGCTGGCCACCGCGATCACCGCCGCCGCCGACATCACCTTCAAGGAGGTGATCGCCGAAACGATCGGCAAGCGCGACCTGATCACCGAGTGGATCGACGCGCGCCGGCGGCGTCCAGCAGGCGATCGACGAATTGTCCCGCGCCTTCGGGCTTGCGCCCGGACGACAGCATCCAAGCCGTCGAAAATGAATATCTTTCCAGCCTCGCTGCATCCCCAGAGCGAATGGCCGGCGCTGATCGGAGTTCTTCTGCAAGCAGCGACAAAGACCGACAGGGAACATGCCGCGCTCGCTGAACAGCCGCGCGGCGACCGCGGGCCGCGAGCGCATCGAGAAATACCTGCGATGTATTCTGCACCGACGAAGCGCGAAGGCCGCGCAAAAATGTGACCAAGCGAACTTCGCGAGAGCCAATCCGGAATGGGCTGCAGCGGCTCGTCGAGGAACAAGGATCGCGTCTGCCACTGATTGCGCGCGAGCCGCCTTGCGCGCGCGCGATCGCAGCGCCGCGCTGCTCACCGTCGCCGCCGCGGTCATCGAGCGCTACCGCGCCGAAAAAGAGCGCCGCGGCCTGCTCGACTACGACGACCTGATCGACAAGACGCTGGCGCTGCTTCGCGACAAGCACCGTCGGCCGCCTGGGTGCTCTACAAGCTCGATCTCGGCATCGACCACGTGCTGGTCGACGAGGCGCAGGACACCAGCCCGAAGCAATGGGAGATCTCGCGACGCTCGTCGCCGAATTCACTGCCGGGCGGCGCGCGCGGCGAGTGAGCGCACGCTGTTTGCGGTCGGCGACGAGAAGCAATCGATCTTCTCGTTCCAGGGCGCGGCGCCGCGCAATTCGCCGAGATGCGCGACCACTTTCGCGCAGCTCTACGAAGCCGGCGAACTGCCGTTCGCGATCGAGAAGCTGCGACTTTTCGTTCCGCTCCGGCGCCGGTGTGCTCGACGCGGTCGACGCGGTATTCAAGCAGCCCGCAGGCATTCGCGGGCTTGACGGCCGATCCGACGTGGACGGTGCATCAGGCCTTGCCCGATGCGGCGCCCGGGCGAAGTGGAAATCTGGGATGCTGATCGGGCCTGACGACAAGGATACGGGCAAGGAAGGCTGGGACGCACCATTCGACACTACCAGCGAGACCAGCCCGCCAGTCAAGCTCGCCGCGCAAGATCGCGCGCACGGTGAAAGCGCTGGATCGCGAACGGCACGCAGCCGCGCGACGTGCTGATCCTGGTGCGCCAGCGCGGCCCGATGTTCGAGGCCGTGATCCGCGCGCTGAAGCAGGCGCAGGCATCGACGTCGCCGGCGCCGACCGCTTGGTCCTGACCGAACATATCGCGGTCATGGATCTGATGGTGCTCGGCGATGCGCTGCTGCTGCCGGACGACGATCTTGCGCTGGCGACCGTGCTGAAGAGCCCGCTGTTCGGCCTGACGACGAGAAGCTCTTTGCGCTCGCCTATGCGCCGCAAAGGTCCGCTGCGGCCGGCGCTGCGCGCCAAGGCCGGCGACGATCCGGCATTCGCCGAGGCTGCGCAGCGCGCGCTTGAACTCTTGCGGCGAAAGGCGCGCGCGTTCGTCGCCATTCGAATTTTACGCGCATGTGCTCGGTGCCGCGATGGGGCCGCGCCGAAATTCTCGCGCGGCTCGGCACTGAGGCCTCCGACCCGCTCGATGAATTCCTCAATCTCGCGCTCGCTTACGAGCAGCGCGAGACGCCGTCGCTGCAGGGCTTCCTCAATTGGATTCGGGCGGCGCAGAGCGAAGTCAAACGCGACATGGATATCGCGCGCGACGAAGTGCGCGTGATGACCGTGCATGGCGCCAAGGGACTGGAAGCGAAGAATGTCATTCTCGATCGACACACGACGACACGGCCGGAAGGCGCGCATCCGCCGCGGCTGCTAACCGCGCCGATCGCAGACGCGCCGCCGGCATGCAACCGCTTTGATCTGGGGTGCCGCCAAGGACAAGGATGCCGGCCCCATGGCGCAGGCGCGCGCGCACAGCGATCGATGCGGCGTGCGACGAATACCGCCGTCTCCTTACGTTGGCCTGACGCGCGCGGCCGATCGCCTTTTGGTGTGCGGCGCCAAGGGCGTAAACAAGAGCTCCGCAGGGTTGCTGGCACGATCTTGTGCTCGAGCGCGCTGCAAGCCGCTTCCGAAGAAGACGAGCGACGCCGACGGCAAGATCTGGCGCTTCCGCAAGGTGCTAGCGCGCCGACACTGACAGCGGCGACGCGCCCGCGACGAAGAAACCGACGCGCTGCCCGCGTGGCTCACCGCGAATGCGCCGGCCGCTCCGCCGGCGCCGTTGATCACGCCGTCCTCCGACAAGCGCGATGACGAACCGCCGCCCTCTGGCGCCGGCGATCGCGAGGCGGCGCTGCTGCGCGGCACGCTGCCCACCGGCTGTTGCAGTCGCTGCCGGATATCCCGGCGGCACGCCGCGCAAAAGTGGCGGGAGAATTTCTTGTCGCGAAGCCGGCAGGCGATTATGCGGCCGATCAGCGCGCTGCGCTGGCTGGCGAAGTATTGCTCGCTGCTCGAGCACAAGGATTTCGCCGCGCTGTTCGCGCCCGGGCAGCCGCGCCGAAGTTCCGATCGTCGGTATCACGCTCGGCGGCAAGAGGTGCGGTCGTCCGGCCAGGTCGACCGCCTCGCGGTCACGCAAGACGCGAGTGCTGATCGCCGACTTCAAGACCGACCGGCCGCCGCCGCGCCGAATCGAGGAAGTGCCGGACGCTACGTCACGCAGCTCGCGGCCTATCGCGCCGTGCTGCAAGAACTATACCCGGACGGCCGGTTCGCGCCGCACTGATCTGGACCGAAGTCCCTGATCTCATGGAGCTTTCCGGCGACGCACCTCGATGGAGCTCCGGCCATTCACCTCCGCGTGACGCGCCTTGACGCTTGCAGACTGCGTTCATAGGTTCCTGCCCTCGCAATTTTTTGGGGCGCAATTCGCCCCGTCCAATGACAAGAGGGTGCTGCCATGACCGTCGGCAAAGTGTCGGACGCTAGCTTTGAATCGGATGTATTGAAGTCTGCCGAACCGGTGGTCGTGGATTTCTGGGCGGAATGGTGCGGCCCCTGCCGCATGATCGCGCCGGCGCTGGAAGAGATCGCGGGCCAGCTCGGCGACAAGGTCAAGATCGTCAAGCTCAACGTCGACGAGAACCCGAACACCGCCGCCAAATACGGCATCATGTCGATCCCGACGCTGATGCTGTTCAAGAACGGCGAGATCGCCTCGCGCCAGGTCGGCGCGGCACCGAAGCAGAAGCTGCATCAGTGGATCAGCGGCTCCGTCTGAGCCCGAGATAGAAATTTTCTGAACGGCCGGCCGAAAGCCGGCCGTTTTGCATTAGCGAGCAGCGCTATCGCGGGAGCGTACCGTTCTCTCGCAGCACGTCGCCGGCCAGATAAAGCGACCCGGTAATCAAAATTCGCGGCGGCGGGTCAAGATCAAGCTTGCGCGCGGCATCAAGCGCCTCGGCGAGATTGTCGCGGCTTGTCGCCGAAATGCCGATAGCACGCGCAATGTCCGCCACCGCTTCCGACGTCATGCCCTTTTCGGCGCCCGGCACCGGCACCGCGATCAATCGGCGTGCAAGGCCGGCAAAATTTCTCAGGAAACCTTCGCAATCCTTGCTGGCGAGCATGCCGACCACCAGGATCAACGGTCTCGACACGCGCTCCTCAAGGTCGGCCAGCGTCGCCGCTATGGCGCGGCCGCCGTCCGGATTGTGTCCACCGTCGAGCCACAACTCGCTGCCGGCAGGAGCAAGGTCGACGAGCCGGCCTTGACCCAGACGTTGCAGCCGCGCGGGCCATTCGGCCTTCGTCATGCCGGCTTCGAATGCGGCAGCCGGGATCGCAAATGGCTTCGACTGTACGCAAAGTGGCAATTGCCAGGCCGGCGTTTTCAAACTGGTGCCGCCCGTAAAGCCTCGGGGCCGGCAGATCGAGCAAGCCCGCTTCATCCTGGTAGACCAACCTTCCCCGCTCCTCGGTGGCGGTCCAATCCTCGCCGGCAATTTTCAGCGGAGCGGCGAGTTTGCCGGCCTGCCGCTCGATCACGGCGAGGACCTCGCGATGCTGCGAAGCGACGATGGCGGGAACGCCGCGCTTGAGTATTCCGGCCTTTTCGCCGGCAATCTTCTCCAGGGAATCGCCAAGAAAATCGGTGTGATCGACCGAAACGCGCGTGATGATCGATGCCAAAGGCTTGTCGATGACATTCGTTGCATCGAGCCGCCCGCCAAGGCCCACCTCAAGCAGAAGAACATCCGCCGGATGATGCGCAAAAATCGAAAGGCCGGCGGCGGTCGTTATTTCGAACACCGTTATCGGCGCGCCCGCATTCGCTCGTTCGCATTCCTGCAAGGCCGCAGCAAGTTCGTCATCGGAGACGAGATGCCCCTCGCCGCGCGCACCAATGCGGAAGCGTTCATTGAAGCGGACAAGATGCGGCGACGTGTAGGTGTGCACGCTCTTTCCCGCAGCTTCCAGAATTGCGCGCAAAAAGGCGATCGTCGATCCCTTGCCATTTGTGCCGGCAACGTGAATGACCGGCGGCAGCTTCCGCTCGGGATGGCCCAACGCGCCAAGCAGTCGCTGCACGCGATCGAGCGACAGATCGATACGCTTGGGGTGAAGCCCCATTATCCGCGACACGATGGAATCGATTTTATTCATGACAACACGTTTGTGGTCACCGGGACGCGTGCGGCCCGGTAATACCGATATATGTGGCACAGTCCCGCCTTGCTAAGCGAGATGGCTGGGTCATAGGCGTGTGAAAGCACGCCGTCCTTCGGCCGGCTATGCCCGGCCATGACAAATTATTGGGCATGACGTCAACGTTCAGGCGTGTGCCGGAACGGGTAGTTGTTCTCGATACTGCTGGCCGCCGGGCGCAGGCGTTCTCGTCAGCAGCCGGCACAGTTCGGCAAGCGTAGGGCGCAACTTGTGCCGGTGCACGACCATGTCAACCATGCCATGTTCGGCGAGATATTCGGCACGCTGGAAGCCGTCAGGTAATTTTTCGCGGATAGTCTGCTCGATTACGCGCGGGCCCGCGAAGCCGATCAACGCACCGGGCTCGGCGATCTGTACGTCGCCAAGCATTGCGTAGGAAGCTGTGACACCGCCAGTGGTCGGATTGGTCAACACGACAATATAGGGCTTGCGTGCTTCGCGCAGCATCTGCACGCCAACGGTCGTGCGTGGCAACTGCATCAGCGACAGGATGCCTTCCTGCATGCGCGCTCCACCGGAAGCCGCAAACATGATGAACGGCGTCTGCCGGCGGACCGCGGTCTCAAGCCCCGTGATCACTGCTTCACCGGCGGCCATGCCAAGCGAACCGCCCATGAAATCGAAATCCTGGACCGCGATCGTCACCATCTGCCCTTCAAGGCGGCCGATACCGACCTTCACCGCATCCTGCAGCCCGGTCTTGGTGCGGGCATCTTTCAGCCGGTCGGCGTAACGGCGCTCGTCACGAAATTTGAGCGGGTCCAGCGTCACTTCAGGCAGCGCGACATCTTCGAACTCGCCGCCGTCGAACATCGCCTTCAGCCGTTGCGGCGCGCTGATCCGCATGTGGTAGTTCGAGCTTGGGATGACGAACTGGTTGGCCTCGACGTCCTTGTAAAAGACGAGCTGCCCGGTCTCCGGACACTTGATCCAGAGATTTTCCGGCGTCTCGCGGCGCAGGAAGCTGCGGATCTTCGGCCGTACGAGATTGGAAATCCAGTTCATGGGTCGTTTCTATAAACACGATTCGGCAAAATTATAACCGCTTGCGGCGCCGAATGTTCATTCCGCTGCCACGCGACGGGCGGAGCGCAGGCCCTCCGCCAGTGTGGAAACCAGGCTTGTTACGGCTTTCACCGTGCCCGAACCGGCCTTGCCGTTTTTATCGAGGCTCTGGCGCAACGCGTCCACGAGGGCCGAGCCTACGACCACGCCGTCGGCCCCAGCAGCGATGGCGCGGGCGTGCTCTGCGGTCCTGACCCCAAACCCGACCGCAACCGGAAGCTTGGTGTGGCGTTTGATGCGCGCAACCGCGGCCGTCACCTTGACCGGTATCCGGTGCTGCGGCACCGGTAATTCCGGTGATGGAGACGTAATAAACAAAGCCGGATGTATTGTTGAGCACCGCCGGCAGGCGCTTGTCGTCGGTGGTCGGGGTGGCGAGACGGATGAAATTGAGGCCGGCTTTAAGCGCGGGAAGGCAGAGCTCCTCGTCCTCTTCCGGCGGCAGATCCACGACGATGAGCCCGTCCACGCCAGCTGACTTTGCATCGGAGAGGAATTTGTCGACGCCGTAAACATAAATGGGATTGTAGTAGCCCATCAGGACGATGGGTGTTTCGTCGTCGTTCTTGCGAAATTCGCGCACCAACCTGAGTGTATCGCCGACGCGCTGACCCGCTTTAAGCGCCCGCAATCCCGCGGCCTGGATGGCCGGACCGTCCGCCATCGGATCGGTGAACGGCATGCCGAGCTCGATGACATCGGCCCCGGCCTTTGGCAGTTCCTTGGCAATCGCAAGCGACGTCGCGTAGTCGGGGTCGCCCGCCATGGTAAATGTCACCAGCGCGGCGCGGCCTTCCTTTTTCAACGCGGCGAAGCGGCGCTCGATGCGGGTGGTCATCGATTCTTTCTTTCGAGATAAGCCTCAACGGACGCGAGATCCTTGTCGCCGCGGCCGGACAAGTTCACCACCATCAGATGATCCTTCGGCTTCTTCGCCGCGATCTCCGGCACTTTGGCGAGGGCATGCGCGGACTCGAGCGCCGGAATGATGCCCTCGAGCTTGCTGCACAGCTGAAACGCCGCCACCGCCTCGTCGTCTGTCGCGGAAAGAAATTTCACGCGGCCCATGTCGTGCAACCAGGCGTGCTCGGGGCCGATGCCGGGATAATCGAGACCCGCCGAAATCGAGTGCGCCTCTTCGATCTGGCCATCATCGTTCATCAGCAAGTAGGTGCGGTTGCCGTGCAGCACACCCGGCCTGCCGCCGGCAATCGAGGCCGCGTGCTTGCCGTTGAGTCCGTGTCCGGCCGCCTCGACGCCGTAGATCTCGACTGACCGCTCATCGAGAAATGGGTGAAACAGACCCATCGCGTTTGACCCGCCGCCGATGCAGGCAATGAGCGAATCGGGCAGCCTGCCCTCTGCGGCGTGCAGCTGGTCGCGGGTCTCGCGGCCGATAATCGACTGGAAATCGCGCACCATCGCCGGATACGGATGTGGGCCCGCCACCGTGCCGATGCAATAGAACGTGTCGCTGACGTTGGTCACCCAGTCGCGCAGCGCTTCGTTCATTGCATCCTTGAGCGTGCGTGCGCCGGATTCGACCGGACGGACTTCTGCTCCGAGGATATTCATTCTCAGCACGTTCGGCTTCTGCCGCTCGACGTCGACCGCGCCCATATAAACGATGCACGGCAGGCCGAACTTGGCGCACAAGGTCGCAGTCGCGACGCCGTGCATCCCGGCGCCGGTTTCCGCGATGATGCGAGTCTTGCCCATGCGCAAAGCCAGCATGATCTGGCCGAGCACGTTGTTCACCTTGTGTGCGCCGGTGTGGTTGAGATCCTCGCGCTTGAAATAGATTTTTGCCCCGCCGCAGTGCTGCGTGAGCCGTTCGGCGAAATAGAGCGACGACGGCCGGCCCACGTAATTTGCAAGATGACCGTCCATCTCCTTCTGGAATTTCGGATCGGCTTTGGCCTTCGCGTAGGCGGCTTCAAGCTCGAGGATCAGCGGCATCAGTGTCTCGGCGACGAAGCGGCCGCCATAGATGCCGAAATGCCCTCGCTCGTCGGGGCCGGTACGGAATGAGTTTGGCTGCTGCACGGTCATGGTTGCAAGTGCCTATTTGACCGGGCGCACGATCGATCCCTCGCCGAGCTGGAGGGGCGGTGAAAAGATCTCTGCTTCGGCCGCGCGGGCGGCACGGATAAACGCACGGATTTTCTCCGGATCCTTTTCGCCCGGCCCGCGTTCGACGCCAGAAGACACGTCGACGCCCGGCGCACGTGTGATACGCAGCGCCTCCGCTACATTGTCGGCGTCGAGGCCGCCCGACAGCATAAAGGGAACACCGGCGTTGATGTTCTTAAGGAGAGTCCAATCGAACGCCCTGCCCAGTCCGCCCGGACGGGTCGCGTCCTTCGGCGGTCGCGCATCGAAGATCAGCCGGTCGACAAACTGCGCATACTCGCGGATCGGGCGACAGGTCCCTGCGCTCCGCGATCGCCAGCGCCTTCATGACGGGCAAGCCAAAGCGTGTGCGCACGGCGACGACGCGATCCGGTGTTTCGCTGCCATGCAACTGCAACATGTCCGGATTGAGCGCATTGATGATGTCGAGCAGCATCTCATCGTTCGCATCGACCGTGAGCGCGACCTTGGCGGCGCGGCCTTGCACGCGCTGGCCGAGCGTGCGCGCAGCCTCATAGCCGATGTGACGAGGGCTGGGCGGAAAGAAAACAAAGCCAACGAGGTTGGCCCCGGAATTGAGCGCTACATCAAGCGCTTGCGAGGTCTTAAGGCCGCAGATTTTGATCGACAGAGGCATTATGAGGCGCGTTCTACCGCCTTATCCACTCCGGCCGCAAAGCGGAACGTGCCGGTTAAGGAAGTGGCGGCGGGATGACCGTATACGGGGCGGGATCCGGTGTGCGCGGAGTTTCCGGCGTGAAGCGTCGACGGATCACATCAAGTTCCTGATGCAGTGAGCGCACGTCCGCATCAAGCCTGCGCGCCGCACGGCGCCACCGGGCTTGGCCGAGCCAGGCAACGGTGCCGCCAATCAGCACACCAAGAATGATAAGCACGACGATGAGAACGAAAAGCGGCAGTGTCACCGCATAGGCTGGGCTTGTCGTCGAAAAGGGGTCGAATGACACCGTCACCGATTGCCGGTTGGCCACCGCGAACATGATGATGACCGCTGCCAACGGCACGAAGATCACCGCCGACGCAATTTTGCGAAACATTGTCGACGCCCTTTGTCAAAAAAACGACGGCCGGGACATGCCCGGCCACAATCATAGCATTTTCGCAAACCGGAAAACCCGGCCCTAAATCGAGTCCGGCTTGTTCAACCGCTCACGCATTTCCTTGCCGGTTTTAAAGAACGGCACCGATTTCTTGTCGACGGCCACATGAGCTCCGGTCCGGGGATTTCGACCGGTTCGCGCCGGCCGGTGCTTCACCGAAAAGGCGCCGAAGCCACGCAACTCGACGCGGTCACCTTTGGCCATGGCGCTGGTGATCTCGCCAAGAATGGCGTTGACGATATTTTCGACGTCGCGTTGGTAGAGGTGAGGATTCTGGGAGGCAATTCGCTGGACAAGCTCTGACTTGATCATTGATGCCGCCCTGCCCGGTCAAGTGGTACTCAATTGGTGGATGGAGGGTGCCAAAGCGCCAAGAGACCGTCAAGATTAAGTCTCTCGACCGCCTGCACCGCGCCCCATTCTTCGATGCGGTGCGCAATGGCGCTGAGCCCCACAGCCTCGAACGTCCAAGCCGCGACGTGCAGGAATGAAAGCTCGCCGAAGCGAGGCCGCAGCGAATAGTCGCGAACCGGCGTGTTGGCGGGGACCTTTTTTTCCTTTTCCAGCCAGGCCAGCGCGGTTTTCTCGTTGCCGAGGCCGTCGACCAGCTTCAGCCCCACCGCCTGCCGGCCCGTAAAGACACGCCCATCGGCCACGCGGGTAAGTTGGCCGTTATCCATTTTCCGCCGATTTTGCACCAGATCTTTGAACCAGGCATAGGAATCCAGCACGATCGCTTCGATCGCGGCGCGGGCTTCCGGACTTGTTGGCTCAAATCCGTTCGGCGCCGCCTTCAAGGGCGATGATTTCACCTCCTCGACCTTGATGCCGATCGTTTTGAGCACATCGGTGAAATTTGGATACTGGAAAAGGACGCCGATCGAGCCAACCAACGATGTTTCGTTGGCAATGATATGGTCGGCCGAAAGCGCTGCGATATACGCGCCGGATGCCGCGAGCCCGTCAACGACCACAACCATTGGCTTTTTGCTCTGGAGCTCGCGCAGCGCGTCATAGAGCTGTTCGGAGCCGGCCGTGGTGCCGCCTGGACTGTCGATATGGACAATCACTGCGCGCGCACGCGATCGGCCAAGCCGTTCAAGCGCCTCGATCCTGTCTTGATTGCCACGGATGAGGCCCTGAATCTTGATGCGCGAAATGTAAGCGCCTGGCGGCATCAAACGGCTGCCTGGAACAAATAAGAAGCGCGCCGACGCCGATTGCGACCAGCGCCACCACGACAGCGGTCACCCGCCAGAATGTGAGCTTGCGCCGCATGCGGCGGCGATCGACGATGGCATCGGCATCGAGCGACATGGTCTCGCTCCATTTGGTTCACGCGTGATAGTGCAGCAAATCGCGCACCGGCTCCACATCACATATGTCGAATCGTCAACTAGATTGTACCGGTCAATGCCGCGCATCGCGCAACGATATGGCCGAGTTTTGGCGGTATCAAAGTGAAAACCCGGGGCGAGCCCCGGGTTTTTCGTCTCTTTAGGGATCGGATAAAGGCCTATTCTTCGGCCTTTTCGGTTTCAGTTTCCGGCTTGTCGCCAGCCCGCTGCTTGAGCGCCGCACCGAGAATATCGCCGAGCGAGGCGCCTGAGTCGGCCGTTCCGTATTGAGCAATTGCCTCCTTCTCCTCGGCCACCTCCAGCGCCTTAATGGAAACGCCGACCTTGTGGGTCTTGCGGTCGAACTGCGTGACGCGAGCATCCACTTTCTGGCCGACCGAGAATCGCTCCGGCCGCTGTTCGCCGCGTTCGCGGGCGAGATCGGCACGCTTGATGAAAGCGGCAGATCGGTGCCAACGATCTTGACGTCGATTCCGGACTCTTTCACCTCCGTAACCTCGCAGGTGACGACCGATCCCTTCTTGAGGTCGCCCGCAGATTCCATCGGATCGCCGGCGAGTTGCTTGACGCCGAGCGATATGCGCTCCTTTTCGACATCCACGTCGAGAACCTGCGCCTTGACGATGTCGCCCTTCTTGTACTCCTCGATCACCTGCTCGCCGGGGCGCTTCCAGTCGAGATCGGACAGGTGGACCATTCCGTCGACGTCGCCATCGAGGCCGAGGAACAGGCCGAATTCGGTCTTGTTCTTGACTTCGCCTTCGACCGTCGAACCCGGCGGATGTTTCTCGACGAACACTTCCCACGGATTGCGCATGGTCTGCTTGAGGCCGAGCGAAATACGCCGCTTAACCGGATCGACCTCGAGAATCTGCACTTCGACTTCCTGCGAAGTAGAGACGATCTTGCCCGGATGGACGTTCTTCTTGGTCCATGACATCTCGGACACGTGGATCAGGCCCTCGATGCCAGGTTCAAGCTCCACAAAGGCGCCGTAGTCGGTGATGTTGGTAACGCGACCCTTGAAGCGGGCGCCCACCGGATACTTGCCTTCGATGCCCTGCCACGGATCGTCCAGCAGCTGCTTCATGCCAAGCGAGATGCGATGCGTCTCGTGGTTGATCTTGATGATCTTGACTTTCACCTGCTGGCCGATGTTGAGCACTTCGGTCGGATGATTGACGCGCCGCCACGCGATATCGGTTACGTGCAACAAGCCGTCGATGCCGCCCAGATCGACGAACGCACCGTAGTCGGTGATGTTCTTCACAACGCCGTCGATGACCTGACCTTCCTCGAGGTTCTGCACCAACTCCTGGCGCTGCTCGGCGCGGGTCTCTTCCAGCACTGTGCGGCGCGACACAACGATGTTGCCGCGCCGGCGATCCATTTTCAGAATTTGGAACTGCTGCGGCACGCTCATCAGCGGCGTGACGTCGCGGATTGGCCGGATGTCGACCTGCGAGCGCGGAAGGAATGCAACCGCGCCGTCGAGATCGACCGTGAAGCCACCTTTGACCTGATTGAAGATGAGGCCCTGCACTTTCTCGTTGGCGTTGAATGCCTTCTCAAGCTTGCCCCAGCTTTCCTCGCGCCGCGCCTTGTCGCGCGACAGCACCGCCTCGCCGAGCGCGTTCTCGACACGCTCGAGATAGACTTCGACCTCATCGCCGACCTTGAGGTCAGACTGCCGTCCCGGGGCCGGCGAATTCACGCAAGGCCACCCGACCTTCGGTCTTCAGACCGACATCGATGACGGCAAATTCCTTTTCGACGCCGACGACCTTGCCCTTGATGACGGAACCTTCCTGCAGGTTTCCGCCTCCGAACGCTTCGTCGAGCATCTTGGCGAAGTCTTCACGCGAGGGTGCTGTAGCCGTAGCCATGGAGTTTCCTGTTTGCGGCGCGCCGGCGGGTTTGAATGGCGTTCCAATTGCGCGGGCCGATGGTCCCGCAGACCAACGGCGGCCTCCGGAATCCCGGTTGGCCGGCGCAAAAACCGTGCTTTCGGAACGATGGTTCGATCGGGCGCGCTTTACGCTGAGGCTCGAGCGGGGCTTTGTCCTCCAACAGCGAGGGGCGTTACTCGCGCCCTCGGCCCGCCCGGCTGGCCTCGACGATGTCGATGGCGGCCCGGATTGCCGCGTCTATATCCAAATGCGTTGTATCGAGCAAGTGCGCATCCGGAGCGCGTTTTAAAGGCGCTGCTGCGCGGTTTTGGTCGCGTTCATCGCGCTTAAGGATATCAGCCAGCACTGCCGATTCATCGATATTCCGCCCTTGCGCCCGGTATTCGGCGGCGCGGCGGCGGGCGCGCACCTCGGGACTCGCAGTGACAAAAATCTTCACGTCAGCATTGGGGCTGATCACGGTACCAATGTCGCGGCCATCGAGAACCGCTCCCGGTGGCACCGCGGCAAAATCGCGCTGGAATGCAAGCAAGGCGGCGCGGACCTCCGGAATGGCCGATACGATCGATGCGGCTTCCCCGATGGCGTGAGTTTTGAGCACGCCTTCGTCAAAGCCCGACGGATCGAGTGCTTTCGCGGCGGCAACCGCAGCTTTGGTATCGCTCGGACGCTGTCCGCGATCGACGAGAGCTTTCGCAACCGCGCGATAGATCAATCCGGTGTCGAGGTGCCGCAAGTTATAGTGAGCGGCGAGCTTCTTGCCGAGCGTGCCTTTGCCCGACGCCGCCGGACCGTCGATCGCGATGATCATGTCAGATCCGCACCGATCGAACGCATTAGTTCGACGAAGCCGGGAAAGCTGGTCGCAATGAAAGCGCTGTCGTCGATACCCACCGGATTTTCACTGGCGAGCCCCATGACCAGAGCCGACATCGCAATCCGATGATCCATGTGCGTTTTCACTTCGGCGCCGCCGGCAGGACGGCCCTTGCCCTGAACGACCAGATCGTCGCCCTCGATTTCAGCGGCTGACACCATTTGCACGCAACATATCGGCGGTCGCGACAAGACGATCGGATTCTTTCACGCGCAGCTCTTGCAAACCCCGCATTCGCGTCACGCCTTCCGCGAATGAAGCGGCCACGGCGAGGATCGGGTATTCGTCGATCATGGATGGCGCGCGCTCGGCCGGTACATCGACACCTTTTAGGGTGGACGAGCGCACGCGAAAATCGGCGATCTCCTCGCCGCCATCGTCGCGCTTGTCCACGACTTCGATGCTCGCTCCCATTTCGCGCAACGTCGTCAGTAATCCGGTTCGCAGAGGGTTGGTCATGACTGCTTCGAGAACAAGCTCGGAGCCAGGCACGAGCAATGCAGCGACAAGCGGGAACGCCGCCGAAGACGGATCTGCAGGCACAAGGACATTGGCTGGCTCAAGCTCAGGCTGGCCCTTCAACACGATGCGGCGTCCGTGCTCGCCATGCGACTTGCTGGTGATTTTGGCGCCGAAGTGCTTGAGCAACCGCTCGGTGTGGTCGCGGGTTGCTTCCGCCTCGATGACGGTCGTCTCGCCCGGCGCGGCAAGACCGGCGAGCAGCACGGCCGACTTGAGTTGCGCGGAAGCGACCGGCGGTTCGTAAATGATCGGGATCGGATCGGCAGCGCCTCGGATTGTCAACGGGAGGCGCCCGCCGTCGGCCACCTCCAGCACGCGCGCCCCCATTTTCTCCAACGGGTCGAGCACGCGCCGCATCGGCCGGCTACGCAGAGACTCGTCGCCGACGAAGGCAACGGTTACCGGTGAGCCCGCCACCGCTCCAATGGCCAGCCGGCAGCCCGTTCCGGAATTGCCGAAATCGAGCGGCCCGACAGGCTGGGCGAAGCCCGCCACCCCGACGCCGCGAATGCGCCAGGCCTGCTCGCCGGTCCGCTCCAGATGAGCGCCAAGCGCCCGCATCGCGTCGGCGGTATGCAGGACATCCTCGCCTTCCAAAAGGCCACCGACGGTAGTTTCGCCGACCGTCAGAGCCCCCAGAATGAGAGCGCGGTGAGAAATCGATTTGTCGCCGGGCACGCGGGCGCGCCCCTGCACGGGGCCGCTTTGACGGGCGGTTAACGGCGCTAATGCTGCGGAAGTCACCAGCCGGTATCCCTAAAGTCTTCGTCGTCCTACCACGCAGCCGCGCGGGCCGTCATCCCGCGGCTTTTGGGCATCTGCGCTATTGACAGGGGCCCTGCAACTAGCCAAGTGAAACACCGATTTTCACGACCCTGGGAACCTCGACTGTGGCGAAACCCGATCTCGGCACCAAGCGCGTCTGTCCGGATACAGGCCGCAAATTTTACGATCTCAACAAAACGCCGGTGATTTCACCGTATACCGGCAAAGTCGTCCCTATCGCTGCGCCGACGCCTTCGCGCGCGCGCCCCGAAGCGCCGGTGGCCGCGAAGCCTGTGGCTCAGACCGAAAGCATCGTCCCGGAGACCGCCGAGGCCGAATTTGTTTCGCTCGAGGACGCAGAAGCCGAACAGCAAGGCAAGAAGAAGCCGGCGGCGGCCGAAGGCGCTGCAGCAGGCGAGGAAGAAGAAGTCGAGATGGATGAGAGCCTCGACGATGCCGCCTTCATCGAGGAAGAGGAAGAAGGCAACGCCGACGTTAGCGACATCATCGGCGAAGGCGTCGAGAAGGAAGAGGAAAACTGATTACAGCTGCTGCTCCCCAAGAGCGGCAATCGAACTCGCGAATTGGGGCCATAGCTCAGTTGGGAGAGCGCGTGAATGGCATTCACGAGGTCGGGGGTTCGACTCCCCCTGGCTCCACCATCCTTCGCGAGCTACGGCTCGGCAGGCCGCCCAAACCGGGGCGGCTTTTTTGTTGCATGCACGGCTGCTGACAAACGCCGTCAGCGCATTGCATGATGCAAAAAAGCCGGGAGAACCCAATGCAAGGCAAGATAGCGCTCGAGGAACACTTCGCCATTGAATCGACGCTGGGCGATTCGCATGTGTTCGGCTCGCACGTCTGGAAAGACTTGAGTCATCGACTGCTCGACATCCAGGAAACCCGCCTCGGGGAAATGGACAAACACGGGATCGAGATGATGATCCTGTCGCTAAATGCGCCGGCGATTCAGGCGATTCACGATGTAAAAAAAGCGATCGCGATCGCCAGGCAAGCCAATGATGCCCTTGCCGGCGAAGTGCGGAAACGCCCGGGCCGTTTTGCCGCGTTCGCGGCAATTCCGATGCAGGACCCGGAGGCGGCCGCCGCCGAACTCACGCGTTGCGTCAAAGACCTCGGAATGGTCGGAGCTTTGGTCAACGGATTTTCGCAAATCGGCTCCCCTGAAAACGTCACCTACTACGATCTTCCGCAGTACCGTGCGTTCTGGCGCACCGTCGAGGCGCTCGACGTCCCGTTTTATTTGCATCCGCGCAATCCGCTTCCAAGCTGGACCAGATATCTACGAAGGGCACAACTGGCTGCTCGGCCCAAACTGGGCATTTGCCGCCGAGACCGCCGTGCACGCGCTGAGGCTGATCGGCAGCGGCTTATTCGATGAATGCCCAAATCTGAAAATGGTGCTTGGCCATATCGGCGAGGGCATTCCCGTCTATCTTTGGCGCATCGACAATCGCAACGGCTGGATGAAGGCTCCGCACAAATATCCGGCCAAGCACAGCGTGGCTCACTACTTCCGCAAGCACTTCCACCTCACAACATCCGGCAATTTCGACACCGCCGCGCTGGTGAACGCCATTTCGGTGATGGGGGCGGACCGCGTGATGTTTTCCGTCGACTGGCCATTCGAGGACGTCGGAGAAGGCGCGCAATGGATCGATACCGCAGAGATCGGCGAAGCAGACCGGATCAAGGTCAGCCGGGCCAACGCGATCAAGCTCTTCAAGCTTCCGCTTCGCTAGCTCAGTGCATGCGATAGCGTTCGACCGCTTTTTTGTCCCAGATCATTCCGTTGCCAGGGCGCGCAGAAATTTGCGCATGACCGTCGGCGACCACCAACGGCTCTTCAAGCAGCACATTGGCCCAATCGACATATTCGAGGAAATGGCAGGTGGGGGTGGCGGCGAGGAGATGCACGCTGACTTCGGGAAAAAGATGTGACGACATTTTTAGTTTGTGCGAATGCGCGATATCGGCCGCATCGCGCCATCCGGTCACTCCGCCAATTCGTTCCAGATCAGGCATGACATAGTCGGTGGCATGCTGCTCAACCGCTGCGGCCATGGCGGCAGGAAGCGAAAAATTCTCGCCGATTTGAATGGGCACTTTGAGTTCGCGTGCCAGCTTCGCAGCTCCAACATAGTCGTCATGGCGGATGGGCTCTTCGAGCCAGTAGATATTTTCGGAATCGAGCGCACGACCGCGTACAAGCGCATCCTCGAGCACAAGCGCCTGATTGTAGTCGACCATTAACGCAACATCGTCGCCGATGCGCTTGCGTACCGTGTGAACGTGCCGCGATATCTGCCTGCACCGTCGGATAGCCCAGCCGAAGCTTGACCGCGCGAAAGCCTCCGGCGAGCAATTTCTCCGCTTCATCCGCGAGCGCCCCCAGATCGTCTTTCAATCCGAGCCCGCAGCTATTGTAGGCGGGGATATTGCGCGGTGTCGCCCCGATGAAATTTGCAAGCGGCTTGCCCGCAGCGATGGCGAGGGCGTCCCAGGAGGCTGTATCGAAAGCCGACATCGCCATTCGCACGATGCCCTGCACGCCGATCAGGGTGAAGCGGCGCGCAAGTTTCTTCCATAGTTCGGCCGGCGCAATGGCCTCGCCTTTCACGATCCGCTCGACTTCGTCGAGCAGGCTGATGATCGCCGGCGCAGCCGCCGGCAGGTAGCAGAAAAGGTACGTGCGGCCGGTGACCCCTTCCTCCGTTTCCAGATCCACCAGCAGAAGGGGGGCCTTGCGTATCGCGACCGCGCTGGTCCCGAGTACGTAGTTCAGCGGGACCTCCACCGGCGTCCCACGCAGAGCACGGATGGTCAGTGGCGGAAATTTGGGGTCGTCAGCCATGAAAAGCCGCCTGAAATATCGACAATATGTCCGTCGGGAGCGGATTCTGCGCCTGTTCTTGAACCTTTAACCCAGCCCGCCCATATTAGGAACGACCGAAGGGCAGTCGCTCTACGGTTGGGGTGCCTGAAAGGGGCCCCGTCAAAGTCGCTTCAAGCGAGGGCTTTGAGACCAATGTCGCGAGTTCCGTCCCTCTCCAGCCCGTTCCTTTTGGGATTCGACGAGATCGAGCGCGTGCTCGACCGCGTTGCCAAGGGGGCCGACGGCTACCCGCCCTACAACATCGAGCGGCTGCCGCGCGACGGGCAAAATCCGGAGCGGCTGCGCATCACGCTCGCCGTTGCTGGATTCACCCGCGATCAGCTCGATGTGAGCATCGAGGAAAGCCAGTTGGTGATCCGTGGGCGGCAGCAGGACGACAAGACCCGCCAATATCTCCACCGCGGCATAGCCGCGCGTCAGTTCCAACGCACATTTGTGCTTTGCGATGGAATGGAGGTTATGGGCGCCGACTTGAAAAACGGCCTGTTGGCGATCGATCTCACCCGGCCACAGCCGGAACGGATCGTGAAAACGATCTCGATTAATGAGCAGGAATGACGGACTCGTGAAGCAGGACTCGACCGCGTCAAGCGTTGAATCGGAAAGGAGTTGAGGGCCATGACCAACGACAAGCAGATTGAACCGAACACAGCCCATCCGGCTATTACGCAGGAGGCACTGGCACAGCTCGGTGACGGCCGTCTTGCTTACGTAAAGACGATCCGTTCCGAGGACGTCGCCAATCTGTTTCCGCAGGCGCCAAAAATCGCGCCGGGCATCAAGCTATTCGCTTTGCATGCGGCCGACGGCACGCCGATCATGTTAACCGACACGCGTGAAGCCGCCGTTGCGAATGCCTGGAGCCAGGAGCTCGAGCCCGTTAGCGTGCACTGACACGCTGTAACGATGCCCCGCGATGCGGGGCATCGAAAGGCGAGAGACATTTCCGAAAATTTCGTGGTGGTGCGTCGCCGGTTGCGCGCGACGAATACCGACGGTTTACGCCGCCGTACTCGCTGGTGGCATCGCTAGCACTGCATGCAGCGCATCAGCGTCTGTCGATTCGCGCAAGCGGCGTGCAATTTCCGGATCACGGAGTTGGCGCGCCACGCGTGCTAGCGCCTTAAGGTGGTCGGCGCCCGCCGCTTCCGGTGCGAGCAGCAGAAAGATGAGATCGACCGGCTGGTTGTCGAGCGCTTCGAAATCGATCGGGCGCTGCAGCCGTGCGAAGAGACCAAAGAGTTGGCCTAGTTTCGGAAGCTTGCCATGCGGGATCGCCACGCCACTACCGACGCCGGTAGAGCCGAGCTTTTCGCGCTGAAGCAGGATTTCCAGAATTTCCTTTTCGCTCTGTCCCGTCAGCTCAGCCGCGCGCGCGGCCAATTCCTGGATCGCCTGCTTCTTGCTGTTAACCTTCAGCCCTGCAACGACGGCGTTCGGCGCGACGAAATCAGTAAGCGTCATGGACATGGCCAATGATCGGAAATGGCAGCGCCGAGTTGCAAAGGGGATGTTGAAGGCGGCGGACCATAAGTGCCGTCTGGCCCGCCGTCAATGGTATAAGTGCAGCATTATAGTGCCGTTTTAGTATTTTAGCCGCCACGACGCGCTTGATGATCCTTGCGGCGGCGTTTGTAGCGCCGCAACCGCTTTTCGATACGGATCGCCGCCTGTTCGGCACTGTCATAGGCATTCGGTGCCATTCCTTCGGCTTCCAGTGATGCGCCTGAATCGAGATGCAGGATGCACTCGGTACGGAACCCGAATCCGTCCCTGCCCACCGTTGCATGCCCCGAATAGCCGCCGCGAAAATATTTCGAGGTTGCTTCTTCGACGCGATCAGTGATTTTTCGCTGTAATGCCGTGCCGATACTGATGTTTCGACCCGAGACACGCAAAGGCATTGTTTGCCTCCATTGGGACTCGTGACGCTGCCTCTAGGCAGGCATAAGAGATTTCAGCGTAGAAGTGTTCCACGCGTCAATGCCCTGGAAGGGTCTGATTTCACGTGCCGGAGGCCTGCTTTTCGCGGCGGCGCTGAACCGAGGAGGGAATGCGCATTGCTTCACGGTACTTTGCAACCGTGCGCCGCGCGATGTCGATTCCGGCATCACGTAGTTTTTCCACGATCGTATCGTCCGACAACACGTTCTCGGTACTTTCATCGTCGATCAGCTGACGAATGCGATGCCGGACAGCTTCAGCCGAATGGGCCTCGCCGCCGTCCGCTGCGGCAATCGCAGAGGTAAAGAAATATTTCAATTCAAAGATTCCGCGACTGGTCGCCATGTATTTGTTTGCGGTCACCCGTGAAACCGTCGATTTGTGCATGCTTATGGCATCAGCAACGGCCTTCAGATTGAGCGGGCGCAAATATTGAACACCTTTTGCGAAAAATCCGTCCTGCTGACGCACAATTTCGCTCGACACCTTTAGAATTGTTTTTGCTCGTTGATCGAGCGCACGCACTAACCAGGTCGCCGTTTGCAGGCAATCCGCGAGATAAGCTTTTTCTTTTTCATTGCGCGTGGTGCCCGAAACCTGGGTGTAATAACGCTGGTTGATCAGGACTTTCGGAAGGGTGTCTGAATTGAGCTCGACCTGCCACGTGCCATCGGGCGCCGGGCGCACGAACACGTCAGGGACGATCGGTTGAACCATGGTCGAGCCGAACATCAAACCTGGCTTTGGATTGAGCATGCGAATCTCGGCGATCATGTCGGCGAGATCCTCTTCCGTCACACCGCACAGCCGGCGGAGGCCGGCAAGATCGCGCTTGGCGACGAGATCCAGATGTTCCACCAAGGCCTGCATCGCCGGGTCATAGCGGTTCCGATCCTTGAGTTGGATCGCGAGGCATTCTGTTAAACTCCGCGCGCAGACCCCAGGCGGATCGAACGTCTGCAAAACCGCAAGCACAAGCTCGACGTCACTGCACTGCGCGCCGAGTTTTTCGGCAACCGTGTCGAGATCGCCTGCGAGGTAGCCCGCTTCATCGACCATATCGATCAAGTACTGACCGATCATCCGGCCTGCCGGATTGGAAATGGCCAACGCCATCTGCTCAGCGAGATGATCGGCAAGTGTCGTTTCGGCGGACACGAACGCTTCGAGATTATAGTTTTCGCCGGCAACAGATCGTGCACCCGACCATTCAGAATAAGCGCCAGGACGCAAATCGCCACCAGTAGCGTTCTTGTCTCCGCCATCGTCCGGGAAGACGTTTTCGAGTTCGGTACCGAGCCCCTGCTCGATAGAACTTCGACTTGTCTCGAGTTCGGCGTTGATCCAGTCAGGCCCGCCGGATTTGTCGTCACTTTCGGGTACTGATGCCTGCGTGTCGCTGGCCGGGCCAGCCTCGTCTTCGCCGGCGCGCTCGAGCAACGGATTGCGCTCGAGTTCGCCTTCCACATAGGCAGCAAGATCGAGACTGGACAATTGCAACAGCTTGATGGCCTGCATCAGCTGCGGCGTCATCACCAGCCCTTGCGACTGGCGAACTTCCAGCCTTTGCGACAAAGCCATTGAGGTGTCCCGGCAGAAAACTGGTCCGATTCTTGCTTGTTTATACCAGCTACCCGCGAGTCGCGGTATGTGATTTAGCAGGCAGGCCTTGCACACTTCTTGTGCGCATTAACTTTTGCGCGCCACCTGCTAGAGCCGAAATTCCTCGCCGAGATAAAGGCGTCGGACGTCAGGATTGTTCACAATATCGTCGGCGCGACCTTCCATCAGCACCTCTCCGGAATAGATGATGTAGGCGCGATCAGTAAGTCCCAGCGTTTCCCGCACATTGTGGTCGGTGATCAGCACACCGATCCCGCGATTCGTCAGATGGCGCACCAGCGCCTGAATGTCGCCAACGGCAATCGGATCAATTCCGGCAAAAGGCTCGTCAAGCAGCATGTAGCTCGGCCGAGTCGCCAGCGCGCGCGCGATTTCGACACGCCGTCGCTCGCCGCCCGACAGGGCAATCGTCGGCGTCTTGCGCAAACGCGCGATGTTGAATTCCTCAAGCAATGCATCGAGGTCCGCCTCGCGTCGCCGGCGATCCGGCTCGACGACTTCGAGGACGGAGCGAATATTGTCTTCCACGTTGAGACCACGAAAGATCGAGGCTTCCTGCGGCAGATAGCCGATACCAAGCCGGGCGCGCTGATACATCGGCAGCGCGGTGACATCGAAGCCATCAAGCTCGATCCGGCCGCGATCAGCGTTGATCAGGCCGGTGATCATATAGAACACAGTCGTTTTGCCGGCGCCGTTTGGCCCGAGCAGGCCCACCGCTTCGCCGCGCCTGACGTATAGGGTGACACCTTTGACGACCATCCGGCCTCCAAAGCTCTTTTCGACCCCGTGCGCAGCAAGATAGGCGTGGCGTGCAGCCTGTCGGTTATCGCCGTCATGGCGCGGCCGAGTCTGCGGCGGGCTTGGCGGGCTTCGGTACGTTTGATGCGCGCCCTCCGCCTGCGCATTGGCAATCGCAGCCTGGCGCGCCCGCGCTTCGACCGGAGTCATCGTCCGGCGGACAGGCGGGGACTTGCGCCTAAACAGTGAGAAAAAATTCACTGGGCTACCTCGCGCCGGAATGAATTTACACGCATTTCCGCAGGCGGTGAGTCTGCGACCTTATCTGATTCCCGTCGCTGCACCGGAATGACCGCATCCATGCAAGAATTCAATTGAACGGTCGCACGGGAATGGGGCGCGGTGCTTGTCCGTCAGCGCTTCCGCTTTTTGAATCGGGCATAGATGCGCCTGGCTGAACCAGCATCTGGACGCCTTGTCCGCTCTTTCCCGCTTCGACCCGTGACACGCCGCTCGTCAAATCGACCACCAGTTTTCCGCCCCGCAGAACGTTTTGCCCCTGAGTCATGACGACCGGGTTGCCGGTAAGCGTAACGGTGTTGGTTTTCATATCGAAAATGCCGAGCTCGCCGGTCGCGGTCTGATCTTTCTGCGTAACCACGACGCCACCGCGCGCCTCAAGACGCTTGATACGCTGCTCGCCGCTTGGCCCCGGACTCGCAGCTTGAAGGGTCTTGCTTCCGTCTGTTGGCTCACCGCTTTGCTCATAGAACACCACCAGCGACTTGCAACGCAGTCCGGTATCGCCCTGCTTCACCCGTACATCGCCGCTGAATGTTGCCTGTTTCTGTTTGTCCCGGACTTCCAGAGTCGCCGCCTCGATGTGCACCGGCTGATCGCGATTTTGCGAGAAGCCCTGCAAGGCATTGGGCGGGCCTTGCGACGTTGTCTGCGTCTGCGAGTGCGCAGCCAAGCCGCTCGACATAAGTCCAATCGCAAATGCAACAATGAACCCGGGCTTTCGCATCATCGTTGCTCGCCCGCTTTCGGTTGCTCCGGCTGGTTCAGTGTCATGTCCATAACGACACCGCCGTGGAATCGGATGATCTCGCCGGAATCGACAATATCCAGCCGGTTGGCATTGAGCGTACCCTGAAGCAACCTAACCTCGACTGGATGTTCGGAGACGACGTTTCCTTTGCGTATGTCGACCAGCGCCTCGCTCAGACGCCCTTGATATCCGGTTGAAGAATTAAGAACGATGTCCCGATCGAGCCTGAGCGTTTCCGCCTTCGCGTCATAGAGTCCAGTGGCCGCATTGAGCTCCATCGTGCTCTTGTCTTGCATTTCGACTTTGGCGCGGATGTTACGCAATTCGACGATGTCGGGCTTCGTCATGTCTTGCGCCGCGGTATCGGCCGTCAGCTCGTAGGCGCGCGCATCTCTCGTGAATCCCGATAGGCGTGGTTGCTCCATCGTCACCTTTGTGCCGGACACCACGAGATTGTCGATGTTGATCGGCAACTTGGCGAGCATGCGGAGCGGATTGAGGTAGGTGATCAATATGACAACAACCAGCGCGAATGACACGGCAGCCGGCACTGCGATCCGCAGGATGCGCACCAAGCGGCTGTGACGGCGCGCAGCCAGGAATGCGCGCTCGGTATTGCCGCGGCTCATGGTCCAATAAGCGCGCGGTCGCATCAGGATCTGACTGAGCTGTAATTACACGGTTCATGCCAAGTCCGGCATCCGTCTGCACCCAAAGGAAGTCTTGGAGATCATTGTCGCCCCAAGAGGTAAAGTGCCGCCCGAATATGGCCCTGACACGGCAACCGGCCGCGCCGCGTTAACCAATTAGCGCCAGAATACAACAACTTATGACGAATGAGAAAAAATATCCTCGGCCGCCCAGCCGGCGAGATCGAGCCGGGCACGGTCGGGCAGAAAGCGGAAACAGGCCGCCGCCAGATCGGTGCGACTCTCACGCGCAAGCATGACGTCGAGCTTTTCCTTCAGGGCATGCAAATGCAGGACGTCGGTTGCGGCATAGGACACTTGCGCATCACTAAGTTCTTCGGCGCCCCAGTCGGATAGCTGCTGCTGCTTTGACAAATCGACTCCGAGGACTTCGCGTGCCAGATCCTTGAGCCCATGCTTGTCGGTATAGGTGCGGGCAAGTCGCGAGGCGATTTTCGTGCAATAGACCGGCTCGGCCATCACGCCGAAATTCTTTGCGAGAATGCCCATGTCGAAACGCGCAAAGTGAAAGATTTTGAGAATCGATTTGTCGGCCAGAAGTTTCTCGATATTTGGTGCCTTGTGCTGACCGGCGCCGATCTGAACCACATCGGCGGATCCATCACCCGGGGACAACTGAACAACGCACAATCGGTCCCGATTGGGATCAAGACCCATTGCTTCGGTGTCGATGGCCACCGACCCCTTGTAACCGGAGAGGTTGGGAAGGTCGCCGCGATGCAGGCGGATGGTCATTGGGCTCTTCGGCTCGGGACGTTGGTGCCCAGGAGAGGACTCGAACCTCCACGGCTTTCACCGCTAGTACCTGAAACTAGTGCGTCTACCAATTCCGCCACCTGGGCTCGTTGCGACCAGATACGGAGCCACTTCCGGCTTGTCAATGAACGGGTTTTCCGGCTCTGTACAGCCCTCGGGCGATCCTGTATTTGCCGGTTTCCAGGCATCTCCGCACGAAAATCGAGAGCGGCATGAGCGCACGCAGCCCATACGACACCCTCGTCACCGTCTATGGCGGATCGGGATTTCTCGGCCGTCACGTGGTTCGCGCTCTGGCCAAGCGCCATTATCGCATACGGGTGGCGGTTCGCCGGCCTGAACTTGCCGGACATTTGCAGCCGCTGGGTCGCGTGGGGCAGATCCATGCTGTGCAGGCCAATCTGCGTCACGCCGCCTCGGTTGAGGCGGCCGCCCGCGATGCGCAGGTACTCATCAATCTCGTGGGAATTTTGTTCGAGCGTGGCCGCCAGCGTTTCCAAGCGGTGCAAACCTATGGCGCGGAGCAGGTCGCGTTGGCGGCAAGTGCGCATGGAGCCCGCCTGGTCCATGTTTCGGCGATTGGCGCCGATGCCAATTCGCCGAGCGCCTATGCGCGCAGCAAAGCAGAAGCGGAAAGGCTGGTGCTGGCGGCACAACCATCGGCTTCCATCATGCGGCCGTCGATCTTGTTTGGGCCGGAGGATGATTTCTTCAATCGTTTTGCCGCACTTGCGCGGCTGTCGCCGGCGCTGCCGCTGATCGGCGGAGGACTGACGCGTTTTCAGCCGGTATTCGTCGGCGACGTTGCGCGAGCGATCGCCGATGCGGTTGACGGCGCCGCGCGCCCGGGCACGATTTACGAACTTGGCGGACCCGATGTTCGGACGTTCAAGGAGCTCATGCAATTCGTGCTCCGGACCATCGAACGCAAACGACTGCTGGTGCCTTTACCTTTCTTCCTTGCGAAGATGCAGGCTGCGGTTCTGCAGTATTTTCCCAAGCCGCCGCTGACTCCCGACCAGGTGGAATTGCTCCGCGTTGACAATGTCGTGTCCGACGCAGCAAAAGCCGAACTGCGAACGCTGCAAGGTCTCGGAATAGAGCCGGAGACAATCGAAGCAATAGTGCCGTCTTATCTGTGGCGATTTCGCAAGACCGGTCAGTTCCGCAGTCGCATCGCCTGACGCTTGTTCTACAGAATATAGAGTGCAAACAAGCCGGCGCCGCCTACGAGAATGCGCCACCACGCAAACAGCGCAAAGCTGTGTCGCTGCACGTAACCAAGGAACGTCTTGACGACGATCCAACCGAAGATAAACGAGAAGATAAAGCCGACGGCAACCACCGCGACGTTTCCGCCGACGGCAAGATCGCCCCGGCTTTTAAAGACTTCGTATGCAAACGCGCCGACCATGGTCGGCATTGCGAGCCAGAACGAAAATTCCGCAGCCGAACGGCGATCCGCGCCGAATAGCATGGCGCCCACAATAGTTGCTCCGGCACGCGACACGCCGGGTATCATCGAGATGCACTGGATAATCCCGATGCCGATATACATCGGCAACGTGAAGGCGGTCGCATCGTGATAGCGCGCCTTGAGGTTCATCCGGTCGACCCAAAGCAGAACCAGCCCGCCGATGATCAAGCGAAATGCAAACGACGCGCACGTCGAAAAGGTATGACTTGATGACGCGATAGGCGAGCGCTCCGACCACCGCCGCCGGCAAGAAGGCGAGGAGTACCCCGATGACGAAACGTGCCGCCTCCCACTGCGTGAACATTGCCTTGGCCAATGCCCAAAGCCGTCCGAAATAAATCGAAAGCAGCGCGAGAATGGCGCCGAGCTGGATTAGAATTGCAAACGATTTGCCGAAAGCATCGTCGCCCCAGCCGAATAAATGCTCCATCAAGAGCAGATGGCCGGTTGAAGAGACGGGAAGATACTCAGTCAGGCCCTCGACGATGCCGAGCACGGCCGCCTTGATAAAGTCGAGATGCATGAACTGCTCCGGAAATCTGTGGAGTGTTTGGCGGGCGACGAAGCGAGGCAGCGCTTTTGACCCAAAGCAGGATAACTGGCAACGAAAAAAGGTGAAAATTTTTGTGGCGATTTGCGCCACCGCCCTGCCTTTCTATAGTGCGGCGTTGATTCCCACGCGACCTGTCCCAGAGCGAGCGCTAATGCTGACGCTGTTCCATCATCCGCTCTGCCCGCGTTCGCGTTACGTGCGCTTGATTTTCGGTGAGTACAGTATTGCCGCCCGCCTTGTGGAAGAGCGCTTCTGGGAGCGCAGGGAAGAATTTCTGCTGCTCAACCCGGCCGGAGAACTGCCGGTGGTCGTCGCCGAAGGGCAGCCGCCAATTCCAGGCGCAGCAGTGATCGCGGAATATATCGAGGAAACTCATCCGCAGAGCGGACAGGATCGCCTGCTGCCTGATCTGGCAGGGCGACGGGTCGAGGTGCGTCGGCTCGCAAACTGGTTTAACGACAAGTTTTACGCCGAGGTCAGCGGCCCGCTTGTGCACGAACGCGCGTTCAAGCGCCACATGACGCAGGAACAGGGCGGCGGCCCGCCAGATACCGATGCGCTGCGCGCCGCGCGTCACAATATCCGCTATCATCTGGCCTATATCGGTTGGCTCGTCCGCACGCGCGATTGGCTTGCAGGCGACCGGCTCAGTCTGGCTGACCTAGCAGCGGCGGCGCATCTTTCAGCTGCAGACTATTTGGGCGAAGTACCGTGGAACGAAGACGAAGCGACAAAGAACTGGTACGCACGCGTAAAGTCGCGCCCGTCGTTTCGCGCGATCCTCGCCGACACGCTCGCGGGCCTGCCACCGTCGAAGAGCTACGCCGATCTCGACTTTTGAACGATCCGGCCGCGATCAAGTCTGCCCTCGCCGAAGAGGCACGTGGGCACGGCTTCGACGCGTTCGGCGTCGTGAAGCCGGATGCCGCGCCAGAACTCAAAATGCGTCTCGAAGACTATATCGCCGACGGCGCACATGGCGACATGACCTGGCTGGCAACGAGCGCGGACCGGCGCGCTTCGCCGCTCACCATGTGGCCGGAAGTCCGCTCGATCATCATGCTGGGGCTGAACTACGGGCCAGATGATGATCCGCTCGCGATCTTGAAAGCCAGTGATCGCGCAGCGATCTCGGTCTACGCGAAGGGCAACGACTATCACGAGCTGATCAAATCCAAACTCAAGAACCTCGCGCGCTGGCTTACCGCCAACGCCGGCGGAGACGTGAAAGTATTCGTCGACACTGCGGCCGTCATGGAGAAGCCGCTTGCCGCCCATGCCGGACTTGGATGGCAGGGCAAGCACACCAACCTGGTCTCGCGCCAATTCGGCTCCTGGCTGTTTCTCGGCTCGATCTTCACAACGCTCGATTTGCCGGCTGACCTCGCGGAACCGGACAGCTGCGGCAGTTGCCGGGCATGTCTCGATATTTGCCCAACTGCAGCTTTCCCTGCGCCGTACAAGCTCGACGCACGACGGTGCATTTCCTACCTCACCATCGAGCACAAAGGGCCTATTCCCCGCGAATTGCGGCCCGGCGATGGGCAACCGCATCTTCGGCTGCGACGACTGCCTTGCGATCTGCCCGTGGAACAAGTTTGCGAGCCAGGGACGCGAGGCCAAGCTTGCGGCGCGCGACGCGTTGCGCGCGCCGCGTCTCGCCGATCTCGTTCGCCTTGATGATGCGCAATTCCGGACATTGTTTGCCAAGACGTCGATCAAGCGAACAGGACGTGACCGGTTTGTTCGAAACGTGCTGATCGCAATTGGCAACTCACGCGACTTGGCAGCTCAGCGCCGAAGCTGAACGGTTACTTGACGATCCATCACCGCTGGTGCGAGGCGCCGCAGTGTGGGCGCTATCACAACTATTACCGCGTCAGCGTTTCGCAGAACTTCGAAAGAAACACGCTGACGCCGATCCCACGGTTCAGGACGAGTGGGTCTCGGCGCTTGCCTAAAATTCTTGGACCGCCGCAATAAGTCGATCAATGTCCTCCGGCCGCGACAGGCGGTGATCGCCATCCTTGATCAACGTCAGCACGACATCGTCGCGGGAAAACCGGGACACCAGCTCAACCGCATGCCGCCAGGGCACATCGGGATCCTGTACGCCCTGCAGAATATGCACCGGACAGCCAGTTTCTATCAGCCCGCCGAGCAATAGGTGACTTCCTGCCGTCTTCAATGAGGCTGCGCGTAATCGGGTAAGGTTCATCACCGTACTCCGAGGGCCGCAGCCATTTTCCTTTTTCCTGGATTTCGCGTTTGGTCGCGTCGGAAAACTGCTTCCACATCAATTCTTCAGTGAAGTCGACTGCCGGGGCGATCAGCACCATGCCCGCAATTGGCGCCGCATCCTTGTTAGCCCCCACGGCTCTGGCCAGCAACAATGCCAACCAGCCTCCCATTGACGACCCGATGACCAACTGCGGCCCGCGTGCAAAGTGCAAATAGACCGCCAGACTTTCCTCGAGCCACCGGCCAATCGTTCCCTCAGTGAACGAGCCGCCTGACTCGCCGTGGCCGGAATAATCAAACCGTAAACAGGCGCGGCCTTCTTTTCCGGCCCAACGATCGAGCGCCTCGGCTTTTGTGCCCTTCATGTCGGATTTGAAGCCGCCCAGCCAAAAAAGCGCGGGATTCGTGCCCTTTCGCTCGCGCACAGCTATCGGTCGACTGTCCTTATCGGACCCGACCGTGATGGACGTGAGACGCGGTTCGTTCATGGATTACTTTTCGCAGGAAGACCGCCGTCGTGGCAATGTGCAGCCGTTGCCCAGGTTGCTGGTGAAGTCTATACCTCACCGCTAAACACGAACGGATGTCATGTCGAGTTTGCCCGCACCAATCCCCGAAGCGAGCGTGCAATCGCACGTTGTTGCGCGAAAAGTTCAGACCGCGCTCGGCCCGATCGCGGTGCTCGTCGTGGTTCCTACTCTCGACGGGGGCGCTGCCGACGCAGGCGCGGTCGAACTCGTGCGGATTCTTGCGAGCGCCGGCTTTCGCACCATCGTCGTGTCGCGCGCCGGTCGCCTGGTCGCCGACGTAACGACGGCCGGCGGCGAATTCGTCCCACTCGATGTCTCGAGCAACAATCCGCTGCTAATGCTGCGCAACGCGATCAAGCTGACGCGAATGGCGCGGGATCGGAAGTGCCGTGTGATTCACGCCTTTGGCCGCGCAGGCGCATGGAGTGCATTTATCGCGGCGCGGTTATGCGGAATACCGCTTGTGACCAGTTGCTATAAAGGTTTTCGCGAGCAGAACATTTTCAAGCACTTTTATAACAGCATCATGGCGCGCGCCGACCATGTCATCGCCTCAAGTGAGCAAATCGCGCAACTGATCAACGATCGCTACGGCACGGCCTGGAGCAAAATCGCCGTCGTGTCTTGCAGCATTGATCTCGACCGTTTCGATCCTGACAAGGTCTCGCGCGAACGCATCGAGGCAATACGAAGCGCATGGGGCGTCAAGCGCGAGACGAAAGTTATTTTGATCACCGGACGCATCTTGCGCCGAAAAGGTCATCATGTCGTCGTCAAAGCGGTGAAGCGGCTCAAGGAAATGGGCTTAAAGGATTTTCTTTGCGTCTTCGTCGGCGAAGATCGCGGCCGTACGCGCTACACAGGCGAGCTTTGGGACCTCGTCTTGTCCACTGGAACAATGGATGTGATCCGCATGGCGGCTCCGGTCGCCGATATGCCCGCCGCCTTTGCGGCGGCATCTGTCATCGTTTCGGCGGCGATACAGCCGGAAGGCGTGCAGCGCGCAATCCTGGAAGGCCAGGCGATGGCGCGGCCAGTTATCGTGTCCGATCTCGGCGCCGGAGCCGACGTCGTGCTCACCGCACCCGCGGTGCCCGAAAGCCGGATTGCGGGATTTCGCTTCCAGTCCGGCGATGACGCGGCGCTCGCCGCGGCCCTGTTACGTTTGTTCTCGATGCCCGAGCTCAACCGGGCAACCATCGGCCGGCGCGGCCGCGACTGGGTTCTGGGACATTTCAATACGGCGATTGTGACCGAACAGACGTTGCGTCTCTATCGGGACGTTGCCGGGCTAAGCATGCGGCCCGATGTCCCCGCACAAAATTAAGTCACGACAAAATAAGAGCAATTTGAACAGTTTGGCCTTCGGTTTCAAACCGTTAGACACCAATACCTGCGGAACTGCGTTGACTTCTCGGCCGTTTCTACCAATCTACGGCTATTCCGAAGGCGCGCTGATGCCGACGGTCAGTTGAAACAGGATAAGGAGAAAGTAGCCATTCGTCGTCCGATGAAGTCCGCGCTGCCCGTTCAGAAGGACGGCCCGCGCATAAACGAGGAGATCCGCGTCCGCGAGGTCCAGCTAATAGATGCCAGTGGCCACAACCACGGTCCCACACCGATCCAAGCCGCGCTCGACATGGCGCAGGCTGCGGGGCTCGACCTAGTCGAAATCGCCCCCAACTCGTCGCCCCCCGTCTGCAAAATCCTGGATTACGGCAAATACAAATTTCAGGCGCAGAAGAAGGCGGCGGAAGCCCGCAAAAAACAGAAAGTCGTCGAGGTCAAGGAGATCAAACTCCGGCCAATGATCGACGACCACGACTACGATGTTAAAATGCGCTCCATGAAGCGGTTCTTCGAAGAAGGCGACAAGGTCAAGATCACCTTGCGATTCCGAGGGCGCGAAATGGCGCACCAGGAGCTCGGCTACAAATTGCTCGAACGCGTGAAAGTGGACACCGGCCCGTTCGCCAAGATCGAATCGGAACCACGGTTTGAAGGCCGGCAAATGGTCATGATGCTGGCGCCACGCTAGCGCGGCAGAACGCTTTCCTAGCACCTCAAACGCGCCACTCGCAGATCGCGGGTGGCGCGCTGTTATTTGGCAGCAATTAAGCGCCCCGGCGGCAGGCGGTTGCATGCCGCGGCAGCCTCTGCCATAACGCCGCGCATTCACCGCCCGGCCAGTAAGGGCTGCCGTGGCGGCGATTAACGCTCAATCCCGAGCACCCGCTCCGGGGCCCGACGTGCCCGAAGGAGCATATTTCGGCCGGCGGGCCTGCCCGCTGCGAGCCGATGAGGAGAGCCAAATGCCCAAGCTGAAGACCAAATCGGGCGCCAAAAAGCGCTTCAAGATTACCGCGACCGGCAAGGTGAAATACCAGCAGACCGGCAAGCGCCACGGCATGATCAAGCGGACGACCAAGACGATCCGCGAGCATCGCGGCACGAATGTGCTGTTCAAGACCGACGGCGACAACGTCAAGAAGTACTGGCTGCCGAACGGCTGACCGGTTCTCGCCGGCCGCGCGAGCGCGGTTGTTCCTCGTCAGTAATCTGCACGTATCTGCAAGGAGAATTTCTATGGCCCGCGTCAAACGTGGCGTCACCTCGCACGCCAAGCACAAGAAAGTTCTGAAGGCCGCCAAGGGCTATTACGGCCGCCGCAAGAACACGATCCGCATCGCCAAGCAGGCGGTGGAGAAGGCAAACCAATACGCCTTCCGTGACCGCAAGCGGCGCAAGCGCACGTTTCGTGCCTTGTGGATCCAGCGCTTGAACGCGGCGGTTCGGCCCTTTGGCTTGAACTACAGCCGCTTCATCGCTGGGCTGGCCAAAGCCGGCGTGACGGTCGACCGGAAGGTTTTGTCCGATCTTGCAATCCGCGAACCGGCTGCATTCCAGGCGATCGTGGAAAAGGCCAAAGCCGCGTTGCCGGCGTAAGGTCCGCGTCAAACGCCAATCGAGGCGCGATGCGCGGGTCGGGCCCGCGCATGACAGGGTGATAAGCCATGTCTGACATCGCAAAGCTTGAAAAGGACATTCTGGCGAACGTCGCCGCGGCGAAGGATGAAGCGGCGCTCGAAGCCGTTCGCATTGCCGCGCTCGGAAAGAACGGCTCGGTCTCGGCGTTGCTCAAGACGCTCGGCACGATGTCGGCAGACGAACGAAAGACACAAGGTCCGGCGATTAACGGCCTCAAGGACCGTGTCACCGAATCGATTGCACAACGCAAAGATGCGCTCGGTGCTGCGGCACTCGATGCGCGGCTCAATACCGAGACGGTCGACGTCACGCTGCCCGTGCGCGAAGCGCCGGCAGAGATCGGCCGCATCCATCCCATCAGTCAGGTGACCGATGAGCTGACGGCCATCTTCGCCGACATGGGATTTGCGATCGCCGAAGGGCCCGACGTTGAAACCGACGACTACAACTTCACCAAACTGAATTTTCCCGAGGGTCACCCGGCCCGCGAAATGCACGACACGTTCTATTTCGCGCCGAAGCCGGACGGCTCGCGCCTGCTGCTGCGCACGCACACCTCCCCCGTCCAGGTGCGTACGATGCTCAGCAAAAAGCCGCCAATCCGCGTCATTTGCCCCGGCCGCACCTATCGCAGCGACTCGGACCAAACCCACACGCCGATGTTCCACCAGGTCGAAGGCCTCGTGATCGACAAGGGCTCTCACCTCGGTCACCTGAAGTGGATCCTCGAGGAATTCTGCAAGGCTTTCTTCGAGGTCGACAGCGTGAAGATGCGCTTCCGCCCGTCGTTCTTCCCGTTCACCGAGCCGTCGCTCGAGGTCGACATCCAGTGCAAGCGCGACAAGGGTGAAATTCGCTTCGGCGAAGGCGAAGACTGGCTTGAAATCCTCGGCTGCGGAATGGTGCACCCGAACGTGCTGCGCAATTGCGGGCTCGATCCCGACGAATATCAAGGCTTTGCCTGGGGCATGGGAATCGACCGCATCGCGATGCTCAAGTACGGCATGAACGACCTGCGCGCCTTCTTCGAGGCCGATGTGCGTTGGCTTTCCCACTATGGCTTCCGCCCGCTCGACTTTCCGACGCTGGCCGGAGGTCTGAGTTCATGACCGCGCCGCAGCATCCCTCGCCGCTCGATCGCGCTTTCTTCGCGCTGGTCACGCGCGGCTGGGATGCGCACAAGATCGCGAGTTACGAATCGACATTGCGCAAGCGCGACAAGGAGATGTCGGCTGAGGCCTCGC
The DNA here is from genome assembly GCA_963794665.1 of uncultured Alphaproteobacteria bacterium. Classification (GTDB taxonomy): domain Bacteria; phylum Pseudomonadota; class Alphaproteobacteria; order Rhizobiales; family Xanthobacteraceae; genus Pseudolabrys. The sequence goes on along the minus strand of CAWCEW010000021.1, from coordinate 159,280 downwards.
ACACATTTGCCTCAATCGACGCCAAAGCCACGGGCCTTTTGACGCACACGTCAATGATGATCGCCGGCCTCGGCCTGATTGCGCCCCTTGTCGCCGACAATCGACTTTGAAGTTGGTATCATCGTCACCGAAATTGCGGTCTACTCTGCTCATTGCTCTTGGCTGCCTGCGTTGCCTGTCAGTATTCCGCGCCCACGAATTCGATGATGTCGCTGACCATGTTCACGCGATTCATTCATCGTGAACTGATTATTCGCGCCGAGCTTTACAGCCTCTGCATTCGCATTGCGATCGTTTTCACGATCGTGGTGTTCGCCTTGCTGCCGCTTCTCTATTTCTGGACGGAGAAAGCGGCATGAAGCTCACCTTGCCCTGGCTGAAGGAGCATCTCGAAACCGACGCGTCGCTTGCCGAGATCGTCGACAAGCTCACGATGATCGGCCTTGAGGTCGAGAACGTCGAGGATAAGGCGGACCTGCTCAAGCCGTTCGTGATTGCGTCCGTCATCTCGGCCGAGAAACATCCCAATGCGGACCGTCTCAAGGTCTGCATGGTCGATATCGGCGACGGCAAACCGATCCAGGTCGTGTGCGGGGCGCCCAATGCACGCGCCGGCATGAAAGGTGTCTTCTCGGCACCGGGAACATTCATTCCGGGAAAGAACATCACGTTGACCGTCGGCACGATCCGCGGCGTCGAAAGCCGCGGCATGCTTTGCTCAGCCGCCGAATTGATGATCTCTGACGACCATGACGGGATCATCGACCTTCCGGCGGATGCGCCGGTCGGCAAATCCTACGTTGAATGGGCAGGTGCAAGCGAACCGGTTATCGAAATCAATCTTACGCCCAACCGCCCGGACTGCACCGGCGTTTCAGGCATTGCGCGCGACCTCGGCGCAACCTCGATCGGCACATATAAAGACAAGATTCCGAAACCGGTGAAGGGCTCTTTCCCTTGCCCGGTGAAAGTCACGCTCGATTTCGGCAAGACGCCGTCGTTGTGCCCGGCATTCGGATTGCGCCTGGTGCGCGGCGTCAAGAACGGGCCTTCGCCCGACTGGCTGCAGAAGCGGCTGACCGCAATCGGGCTGCGGCCCATCAACGCGCTTGTCGACATCACCAATTTTATCACCTTCGACCGCGGCCGGCCGTTGCACGTGTTCGACGCCGACAAGGTGCATGGCAATCTGACGGTGCGGCGCGCAAGAAACGGAGAGAAGCTGCTGGCACTCGACGGCAAGACGTACACGCTCGACGAGGCGGTTTGTGTGATCGCCGACGAAAAGGGTGTCGAATCGCTCTCCGGCATCATGGGCGGCGAGGCAACTGGCTGCTCGGAAACGACCACAAACGTTCTTGTGGAATCGGCGCTCTGGGACGAACTCAATATCGCACAGACCGGCCGCAAGCTCGGCATCAACTCCGATGCGCGCTACCGCTTCGAGCGCGGTGTCGATCCCGCCTTCATGCTGCCCGGCCTCGAGCTCGCCACCCAGATGGTGCTCGACCTCTGCGGCGGCGAAGCGTCGGAAATCATTGTCGCCGGCGATCCGACGCCGAAGGAAAAGGTCATCGATTTCCCGCTCAGCGAACTGCCGCGGCTCACCGGACTGAAACTGCCGCTTGCGGACTTGCGGCGTGTCCTGGAAAAACTCGGCTTTTTCACCGCCGGTCAAGGCGAGCGTGTGAAAGTTGCCGTGCCATCCTGGCGGCCAGACGTTCACGGCCGTGCCGATATCGTCGAGGAGCTCGTGCGTATTGTCGGCGTGGACCGCGTGCCATCGACTCGTTTCGGGCGAGAGCAAGCCCGCAAGCCCGTTCTCACTGCGATTCAGAATCGCACGCGCAAAGCAAAGCGAGCGCTTGCGGCGCGCGGCTTGCTTGAAGCCGTGACCTGGTCGTTCGTATCGAAGCGAGAAGCCGAACTGTTTGGTGGCGGCGCACCGGAGCTTTCGCTTGCCAATCCGATCGCGGCCGAGTTGTCCGACATGCGGCCGAGCCTCATTCCCGGCTTGATCATGGCAGCGCAACGCAATGCTGACCGCGGGTTCCCCGACACCGCGGTGTTCGAAGTTGGCCAGATCTTCAAAGGCGATAAGCCTGCCGACCAACTCACTGCCGCCAGCGGGCTGCGCCGTGGCCTTGCCAAGCCGTCGGGAAGCGGCCGTCACTGGTCGGACAAGTCCGGACCCGTCGATGTTTTCGACGCTAAAAGCCGACGCTTTCGCCGTGCTGGCCGCTGCCGGAGCCCCGATGCAGGCTTTGCAAGTCGTGCCTGGCGGTCCGGCCTGGTTTCACCCCGGACGCAGCGGCACCATCCAGATTGGCCCGCAGAATGTCCTGGGACACTTCGGTGAATTGCATCCGCGCGCGATTGCGGGCCTGAAGGCCGAGGGCCCGTTGGTCGCTTTCGAAGTAATTCTCGAAAAAATCCCCGAACCCAAAGCGCGCCCGACGCGGGCAAAGCCTCTGCTTGATGTTGTCGCCTTTCCAGCCGGTCGAGCGCGATTTTGCTTTCGTCGTCGACAATTCGGTCAAAGCCGCCGACATCGTGCGCGCCGCGCAGAACGTGGACAAGAAGCTGGTCAGCAACGTCGTCGTCTTCGATGTGTATGAAGGCAAAGGCATCGATCCAGGCAAGAAATCGATCGCAATTGCGGTGACAATTCAGCCGCGCGAGAAAACGATGACCGACGCCGAGATTGAGGCTCTTGCCGGCAAGATCGTCGCCGAAGTGACCAAGAGAACTGGCGGCGTATTGCGCGGTTAGGCCGGCAGCAGATCCGTATAAGCAAATCCGTCGCGTTCAATGGTTTCGCCGGTTTTGACCGCGACTTTGCGCGACAGCATCGGGCCGCCTGAGACGAACGAGTGAAATTCACCGTTCTCGCCACATGGGTCGATGCCCTCAGGAAGTGCCTCAAGCAGCACGCGGTCAAATCGGCGGCCGGCGAATGATGCCGGCAATTTTTTCAAATCAACGGTGCAAATATGCGCCTCGGTGCCGGCATCGATCATGTCATCGGCAAGCGCGCGCGTCGGCCGGCCCCATAATGGAAACACCGGCACGATCCCGGTGCCGGAAAGCTGGCGTTCGCGGTAGGCCCGTACATCCTCCAGGAACAGGTCGCCGAAAATCATGTGGGTCACCCCGGATGCTCGCGCGGCAGCGATGGCCTCTGCCATTTTGCGCTCGTAGATGTCATTCGGGCACGGATACGGAATATGAATGATAACCGGATGCAGACCGGCGGCATCGAGTTGTGCGCGCAGCAATTCTTCACGCACCCCGTGCATACTGACGCGGTGAAACGTGTCGGTCACCGTGGTCAAGGCGCCGACAATTTCGAAATCGCCGGCTACGCGCGCCTCATGCAGCGCCCACGCGCTGTCTTTGCCGCTCGACCATGCGATGAGGGCCTTGGGTGAAGTCGGCATGGTATCCAAAGAGTTGCAGGCCAGGTCCGACCAGCATTGTGCGGCAAACTTTATGGCTAACAATCGGTAACACCGACAGCCTGCCGCGCCAAATAGCCCGGTGAACTAAATTGCAATGAGTCCTCACTAGATTTTCTGGAGACGTGCGCGGGATATCTCTCGCGGAAGGGGAACGTCTTGAGCGCCAAGAACTGGCGCCGAGGGCCGGTCATGAGCTGGATGGTCGATGGGGTGGGGCGCTTTCTGGCGCACTATCTGGAAAAGCCGGTACAAGGTTACGAGCCGTTCACGCCGTCGGATCCCGGACGCGTTGCGGGCAACCTTGCGGCCTGGTGATGTGCTGCTGGTTGAAGGCAACAATCATATTTCCGGCGTCATCAAGTATCTGACGCAGTCGACCTGGTCGCACGCCGCACTCTATGTCGGGCCGATCGGAGATCGCGTCACCGCCGACGGTGAGCCGCTTGTGCTGGTCGAGGCGAATATCGGTCAGGGCGTGGTCGCCGCACCGCTTTCAAAATATGTCCGCTTCCATACCCGCATCTGCCGGCCGACCCAGCTCGACGAAGATGACCGCGCCCGGGTCTGCGCCTATGCGTCGGAACGCATCGGCTTCGACTACGATCTCAAAAACATTATCGATCTGATGCGTTACCTGTTTCCGCTGCCGGTGCCGCAGCGCTGGCGCCGCCGCATGATGGCGCTCGGCTCCGGCCATCCGACCCGCATCATCTGCTCGGCGCTGATCGCGCAGGCATTTGACACCGTGCGCTACCCGATTCTGCCGAAGATTACGCGGCTCGAGAGCGAAGCGGCGCGTCAGGAAATACTGGAAATCCGCCACTCATCCCTTTACGCACCACGCGACTTCGACATCTCTCCTTATTTCGAAGTCGTAAAACCGACCCTCGTGCACGGCTTTGACTACAAGGCCATCGCATGGGCGGATCAGCCGGCCGCCGAGAGCGTCCCCCTCGTGCCGGCCGAAGACGACACGCTTTCGCCGGTATCGTAGACGACGGGCTTGCCGAACGTGGCGGCCAGAATTACCTGTGTCGCTATGATTGACGCATTCATCAAAGCGCTTTCGCAGATGTTCACGCCTGCCCTGCGGCGCGTGCTGCTCAAAGCTGTGGGATTGGCGCTTATTGTCATTGTCATTATCGGCATCGCCATGCAGCGGCTGTTGGCCGCGTGGGCGGACGCCGGTGCGAACTGGGCCGAGCAAGCGTCAGGAATTGCGCCGCACGCAGCCTGGGCTGCGCTTGCCTGGGTGCTGTCGGTGATCGCGGCGCTAGGCATTATTACCGGCGCGCTATTCTTGATGCCGGCGGTCACTGCCTTCGTTGGGAGCTTTTTTGTCGATGAAGTCGCCGAAGCCGTCGAGCGGGAATACTATCCGGCGCATCCACCCGGCCGAGCCCTGCCGTTTTTGCGTGCACTTATAGAAGGTACTCAAGATCGCTGCGCTTGCGGTCCTTGTCTATCTGTTCGCGCTGCCGTTCGTCCTGCTGGCCGGGCTCGGCATCATTATTCTGTTCCTTGCAAATGCATATCTGCTCGGACGCGAATATTTTGAGCTTGCCGCCATGCGATTCCGCCCGCCGCACGAAGCGAAGTCCATGCGCAAAGCCAATGCGGCCTACGTATTTCTGGCCGGCATGGTGATCGCAGCTTTCGTATCGATCCCGATCGTCAATCTGGCGACGCCGATCTTCGCGATGGCCTTCATGGTCCACGTGCACAAAAGACTGGCCGGCGCACGAATCGAACTCGTCAAAGCAGCGCGCTGACGGTCAGCCTTTCGGACGCAAATCGATTACGCGCGTGGCTTTGCCGAGCGAACGTTCGACCGTGCCTGGCTTGACGGTGCGAACCGCCGCGGTCACGCCGACCGTCGCCTTGATGTGATGCGCGAGATCGCGGTCGCATGCGGCATAGATGCCTTCCGCATCGAGACGCGATTCGACAACGACGGTGATTTCGTCGAGACGTTCGGCGCGCCGCAGCTCGATGACGAAGTGAGGAGCGAGGCGCTGGTCTTTGAGAATGATTTCCTCGATCTGGCTCGGAAACACGTTCACGCCGCGCACGATCATCATGTCGTCGGAGCGGCCTGCGACCTTCTCCATCCGGCGCATTGAGCGCGCGGTGCCGGGCAGCAGACGCGACAGGTCGCGCGTGCGATAGCGCACGATCGGCATCGCCTCCTTGGTCAGCGTGGTGAACACGAGTTCGCCGACCTCGCCGTCGGGCAAAACCTTGCCGGTGACCGGATCGATGACTTCCGGATAAAAATGATCTTCCCAGATATGCGGGCCGTCCTTGCTTTCGATGCATTCGCAGGAAACACCCGGACCAATGATTTCCGACAGGCCGTAGTTGTCGATGGCATGAAGATCGAACGCCTCTTCGATCTCGGCGCGCATCGCATTGGTCCACGGCTCGGCGCCGCACATTGCGATCTTGAGCGAGCACTGGCGCGGATCGATGCCTTGGGCGTGAAATTCATCAAGAATTGCAAGTATATAGCTTGGTGTAACGAAGATGACGTCGGGACGGAAATCGGCGATCAGGCGCACCTGCCGCTCCGTCATTCCGCCCGACACCGGCACGACGGTCATGCCGAGCCGCTCGGCGCCGTAGTGAAAACCAATGCCGCCGGTGAACAGCCCATAGCCGTACGAGTTCTGCACCAGCATTCCCGGCTTGCAGCCGGACGCGCGCATGCGAGCGCGCCATCAAGCCGGCCCAGGTGTCGAGATCGCGCCGGCTGTAGCCGACCACGGTGGGCTTGCCGGTCGTTCCTGACGACGCATGAACGCGCAGAACCTGGTCGCGCGGTATGGCAAACATTCCAAACGGATAATGCGCGCGCAGGTCGTCCTTGGCGGTAAACGGAAACTTCGGCAGATCATCGAGTGCTTTGAGATCGCCGGGATGCACGCCGACTTTGTCAAATGCCTGCTTGTAGTGCTCGACATTGCTGTAAGCGTGAGCCAAGCGTCCATTTCAGCCGCTCCAGCTGGAGTGCCGCAATCTCATCGCGAGAGGCCGTTTCGATCGGGTCGAAACTTTCGCGTGCTGGCATCAGATTGATGCCTTTGAGCTGCAGACGCGGCATTCAAATCCCTAACATCAACAAACAGCGCAACATCAGATTTTTCGCTGCGCGGCGTTCCAGTGCTTTTCCAGATTCGCGATCAGAGCCGGGCTGAAATGACAATAGGCCTGCTCGCGGCAGTAAACCGCCATGTAGCGGCGGAACAGATCAAGCGGCTCTTCGCCGACCCGAATGGCACGCCGATTACCGGCAGCACTGACCACGCCCGAGCCGGTAAACTCATCGACGACCCGCGCAACCGCCTGTCCATCTCGCCTGGCGGAACGATCAGGTCGCAAATCATTCGACCTTCCGGCGTGTCGCAATCAAGCCGCCGGCCCATCAAGATGGCCTGGCGCGTGATACGGTCGCCCGTAAAACGCGGCATGCGCAGATTGGCCGCGCCCGGAATGATGCCCTTCCTTGCGCGCGGGGAGCGTCAGGTAGGCGTCGCTGCCCGCGATCACATAGTCCATCGCCAGAAGATATTGGCAGCCGCCGCCAATCGCCCAGCCGTCCACCGTGGCGACCCAAGGCTTTTCTCGTGTCCCGCCGTAAATTTCGTCGGGGCTTGCCGCGCCCGTCGCAACCCCGCGGAACATCTTGTTCACCACCCCCATGTCGCGGCGGATGTACCAGAGGTAGGGAATCTTGCCGCGGTAGATATGAGTGAGATTGATCCCGCTCGAGAAGATCTTGCGGCCTTTGTACTTCGGATGGTCGACGACACCGCCGCGCAGTACGCAGATCTCGCTCAATGGGTCGAGGATCGCGATATCGGTGGCCGTTTCGGTATCGCCGAGCGTGTCGTCATCCTCGGCATTGAGGAAGCGCGGATTTTGTACCGTCACCACGGCCGCCTTGCCCTGCCGCTCGACACGGGCTGGACCGAAATCGATCACCCCGTTTCGAACGAATTCGTCCACTCGCGCGAAAGACTCCTGCTTCGGACGCAGCATCGCCTCGCACAGGTGCATTCCGGCTTCAGGAAGCGCGAGCGTGTGTGCCAGGAAAATCCCCTGGTCGATCTCGATGCCATCTTTCTCGCTTTGCATCAGCGTGCGCTCGGCGTCGACCTGCTTCCTTGTCGGTGTCAGCCCCGGAATCAACTTGGCGACATCGTATGCGAGTTCGTCCACACGATGGAAAGCAGACAAATTTTTCGTGAGCCTGCGATAGATCGTGTCCGCGTGCTTTTTCAGGAAATCTTCGCGAAGGCGCCGGCATGCGGAAAGAATGGCTTCCGCCGCGGACTGCTGTTCCCGCGTTCGCTGCGGTTTCTTGGGCAATTTCGTTAGAAGGTCGCCGCCGGTGCGCCAGAATTTTGTCGCCGTCGCTGCATCCCGCTTGAGCGAGCCCGTCACCCGTGGCAACACTTTGGCCCATGCGCCGGCAGACTTCGCAGGCAACCCGCCGCGACGAAGAATTTCACCGGTGTCGGGGCGCGAGTTCTTTTGTTCTTGCGATCCGGGAGCCTTCCATACGCACTCTCCCTACTCTGCACTTTATACGATCGTCTTGCCCGGCCATTTGCACAAGTCAGCAATGATGCATTTCTCGCACATCGGCTTGCGTGCGACACAAGTGTAACGCCCGTGCAGAATAAGCCAATGGTGCGCATGCCGTTTGTATTCCGCCGGCACCACCTGCTCCAATTTCATTTCAACTTCGAGCGGCGTCTTGCCGGTGGCCAGCCCGGTGCGGTTTCCGACGCGAAAGATGTGGGTATCGACGGCAATTGTCGGCTCGCCGAAGGCAATATTGAGGACGACGTTGGCGGTCTTGCGGCCAACACCGGGCAGCGCCTCCAGCGCCTCGCGCGAGCGGGGAACCTGGCCGCCATGTTCGGCGATCAGTTTCTGCGACAGCGCAACGACATTCTTGGCCTTGTTGCGGAACAGACCGATGGTCTTGATCAGGTCGCGCACCTGCGTTTCGCCGAGCGCCGCCATTTTCTCCGGCGTGTCTGCGAGGGCAAAGAGCGCCGGCGTCGCCTTGTTGACGCCGGCATCGGTTGCCTGCGCCGAAAGAACCACCGCGACCAGCAGCGTGAACGGATTGATATGCTGCAATTCGCCCTTCGGCTCCGGATTCGCGGCCTTGAAGCGGCGGAACGCCTCGGCGATCTGCGCCGTTGTCCACTGCGGCAGCGCGCCTTGCGCGGCCTTGACATCGGCTGCCGCGCGCTTGGGCGCCGGCTTTACCTTCGCGCGTTTGCCTGCGCCGCGAATCTTGATCTTGCGCTTCGGCGGAGACTTTCGGGCGGATTTTCTCGTCATCATTTTGGTATAGTGAGCGCGATGACCCCCGACAACGCCGACGATCTCGAACCCACCATCTTTTCGGCGACGCTGACACCGCATCGCTCGCTGGGCCGCGTCGGCTTTCTGGTTTTGATGTTGCTGTTCGGCGGCGTCAGCTTCGTGACCGGAATGCTCTTTCTCGTCATCGGCGCCTGGCCAGTGCTGGGCTTTTTCGGATTAGACGTGCTGCTGCTGTACTGGGCCTTCCGGCTCAACTATTGGCACGCCAAAGCCTACGAGCAGGTGACGGTTACTCCTTCCACACTCAAGGTGCGAAAGGTGAGCCATCTTGGCCGCGCGCGCGAATGGGTTCTCAACCCGCTCTGGGTCCGGCTCGACAAGGTCGAGCTGGAGGAGTTCGGCATCGACCGGCTCTTCCTCGTGTCGCGCGGCAAAAAACTGGCAATCGCGACGTTCCTTGGACCCGACGAAAAGGCGGGCTTTGCGAAGGAACTTGGAAAAGCGCTCGTCGAAGCCCGCCGGGGGCCAACAAGAACCGTGTTCGAATAGCCAGAAATCGGGTGGTCGAGGCGTCCCGGTAGCCCTAGATAGCGGTCATGAACATGAACCTGGCAAGAAACACCGTGACCGATCGTTTCACCGAATTCGCACCGCTTCCGACGGCGGCAGCAGATTACGACATCGTGCGCCGCGCCATTGCGCATATTCGCGGAAACTGGCGCGCCCAACCCGAAATCGATGTCATCGCGAACGCCGCCGGCGTATCCGCAACCGACCTGCATCATCTGTTCCGCCGCTGGTGCGGGCTGACGCCGAAAGGCGTTCCTGCAGGCGCTCACGCTCAACCATGCGCGCGACCTTCTGCGCTCATCGGCGAGCGTGCTCGACACCGCCTATGAAGTGGGTTTGTCCGGGCCCGGCAGGCTGCACGATCTGTTCGTCACGCACGAAGCAATGTCGCCCGGCGAATGGAAAGCCGGCGGTGAAGGCCTCACCATCACCTACGGATTTCATCCCTGCCCGTTCGGCATGGCGCTGGTGATGATCACGCCGCGCGGACTTGCGGGCCTTGCGCTCGCCGACGCCGGCAAGGAACGCGCGGCCCTCCGCGACATGAAATCGCGCTGGCCGAAGGCCAAATACGTTGAGGACTTCGCCGCTACGGCGCCGACCGCGCGCCGCATTTTCGACGCCGCACTCTGGCGCAAGGACCAGCCGCTGCGCGTGGTGCTGATCGGCACCGACTTCGAGGTGCGCGTGTGGGAGAAGCTGCTCGACATCCCGATGGGCAAGCTCACCACCTATTCCGATCTCGCCGCCAAAGCCGGCGCGCCGAAAGCGGCGCGTGCGGTCGGTGCCGCAGTCGGCAAGAATCCGATCTGTTTCGTGGTGCCGTGCCATCGCGTCATCGGCAAGAGTGGCGAGCTCACCGGCTATCACTGGGGCCTTACGCGCAAGCGCGCAATGCTCGGCTGGGAAGCGGGGATGGCCGCAGCGGCCTAGTTAGGCTGCAAGATCGAGCTTCGATGCCACTGTCGAATCGGCATTGAGCCGATAAATCATCGGCACACCAGTATCCAGATTGAGCTTGGTGATGCTGTCCGGCGTGTGCTTGTCGAGGACCATGACAAGCGCACGCAATGAATTACCGTGCGCGGCCACCAACACGCGCTCACCGCGCAGCACGCGCGGCAGAATGTCAGTCACGTAGTAGGGCAAAGTGCGCGCGAGCGTGTCCTTCAGGCTTTCGCCGCCGGGTGGCGCCACATCGTAAGAACGGCGCCAGATGTGCACCTGTTCCTCGCCCCATTTCTTGCGCGCGTCGTCCTTGTTGAGTCCGACGAGATCGCCGTAGTCGCGCTCGTTCAACGCCTGATCCTTGAAAATCGGGATCGTCGTCTGGCCCAACTCCGTCAGCATCAGATCGAGCGTACGCTGCGCGCGCTTGAGGGCGGACGTAAACGCGACGTCGAACATAATTCCCTGCGCCTTGAGCTTGCGACCGGCCTCGCGCGCTTCAGCGACGCCCTTTTCGGTGAGGTCGACGTCACGCCAGCCGGTGAACAGGTTCTTCAGGTTCCAGTCGCTTTGGCCGTGCCGCACAAGCACGAGAAGACGGTCAGTCATGCAATTCCTCAGAAGTCTTTCAAACCTAGAACATCCATCATCGAATAAAGTCCCGGCTTTTGATTACGCGCCCAACGCGCGGCATGTAGGGCGCCGCGCGCGAAGATCATGCGGTCGTCGGCCTTGTGCGTGAGTTCCACGCGCTCGGCCGCGCCGGCAAAGATCACGCTGTGCTCGCCGACGACGGTTCCGCCGCGCAGGGTGGCAAAACCGATGTCACCGCCCTTGCGCGCCCCGAGTGTGGCCGTCGCGGCTTTTGACGGAATGCTTGTCGAGCGCGATGCCGCGCCCGTCCGCCGCCGCACGGCCAAGCATCAGCGCGGTGCCCGACGGCGCATCGACTTTCTGGTTGTGATGCATCTCCAGGATTTCGATGTCGAACGAATTGTCGAGCGTCTTCGCCACGCGCTTCGTGAGCGCCGCGAGCAGATTGACGCCGAGGCTCATGTTGCCCGACTTGACGATGACCGTGCTTTTGGCGGCATCCTTTATTTTTGCCTCGTCGGCGGCGCTCAATCCCGTCGTTCCGATGATGTGCACCTTGCCGGCCTTGGCAGCCAGCGCGGCAAATTCGAGCGTGGCGCTCGGCGCCGTGAAGTCCACGATGCCATCGGCCTTGGCAAGTAACGGCCCGGCGTCGCCGGTCAGCTTGACGCCATTCTCGGGCAGGCCAGCCAGTACGCCCGCGTCCCACCCGATCAGCGGCGAACGCGCGTCCTCGAGGGCGCCCGCAAGCGCAAACTCCTTGCTGTCGGCGATCGCCTTCACCAGCGTGCGGCCCATCCGCCCGCCAGCACCGGCGACCACGAGGCGCATCTCGGCCATAGGTCAGCTCCCGGAACGTGGCGTCGGTATAGCGCGAGGGCCAGCAAAAGGCGACTACGGCTGGGGGCCGTCGTAACCCTCGATAACCACGATATCCGCGGTGGAATGCGGCTGACGCAGCTTCATGTTCGCCTGATATTCGGGCGAATTGTAACAAGCGAGCGCAGTCGCATAGTCCGGAAACTCGATGACCACGTTGCGGGAGCGCGCGTTGCCCTCGACGCATTCGAACTTGCCTGCCGCGCACGACGTAACGCGCTCCATATTTTTTGAATATCGCCTGATTGCCCATGGCGTAGGGCTTGTAGCCCTCGTCGCTTCTCACATCGACCCGCCCGATCCAGTAACCCTTCGGCATGCCTTCACTCCCTATGATTTGGCCGCTTGTTCGATCTCGGCCACGATTGCATCTGCCACGGCCTTGGGCTCGGGCGCGTCAAGAACAGGCCGGCCGACCACCAGATAATTGGCGCCTGCCTCAATCGCGCGGGCAGGTGTCATGATCCTTTTTTGATCGCCGGTGGAGCTTCCGGCCGGCCGGATACCGGGGTCACCAGCACCATGCCGGGACCCGCGATGTCGCGCAGCGAGGCCACTTCCTCCGCCGAGCAGACAAGTCCGTCGACCCCTATGTCACGCGCTTGCGCGGCACGCGCGGCCGCGAGTTCTTTGACATTCATCTCGTAGCCGGCGGCGGCAAGGTCGGCGTCGTCATAAGACGTCAGCACGGTCACCGCGAGAATGCGCAGCTTTGAGCCTTGCTTGCCTTCGACTGCAGCCTTCATGGTTTGCGGATAGGCGTGAACGGTCAGGAACGTGGCGCCCATTTGCGCGACGCTCTCCACGCCTTTCGTCACCGTGTTGCCGATGTCGTGCAGCTTGAGGTCGAGAAACACCTGCTTACCGGATGCGATCAGCCGAGCGGCAAAGGGCAAGCCGCCAGCAAAAGCAAGTTGGTATCCGATCTTGTAAAACCAGACCGCATCGCCGAGACGCGCGACCATTGCCTCGCCGGCAGCCACCGAAGGTACGTCAAGTGCAACGATCAGCCGCTCACGCGCATCCAACGACACGATTAAACCCCCCGCACCATCATTCGCGCCATATCGACCAGACGTTCGAGCTGCGTCCGAAGCTGGTTGGCGATGGCGGTATCGGTGATGTTATCCATCTCGTCAAACGCCGTATCGGCCCGTTGAACTGGTGACTTGCTCAGGAATGACCAGAGCACCGCAGCCGAGCTCAAGAATTTGCCGCAGAGCCATCAGCGACCGCAATCCGCCCGCGCGTCCGGGCGAAGCCGATGAGATGGCGAACACGCGTCCCTTGAATGCGGCGTAGGTCGGATCGCCGCGCTCGCGCACGCGCGAGACCCAATCGATGGCATTCTTCAGAAGCGGCGTTACGGACGCGCTGTACTCCGGGCTAGCGATGAATACACCGTGATGCGCCATGATCATTTGCTTGAGCTTGAGCGCATTGGCGGGCTGTCCGGCGCGCGCATCGATGTCCGCGTCGTAAATCGGCAGCGGATAGTCGGCAAGCGAAATGCGGGTGACTTCGACATCGAGAAGCGTGAGCTCTTTTGCCGCCAGTGCCGCCAGCCGGACGTTGTGCGAGCCGGTGCGTATCGAGCCTGGCATAACGAGAATTTTGGGGATCGGCATCAGCGGCTCCGCTTTCGCGGGCGATGACACCACGCCATCAGCGGCCGCGATAGACCCACACGCGCGCCGGCGGCAGATTCATCCAGATGAGCTCGGACGACTCGGCTCGCACGCCGGACAATTCTTTCGGAATTGGCGGCAACATCGCGTATGTGAACTGCACGAACGGAGCACCTGTTGCGAGCAGGGTCATCGCGTCGGAAATCAGGCGCACCCGGGTGCGCAAAGGTTTGGTCACGAGCGGAAGCCCCGACACGACCGCAGCGGCCGGCTCATCGACGTAGCTTTCCAGCAACCTTCGCAGACGATAGGCATCGCCCTGCACGACCGTCGCCGCCGGATAGCGCGTGCGCAGCAGCCGGCAAAAATCAGGATTGAATTCGACAAGGATTAACCGGCGCGGATCGACGCCGTGCCGAACGAGCGCCTCGGTCACAGGGCCGGTGCCCGGACCCAATTCGATCACGGGCCCTGCGAGTGTGGATCGACATAGCGCGCCATCGCACGCGCGAGCACCCGGCTCGACGGCATCACTGCGCCGGTCGAGAGTGGCTTTTCAATCCAAGAGCGGATGAACTGCATCTCGTCATCGAGACGCAGGCTCTTTTTTTCGACGCGGGCTACCGAATGTAAGGGCATTGCTGCGAGGTCACGCGTACAGGCGGCGGGCCTCGCCGCGACATTTACGGGTATAGGGCGCGAGGCGGGGGGTCAAGATGGGTTACCCTGATTGGCTGCCTCGGCTTCCCAAGCCATCCAAAAACTCTTTGACTCGACTGAAGAAACCAGCCGATTCCGGCTGAGTTACCTCCGACGACAGCTTTTCGAACTCCGCCAGCAGCTCGCGCTGACGTTTGGTGAGGTTTTGCGGCGTTTCCACCGCTACTTGAACGTACATGTCTCCAGTTTGTTTCGCCCGCAGCACCGGCATTCCTTTGCCTGTCAGCCGGAAGCGGCGGCCGGTCTGCGTGCCGGCCGGGACCTTGACCCTTACCTTGCTGCCGTCGATCGCCGGCACCTCAAATTCACCGCCAAGTGCGGCGCTCGCCATCGAGATCGGCACGCGGCAATGCAGATCGGCGCCGTCACGCTGGAAGAACTCGTGCGATCCGACTTCGAGAAAAATATAGAGATCGCCGGGCGGACCGCCGCGTAGACCCGCCTCGCCTTCGCCGGCGAGCCGGATGCGGGTACCGTCTTCGACACCGGCCGGAATATTCACTGAAAGCGTCCGCTCGCGGGTCACCCGGCCGCCGCCGCCGCAGACTTTGCAGGGATCGTCGATCACCTGCCCGCGGCCATGACAGGTGGGGCATGTTCGTTCGAGCGTGAAAAAGCCCTGCGCATGGCGAATTTTGCCCGCGCCGCCGCAACTGCCGCACGGCTTCGGCTTGGTGCCGGCCTTGGCGCCGCTGCCCGAGCAGGCTTCGCAGATTACTGAGGTAGGGATGCGAATTTGCGCCGTCTTGCCGGTGAACGCTTCATCGAGCGTTATTTCCATATTGTAGCGCAAGTCGGATCCACGTTCGCGGCCGGAGCCGCGACCGCGCGTCGAGCCCATGCCGAAAATGCCTTCGAAAGATGTCGGCAAAGGTCGAGCCGAAGTCGGCGCCAAACCCGTGCCCGCCGCCCATGCCGCCATGCTCAAATGCAGCATGACCGAATCGGTCATAGGCGGCGCGCTTGTCGCCATCCTTCAGAACGTCGTACGCCTCGTTGATTTCCTTGAAGCGGTGCTCGCAATCCTTATCGCCCGGATTACGGTCCGGGTGATGCTGCATGGCGAGCTTGCGGAACGCGGCCTTGAGCTCGACCTCTGTACAGGCGCGGGTAACGCCGAGAACTTCGTAGTAGTCGCGCTTGGACATCCCGCTGCCGCCCTAGTTCGATTCGCGCCGAGCGAGCCGTACGTGATTCGGCCGCATGACGTCTCCGTAAACGTGCACCCCCGGACTCGTGTCCGGGGGTGACATCATTCGCGGACCGGCTTGTGCATGGCTCGAAGGCCGCGGTCAGGCGGATTTCTTCTTGTCGTCGTCGACCTCGGTGAATTCCGCGTCGACCACGTCTTCCTTTTTCTCGCCCGGGCTGCGCCATCGCCGCCCGTACCGGACGCGTTCTGCGCTTCCTGCTGCTGCTTGTACATGGCTTCGCCGAGCTTCATCGATGCCTGCGCCAACGCGTTGGTCTTGGCCTGGATCGCCGACGAATCGTCGCCCTTGAGCGCTTCCTTCAGATCGGCAATCGCATTTTCGATCGCAGTGCGTTCCGCATCGCCGACCTTCGAGCCATGTTCGGAGAGTGCCTTCTCGGTCGAGTGCACAAGTGCCTCGGCATGGTTTTTCGCCTCGACCGCAGCCTTGCGCTTCTTGTCCTCTTCGGCGTGAGACTCCGCGTCCTTGACCATCTTTTCGATATCGGCCTCGGACAGGCCGCCCGAAGCCTGGATGCGGATTTGCTGCTCCTTGCCGGTTGCCTTGTCCTTGGCTTGCACGTTGACGATGCCGTTGGCGTCGATGTCGAACGTGACTTCGATCTGCGGCACGCCACGCGGCGCCGGTGGAATGCCGACCAGGTCGAACTGACCGAGCATCTTGTTGTCGGCCGCCATCTCGCGCTCGCCCTGGAACACGCGGATCGTCACCGCGTTCTGATTGTCCTCGGCGGTCGAGAAGACCTGGCTCTTCTTGGTCGGGATCGTCGTGTTGCGGTCGATGATGCGCGTGAACACGCCGCCCAGCGTTTCGATGCCGAGCGAAAGCGGGGTCACGTCGAGCAACAGCACGTCCTTGACGTCGCCTTGCAGCACGCCGGCCTGGATGGCGGCGCCGACCGCGACGACTTCGTCCGGATTCACGCCCTTGTGCGGCTCCTTGCCGAACAGCTGCTTCACGACCTCCTGCACCTTCGGCATGCGGGTCATGCCGCCGACCAGGACGACCTCGTTGATCTGCGCCGCCGAAATGCCGGCATCCTTGAGCGCCTGCTTGCACGGCTGCATCGTCTTTTGGACAAGGTCGTCGACCAGCGCCTCGAACTTGGCGCGGGTCAGCTTCATCGTCAGGTGCTTGGGACCCGACGCATCGGCCGTAATGAACGGCAGGTTGATTTCAGTCTGTGTCGTCGACGACAGCTCGATCTTCGCCTTTTCCGCGGATTCCTTTAGCCGCTGCAGCGCGAGCTTGTCGCGGCGCAGATCGATGCCCTGCTCCTTCTGGAATTCGTCGGCGAGATAATTGACCAGCCGCATGTCGAAGTCTTCGCCGCCCAGGAACGTGTCGCCGTTCGTGGACTTCACTTCGAACACGCCGTCGCCGATTTCGAGAATCGAAATGTCGAAGGTGCCGCCGCCAAGGTCGTAGACGGCAATGGTGCCGGTCTTCTGCTTGTCGAGACCGTAAGCGAGCGCGGCAGCGGTGGGCTCATTGATGATGCGCAGCACCTCGAGGCCGGCGATTTTGCCGGCATCCTTGGTCGCCTGACGTTGCGCGTCGTTGAAATAGGCCGGAACGGTGATGACGGCCTGCTCGACCTTCTGCCCGAGATAGGCTTCGGCCGTCTCTTTCATCTTCTGCAGAATGAAGGCCGAGATCTGCGACGGCGAAAAGGTCTTGCCGTCGGCCTCGACCCATGCGTCGCCGTTGGAAGCCTTGCTGATCTTGTAAGGGACAAGCTTCTTGTCCTTTTCGACCATCGGATCGTCGTAGCGCCGTCCGATGAGGCGCTTGACCGCGAAGATGGTCTTTTCTGGATTGGTGACCGCCTGGCGCTTCGCCGGCTGGCCGACGAGACGCTCGCCGTCGTCCGTGAAGGCGACAATCGAAGGCGTCGTGCGCATGCCTTCGGCGTTCTCGATAACTTTCGGCGTCTTGCCTTCCATGACGGCGACGCACGAATTGGTGGTGCCGAGGTCGATGCCGATGACCTTGCCCATGGTTCTTCCTCTCAAATTGCGGCAGGCCGGCCGGGCCACTTGGCGCCCGAGTAGGAATGTCAGCGGCTCATCCGCAGACCCCCTGTCCAGCCCCCTGGATACGCGATTCGCCACATTTTGCGGCTTAATGGCTCATATAGGAGGGCGCCCCGAGGCCGCAAGTCAGTCGGTCACGAAATCGCGAGGCCCGGCCCGCCGGGCATCGGCAATGGTTATCGGGCCATTGCTGCACCGCATTGGGGCGGCTAGGGAGGGCCCGGCTGCTCACGTTGGGAAAGCATTATAACCATGGTTCGTCGGCTAATTGCGTGCCTGTTTGCGGCCTGGGCTGGGTCGCTGACCTTTGTCGCCACGCGCAGGTTCAGAACCGGCCTATCCGCCGGGCTCCCGTGTCGGTCTCGAAGCTGCCGGGCGATCTCAAGCCGAGCACGCGATTCCCCGGATTTGAGGACACCGAGCGCAAGGTATCGATCTCGATCCTTGATCTGCCGGCCAGCGCCTACTTTGAGCTTGAGACCGCGGCCTTTACCAAGCTTCCCAAGACCTCCAGCAGGCAAAGCGTGAAAGCTTTCCATTCGGCAGCGGCATTGGCTTTCTGATCAGCGGAATCACGCAGAAGGACGGCGTCACGCTGCACCGGTGGTCATTCCTGGCGCAGGCCGTCGGCAACACGGTCCGCGATCTCACCACGCTGATCAATGTGGAAGTGCCGGAAAGCGCTCTTTCGGTTTATTCCGATGCGGTTGTGCGCAAAGCGCTCGCAAGCGTCACGTTCCGGCCAGCGCCAATCAAGGAGCAACTCAGCATGTTGCCATTCCGATTCGGCGAGCTGGCGGGGTTCGAAGTGGTGCAGGTCATGCCAACCGGGACGGCCGTTCTCGCTGACAAAACGGGCGAAAAATCAGTGACGCCATCCCGTCATGGTCGTCTCAGTCGGACGCGGCGGGCCTGCTGACTTCAGTGACCGCGGCAGATTTGCGCGCGATCTGGTCGCCGGAGCACCGGTCCGCGAACTTTCGATTAAATCGGCTGAGCCGATGCGGATCAATAACGCGGCTGGCCACGAAATCAGGGCCGAGGGCAAGGATCCGGCCGGACAACCACTTTCGGTGGTGCAATGGGTACGGTTCGGCTCGGGCGGCTATTTGCGCATTGTTGGCGTCGGGCCCAGCAGTCGAATGGGACCAGATGTTCGGCCGCTTCCGGGCCGTTCGCGACGGAATCGATATGCGCTGACGCTAGCCTCCGGCTACGAATTGTCGTTGGCGGACGCAGGCGTTTTTTGAACAGCTTTACTGACGGCGACCATCGCCGGACGGAGCACACGTTCTCCGATCATGTAGCCGGCCTGGATGACTTCGGCCACCTGGCCCGGAGGCAGATCGGACGTCGGAATTTCATACATTGCCTGATGTACGTTCGGATCGAATTTCTCGCCTTGTGGCGAAAACTTCTTCACGCCATTCTTTTCCAAGGTCTTGAGAAGCTCGCGTTCCGTTAGCTCGACCCCTTCGATCAGCGCCTTCACATTTGCATCCCCGCTTTGGCGCAATTCCGGTCCAATCGCTTCCAGTGCCCGATGCATGTTATCAGCGACTGCGAGTACGTCGCGCGCAAAACCCGCGATCCCATAGAGTCGCGCAGTCGAGCACCTCGCGCTCAGTGCGTTTGCGCAAGTTCTCCATTTCGGCAAGCGTACGCAGCAGCTTGTCCTTGAATTCGGTGGCCTCGCGTCTGGCCTCGGCAACCGCGTCCGGCCTGCTCGGGCGCCGTCGGGTTTTCCGCTTCGGCGGCCGCACTTTCAGTCTGGCGGGCGGTTGGGTCCGTCATTGTTCTCAATCCATCCTCGGCAATATCCGGATGCCCGGCATATCAGGGCTGCAGCGTCAAAAATCAAGCGTTTATGGGCTGAGTAAACGACTTACGACTCGCGCGGTATAGTCGACCATGGGGATGACACGGGCGTAGTTGAGCCGGGTTGGCCCGATGACGCCGATGACGCCGACAATCCGACCCTTGCCGTCGCGGTACGGCGCGACAATGGTCGAGGACCCGGATAACGAGAAGAGCTTGTTCTCCGAACCGATGAAGATACGCACGCCATCGGCGCGCTCGGCTCGTCCGAGCAGGTCTATCACACCCCGCTTGGTCTCGAGGGCGTCGAACAGCGACCGTACGCGCTCGAGGTCTTCAACCGCGCGTAAATCTTCCAAAAGGTTGGCGTGGCCGCGCACGATCAGTTGCCGCTCATCGTTTTCACCGCCCGACCAGCTTGCAAGGCCGGTTGCAATGACCTTTTGCGTCAGCTGATCGAGTTCGGCCTGCCCTTCGGCAACTGCCTTCTCAATTTCAGCCTGAAGGTCGGCCAGTGTCTTTCCTCGAATACGCGCATTGAGAAAGTTCGCCGCTTCGATAAGTGAAGACGTGGGCAGTCCCGGCGGAACATTGAGGACACGATTTTCGACCTGCCCGTCCTCGGCAACAAGGACGGCCAGCGCGCGCTCCGGCTCCAGTCGCACGAATTCGATGTGCTTGAGCCGGACATTTGCTTTTGCCGTCAATACGACGCCGGCCGAACGGGTCAGACCCGATAGCATCTGCGATGCTTCGGTCAGCACAGCCTCCATCGATTTTGCCGTGTGCGCGCCTGCCACCTGGGCTTCGATCGAGCGGCGATCCTGCTCGCTGAGATCGCCAACCTGCATCAATGCGTCGACGAAGAACCGCAGGCCGATTTCCGTCGGCAATCGGCCGGCAGACGTGTGTGGAGCAAAAATCAGGCCCAGCTGCTCCAGGTCCGACATCACGTTGCGCACTGAGGCGGGTGATAGTGTGATCGGTAGCAACCGCGACAAGTTTCTCGAGCCGACAGGCTCACCGGTCGCCAGATAGCTCTCGACAATCTGACGAAAAATCTCGCGCGAGCGCTCATTGAGCGCCGCCAAGCTCACTTGTGTCGCGCCGATCGGGATGTCGTGGGACGCCAAGACCTCACTCCTCGAAAATCAGCCAACAATTGACCATCGACAGTGGTCTTGTTCAAGCGGGGCGTATGGTTATGGTGAGCGATCAATACCAGGGGAGCAAGCCCGATGCGGCCAAGCCGCCGACAGATCGATGAGTTGCGCGCTGTTTCGCTTGAACGCGGGGTCGTGAAATACGCTGAGGGCTCATGTTTCGTGAAATTCGGCGACACCCATGTCCTAGTCACGGCCAGCCTGGAGGAACGCCTGCCGCCCTGGCTCAAGGGCCAGGGCCGTGGTTGGGTCACTGCCGAATATGGCATGCTACCGCGCGCCACCTCGGAGCGCACGCGGCGCGAGGCAAGCGCCGGAAAGCAGGGCGGCCGCACTGTCGAGATTCAACGGCTCATCGGGCGCTCGCTTCGTTCGGTGGTCGATTTGCAGGCGCTGGGCGAGCGCCAGATCACAATCGATTGCGACGTCATTCAGGCTGATGGCGGCACGCGCACGGCATC
Source organism: uncultured Alphaproteobacteria bacterium (assembly GCA_963794665.1). Taxonomy (GTDB): domain Bacteria; phylum Pseudomonadota; class Alphaproteobacteria; order Rhizobiales; family Xanthobacteraceae; genus Pseudolabrys. Next base: position 138,442 of record CAWCEW010000021.1, on the reverse strand, counting down.
GATCACCGGCGCCTGGGTAGCGCTTGCGGACTGTCTCAGCTGGATGAAATCGCGCGACATGATCAAATCCGAAGTTCTGCGTGACCATATCGCTGCCGTCTCGTGCGGCGTCTGCAAAGGAACCGCGGTGCTTGATCTCGATTATGCCGAAGACTCGGAAGCCGACACCGACGCCAATTTCGTCATGACCGGATCCGGCGACATCGTGGAAATCCAAGCCACTGCTGAGAAGATTCCGTTCAGCGAGGATCAATTCGCGGCACTTCTCGCGCTTGCTCGAAAGGGCATTGCTAAATTGGTGTCGCTGCAGAAATTGGCCGTTGCGTAAGCGCGCACGTGCAGAGGGCGGCCGGCGGTTTACAATGGCCAGACACCTGACCGATCTAGTGATCATTGCCACCCACAATCCGGGCAAGCTCAGGGAAATGCGCGAACTGCTTGCGCCTTATGGAATCGCCACACAGTCCGCCGGCGAGCTTGGACTTCCCGGAACCGGAAGAAACCGGAACGACATTTGCCGAGAACGCGCGCATCAAGGCGGTTGCAGCCGCGCGTGCGAGCGGTAAACCGGCATTTGCCGACGATTCCGGACTGGTCGTCGATGCACTTGGCGGCGAGCCCGGCATCCATTCCGCGCGCTGGGCCGGACCCGACAAGGATTTTCGCGCGGCGATGAATCGTATCCAGACGCTGTTGATCGAGCGCGGTGCCAAGACTCCGGAACAGCGGCGTGCACATTTCATTGCCGCTCTCTGTCTCGCCTGGCCCGATGGGCATGTCGAGGATTTCGAAGGTCGCGTCGATGGCGTTGCGGTGTGGCCACCGCGCGGCGACAAGGGCTTCGGCTATGATCCGCTGTTCCGCCCCGATGGCTTCGACATCACATTCGGCCAGATGAGCGCCGACGAAAAACATGGACTGCCTCCGCAAGGGCGCGGCCTATCTCATCGCGCGCGCGCCTTCATGAAACTCGCGGAAGCGTGCCTTTCGAGGCATTGACCGGTTCCAGATCGTTACAATTTTAATCAACTGTTGTCGGCAAGAATTGTCGCAAGCTGGCTGCCGCAAGCCGCACGGACTATGATGCTTAACATGTCGTTAACGACTCCCTTCGGCGTCTACGTGCACTGGCCCTTCTGCCTGTCGAAGTGCCCTTACTGCGATTTCAACAGCCATGTTCGGCACGGCGGCATAGATGAGGCGCGGTTCCTTCGGGCCTATGAAACCGAAATCGCCACGGTTTCGGAGCAAGTGCCGGACCGGACGGTTTCGACGATATTTTTCGGCGGCGGCACGCCATCGCTGATGCAACCCTCATCGGTGCAGACGATCCTGGATTGCATCGCCAGGCATTGGAGCGTCGCTCCGGACGTCGAGGTGACGCTTGAAGCCAATCCGACCAGCGTGGAGGCAACGCGTTTCCGCGGCTTTCGGACAGCCGGCGTCAATCGCGTCTCACTCGGCGTGCAGTCCCTCAACGACGCGGCGCTCAAGGAACTCGGCCGGCTGCACAGCGCGCAAGAGGCGCTCGATGCAGTCGCAATCGCCCGTTCGATTTTCGATCGCTATTCCTTCGATCTCATCTATGCGCGGCCGCAGCAAAGCCTTGATGCCTGGGCTGCGGAACTCAAGCGGGCGATCGCGGAAGCCGCTGAACATCTGTCGCTCTACCAATTGACGATCGAGCCCGACACGCCGTTCTACGGTTTGCACAAAGCCGGAAAATTGCCTGTGCCCGATGAGGATCTTGCGCGCGATCTTTACGATCTTACGCAAGCGACCTGCGCCGACGCCGAGCCTCCCTGCCTACGAAATCTCAAATCATGCGCGGCCAGGCGCGGAATGCCGGCACAATCTGGTGTACTGGCGAGGACACGATTATGCGGGTGATCGGTCCGGGCGCGCATGGTCGGCTGACGATCGACGGGCGCCGCGTCGCGACTGAGACTGAAAAGCGCCCCGAAGCCTGGCTCATGCGCGTAGAAACGAATGGCACCGGCGTGACCGTTTCGGAGAAACTCACAGCGGGCGAAACCGCTGACGAATATCTGTTGATGGGCCTGCGGCTTGTCGAAGGCATCGACCTTGAGCGTTACAACGCCCTCTCCGGGCGCACGCTCGACCCCGAACGCATTTCGTTCTTGCGCGAGCGAAGGTGCTGTAGAAACGACGGCCGATGGCCGTTTGCGGGTTACACAGAGCGGCTTCCCGCTGCTCGACGCAGTGGTCGCGGATCTCGCCGCCTGAAGTTTATGTCCCTGGCGCGAACGATTTCGGCGCGGGGCTGATCACCTGACCGCCGGACGGAGTTACGCGCAGAACCGCAAGTCCGCGCTCGTTCGTTCCCTCGGGGCGGAAGCGGAAAACACCATCGATGCCTGCGAACCCGGACGGATTCGTGAGGACCTGCTCGCTGAAGCGTTGCATCCCCTGCGTCTTGACAAGAGCTGCCACCAGCGCGACCGCGTCATACGCGAGCGTTGCCGTGCGCACTGGATCCTGTCCGTAACGGGCGCGGTACCGACCCGAGAAGTTACGGAATCCGGTCTGCTCGGGCGAAGGATACCAGCCGCCATCGAGCAATTTCTCCGACGAGATCCGCGTATCGTCGCCCCACAGTCCGGTTCCGAGCAGCTGCACACGCTTGAGGTCGACACCGTTGGCGGCGAGTGCTTGCGCGACCTGCGGCACCGCATCCGGACTGTCCGGAATGAAGATGCTGTCAATCTGGCTGGCCGCTTGGGCAACGCGGCGCACGGCCTCCGCCGTCCGGTTGGCGTCATGTGGGTACTTCTCCAGCACCACGACCCGTCCGCCGTGACGGGCCACTTCCTGCTGGAACGCCGCTTCCACCACGGTGCCGTAGGCATTGTCGGGCATCAGCGCGGCAAACGACCGCTTGCCGCGCGAGGCCGCATACGAGACGATCCGGCGGACGTCGGTCTCCGGCAGGAAGCTCAGGAGATAGACACCTCGTGCAGCGACGCTCGCATCCGTGGAGAAGGCGATGACGGGTATGTTGCGCGACCGCGCAACCTGTCCGGCCGCGCTCACCGACTGGGCGAAGAGCGGGCCCACGATGATCTCCGCCCCTTCTGAGATCGCCTGCTGGGCGGCACTTTGAGCACCCTGCGGCGAGCCACCATCGTCTTTGACGAGAAGCTGGACATTGCTCACCTTGAATTCGGCGAGCGCCATTTCCGCGGCGTTCTTCATCGACTGCGCCGCTAATCCGGCATTCCCTTGCGCCGTCAGCGGCAGAATCAACGCGATGCGAACCTGGCCGTCGGCCGCCTGCGCGGCAACGGCGGGTTCACCGGCAGGCGGCGCCGTGCCGCCGCCACCCAACTGGGTGGTGCATGCGGCAACCAATAGGCCTGTCGCGACAACGGACAGGCCCAAGCGCATGTGACGCCACACGCGCGCGATCGCCCCCTCACGCGACATCCCCGACATGGTCGCTCCCCACGCGACAGTTCTATGTCAGTCGTAACCGGTATCGCCGGAAAAGTTAAGGCCATGAAACGGCGCACGGATTTGTTCCCGATGACGCGCCGAAGACGCCCGTCTAGAGTGCCAATCATGGCAAGCGACGCCAAAACGAGACCGCGCCGTTACGCGCCTTTCGGCGTTTCGATGGAGGCCGGCAAGGTTCCACCGGGTCTGTACCTTGTCGCGACACCCATCGGAAATCTTGGCGACGTCACATTACGGGCGCTCGAAACTCTTGCCGGTGCCGACGTTATTGCCTGCGAAGACACACGCGTGACGCGCAAGCTTACCGAACGCTACGGAATCACGACGCCGCTTACGGCCTATCACGAGCACAATGCAGCCGAGGCACGCCCGAAGTTGCTTTCGCGTCTCGTCGAAGGTCAATCAATTGCATTAGTCTCGGATGCTGGCACGCCGCTGATCTCCGATCCAGGTTACAAGCTGGTGCGCGCCGCCCGCGAGGCCGGTCATCAGGTTACGGCCTTGCCCGGCGCGTCGGCCGTGCTTGCCGCATTGACGGTTTCTGGATTGCCGACTGACCGTTTTTTCTTCGAAGGATTCCTGCCACCAAAACAAGCCGCACGGCAAAAACGAATTGCCAACCTCGCCAATATTCAGGCGACGCTGGTGCTGTTCGAAGGCGGGTCACGCCTGGCTTCGACATTGGCCGACCTTGCCGCAATGCTCGGACCACGCGCCGCAGCGATCTGCCGCGAGCTAACCAAATTGCACGAAGAAGTAAGATACGAGAATCTTGACGTGCTAGCGCGGCTTTACGCGAACGGCGCGGAAACACGTGGCGAGTTCGTGGTCGTGGTCGCACCGCCGGCCGAGGAGCAACGCGCTGATGATGTCGATGCGCTGCTCAAGCGCGCGTTGGCGCGCGTGTCAGTCAAGGACGCGGTTGGCGAGGTCGCTGTCGCGACCGGGCGTCCGCGGCGCGAGATCTACCAACGCGCGCTCGCTCTGACCAAAGACGACGAGAATGGCACACGGTGAATTGCCGCCACATCCCGAAAGGCGCGAGCCGCGACCAGAGCGGCAGGCGGCGTTTCGTGTCGGGATTTCGGCCGAAAGCCGCGCGGCCGCGCTCCTCATCGCGAAAGGATTTCGCATTCTTGCACGGCGGTGGCGGAGTCCGCTCGGCGAGATCGATATCGTTGCGAGACGGCGCCGACTTCTGGTGTTCGCCGAAGTGAAAGCGCGACCAACTATCGACGAAGCGGCAGAGTCGGTGAATGTACGACAACGCCGGAGAATTGCGGCCGCAGCCGAGATCTGGCTTGCGGCCAACCCCGACGACTCAATCCGCGACATCCGGTTTGATGCGATTCTGGTGGCACCGGGGAAAATTCCGCAGCACATCCCGGCTGCATTTGACGTGTAACTACGCGCTCAGCCGCTCGAAGAACTGATCGACCTGGGCGCGGATGCGGCTCGCTGCACCGCCGAGGTCATCCGCCACAGCCTTGACCGCAGCAGCGCTCGAGCGCGTGTCCTGCGTGGCTGCTCCCATCAGGTTGACTTCCTTGGCCGTCTCCACCGTGCGTCTGCGCCGCGATCTCGACACCACGCGCGATTTCCTGCGTAGCAGCACCCTGCTCCGTCACGGCGGCCGCAATCGCGCTGCTGATGTTGCCGATCTCGCGGATCGTCTGTTCGATGCCGGTGATCGCGGCAATCGAGCGCTGTGTCGCGCGTTGCATGCCCGCGATCTGGGCGCCGATTTCCTCCGTGGCACGACTTGTCTGCCCGGAGAGCGCTTTCACCTCGCCGGCAACCACGGCAAAACCGCGACCCGCCTCTCCGGCGCGGGCCGCCTCAATCGTCGCATTGAGCGCTAGCAGGTTCGTCTGCTCGGCAATATCCGTGATCAGCTTGACGACATCGCCGATACGCGCGGCCGCTTCATCGAGTTCTTTGACTGCGAGGTTCGTCGATTCGACTTCGTTCACGGCTTTGGTTGCGATCGCGTTGGACTGTGCAACCTGCCTGTCGATCTCGTTCACCGAGGCAGACAACTCGTCAGCAGCTGAGGCGATGTCCCGCACATTGCTGCTGGCTTCCGACGAGGCTTCTTCGGCGCGTGCCGTCTTGCTCGAGGCGTTGTCCGCGGCGGCCGCCAGCTGCGTCGATGCCGCAAGCATCTCATCGGAAATACGGCCGAGCTCGGCGAGAGTCGCTTCGACCTCTGCTGAGAAGTGAGAGATCTCGCTCGACATCTTCTCTTGCCGGCGGGTACGGAAATCAGCGTCGCTGCGCACTGTACGATTGAGTTCCTCGTTGCTGCGCATGGCATTCTGAAAGACGCCGATTGACTTCGCCAGCGCGCCGATTTCGTCAGATCGGTTGCTGAACGGTATCGCGATCGAGCCGTCGCCGGCCGCGACGGCCTGTGTGACGTTCGTTATTTCAGTGATCGGCTTTATTACGCTGCGCGCTATGGTCAGTGCGCCCGCAATCGCAAGAATAACCGCAAAGCAAGCGAGCACACTGAGCAGCATCGCCGTGCGATCGATGCCTTCATCGATCTGGGTATAGATCTGACTCGCACGGTCGGAATAGTGCTGACTAAGCTTCTCGAGATCCTTGCTCAGCTCAGCCCGAACCTGTGCCGGTAGATTTTTTTCAGCCCATTCGCGCGCGGCCTGCGGCCCGGATTGCTTGGCGAGCGGCGCCAGCTTGTATAGTGCATCCTGATAACCGGTAATGCGCACGGCGAAATTGCTGAACGCCAAGGCGTCGTTATTGCGGACGCTGCGCTGCCAATCGCCGATGACGGAGCTGATTTGATCGGTGACCTTGACCAGCGAGTCGGCATATTTCGCGACCTCTGCGCGATCCGAAGACATGTAGATTCCACGCGTCTCCATCGTGCTCGCATAAATGAGCCCGTTGATGCGCTCGACGTTCCAGCTACCCGCATTGGCGGATTCAAATTCTTCCGTCAGCGCCGCATGACGATGGGCGTTCGACACCGCGACCATCGACAGCGCCACGGTAGTAGCGGCCATTAGCGCAAAGATCGTATAGAGTCGCGCCGCAATCGAAAGCTTGGGCAGATTCACCAGTCGGCCCCCCGGCCATGCAAGACGTCCCGAAGCGGCTATACTGCGGATAATTTGTTAACGCTTTGTTCGCCTATAGGTAGTCATGAGCCTGAAAATCGCCGTTCAAATGGATCCGATCCAACGGATCAACATCAAAGGCGACTCGACATTCGCCTTGCTCCTGGAAGCCCAAAAACGCGGCCACAAGCTGGCTTATTACACGCCTGACCGGCTCGCTTTGCTCAATGGACGGGTTTTCGCCCAGATCGAGTCGCTCAGCGTACGCGACAGCGCCGGCGACTATTTCACCTTGGGTGAGCCGCACCGCGTCGACCTCACTGAATTCGACGTGGTGCTGCTGCGCCAAGATCCCCCATTCGACCTCGCCTATGTCACGACGACCCACGTGCTCGAACGCATCCATCCCAAGACGCTGGTGATCAATGATCCGGCAAGTGTGCGCAATGCGCCCGAAAAGATTTTCGTCACTGAGTTTCCGGACCTGATGCCCCCAACACTGCTCTCACGCGACCTCGCCGAGATCAAAGCGTTCCGCGCCGAACACGGCGACATCGTCATGAAGCCGCTCTACGGCAAAGGCGGCGAAGCCGTATTCCGGGTCGCGCGCGAGGATCTCAACTTCGGCTCACTGTTCGACATGTTCACGGCGACCTTTCGCGAGCAATGGGTCGTGCAGAAGTTTTTGCCGAACATCAAAAACGGCGACAAACGCATCATCCTGGTCGACGGGGAATATGCCGGCGCTGTGAATCGGATACCGGCGGCGGACGATCTGCGCTCCAACATGGTTCGAGGCGGCGTGCCGGCCGCCACCGAACTGACGAAACGCGAGGCTGAGATCTGCAAGCGGATTGGCCCGGCTCTGCGTGATCGCGGGCTGCTCTTTGTCGGCATCGACGTGATCGATGGTTTTCTCACCGAGATTAATGTCACCTCTCCGACCGGAATCCGCGCAATAAAGAATCTCGGCGGTCCTGATGTGGCAGCGCTGATCTGGGACAAGATCGAGGCAAAGCGGCGCGCAAAGTCATGAGCGTCGCGCTCACCATCGCAACAACCGACTACGATCACTTTCGCGATTTTCGTTTTGGACTGGTGCGCGCCGAAGGGATCGAAGTAAATTGGCTCACGCTCGGGCACCACGAGATTTTTTCGCGCTTCACCTTTAATCGCGAATGGGACGTATCCGAGCTTTCGTTCGCCAAATTCTCGGCACAAGTGACGCGCAAAGATTCCGACATCATCGGTTTGCCGGTCTACGCTTCGCGCCTGTTCCGTTTCGCGTCCTTCTACGTGAATCGCAAGGCCGGCATAAAAACGGCAAAGGATTTGCGTGGCAAGCGCGTCGGCGTTCCTGAGTGGGCGCACACGGCCGCCGTCTATATGCGCGGCTGGCTGATGCACGAGGCCGGCGTCGCGCTGTCCGACATCGAATGGATACAGGCCGGCACCAATGAAGCCGGCCGCATCGAGAAGGTTGAGTTATCGCTACCGAAGGGCGTGCGGCTTACCAGCATGCCGGAGAAGACTCTCAGCGGCATGATCGCCTGCGGCGAACTCGACTGTGTCATCATCGCGCGGCCGCCAAATTCGTTCCGTGAGAAGCATCCGGACGTGGTGCGTCTTTTTCCCGATTATGAATCCGAGGAGCGGCGCTATTACGAGGAGACCCGCGTCTATCCGATCATGCATGTCATCGCGATGCGCAAGACGATACTCGACGGAAGGCCATGGGTCGCGCGCAATTTGTACAACGCATTTGAAGAATCAAAACGGCGCAGCCTCGAGCGCATTCTTGACCCGGCCGTCTCTCGCTACCCGGTACCGTGGCTGACGGCCTATACCGCCCGCATGCAGCAGATGTTCGGCGGCGACACGTTCCCCTATGGAATAGAACCAAACCGGCCTACCTTGGAGTTATTCCTGCGCTACGCACACGAGCAAGGCATCGCGCATCGTCTCGCGAAGCCGGAGGATATTTTCCCGGCCGGTATCATGGCCTCGGTGAAAGTCTGACTACTTGGTGGCGCGCTTGGCCGCCTCGGCGCGGATGTCAGGCGCCGTCATCGTCGTAAGGTCGAACGGCGCTTTGAGATTGCCGGCCTTTACCAGCTCGTTCTGCATCCAGTTCAGCTTGTCGATCGGCAACGTCACCGACGGATCGATGGCATGGCGATTGATCGTGTCGTCAAAAGCGTATGCAGGACGCGGATCATCCGGTTTGGCGTGAATTGCTGATTGCGTCAGTCTGATCGTCTCGTCACGATGGCTGACAGCAAATTTAAGCGCCTCCATCTGCGCAGCAATAAAGCCGATTGCATCGGCTCGTCTTGCTGCAATTGTCTTGCCGGTCATGCTCAGGCACAGCCGTACATAGTTCGGCAGCACATCGTGGCCATAGACCAGCATTTTCACGTCTTTCGGCGCGACCGCCATGAATTCGGCCGCGACGATCCCAGCGTCGGCAACACCGGCCGTGACGGCCTTGTATCGATCGAGGTCGCCACCGAGATTGGCAAAACGCACATCGGACGCCGGTATCTTGTGCTGCTCGAGAATGGCGTTGATGAGGAGGTTCGGCAGCGATCCTGGAGCTGCCACCGCAATCGTTTTTCCCTTGAGATCTTCGACCTTGGTGATCGTTGATTTCACCATCAGTCCATGCGGCACACCCGGCCAATCGCACCCGATGATCTTGATGTCTGCACCGCGTGCGCCCGCAAGAATTGCAGCACCCGGGCTCGACTCGATGCTGTCGACCTCACCGGCCAGCAGTGCCTTGTGCGCGAGCGCGCCGTTCTTCATCGGGACGATCTCAAGCTTGAGGCCATGCCTCGATGCAAAGTCGCGCGTCGCCAACCATGAGCATGAAGCCGGCATCGCCCTTCGGCTCGATCACCACGTGTTTCCACGGCTTCAGGTCCGCGGCGGATGCGGAAGCCCCGAGTACAGTCATTGCGAAGGCCGCGAAATATCGAGCCATCATCGTCGATCCTCCTATTTTTCTTTTGAACCATGATCATCGGCCGAACGGCTGAGATCAATCGCGTCTTGTGGCTGATCGGAATTCTTGTTTCAGCATCCTGCTTCCGATACTACCTTATACGAGTATCTCGAAATACGAGGTTGCATGATCCGGCGAGTGGCGACCGTTGCATTCGAGGGCATCGAGGCGCGCGCGGTCGACGTGCAGGTTCAGGTTGCACCTGGGTTGCCCGCTTTCAATATCGTCGGACTCCCGGACAAGGCCGTGTCGGAGGCCAAGGAGCGCGTCCGCGCCGCATTGATCGCGTCTGGCCTCGCACTGCCGGCACGCCGCATCACCGTCAATCTCGCTCCCGCAGATCTGCCGAAAGAAGGCAGCCACTACGACCTTCCCATCGCGCTCGGGCTGATGGGGGCCATCGGCGCCATTCCGCATGATGCGCTGAGTGGATATACGGTGCTGGGCGAACTCGCACTGGATGGCTCAATCGCTCCCGTCGCGGGCGTACTGCCGGCAGCAATCGGCGCAAACGGGCGCGGTCAAGGCCTGATTTGCCCAGGCGCCTGCGGATCCGAGGCGGCATGGGCAAGCCCCGAGATCGAGATCATTGCCGCGCATTCGCTGATCCAGATCGCCAACCATTTCAAGGGCACGCAGGTACTCGCTCGCCCACAGCCGAAAATTCACGAGCGCGAAAATGCGTCCATCGACCTTTCGGATATCAAGGGACAGGAAAGCGCAAAGCGTGCGCTCGAGGTCGCGGCCGCCGGAGGTCATAACTTGCTCATGATCGGTCCGCCCGGCGCCGGGAAATCGATGCTGGCTGCGCGGCTGCCGACAATATTGCCTCCGCTGTCGCCTGCCGAGTTGCTCGAAGTATCAATGATTGCTTCAATTGCCGGCGTGATCGAAGGCGGGGCGCTGACGAACCGCCGGCCATTCCGCTCGCCGCATCATTCCGCATCAATGCCGGCGCTCGTCGGCGGCGGCTTGCGGGCAAGACCGGGCGAAATTTCGCTTTCACATAATGGCGTTCTTTTTCTGGACGAGTTTGCGGAATTTTCCGGCCAGGTGCTCGACTCGTTGCGTCAGCCGCTCGAGACCGGAGAAATCGCAATTGCGCGCGCCAACCATCGCATCACATATCCGGCGCGCTTCATGTTGGTGGCAGCGATGAATCCCTGCCGATGCGGCCGTGCGAGCGATTCCGGTTTTTTCTGCAAGCGCGGAGCAAACGAGCGCTGCGCCGCCGAATATCAGGGCCGTCTATCAGGCCCACTGCTGGACCGCATCGACTTGCATGTTGAAGTGCCTGGCGTCACAGCTGCAGACTTAATCTTGCCGTCACCGGCCGAAGGCAGCCGTGAAGTCGCCGCGCGCGTGGCTCGCGCGCGGGATATCCAGACGGCACGCTATGCAACAATGGGTCTGGATAGCGTCCGAACGAATGCGCAGGTGAGCGGGCCGGTGCTGGAGGGCGTTGCGCGTGTCGATTCTGCTGGCTTGTCGCTTCTTCGCGACGCAGCGGATTCGATGCGATTGTCCGCGCGCGGCTATCATCGGGTGTTGCGCGTCGCACGGACGCTCGCCGACCTGGACGCAGCCGACTCAGTCGACCACGTACATCTCGCGGAGGCACTTTCCTATCGGGCACTTGCGGACGATTCTCGCCGCGCCGCATAGTTCACGCCATTTTTCGCACGAACCCGCGCATTAATGATGCATTTACCACGTTCACGCGAACGGCAGGCACCCGGTTAATCGAGAATAAATTTGCAACGTTCCCGGCGCCAAATGGCCTCCGATCGCGGGCAGTCGACACTTCCGATCGCGAACCCCGCGACGCGACGCTGGGACCATGCAGGGCGCGGGATTCCATATCGCCAGCTACGTGTTCGCCGCCAGCGCCCTGGTCACCGGCATCTTGGCGACATTCATCTACGCACGGTATCGCGCAGCCAAATACAAGCAGCGCATGCTTGAAGACCGAATCGAAGACCTGTCGGACCGTCTCTGGGAGGTGCGCGAAGCAGAAGAGAGAGCGCGCAGCCTGTTGGAGGCACAAGGCGATATCATCGTCAGGCGCGACAGTGCGGGCCGGATCACCTACGCAAACGATGCGTTCTGCAGGCTCGCGGGCAAGCCGCGGGATGCTCTGATCGGTAGCGCAACAGAGCTGCCTGTTCGTGACTGCGGCGTCGCTACCGTCCAGGCCGACGGGACCCGGATGCACGACGAAAAGGTTGAATCTGATCACGGTATACGCTGGATATCCTGGCGAGAGGTCTCCGTACGCAGCGATAGCGGAACGGAAGTTCAGGGCGTCGGGCGAGACGTTACAAGTCGCGTGGAGGCTGAGCAGGCACTTACGCTTGCGCGTGATCAAGCCGAAGCCGCGAGCCGGACCAAATCACGCTTCCTCGCCACCGTCAGTCACGAGATTCGCACGCCGCTCAATGGCATGCTTGGGATGGCCGACTTGTTGCTCGACACGCCGCTCACGCCGGAGCAGCTGACCTACACAAAAGCTGCGAAAACCTCGGGTGAGACGTTGCTGACATTGATTGAGGAGATTCTGGACTTCTCAAAAATTGAAGCCGGCAGACTCGACATTGATTCGCGCCCATTTGCACTCGCGTCCCTGATCGAGGAATCTGTCGAGCTCATGGCTCCGCGTGCGCAGACAAAAGGAATCGAAATCGTTTCCTATATTGACGAGCGGTTCCCGCAAATGTGATTGGCGACGTTGCTCGTTTGCGTCAGGTTCTGCTTAACCTCATCGGCAACGCGGTGAAGTTCACTGAACGCGGCGGCATCGGAGTCGTCGTTGAGCCAGGAGATCACGAAAACGAGATTCGTATTGAGGTTCGCGACACCGGCATCGGAATAAACGAAGAAGACTTGCGGCGTATTTTCCATGACTTCGAGCAGGCCGACGGCTCTCCGACAAGAAAATATGGTGGTACCGGCCTGGGGCTTGCAATCTCCAAACGCATCATCGAGGGCATGGATGGGCGCATCGATGTTACGAGCCAAGTCGGTGTCGGTTCGATCTTCAGTATCAGCGTGCGGCTATTGCCGGTGGACGCACAGGAACCAACCGTCGTCGGTCCCGAACTCAATCGCTCGGCGGTCATGATCGTCACGGCGGCGGAAATCGAGGCCTCATTGCTTGCACGCCGGCTGGGCCGATGGGGCGCCAGCACCTGCGCGGTCATCGATGAGAAGATGGCTGCGGCGCTGCTGCCGGAGCGGTCGTGGGATGCACTACTTATTGACTATCCGCTCGCTCGAGCGATGGCGGAGAATTGCGATCTTACTACGCTCCATATACCCAAACGCATCGCGATGATCCGACCGAGCGAGCGCCACGAGTTGCAGGCGCTGAAAGCAGCCGGCTTTACCGGCTACCTCGTCAAGCCGGTGCGTGCCGCATCGCTGGCGGCGCGCCTTGCCGTTACTGACACGTTCGAGCATTCGGCAAGCGAAGTCGCCGCCGAAACAGCCGACGCCTCGGCTCGCCCAGTCAAAGGTTTGTCGATCCTGGTTGCCGAAGACAACGAAATTAATGCGCTGCTGGCGCGCGCGCTCCTCACGCGACTGGGCCATCGTCCTACCATCGCCGTAAATGGTGAGGCAGCCGTTGAGTCTTGGCTGGCAGCGCGTGCCTCAGGCTGCCGGTACGATCTTGTGCTGATGGACCTGCAGATGCCGGGTATCGATGGCTTGGAAGCCGCACGCCGGATCCGTGCAGCTGAGGCTCAAGCGAGCGACTCCCCCACGCGCATGATTGCGTTGACTGCCAACGCCCAAACGGAGGATCGCCAATCAATTTTCAATGCTGGCCTCGACGGGCTACTGCTCAAGCCGCTTGATCGTGAACGGTTGCGCGAAATTCTCGATACCGCTTGCGGACCCGGTACCAGCCCGCTTGCGGCGTGACGCCGGCTTCCCCACATTGTCATAATTCCGTGTCCGGCCCGTGGTGTAGGGGTATCACGAGTTACGAATATGATTCGGGCATCCGGACTTCACAGTCAAAATCGCCAAGCAAACTTAAATACAGGATCCTGAATGCGTATGGCCATTCGCGCCACCCTTCAGCCGCCACGCAGCCTGTTCGAGCGCCTGCGACCGACCCAGGCAAGCCCCGGTATACCGGGACTTATTTCCTCATTGCAGGCCTACGGCGGCCTACGCGCATCGGCCACGCGCGCTCATCGGACTTCGCGAACAATGGGCCGGATCGGCACGTTGGAAGTACGGCTGGCCCAGACCGCCGCGGAGGTACGTCAGGCTCAAAAAGTTCGCTACCAGGTTTTCTACCAAGAGGGGTCCGCGGTTCCCAGTCCTGCCCGACTCCTCGCGCGGCGCGATATCGATGGCTACGACGCGATATGTGACCACCTGCTTGTGATCGATCATGCGGCGCGCGATCGCAGTGCATTGAACCGGCCGGCCGTGGTTGGCACTTACCGACTGCTGCGCCAACCGCTCGCTGAAGAGTACGGCGGATTCTACACCGCCGGCGAGTTTGATATCAGCGCTCTCGTTGCCCGCCACAGCCCGTCTGCAATTCCTTGAGCTCGGCCGGTCTTGCGTACTTTCGTCCTATCGCAACAAGCGCACCGTCGAACTTCTCTGGCACGGCATCCATGCATACATCTTGCAAAACCAATGCGATGTGATGTTCGGATGCGCAAGCCTCGATGGCACCGATCCAAAACGCATGGCGCTTCCGCTGTCGTTCCTTCATCACTATGCCGGCGCACCGGAGCCATGGCGTGCGAGCGCGTTGCCCGAGCGTTATGTCGAGATGAACCGGATGTCGAAAGAGGCGATTGATCCGAAGGCGGCGCTCCGCGCGCTTCCTCCGTTGATCAAAGGCTACTTGCGGCTTGGCGCCTATATTGGCGACGGTGCGGTGATTGACCACGAATTCGGCACTACGGACGTGCTGATCGTTCTGCCCGTGTCGACGATCAAGCAACGCTATTTCGAGCATTTTGATCTCAGCCGCCGCGCGGCCTGATCAAAGCTTTCTCAGTGAGACCTCTTCGACGAGGTGGCTCTCGCTCTTCTTCAAAATAAGATCGGCGCGTTGCCGCGTCGGCAGGATATTTTCGTGCAGATTGATGAGGTTGATGCGCGACCAGATCGATGATGCTGTTTCGGTCGCCTCTTCGTCCGACAGATTTGAATAGCGATGGAAATAGGATTTCGGGTCGCGAAACGCGGTACTGCGCAGCGTCAAAAATCGGTCGACGTACCAGGATTTCAAAACTGATTCGTCGGCGTCGAGATAGACCGAAAAATCGAAAAAGTCCGACACAAACGGAATGGCTTTGCCATCTTTCGGCAGCCGGCCGGTTTGCAGAACGTTAAGACCTTCGACGATGAGAATGTCGGGCCGATCGACTTCAATCGACTGGTGGGGGACCACATCATAGACGAGGTGCGAATAGATTGGTGCGCGTGCGGGGCGGCGACCGGCCTTCACGTCAGACAGAAATCGCAGTAGCGCCGGAAGATCGTAGCTTTCGGGAAAGCCCTTCTTTTCCATGAGGCCTTCGCGTTCCAGGATGGAATTCGGAAACAGAAATCCATCTGTCGTGATGAGATCGACCTTCGGCACGTTCGGCCATCGCGCCAGCAGCGCCTGCAGCACACGGGCCGTCGTCGATTTGCCGACGGCGACCGAGCCCGCCACGCCGATGATATACGGCATCTTCGTGTCTTCCGTGCCAAGGAAGCGTTCCTGTGCGACGAACAACCTTTGCGTGGCCGCCACGTACATCGATAAGAGACGTGAGAGCGGCAAATAAATTTCTTCGACTTCTTTCATGTCGAGCCGATCGTGCAGCGAACGCAGACGCGTGACCTCCTCCTGGGTCAGCGTCATCGGCGTATCCTCGCGAAGCGCTGCCCATTCCGCGCGCGAGAAGGTTCGGTAGGGCGAGAGGTTTTCTTCGATGCGCTGTTCCATCACAACATCCGATCAGCGTGGTCGCGCCGATTTTTCCTCATGCCCGCTCTGCGCCGTCCGTTTCTCGAGCGCCGCCTCGACATCGGCCAATGTCACGCCGCGTGCTTCCAGCAGCACCAGCAGATGATAAAGAAGATCCGCCGCTTCAGCGGTGAGCCGGTTATTGTCCTCCTGCACGGCGGCCAGGCCGGTTTCGATGGCCTCCTCGCCAAGCTTTTTGGCGCAATGGGCTACGCCCTTTTCGATCAGGGCGCGCGTATAGGATTCGGCAGCGCTTGCCTTGGCGCGCTCGTGAACCCGTTTTTCAAGGTCGGCCAGCGTGAACTTGCCCATGTGCAGTCCTTTGGCGGTCCTTTATCACCTCTCCCCGCCTGCGGGGAGAGGGCGGCGCACTACGCATCCATGCGAATCGGCAAGCCGGCTTTGGCCATATAATCCTTGGCTTCGCGCACCGTGTGCTCACCGAAATGAAAGATTGAAGCGGCCAGCACCGCGGTCGCGTGACCATCGCGGATGCCTTCAACCAAGTGATCCAAGGTGCCGACCCCGCCCGAGGCGATGACCGGAACCTTGACGGCATCCGCCACTGCGCGTGTGAGCGCAATGTCGTAGCCGGCCTTGGTCCCATCGCGATCCATCGACGTCAGCAAAATCTCGCCGGCGCCCAATGCCACCACTTCCTTGGCATAACTCGATAGCGTCAAGGCCTGTCGGATTGCGCCCGCCATGCGTGAAAATTTCCCAGCGGTCTTTTTCACTGGCTCTTCGAAACCTTCTTCGCATCGATAGCAACCACGATACATTGGTCCCCAAATTTCTCGGCTGCCTCCTTTACAAAGGCGCGGCGCGCCACCGCCGCAGTATTGATCGACACCTTGTCCGCACCGCAGGTGAGCAGCCTGCGGATATCGTCAACCGTGCGCACGCCACCGCCGACGGTCAACGGCATGAAGCAGGCCTCGGCCGTGCGTGTAACCACGTCGTAGATCGTATCGCGGTTTTCGTGACTCGCCGTGATGTCGAGGAAACAGAGCTCATCTGCACCGGCGGCGTCGTACGCAATCGCCGCCTCGACGGGATCGCCAGCGTCGCGCAAATTGACGAAATTCACGCCCTTGACGACCCGGCCATCTTTCACGTCGAGGCAGGGAATGATGCGAACCTTGAACATCAGGTCGCCATCCTTGCTGCGCGAATGAGCTTGAGTGCCTCCACAGCGTCGAGTCGACCATCGTAGAGCGCGCGGCCTGCGATCGCGCCGGCAAGCTTTTTCGCGCGCGGGCTAAGCAACGCCCGGATATCCTCGATCGAGGCGAGACCGCCCGATGCGATCACCGGAATCGAAATCGCATCCGCGAGCGCAATCGTGGCATCGAGGTTCAGTCCCTGCAGCATGCCGTCGCGCGCGATATCCGTGTAGACGATGGCCGAAACTCCGACATCTTCAAAACGACGCGCGATATCGAGCGCCGACAATTCAGATGTCTCCGGCCCAGCCCTCAACCGCCACCCTTCCGGCGCGCGCATCGAGTCCCACCGCGATTTGCCCGGGATAGTCGCGCGCGGCCTGCTTGACGAAAGGCGGATCGCGCACGGCCGCAGTTCCGATAATGACGCGGGTGACGCCTTTCTCCAGCCACGCTTCAACCGTCGCGGTATCGCGGATTCCGCCACCCAATTGGACGGGGATACTGACCGTCTCCAGGATCCGATCAACGGCTGCACCATTCATTGGCTTGCCGGCGAACGCGCCGTCGAGGTCGACAATATGAAGATATTCGAATCCCTGTTGCTCGAACGCGCGCGCCTGTGCGGCCGGATCCCGATGAAAGACGGTGGCGCGGGCCATATCGCCCTGCTCAAGACGAACGGCCAATCCTTCCTTGAGATCGATCGCAGGAAAGAGAATCACGGCTTCCACTTCAAAAAATTCGCAATCAGGGCGAGGCCAAGTCGCTGGCTTTTTTCCGGATGAAACTGTGTGCCAACCATGTTTTCGCGGCCGACGATGGCTGTAACGGGTCCGCCGTAGTCGGCCTGCGCGATCAGGTCAGCATCGCGTGCTGTTTTCAATTGATAGGAGTGCACGAAATATGCGTGCAAGCCGTCCGGTCCGAGCGGGATACCATCGGCCACCGGGTGATCCGTCAGCATGTTGAGCGTGTTCCAGCCCATATGCGGGATTTTCAGATTGGGATCGGACGGCGCGATACGATCTACCTCGCCCGATATCCAGCCAAGACCAGGCGTGATCCGGTACTCGCGGCCCCGTTCGGCCATCAATTGCATGCCGACGCAAATTCCGAAGAACGGCTTACCCTTCTTGCGCACCGTGTGCTCAAGCGCATCGATCATCCCGGGAATTTCATCGAGTTCCACGCCGACAATCTGCGAAAGCGCCGACGCCAGGCAGGACGATACGATCGGCGCGCGAAACGGTGTCGGGATCGCCGGTCACGACAACCGGCTGACCTTGTCCGCTTTCGCGCGCTGCCCGCTCGAATGCCTTGGCAGCTGAATGCAGATTGCCGGAGCCGTAGTCGACAATTGCAACGCTCACCTTTGGCCTCCCGGCTCCGGAAACAGACCAATGACGTCGGATGGTGAAGGTGGGCCTCGCCGTACCGGAGCTGAATATTTCGGTTCGGTTGCAGGAACCGAAGGCGTATCGGCCGCGCGCTTTTGCCACTCCGCAAAGAAGCGGCGTTCCGCCGTTTCGGCATCCTCGGCGACCACGAATCCGAGCGTCGCCCAACCGCGGCGATTCAAGGTCCACCTCCAGATACTTGAGGCCTCGAATCCCATAAGCAGCGCGATTAGCAGCGCGACGATCAACTGGGTATTCGAGGACACACGCGCAAAGGCGAACCCGAAACTGAGGACGCCATAGCCGACAACATAAATGAGCAGAGCCAGCCAGAGCCGATGCAACAGCAGCCATAGCGGTGCCAGTACAAACGCCCAAAAATGAAATCCATCACGCACGAATACAAATTGCTCCGGCGCGCGCGATGCATCGTTCGTCCACCCCGGCTGTGGTGCGTGTACGGTATAGGTGGGCATTACACGTCCTCATACTCAAACTGATCATGGCCGGCTCGTCAGGGCCATTCTACGAGAAGGAACTGCAAGAGTTGGATCACCTCCGACCGCTGGCGGCGTCACCCCAGCGAACCTTTCGTGGACGGCACTTCGTCTTTAGCGCGTGGGTCTATGGCCACGGCCGCCCGCAGCGCGCGCGCTAAACCCTTAAAGCAGGACTCGGCGATGTGATGGTCGTTTGTGCCGTACAGCACCTCGGCATGAAGCGTTATACCGGCATTCATCGCGAAGGCCTGAAACCACTCCTGCACAAGCTCGGTGTCGAACGTCCCGACCTTGTCGCGCACGAACTCGGCCCTGAAGACCAGGAACGGTCGACCGGAAATGTCGATCGCAACCCGCGTCAAGGCCTCGTCCATTGGGACGTGCACGTCGGCATACCGGGTGATGCCTTTCATATCGCCGAGTGCCTGCTTGACAGCTTGGCCGAGCGCGATCCCGACATCTTCGGTGGTATGGTGATGATCGATGTGCAGGTCGCCTTTGGCCTTGACCGCGATGTCGATGCGTGAGTGCCGCGCAAGCAGGTCGAGCATGTGGTCGAGAAAACCTATGCCGGTTGCAATCGATCCGCGGCCGGCTCCGTCGAGATCGATTTCGATCTCGACGTCGGTTTCCTTGGTCTTGCGCTTAACGGTGCCCTTGCGCATTCGAAAGTCCTTTGTTCGCGCGCCTTTTATCAGGGGTTTGCGGGATTCGCCACAGCGTTGCGAACGGTTTGCAAATACTGTTCGTCATGACTAGATGACGCGGATCGTGGGGATTTAACCGTATGTCACCGAACGAACTTCCCTCCTGGCATGGCACAACCATCCTGACCGTCCGCAAGGGTGGCTTGGTCGTTATCGGCGGCGACGGCCAGGTTTCGATTGGCCAGACCATCGTCAAATCCAATGCAAAAAAAGTCCGGCGCCTTGGCAAGGGCGACGTAATTGGCGGATTTGCCGGTGCCACTGCGGACGCATTCACCTTATTTGAGCGGCTGGAAGCCAAGCTCGAGCAATACCCGGGCCAGCTAACCCGTGCGGCAGTTGAGCTCGCCAAAGATTGGCGAACCGACCGTTATTTGCGCCGTCTCGAAGCGATGATGATTGTTGCCGACGCGAACGTCTCGTTGGTCCTCACCGGCACTGGCGACGTGCTGGAGCCCGAAAATGGCATCATGGGAATCGGCTCCGGTGGCAACTATGCACTCGCCTCGGCACGCGCGCTGCTGGATGGACCGCTCGATGCAGAGCAGATCGTGCGAAAGTCGCTCGACATCGCGGCGGAGATTTGCGTCTTCACCAATCGCAATGTCACCGTCGAGACCTTGAAGTCGTGAGCGAAGGCGCTTGATTTCCTCTGCGAGCGGCGCTTCTTAATCTGAAACCAGATACTGATCATGACCGACTTTTCTCCCCGCGAAATCGTCTCCGAACTTGATCGCTATATCGTCGGCCAGGGCGACGCAAAGCGCGCGGTTGCAATCGCGCTGCGCAACCGCTGGCGGCGGTTACAGCTTGACGAAAGGCTGCGCGAGGAAGTACTGCCGAAGAACATCCTGATGATCGGCCCCACCGGCGTCGGCAAGACCGAGATCTCCCGCCGGCTCGCGCGGCTTGCTGGCGCGCCATTTCTGAAAGTCGAGGCAACCAAATTTACCGAAGTCGGATATGTCGGCCGCGATGTCGAGCAAATTGTGCGCGATCTCGTCGAGATCGGAATCGCACTTGTGCGCGAGCGAAAACGCAAGGACGTCCAGGCACGCGCCGAACAGTCGGCGGAAGAACGCGTCCTCAACGCACTGGTCGGCCCTGGCGCAAGCCCCGCCACACGGGAGAGTTTCCGAAAGAAGCTGCGAGCAGGCGAGTTGAACGACAAGGAGATAGAGATCGAAGTGCAAGCCGGCAGTGGCGGCATGCCGATGTTCGAGATACCCGGCATGCCGGGCGCACAGATGGGCGCAATCAATATCGGCGATATCTTCGGCAAACTTGGCGGCGGCCGCACAAAGACGCGCCGCGTAACTGTTCAAGAGTCGCACGACATATTGGTCAATGAAGAATCCGACAAGCTGCTCGACACCGATCAGCTGGTGCAGGAAGCCATAAAGGCCGTCGAGCAGAACGGCATCGTGTTTCTCGACGAGATCGACAAGATTGCCGGTCGGGAGGGGTTGCGCGGCGCAGACGTATCACGTGAAGGCGTGCAGCGCGACTTGCTGCCGTTAATTGAAGGCACCACTGTCAATACAAAGCACGGGCCGGTCAAAACCGACCACATTCTCTTCATCGCGTCCGGCGCGTTTCACATATCGAAGCCATCGGACTTGTTGCCCGAACTGCAAGGGCGGCTGCCGATCCGTGTCGAGCTCAAGGCGCTCACACGTGACGATTTACGCCGAATCCTGACTGAGCCGGAAGCCTCGCTGATCAAGCAGTATATTGCGCTCATGAGCACCGAGGGCGTGACGCTTGAATTCGGCGAGGATGCCATCGATGCCATTGCGGACATCGCCGTCGCGGTGAATGCCAGCGTCGAGAATATCGGCGCCCGTCGACTACAGACAGTGATGGAAAGAGTGCTCGACGAAGTCTCGTTTGCGGCGCCCGATCGTTCCGGCGAACACGTCAAAATCGATGCGGACTATGTGCAGAAGCACGTCGGTGATCTCGCCAAGAACACCGATTTAAGCCGCTTTATTCTCTGATACGCACTGCGACTTCAAAGGCGCCGGGTGCGCCGCACCCGGATGTAGAGCGCACCTTCGCCTCCATGAGCAACGTGCGCTTGCTCGAAGCCGATTATCAATGCCCGAAATTCCGGCAGGCTCAGCCATTGCGGCACCTGACGCTTGAGGATTCCTCGCTCACCCTCGCCTCGGCCCCCTTTTCCGGTGATGACAAGCACAAGCCGGGCGTCGCGTGCGGTCGCGGCCCGCAGGAAACGCAAAAGTGCCGTGTGCGCTTCGCTTTGGGTCAGCCCGTGCAAATCGAGGCGGCCGTCGATTGCCTCTTTGCCGCGAGCGACCCGCGTGCGCATGCGGCGTCCGAGCGCTGCAAGGGGCGGCGGCCTGTTGCCTGCCGGTTCAGCCAACCGTGCTTTTTTTGCAGAAGGTATATCGATGTGCGGAGCGATATGATCCGCCGTCTCAACGTCTTCTGAGGTATCCGAATCCCGCATCGGCGCAATCGATTTCGTGATAGCGGTCCACAACACCCGCTCTTCGGCAGAGAGGACGCGACGCCGTTTGCCGTCGCCGGACTTCATCGAGCTAATGGCGCCGCTTGGCAGGCTGTGCCGGCACGCTTCCGGTTGTGCTCGAACGCGCCGCGGCGGTAACGACCATTTTCGGACGCGGTGCTGGAAGCGGGATATTCGTCACGGCCGCTACTGCGCTGCCGCTGACTGCGACACTCTGCGGCACGAGCATCACGAACTGCCCGTTCTGCTTGATACGCCCTGCGATGTGACCGATCTCTTCGCCATGCCCAAAATAGATATCGGCGCGCGCCGGCCCGACAATCGCCGATCCCGTGTCCTGCGCCACCAGCAAATGACGGAATTTGGTTTCCGGCTTTTCGCTCTCGATCGGAAACTCGGCATCGATCCAGATCGGCGTTCCATAAATATGGATCTTCTTGTCAACCGCGAGCGAGCGGCGCGGGGTAAGTGGAACGCCCTGTGCACCGATGCACTCGTCATGCGCGTTCAATGGGGTTTCCTGAAAGAAAACGAAAGAGCGGTTTTTCTGCCGCAATGCTTTTCCTTCTTCGGGATTCGCCTCCATGAATTCGCGAATTTTGTCCATCGACATTTCTTCTTTTGAAACGATACCGCGATCGATCAGAAACTTTCCGACGGGCGTGTAGGGCATTCCGTTGCTCGCGATATAATTCAGTCGCAGCAATTTTCCGCTGTCGAGTTTAACCCGCGTCGAACCTTGAATTTGGGCAAAAAAGGCGTCGATGGGGCTTTTGACGTAGCAGATTTCCAGGCTCTTCCCCGCGAGAGCACCATCCTCGATTCGGGTGCGGTCAAGATCGGCAAAAACCTTGCTTTGACGTTTTCTCACGGTTTCGGCCGGCGCCGCGTACATTGGAATGGAGTATTCGTCGCTGGGAAAGCGCGAACCGTCCACTTCCGTTTCGTAGTACCCGGTAAAGAATCCCTGCGTCTGGCCCGCCGGGATGACACGCATCGGCTTGAAGTTGTCCTCGAAAAAGGCACGAGCACGGTCGTGATCAAGCTCGCCGGCCGACACTGCGCGCTCGCACACCTTGAACAAGGCACCATAGAACGGCCGTGCCGCCCGCATCGCGCGCGTGCCATTGAGAATCGCACCGCAGCTCTTGAGAAAAGTATCGAACGCCGCTTTTTGGTCGTCGTCCTTCCAGCCTGCGAGATCAGCAAAGCTGATGGCCTCGGTCCGCGCGTTGCGCAAATGAATGCTGGTGGCAGACGCCGGCGCTATAGCAGCGGCGGTTATTGAGAGACCAAAGCAAAATAGAATGAGTGTGCGGAAAAGCGTCTCCGGCATGCGCTCATTGCCCGGCTTCGGTGGCAATCAATTTCCAGTTCGGATCGCGTGAACTGAGGTCGCGGGCGAAGGTCCAGACGTCGGTGATGTCGGTCACTTTTTCAGCATTGCCGTCGATCACTTTGCCGTCCTTGTCACGTGTGACAGAAACAAGCTTGGATTGAAACCGCACGGTCACCTGCGCATTGCGTCCGCGCAATTCGGCAGCTGTGATGTCCGCATTGTCGATCGATACGAACCGGCTCTCCACCGTCTCGCCACGCTTTTCACGCTCTGCGATTGCGCTCTCAAAGCCATCATAAACCTCCCGAGCAAGAAGGTTCTTTAACGTCCGTCGATCGCCTTCTGCATAGGCGTTGACGATCATTTCATAGGCTGCACGCGCGCCCGTCAAAAAATGCTTACCGTCGAAATTCGAATCAGCGGCGGCAATGGCGTCGAGCCCGCCGGCAATAACCGAACCAGCCTCCGCAACACCCTTCCATCGATCCGACGGACTCTCGGCAGGATCCGCGGGTTTTGGTGTGACCGTCTCCGTCGTCCGGTTGGGAAGCGCGACGACTTTTTCCGACGTCGGGCGCACAGGCTCACGCGCCGAATATGGATCGTACGGCGGTCGTTCCCTGCCCGTCCGTTGACCCAATACACTGCGCAAGCGCAAGAAGATGAATACCGCGAGCGCCAGAAATATGATGGTATAAATATCGAACACGTCTCGCATGCTTTCGGCTACCGTGGCCGCTCGCCGGCCGGATTTGCGTACGATCGGGTGCCGTCGATCGGCACCGCCGCTGTTGCATCCGTTATTGGCCGCATCAATCCGTTGGGCCGGGCCTCGCGCCGGTGCTTCGGCGCAATTCAGGTCTCTCAACCGGACCTTAGACGATCAGAACGCCTAGGCCAACATCGCACTGTCAGAGAAACACCGATGAATGTGGCAAAATGGGTAATATTGGCAGTCCTCGCGCTGCCCATTCTGGAACTTGCCGCGTTCATTGCAGTTGTTGCGACAATTGGCTTCGGGTGGGCGTTAAGCTTGATATTAGCCGGATCGCTTTGCGGCGCTTTGATTTTGCGCCATGCCGGCAGCGGCCATGCGGCCCGCATCCGTGTCGCAATGGACAACGGTTCTTTTGCGGCCCTGCAGACAGACGCCGGGGGAGGCCTCATGTTGCTCGCGGGGATTTTACTGCTAATTCCGGGGTTTATTACCGACATTATCGCCTTGGTCTTGTTGGTCGGATCGCTGCGCCACGCCTTTGTCGGCGCAGCGCCTCGACAAGAAGACGGCGTCGTCGATCTTGCGCGCGAACAATGGCATCAGGTGCCTGAGCCCTCGTTGCCTGACCATCGAAAAGATGAGCGCGGACGCTGATCGGCGTGCATTCTTGTTCCCTCACCGACCCTATGTTAGCCAACCGCCGCGCGCGCTGTGGCGTGGTGTGAAGGAGAGTTTATGACGACGACAAATGGCGGGCCGGACAAAGCGGTTGGGGGACACCCGGAGCTGGCCAGGATCAGCCGCAGCTCACTGTAGTTGCCCAGTACATCAAGGATTTCTCGTTCGAGAACCCAAACGCTCCGCAATCGCTCAACGTCCAGCAAGAACAACCACAAATCGGAATTCAGATCAATGTCGGCGCGACGCCTTTGTCAGAAACTGACGTCGAGGTTGTGATCAAACTGGACGGCAAAGCCGAGACGTCCTCAACGATTGTTGTTCCGATTCGAATTGGAATTCGCCGGGGTATTTCGAATTCGAAATGTGCCGCAAGAAAGTCTCAACCCGCTCATGATGATCGAATGCCCGCGTCTGCTGTTCCCGTTTGCGCGCGAGATCATTGCGACTGCAGTGCGAAACGGCGGCTTCCCGCCGCTCCTGCTCGACCCAGTGGATTTCGTCAGTCTTTATCGGCAGAAGATGGCTCAGGCGCAGCCAACGCCGGCACCGGCCACGGGCAGCTGAGTCAAATACCCGCCGGCTGATAGTAGCCCCACAAAGCGTTTTCGCCTAGGCCAGCCACAAAATCGCGGTGCGCGGCGAGTTCTGTCTCGCTCAACCGCGCCGCCAATGGCTGAGGGCGCGTACGTACGACAATTGCATCGTCAGGGCCGCTCGGCCCACGCTCGCCGGTCTCGGCGAGGCCGAGCTGCGCCTGCCGTGCGCCAATCAGTTCGACGTAAACCTCGGCGAGTATCTCCGCATCGAGCAGTGCACCGTGCTTCGTCCGACGTGAGTTGTCGATCCCGTACCTGGCGCACAAGTCATCGAGTCGATTGGGGCCCGCCGGATGCTTGCGGCGTGCAAGCAGCAGCGTGTCGATAAGCCGTTCACGCGCGATCAATTCGCGCTCGGCACGCTTAAGCTCAGCACACAGAAAGGCATGGTCGAATCCCGCATTGTAAATCACAAGTGGAGCGTCGCCGATAAAGGCAAGAAAATCGTCGACGACCTCGATAAAGCGCTTGTGCGCTTTCAGAAATTCGGCGGAAAGACCGTGAACCTCAAATGCCTCGGCGGGCATGTCTCGCTCGGGATTGATGTAGGCGTGGAACGTCGCCCCGGTTGGTATCCCGTTGAGTAGCTCAATGCAGCCCAGTTCAACGAGCCGATGGCCCTGAGTTGGATCGAGACCTGTCGTTTCGGTATCGAGGACGATTTCACGCATGGTGCTCGTGCCGCAGAATCAGTGACGTCGCTTTGGCATTGTAACTACTCGCGCAAGAATTTCACGTACCTGCGCACGTGCGGCGTCGAACCCCTTCGACGTATCCACGACGAAATCAGCGCGCCTTCGCTTTTCCACATCCGGCATTTGGTTTGCCACAATCCCTGCGAATTTCTGTTCCGTCATGCCAGGACGCTCGAAAATACGGGTGCGCTGGATGTCTTCGGGCGCAGATACGACCACGACGGCGTCGCAGCGCCGGTCACCACCCGTCTCGAATAGCAGAGGAATATCCAAAACAGCGACTTGGGTATTTTTCCTTTCCGCTTCGGCAAGGAAATGCTCCTCGGCGGCGCGTACCAATGGATGTATGATTCCCTCAAGTTTCTTAATCGCCGCAGGATCTTTCAGCACACGTTTGGCAAGCTTTTGGCGATCCACTTCGCCGTCGGCCGTGGTACCCGGGAATGCTGCCTCAATGAGCGGCGCGGCTTCGGCCTTATAAAGGCGATGCACCGCTGCATCGGCATCGTGGACGGGTACGCCCAGTTCGGCAAAGAATCCCGCTGTGGTCGATTTACCCATACCCAGCGAGCCGGTGAGACCGAGCACAAACATTGGTCAGCTATCGATAAATTTGTTCTGACGCAGGTACGCCAGCAGCGGCATTAACGGCAAGCCGAGGATCGTGAAATAGTCGCCTTCCACCCGCTCAAACAAATGAATGCCGATACCTTCGAGCTGATATCCTCCAACGCTCTTTAGCGCGGCATCACCTGCCATGCCGAGATAATCATCGAGGTAACGGTCACTGAAGTTGCGCATGGTCAATCTAGCAGTATCAACGCAGGAAAATAGCATCGAACCGTCGCGAACAATGACGAGTGCCGAGTGCAGTTCATGCGTGCGGCCGCGCAGGTCTCGTAGTTGCTCTGAAGCGACGTCCCGGTCAGTCGGCTTGGTAAAACGTTTGGCACCGCGCGCCAGCGTCTGATCGGCGCCGAGGACCACGCGCCCCGGGAGGCCGGCTGCCACGGCTGCAGCCTTTGCATGGGCCAGGTGGCGCGCAACGCCCGCGGGATCGCTAATACCGGCTTGAGCCTCGATTGCGCGTTCGTCGATTGCCGACGGCCGTATTTCGAAGCGAAGACCGGCTGCCGCCAGAATCTTGCCCCGTACGTCGCTACGGGAAGCAAGCACCAAAGGTTGCGAGGCTAGCCAGACCGCCATGGTCATCCTACCGGGTGGCGCCGGCGCTCGGTCAGCAGGCGCATAACGGCAGCAGCCGTCTCCTCAATCGACCGGCGTGTGACATCGATTGTCGGCCAATTGTGCTTGGCGCAAAGGCGGCGAGAGAATGAGACTTCTTCGGCCACCGCGGCCCTGTCTATATATTGGTCATCGTCGCGGTGAGCCTTCAGACCAAGCAAACGGTTCTCGCGGATCTGCACGATCCGCTCCGGGCTAGCGTAAAGACCGACAACGAGAGGTCGGGAAAGTTTCTCGACAGCCGGCGCCAGCGGTACACCTGGTACCAGAGGCACGTTCCCGGTTTTTACGCCGCGATTGGCGAGGTAGATCGAGGTGGGCGTCTTGGATGTGCGCGAGACCCCTACGAGTACGACGTCCGCTTCCTCGAGCCCCTCCGCGTGCTGGCCGTCATCATGCAGCATCGTAAAGTTCAAAGCATCGATACGTTGGAAATATTCCGCATTCAGCACATGCTGGGCACCAGCCCTATGGATCGTCTCTGCCCCGAGATAAGACTGAAACAGGCGCAGGACCGGCCCGAGGATCGACATGCAGGGCAATCCAAGCTCGCGGCATTTTTTTTCCAGGGCTTCGATAAGATCCTCTTCAAGGAGGGTGTACAGAACTAGACCGGGGGATTCCGCGATTTCGGAAAGCGCGTGGTCGAGCTGCTTTTTCGACCGCACCATCGGATACAGATGCTCGACTGGCGAGACATTCGCGTACTGCGCAGCAGCTGCCCGCGCGACCGTTATCAAGGTTTCGCCGGTAGCATCCGATACCAGATGTAAGTGGAAATAACCGGTCTCAGGCATCTGTATATTGGCCGGAAAGCCTGTGGATATAACGGGAGAAGGCCACGGCCTGCCCCAACAAGCAAGTCAGCCATGATCGGGAGTTCAACTTTCTTCCACATTGCAGCGGATGGGATGACTACGCGGAATGAATTCAACCGGATTGCTGAGATGTGGACAGGCGCGTGGGGACAAAGGGGGATATCGTTGTCAATGCCCCAAAATTCAGTGCTTTTGCTGTGGATCGATCGGACCTTGAATTAGGCACCTTTCTGAATTGGCTTCTGCCAGTCAGTGGACAGAATGTTGATCGACAGGCATGAGTCCAATCAACGCTCCAACAAACACTACAAATTCTAAGAAGATTATTGATGGATAAAGACGGGATCAGCAGTGCGGTGGGGAAAAAGCTTCTACGCGTCCTGGAAGGCAAGCACGAAACGATCCCACCGATATGGTTGATGCGGCAAGCGGGACGGTATCTTCCTGAGTATCGTACGGCTCGCGAAAAGGCCGGAGGGTTTCTCGATCTTTGTTTTAATCCAAAGCTAGCTGCGGAAGTCACGTTGCAGCCGGTCCGGCGATTTGCTTTTGATGCCGCAATCCTGTTTTCCGATATTCTTGTTGTAGCGTTGGCGCTTGGCCGGAAGGTTGAGTTCTTGGTCGGTGAAGGGCCAAAACTCGAAGCCTTGCGTGATGCAGACGCGCTCTCCCGCATGCGGGAGGTAGCTGATCAAAATGTTCTGGCGCCGATCTATGAAACGGTGCGTCAGGTCAAGACCTTGCTTGATGATAAAACGGCGCTGATAGGGTTTTGCGGAGCTCCTTGGACGGTTGCGACGTATATCGTGGCGGGACAGGCGACACCTGATCAGGCCCCGGCTCGACTGTTCGCCCATCGCGACCCTGAGAATTTTTCGCGGCTGATCGACCGCTTGGTGGGTGCATCAATTGACTACCTGGCGAATCAACTTGAGGCAGGTGCCGATTGTGTGCAGATTTTCGATACTTGGGCCGGTGTGCTCGGTCCTGAACAATTCGACCGCTGGTGCATTGCTCCAACGCAAAAAATCGTTGAAGGCGTCCGTCGGCGGGTACCCCGTGCCAAGATCATTGGATTTCCACGAGGAGCCGGCGCAATGGCCCTTCCCTACGTTGAAATGACGGGAGTGACGCGCTATTGGCATCGATTGGACGTTTGAAAGGGCCATCGCACGCGATGCATTGCAATCACGTGTCCCGGTGCAGGGTAATGTTGATCCACTCGCGCTCCTGGCCGGCGGTGCAGCTCTTGATCGTGAGGTCGATGACGTGCTGCGCCATCTGGGTGATGGTCCGCTGATTTTTAATCTCGGGCATGGAATATTGCCGGACACGCCGATCGCGCATGTTGAACGTATGCTTAAACGCGTACGCCGGTAGACTGAGATGTATCTCTGGGTGAAAGCGCTGCATATTGTCGCCGTGATCGCCTGGATGGCAGGGATGCTCTACCTGCCGCGCCTGTTCGTCTATCACGCGGCTGCCAGTGTCGGATCCGAGCAATCGGAAACGTTCAAGACGATGGAGCACCGCCTCCTCAACTTCATCATGATGCCTGCCATGGCTGTCACCTGGCTCGCGGGCATCGCTTTAGTGTTGCTCGGGCGAATGGTTCAGCGCCGGGTGGTTTCAAGCCAAGTTTGTCGTCGTGGTGGCGATGACGATCGTGCACGGCCTATTTGCTCACTGGGTAAATGAATTCCGATACGACCGGAATTCACACACTCAAAAATTCTTTCGTATTGTCAATGAGATACCGACAGTCCTGCTAATCATAATCGTCATCTTGGCGACGGTTAAGCCGTTCTAGATCCCTCACAGTTGCTCACACGCTGCCTGCCCTCTTGCGTCGAAGGGTCGCTCAACTTATGTTGATGTCATCCCACCGAACGCAGGCGGATGCAGTCGCGTTCCGGCTCCCTAAGTGTTTGGGCCGGTCGCAGCATCGGGTTCCGGGCCTTTCCCTACTACCACCTCGTCACCCCAGACCTGCGATCTCTCTCCAAAGTCAAACGGCGCAAGTTTTTTGTTTTCAAGTCTTCGCCGGTAACGCTTCCAAGGACGTAAACCCCCAATGCGGGAAATGAAACTCCAGGACCTTAAGTCCAAGACACCTGCCGATCTCGTTGCTTTCGCTGAAGAACATCAGGTTGAGAACGCCAGCACCATGCGCAAGCAGGAGCTGATGTTCGCAATCCTGAAGCAGCTCGCGACGCAGGAAGTCGACATTATCGGCGAAGGCGTGGTCGAGGTGCTCTCCGACGGCTTCGGATTCTTGCGCTCGCCGGAATCGAACTACCTGTCTGGGCCGGACGATATCTACGTTTCGCCAAGCCAGATTCGCCGTTTCGGCTTGCGCACCGGCGACACAGTCGAAGGTCACATCCGATCACCGAAAGAAGGCGAGCGGTACTTTGCGCTGCTCAAGGTCAACACGATCAATTTCGAGGATCCCGAGAAGGCTCGGCACAAGGTCAATTTCGACAACTTGACCCCACTCTATCCGGATGAACGGCTCAGGATGGAATATGAAGATCCGACCAAAAAGGATCTTTCGGCCCGGGTCATCGATATCGTAGCGCCGATTGGCAAAGGCCAGCGTGCACTGATCGTCTCGCCTCCGCGCACCGGCAAGACCGTGCTGCTGCAGAACATTGCGCACTCAATCACCGCCAATCACCCCGAGACTTATCTGATCGTGCTGCTCATCGACGAGCGGCCGGAAGAAGTCACCGACATGCAGCGCTCGGTGAAGGGCGAAGTGATTTCATCGACATTCGACGAGCCGGCCTCGCGTCACGTACAGGTCGCGGAAATGGTGATCGAAAAGGCGAAGCGCCTGGTCGAGCATCAGCGCGACGTCGTGATTCTGCTCGACTTCGATCACCCGTCTCGGCCGTGCCTACAACACCGTCGTGCCCTCTTCAGGCAAGGTGCTGACCGGCGGCGTCGACGCCAACGCGCTGCAGCGGCCGAAGCGCTTCTTCGGCGCGGCACGAAACATCGAGGAAGGCGGCTCGCTCACCATCATCGCCACGGCCCTGATCGATACCGGCAGCCGCATGGACGAAGTGATCTTCGAAGAGTTCAAGGGCACCGGCAACTCGGAACTGATCCTCGACCGCAAGGTTGCCGACAAGCGCACATTCCCGGCGATCGACATCACGCGGTCCGGCACGCGCAAGGAAGAGCTCCTCACCGATCCTGCGATCCTCAAGAAAATGTACGTTTTGCGGAGGATTCTGAACCCGATGGGCACGATGGATGCCATCGACTTCCTGCTCGACAAGCTGCGCAATACGAAGAGCAACTCCGAGTTCTTCGAGTTGATGAATACGTAACCAGCGCCTATTGCCGCATGGCCGACAACGGCCGGCGCAATCTGGGCGGCATCGGTTACCGGAAGCGAGCAGCGCTCACCGACACAGACGAAGGCCGCGCTTCCCGGTGCGGCCTTCAATTTTTCCTGAGCCGGGTGCGACGACGGCAGGTCGCCCGGGCTCGATGCGCGAAGAACGATGCGGTCGAGATAAGGCAATTTCAGCGCCGCTTTTGCGAAATGTCGCGGCGTCCGGACCCGTCACCACGATCTCGGCGGCACGCAGCCGCAGGTCGAGGGCATTGAGCAGCGCGACATGACCGAACAGATTGCGCTCCGCGGCTGAAAGAACTGTTTCGATCAAGCGATCTGCCCGCGCCCGCCATTTGTCGTCGCCGGAAAGCACCGCGAGCCTGACGAGATTTTGTGCGGCCACCGAGTTTGGATTGGGCGTGGCATCGTCCTGGGTCGAATGCGGCCGCAGCAACAGATCATCTGCATCGTCAGAGGAAAGATAATACGCACCGGTCTCGGCGTCGGCGTAGTGCTTGTCGAAAGAATTCTGCCACGCGAGGGCCTGTTCGAGATAACTGCGCTCGCCGGTCGCTTCGTAGAGCGACAGCGCGGCACGGATCATGGTTGCGAAATCCGAAGCAAGACCGGGGAAGAGCAACTTTCCCTCGCGCCAGGAGTGGCCGAGGCGGTCGCCTTTTGTCATTGATCGCGCAACGAAATCGAACGCGCGTTGAGCCATCGTGAGCCAATCCGGCTCATCGATAATAATCGCCGAATTGACGAGAGCCGCGATCATCAGTCCGTTCCAGTCGGCCAACACTTTGTCGTCAAGCCCGGGGCGGATGCGCGTCTTGCGCACCGCAAGCAACTTCGCGCGCAGCTGTGCCAGGCGGCTTTCATCCTCGGCAGTACGATCGAGGCCTGCGAGGCGATTAAGGATGCTATGGCCTTCGAAATTGCCGCCTGGGCCTACGTCGTAGTGCCGTGCAAAATATTCGCCGTCGGTTTCGCCGAGGGTTTTGATCACTTCGTCGTACGACCAGACGTAGAATTTGCCTTCTTCGCCTTCGGAGTCGGCATCAAGCGAGGCAAAAAAAGCACCCTCGCCGCCCGTCATTTCGCGGTTGAGCCATGCGACAGTTTCTCGCGCGCGCTGGGCAAACAAAGGATTTTTGCTGTGCTGCCAGGCCAGCGACAGCAACTCGAGCAGCTGGGCGTTGTCGTAGAGCATTTTTTCGAAATGCGGGACCAGCCACCGCTCGTCCACGGAATAGCGCGAGAAGCCCCCGCCGAGATGGTCATAGATTCCTCCCTCGCACATGCGATCGAGCGTGTGTTCGACGGTCTCGAAGAAGCGCGCATCTCCGGTGCGCAACCCGGCGCGCCAGAGCATTTCGAGGATTGCGGGCTGCGGAAACTTTGGAGCGCCGCGCAAACCACCATTGACCTGGTCGAACATGTTGCCGACCTGCATGGCGGCCGCATCGAGCTCCTTCAAGCCAATCGTCACCTTCCCTGCCGGTCTCGCCTTCTCGGCGAGTTGGGACAAGAGCGCGGTGCGGTTCTGCTCGATCCGGTTCGGCTCCTCCCGGAACAGCCGGGCCACTTCGCGCAGAACATCGACGAAAGCGGGCCGGCCGAAGCGCGATTCTTTCGGAAAATATGTGCCGCCCCACACCGGCTCGGCCTTTGAGGTCAGGAACATCGTCAGAGGCCAGCCACCCTGCTCTCCCAACAGATGCAAAGCGTTCATATAGATCTGATCGATGTCGGGCCGCTCTTCGCGATCGACCTTGATGTTGACGAACAGCTCGTTCATCACGCGCGCGGTCGCCTCATCCTCAAAGGACTCGTGCGCCATGACATGGCACCAGTGGCAGGCGGCGTAGCCGACCGACAGCAGGATCGGCTTATTCGTACGCTGGGCCTCCTGCAGCGCTTCCGGCCCCCAGGTCCACCAGTCGACCGGATTGTGCTTGTGCTGGAGAAGGTAAGGCGATGTCGCCTGAGCAAGGCGATTAACGTGAGCGGCGCTGTGCGGAAGTGACATTGCCAAAACCTAGCGTGATTTGACGTCCGGCGGGAAACGGTCATCTCCGCGGCGCGCCGACGATAGAACAGCGCGCCGGGTTGAATCGTTCCTGCCGCGGCGATTGCCCCCTCAGGGCAATATCGCAAAAGCCCGGGCGGGAAACCCGAGCCCGTTGCGGACCTTCGGCCAGGTCACGACGATCAATGCGCCTTTCGGCGGCACCTTGTCGAGATTGGCCATGACTTCGATCTGATAATGGCCGTGCTGAAGGATGTAGGTTTCGGATTCCATCTTATCGGTCGTGTCGGTGTCGAGCGACTCGTGTCCCGTTGCCACGACGCCGCGCTGTTCATAGAGAAACTTGATCGTCTCGAATGACCAGGCAGGAAACGGAGCGCGCTTGAATCGCTCGGGGTCGGTGTCCCAATCTTTGTACATGTCGGTTCGCAGCGCCACGAAGGATCCACGCGGAATGCGCCCGTGCTTTTTCTCCCATGCACGCAAATCGGCGACAGAAAACGCGTGGTTCGGATCCTTCTGCAGATAAGGTGTTGCATCCAGCACGATCAGCGGCAAAATCATTTGCTTGAGGGGGATCACATCCATGGTGATCCCTTTTTCGTCGAAATGCGCCGGCGGATCGACGTGGGTGCCGTACTGGCCGACGAATTCGTAGAGCGTTGTGCGAAAACCGTCTTCCTTGATGGTGTAAGGGCGCTGCGTCTTCGGATCGGCTGCGGGTGTCATTTTGGCTTGGCCGAACCCGGACCACACAGGGGATCGCGGGATCGAAGCTGTGCGTGAGGTCAACGAAACGCTTTGACGCAATCACGCGATACGCACGAGCGAGATCGTTGTCCGCCGCTGCCAAAGGTTGGCTCAAGCACGCAACCAAAATTACCGGCAGGAGCACGATAAGGCGGAAACTCGGTGTCATGTCGCCTCCCCGATAGGTCGTGAATTTGCACGATCATATCGCGGGCGGCGAGGATCGCACCTGCGGGATTTTCATGGACGCTGGAGACGTCGCGCTCGACGTTTCACAGCCTGCGCGAACATTATCGGGGCTTGACCCCTGCCCTGTCTCGGCGCTTCCGTGCGCTGCGATGTCGAATGCAACGCGCGAAACCATTTACGCACTGTCGTCCGGACGTCCGCCGGCTGCCATTGCGGTTGTGCGTATTTCAGGGCCGCGTGCCGGCGATGCGCTCAAGGCGCTCATGGGCAGGATCCCCGATCCGCGCAAGGCTGCGCTCGCACGCGTCCGCGGGCGCGATGGCGAGATTGTCGATCAGGCGCTGGCGCTCTGGTTTCCGGGGCCGCAAAGCGAAACGGGCGAGGATGTCGCAGAGCTTCAGCTGCATGGCGGCCACGCCGTCGTCGCGGCGGTCTTTACGGCGCTTGCTCAGATCGACGGTCTGCGACCCGCGGAGGCGGGCGAATTCACGCGCCGCGCCTTTGAGAACGGCAAGCTCGATCTGACCGCGGTGGAAGGCCTTGCCGACCTGGTGATGGCCGAGACGGAAGGGTCAACGGCGCCAGGCCTTCCGGCAGATGACGGGGATCGCTGAGTGACCGGTCCGAGAGCTGGCGGACGCAGCTGATCCAGGCGCTTGCGCTCGTTGAGGCGCGCATCGACTTTTCCGATGAGGCTGACGTGCCGCAGGATCTTGTAACGCCGGCGTTGCAGATTGCCCGGTCGCTCGAAGGCGACATTGCGTCAGTGCTTGCAGAGGGCAACCGCGGGGAGCGCCTGCGCGAAGGATTTGTCGTGGCCATTGCGGGGCCGCCGAATGCCGGCAAATCGACGCTTCTCAATCGGATTGCGAAACGCGAAGCGGCGATCGTGTCGCCTTATGCCGGGACGACCCGCGACGTGATCGAGGTGCATCTCGATCTTGATGGATTACCGGTCACGTTTCTCGATACGGCGGGCATTCGAGAGACTGACGATCCCGTGGAACGTGAAGGCGTTCGCCGCGCGCGCGAACGCGCCGCAGGGGCCGATCTGATTCTGTGGATTGTCGAAGCGGGGGAGACGTCGCGGCCCGATGAAGCGGGAAACATTCCGTGGCCCGACGCGGCGGGCGGCGCCAGTTGGTCGAGTGATGAGGCTGGAAATATTGGGCGCTTTCCTGGGCCCGGCGCCGGAATTACTTCGCTCTCCCGAGAAAGCAGCGAGACCGGACGCACTCATCGGTCGTTTCGACGCGGGTGAGGACAGCGGGCGCACGCCGGTCTGGCTCATCCGGAATAAAATCGATTTGCATCCAAGGCTTAGCCAAAGAAATGAACTATCGGTACAAAGTAAAGGAAAAAGTGAACCAAGCGTTCGGGTTAATAAGCCTTTAAGAAACACAGTTAACAAAGCGCTAACGGAAAAGAGTGAAATTGAGTTCATCTTTAATGAATCAGAATTCGATATTTCAGCCAAGACCGGCGAAGGCTTCGACTTGTTGTTGAGCGCGCTCGCGCGACATGCGGAAAATTTTTGAGCCGGCGCCGAGAGCGCATTGGTCACGCGCGAGCGACACCGTCGCGCGCTGCAAGACGCACTGACCGCCCTGCGCCGCGCACTGGCTCCGGATCTATCAAGCCGTGAGGATCTCCTCGCAGAAGAATTGCGGCTCGCTGCGCGCGCCCTGGGCCGCCTCACCGGCCGCGTCGACGTTGACGACGTTCTCGACGTTATTTTCCGGGACTTCTGCATCGGAAAATGAGCGTTGTGGATTACTGTGGGGATTTGTCGATTTGTGCAGAATCGACAGGCCGTATAGCTGGCCGCGTTTTCCACAGGGGCTGTGGGTTCAAAGAGGGATCCCAAATGGGTTCGTTTTTGGACGGGTGCAGCAATGTTTCACGTGAAACATTTTCTTTAAATCCAATGATTTTGACCCCTCCCCGCGCCTCCGCTAAAACGCGCCATCCGAGGTTTTGATGGCGCATCGATTCGACGTCGTTGTGATTGGCGGCGGCCACGCCGGCTGTGAAGCCGCGGCGGCGGCCGCCCGTATGGGCGCGAAGACCGCCCTCGTAACGCACCGGTTTGGCACTATCGGCGCTATGTCCTGTAATCCCGCTATTGGCGGGCTTGGAAAAGGCCATCTGGTTCGGGAAATCGATGCTTTGGATGGCCTTATGGCCCGAATCGCCGATCTCGGCGGCATCCAGTTCCGTGTCCTCAATCGTCGAAAAGGCCCGGCTGTGCGCGGCCCGCGGGCCCAGGCTGACCGGAAACTCTATGCCAACGCGATGCAGGCTGCGATCCGGGCCGTTCCGAACCTCGAAATAATCGAGGCGCGAAGCCGACGATCTTCTGATCAAATCAGGGCGCGCGAGCGGCGTCCGGCTTGCGGATGGCCGTGAAATTGCAGCCGGTGCGGTGGTTCTCACGACCGGCACTTTTTTGCGCGGTCTCATTCACATCGGCGAAAAACAAATCCCGGCAGGACGCGTCGGCGAAGCGCCTGCGGTGGGTCTTTCGCGCACGCTGGAAAATCTCGGGCTCGCGCTTGGCCGCTTGAAGACCGGAACGCCACCGCGTCTCGACGGCCGCACAATTGATTGGTCCGCACTTGAAATGCAGCCGGGCGACAATCCACCCGAGCCGTTTTCAATTCTCACTACGCAAATTGAAAACCCGCAGATCGAATGCGGAATCACACGCACCATCTGAATCGACGCACAAAATCATCCGCGACAACGTTCATCGTTCGCCGATGTATTCCGGACAGATCGCAAGCCGTGGTCCGCGTTATTGTCCGTCGATCGAAGACAAGATCGTGAAGTTCGGCGAGCGCGACGGCCATCAGATTTTTCTGGAGCCGGAAGGTCTCGACGATCACACCGTCTATCCAAACGGAATTTCGACGTCGCTTCCTGAAGAGGTGCAGCACGCGCTCGTCGCAACAATTCCCGGACTGACAAACGCGCGCATCATCCGTCCTGGTTATGCGATCGAATACGATTACGTCGATCCGCGCGAACTCGCGCCAACACTTCAGACCAAAAAGCTGCGCGGACTATTTCTCGCAGGTCAGATCAACGGCACGACAGGCTATGAAGAGGCTGCGGCACAGGGACTTCTTGCTGGTCTCAACGCGGCGGCTTTGGCAGGCGAGGGCGATGAAATCATCATCGATCGCGCGCAAGCGTATCTCGGTGTGATGATCGACGATCTCGTGACGCGCGGCGTAAGTGAACCGTATCGCATGTTCACATCGCGTGCAGAGTATCGACTGCAGTTGCGCGCCGACAATGCCGATCAACGTCTGACCGACAAGGGAATTGCGATCGGCTGCGTTGGCGCCGAACGCGCACGCATGCACCAAGAAAAACACTCCGCGCTGAACGATGCGCGCGAATTTGCAAAATCAATTTCGCTGACGCCGAAGGAAGCAGAACGCCACGGGCTGTCGTTGAACAAAGACGGCCAGCGGCGCACAGCATTTGAACTGTTGTCGTATCCGAACGTGACGATCACACATCTCGCAAAAATCTGGCCGCGCTTTGGCGAGCTCGCACCGAAGATCGCCGAGCAGATTGAGATCGATGCAAAATACGATGTCTATCTTTCGCGCCAGGCGGCGGACATCGCAGCGTATCGGCGCGACGAAAGCTTCGAGTTGCCGGATGACTTCGACTACGCGACGCTGCCCGGGCTCTCAAATGAAATGAAGCAGAAATTGCAAGCGCACCGACCGCGCACCATCGGACAAGCGGGCCGCATCGACGGCGTCACGCCGGCGGCGCTCACGTTGCTTGTGGCGCATGTCCGGCGCGCCAAAAAAGCTTCAGCGAAATTGGCGTGAGCAAAAGCGGGCAGGGGGCTCGAGATCTCTCTGCCGACAAGGCGCGTGCGCTCGCCCTGTTTCCTGTTTCACGTGAAACGCAAGACCGCCTCGACCGATTCGTCGAAACCCTGTTGCGATGGCAAGACAAGCTGAACCTGATCGGAAATTCGACGATCGGTGAAATCTGGACACGCCACGTCGCCGATTCGCTCCAGCTCTTGCCGCTGGCGCCGCAGGCGCGAACCTGGGTCGACCTCGGTTCCGGCGGTGGCTTTCCAGGCATGGTGGTCGCCTGCGCGCTTGCTGAAGAGGCGGGGACGCGCGTCCATCTTGTTGAAAGCAATGGGAAAAAGGCTGCATTCCTGCGCGAGGCGGCGAGCGTGACCGGAACGCCGGCGGTAGTGCACGCGATGCGGGCGGAGAAATTTGGGGAAAGCTGTGCAGAACCCGTCGATGCTGTTACCGCGCGCGCGCTGGCCCCATTGAAAACACTGTGCGATCAGGCGTTTCCTTTCATTTCGCGGGGCGCGATCGGACTCTTTCCCAAGGGTCAAGATGTAGATGCTGAATTGACCGAAGCCGCTAAATATTGGAGACTCGAAGCCTCAAAAGTGCCCAGCAAGACCAGTCCCGAAGGTTCGATCGTCCTGATTCGCGGTCTCGAGGCTCGATAGAGCGTCAGATCAGGCTGAGGACGGATTCGGGAGGCCTGCGGGCCCGGCCATCAACGGAAAGCTGCCATGACCGAGAGCCCTGCTTCAAACCAGCCCGCCGACACGCCGGTCGTGCCTTTCGGCAAGCCGGCCGTCAGACCAGATTCCGCCCGGCCGCGGGTCCTGGGGATTGCCAACCAGAAGGGTGGGGTCGGCAAGACCACGACCGCAATCAACCTCGGCACGGCGCTCGCCGCCATCGGTGAGCATGTGCTGATCGTGGATCTCGATCCGCAGGGTAACGCTTCAACGGGCCTCGGCATCGAACGCAAGTCGCGCCGAACATCGACCTACGACGTGCTGACCGGCGCCGCGCCGATGCGCGATGCGGTCCTGCAGACGGCAGTGCCACAACTTTATATCGCGCCGTCGACGCTCGATCTGTCCGGTCTCGAACTTGAGATTGGCCAACAACGTGACCGAGCGTTCCGCCTGCGTAATGCGCTTCGCCAGCTCAACACCGGCGCGCGCCCTTACGATTTCACTTATGTGCTCGTCGACTGTCCGCCATCGCTCAACTTGCTGACGGTCAACGCGATGGCAGCCGCGGATTCGATTCTCGTGCCGCTGCAGTGCGAGTTCTTCGCGCTCGAAGGTCTGTCGCAGCTTTTGAAAACCGTCGAGCAGGTCAAGACAACTCTTAATCCGACGCTGTCGATCCACGGCATCGTGCTGACGATGTATGAACTCGCGCAACAATCTCTCCAACCAGGTTGTCGCCGATGTGCGCCAGTTCATGGGGAACAAGGTCTATGAGACTATAATCCCACGCAACGTGCGCATCTCGGAAGCGCCGTCTTACGGCAAGCCGGTGCTCGTCTATGACCTTAAATGCGTCGGCAGCGAAGCCTATCTGCGTCTTGCGACCGAAATCATCCAGCGAGAGAAGGCTTTGAAGGCAGGGTAGTGC
Organism: uncultured Alphaproteobacteria bacterium; assembly: GCA_963794665.1. Classification (GTDB taxonomy): domain Bacteria; phylum Pseudomonadota; class Alphaproteobacteria; order Rhizobiales; family Xanthobacteraceae; genus Pseudolabrys. The sequence goes on along the minus strand of CAWCEW010000021.1, from coordinate 98,742 downwards.
GCGATCGCGCGCGCACCGGAATGGTCAACAAACGCGGAAAGGGATAGCGTGGCACGGAATTCAGGAGCGGCGATGGCGGATCACTCGCGATTGGGACGCGGTCTTGCTGCGCTGATCGGCGATGTCGGTGACGAAACTCCCGTCGCCGACAGCGGGCGTAAACCTCGTCGTGCGCCGATCGAAAATCTGCAACCCAATCCGCGCAATCCGAGACGGCTGTTCACCGATGATGAGCTCGATGAGCTTGCCGCATCAATCCGCGAGCGCGGCATTATTCAGCCGATCGTCGTGCGCGCGCTCAAAGGCGACAATTTCGAGATCATCGCCGGGGAGCGGCGGTGGCGCGCAGCGCAACGCGCGGGACTTCACGACGTACCGATCGCAGTTGTCGAAGCAAATGATGCGCAGTCTCTCGAGTACGCCATCATCGAAAATGTGCAACGCGCCGATCTCAATCCGATCGAGGAGGCGACCGGTTATCTTGCGCTTATGGACGACTTCAATCGCACGCAGGAGGAAGTCGCGCAGATCGTCGGCAAGAGCCGGCCGCACATCGCAAACACGATCCGTCTGCTGAAGCTATCTGAGCCTGTGAAGCAGTTGGTCCGCACCGGCAAAATTTCGGCAGGACATGCGCGGCTCCTGGTCGGGCAACCCAACGCCGAACTGATCGCACATGAGATCATCGACAAAGGCTGGAGCGTGCGCGATCTGGAAGCCGATATGCGTAAAGACGTAGCAGGCCAGCTCCGCGATATGCGTCGCGAGGCCAAGGGGTTTGTCGTCAATATTCCAAAAGACGCGGACACCCGCGCGCTTGAGCGAAGGCTCTCCAATGCGCTGGGGCTCGATGTCAGCGTCGATCACCGGGGCGAAAGCGGGACATTGCGCATCAAGTACCGCAATTTGGAACAGCTCGATGCGGTCCTAAAGAAGTTGGGCGGTTAGGCTTATCCGCCACTCAGCCTTACTTCGACGCGGGCATCTGCCTTCATATCGGGCTCTGTCGTGGGATCAAGCCTGGCGCGCATATTGGCGAGTTCGACTTCCTCATTGGCGAACCCATCATGGCGCTGCCGCTTGCGGCGTCGAAATCGATTGCATAAACGTCGCCAACAGGCCCTGTCGGCCAGTCTTCGCCAGGCAATAATGTAATCTTCACATCTTGAATAAGACCTTGCGCAAGGAACGGATCGAAATAGCGCATACTGCGCTCATTGAGATCGAGCACGCGGCCCGATTTAAGCGGACCCACGTCGTTGATCTTAACAATCAACTGTTTTTCGCCGCTTGCAATGAGAGCGTAGGTCGGCTGGTAGAGCCTGCCGTAGCGTACGCCGCCAAATTGGTTCCGTAACCCGGTTTGGATTGCGGCGGTCCATGCCGAGGGATCGTACAACTCGCCTGAAGCCGTCTGGGCACCACCTTCTTCTTTGCCGTCACGATAGGGATTATAGGTCGAAATCGTGCCAATAATTGTTGTGCGGGAAAGGGCGGCCTCTTCCTGGATGCGCGGCAAGCCCACCATGGCCGCCAATTTCAAGATCGACCGATATGCTGTCGAGAATTTCGACACCATTTCCTTACGCGCATGGGAAATGAGGTTTGTGCCGTTGCTGCCGAGCTTCGCAAAAATGATGTCTGCTGACTGATGTGCGGTCGGATTTGCGTGCAGCGGAACAAGATCGGTCGTTGCATTGTCGTTTATCACTGCAGGCTTGAGACGAGATAATGCCACCGCGCTTTCCAATTCGCACGTCTCACGATCTGCATCGAAATCGACCAGAAAAACCAGCTCGGAATCGCCGGCGCGGAAGACCCGGCATGGGTGAAAGACAACACGACGGATCCGGCATTGGCATCCGTCTGCATCGAAGCTATCGCCGCTGAGAAACTGGTTTCGAGATCATCCCATACCATCGCGAACAGGAATGCGATGGCAAGCAACGGCGCAATCAGCGCTTCTCCGTGCTTTGCGGAAAGCAGATTTCGGATTGCATTGAGCGGGAGAGACAACGCTGGCGGGGCCATCAACACCGTCGGCAGTTGAATAACTTTCGACGTAATGCTGTACAGATGGCTTATAAAACGCGTGTAAAATGCTTCATGAAATTACTCTTATAGTTTTATGCAAATGCCAAGCGTGCCCATCTGCGCCAATGGATGGAACTTTCGTCAACCAGGCGTAGAAACGCCAAAGAAATTGCGGCGGAAAGCCACCAGCACAAATTCGCTCGGTCAGCTGCTCTGTCTAACTAACTATCAGTGCAAGGCGCGCTCTTTCGATTTCAATAGTGCATCGAGGTGAAGGCATTCGGACAAAATGATTGAAAATGTTCAGCAGCCGTTCCTCCCGCCAGCTCGTGTGCGCAACGGCCTTTCTGGCCGCAACTCGTGCACAATCTTTGCAGATCACGCATTGTTGCCGGATCGCTCTTGGCTAACGCCTCAGGATCCACCGACAGAGCGGTCAGCATTCTGACCAGCAAGTCTGCGGCGTGCGGGTTCTTGGCCGACATCGTACACAACTCGCCGACAGAAATTCCGAGATCCTTGGCGATTTGTCTGACATCCTCCGGACTGCATTGTCCGAGTTCATCACGCGCGCCAGCCAACGCTCGATATTTGTTGACCCAACCGGCAATCGCATCCAGTACAAAGTTAACCGTCGGATAGTCGCCCTGATGAACCTGATCATGGTCATCGTAGCCTCCTTCTATCAGCAACTTTCTACCTCGCATATCCGGCGATTTCCCGCGTTGCGGTAGATCAATTTTCTATGGCATTCATTTCAGTCAGCGAAATTGCGGTTTTCGCCGCTGGATTGTCTGCGGCGCCAACTGCTAAGGATGCGCCCAAGGCGCGACAACATTGGGAGGAAATCTGAAGTGCCCGCATCACTGCAAGGCGAATCGCAGCCCACCTTCTACCGCTTCAAGCTTGGCGGCTTCGAGGTCGCGACGGTTTTGGACGCGAAGGCCATCCGCGATGGGTTACATCCCCACTACGGAGCCAACGCCTCGGTAGATGACGTGCATGCCCTGGCGCGCGCGAACAATATCGACACCCAGCGATTTGAGCATCCGAACATCCCGACGATCGTGAATACAGGAAAGCAGCTCATCCTGTTCGACACTGGCAATGGTGCACTGCCACGCGAATACGAACAGCTCAGCAAGCGGCTGCCGCCAGGACAAACCGCGGAGCGGCTGGCGGCTGCCGGCTACAAGCCAGAAGATATCGATTTGATTGTCCTTACCCATGGCCATCCCGACCACATTGGCGGGCTGACAGAGGGCGGCAAACCGGTATTTCCGAAAGCCCGCTATGTCTTCGGCGCCGCGGAATTCGATTTCTGGAAACGCGGCGAAAACGTACGGGAAGCGCGGAAATTCAATCGAGAGCTATATGTAAAGATATGCACGCCCTTGGCCGACCGGTCGACCTTCATCAAGCCGGGCGACGAAGTTGTCCCTGGCATTACGGCTGTCGATGCCGCCGGTCATTCTCCCGGATTGCTTGCCTTCCACATCGAAAGTAACGGCAAGCGAATTCATGATCTACCGCCGATACGTTCACGCAATACGTGATGGCCGTGCAGCGACCGGAGTGGCATTTCGAGATGGATGACGACAAGGACAAGGCTGTCGCCACCCGCAAACGAATGCTCGACATGCTTGCAGCCGAAAAGTTGTTTGTCGCAGGCTTTCATATGCCCTTTCCCGGCATTGGCTTTGTGGAAAAAGGGCAGGGCGGCTATCGCTGGGTGCCGCACAGTTATCAGCTCAATCTATAGGGCAGTCGATCAGACAGCAGCGATTATTTGCCCCACGTGAACGTCGCGGGTCTTTCCTGCTTCGGCTTAGGTTTGTTCTCATCGCAGCGGCCGATGCGATCTTCGACCGTTTGTGCGGTCTTGTTGTCGAAGATCATGTAGTGGCACAGCGTGCCGTCCTGCAAAGTGCGGGCAATCCGCCCGGCACGTCCGTTGGCCGTCAATTCGTTTGAGGGATCGACGCCGTGAAACGTGCCGATCACCATCACGGTGCCGAGAAACAGGCTTGCGCCGAGAACGATGACGAAGAACGACGTGACGATTGCCACGTGCCAGAATTGCGAGCGTGCCTCATTCGCTCGAGCGGGTAATGGTTCGCTGGGCCTGGAAGGTCTGCAATCCGAATGCCGCTTGTTGAGTTGGGGACAGATTGCCTTTGAAAATTTAATGAAAAAGCCTTGATCAGTTCTAAAGACGACAATTCACATTGGCGTTTCGCAAGTAATGCGATTTAAGCAGGGAGCCCTGCGGCACGGCGCTGAATTTAGGCCCTTTTACGGGCGTTCATCGCAAGTGAGAGCAGCGTTCGCTGCGCGATCGCATCCGCCAAAGGCGCATTGCGCCGAATATCCAGGGAAGCTTCGGCCAGTTGGTCCATGGCACGCAGTAACCGCGGCAGCGTCCATGCGCGCAATGCTTCGCCCACTTTTGGTTCGCGCGTGAAATGCACGGGCGGCGCGGCGCGCTTCATTGCAAACTCGATAGTATCGCCGCCTTCGATGGCCAACATCATTTTGTGCAGGCTTGCAACTTGCCGAATCGCAGCCGAGATGATCGCAGCCGGCGAAGAACCACTGGCGCGCGCTTTAGAGAATTCATTATCGACCTCTCCGGTGCGACCGGCAAAAGCAGCATCGACGACGCCATCGAGCGCAATTTCTGAAGCATCGGCAACCGCAGCGGTAACGTCGGCGAGCTCGATGCTTGTCTTTCCGCGCGCGTAAAGCGTCAGTTTGCGGATTTCGTTGCGCGATGAAAGTCGGTCGCTACCCAAGAGCCCGATCAAGGCCGCACGAGCATCGCCTTCAATCGTCAGGCCAGCGGTGCGCACTTCGTCATCGATAAGTTGAGTCAAGGCACGTGCATTGTCCGCGTAGCAGGGGAGGGCGGCGGCCGTCTTTGCCTTTTCACAAAGCGCACGCAATGGCGCGCTTTTTCCGAGATTGCCCGCTTCAATTATTATGCGGCACTCGGTCGACGGCGCCGCGATGACAGTGTCGACCGCCGGCGCGATATTCCGTGATCCGGCCTTTACCAAAACCGCTCGGCGGCCTCCGAACAGCGGAACCGTGTGGGCCTCCTCCACTAAGCGTGAGGGATTGGCGGCAAGCTCGTCGCCATCGATACGTACGAATGTGAAAGGATCGGCGGGATCATCGACTGACGCTCGCACCAGGGCGTCCACCCGTTCTCGCACCAGGCCCGCATCAGGCCCGAACACAAGCACGATCGGTTGATTACTGTCCGGTCTGGCGATGAAGCGGTCGACGTCGGCGGCTTTGATGGCAGTCATTTGCTCGTCATCGCCTGGCCGGCCGGCGCCAAAAGCTCACGCTTAAGTGCCGGCTGCGAAATGCGAGGCCAGCCGGTTTCGGATGTTTTCGGCAATTTCCTTGGCGGCGCGATCTTCTGCGTCGCGCAGCCCGCGCTCGCCAGCGAATCGTTGCTGCTGGCCGGGAATATTGTAGGACACGCGGGCGAAGGTGTGTACCCTTGACGACCGGTTTTCCGGTCGCAATTTCGGTCAACGTATAGTTCGCGTCGATCCCGTAATTGTTGATGTCAGGTCGCGCCGTATTGATGTCGACGATGACCTGGAGTTGTGTTGCGGCTCAGGCGCACATTCAGGCGATAGAGTGGCGAAGCACCGCCTCCGCCACCGGTGAGGTCGTAAATCAATTCGTCGCGCACGCCCACGCTGACACGGGCAAGACGGCTGCCACTCGGCGCGTCGATTGAAGCGACGTCGACGCTGCTCAGCCGATCCGCAACGCCGGTGACGCCGGCGGGCGTGGGCCGCTCGGCATAAAGCGGCTGAAAACATCCGGCGGTCAGCCCGGCGAGGGCCAAGGCAACGAATATCCTAGCGAAACGCTTGGTATTAGACCACGACATTGACGATCCTTTGCGGGACGACAATGACCTTTTTCGGGCTTTGGCCCCCCAGCGCCTTTTTTACCGCATCGAGGGCGAGAACGGCAGCCTTATCTCTTTATTCGTGGCGTTGCGACTGACGGTGACTTCGGCCCGTTTTTTGCCGTTTATCTGGACCGGAAGCGTAATGGTATCCTCGATCAGCAATTGGGCTTCGACCTTCGGCCAATATTCGCTCGCCACCAACGTCTTGTGGCCGAGCGTTGCCCAGCATTCCTCAGCAAGGTGCGGCATCATTGGATGAAACAATTGGACCAGCATGTCGCCCGCTTCACGCAGTGACCAATTAAGCCCGTCATCTGGAGCCTTTTCGATGTTGCCGATCGCGTCGCCGAGGGCATTGGCAAATTCGTAGATATGGGCGACGCAGCGGTTGAAACGCAATTTGTCGATGTCTTCGGAAACGTGAGCAAGGGCACGATGGGCGGCCTTGCGCACTTTTATCGCGGGCTCGTCTAAATTTGTGCGGTCGTTCGCGACGCGCCGGAATTTCGGCGATCTCGCCGACTAATCGCCATAGGCGTTGCATAAATCGCCAGGCGCCCTGCACGCCTTCTTCGGTCCAGATCACGTCGCGGTCCGGCGGTGAATCCGACAGCATGAACCACCGCGCGGTGTCCGCACCGTACGCGGCGATAATATCGTCAGGATCCACCGTGTTTTTCTTCGACTTTGACATCTTTTCGATGGAGCCGATTTCAACCGGCTCGCCGGTTGCGGCGACCATTGCCCGCCGTGCATCTCCGATGCCTTCGATCTTGATGTTCGCTGGCTCGATCCATTCGCCGTTCTTGGCGCGATAAGTCTCGTGGACGACCATGCCTTGCGTGAACAATCCGGAGAAAGGCTCGTCCATCCCGACCAGACCGCATTTACGCATCGCGCGTGTGAAGAAACGCGAGTAAAGCAAGTGCAAAATTGCGTGCTCAATGCCGCCGATGTACTGATCGACCGGCAGCCACTCATCGACCGTCTTGCGATCAGTAGGCGCGGTCTTGATCCATGGATCGGTAAAGCGTGCGAAGTACCAGGATGAATCGACAAACGTGTCCATGGTGTCGGTTTCGCGTCGCGCCGGCCCGGCGCACTTCGGGCACTTCACGCTTTTCCAAGTCGGGTGATGATCGAGCGGGTTACCAGGTTTGTCGAAGGTGACGTCCTCCGGCAACGTGACCGGGAGGTCGTTTTCCGGGACCGGAACCACGCCACATTTTTCGCAGTGGATGATGGGGATTGGACAGCCCCAATAGCGCTGACGTGAAATTCCCCAATCACGCAGCCGGTAATTCACCTGGCGTTGAGCGACCGGACGATTGCCGCGCGTTTCCTTTTCAAGCCGTTTGGCGACCTCTTCTTTCGCTTGTTCGATCGTCATTCCGTCGAGGAAGCGCGAATTGATCATCGTGCCGTCGCCATCATAGGCAACGTCGGTGATGACGAACGTCTTCGGGTCCTGGCCGGGCGGGCAAACCACCGGCGTATTTCCGAGTCCATATTTGTTGACGAAATCGAGGTCACGCTGATCGTGCGCCGGGCAGCCGAAGATCGCGCCCGTTCCGTAGTCCATCAAAATGAAATTCGCGACATAGACCGGCAGCGTCCAGTTCCTATCAAACGGATGGATCGCCCTCATGCCGGTATCGAAACCGAGCTTCTCAGCGGTTTCTATTTCGGCCTGCGCCGTGCCCATGCGATGGCACTGCTCGATAAATTCTGCGAGTTTTGGGTTCTTCTTCGCCGCCGCTTGGCTGAGTGGGTGATCTGGCGAAAGCGCCATGAACTTCGCACCGAACAGCGTGTCGGGGCGCGTTGTGAATATCTCCAGTTCATTTTCCTTGTTAGGCGTCGTCGCCGGATCGAGCATGAAGCGCAGCAATAGACCTTCCGAGCGCCCGATCCAGTTCTTCTGCATAAGGCGCACTTTTTCGGGCCAGCGCTCAAGGGTATCGAGCGCCTTGAGGAGATCCTCCGAGTAGTCGCTGATCTTGAAGAACCATTGCGTGAGCTCACGCTGCTCGACCAATGCACCCGAGCGCCAGCCGCGGCCGTCGATGACCTGCTCGTTGGCCAACACGGTCTGATCGACTGGATCCCAGTTCACCTTCGATTGCTTGCGCTCGACCAGGCCCGCCTTCAGGAAGTCGAGGAACATCTTCTGCTGATGCTTGTAATAGGCCGGGTCGCAGGTCGCGATCTCGCGCGCCCAATCCAGAGACAGCCCCATCGACTGAAGCTGCTTCTTCATCGCCGCGATGTTGTCGTAGGTCCACGACTTGGGATGCACCTTACGGTCGATGGCGGCGTTCTCGGCGGGCATACCGAAGGCATCCCAGCCCATCGGATGCAGCACCGCGTTGCCCATGGCGCGCTTGAAGCGCGCGACGACGTCGCCCATCGTGTAGTTGCGGACATGCCCCATATGGATGCGCCCCGAGGGGTAGGGGAACATCTCCAGCACGTAGTATTTCGGCCTGGGGTCGTCGTTCTTTGTGGCGAAGATGCCGCGCTCGGCCCAGACTTTTTGCCAGCGGGCTTCGGCCTCGCGGGCGTTGTAGCGCTCGTTTTTGCTCGAATCGGCGGTCATTTGCGCGTCTTTTTATGGCGCGCGGAACAGACACGAAAGAGGCCAATGGGTCAACCGTTGCCGCTTTATCCATTACAAAAACCATGAAGAACCGGTCGTGGCCCCCGGCGGGTAGCGTCGTGCAGCCACTACGCGACGCCGAGCCTAGCCCTGCGCAAGTGCATGCTGCACGGCACGCAGCAGCGCCGTCGCATCGTAAGGCTTTTCGATCACTGGCGCGTTTGGAAATTTTTTCGCGTGTACGTCGTCGGCGCGCATGCCTGTCAGAAATACAAATGGTACGCCTTGTGTATGGAGCAAAGCTGCAACATCGAGGCTGTTCCGCTCCACACCACCTAACTTCACATCGAGCACCGCAAGGTCAAATTTCGGCTCGCGGCCGAGCACCTCGATAGCTTCGGCTGCAGAGGCAACACTTGCCACGTGCGATGCGCCGGCACGTTCCAGGATTTGCTGAATGTCGAGGGCGATCAGGAATTCGTCGTCCAGCACGAAGCAACGCTTGCCGCTTAGCAAGCTATCCGACTTAGGCAAGGGTCGTCTCCCAATGGAACTTTCCCTTGTCCTACGAATTTAATAGGGCAGCATTTAAAAAAGACATAGATCCTAAAAATTCAGGGTTGGACAGCTGAAACGCCGTTTCATTAACTGTTGCGCGCGGCCGCGTATCGTAGGTTTGCTTGTGGGTTTTCATGATTCTTGGAAACGGAAGGCCTACCGCTCAATTCACGCCTTGCGAATTATGCCCGTTGCGCAAACGTCCTGGCTTGCGCGAATTCTCGAGGGAAGAGCTAGAGTTCGTCAAAACATTCAAGGTCGATGAATTACGCGTCGAGCCCGGCATAAGTTTTCTCCGCGAAGGTACTCGCAGCGAACATCTGTACACCGTCCTAAAAGGATGGGCCTTTCGTTACAAGGTGCTCGATGACGGCCGCCGCCAGATATTGAACTACGCGCTTCCTGCCGACATGGTCGGGCTGCAAGGCACTTTCATGCACGAAATGCAGCATTCAGTTGAAGCGCTCACGCCCGTGGTCCTGTGCGTTTTTCCACGAGCGAAGCTTTGGGAACTTTACAGCCGCCTGCCGTCCTTGGCGTTCGATATCACCTGGCTCGCGGCGCGCGAAGAGCAACTCATAGACGAGCATCTGGTCAGTCTTGGCCGGCGTACCGCGCTTGAGCGAACCGCGTTTCTGCTTCTACATCTCTTCCTGCGTGCCGAGGAGGCAGGCCTGGTCAAGGATGCGAGTATCCAGTTTCCATTCACCCAACAGCACGTAGCCGACACGCTAGGAATGTCGCTCGTGCACACGAACAAGACACTCAAGCGGCTCTTTTTGACGAAGGCGGTCCGCTGGAAAGATCGCGTATTGGAGGTTCTTGATCGCACGGCGCTTGAGAGTATTGCCGGCACCAGTGTCAATCAGCACGTGCCGCGTCCTTTCATTTAAGGTGGCGGTTCTTGCCTTGGTGCGATATAGGCAGCGCATGACCGCTGTCGCCATGATTGGCCTGAAGCACGTCAGAACGGAAATTGCGCGCGCCTGTCGCGATGCCAACCGTAATCCTTCGGAAGTAACGTTGATTGCGGTTTCCAAAACGTTCACTGCGGATGCTATCGAGCCGGCGATTGCGGAAGGCCAGCGTGTGTTCGGAGAAAACCGTGTGCAGGAAGCCAAAGCGAAATGGCCGCAACTGCTGGAAAAACACGGCGGCCTTGAACTGCACTTGATCGGGCCTCTGCAATCGAACAAGGCAAAGGAAGCTGTCAGCCTGTTCGATGCCATCCACTCGGTTGATCGCACGAGTTTGTGCGAAGCCTTGGCGAAGGAAATCGGCAAGCAGAAACGTCAGCCGACCTTATTTGTTGAAATCAACACGGGCGCTGAAGCGCAAAAATCCGGCGTTTTGCCAGAGAATGCGGATGCGTTTCTCGCTGCATGCCGCGACCAATACGGGCTGAAAATCTCGGGCTTAATGTGCATTCCCCCGCTGGATGAAGCGCCGGGACCGCATTTTGCACTCACCGCAAAAATTGCGCGCCGCAATGGCCTTGACCTGCTGTCCATGGGCATGAGCGCTGATTTTGCCACCGCCATTGCGCTCGGCGCCACGCATGTGCGGGTGGGTACCGCAATTTTCGGGACCCGCCCAAAATCGGCTACCTGAATTTTTACTCCACCACGATTTTTGTTCTCGGACCGAGGCGCGGCAACAAGCGGCGCAGCATGTTCAATTCAAGAGCAACGCAGCCTGCGGTCGGCGCGAATCCTTCGCGCGCCGCATGAATGAAAACGGCGCTGCCACGTTTTGCGACGCGCGGACGCGTGTTGTGATCGATTTCGACGATGAAATCGTAGAGCCTGTCTTTACGCGCCAGCCGATCGCCTTGAGCGTGCGGCGGTACTTTGATTGGCCGGTTATAGCGGCGATCGTGCGGATCTTCGCACCAGCCGTCGGCGAGCTTATCCGTTGCGCGGGCAGCGATGTGACAGGACGCGGGTGCCTATCTGCGCGCCACCACAATCGCAAGAGCCGGAACGCGCCGCGCGGCGTACCGCCGTCGCCTTCACGTTTATTTGCCTTGATGCCGCCTCGACCCAATGCCACTGGCAACGCGAGTGTTCCCGCGGTCAGCCAGCCGCGCCGCGAGTCACCCGGCTTGCGACGTACTGTGATCCGGGACAAAGATCGTTTCTGCAATATCGGCGCCATCTTGGCTTTTGCTGGACCAGCCCTAAATACCAGTTCACGCTTGCTCTTTTATCCCCGAATGCTCTATTTCGCGACAATACTGATGGATGCCCGCGCGCCTTTTAGAGGGATCCGGTGGGGCGATGGCCAATAAACGAACGATTCTGATTGTCGACGACGATGCCGAGCTGCGCGATGCGCTGGTCGAGCAGTTGGCGTTGCACGAAGAATTCGATGCAATTTCGGCTGACAGCGGAACCAAGGGCGTGCAGGCGGCCAAGAACGGCCAAGTCGATCTGGTCATCATGGACGTAGGCCTGCCTGACGTCGACGGCCGCGAAGCCGTGCGGATCCTTCGCAAAAACGGGTTCAAAGCTCCGATTATCATGCTGACAGGTCACGATACTGATTCCGACACCATCCTGGGGCTTGAATCTGGCGCCAATGACTACATCACGAAGCCGTTCCGTTTTGCCGTTCTGTTAGCACGCATACGCGCGCAACTTCGACAGCACGAGGCGAGTGAGGATGCCGTCTTCGCGATTGGTCCCTACACTTTCCGGCCAAGCTCGAAGCTGCTGCTCAGCCCGAAGGGCAGCAAGGTGCGCCTGACTGAAAAAGAAACGGCCATTTTGCGCTATCTCTATCGCGCCGGGCAAAAACCGGTTTCGCGTGAAACCCTGTTGCAGGAAGTGTGGGGCTATAATTCCGGCGTTACGACCCATACGCTTGAGACGCATATCTACCGTCTCCGCCAGAAGGTCGAAAGAGACGCCGCCGCGCCAGCCATCCTTGTGACAGAGGCTGGCGGCTATAAGCTGGTCCCGTGATCTAAGGCTAACGATAGAGAGTCGTATGGGCCTCGAAGACGACATTGCTTTCTTCGAGCGGGTGCCGCCCTTGGCTGCGTTGGGCAAGCAGGCCTTGCGCATTCTTGCAATCGGCGCGGAAACGCGACACCTGCAAAGCGGCGCTGTGCTGTTCTATGCCGGCGAGCTTGCCGATGGCGGCTATGTCATTCAGGAGGGCTCGCTTCTGCTGGAGCCCGGTACGCTTTCCGAAGGCAAAGAAGTTACAGTGGGTCCTGGCACGCTGATCGGCGAATTGGCGCTTCTCACCAACACAGTTTGTCAAGCCACGGCGATTGCAAAAGAACCAACGGTTGTCGTTCGTATCTCGCGCAATCTTTTCCGAAAAATGCTGGAAGGCTATCCGGGCGCGGCTGAGAAAATGCGCGAAAGCATGATCGAGCGGCTGCAGTCCTGGTCGAGAGAGCTCGCTGGGGTGAAACGTGCGCTCGAGGCGCGTGACAAGACCTAATTCAATTTCAGAAATTTCAGAGCTCGATCGTCGCCGTTACCGGCACGTGATCCGACGGTCGCTTCGCTCCGCGGTAGTTCTTGCCAATCTTGATGGCCGAAACACGGTCGGCGAGTGCATCCGAAGTCCAGACGTGGTCGAGCCTTCGTCCACGATCTGACGCCCGCCAATTGTCCATCGCGCGATAGCTCCACCAAGTGTAAAGCTTTTCAGGCTCTGGCGTCAGCACGCGCATAATGTCAATCCAGCCACCTGACTTTTGTGCAGCGACAAGTTTTTCGCACTCGACGGGCGTGTGCGAGACGACCTTGATCATCTGCTTGTGACTCCAGACGTCGTGCTCGAGTGGAGCCACATTGAGGTCGCCTACGAGAATGGCGCGTTGCGCCTTCTCCGGACGCAGTCCGGCATGGGCACGCATCTCATCGAGGAAATCCAGCTTGTGACGAAATTTCGGATTGGCCGCCGGATCGGGCTCATCGCCGCCGGCCGGAACGTAAAAATTGTGCAAAGTGATCGGCTCGTTCAGCTTCGCGCGCTCGCCCAGAACCACCGAAATATGCCGGCAGTCGGCCTTCCCGCAGAAACTCTGCACGTCAACCTTCTCAAAGGGAACGCGCGAGAGGACTGCCACGCCATGATAGCCCTTCTGCCCGCTGATAGCTGCGTGCTCGTACCCGAGCCGCTTGAAACGCTTAAGCGGGAAAGCGTCGTCGGGGCATTTCGTCTCCTGCAGGCACAGGATGTCGGGCTGTGCACTTCTTAAAAAACCCGCGACCAGATCAATTCGAAGCCGTATCGAATTGATATTCCAGGTGGTGATTTTGAGAGACATAGCGTGCAATCTATGACGCGAGACGCACACTTTCCAACGTCATGATTGAACTTGTCCCGGCCATCCACGGCTTAATTTTCGTGTGCCAGCGCTGTTCGAGCAAGCGATCGAAGTCAATTGTGGTATCGCGTGTAGTCGATCTTGAACAATGCCGGGTCGGGCCGTTTGCTGGTGTCAAGGTTATAGACCGCGACCGTGGTGTCGTAGCCTTGAGGATCGGTCACCGTCCACTGCTTGAGCTGCATATCCTTCGCACTGAACATGATCATCAGGCGGCTCGTGCCAACGACCCCGTTTTTTTCCTCAAGAACGACGGTAACAAAGACGTCGTCGGCATAAACGGACACCAGGTTTGTCTCTTTGGTCAAATCGACGCGCTCCGCTAGAAGGAAACGCAGCGGAGTTTGTGACAGCGGATAGACATCCTGCGTTGCTAAACGGCGGTCGCGCACGACGACTGATGAGCCGTCAGCGATCAATTCGATCGGGCTCGGATCATCGTATTCGAAGCGGACCCGACCCGGCTTGTAAATGTAAAAGTCCCCCTGCGTGCGGCTGCCGTCCGGCCCGACCTGCACAAAATTTCCCGTCAGTGTCTGCACGCCGGACAAGTAGTTGTTGACGCGCTCAACGATCGCCCGTTGCTCGGGGGTAAGCTTGCCAGCACCATTTGCCTTGCCGAGCAGGGCAGCAAAGGGGTTGGAGATCGGGTTGTGCGATGGTGTGGGCTGCGGCGCTTGTGCCCGTGCACCGAGAGCCTGGCTCGGAACCGCAGGCTTGGCAGCTGGAGCAGAAGATGGAGGTGCGCCGCCCTGGGTCGGCAAGACAGGCGGACGCGGGGTGGGAAGCGGGATGGTCTGAGCGAGCGCTGGAACCGTGAGGCAGGCCAAAAGCGCGGCAAAGCCCAGTTTTGCACCGGTTCGCGCCTTGTCGTGTGCCGCCATTACGTTCTCCGCCTCGTGCCCCCACGGTATCTCGATAAGCCTATAGGGGTCGGCTGTGGCGATTTCGCGGCCCGTTAGACCTAACGGTAATCCGGCTTAATGGCGAACCAAGCGATTCTCAATAGCGGTCGTCAGTCGGATTTTCCGGGATCAGGATCTCGCGTTTGCCGGCATGGTTGGGCTGCCCGACGATGCCTTCTTCCTCCATGCGTTCCATGATCGTGGCGGCGCGATTGTATCCGATCTGAAGGCGCCGCTGGATGTAGGAGGTTGACGCCTTGCGGTCCCGCTTCACGATGGCGACCGCCTGTTGATAGATATCGCCGCCCTCGGCGAGTCCCATGCCCGTCGAGTCGAAGATCGGATTTCCATCTTCATCCTCGTCGCCGCCGGCGGTCACTTCTTCGAGATATTCGGGCGTGCCTTGCGACTTCAGGTGCCGCACGACTTTCTCGACCTCTTCGTCCGAGACGAAAGGTCCATGGACGCGGCTAATGCGACCGCCGCCAGCCATGTAGAGCATGTCGCCTTGGCCGAGCAGTTGCTCCGCGCCCTGCTCGCCGAGGATTGTGCGGCTGTCGATCTTCGACGTCACCTGAAACGAGATGCGGGTCGGAAAGTTCGCCTTGATGGTGCCGGTGATGACGTCAACGGAGGGACGCTGCGTGGCGAGGATCACATGGACGCCGGCAGCGCGCGCCATCTGTGCCAGTCGCTGGATGGCGCCTTCGATATCCTTGCCGGCGACCATCATCAGGTCGGCCATTTCGTCGACGATGACCACGAGGAAAGGCAGCGGCTCGAGCTCGAGCTGTTCCTTTTCGTAGATCGCCTCGCCGGTTTCTTTGTCGTAGCCCGTATGCACCGTGCGTGTAAGCGTCTCACCTTTCGCTTTGGCCTCGGCAACGCGCGCGTTGTAACCTTCGATGTTACGCACGCCGAGCTTCGACATTTTCTTGTAGCGGCCCTCCATCTCGCGCACCGCCCATTTGAGTGCGACGACCGCTTTCTTCGGATCAGTGACGACGGGGGTGAGCAGATGCGGAATGCCGTCATAGACTGAGAGTTCGAGCATCTTGGGGTCGACCATGATCAGGCGGCACTGATCTGGCCGCAGCCGGTACACCAGCGACAGGATCATTGTGTTGATGGCGACCGACTTGCCTGAACCGGTCGTGCCGGCGATCAGCAGGTGCGGCATGCGCGATAAGTCGACGACGACGGATTCGCCGCCGATGGTTTTGCCGAGGCATAGCGGCAATTTTGCCGCGTTTTCGTTGTAGTTCTCGCCCGTGAGCAGTTCGCGCAGATAGACTTTCTCGCGTGTCGGGTTTGGCAGCTCGATGCCGATTGCGTTGCGCCCCGATACCACCGCGACACGTGCCGATACCGCGCTCATCGAGCGGGCAATGTCGTCGGCAAGGCCAATCACGCGCGACGATTTGATGCCCGGCGCGGGCTCAAGTTCGTAGAGCGTGACCACCGGCCCGGGCCGCGCATTGATGATTTCCCCCCGCACTCCGAAATCCTGCAGCACGCTTTCGAGTGCCAAAGCGTTTCCGTCGATGATTTCGCGCGATAAAGTCGTTCGCTCGCTTGGCACGTGGCGCGGCCAGAAGATTGAGCGAGGGCAGCATGTAGCCGCTGCCGGAGCGGCGGGCAGGCGCACGCGGGGCAGCGCGGCGGCGGGGCGCTGGTTCAGCTTCTTCATCTTCGTAGTCATCATCGTATGCGGAGGCCGCACCGTCGCCGTCAAAACGCGGCTCGAGCCGTGGGCCGCGAACGACCGGCAGTGGCGTGCGCGCGCGCGCCTCGCCGCGGATCATCCGGCCGATGCGAGCCTTCCAGCTCAGTAGCGCATGCACGATCATGCCGAGCCACGCCGAGCCGCGATCTTCGGCGGCCTCCTCGTCCTCTAACTCTTCCTCTTCGTCTTCATCGAGATCGCGGGTGACGGATTTCCTGGCGTGGCACTGGCCGCCGCATGCGACCAACAACGTCACCGCCGTTGCAAGACCGAACACAATGCAGAGCACGAACCGGGTGAGGCCACCGAGCGGCGCGCCGAACACCATCGCCGGTAGCCGCAGCACCGCATCGCCGGCGACGCCGCCGAGCCCCGTAGGCAATGGCCAGGATCCGATGTGCGGCAGCGTCGAGGCAAACGCTGCCCCGAGGAATGTGGCAAGGATCCAGAACAGGCTGCGCCATTTCTCGCCGAATGTTTTGTGCGACAGCAGTCGCCACCCGAGCAGTGCCTCCGGAACCAGTAGCAGTATCGCCGCCAGGCCGAGCAGCTGCATTGCCAGGTCGGAGAAAATCGCACCCGGATAGCCGAGCAGATTGTGGATCGGCTTTTGCGTCGCGTGACTGAGCGAGGGGTCCTGCACCGACCAGGTCGCCAGCGCCAAAGCGCCCAGCAATGCCAGCGTGATCAAGGCAAGCCCGGCGAGCTCGCTCAACCGGCGCCGGATGATCTCGCGAAAATGCTCCGAGACGAAGGCGATGACGTCGAGGCTGCGATCTGCTGCCCGCATGCTTTTACATCCTTATCCGAGCACGGCGACGAGGCGATGCAGCGCCTCCGCCGTAGCCGTCTTGTCTTGCACCATGGCGACGCGGATATAGTCCGCGCCAGGATTGCTGCCGTCGGCTTGCTCGCGCGCGAGATAACGTCCCGGGACCACGCGAACGCCGGCTTCGGCCCACAACCTTTTTGTCGCGATCTCACTGCCGCCCTGCTTCGACACATCGAGCCATAGGAAAAAGCCTCCGGCCGGGCGTTCGTAGCCGTAGCGGCTGCCGATGATCTGGTCGGCGAGATCGAATTTCTCCGAATAAAGTTTTCGGTTCTCTTTCACATGCGCTTCATCTTGGTAGGCGGCAATCGCGACATATTGCGCGGGCGTCGGCACCTGCGGCGCTGCGACGTTGCGCAGCTCAAGATAGGGGCCGAGAAATCGCCGATCGCCAGCCGCAAACCCCACGCGCATGCCGGGCAGGTTCGAGCGCTTGGACAGCGAGTGAAACACCACGACGTTCGCGAAATCGGGAGCTGCCGCCTCGAGCATGCCCGGCGGCGCGTCCTTGTTGTAGATTTCGCAATAACACTCGTCTGCAAAAACGAGAAAGCCAAACCGGCGCGCAAGCTTCACAAGCCTGTCGAGATACTTGCGATCTGCGACCGCGCCCTGCGGGTTTGAGGGCGACGCGATATAGCAGGCGACGGTGCGCGCGAGCAGTGTGTCGTCGAGCGCGCCGAGATCGGGCAGGAAGCCGGTTGCGCGTGTCGCCGGCAGATAGACCGGCTCGCAGTCGGCAGCGAGCGCGCCGGCGGAATAAGCGGCGTAAAACGGATTGGGAATGAGGACGGCGGGTTTGCCAGCGCGGCGAGTCACCCAGCGCTTGGCGGCAATGGCTCCGAGGAACAGCCCTTCGCGCGTGCCGTTAAGCACCAACACTTCAGTTTCCGGGTCGATGGGCCGCGCAAGCATGTAGCGCATGGTTCAGCCACGCAGCGACCGCACGCCGGAACGGCTCGATGCCTTTGTTGGCCGGGTAGCGACCGAAGTCGGCAATATGCGCGGCGAGCGCCGGGCCGACAAAGGACGGCACCGGATGCTGCGGCTCCCCCACCGACAGATTGATGACAGGCTTGCCCGGCTCGATACCGGCGATCAGGTCGGTGAGCCGCACGAAAGGAGAGCGGGACTCGACCGCCGGAGCGGTAAACGAAACGGGCTCACTCTTGGCGGTCATCATGGACATGCGGCTACAGGGCGGGGCCCCGGCCCGCCGTACAAGGGCTTCCACACAATAGAGAGGGCGAGGTTAAGACCCGATTAACCATCGGGAATTTCGGCCATTTTTGGCCCGGAGTGGAAAAAAGAGCCCAAAAAAGGGAGACCCCGGTCCTTTCGAACCGGGGCCTCGACGGAGGGGACGGTGCCGGGTTCCGCCCCAACCGCTAGGCTCTCATCTGAACGACCTCGCCGTGCAGGCGCGAGATCGAGGCCTTCGCGCTCCACCTCTTCGGAGACGCGGAGTCCGATGACCGCATCGATGACCTTGAGCAGGATCAGCGAGACGACAGCGTCATAGATAATTACGACAGCGACGCCCTGGACCTGGTTGATCATCTGGGCGGCGTTGCCCTCGATCAGACCGGCTGTGCCACCGTACTCGTTGATCGCGAACACGCCGGTGAGCAGCGCGCCGACAATTCCGCCGACACCGTGCACGCCGAAGCAGTCGAGCGCGTCGTCCGCACCGAGGATGCGCTTCAATCCGGTCACGCCCCAGTAGCAGAGGATGCCGGCGGCGACGCCGATTGCCATCGAACCGGCAGGTCCGACGAAGCCCGACGCCGGAGTGATGGCGACGAGACCAGCGACAGCACCGGAGCAGATGCCGATGACTGTCGGCTTGCCGCGGCAAATCCATTCGACAAGCATCCAGGTGAAGGCTGCGACCGCTGTCGCGATTTGTGTCACAGTCATCGCCATGCCTGCTTGCATGCCGGCGGTGACGGCCGAGCCGGCATTAAAGCCGAACCAACCGACCCAGAGCATTGAGGCGCCGATGAACGTCAGCACCATGTTGTGCGGCGGGCCCATGTCCTTGCGCTTGCCAAGACAGATTGCGCACATCAGGCCGGCAACACCGGCATTGATATGCACCACGGTTCCGCCGGCGAAGTCGAGAACCTTGAACACTGCGTCGCTATTGCCGTTGGACATGAAGCCGTCCGAGCCCCAGACCCAATGCGCGATCGGCGCGTAAACAAGAATCGCCCACAGACCAATGAACCACAGCATCGCGGAGAACTTCATTCGCTCGGCAAAAGCACCGGCAATCAGTGCCGGCGTGATGATGGCGAAGGTCATTTGGAAGCAGAGATAGACAGTCTCGGGGATGGTTACCGCCAAGCCGTTGGGCGTGCCGGTGCCGTTCGAGATGTCACTCAGGATTCCCTGCAGGAACGCACGCGTCGTTCCGCCGATGTATGCTGAGCCGGGCGTAAAGGCGAGGCTGTAGGTGATGACCGCGAAGAGAATGGTGACAAGACACGTCACCGCAAAACTCGTCATTATGGTGTCGCCCACGTTCTTCTTGCGGACCATGCCGCCGTAGAAGAGACCGAGGCCCGGTATCGTCATCATCAGCACGAGCGCCACCGACGTCAGCATCCATGCGGTGTCACCCGAATTCGGCGTGCACTTCTCGAGCACGGCCTTCTTCGGATCGGGATCGTTGGCGCAGGCCGGCGGCGGTGCTGCGGGTGTTGCCGGCGCGGCCGCCGGTGCGGCGGCGGGGGCCTGCGCCTGAGCGTAGGAAACGTCATACGACGCCACGCTCAAGAAAAGGCCGAGCAGAATCCCGAAAGCGAGAGCCAAGAGCCCCGCACGGGAGGATTTCATCAACGTCATGGTCTTACTCCTGTCCGTATTGTTTGCGGTGCGGGTTACTAGAGAGCCGCGGCGTCGGTCTCGCCGGTGCGGATGCGCACGGCGTTGTCCAGATTGAAGACAAAGATCTTTCCGTCGCCGATCTGTCCGGTCTTCGCGGCACCTGTGATGGCGCTGATGACCTTGTCGACCTGCTTGGTGTCCACTGCCACTTCGATCTTGATCTTGGGCAGGAAGCTCACCGCATACTCGGCCCCACGGTAGATTTCCGTGTGCCCCTTTTGACGCCCGTATCCCTTGACCTCGGTAACGGTCATCCCTTGCACGCCGATGGAGGTCAGAGCGTCACGGACCTCGTCGAGCTTGAAGGGTTTGATAATGGCCATGACGATTTTCATGGATTCGATCCCCGCTTGGGCCCGTTTGTTTGGTCACGCAGTGCGGGCGGGTTCACTGGGCTTCCGCCCGCGAAGCTTGCTTCGCAGGCAGAGCCACAGGGATAGAATCAAACGCCGTGCCAGATGCCCGGCTAAGCCTTATCGTCATTGATTTAATACGCAGAATTTGGCAGGCACCTGTGCCGAGGGCGCATAGCGCTACCGCGCGGCCGCTTAAAGTCGCGCCACGGCCGGAAGGGCCTGCTCAAAAATTAGCCAGGAAGAAATCGGGCAATTCCGCGCCGACTTCGAGGCGTCGGCGCGGAAAACCAATATCGCTATTGGATCGCCTCGCCGTGCTGGCTGACGTCGAGGCCCATGACTTCGTCCTCCTGTTTCACGCGCAACGGAACGAGCGCGCTGATCACTTTCAGGATCACGAACGTCACCACGCCCGACCACACCAATGTGACAACGATGCCGTAGAGCTGGGCGACCACCTGGTGCGGATTGCCTTCAAGCAGACCGGGAATTCCGCCCGGTGTCTCCGGAGTTGCAGAGAGCGCGCCGACCGCGAACACGCCGGCGAGCAGTGTGCCGGTGAATCCGCCGATGCCGTGCACGCCGAACACGTCGAGCGAGTCGTCATATCCGATCTTGCAGCTTGAGCCAGGTGCATGCCCAGAAGCAGATGGCGCCGGCAATGATTCCGATCAGCAGGCCCTGCATCGGCAGCACGAAGCCGGATGCCGGCGTGATCGTGCCGAGACCGGCGACTGCGCCGGAGATCATTCCAAGCACCGACGGCTTGCCGCGCGTCCACCATTCCAGCGCCATCCATGTGAACGCACCGGCGCTCGCGGCAAGGTGCGTGGATACGATTGCCATAGCAGCGCGTGAGTTGGCGCCGAGCGCAGAGCCGCCATTGAATCCGAACCAGCCGACCCACAGCAGGCCGGTGCCGATGACGGCTAGTGTCAGATCGTACGGAGCAAGATTTTCACTGCCATAGCCACGCCGCGCGCCGAGCACGTAGGCTGCAACCAGGCCGGCGATGCCCGCATTGAGATGAACGACAGTGCCACCGGCGAAATCGATCACGCCATAGGTGCCAAGAAATCCGCCGCCCCAAACCCAATGTGCGATTGGTACATAGACCAACAACAGCCAAAAGACGCAGAACAACAGGAACGCTGCGAAACGCAGACGGTCGGCAACGGAGCCTGCGACCAGCGCCACCGTGATGATGGCGAAAGTCATCTGGTAGATCATGAACAGACTCTCGGGAATCGTCTTGGCGAGCGGCGACACCGCATCGAGCGTAACGCCATTGAGAAAAATGCGATCGAGCGTGCCGATGAACGCACCCTCGCCGGTGAAGGCCAGGGTGTAGCCGATGATCGCCCACAGGATCGATATCAAAAACGTCGCGGCAAGACTTTGCGCCATCGTGGCGAGCACGTTCTTCTTGCGCACCATGCCGGCATAGAACAGGGCAAGGCCCGGGATCGTCATCATGAGCACAAGGCCGGTCGCGCCGATCATCCAGGCGGTGTCGGCGGCGTCGATCTTTGAACCTTGCGCAAAAGCCGGCGTTGTGGCGGCGATGATGATCGCGGCCGGAGCGAGGCGCAGGAACGCCTGTTTCATAATCATCTCCCCAATGTCATCTTTGATTTCTAAAGTGCGTCGACGTCGGTTTCGCCGGTGCGGATTCGCACCGCCTGCTCGATCGGAGTGACGAAAATCTTTCCGTCGCCGATCTGCCCGGTTCGTGCCGCCGCCTGGAGCTGTTCCATCACCTGATCGAGCTGCTCGCTGGCGACGGCGACTTCGAGGCGCAGCTTGGGAAGAAAGTTCACCGCGTATTCGGCGCCGCGATAAATCTCGGTGTGCCCCTTTTGCCGTCCGTAACCTTTCACCTCGGACACGGTCATGCCGTGTATGCCGATGCGGGTAAGGGCGTCGCGCACTTCATCGAGCTTGAAGGGCTTTATGACGGCGATGACGAGCTTCATGGCTTGGCTTCCCCCGGCGCGCCTGTGGGCGCAGTTCTTGATTTGCTCACGACCCACCGATCCAGCGGAATGAATCATGAGCGCGAAAGCCCGCTCCAGTCAGAACCGGCTCGGGCTTGTTGCGTAGGCTAACGGCAGGCGGCCTAAAGATTAAGCGGTTAAGTTGCTGTACCCACAGGCAGACGCCCACGTTGCAGGCAAACTAGGGCAGTATTACTGCCTTATCGGTGGAGGACGTGCCGCCAGACCACGCTCGGCAATAAGCCCAGGCAGCAAGGCGCGCACCTGTCGCGCCGTCATTCCCGGCTTGATGCGCTCGTCATAGAGCAATGTCAGCAGCGATCGGTCATAGACCGAGAGGTAGCCGACCATCCGTTTCTGATTGAGCGTGGTCCAGGGATTGCGCTGGTCGTGGTTCGACAACCCAAACGCGTGAAGCAATTCGTGGTAGGCGCAATCAAGGAAAACGTCGTCGCCCTTGTCTACGATAATGAATGATACCGAGCGTACGATTGCTCCATCGGCGGTCGATTTGACGCTGGTCATGCACTGCGGATCGGTGCGAGCAACGAAGGTCCTGGCGACTTTGGCGCCGAAGGCAAGCTGCAGCGCTGATTGAAAGTCCTTTTCATCGATAAGCCGCAATTCCACATCCGCCTCGGTGGCCGAGGTTTCTCTGAGCTGGAGGTTTGGCACCTCGCGCGCGTAGTCGGCAATGACACGCGACATCGCGATCATCCGATCAACACTGCCCCCGCCGAAAACACGCACATGGATCGGATGATCGAAACGGCGGATACCCAGTGGCCGAGCACCGATGCGCAAGTCGGAGCCAAAGGCGAGCGCAAGAAAGCCCCGCTCGAGTTCGGCGGCTGTGAAACTGGTGTATTGCGGCGGAGCATCCTGCGGTGCGCCGGCCGGTGCCGGCTGCTTATCCGATGCGGCGAAGGCGGGCATCGACACCGCGATCAGGGTTACGCAGATCGTGATCAAACGCGTCATTTGCCGCTTCAGGTCTCCCGTTTCTGGCGCACCAGCCCTTCCTGCGCCACCGAGGCGACCAGTGTCCCGTCGCGCTTGAATATAAGTCCGCGCGCATAGCCGCGCGAGCCATGCAGGTTCGGAGAATCCTGCGCGTAAAGCAGCCAGTCGTCGGCGCGGAACGGTCGATGCAGCCACAACGCGTGATCGAGGCTGGCCGCCATGAATTCCTTTTCAAACAACGTGCGACCATGCGGCGCGAGCGCAGTATCGAGCAGCATCATGTCGGACGCATAAGCCAGCACGCACTGATGGATAGCGGGTAGATCCGGCAACTTGCCGGTGGTGCGGATCCAGATATTGAAATGTCCGCCAGGAATTTTTTTGCCGAGATAGCGCTCGAATTCGACCGGGCGCAATTCGATCGGCCTGTCGCGCTCGTAATACCGGCGAACCGGGTCCGGCATTGTCGGCAGCAGTTTCTCGCGCATGTCGGCGTCGCTTGGCAACTTTTCCGGCGGCGGCACCTCCGGCATCTTGGCCTGATGATTGAGGCCGGGCTCGTCGGCGTGAAATGACACCAGCATGGAAAAAATCGGATGGCCATGCTGGCGCGCGGTGACGCGACGCGTCGTGAAACTCTTGCCGTCACGGATGCGATCGACGTCATAGATTATCGGAACTTTTGGATCGCCCGGCAGCAGGAAGTAGGCGTGCATCGAGTGCGGCGGCCGGCTGGCATCGACGGTGCGCACCGCCGCGACGAGGGCCTGCCCGATGACCTGACCGCCAAAGACCCGCTGCCAGCCGACCTGCGGCGAGCGGCCGCGGAACAGGTTCACTTCGAGCGGTTCGAGGTCGAGGATATTGAGCAGGTCTTGTACGGCGGACGACATGAGAAAGCCCGAAATGGTCAAAGGGTGCCCTCAACCTGCTATGCTGCGGCCGGATTTACAAGGAATGCGCGATGAATAAGCGCCAAGGCCATCAGGCCGAGGTTGTCGTCGGCGGGGCCGGTTTTGCCGGTTTGGCGCTCGCAATCGCGCTGCGGCAGGGGCTGGGCGATCCATTCACGGTGACGGTTGCCGACCCGGCGCTGGCGCATGCCCGCTCGAAGGATCCGCGTGCCTCCGCAATCGCTGCGGCCGCCCGCCGCCTGTTCGAGGCTATCGGGGTGTGGGACGTCAGTGGCGGAGAATGCGCAACCGATCCTCGACATGGTCGTCACGGACTCGAAGCTCGATGACGCGGTGCGCCCGGCGTTTCTGACTTTCGGTGGCGAGGTGGAAGAAGGCGAACCTTTCGCGCATATGATCGAGAATCGTCATCTGGTTGACGCGCTTGTGGGAAAAGCAAAATCGCTCGGCGTTGAGCTGCGGGCGACGGCGGTTGCGAGTTTTGCCGCCGACGCAAATTCGAGCCAAGGTGCGATTTGCCGACGGCGAAACCATCACGGCGCGCCTCCTAGTCGGCGCCGACGGCGCGCGCTCCCTGATCCGCGAGCGGGCCGGTATAGCCACGCATGGATGGAACTACGATCAGTCCGCAATCGTCACGACAGTTGCGCATGAGCGCGAGCATAATGGCCGTGCCGAGGAGCACTTCTTGCCGGCGGGGCCTTTCGCGATCCTGCCGCTCACGGGCAGGCGTTGCTCGATCGTGTGGACCGAGACTTCCGGCGAAGCAGACCGCATGGTTGCGCTGCCAGACAGTGAATTTCACGCCGAACTTGAAAAACGTTTTGGCCTGCAGCTCGGCGACATTGAAGTTGTCGGGCCGCGGCGTGCGTTTCCACTTGGCCTGTTCACTGCGCGCACGTTTATCGGCGAGCGGCTGGCGCTGGTCGGAGACGCCGCTCACATCATCCATCCAATCGCCGGGCAGGGGCTTAATATGGGCCTGCGCGACGTTGCGGCGCTCGCCGAAGCTATAGCTGACGCGGCGCGCCTCGGGCTCGATCCAGGCGGACCGGAGGTGCTCGAGCGATATCAACGCTGGCGGCGCTTCGACACCATGACCATGGGCGTTGCGACCGACGGTTTGAACCGCCTGTTCTCCAACCATTCGGATATGCTGCGTCTTGTCCGCGACGTCGGTCTTGGATTGGTCGAGCGAATGCCAATTCTCAAGCGAATGTTCATCCGCGAAGCGGCGGGATTCACCGGCGACGTGCCAAAGCTGCTGAAGGGCGAGGCCCTCTAATCGAGTAGCCGCCGCACGATCGCGTCGATATGGACGCGAGCGCAGTCGATCATCGGAAAACCGGCGTTGCTGGCGGTGAATACGTTCGACAGGTCGGTGCCTGCGATCAACACCGACTGTGCACCGTCGGTCCCCACGAACTCCCGGGCGATCTTGCGCAGTTCGTCGGCTTTTGCATCCGATCCGCGACCCTCGACGAACTCCTTATAAAGGTCGTTGATTCTTTCGACCGTGCCCGTTTTAGGCACAATCGTTTCAATGCCTTCGAGACAGCCAAACATGCGTGTTTCGATGGTGAAGCGGGTCCCGAGCAAACCGACGCGTCTTAAACCCTGTGCATCCACCGCCTGGCGAACTTCCGTGAGCATATTGATCAAGGGCAGCCGCGATAAAGCGGCAAGTTCACGGGCGCAAATATGAGCGGTGGCGGCAACAATGGCGGTGAATTCGGCGCCACCCGCCGCCATATCCGCGATCATGCCGGCGAAATAGCGCGCGAGACCGTCTAAATCCCTGGCATTCACAGCAGCATAGACGCGCTCAATATCCGCATGAGCGATCAGAATTCGCAGCGACCGCCCTTGCCGCTCGTGTGCAGCGACGAGCTCCCGATAATAATGAACGGTCGCGCCGGGACCGAGGCCGCCAACAAGGCCGAGACAACGACCTGGTTTGCGAAGCACACTCACGACAACGGAACGCTGCCGACCTGGTCTTTGAACGCCTGACGCGACGAGATTGCACCGTACCAGCGGTCGAGATTCGGCATCGATGGACGCTGCGGGACCAGCTGGACGAAGCGGTAGCACATGATCCCGACGGGAATATCCCCGTAGGAGAACGACGGTCCGGCAACAAATTGGGTTTTGCCCAATTGCCCATCGAGGATCTTCATCGCGGCGGTGGTCTTGTCCTGGGACGTCTTGATTGCTTCCATGTCGCGCTTTTCCGCCGGCGTGCGGATGAGACCCCAGAACGCGTGGAAAATCGCGGGTCCCACGACCGACAATTGCCAATCCATCCATTGGCTTGCCAGCGCGCGTTGCTTTGGATCTTTCGGTTCGAGCACGCCACTCTTGTCATGCTTGCCAGCGAGATAGCGCACGACCGAGTTTGACTCCCACAGAAGGAAGCCATCCTCCTCCTCGAGCGTCGGTACGAGACCATTTGGGTTCATGGCGAGATAGGGCGCTTCTTTGTTTTTGCCGAACGAGCCGCCGATATCGATGCGCTGATGCTCGAGCTTGAGTTCGCCGATCGCCCACATCGCCTTTTGCACATTCGATGATGTATTGCGGCCCCAGATTTTGATCATTCGATTCTTCCCTGACTCGTGTCCTGTCATGACATCGCCGGGACGGGCCCGGCGATGAGCTACGAGAAATTTGCTGACTTCGTCTATTCCAGCCGGCGCGCTTCTTCAGGCAGCATGATCGGGATGCCATCTCGGATCGGGTAGGCGAGCTTGGCCTTCCGCGAGATCAGCTCCTGCTTTTCGGCATCGTATTCGAGTGGCCCCTTGGTTATCGGACAGACCAGGATTTCCAGCAATTTCGGATCGATGCTGTCTGGCGGCCGTTCGGTCGGAGGGACGGTGGACATGCTAGCTCCAGCGGTTGCCGCAGCATGATAGTCCGTCATGACCCGGCTTGTCTGCCCGGGTGAACGAGAGCGGAACAGTTACTGCAGCTGCGGCTCGCCTTCGGTGTTTTTCTTGGCGAGCTCGATCTCGGTAATAGCGATCAGGACTTCGGCCCGAGTCTTAAGGTCAGGCGCTTCCAGTAAAGCCTGCTTTTCTGCGGTCCCGTAGGGCGACATCATCGACAGCGCATTCACCAGCGCCTCGTTGGGGGCACGTTCGATACCTTCCCAGTCGGCCTTGAGGTCGTTGGCCTTAAGAAAATCCGTGAGTGTCGCGAGCAGGGCGGCACGGTCGACCGCGTTCTCGCCCTTGCGCGCGATGAAATCGTCAGCGAACGGTGCATAAGTGACACGGCATTGCCGGTATGGTGTAGCGACCTTGAGCTCTTCCTCGATGCGGAATCGCGCGACACCGGTGAGCTCAATCAGATAACGACCGTCGCCGCTTTCTGCGAGTTGGGTGATGCGGCCGACGCAGCCGATCTTGTACAATGACGGCTTGTCGGCTGAGCCGGCGTGCGCAACGTCGGGCTGGATCATGCCAATCAGCCGGTGACCGTCGCGCAAGGCATCGTCGACCATGGCGAGGTAGCGGGGCTCGAAGATATTGAGTGGCATCTGCCCGCGTGGCAGCAACAGCGCGCCCGGCAGCGGAAATACCGGAATCACTCCCGGCATTTCAAATGGACCGCGATATTGCGCATTCATCGGCATCTTCGTTTCACTCCGCCGCCCGGTGCCGTCGCCGGGACGAGACGACCACGAGTCACGAAAACAAAATCGATGATAACCGCTTGCGGCCTTCGATCGTCGCCGGATCGGTCACACCCCAGGCTTCGAAGAACTGCACGAGCTGCTTGCGGGCGCCGTCGTCGTTCCATTTCCGGTCGCGTTTGACGATTTCAATAAGATGCTTGACCGCATCCTCACGCTTGCCCTTCGCGTTAAGCGCGACGGCCAAGTCGAATCTTGCCTGGTGATTGAGTGGATCGGCCGAAACTTTTTCTTCCAGATCCGCGATCGGTCCGAGCGATTTCGCCTGCTCGGCTATTTCAAGCGCGGCGCGCGCGGCTGCGACGGCCGCTTCATTCCGCTTCGCTTCAGGAACGAGCGCGAGAGTCTGCTTTGCCTGCTCTAAAGCGCCAGTTTCAACGTAGCAGCGCGTGAGACCAGCAAGCGCCTGAACATTGCCACCGTCCTCGGTGAGCAATTGGGCATAGAATTCGGCAGCGCCGCCGGCGTTGCCTTCGGCCAACGCAGCCTCAGCGCTCTTCAGCAAATCCTTTTCCTCTGCGCCGACCGCGCCCTTGGTGAGGCGTTCAAGGAATGCCATCACCTGACTCTCAGGCAACGCACCCATGAATCCGTCGACCGGCTGACCGTTGGAGAATGCAATGACGGCGGGAATTGACTGGATGCCCATCTGGCCGGGGATCGCTGGATGCTCGTCGATGTTCATCTTGGCGAGTTTCACTTTGCCTTTTGCAGCCTTAACCGCTTTTTCGAGAACCGGCGTGAGCTGCTTGCATGGGCCGCACCATGGCGCCCAGAAATCCACGAGGACCGGCTGGTGCTTGGACTCCTCTATGACGTCCTTCATGAAGCCCTGCGTGGTTGTCTCTTTGACCACGTCGGGTGTCACCGCTGTTGCCCCGCCATTCTGCAGCATTCTTTAAAAACCTTTTTCCGCCGGCCCGAACTCGGCGGCCGATCTCCGCAATAGATGGGTTATCGGGGAAGCAAACGCAATCATCAAGGCATGTTCGAGGCGTGCCCGGAAACCTGCGCCATTCGGGGGATATGGCCGGTTGATTCAAGGAATTTCACTAGATCATCGCGGCCTATCGACGTGGTCATGGTGTTGACCAGCGGGTGATAATTGAGTGTCTCATGTGTCATCATGGCGGTATCGAGAACGACCGTAACGCGACCCTCGGTATCGTTGATTGCGGCGAACGGGGTGACCGCGCCTGGCTCCACGCCCAGGACTTCACGCAGAAGATCGGCGGAGCCGAATGAAAATCGACCGCTGGCGTCAAGGCGCCGGTGCAGTCCCTTCAGGTCGATGTCGGCATCTTCCAGCGCGACCACGAGGTAAATGTCGTATTTTTTGTCACGCAAAAACAGGTTCTTGGTGTGCCCACCCGGAATTTGGCCACGCAAGGCGCGCGACTGATCAACCGTGAACAAAGGCGGGTGCTTCACCGTCGAATGCGCGATTCCCAGGCCGTCGAGAATGGCGAAGAGTTGATCGGGTGTTTTCGGCATAGGGCAATAAATCCGGACGTCGACGGGTTAGTATTGTCGAAGAACCGAGAAGGTAAAAGACAATGCGGATTTTATTGATTGCGGGCGTTGCTCTCGTTGCGGTGCTGCTCGAGGCGCGCCCCGTGCAGGCCTATGAAGGCCCGTGGTGTGCGGTCGTAAGTCATGGCAACAGCTCGGTGTATGAAGACTGCCAATACGCTTCATTCGAAGCTTGCCGTCCTAACGTGCTGGCCGGCAATCGCGGCTTCTGCAATCCGAACCCGCGATGGGTTGCGGCTTATAATCCGGATGCAAAGCCACGGGCTCGTCACCGGCGGCAGGGCCAGTGATCTCTGAATTCGGCCTATCCGGGCGGAAAGCGGTGGTTGCAATTGGGCAGGGCTTTTGGCTATAGGAACGGCCTTGGCGGCTGATATCTCTGTTCGGCCAAATATCTAACGGATGCGGGTGTAGCTCAGGGGTAGAGCACGACCTTGCCAAGGTCGGGGTCGAGGGTTCGAATCCCTTCGCCCGCTCCAATTTTCGCCCCGCGCAGGACGCGTGGGGTTCCCACGGTCTCAATATCCCGCCGCGAGTGACCCGCGCGTACGCCGGTCGGCCGCACCGAAATACCCGCCGGACGTGACTTCGATGGAATTCGTCGAGCTGTAGGATGGCGTCGGCACGATATTGTGGCCGCGTTTTGCCAAGGCTTCCAACACCTCCGGTGCAAATCCAGGCTCGACGTGGACTTCGTCGGGCTGCCACTGATGGTGCAGGCGGGGAGCGCTGACGGCCTGGTCGATCGGCATATGAAAGTCGACTGCATTCAGGATGATCTGCAGCACGGCAGTAATGATACGGCTGCCTCCTGGCGAGCCCGTGATCAAGAACGGCTTGCCGTCCTTGAGGACGATCGTCGGAGTCATCGACGAAAGTGGACGTTTGCCGGGGCCGGGAAGGTTGGCGTCGTAGCCCACCAAGCCGTAGGCGTTCGCGGCACCCGGTTTCGACGTGAAATCGTCAAGCTCGTTGTTGAGCAAAACGCCGGTGCCTTCGGCGACGAGGCCAAGTCCATAGGAAAAATTCAGCGTGTAGGTGTTCGACACCGCGTTGCCGTCGCGGTCAATGATCGAGAAATGCGTGGTGTTCCGCCCTTCGAAGTCGGCGGGTTTACCGGCGCGGATGTCGACAGAAGGTGTCGCGCGTTCGCCGATCTGCGCGCGCAGGGATGCCGCATATTTTTTTGACGTGAGCCCGGCAACCGGCATTTTGACCGCGGCCGGATCACCCATGAAGACAGCCCGGTCGACGTAAGCGCGCTTCATCGCCTCGATCATGTCATGAAGCGATTCGTCGCGACTGAGTTTCGCGAGATCATAACCTTCGAGAATATTGAGCATCTCGATGAGATGGACGCCACCGGAAGAAGGTGGCGGCATCGAGACGATATCATAGCCGCGGTAGGTGCCGCGCAATGGTGCGCGCTCGATTGCGCGGTAGTTCTTCAAATCGTCGACGGTCATGATGCCGCCGGCCTTGCGAATCGCACTTGCGAGCTTTTCCGCAACCGGACCTTCGTAAATCCTTTCGGACCATCTCGCGCAATGGTGCGGAGCGTCACCGCAAGATCGGGCTGCAGCAGATCCTGGCCGGGCGCCAGAACGCTTCCGTCACTGTTAAGAAAAACCGGTGCGCTTGAATTCCAGCGCGCAATGCGCTGCTGCGCCATTGGGAGCGTGTCGGCGATGTCATCGACGACGTCGGACACCGTTGCGCGCGAGCGTGATCGCGGGTTCGATCAGGTCGGCGAGCGATAGTTTGCCGGATCCGTATTTTTCGCGGGCGAGCGCGAGGCCTGCGACGGTCCCGGGCACGCCGACCGATAACGCGCTGTCGCGCGATTTTTTCGGATCAGGTTCGCGGTTGGCGTCGAGAAACATCGTTTCGGTTGCGGCAGCAGGCGCCGTTTCGCGATAATCAATGGTGACATTCTGGCCTGTCTTGCCGAGGTGGATCACCATGAAACCGCCGCCACCGATATTGCCTGCGCGCGGATAGGTGACCGCAAGCGCGAAGCCGACCGCGACTGCTGCATCGACAGCATTCCCGCCTCGATCGAGGATTTCAATACCGATGCGCGCGGCGCGGCTTTCCTGCGCAACTACGACGCCATTGCGGGCATGAATCGACTGCGCGGGAGCAATGTCGGGTGGGCGCGAAACGGGCGCGACCTGAGCCAAGGCCGCAGTCCCGAGGACCAGTGAAAGCAGAAATGAAATGGTCGGAACGGAGCGAAACATGGCACGGTGCCTATAGAATCGTGATGGGTGGGACAAGCCCGCGCATCACGATTGAGAGGCTTTACCGCGCCTGCCCGTGATAGGTCGTGTTCGGCCGCATATCGGTTGCCGATGCTACGCGGTTCGACATGTTGAAGAAGCCGGCGACGGCCGAAATATCCCAAATGTCGCGGTCCGTAAATCCGACGCGGCGCAGCCGTTCGCGGTCGCCTTCCTCGACGCTCCAGGGCGAGGCCGTCAGTTTGACTGCAAAATCGAGCATTGCACGCTGGCGCTTGTTCAGCCGCGCCACGCGATAATTCATGACAAGATGCTCGCCGAGCACGGGATTGCCCGAGTACTGCCTGACGGCGGCGCCATGGGCGGTGAGGCAGTAGTAGCAGCGGTTCTGCGAAGACACCGCTACCGCAATCATCTCGCGCTCGAGCTTTGAGAGGCCAGACTCCCCAAGCATCAGGTCGTTGTACATGGCAACGAAGGTTTCAAGCTTTGCCATGTCGAAAGCATAAGCGAGCAGGACGTTCGGCACGAAGCCGAGCTTGTCCTGGCATTTCTTGAAATAAGCAGCCATTGCTGGCGAAAGCTTCGCCGGCGCAAGGTTGAGCGAAATCACCGGCATATCGTCGGCAACCGCCGTTATGATCGGCTTTACCGCGGATTTCGCGGGGCCAGGCTTTGCAGCCGGTTTTGGTGGCGCGGCCTTGCCGCCCTTGATGGCGCGCAGCATCGGCATGTCCTTGCTCGCCTTTGCGAGCATCGTTTTTCCCGCGACTTTTGCCGATTTGTTGGTTTTGGGCATTTCCACGTCCCTGAAGTTCGATCCTGACCCCGCTCAAGCCTACATTGTTATAGGCATGCGCGATATCATCCGCTGGACACCCTTTCGCCTTTTGTTTCAGTCGGTTAACGCTGCCAAATAGGCCTGTCGACCCGCGTTTGTCACCGCCCCGTCACCAACTGGTGTGTTGCTCTCGACGCGGCCGCACAGAATGTGAAAAGTTCAGTCCGCCTCGACCGATTCCCTCATCGCGCACGATGCCGAAATTTGGCGACCGGTTTTCGGACAAGATCCTGCGCCAATGCTAAGCGCACGAGGTTCCATGGCCGTTCCTGCCAATCGCGAGAAAAGCACCGCCCATCCCGTCATTGAGAAGGCCGGTACAGCGCTCGCCCGGCACCGTGGCGAGATTCCTGCAAGCTTCATCGAACAACTCTACGGCAACGCAGTGCCGGACGACGTGGTGCGCTATGCGCCCGAGGACCTGGCGACGCTTGCGGCGCGAGCTTACGACTTTATGGCGGAGCGCGTGGTTGGAGCGCCAAAGATCCGCTGCGAAACCGTCAAGCTCGCTCATTCAGGCGACAGCAATTTGGTGACGGTGGTCGAGATCGTCAATGACGACATGCCGTTCTTGGTCAACTCAGTGATGAGCGAGATTGCCGAGTGGAAGCCCGAAATTCGCCTCGTCGCACATCCGGTGTTCGGTGTCCGCCGTACCGGGAACAAGCTCACTGCAATTGATACACCTGACGCCACAGACACGCGCGAGAGCTTTATCCATATTCATCTCGGGCCGATTGCCGACGACACATGCGGCGAGGTCGAGCGCGCATTGCAAACTGTACTCGGTGAAGTGCGACTTGCCGTTCTCGACTGGCGCGCGATGCGCGAGCGCGTCAACGCGAATATTGCCGAACTCAAGACCAATCCACCGCCGCTGCCGGTCGATGAAATCGCAGAAGCAATTCAATTCCTGCAATGGCTGCTGGCCGACAATTTCACTTTCCTCGGCTGCGCGACTACAATGTCGACGGTCAGTCATTGCAGCCGGATTTCGACAGCGCGCTCGGCATCATGCGCTCGCGCGAGCTGCGGGTGCTAAGGCGCGGCAACGAGCTGCTGGAAATACACGCCGGAGATCATGGCGTTCCTGAAGGAGCCGCGGCCGCTCATCATCGCCAAAGCCAACATTCACTCGCGCGTGCACCGGCGCGTCTATCTCGACTATATCGGCGTCAAGCGTTTCGACGCTTCGGGCAATCTCATCGGCGAGCACCGCATCATCGGGCTGTTCACGTCGACCGCCTATACGCGCAGCGCGCACAGCATTCCCTATCTGCGGCGCAAGACTCGCCGCGGTCGAGCAGCGCGCCGGCTTCGATCCGGCCAGCCATTCCGGCAAGGCGCTGGCCAACGTGCTGGAGCACTATCCGCGCGACGAATTGTTCCAGATCGACGAAGACACGCTCTATCAACTTCGCGCTTGCCATTCTGCAGCTCGACGAACGTCCGCGCGTGCGCGTGCTGGCGCGGCGCGACCGATTCGACCGCTTTGTCTCGGTGCTGGTCTACGTGCCGCGCGAACGCTACGACAGCCACATCCGCGCGAAGATCGGCGCCTATCTGGCCAGTGCTTTCATCGGCCGTGTTTCGGCCTTCTATCCGTTTTTCCCGGAGAAGGTCCGCTGGTGCGCGTGCACTTCATCATCGGCCGCTCCGGCGGCGCGACGCCCGAGATCGAGCGGGCAACGCTCGAGCAGTGAGGTCGCGGCAATCATCCGCACCTGGAGCGACGGGCTTGGCGAGGCGCTGGCGCTGGTCAACCCGCCGGACAAGGCGCGCGAGCTGTTCGCCCGCTACCGCGACGCGTTCTCCGCAGGGCTTCCACGAAGCCTATGCGCCGGCGATTGCGGCCGGCGATATTCGCGTCATCGAAGGACTCTCGCGACAAGCGCCCGCTCGGCGTCGATTTCCATCACCGGCTGGAAGAAGACCAACGCAGCGTCGGCCTGAAAGTATGGAGCTTTGCGCGGCCGCTGCCGTTGTCGGAACGCGTTCCGGTCCTGGAAAACATGGGCTTCCGCGTCGTCGACGAGCGCACCTATCACATCGAGCCTCAGGGCCGCGCCGGCGTCTGGTTCCACGACATGCTGCTCGACGCGCGCCGACGGCGGCACGATCGATCTCGACGCTGGCAAGTGCGCAGCTTGAGACCGCTTTCCTGATGGTGATGCGCGGAGCAGCCGAGAATGACGGCTACAACGCGCTCACGCTGCATGGCGGCGTTGCCTGGCGCGACGTGGCACTGATCCGCACGCTGTCGCGATTCCTGCGCCAAATTCGCGTGCCCTATTCGCAGGACTATATGTGGGCGACGCTTGTGAAGCATGCCGGCATCGCCGCCGGCATCGTCGAATTGTTTCACGCGCGCTTCGACCCGCGCGCGGAATCCGGACGCAGCGACAAGCAGAATGCGATCGCCGCGCGTATCGAAGAGGAACTGCAGAAGGTCGAAAGCCTCGATGAGGACCGCATCCTGCGCCATTTCGTCAACGCGGTGCAGTCGGCGATCCGCACCAATTTCTATCAGACCGACAAAGACGGCCAGCCGAAACCGCTGATCTCGGTCAAGTTCGAAAGCCGCAAGCTCACCGACCTGCCGCTGCCGCGCCCGCTCTACGAAATTTTCGTCTATTCGCCGCGGGTCGAAGGCGTGCACCTGCGCTTCGGCAAGGTGGCGCGCGGCGGCATCCGCTGGTCGGACCGGCCGCAGGATTTCCGCACCGAGATTCTCGGGCTGGTGAAGGCGCAGCAGGTCAAGAACGCGGTGATCGTGCCGGTCGGCGCCAAAGGCGGCTTCGTGCCCGAAGCTGATGCCGAAGGGCGCGACGCGCGACGTCGTGCAGGCGGAAGGCGTCGCCACCTACAAGCTTTTCATCTCATCGCTGCTCGACATCACCGACAATATCGCGCCGGACGGCAAGATCATTCCGCCCGCGAATGTGGTGCGGCACGAGGGCGACGATCCGTATCTCGTCGTCGCCGCCGACAAGGGCACCGCGACCTTCTCCGACATCGCCAACGCGATCTCGGTCGAGCACGATTTCTGGCTGGGCGATGCCTTCGCGTCTGGCGGCTCGGCCGGCTACGACCACAAGGCCATGGGCATCACCGCGCGCGGCGCCTGGGAGGCGGTGAAGCGCCATTTCCGCGAGATGGATGTCGATATCGGCAAGACGCCGTTCACCGTGGTCGGCGTCGGCGACATGTCGGGCGACGTGTTCGGCAACGGCATGCTGCGCGAGGACACGATCAGGCTGCTGGCGGCGTTCGATCATCGCGACATTTTCATCGATCCCGATCCCGATCCGAAAAAGAGCTTCGCCGAGCGCAAGCGGCTGTTCGCGCTGCCGCGCTCGAGCTGGCAGGACTACGACAAGGCGCTGATTTCCAAGGGCGGCGGCGTCTATCCGCGCACGTCGAAGGAAATCCGGTTGAGCGCCGAGGCGCGCAAAGCTCTTCGGCGTCGGCGAAGCCGTGACGCCGCAGGAGCTGATGAAGGCGATCCTGAAAGCGCAGGCCGATCTGCTGTTCTTCGGCGGCATCGGCACCTATGTCCGCGCGTCGAGCGAAAGCGACGAGGCGGCCGGCGATCGCGCCAATGACGCGATCCGCGTCACCGGCGCCGAACTGCAACTGCAAGGTGATCGGGCGAGGGCGCCAATCTCGGCATGACGCAGCGCGGCCGCATCGAGGCGGCGCAGCGCGGGATCAGGCTCAACACCGACGCGATCGACAATTCCGCCGGCGTCAACACCTCGGACGTCGAGGTCAATATCAAGATCGCGCTCAGCGCGCCGGTGCGCGTCCGGCGCGCTGACCGATGGAAGCGCGCAACGCGTTGCTCGCGGAAATGACCGACGAGGTCGCGCGCCTGGTGTTGCGCAACAACTACCAGCAGACGCTGGCGCTCTCGCTGGCGCAGCGGCGCGGCCTTGAGGATCTCGGTTTCCAGCAGCGGCTGATGCAGACGCTGGAACAGCGCGGCGAGCTCGACCGCGACGGTCGAATTCCTGCCCGACGACATGGCGCTGGGCGAGCGGCGCAAGCGCAACGCAGGCGCTGACGCGGCCGGAGCTCGCGGTGCTGCTCGCCTATGCCAAGCTCTCGCTCTACAACGAATTGCTCGACAGCACGGTGCCGGACGATCCCTATCTCGGGCGCGAGCTCAACCGTTATTTCCCGAAGGAGATGTCGGAACGCTATGCCGATGCGCTGCATACACATCGGCTGCGGCGCGAGATCATCGCCACGCAGCTGACGAATTCGATGATCAATCGTGGCGGCGCGACGCTGATCGTGCGCATCGCCGACCAGACCGGCGCGGCGTCGTCGTCGATCGCCGCCGCCTTTGCCGCGGTGCGCAACAGCTATGACCTGATCGAGCTCAACGGCGAGATCGACGCGCTCGACAACAAGATGTCCGGGCAAGGTCGCAGCTCGACCTTTATGCCGCCGTGCAGAACCTGCTGCTCGACCGGCTGGTCTGGTTCCTGCGCAATGTGGATCTGTCGCAGGGCCTCGAGAAAATCATCGGGCATTATCGCGACGGCATCGCGCAGGTCGAAACGGCGCTCGACAAGGCGCTGTCCAAGGCGGCCGCTGCCGCGCGCGATGCGTCGCGTCGCCGATCTGAGCAAGGCGGGCGTGCCGGAGACGCTGGCGCGCCGCGTCGCCAATCTGCCGGTGCTGAAGGCTGCGCCGGATATCGCGCTGGTGGCAGACCGCGCCGGCAAGCCGGTCGGCGAAGTCACCGCGACGTATTTCGCGACAGAAGCCTTCTTCCAGCTCGACAGTGTGGCAAGCGCCGTGCCCAATATCGTGGTGTCGGATTATTTCGACCGCC
Source organism: uncultured Alphaproteobacteria bacterium (assembly GCA_963794665.1). Lineage (GTDB taxonomy): Bacteria > Pseudomonadota > Alphaproteobacteria > Rhizobiales > Xanthobacteraceae > Pseudolabrys. Next base: position 61,512 of record CAWCEW010000021.1, on the reverse strand, counting down.
TGGCACTCGACCGCGCTCTCGATTCAATCGGCGATGCCGAGCGTCGTCTCACCGCGGCCATGGTCGCCAATGGACACGCTGGCGCTGACGCGGTGGAGGAGTGGGTGCGGCCGCGGCAGGCGGAAGTCGAGCGTATCCGCTCCGCGATTCATCAGATCGCCGGGTCAGGCCTCACGCTGTCCAAACTGTCGGTGGCTGCGAGCCTGCTGGGCGATCTGGCGCGCCAGTAGCTGGCTTGCCGGATTTAATGTCTGAAATGCCGCGTGCCGGTGAATACCATTGCGACATCATGTGCATCAGCCGCCTCGATTACCTTCGAGTCATTTACCGAGCCGCCGGGCTGGATCACCGCGGTCGCGCCGGCCTCAATCGCGACCAGCAAGCCGTCCGGAAACGGAAAGAACGCATCGGACGCGACCACCGAGCCTTTGGTGAGAGGCGCCGGAAGTTTTAGCTCTTTCGCAGCATCTTCGGCCTTGCGCGCAGCGATGCGTGCGGCATCGACGCGGCTCATCTGTCCTGCGCCGATACCGACGGTGGCGCGATTCTTCGCATATACGATGGTGTTCGATTTCACGTGCTTGGCGACGCGGAAGGCAAAACGAAGATCGGCAAGCTCGGCATCGCTCGGCGACGCTTGGTGACGATGTGGAGCTGCATCTCGTCCACAACCGCATTGTCGCGTGATTGCACCAGCAAGCCTCCGGCTACGGATTTTACGGTCAGCCCGCCGGCGCGCGGATCGGGCAGGCCGCCGGCGACCAGCAACCGCAGGTTCTTCTTGGTCCGCGACGATCGTGATCGCCTCGTCAGTCGCGTCCGGCGCGATGATGACTTCGGTGAAAATCTCGGTGATCGCTTTCGCAGCCTCGGCATCGAGCTTGCGGTTAAGCGCAACGATGCCGCCGAATGCCGATGTGGAATCGCAGGCCAATGCTTTTCGGTACGCCTCGAGCAGATCACGACCTTCCGCAACGCCGCAGGGATTGGCGTGCTTGACGATCACGCAGGCGGCAGTGCGGCCCGGATCGAACTCGGCAACGCATTCATAGGCGGCGTCGGTGTCATTAATATTGTTGTAGGAGAGCTGCTTGCCCTGCAACTGACGGGCCGTAGCGACACCAAAACGCTGGCCGGGCGAGCGGTAGAATGCCGCGGTTTGGTGAGGGTTCTCGCCATAACGCAGCGCTTCCGCCAATTTGCCGCCGAAAGCGCGATAGTCCGGGGCGTCATCGTGCAGCGTTTCCGCGAACCAGTTTGAAATCGCGGCGTCGTAGGCGGCGGTGCGCGCATAGGCCTTTGCAGCGAGTTTCTGTCGCAATTCGAACGACAGCATGCCGCTGTGCGCGGCCATTTCGCCGAGCACCTTTTCATAGTCGGTAGGATCGACCACGACGGCAACGTCGGCATGGTTCTTGGCGGCCGCGCGAATCATCGCCGGTCCGCCGATGTCGATGTTCTCGATGCAGTCGTCGAACGACGCGCCCTTCGCGACGGTCGCCTCGAACGGATAAAGATTGACCACGAGCAGATCGATCGGCCTGATGCCGTGCTGTCTCCATCGCGGCCGCGTGCTCCTTGTTGCCGCGGATCGCGAGCAGGCCGCCGTGCACTTTCGGGTGCAGCGTCTTGACGCGGCCGTCCATCATTTCGGGAAAGCCGGTCAGTTCGGCGACATCGATCACGGCAAGTCCGGCATCCTTGCAGAGCCTTGGCGGTGCCGCCCGTCGAAATCAGCTCGACGCCGAAGCCAGCCAGTGTGGTCGCAAATGCAACCAGACCGGTCTTGTCGGAGACCGAAAGCAGAGCGCGGGTTACGCGTCGTGGGTGGCTGGCCATGAGGCACGAGCTAGCACATCAACAGCCCTGAAGTGTATTCGGCTGTAACGCATGTGAGCACTGCATCCACAAGCATCGATCTATAGCGGCAATTCCGGCTCGTGAGCGCGGTCGGGACGTGCGCCCGGGCTAGCGGGCGGCGTGTGGCGGAAGCTCCAGCGCACATTTTCCTGCTCGCCCACACGCCCGTAAATGACGATTTGCACCGTTCGACGCGGCCCGTCCGAGCCCGCCAGGAACACGCTTTCCTCGATTTCAACGGAGTTGGCCAAAGTTGCGAAGGTCCATACCTCGCGATCCTGCAAAAGCAGGATGACGCCTCGTCCGTCAGCGAGGCGGTTCGCCTTGATTGCGGGGTGCAGATGAAACCGGACGGCAAATTCGACACCTGGGCCTGAAGGGGCAGCTCGGCCGTCTGTCGTCGTGAAGCTGTCTTCTCCATCGAGCACCCGGCCATCTGCGCTCAGCCGAATAGCGCGATGGTGGATGACGTCGCAGTCGCTTGCATAGCCGTCGTGGGAGGCGCGCAGCACCGCACCACCGGAATCGCGCTCGACATGGACATCATGCGGCCCGCCCATGATCGGCGCACCGCCCAGCAGCCGCCGGGCCGCGGGGGATTCGAGAAAATGGCACGACGATCGGTCGTTAACGGTCACCGTCGAGTGCGCCGGCGTCGCACGCGCGACTTGACGCCAATTCTCCTTGTTGACCGCCGGTAACCCGCAATTGGTGACCAGCCGGTGCTGCTTCCACGACATTTCGAACGACAGACAGCCGGCATGAGCTTCCTGACTCACAGCGACCGGCGGAGGTTTTCCCGTATCCATCAGGAGCGCGGTCTGTCCGGCTTCGATGCGCTGATAGCCTGAATGCGGAGCATTCGAGACGGGTGTGCCCCGCGCATCGTCATAGGCCAGAACGGTGGCGAGCAGATCGACTGGCGTAGGCCCCATGCCGTTGAATTGCGCAAAGTTTCCGTCGCCGTGGCGGAAGAAGCGCAGCATGGGCATGACTGCGATCGATGGCATTGTTAAGCGCCTGCGGCGGCTGCAACTGACGTGCGGAGAACAACTGACGCAACGGCAACAGATCGGCCAGCAACTCAATCAGCGTGCCAGGATTTCGGCTGATGTGACCACCATCCGGCAGAATTTGCGTGCGCAATTCGTCGATCAAGCGACGCACGTTCGACCGCAAATATCCCGACTGGCCCTGCATACAAAGCGTCGCGTAAGTCAGGGCGATCACGGCCTGCAAGCGGGGCAGGCCGTCGCGCGTTTCGTTGAGCGTGCGGCGCAAATAGCGTACCTGTCGCGACAGACTGCGGATGAAGCGTCGATAAAAGCGCGCGTCGGCATCCTGCAAAATAAAAGGTGCCTGGCTGAGCCAGCAGATCACACGGCGCGAGAGAACATCGGCACGCCAGCCTGTCGTATGCCATCGGCCCTGGATGTTGATCCACTCGTCGATCAGCGAACGTGCATTGGCGCGCGTGATCGCCGACTCGGCGGCGCGCAGATGGCGCAGCCAGACAAAGCCGAGCAATGTCACCGCCCATTCGTCCGATGGTGGCGTCGTTTCAAAAGGCGACCGGCGGTCGCAGATGACGACCTTCCCGGCAAAAGCAAAGCGCCCGGCATAGATTTCGCTTGCGCGCGTGGCATCCGCAGTGCGCAGGTCCTGCGGTGCGATCACCAGCCTGTCTGTCTTGGTCGAGGCGAAGCGCCACCGCAACAGCGGATGTGCTTTGATGCGTCCGAGCAAGCTACGGAAGGCGCGGCGCCCGATGAGCACAGAGAGGCTGGCTCGCTCCGCGACCGAAACCCGCATCATCAATCCGCTCGTCCCCTGGTGTGCGTACCGATCCGTAAGCGCGGCTGACACGATAGCGAAGGGTCGGGAAAGCGCCAATATCTCAATCCGCCCGCGGATTTACGCCGATTTGCGGGTGAGGCGAGCAGCATAGAAACCGTCGAGTCCGCCCCAGCGCGGATCCGAATCAGGCAGATGCATCGGCAGCGTGCGCAAGTCGCCATCGTCGGTGACAAATTCACGGCGGTCGAAGACGTCCTCCGGCATAACAGGCTTTCGCGTCACGCGCGGATTACGCGCGAGCAAGCCGGTGATCTGATCTTCGCCTTCCTCCGGCTCCAGCGAGCAGACGCAATAGACGAGCGTGCCGCCGGGCTTGAGCATTTCCACAGCGCGATCGAGCAACCGATGTTGCAGCGACGTGAGCGCTGAAAGGTCGGCTTCAGTCTTCAGCCAGGGCACGTCGGGGTGGCGGCGGATTGTGCCTGTCGAAGAGCACGGCGCATCGAGCAGAATCGCATCGAACGGTTCCGCTTGCCACTCCAGTGCGTCGGCCGCAACGGTATCCACTTTGAGGCTAAGACGAGCGAAGTTCTCGCGCAGCCGGTTAAGCCGTGTGGGGGACCGATCGACCGCGGTTACGTTAGCGCCGGCCAGAGCGAGTTGCGCCGTTTTTCCGCCCGGTGCCGCGCAGAGATCGGCAACCCGTGCCCCGCTCAGATCGTCGAAAAGATTTACCGGCAGCGCGGCGGCGGCATCCTGCACCCACCATGCGCCCTCTGAGAAACCCGGGAGCAAGGAAATCGCGCCATGCGCCGAGGTCCGTACGGTTCCCGTTGGCAACACACGACCGCGGAGGCGTTCGGCCCACGAGTCGGCGTTATCCTTGACCGTGATATCGAGAGCCGGCTCGTGCCCGATCGCTGTCGCGATGGCCCGCGCCGTGTCGCGGCCATAGGTCTTGCTCCAACGCTTGAGCAGCCAGTCCGGTGTGTCACGTGAAACGTCCCCGGATTGCGCGGCTGCGCCGACCTGCGTGACACGGCGCAAAACGGCGTTCACGAGACCAGCGTATCGGGCGGCGCGCCGGTCGGCCTGGGCGAGGCGCACCGACAGGTCGACAGCGGCATGGTCGGGGACTTCTAGCCAAAGAATTTGAGCCGCCCCGAGCAGGAGTATGGTTTCGGCGCGCGGTGCGTCGGTGGGAAATCCCTTTTCGAGGAACCCGCCGACCAAGTGGCGAAGCGTGCCGAGACGGCGCAAAACTGTCGCGGCTAACCGGCGCGTCAGCGCGCGGTCGCGGTCGGCAAGCGATGCAAGGCCGGGATGGGCGCTTTTGCCGGAGAGCAACTCGTCGAGCGCGATGTGGCGCCGCAATACGCCGTCGAGAATGTCGGCGGCGATCCTTCGGGCGGCAAGGCCGGGGATTTCCGGCTGGGGCGATGTGCGCGGGCGCGCCATACCCCGATAGTTGCAGCTAAATTGTGTCGAGGTCGCGAACTTTTGCCAAAAAATTCAGCAACGCACAGTTTTGGCCGCGATTTACTGCTCGACGACCACCGGTGTGCCGACGTTTACAAGCCGATAAAGCTGCTGGATATCGCTGTTGTACATGCGGATGCAGCCATGTGAGACGAAGCCGCCGATCGAAGCGGGGCTGTTGGTGCCATGGATCGCGTACTCGCCGCCGCGCATAGTGAGAGCGGCAGCGCCCATCGGATTGTGGGAGCACCGCCCGGAATGACCTCGGGCAGGCTCGGGTTTTCAGCGCGAATCATGTCCGGCGGCGACCAGGCCGGGCGCACATATTTGCCTTCGATCCTCGCGCTGCCCGCCCAGGCCATCCCGGCGCGGCCGACCCCGACTGGAAAGCGCAGTGCGCGTCGATCGTCGACGACATAATAAAGCCGGCGCTGGCCGGTTTTGACAACGATCGTCCCCAGGCGCGTAACCGGAAAAGGCAACCATCTCGCGAGCGTCCGCACGCGGGATGCCGGGCGACATCAGAATGAGCGCGGTTCCCAGGCAGACCGCCAGATGCCTCAGTATGTCGCTCATGCCAGAGCCGGCCTTACGCTCCGGCCTTTGCCGCCTTCTTGTTCTGCCGGTTATGGACCAGATCGTCCACGACAGCCGGGTCAGCCAGCGTCGATGTGTCGCCGAGGTTGCCGTATTCGTCTTCGGCGATCTTGCGGAGAATTCGCCGCATGATCTTGCCGGAGCGCGTCTTCGGCAGACCAGGAGCGAACTGAATCAGGTCGGGCGATGCAATTGGCCCGATCTCCTTGCGCACCCAGCCGACAAGTTCCTTGCGCAGGTCCTCGCTCGGCTTTTCGCCGGCCATCAACGTCACATAGGCGTAGATGCCCTGACCCTTGATGTCGTGCGGATAGCCAACGACGGCGGCTTCCGACACTTTCGGGTGGGCGACCAGTGCGCTTTCGACTTCGGCGGTGCCGAGACGATGGCCGGCGACGTTGATGACGTCGTCGACGCGACCGGTGATCCAGTAATAGCCGTCCTCGTCGCGGCGGCAGCCGTCGCCGGTGAAGTACTTCCCGGGATAGGTCTTGAAGTAGGTATCGATGAAGCGCTGGTGGTCGCCATAGACCGTGCGCATCTGGCCCGGCCACGCGTCGGCGATGCAGAGATTGCCGCTGGTCGCGCCGTTCTGCACCCTGCCTTCGGCGTCGACGATCTGCAGGTTGACGCCGAAGAACGGCCGCGTCGCCGAGCCGGGCTTGAGCTTGGTCGCGCCAGGCAGCGGCGTGATCAGGATGCCGCCGGTCTCGGTCTGCCACCAGGTGTCGACGATCGGGCAGCGGCCCTCGCCGACCACGTGGTAGTACCACTCCCAGGCTTCCGGATTGATCGGCTCGCCGACGGTGCCGAGCAGGCGCAAGCGATCTTGCGCGAAGTCTTCTTCACCGGCTCGTCGCCGCCCTGCATCAGCGCGCGGATTGCGGTCGGCGCGGTGTAGATGATGTTGACCTTGTGCTTGTCGCACACTTCCCAGAAGCGCGACGTGGTCGGATAGTTCGGCACGCCTTCGAACATCAGCGAGATGGCGCCGTTCGAGAGCGGGCCGTAGACGATGTAGCTGTGGCCGGTGACCCAGCCGACATCGGCGGTGCACCAGTAGATGTCGCCGTCGTGATAGTCGAACACGTACTGGTGCGTGATCGAGGTGTAGACCAGATAGCCGCCGGTGGTGTGCAGCACGCCCTTCGGCTTGCCGGTCGAGCCGGAGGTGTAAAGGATGAACAGCGGGTCCTCCGCGTTCATCTCCTCGCACGGGCAATCGGCCGGCACGGTCTTGGCGATGTCGTCGTAATAGACGTCGCGGCCCTTCTCCATGTTGACGGCCGCGTTGGTGCGCTTGACGACGATGACGGAGGTGACGCCGCCGGCCTTCTTGCAGGCCGCGTCGACATTGGCCTTGAGCGGAATCTTGCGGCCGCCGCGCAGGCCCTCGTCGGCGGTGACGATGCAGGTCGACTTGCAGTCCTCGATGCGGCCGGCGATCGAGTCCGGCGAGAAGCCGCCGAAGATGACCGAATGGATCGCGCCGATGCGCGCGCAGGCGAGGATGGAGACCGCCGCCTCCGGGATCATCGGCATGTAGATGGTGACGCGGTCGCCTTTCTTGACGCCGCGCGCCTTCAGCACGTTGGCGAAGCGGCAGACCTCGGCGTGCAGTTGCTTGTAGGTGAGTTTCTTGTCGTCCTTCGGATCGTCGCCTTCCCAGAGGATGGCGGTCTGGTCGCCGCGTTTGGCCAGGTGACGGTCGACGCAGTTGTAGCAGGCGTTGAGCGTGCCGTCCTCGAACCATTTGATCGAGACGTTGTGCGGGTCGTAGGTGGTGTTCTTCACCTTGCTGAAGGGCTTGATCCAGTCGATGCGCTTGGCCTGCTCGGCCCAGAAGCCGTTCGGGTCCTTGATCGAGCGGTCGTACATCTCCTTGTACTTGGCGTCGTCGACGAAAGCGCGCTTCTGCCATTCAGCCGGCACGTCATAGATCTTTATCGGACATCGGCACTTCCTCCCGCCCGCTGTTGACGCCGCAGGCTTCCGCTACATTATCCCTGTTGGCTTGCCATTATGCGACGGCGCCTTTCATTCGCGACAAGGCGGACAAATTGCCCCTTTGGTCGCGGATTCTGGCCCGATTTCTCGTCCGTCAGCGGCCGAAGCCGCCCAGGATCGCCCCGATGATCAGCAACGCGCCGAGCCAGGCCACGCTGTCGATGACGGTCAACATCGCCTTGCGGCCGGAAAATGCGTTGTTGGACGCGATCGTAGTGACAACGAAGCCGAGCCAGCACAGCGCCCCCGATATTAGGCCGGCGCGCACGGTGAACATGTTCAGATGCACGAGGATGCCGTACAGCACCCAGGCCATGATGATTTCGGCGAGGAACACCAAAACAAAGGGCGCCGCCATTGCGACGGCCGATTTACTGGCCTGCTCTGCCTTGCATTGCTCAAGCGTCTTTCCCTGCGCGGCCATCCACCACTTGCTGAGGCCGGTGTAGTAGATCCCGCCGAAAATCCATGCCGCAACGGCCGCAACGAGAACCGAAACAATATTGGCGTGGGTAAAGCTCATAAGGGCCTCCATTCGTCATGCCCGGCATCCGCGCCTTGCTGAGGGCATTATGAAAAGAGGTCGACGGCCGATACAAGCCCGGTAGCGGTTTGCTCAGGCCTTCAGCCCGCCCATCTTGCAGACCAGCTTCCATTCGGCTTCGGTCACCGGCTGCACCGACAGGCGTCCGTATTTCACCAGCGCCATGCCTTTGAGCTTCGGCTCGGCCTTGATCGCCGCGAGTGTCACCGGCTTCGGCAGCGGCTTGTCCGCCACGGTGGTGATGGCCACCCACGGTTCGCCTTTGGCGGCGGTCGGATCGGGAAACGATTCCCGGACCACCTCGCCGATGCCGACGACCTGCTTCTCGTCGCCCGTGTGGTAGAAGAAAAACTTGTCGCCTTTCTTCATTTCGCCGAGATGACGGCGCGCGGTGAAATTGCGCACGCCGCTCCATGCCTCGCCCTTGGCTCCGCGCTTGACCTGGTCATTCCAGGAATACTCATCCGGTTCGGTCTTCAACAGCCAGTACGCCATGTCACGATTCCGATTTCAGGGGTCTTGTCAGCAGCGAGCTCGATGGCCTCGTCGACGCTCATTTTTCCCGCCAGCATTGCGGCGACTGCGCCCGAGATCGGCATGTCGACATTCTTTGCACGTGCCATTTCCATCAATGCCGGTGCGGTGAACACGCCCTCGGCAAGCTTGCCATGCGCGGCGGTGTCCACCTTTTCGCCTTTCCCTAACGCGACGCCACAGGAGAAGTTGCGCGACTGCGGCGTCGAACATGTAAGAATGAGATCGCCGAGACCGGAAAGACCCATCATGGTTTCCGTCTTGGCGCCGTGAGCCTTGCCGAAACGTACGAGCTCGGCAAAGCCGCGCGTCGTCAGTGCAGCAGATGCGCTGGCGCCGAGCCCGCGACCGGTGACGATGCCGGCGGCGATCGCCAGCACGTTCTTCGTTGCCCCGCCAAGTTCGACGCCGCGGATGTCGGTGGAATGATAGGGACGGAACGCGCCTGCGTTGATCGCATGTGCGAGGGCGACCGCTACCGCAGAGTCAGCCGCAGCGATTGTGACGGCGGTCGGCAGCCCGCGCGCAACGTCCGCGGCGAAGCTCGGGCCCGACAGAATCGCCGGCACGGCCTTCGGCGCGCACTCCGAAATCACCTCAGTCATGAACTTATGTGTGCCATGCTCGATGCCCTTGGCGCAGGCTACCAGAGGAATTGCACCGGACAGTGACTTTGCAAGCGCCCTTACAACCGAGCGCATCGCCTGCGCAGGCACGACCAGCAGAATCGCTTCGCCGCGTGCGGCCTCGCCCAGATCGCGCGTCACTTTGATGCGCTCATCCAGCCTTACGCCGGGCAGGAATTGGCTTTCGCGCTTGCTCGACAAATGCTCGGCATTTTGGGCATCGAATTCCCACAGCGTCACATCGCGTCCCGCGCGCGCGCAGGTAAGGGCCAGCGCCGTTCCCCAGGCGCCTCCGCCGAGCACTGCGATGCGTTGGAAGCTCATGCTAACGGCCCAACCACGTGGTCATTTATATGCCGCCGTTCGGCGGCGCGCGCCCTCTGCGGCAGCGATTTCATCCAGCGGCCAGCGTGCTCGCGGCGCGACGTCCAGTTTATCAGTAAGTCCGAGTGCCAGCCGTTCACAGCCGGCCCAGGCGATCATTGCGCCGTTGTCGGTGCAAAGATCGAGCGGCGGCGCGACCAGAGTCGTGCCCACCTCGAAGGCCAGGCGGTTGAGCGCGCGGCGGATCGACTGATTGGCGGCGACGCCGCCTGCCGCAACAAGCGCGGTGGGCGTGCCAAAGCGCGTGCGGAACAGCCGCAGGCCCGCGCGCAGGCGATCGAACACGACATCGACTATCGCTTGTTGAAACCCGGCGCAAAGATCGGCGACGTCCTGGTCGCTGAGCGGGGCGATCTTCTCGGCCTCCAAGCGCAATGCGGTCTTCAGGCCGGACAGCGAGAAATCGGGCTCCTTGCGGCCGTGCATGGGGCGCGGCAGTTCGAAGCGTGTCGGGTTGCCGCGCAGGGCTTCTCTTTCGACTTCTGGTCCGCCTGGATAGCCAAGGCCGAGCAATTTCGCGGTCTTGTCGAAGGCCTCTCCGATGGCGTCGTCCTGCGTGGTGCCGAGGCGCACATAGTCTCCGACGCCGCGCACGGCGAGGATCTGCGTGTGACCGCCTGAAGCGAGGAACAGGCAATATGGAAACGGCGTATTGTCGGTCAGCCGTGCGGTCAGGGCATGGGCTTCGAGGTGATTGACGGCGATCAGCGGCTTGTTTTTCACGAGTGCAATCGCTTTCGCCGTTGTCAACCCGACGATGACCCCGCCGATCAGTCCAGGACCGCCAGCAGCAGCGATCGCATCGATGGCGTCGTAGCTGCAGTTGGCCTGCGCCATAGCCCTGCCGATGATGCCGTCCAGCATCTCTACGTGGGCACGCGCGGCGATCTCGGGCACGACGCCGCCAAATGCCGCATGTTCGCGCACCTGCGAGAGGATCACGTTGGATAGAATTTTGCCGCGGCCATCCTCGAAACGCTCGACAACCGCCGCCGCGGTTTCGTCGCAGGTCGTTTCAATTCCGAGGACGATCATGATTCCTCATCTGAATCCACCGCTTCCAGGCAGGCGAGGTGACGGCAGCTTAAATAATAGCTAGTCCTGACGACAGGGCCGCCTCCTGGTTCCGGCCTAGCATTGCGAGGTTATATGGCGCAATCCAGAGCGTCCTTGCGCATCGGCACGCGCGGCAGCCCGCTCGCGCTGGTGCAGGCACGCATGGTGCGATCGCGCCTCGCGGCGGCGGCCGGGCTTGAGGAAGGCGCGATCGAGCTTGTCGTTATCCGGACCACCGGCGACACGATTCAGGATCGAACACTGGCGGAGGAGGGGGGCAAAGGATTGTTCACCAAGGAGATCGAGGAGGCGCTGCTCGATGGGCGCGTGGACCTCGCCGTGCACTCGGCGAAAGATATGCCGACTGTACTGCCCGGCGGGCTCGTCCTCGCCGCGTGCCTCGAGCGCGAAGATCCGCGCGATGTCTTCATCAGCCGCAAAGTGCATTCGCTCTCCGACCTGGCGCGCGGCGCAAGTCTCGGCACGGCATCGCTGCGCCGGCAGGCGATCGCCAAACGCGCACGTCCAGACCTGCGCGTCTTGCCGCTGCGAGGCAATGTCGAAACGCGGCTGCGCAAGCTTGACGCCGGTGAAGTCGATGCGACGATACTTGCGCTCGCCGGACTGAAGCGTCTCGGTCTTTCCGATCGTGCCACCATCGTTATGAGCGCGGATGAATTTTTACCGGCGGCGGGGCAAGGCGCGATTGGTATTGAGACACGTGAGGACAGCAAAGGCGTGCGTGATATTCTCGCTCGTGTTGATCACGGCGATACGTCGGTGGCGATCGCGTGCGAGCGCGCATTTCTCGGTTCGCTTGACGGCTCCTGCAAAACTCCGATCGCCGGCCATGCGACGGTGTCCGGCGACGCCGTTCAGTTTCGCGGATTGATTGCGCGTCCGGACGGGAGCGCCGCGCACGACATCGCCGGCACCGGCAAGCGCAAGGATGCTGTCACTATCGGCGCCGAGGCCGGGCGCGAGCTCAAACACCGCGCCGGACCTGAATTTTTCGATTGAACCATGCGCGTCGTCCTTACCCGCCCGCAAGCCGATAGTGAGCGCACTGCAGCCGCGCTGGAGGCGCTCGGGCACGAGGTACTGGTGGCGCCGCTGATGCGTGTTGAGCCAGTCGCCGCCGATCTCGCCGGCACCTGGAGTGCAATTGTGATAACGAGCGCGAATGCGTTGCAGGCGATTCCTGCCATGGCTGACAAAACGCTGCCATTGTTTGCTGTCGGCGATCGGAGCGCAGAGGCAGCGCGGCGGGCTGGATTTTCGGAGGTGAGTTCCGCGAACGGAGATATCAAAGATCTGGTACGATTGATCGTCTCGCGTTTCGCCGGTGCGAAGGCTCCGCTGCTCTATCTCGCAGGCGAGGATCGCTCCGGCGATCTTTTGGCACTACTGGCGACCCACGGCATCGCGGCCGAGATGAAGGTCGTCTATCGAACTGTCACGGAGGCCTTTCCGCCGGTCCTGGCCGCTGCTCTTGAATCCGGCGACGTAGACGCCGTTTTGCATTTTTCCCGTCGCAGCGCCGACCTTTTTGTGGCCGGAGCGAGATCCGCGGGCGTGGCCGATCCGGCTCTGGACGTGCAACATCTTTGCCTGTCAGCACAAGTGGCGGAGCCGCTTGCCGGCGCGGGCCGCATCATTGTCGCTGTCCGGCCCGAGGAAGCCGCCCTGCTTGCGCTTTTGCGGGCTTAATCGGCTTGATTATTGGCGTGCGAACGCCATTTGCGTTATTTCCTGAGTGCGGGGTTGAGCCGATTCGTCAAGGAAAACGTGCATGTCCGATAAGCGCACGACGCCGGACCCTGCCGAAGGCGCTCGCCGCCGCAAACGGCCGGCTGCGACCATTGACATGACGGCAACCGATGTTTCGACGGCATCTCCGGAAGAGGAGGTGCGTGAGGACGTGCCGCCGCGCGACGAGCACCCTTCCGAGGAGGCGTCGCAGCCCGAAAGCCGGAAGAGTGACGACACGAAGCAGCGGAATTGGGCCTCGGCACGTCAGATGTTTTTCGCGGCACTTGGCGGAGCCGCGATCGTCGCCCTTGTGTTCCTCGGAGTCTGGCTTGCGGGGCTTGTGCCGGGCCGCCACGCTGGTCCCGCCGATGAAGCGACGGCTTCGGTTGCGGCACTCAACGACCGTCTGGCAAAAATCGAATCCTCCGTTGCAAAAACTCCGGCGAGCGATCCGGGCGTTTCAGAACGGCTGTCGGCGGCCGACAATGCCGTGAAATCGCTCGGCATCGCACTGACGGCACTCAACAAGCGCAATGATGAGGTTGCCGCGCGCGCGGAGGCGGTCGACAAGGCCGTCACGGAATTACGCGACAGCGTGCAGGGGCTCAGCAGGAATACGTCGGCCAGTCTGTCTCCGGCCGACGTCGAGGCTTTGCAAAAGCGTCTGGCTACGCTTGAGCAGGCGATAAGGAGCACCACCGGTGACAAAGCGGCACGGCTTGCGCTGACAGCCGCTGCGCTCCGGGATGCAGTCATCCGTGGTGTGCCGTTCACCGCGGAACTTGAGGAAGCACGGGCTCTCGGCGCAGATGAAAAGCATTTGGCGCCACTTGCTTCTTTTGCAGCAAGCGGCGTACCCAGCGCGGCAACCCTGGCCCAGGAATTGCGCGTGTCGATTCCGGCTCTGGCCAAAGCGTCGGGCGCACAGTCGCCCGGGGGCGATTTTCTGGATCGGCTGCAAGCGAACGCCAGCAAGCTCGTTCGTATTCGACCGGTGGGTACGCCGCGCGGGCGATGATTCCTCGGCCGTGCTGGCGCGGATCGAAGTTGAGACCGCGCATGCCGATATCGATGGCGCTCTCGTCGACCTAGGGAAGCTCGATGCGACGACACGGGCGTTGGCGCGCGACTGGATTGCCAAAGCGCAGTCACGGCAGGCGGCAATAACGGCCGCGCGCCAATTCGCCGCCGACACAATGCACGCGCTCGCCAAGCGATGAGGCCGGGATGATCCGGATCGTCCTATTTCTGATTTCGGTCTTGGTCATTGCCTGGGGATTTGCCTGGGTCGCTGACCGTCCGGGCGAGGTCGCAATCACCTGGATGGGCTATCGCGTTGAAACGTCAGTGATCGTTGCCGCGTTCGCCGTCGCAGCCCTCGTGCTTGTTATCCTGGCGATCTGGTCGATCGTGCGCATGATTTTGCACTCGCCCGAGCAGGTGTCGTTGTTCTTCCGCCATCGGCGCGCCATCAAAGGCTATCTTGCCATCAGCCGTGGCCTGATCGCGGTCGGCGCCGGCGATCTGCGCCTGGCGCGCCGATCCGCCGACGATGCGGCGCGGCTTTCGCCGGGCGATCCGCTCGCGCTGCTGCTGACCGCGCAATCGGCGCAGATGGCCGGCGACAGTGTCACAGCCGAGCGCGCCTTCCGCGACATGAGCACGCGCGACGATACGAAGCTGCTCGGGCTTCGCGGTCTCTACATCGAGGCGCAGCGCCGCAACGACCTGAATGCGGCGCGGCTCGCGGCTGAGGAAGCGGCAAAGGCGCAACCCGGCGTAGTGTGGGCGGGCTTGGCCCTACTGGACTACCGTTGCGCCGCCAAGGACTGGTCCGGCGCGCTCGACGCGCTCGATCACATGAAAAGCGCACTGGAGAAACCAGATTACCGCCGCAAGCGCGCGGTCCTGCTGGTTGCGCGCGCGCAGGCGCTCGAGGACATCGATCGCGATACATCGCGCGCTCTTGTGCTGGAATCCGTCAAGCTCGCGCCCGATCTGGTTCCGGCAGCGGCGCTTGCCGGACGGCGGCTCTCGGAAGCAGGCGACGTTCGCAAGGCGAGAAAAATTCTGGAAGCGGCCTGGGCGATCAATCCGCATCCCGACATCGCCGAAAGCTATGCCAACGTCCGGCTCGGCGACAGCGCGCGCGAGCGGCTGACGCGCATGCAAAAGCTCGCCGAGAAGGTTCCGGGGCAGCTCGAGGGCGCGCTGGCGGTAGCGCGTGCAGCGCTTGATGCGCGTGAATTTGCGACCGCGCGTGCAGCGCTCGCACCATATGTCTCAGCACCGACACGCCGCGTCGCCACGCTGATGGCGGAAATCGAAGAGGCGGACCAAGGCGATCAAGGACGCGTGCGCGAATGGATGGCGCGTGCCATGCGCGCGTCCGGCGATCCTGCGTGGACGGCTGACGGTGCGGTTGCCGAGCACTGGCTACCGGTGTCGCCGAACGGACGGCTCGACGGATTCGAATGGAAAGTTCCACTTGCGGAGATCGGTGACGCCAGACCGGTGATCGAAGCCACACTTCCCGCCGTCGAGGCGATCGCACTCCAGGCGCCGGGAACGAAGCTGAGCACCGCACCGATACCGCCTTCACGCAAGGCGGCCAGATCAAAGGCGCCGGACAAACGAAAGCCGGTCGAGCCGGTGATTCCGCTTGTGCATGCGCCGGACGACCCCGGGCCGGACCCCGGCGCGGATGGTGATTCGGTGCCCGAAGTACCGGCATCACGCGAGAACGATGTCTGGCAGCGGTTGCGCAGGCTGTTCCGCTGATCGCCGGAAGACCGACAAAGGCCGAATTGCTTGCTAATTGTGGGCTGCATCGATATCAGTGGCGCGGTTTTCAGCCGGCGTAGCTCAGCGGTAGAGCATCCGCTTCGTAAGCGGGTGGTCGGGGGTTCAAATCCCTCCGCCGGCACCATTTTATGCATTAGCGCCCCTCCCGGATTTCGTTCGGCAAGGTAAATTCGGCGAACTTCGTGCGCGCGCGCAATTGCTTGAAATAATGCGGTAATTTATGATCGTGCGAC
The DNA here is from genome assembly GCA_963794665.1 of uncultured Alphaproteobacteria bacterium. GTDB lineage: Bacteria > Pseudomonadota > Alphaproteobacteria > Rhizobiales > Xanthobacteraceae > Pseudolabrys. The sequence continues at coordinate 45,838 of CAWCEW010000021.1, read as the reverse complement.
GTGGTTGGGGCCGGGGTGGCTACAGGCGTGCGGAATTAGACCTGTCAATCTCCTGCACCGATAACGTAAGATATTGCGCAGAGGGATCAGTCACTTCGCCTGTAGAGTAGCCCCATGGCCAGACCAGCCGTCATTCTCGTTGGCGCCGATAAAGGTGGCGTTGGTAAAACAACCGTCGCCCGTACCTTGATCGATTATTTTGGCGCGCATCAGACGCCAACCCGCGCCTTCGATACGGAAGCGCCGCGCGGCACGCTCAAGCGTTTTCATCCCGACCTGACCGAGGTGGTCGATGTGACCTCGGTTTCCGATCAGATGAAGATCTTCGACACGCTGGGCAGCGCCGATGCCAAGGTGACGGTCATCGATGTGCGCGCCGGCCTGCTGTCATCGACGCTCCAGGCGCTCACTGAAATCGGTTTTCTGGAATCGGCGAAGAAAGGGCAGATTACCTTCGCAGTGTTCCACATCCTCGGCCCGTCGATTGCCTCACTGGAGGAAATCGCCGAGACGGCACGTGTCGTCGGCGACGCCAACTACTTCTTGGTCAAGAATTTCGTGAACAACACGACGTTCTTCGAATGGGATCCGGCGACCTACAATTCGTACTTCAAGAAGATCAAGGGCGCCGAAGAGATCACGATCCCGAAGCTCAACGAAATGGCCTACGAGCAGGTGGAAGTGGCCAGCGTGCCGTTCGTTTCGTTCGTCGGCAACAAGGGGCCGAAAGGCGAAGCGGCAAACTATTCATTCGTTCTTCGGGGTTACGTGCGCCATTGGCTCGGCAACGTCTGGGGTGAATTCGACAAGGTGAAGCTGGTCGATCTTGTCTCGCCGAAAATGGAAAGCAACGTCCGTCAAGTCGCCGGCTAACATCGATCAAAGTCGCGCCGGTTCAGCGCGCGGCGTCCGGTCAGGTGATGTCATTTCGCAACTCCATCACCATTGTCGCATCGCCGCGCCCGCGCGTGGGAAAAACGTTAATCGCGCGGCTGCTGACCGACTTCCACCTGAGTGAAAAGCGCACGGTAGTCGCGTTCGACCTCAATTCAGGCGAACGGACGCTCACGCAATTTTTGCCCGAGCAGACGGTCGCGGCTTCCGTTCGCGATGTGAACGGACAGATGGCTCTGTTCGACAGGCTGGTGACCGGCGATGACACGACCAAGATCATCGATCTCGGACATGAATCTTTTGAATCTTTTTTCACGCTTGGCGCAGCAGATCGACTTCGTCGAGGAAGCCCGGCAACGGTCTATTGCCGTCGCGATTTTGTTCATGGTGACGCCCGACCAGACATCGGTCACGGCGTACCGTAACCTGCGCGATCGGTTTGCGCGTGCAATGCTGGTGCCGCTTGCACAATGAAATGCTCGGATCAGCGCAGCATCGCGACAAGTATCCGATCTCCGGCAGCGGCGCACTGACCGTCAAATTACCAGCGCTGGCCCCGGGGCTGCGCAAGTTGATCGACAGCCCACCATTCTCATTCGCAAATTCGAATATGGGCAACGCAACGGATATTCCGCTTGACTCACATATCGAGTTGCAGCGCTGGTTACGTCGAATTTATCTCGAATTCCGCGAGGTCGATTTGCGTCTTCTATTGGCCGACCTGAGTTCATCGATCCGCTTTGGGTCATAACGGGCCGATTCCAGGGTTTTCCCCGTAAATCTGACCTTCAAAAAAGTTGGGAACGCGGACCGTTCTGGCGCGTTTTTCTCGCCAGACTTCTCTACGTTTGAAACCGGGCTCTAGGAGGTATGCCATGTGGATCACGCTGTTTTGCGTCGTCATCAGCATCTCCCTCGGCCTCGCTTTGGGGGCGATGGTTGTCGATTCCTATGAGGAGAACGCTCGGCCTTGAACACGGATCGGTGGGGAACGGCTAAGGCGGCCGGAGGGCCGCCTGTATTTTTTGCCTGAGCAAGCATTCCGGAACTTTGTAATAATACGGGCATGCCGCCGCCGATACTGCTGTCGAGGCGTTTCGCGCCTCTGTTCTGGTGCCAGTTTTTTGCGGCCTTCAATGACAATTTTCTGAAGACCGCCCTGGTCTTTGTCATTTTGTTCCATTTGAACGCGCGAGATGCGGAAGCCCTGATCACGCTCGCAAGCGCGATATTCATCGCGCCGTATTTTTTTCTCTCGGCGCTCGGTGGTGAGTTGGCGGACCGTTACGATAAAGCGCTGGTCGCCCAGCGCCTGAAATTCATCGAAATCTTTGTCGCCGCGCTCGCGGCGTGGGGATACGTGCAGGCTTCACTCCCTTTACTGTATGCAGCACTGCTCGGTTTCGGCATCCTTGCGGCTCTGTTCGGGCCCATCAAATACGGGATCCTTCCGGACCACTTGCGGCGTGAGCAACTGCCAATTGGCAATGCGCTGGTGGAAGGTGCCACCTTTGTTGCCATTCTCTTAGGAACCATCGCCGGCGGCCTCGCCGCGCATGGCGAAAGGAGCCACGCCCTCTTTGCGGCACTGGTCGTAGGCTTTGCGATTGCGTGCTGGCTATCGGCGCGATTGATTCCGGCGACCGGCGAGGGCGCACCGAATTTAAGGATCTCGACCAATATCGCCACTTCGACCGCGGCAATGATCCGTCATTTGCGTGCGGACCCGCGGCTCTGGTGGGGCGCGATGGTGACCAGCTGGTTCTGGCTGGTCGGCATCGTTGTGCTGTCGCTGCTGCCGCCGCTGATCAAGACTCTCATCGGGGGGAACGAAGACACGGTCACAGCCTATCTTGCGATTTTCACGGTTGCAGTGGGCGCCGGCTCTGGTCTTGCGGCGGCAATCGCGCGTGGCCGGATCGTACTCGGAACGACCCTTGTCGGCGCTGTGCTGATCGGCATCTTCGCAATTGATCTCGGCGTTGCGACACTTGGCGCCGCGCCGATTGCGTCGGCGCAGGGGCCAGCCGCGGTCTTCACGTCGACGCTTGGCATTCGCGCGGCAGCGGATCTGTGCGGGCTCGCCATTGCCGGCGGCCTTTTCATCGTGCCGGCTTTTTCTGCCGTGCAAGCTTGGAGCGGCGTCGATCACCGCGCACGAACTATCGCTGCGGTCAATGTGCTCAACGCGGCGTTCATGACCGGCGCGACAATCCTCGTGGCGGTCATGCAGAAATTTGGAGCAACCGTCTCTGTTCTATTTTTGATGATCGGCACGATGACGCTTCTAGTTGCGCTGGCGATCTGGAAGACCATGCCGAAATCCGGGTAGCTCTACTCCCGCATCTTCAACACGCGATCGACCATTTCTCCGGCAACACCGAGATAGTTCGCGGGATCGACCAGCTTTTCCAGCTTTTTGCGGTCGGCGTGCTTGGCAATTTCCTTGTTCTCCGCCAGAAGATCGATCAGGGGTCGTCCCGTTTTCACGACGTCGCGGCAGATGTCATAGACAAGATCATGCGCCTTGTTGCGGCCGAGGTCCGCGCCTAGGCCCATCATCACCGCTTCTGACATGATCAATCCTTTGGTGATGTCGAGGTTTTCACGCATTTTCTTCTCGTTGACCTGCAAGCCCTCGACAAGAAAGCGCGTATGCGCCAGCGCTCCCGCCGATAGCATGAAGATTTCTGGCAGGGCGATCCATTCGATTTCCCAGGGTCCTGTCGCGCGCTCGTGGTCCTCCACCTGCGCCTCGAGCAGGGCCGCAACGAGCTGGCGCACCATTGCGGTCTGCGCGGTGATGTAAACCGACGAAATCGGGTTGCGCTTCTGGGGCATCGTCGATGACGAGCCGCGGCCGGCATGGAACGGCTCGAACACTTCCTCGACTTCTGTCTGCATCAGAAGCTTCACATCGAATGCGATCTTGCCGCAGCTTCCGGTAACGAGCCCAAGGAAACATCCGGCCTCCGCGATGCGGTCGCGCACCGTGTGCCAGGAAATTTCCGGCTGGCCGAGCTTGAGGTCCTTCATCAGCTCTTCCTGCACTTTCAGGCCATCCTTACCGAGCGAGGACAGCGTTCCGGCGGCGCCGCCGAATTCGCCGACCAGCACGCGCGGCTTCATTTCCTTCAGGCGCTGCTTGTGGCGTTCGAATGCGGCCAGCATCGTCGCCATCTTGTATCCGAAGGTGATCGGCACGGCCTGCTGCAGATTGCTTCGCCCGGCCATCGGCGTGTCGCGATATTTTTTCGCAAGCGCGGCGAGGCCATCGCAAATTCCCTCGATGTCCTTCTCGATGATCGCGAGCGCCTCGCGAATTTGCATGATCGTTGCGGTGTCGGTGATGTCCTGGGTGGTGGCGCCCCAATGCGACCATTCCCCGAGCCCATCCTTGCAGAGCTTCACCAGCTGCTGGACGACGGGCAGAACCGGATAGCCGATCTTCTCGGTCGGCTTCCTTCAGTTTCGCCATGTCGATCTTATCGGCCGAGCAATGGCGCACGATTTCGGCGGCGGCTTCCTTCGGAATGATGCCAAGCTTGGCCTGCGCGCGCGCAAGCGCGGCCTCGAAGTCGAGATATTTCTGCACCCGGTTTTCATCCGAGAAGACATTCCGCATCGCTTCTGTCGTGAAGATGTCGCGGAATACCGCGGAATCGAGGATCGTTGAGGGCATTCGGGCTCTCCATGGGCGCTCGCGGCGCACGTTAGCGTTTCCCGCGTACCGATCAACTCAGGGTGTTGCGCGCGAAGCAATTTCAGTCCCAAACTGGCAGTCCGTACTAGCCGACCGGAGGACGCGTATGACCGTTATGACAAGACCCGAAAAAACTTTCGGCTTGAGCCCGTGCATCCGAAGCCTGAAGAGGCGCATACGATGCCGTATGCGCCGGCCATCCACATCGTCGGGGCATGCGATCTGATGTTCGTTTCAGGCGCGACGTCGTCGCCGCTCTATCACAAGCATCCGCACGTCGACGAAGAGCACGTGCAGCCACATGCGATCGAGGAGCAGACCGAGCGCGCGATGGCGGCGATCAAATCCATCCTCGACCATGTCGGCGCCAGCTGGCGCGACGTCGTGAAGATTACGAAATATCTGACGGATTTCCGCGACGCCGATGCCATGCATCGCACCATGGGCAAGTATTTCGGCGACTGGCGGCCGGCCAGCACGACGGTCTGCATCAATCAGCTGTCATCGCCGGGCGCACGCGTCGAGCTTGACATGATCGTCGCGCTGCCCAAGAAGGCGACGTGACGCTTCCTCCACATCTTGCGCGCATCGTCGAAGCCGAATACCCGCGTTTCTCCGAACAGGAGATGACGCGGCGCCGCGCGGCCGATCGAAGCGCTGCTGGCGCAAGCCGAATGCGACCATCTGGTCTTTTGCGGCGCCAATCGTTTCGGCTCGGCCGTGCAATGGCTGACGCAATGGCCGGTGACCGCCGAGGCCGTCGGCGTGCTTACGCCGCGCGAGCGGGACGCGCTGTTCGTGCAATATGTCAATCACGCGCCGCAGGCCGGCATTCTTGCCGACAAGGCCGATGTGGCCTGGGGTGGCGAGTCGTCAATTGCAGCGGCGATAAAGACGCTCGAACGGCGCGGTGCGCGCGCAGACCGCATCGCCACGCTCGGGCCAATGACCGTCGAACAGCATGCAGCGTTGTCGGCAAAATTTGGAAAGCTCAAAAGCCTCAACCGTGACTACGTCCGCCTGCGGCAGGTGAAATCGGCCGAGGAGCTCGATTGGCTGCGCATCGGCGCACACTTCAGCGATCTCGGCATGGCCGCGCTGCGCGATGGGCTAAAGCCAGGCCTGAATGAAAGAGAACTCGGCGATCTCGTCGAGCGCGCGTACATTTCGTACGGCGCGATCCAATGTCATTCATTATATCGGGGTCACGTCGATGCAAGCGCCTGATCTGGGCGTACCGCGCCAGTTTCCGCGCATGCGGCAAGTCCAGTCAGGTGATGTTGTGGTGGCGGAGATTACCGCGGCGTTCTGGGATCACCCGGGCCAGGTGCTGCGCAGTTTCGCGCTCGGCGAGCCGAACAAGCTCTACCGCGATCTGCATGCGGCGGCGGATGCCGCCTTCGATGCGATTGCGTCGGTGCTCAAGGCCGGCGCGACGCCGGCACAGGTCATCGAAGCGTCCGGCGTCATCGAAGATGCCGGCTTCACGATCATCGACGATCTCCTGCACGGCTACGGAGGGGGCTATTTGCCGCCAATTCTCGGCACCAAAAGCCGTCCGGCGGGGCCGGTACCGGACGATCCGTTCCGTGCCGGGCAGACGGTCGTGATCCAGCCCAACGTGGTGACGCGCGATGGCAAGGCCGGCGTGCAGACCGGCGAAATGGTTTTGATCACCGCCACGGGCATCGAACGGATGCACGCGTTGCCGCGAGGCTTTCAGACTATTTGAGCTGCTCCGCCATCCAGTCCGCGCTTTGCGATCGCCAGCGGTAGGCGCGGTTGGTGGCAATGTGATTGCCGTCCTCGATCATCATCAGCTCCACCGGCCCCTTCGCTTCGCGCGCAAGACGCTCGGCATCCTTTGCCGGCACGATGCGGTCGAGCCGGCCGTTCACGATGAAAAGCGGGCAGGTGATGTTTTGCGCGACGCCTTCCAGTGAAAGCGTTGCGGCGTTCTTGCGAGCCTCGTCTTGCGTCTTGCAGTGGCTGCGCACGCGAAACGCTTCGCGCGTAAGCTCCGGCAGGCCATCCCAGGCCGCGCCCCAGTTGAACGGTCCACCCAGCGCGATGCAGGCCTTGATGCGCTTGTCGAAGGCTGCCGCGCGCGGCGCGTAGTAGCCGCCGAGGCTTACGCCCCACATGCCGATGCGCTTGGCATCGAGATCGTCGCGCTTCTCGATGAAGTCGAGCACGGCCTTCACTGGCACCTCGTAGTCGCCGCGAATCGCAAAATCGTATTGGGCCTCGCCCTGCCCGGGGCCTTCGAAGATCAATGTCGCGATACCGCGCGCGAGAAATGGCGCCTCGTAGGCGTCGCCTTCTTCCTTGGTGGAATCGAGCCCGACCGCCATCACGAGAACTGGCGGCCTTTCGACGCCTGCGGGCTTGCGCAGGATGCCGGCGAGCGTCTTGCCCTGATAGGGGATTTCGACGCGTTCGCCGGGTGGCCGGAGATAGGGAAGCGCGGCCTGCCGGCACTCGATCTGCTTCTTGTGCGCGGCCTTCATCTGCGCCTGGTCGTGCACGAACAGAAATGACGCAAAGTGATAGTAGACGCCGGCGCGCTGCAGGCATTCGCCGGCGGTCAGCAAGCGCTTTTTCGCGAGCGCCTCGCGGCCGAGCTGCTCGTGGTGCGCGGCGCGTTTCGACCAGGCGCCGCACCACTCATCGTAGGATGCGATCGAATTCGTGACCTCCTCGAAGTCGGTGAGCACGACGCCGTTGGCGACGAAACGCGGGCCCCAATGGGCAACGGCAGCCTTGAGCCGGGGATCGGACGACATGCGCCTTACAGTCCTTGTTTCTTGAGGGTTAGCTGGCTTTTTCGTCGCGACGGTACCACGGCATGAAGCGACGCGTGCTCCAGTTCACGAGCAATTCGAAGCCGACGCCGAAGGCGGCAAGCAGCAAGACGCCGACGAAGGCCTCGTTGTGATGGTAGGAACGCGAATTGTAGAGGATGTAATAGCCAAGCCCGCCGATCGAGATGAAGAACTCGGCCACCACCGCGCCGATCAACGCGCGCCCGGCGGCGAGCCGGAATCCGGCGAGCAGATAGGGCATCGAGGACGGCAGCACGATTCCGATCAGCATGCTCAGATCGGTTTGAGCGAAACGAGCGCGCGACCTCAATGATATTCGCGTGGCACCGAGCGGGCACCATCGGCGACATTGACGATGATCGAGAAGATCGCGGCAAAGATGATGGTGGCGATGCGGGTTGCGCTGGAATAGCCGAACCACAACGAGAACAGCGGCAGCACGACGATCATTGGCATCGCGTAGAAGCCGTTCACGTAATGGCGGATCGCGCGGTCGAAAGCCGTGCTACGGCCGATGAGCAGGCCGATGATCGTCCCGAAGACAAGTGCGATCGCGAGACCTTCGGCCACCGCCGTCAGAGTTGCGCCGGTGGCCTTCAGGAAGGCCGGATCGGTGATGACACGCGGGATCGCCATCACCACCGTGCTCGGCTTCGCGACATAGACGGGGGCCAGCGCGCGCACGACGAATTCCCACACCAGCAGGAGCAATATGCCCGTTAGCAGCCGCGGCAGGAACGTCGTGCGCAGCCGCTCAGTCAGCGGCGGCCCTTTCGGCGCACTGACGAGCGGAATGGAGGCGTGAACTGTGGATTCGGCCACGGTCTAATTTCTCCAGCGCGCGAAATGATGCTCGATCACGAGACCGAGCCGCATCAAGCCGACGCCGATCAAAGCCGATGACGAAAATCGAAGCGAACACGCCGGCAGTGTCGAAATTTTGCGACGCGCCCATGATCAACTGGCCGAGTCCCGGTCGAGCTCAGGAAAAATTCGGCCGCGACCATTCCGACCAGCGCACGGCCGATCGCCTGGCGGACACCGGTCATGGTGTAGGGAAGCGTGTAGGGAAGCATCACTTCGCGCCACAGCGCCCACTCGCTGGAGCGAAACGACTTTGCGACCTCGATCAGTTCCGGCTTGATGCTGCGCGCGCCTTCGACTGTGTTGTAGAGCACCGGGAATACCGCGAACAAAAAGACCACCAGCACCTTGGGCGCAAAGCCGAAGCCCATCATCGATAAGATGAACGGGATCAGCGCGACCAGCGGCGTCGCGTAAATAATCATGATGTAGGGCTCGATGCCGATGCGCAGCGCGCGCACTCGCGCGAGCAGCATGCCGAGTGGCATGCCGACCAGCAGCGCAATAACGAAGCCGGTAAAAAACAGGGTCGCTGAATCGGCCAACTGTTTGAAGAAATCGCCGCCGACGATGAGCTGCCACAATCTGCGAAGGGTCTCGCTGAATGGCACCATGAAGGCCGCGCTGGTGCTGCGGCCGGCGGCCTCCCAAAGCGCGATGCCGACAAAGCATGCTAATCCAGAACGGGACGTAGCGGCGGATGGCTTGGTGCACGTCTGTCACTTACTTCTCTGTCGTCAGCCGCCCGCACATGCAGGCGATCCAGTGGCCCGGAGAGCGGCTCATCTTGTGCACCGAGGCGCAATGTCCCTCGTTCCATGAGGGACCATTGAACACATGTTCGCCGCGACGTCAAGATCAAGTCGCCTACTTCACCATCGCGTTGGCATCTTTCCAGATGCTCGCATCGACGAGATTGTCGAACGTCACCGGCTCCTTGTCGGGCTTGATGGCGCCGATCTTCTTCATCAGGCTGGCGGTGGCTTCGAGCTTGTTGCGCGGAAGGCCGTCGTCCTTGACCGCCCAAAACTCGATGTCGAGGAAATCCTTCAACGCCTTTTTGTTCACTTCCTTGCTGTGGCCGGTGTTGGTCGCGACGTCTGCCACGGCATCGGCGTTTTTCGGGTCCTGCATGAAACGCGCGGACTCGACCATGCCGGCAACCGCGCGCACGAAGGCGTCCCGATTGGCCTTCACGTTGTCCTTACGCGCAACCAGCATCAGATAGTGGCTGGTCGGATTGGTATTCTTCATGGCAAGCAGAATATTGAGCTTCTTGCCTTGCGCCTCGATCTCGGCGAGGTCGTCGAGATGCAGCACGGCGTAGTGTAGGCGGCCGGCAATGAGGGCTGGTCCGGGGCCCGACCCGAGCGCGACCTGCTTCACGTCCTCGATCTTCATACCGGGGCAACCGGCGGTGAGCATGGAGCGAAGGGCAACGGAGCGCGCGCCATTGATCGAGTCGACGCCGACGTCCTGACCAGCCATGTCCTTGCAAGTTTTGCCCGGTTCGCTGGCACCAATGACCCAGTCCGGATTTGGCATTCCGTAAAGAGCAACGAGCGGGACGTCTGCGTTGGAGATCTGATTGATGACCGGAGGTGTGGGTGACCAGGCCATGTCGACGTCGCCGGCAACCACTGCGCGGGCTGCCGCGGTACCGTTGTCAAACGGGCGAATTTCCACGTCGGCGCCATGCTTTTTGAAAAAACCCTGTTTTTCGGCAACATAGGCAATCGTCACAGAAAAGATCGGCGGAATTCCCGGCAGCGCGATCACGAGCTTCTTGCCTTGTGCGGCGGCGGGTCCGGTGCCCGTCAGCATTGCGCCAAGAAGCATGGCGCCGGCTATCAATACGGTTGACCTGCGGATCATGGAATCCTCCCTTCAAGCTTCATTTTCTTGTTTAGCGTTCGAGTTGAAATTCGGCTTCGCGAGCTTCGCGCATCAACGTGGTCCATACTCTTTCGCGCAGCTCCGCAAAGCGCGGCTCACGCAGCGTTTCACGCGTGCGCGGGCTGGGGAGGTCAATGGTGATCGTCTCATGGATGCTTGAGGGGCGTCCCTTAAGGACGATCACGCGATGACCGAGCAGCACTGCCTCTTCGATCGAATGCGTAACAAATATCATCGCAGTCGGGCGCTGGTCCCAAATGCGCAACAATTCAAACTGCAGAATTTCACGGGTTTGCGCGTCGACGGCCGCAAACGGCTCGTCCATCAGAAGAACATTGGGCTCGACCGCGAGCGCGCGGGCAAGGCCGCAGCGCTGCTGCATGCCGCCGGACATCTGGTACGGAAACGCATTCTCGAAACCGCCGAGCCCGACCAGCTTGATAAATTCAGGCACCTTACGCTCGATCTCAGCCTTCGGCGCACCGGCCATGCGCAGGCCATAAGCGACGTTCTCGAATACCGTTTTCCAGGGAAACAGTCCGAAATGCTGAAAGACCATTGCGACGCCGGCAATCGGCTCGGTGACGCGCTCTTGGCCGACCCAGATTTCGCCGGCATCGTGCGGCAACAGGCCGTCGATGCAGCGAAGCAGTGTGGTCTTGCCACAACCCGACGGGCCGACGATCGCAACGATCTCTCGCTCGCCGACGTCGAAGTCGATATTGCGGAAGACTTCGAGCGCGCCATAGTGTTTGCGGAGTCCACGCACACGGATGCGCGGTTCGTCCTTCGCACCCTGCGATGCAGGTGCCTTACGGATAGCGGTAGCCGCTGTTGCTTAACTCGTCACTCTGCTGCCTGCCTTGCGGGTTTTGAGTTGACCTTTGCCCAATAGTCTTCGGCCTGCTTTGAACGTTTCAGGGCATCGAAAGTCTCGAAGCCGGGCGCCATCGATCCATCAGTTCCTGCCATGATCTGATGATGCTCAATGTTCAGCGTACGGAGCCAGCGCTGCTGCCCCATCGTGATTGCGACGAAATAGCCTATCTCAACCAGTTCCGGCTCGCTGAAGTGTTTATGCAGGCGGTTCCACAACTCGTCGCCCGCAGGGAGATCCCAGGTGATCGCTTCGGCATAAGCCAGCGCAGCCTTCTGGCGCTCGTCGTACCGCGTTGAGCTCTCAAAGTTGATCAGGTCGGAATAGTCATCTTCCCTGAGACCGGATTTTGCCGCCTTGATCGAACGCTGGTTGCCGCAGAATTCGCACAACACGGAGCGCGAAACGTAGATGCGGCACAGCTCCTTTATCTTGTGATCGGCAACGCCGTTCTTGAACACGTCGCGCCATGTATCGGCAAACGACCAGAACGTCGCCGGTACATGCGCGCGAATTGCCTGACTTTCCGGGCGCGGCGTTCCCTCGCGCGCGCAGCGTTCGAATTCAGCGATCATGGCGGGGTCGCCGATCGTCGAAGGATCGACATAGCTAATGCGAGGTTTCGACATCGTCAGTAAATCTCCCGGAAAAAATCACCACCGCACCGCGGCACTGGTCGGTTGCGGCGGCGCGCATGTTGCCGCAACGTCGCTGCACGGGCAACGGCGCGCGACTGTATTTCGGTAACCGTGCTTTAGTCTTGATCGTCATGCTGATGGACGTTGTTGTGTGGGACGCGTGGCGCTGTAGCCCTTATTTGACGGCACTTTTCGAAGGCGGCGGCATGCATCACGCTGAATCGATTCTTACCGGAAGCGATAGGTTACCAACCAGTATTCTTAATGCCGTGCAAGGTTACTCTAAAGTTGATCGGATTTCGGATACCACATTTAAACGCTACGAGTTCATGTGCCCTTCAGCATAGGCACAATTGCGACACCGATTTTAGTAATTCAATACTGCCTCGCCCCTAGTGTTTTGCCGAATAGACCGGGAAAGAGTTCGGTCGCGTCAAACGGGGCTTACCGCCGTGCGTGCCAGTACCATCGTAATGATCGGGTTTGCCGTCGTGTTCGGCTTGCTCGCCGTGTTCATCGCTCAGGTGTGGCTGAACAATCAGGCCAGCCTGCGCGCGAAGAACGTCGAACCGGCGAAGGCGATTGCGTCGCAAACCGTCGTGGTCGCGAAACAGCCGCTGCGATTTGGCACCGAACTTACTGCGGCGATGCTTCAGGAAGTGCCGTGGCCGTCCGACGCGTTGCCGAACGGCGCGTTCGCCAAAATCCATGACATCATGGCCGGCGGCCGCCGCGTCGTGCTCGCCGCCATCGAAGCCAACGAGCCGGTGCTCTCGCTCAAGATCACCGGTCCTGGGCAGCGCGCGACGCTCTCTGCGCTCGTCAAGCCAGGCATGAAAGCGGTGACCATCCGCGTCAATGACGTGGAGGGTGTCGGCGGCTTTGTGCTGCCGGGCGACCACGTCGACGTCGTGCTCACACGCCAGATCGACAAGGGATCGGCGACGACTCAAGTCGTTCTTCAGAACACGCGCGTGCTCGCCGTCGATCAGACCGCCGACGAGCGTGCGCAGAAGGCCGCTGTCGCAAAATCAGTAACGCTGGAAGTCGATACGGTCGACGCACAGAAATTGTGGCTCGCATCCTCCGTAGGAAGCCTTTCCCTGCTGCTGCGCAAGGCCGGCGAAACCGCCGAAGTGCGTACGCGCAAGGTCACGCTCGAGGATTTGTCGACCCACGAACCGGTCGCTGACAAGGGGACAACGACCACGGTGGTCGTCACGCGCGCGGCTGCGAAGCAGGAATACACCGTACCGGCCGAAGGACGTCATGGGGTCTCGGCTGAGACGGAGCGGAGGAGTGTGGCCTGGTAAGTCCGGGCTTCGGATCAATCAAGGGGTGGGGAGTGTGTCGTGAAAAAGCAAAATGAGACGAATGCCGGCTTCAGCTGGCGTACCGTGGACAGGGCCAAGAAGCATGGCAACTGGCTGCAAGATCTTGTGATCGCTCTGGCCATCGCGCTGGCCGTGTCCATCGTGGGCATGATCGGCGACGCCTTCGCGCAGAGCAAGTCGATCCAGATCAGCGGCAACAATCGCACTGTCATGGTGACGGTGCCGATCGGTAAATCGGAAGACGTGCGGACCGACACCAGCTTTGTAGACGTCGTCGTCGGAGATCCGGACGTTGCGGACGTCAATCCGTTGACCGACCGTGCATTGTCCATCCTCGGCAAGAAGATCGGCACCACCCGCGTGTCGGTCTATGCCGAGGGCAAGAAGCTGGTCGGTATTTTCGACATTGAAGTGTCCTACGACATCACGCGGCTGACCAACGAGCTGCGTCGGCGCTTCCCCGGCTCGCAAATTCAGGCTTCCACGGTCAACGGGCGAATCATGCTGTCGGGCGAAGCTCCTGACGCGGCGACGCTCGATAAAGCGGTCACCATCGCCCGTCAGTTCGGGCCGGGAGTCATCAATTCGGTCTCGGTAATGTCGCCGCAGCAGGTGATGCTTGAAGTGCGGTTTATCGAAATTTCCCGCACCGCCGGCCGGGAATTGGGCGTTCAGTGGAATCGCTTTGGCGAAAACACCATTACCAACATCGGCAACCGTGTTTCGGCGAACAACCTGCCGCTGACGGCAGCGACAATCGCCGGCGAAGCGGCGGCGGGCGTCCTTTCGAACTCGTCGCCATTTGGCTTCCTTGTTGGCCGTATTGTTTCGGGCGGCGCCACAACTGACGTGATGATCAACGCGCTCGAGCAGAAGGGCATCGCGCGCAGCCTGGCGGAGCCCAACCTGGTGGCCTTGTCGGGTGATACCGCAAGCTTCCTGGCCGGCGGCGAATACCCGATCCCGGTTTCAGGTTCTTTCGGCCAAGTCACGGTCGACTACAAGAAATACGGTGTTGGCCTTGCTTTTACGCCCACCGTGTTGGGTGGGGGTCTGGTCAACATGCGCATCGAACCGGAAGTCAGCCAGATCGACACAACCCACACGGTGTCGGTGAGTAACGGCATTTCGGTGCCAGCGCTTATCGTGCGTCGCGCGTCGACGACGGTGGAGTTGCGCGACGGCCAGAGCTTTGTGATCGGCGGGCTGTTGCAGAGCGACGGCAAGAACGCGATCGAGCAGTTGCCATGGCTTGGCAGTGTGCCTGTTCTCGGCGCGTTGTTCTCGAGCAAGTCGTATCAGAAGAACGAGACCGACCTTGTCATCATTGTCACGCCGCACATTGTGCGTCCGGCGCGGCCTGGCGACGAGATCAAGGCGCCGACCGACGACACGTTGCCGCCGAATGACGTTGACTTCTTCCTGCTCGGGAAGAGCGAAGTCACCCGTGAAGAGGCAAAGCAGCTGACGCCCAAGACGGCCCGTATCGCGGTCGCTGGGGACCAGCCATTCACCGGACACATGCTCGATCTGCCGAAGGGGGATTCCAATGCGGCCATTCAGTAAAGCAACGCGCACGCTCGCGCTTGCCACCGTGCTCGCCGTTCTTGGCGGCTGCTCGGAATATCTCGATCGCCGCGATCCCATTGCCAGGTCTGGCGGCAATGCCGTTGCGACGAACGTCGTGACGCACATGGTAGATCCATGGCCGCGTGAAAGCGCCAATCGCAATATCGCTTTCAACGGCGCGAGGATTGAGAGCGCGTTCGAACGTTACCGTACCAACAAGGTCATCACGCCGCGCGGTATCGGCACATCCAGCACCTATCAGGATGCCGCACCGGCGGGCTCAGGCCCAGCTCCTGTTGGGCCCGCCGTAGCTGCGCCGGCGGCACCCGTGAAGTAAGAAACAACAAGTCTTCGGTCGCGTTATGCGGATTGGACGCAACGCCAACATGAATCGGACCCGCGTGGTGGTTCTCACCGCCGACGCGGAGTTCGACAGTTCAGTGCGTTCGACCTTTGCCGCATCGTCGGCGATCGACCTTTCGGTGGTTTCCGGCCGTCTCGCTGAGCAAGGCGACACGCTCGAAGTGTCCGATGCGACCGTCGTGGTGCTCGATTTCGATGCCGGCCGCGCAGAAGAGATGGCTGCTCTTGCGCGGCTGATGGCGCGGATCGGCAATTGGCCGCCGGTCATTGCGGTGACCCAGACGTTTCGATGAAAACGTAGCGCGCGTTCTGTTGCAGATGCGTGTTGCTGATTTTCTGGTGAAGCCGGTCGAGCCGATCGATCTGGTCCGCGCCTGCGCACGCGTGTCCAAGGGCAACGGCGGGGGTGCCGAACCGACCGAAGCCAAGATCTACACGTTTCTGCCTGCCGTCGGCGGTGCCGGCGTGACGACGCTCGCCGTGCAGACGGCGATGATCCTGCTTAACAGCGGTGGCCCGCGCGTGAAGCCCTCGACCTGCCTTGTCGATCTTGACTTTCAGCATGGCTCGGTCGCCGACTATCTCGATCTCGAGCCGCGTCTCAACCTTACGGAAATCGAGCCGCGTCCGGATCGCCTCGACCGGCAGCTGCTGGAAGTGATGCTCTCGTATCATGCGTCCGGTCTCGCGGTCGTTGCCGCCCCGAACCGACCCGCCGAGATGCGTTCGTTCGACCCCGACGTTGTGACGCGACTGCTCGACCTCGTATCGACCAATTTCGAATATGTCGTTTTTGACATGCCGCGCACATGGTTCTCGTGGACCGACAGCGTTCTGTTCGGCTCGAACAAATTGTTCATCGTCAGCGAAACCACAGTTCCGGGCTTGCGTCACGCCAAACAACTGGTGGCGGCGATCAAAGAGCGGCTGGGCGAGGGGCCAAATCCGCAGGTGATCGTCAACCGCTTCGCCCAGAAAGTCTTCGAACTCAGGTCTGCGCCGTGGCGACCTTGCGCAGACGCTTGGCGATGCCTTCCTGAGTGCAATTCCCAACGACTACGCGCTTGTACGGGAAGCGATCGACCGCGGCGTTCCGCTCGACGAGGTCAAGCCCGGCAACAAGATCACCGCCGAGCTCAAGAAACTCGTGCTGGATTTGCCGTCGAAATCGACCGGCGAGAGCTCGTCCGTGCCCTTCCTGAAAAAACTCAAGATCCCGATGGTAGGCTAAAATGGTAGGCCGTTTTACCGCTCGTCGTGCCACAACTTCTGAGCCGCCGCCGACGGAAGAACCGACGGCGCTCGAAGGCGTATCCTGGACAGTCTTTCCCGAGACAGGTGGCGAACAGGGTGCTGCCGCCCCGCAGGCGGAAAGCCCGCTGCTCAGCGACAAGCTGCTCGACGCCAAGGTGCGCCTGCATCGGCGTTTGATCGAGGAGATCAACCTCTCCGCACTGGACAAGGTCCCGGAAGAGGAAATCCGCCGGCACGTCCAGCAGCTCGTTTCGCAATATGTGCTGGTCGAGCGCCTTCCGCTCAACACTCAGGAACTGAGCGATTTTGTTTCTGAAATTCTCGATGAAATGACCGGCCTTGGCCCGCTTGAACCGCTGCTCAAGGACCCGACCATCAACGATATCCTGATCAACGGCCACGAGTGCGTTTACGTGGAACGGGCCGGCGTCCTTGAGCCGCTGTCGGTGCGCTTCAAGGATGAGCATCACCTTTTGCGCATCGTCAACAAGATCGTGTCCGCGGTCGGACGCCGCGTCGATGAATCGCATCCGCTCTGCGACGCGCGTCTGCAGGATGGCTCGCGCGTCAACGTTGCGGTTCGGCCGATCGGTGTCGACGGCCCGCTGGTCTCAATCCGTAAATTCTCAAAGAAGCCGTTCAACCTCACCAAGCTGGTCGATGTCGGCGCTTTGCGTCCCCCAATGGCGGAGCTGCTTGCGGCTGCAGTCAAGTCGCGCGTCACCACGATCATCTCCGGCGGCACCGGCTCCGGCAAGACTACGATGCTCAATGCGCTGTCTGCATTCATCTCGGAAAAAGAGCGTTTGCTGACGATCGAAGACGCCGCGGAATTGCAGCTGCAGCAGCCGCACGTCGGCCGCATGGAAACACGTCCGCCGAATATCGAAGGCAAAGGCGAAATTCGTCAGCGCGAACTTGTGAAGAACGCGCTGCGTATGCGTCCCGATCGCATCATCCTCGGCGAGTGCCGCGGTGAAGAAGCCTTCGACATGCTGCAGGCGATGAACACGGGTCACGAAGGTTCGATGGCGACGATTCACGCCAATACGCCGCGTGACGCAATCTCGCGTCTCGAGCAGATGATCGGTATGGCCGGCCTGCCAATGACGGTTGCCTCGATCCGCAGTCAGATTGCGAACGCCATCCAGCTTATCGTCCAGCTGCAGCGCCAGTCGGACGGCAAGCGCAAGGTGACCTCGATTGCCGAAGTGACCGGGCTCGAGGGCGACATCATTCAGATGCAGGAAATCTTCAAATTTGTGCGCTCCGGCACCGCCCCCGACGGGACCGTGCAGGGATACTTCCAGGCGACAGGCGTGCGCCCGCGCTTCCTTTCTCACCTTACGAATTTGGGAATCACCATTCCTGGCAGCTATTTCGATCCCTCGAAGCAGCTCTGACCGGCCATGGCCAACTTTAATTCGATCTATCTGTTCTACATCTTCATCGGCCTCTCGGCGGCGATGTTTGCCGAAGGCGTGTACCTGCTTGTCTACAGCAACGCCTCCTACCGCAAAAAGATCAATCGCCGCCTCAAAGTGATGTCGGACAAGACCGATCGTGAAAGCGTGCTTGTGCAATTGCGGCGCGAACGAGGTCTAACCAGCGGCGGCGACTACCGGCTGCCATTGATCAATCTCAATCAATTGCTGCTGCAATCGGGGCTTTCCATCGGTCTCGGCCGCCTGGTCCTCCTTGTCCTGCTCGGCATGGTCGCGATGTTCGCGGCTGTTCTCTTCTTTCACGGCACGCTGACGCAAGCGACGATCGCCACCCTTGTCGGCGGCGTGGCCCTGCCTCCGCTGATGCTGAGGATCCTGCGCAACCGCCGCCAGAAAAAGTTTAGCGCGCAGTTTCCGGATGCCATCGACATCATCGTCCGATCGTTGCGCGCCGGCCATCCGGTGCCCATCGCAATCACGATGGTCGGGAAAGAAATGCCCGACCCGATCGGCTCGGAGTTCGGCATCGTCTCGGACGAAATGACCTACGGGTCCGATCTCGAAACCGCGATGCGCAACCTGTACTTCCGCGTGGGCACCGATGATTTGCCTCTGTTCGTTACCGCGGTCGCGATTCAGCGATCGACCGGCGGTAACCTGGGCGAAATTCTCGAAAATCTTTCATCGGTCATCCGCGACCGCTTCAAGATGCGCCGCAAGATTCGAGCACTGGCCGCCGAAGGCCGCGCCTCCGCGCTGATTCTTTCGTCGCTGCCGATCGGGATGTTTGCTGTCATTCATTTCCTTGTTCCCAGCTTCTACGCAAGCGTTTGGGATCAGAACCTGACGAAAATCGCTCTCACCCTTGCAGGTTGCTGGATGAGCGTCGGCAATTTCATCATGTACCGCATGGTCAACTTCAGGATCTGACCATGGACACGGTGGTCACGGTATTCGGGAACATGCTGCAGGACAGCAACACCATGGTGATGGGGTTGCTGGTCTTTCTTGCTGCCGGCACCTTGGCCTTTTCCGTAATGGCAGCGATTCGCGTTCGTGGTTCGGTCAAGCGGCGCACCGAGCGCATCCTGACCGACGAAGAGCGCAAGGCCAATCATTCGCGTTCGCTGCAGCATTCAAGCCAGAAGACAGTCGCCAGGCTGATCGAGTACACGACGAAGCATTACGGGTCGGCAAACGACGAGAACATGAAGGTGCTGCGCCGGCGGCTCGTGCAGGCCGGTATCTACGATCCGCGCGGCGTTGCCTTCTTTTTCATTGCGCGTACGGCGTTGGCGGTTGGTCTCGCCGCTGCGGTCTTCATGCTTCTGCCGCTCGTGAGATCGACCGGCGGGACGTTTTTCTGGTTGATGGTGATCGCCGGCGGGGTTGCCGGCTATGTCGGCCCGAGCATGTACATCGACAAGCGCATCTCGGCGCGCAAGCTCGAACATCGTTCGGGCTTTCCGGATTTCATGGATCTGCTTGTTGTATGCGCGGACTCGGGGCTCTCGATGGAGGCCTCGCTCGAACGTGTCTCGCGCGAGTTGGGGCCGAGCTACCCGTCGCTTACCGCCAATATTCATCTGACCAACCTCGAAATCCGCGCCGGCCGGCCGCTCAAGGAGGCGCTTGAGCATTTTGCCGACCGTCTCGCACTCGAGGAGTCGAGGGCCTTCGCCACCTTGATCAACCAATCGATCGATCTCGGCTCGAGCATCACCGATGCCATGCGCGTGTACAGTGACGACATGCGCCACAAGCGGCTCTCGCTGGCGGAAGAAAAGGCCTATGC
Source organism: uncultured Alphaproteobacteria bacterium (assembly GCA_963794665.1). Taxonomy (GTDB): domain Bacteria; phylum Pseudomonadota; class Alphaproteobacteria; order Rhizobiales; family Xanthobacteraceae; genus Pseudolabrys. The sequence goes on along the minus strand of CAWCEW010000021.1, from coordinate 26,381 downwards.
GCTGCCGGCGAAACTTGCGGTGCCTATGATGGTCTGCATCTTCCCGGTGCTGTTCGTGGTCATCCTGCTGCCGGTGATCGTGCGCCTGCATATGAACGGCTATTTCTAGCGCCAACGGCCGCGGCAGGCTGGCGGCGAGCCAGTTTGCCGCGAAATGCCGAAGTTCCGATAAGGTGAAGAATTCTTAACCATCCTCCCCTAGCCTGACGCGCGTCCCGTTTTTCGGGCGTTTCCGCAAGGCTTTGACATGCTTATTGGAATTGCCCGACCCCTGATCATCGCCGCCGCCGGTTTGTGGCTGGCGGGATGCACGACCTCCTCCAGTTTTTCGAACTTGTTTGGGCCAAAGACTCCGGGCGCTGACGCATCCGCATCCGCTCAGGCCGACGAGACATCATCAGAGCCGCATTTGACGGTGGACGGATCGGCGCCTGTGCAGCCAGTCGAGGAATCGACTGGCTCAGTCACGGGTCCTGCGGGCAGGAAGACCGCGCCCGGTTTGCTCGGCAGCGACCCGTACGATGAATTGAGCCTCGGCAAGAAGCAGTATCGCGCCAATAATTTCGGGCTTGCCGAAAAGCACTTCCGCCTGGCGGTTGAAAAACATCCGCGCGATGCAGAAGCCTGGCTGGGACTTGCAGCGTCTTATGATCGTCTGCGCCGCTTCGATCTCGCCGACCGCGCCTACGCCCAGGCCATCGGCATCCTCGGGCCGACGGTCGAGATTCTCAACAATCAGGGCTACTCATACATGCTGCGCGGCGACTACAAGCGCGCGCACGCAACGCTTGCCGCTGCCCGTGCGCAAGGATCCGAACAACAAGTACGTCCAAAACAATCTCCGGCTTCTTGAAGAGAGCTACCGCAAGGGTAAGTCCATCGAGTAGCCCTTGGCCTGCCGGCGATAGACCGGACTAAGTCCTCCCAGCACTTGTCTGCGGAATTCGCCACGGCGCCCGTAGCGCACGTGTGTCTTCTCGAGTACGATCTCACGTGAACCGGCACAGACCGGTCAAGGCGTCTATTCTCTCCGGGGGGAAATCCACATGGCCATTGCAGTGAATGCCGGCGCGCGTCTCGACCGGCTCCCGATCTCACCGTTCCACTACCGTATTTTCGGGCTCGTCGGGGCGGGCATGTTCTTCGACGGTTATGATCTCTACGTTGCAGGGGGCGTGCTCGCATCAACGATACAGACAAAATTTTCGACGCTGCCGCAGAATCTGCAATTTCTCTCGTTGACGTTCGTCGGGATGACTATCGGCGCTTTCATTACCGGTTTTGTTGGCGACAAATACGGCAGACGCTTCACCTATCAAGTCAACTTGCTGGTGTTCGGCCTTGCATCCATTGCTGCCGCATTTGCGCAAGACATGACACAGCTGATCATCTGCCGTTTCATCCAGGGCCTCGGTCTCGGAGCGGAAATCGTCGTCGGCTATTCGACGCTCACCGAATTTGTGCCGCCAGCCACTCGCGGGCGTTGGCTTGCATTCATGGCCTTTCTTGTGGTGGCGGGTTTCCCGGTGACGGCCATACTTGGCTACCTGATCATTCCGACATGGGGCTGGCGGCCGATGTTTATCATCGCCGGCATCGGCTCTTTGATCGTGTGGTACCTCCGAAAGAACTTGCCGGAGTCGCCACGATGGCTGGAAGCCCAGGGCCGCACGGCTGAAGCTGAGGCTCTGTTGAAAACGATCGAGAAGGATGTCGAATCATCGGTCGGAACGCTTCCGCCGCCGAAGCCGGTGGTGCCCGCTCCGCAACTTTCGGCTGCGGCAATGTTCAAGCCCCCGATCCTGCAGCGTTTGCTGGTCGGCAGCTGGTGCCTGATTACAATCAACACGTTGATCTTCGGTTTCGTGATCTTCTTGCCACAGTTCTTCCTGCGGCAAGGACTGACAATCACGAATTCGCTCGGCTACACAGTTGTGCTTGCTTCGGCATCGCTGGTCGGATGCGCGCTTGGCGCCTATCTGTCCAATTCAATCGGCCGCCGCTGGAGCATTATTACCGGTTCCGTTCTCACCATCGTGTTTGGATGGATCTATGCCCGCTTCAACGCAAGTTCTGATCCGGTGACCGTGCTTAGTGTCGGAGCGGTACTGATTGTGGCAATCTATATTCAGACCGCATTGTTGTTCGGCGTTTACACACCGGAGCTATTTCCAACGGAAATTCGCCTGCGTGCGAATGGCATCTGCAATACGCTAGGGCGGGCGGCGACTGTCGTTTCTCCTTTTGTCGTGGGCTATCTGATGGTGAACTATGCGCTGCCGGGAGTCGTCTGGCTGATGATCGGGCTGGTAGTCATCCAGATGATCGCCGTATTTTTCTGGGGCGTCGAACCCGCCAAGCGCTCACTGGAGGGCCTGGATCCCAAGCTCGCCTGAGAACGTCTGGTCTTCCGATATGATCGGCCGTCCGGCGTCAGCCGGGCGGCCGATTGCATGGATCGCATGAAATGAGCAGTCTGAGGCCAATCACTGTCATCACCGGAGCTTCGGCCGGGATCGGCGTGGCGCTCGCTCGCGTGTTTTCCCGGCACGGCCACGAGCTGGCGCTGGTGGCCCGGCGCGAAGACAGGTTGCAGGAACTTGCCGACGAGATCGCGGCGACCGGCGCACGGCGACCGATCGTAATTGCGTGCGACCTGTCGGCGCCCAACGCCGCGCAGCAGATTGGTGACGCGCTGGCGTCGCAAGGGGCCGAGCCACAATTCGTCGTCAACAATGCGGGTTTTGGATTGGTCGGCTTGGCGACGGCGCGCGACCGCGGCGAGCAACTACAGATGATCGATCTCAACGTGCGCGCATTGACCGAACTGTCGATTGCCTTTGTCGATAGTCTTGCCCGCCATCGCGGCGGGCTTCTCAATGTCGGTTCGATGGCCGGGTTCCTGCCGGGACCGGGCATGGCCGTGTACTACGCCACCAAAGCCTATGTGCTGTCCTTCACCGAAGCGCTGAACAGTGAGCTTGCGCCGCGCGGGATCAAGGTCACTGTGCTGTGCCCGGGCCCGGTACCGACCGAGTTTGCTGCGCGTGCCGGCATCAGCGATCGCAGCATGGCGCCAAGCCTGCTGACCAAATCGGCGGACTACGTCGCGGAAGCGGGCTATCGCGGTTTGATGGAGGGGCGCCGGACCATTGTGCCGGGTTTCATTAACAACCTGGTCACCGTGCTGCTCCGGTTTGTCCCGCGGCGCCTGCTGCTCAAAGTCGTCGATTCCCGGCAAACGCCGTCGCAGATCGGCGCAAGGAACATAGCGGCCTCCCACTCGGTGATATTTGCAAATGGCCCGATAGCGGCTAGTAAATGGCCGGCGCACGATCGCGCGCCGAATCGCCATGTCGAAGCAGCCCATACTTCTCATCCTGCATCAGGAACATTCGTCGCCCGGCCGCGTCGGCCAGACGCTGGCAAAGCTTGGCTATCCGCTCGACGTCAGACGCCCTCGCTTTGGCGATCCGCTACCGGAAACGATGGAAGATCACGCCGGTGCCGTGATCTTTGGCGGTCCGCAAAGCGCCAACGACAACGAGGAGTTCGTGCATCGGGAGATCGACTGGATCGGTGTGCCGTTGCGCGACAAGAAGCCCTATCTCGGAATCTGCCTCGGTGCGCAGATGATGGCCCGTCATCTCGGCGCGCGCGTCTACCCGCATCCGCAGGGTCATGCCGAAGTCGGCTACTATCCGATCCGGCCGACCGACGCCGGACGGAAAATCTGTGACGAGTGGCCGGACCACGTCTATCAATGGCACCGTGAAGGTTTCGATTTACCGTCCGGCAGTGAGCTCCTGGCGGAAGGCGACGCTTTTTCGGTCCAGGCTTTCCGGCTAGGCACCGGCTATGCGCTGCAATTCCATCCTGAAGTGACGCACGCCATGATGTATCGTTGGCTTGTTCGTGGTGCGCATCGCATGGAATTGCCCGGTGCGAAGCAGCGTCACGAACATATTGCCGATCGTGCGGTCCACGATCACGCTTCTCGCAACTGGCTTGCCGCCTTCATCGATCACTGGATGGGGCTCGTGTCGGCAAATCGGGCCAACAATAAAATCACGCTCTGACCGAATTTTTTGGAACGTCCCCAATCCGGCCATTGACAAATCAGTATTCGCACTGATCGTTGCGACGGGGTCAGGGCAATACGTCCACGCGGAGGCGTGCGGATGGTGGATTTGGGAAACTCCACCCCTGTCACCGAGCGGCCGATCCAATCGGCGCTGAGCGCCATGCTGCGCGTGTCTGACGGTCTTCTCGATCTTCTGCCAATCGCGACGTTTATCTGCGACGCGCGGGGCACCATCCTTCAATACAATCGTCACGCGGTGGCCGTTTGGGGCCGCGCACCACAGCCCGGGCAGACGCACGAAGAATTCAACCAAGGCTCTCTCTTTTTTGAGCTCGATGGATCGCCGGTCCGGCGATCCATGGTCTCCGAGGTGCTGGCAACCGGCAAGTCGGTCCGTGACGTGGAGCGGATCGTCGAGCGCCCCGACGGATCGAGTCTCATCGTGTCCGTAAACATTGACCCGCTGCGCGATGCAAAAGGCAACGTCGTCGGCGCGGTGAACTGCTTTCTCGACATTACCGAACGCAAGCGAATGGATAACGCACTCGAGCGGTCGCGATTGCAAGCGCTCGAGCAGGAGCAGCGATTTGCCGCGACCTACGAGCATGCCGCAATCGGAATATCTGAAATCGCTCCCGATGGCCGCTTTCTTCGCGTCAATGAGGCGATCTGCGCGATCACCGGGTTCAGCCGCGAGCATCTGCTTGCAAACATGTTGTTCACTCATACGCATCCTGACGATGCCGACCCGGACCGCCAGGCATTCCGTAAACAGGTTGCGGGCGAACTCGATTTTTATTCGATCGAAAAGCGATTTATTCGGCGTGATGGGCGGGTGATCTGGATTTCGGTGCGCTCGTCGCCGGTCCGCGATGCGAATGACAGGCTGCTCTATGTTGTTCGCGTCGTTCAGGACATCACGGAGCGCAAGGCGGCGGAGCAGCGGCAGCGATTGCTGATGGATGAGCTAAACCATCGCGTGAAGAATACCCTCGCAACAGTGCAATCGCTGGCGACCCAGACCGCGCGCGCTGCGACGACGCCAGCTGCCTTCCGTGAGCGCTTCGAAGGCAGGCTGATCGCGCTGTCAAAAGCCCACGATCAGCTCACCATTCACCATTGGGAAAGCGCCGATCTGCGTGAGCTCTTATCCGGCAGCCTCGCACCTTATGCCGGCACGTACTCCCGATCGTGTCGTCCTTCGTGGCGAGGACGTCGTTTTGCGCCCGCGTGCCGTGTTGACCCTGGCGATGGCTGTGCATGAGCTGACAACGAATGCCGCGAAATATGGCGCGTTGTCGGTGCCCAGCGGGCGCGTCGAAGTTCAATGGCGCCCGGTCCGCGCAGAAAACGGCGGATCCTGCCTGCAGATTGAGTGGATCGAGCACGGCGGGCCAAATGTCGTCGCAGCCCGAGCAGCACGGCTTTGGGACCAAGCTGATTGAAGGAAGCATCGCGGCTGAGCTTGCTGGCGAGACGCGGCTCGTCTTCCAACCGCAAGGTCTGCGCTGCGAAATCACGATCCCTATGAAGGCAGCAACGGTCCACTTTCGGGCGGATGCGGGCAGAAGATCCGCCAGCTTAGGCCGCCTTCACGGCAGCTTCGGTTTTTCCTTGAATTTGCTCGCCTTAGCAGTGCTTCGAATTGCTGCTGGCCGATCTGTAAAAAAGCGCGATTGAGCGCCGCCCTTGTGTGGTACGTTGCGGCAGCAGCGTGGATGGTAGCGAGATGTGGGCTTCCCGGGGCGACGCGCAAGTGAACGTATTGCATTTTGTGATGATCAAGCCGTCGCACTACGACGACGACGGCTATCCGATCCAATGGGTCCGCTCTGCCATCCCTTCCAATACGTTGGCCTGCCTGAACGCGCTTGCTGAAGACGCGCGCCGGCGCGAGGTATTGGGGCCGAATGTTGAAATCCGGCTGCACACTTACGACGAAACCAACCGGCGGGTACGGCCCGACCGCATCATCCGCATGATCCGCAAACAAGGCGGCCGTGCGTTGATCGGTCTGGTTGGCGTGCAATCGAACCAATTCCCACGGTCAGTCGACCTCGCCCGCCCGTTCCTCGCCGCAGGCCTGCCGGTTTGTATCGGTGGCTTCCACGTGTCGGGCTGCATCGCAATGCTGCCCGAGTTGCCGGCTGACATTGCCGCGGCCCAAGCGATGGGAATTTCATTCTTCGCTGGCGAATGCGAGGAGGGGCGGCTTGATGAGGTTCTGCAGGATGCGTGGAACGGAAAGCTCAAGCCCCTTTACAATTACATGGACAAGTTGCCTGCGCTGACCGGCGAGCCGCCGCCATTCCTGCCGCGGAAGCACGTGCGGAGGACCTCGGGATCTCTCTCCAGCATCGACCTCGGGCGAGGCTGCCCATATCAGTGCTCGTTCTGCACCATCATCAACGTGCAAGGCCGCAAGAGTCGGTTTCGCACGCCCGACGATCTCGAAAAGATCGTCCGCGAGAATCATGCGCAAGGCATCAAACGCTTCTTCATAACGGATGATAATTTCGCGCGTAATCGCGATTGGGAGTTGCTGTTCGATCGCCTCATTCATTTGCGCAAGACCGAGTTTCCCGGCCTTGGCTTTACAATCCAGGTCGACACGCTCTGCCACAAAATTCCGAATTTCATCGAAAAAGCGTCGCAGGCTGGCGTTCGTCGCGTTTTCATCGGACTTGAGAACATCAACCCCGACAATCTCATTGCAGCCAAGAAGCGGCAAAACAAGATCACTGAGTATCGCGAGATGCTGCAGAAGTGGCGCGACCACGGCGCAATTACCTACGCCGGCTATATTCTCGGTTTTCCTGCCGACACGAAGGAATCGATCGCTCGCGACATCGAGATCATCAAGCGCGAACTGCCGCTCGATATTCTGGAATTTTTCTTTCTTACGCCGTTACCCGGATCCGAGGACCACAAGGTGCTTTTACAGAAAGGCATCTGGATGGATCCAGACATGAACAAGTACGATCTCAACCATCGCGTTTCGCATCATTCCAGTATGAGCGATGCGGAATGGGAGGACGCTTATCGCGCGGCCTGGTCCGCCTTCTATACACCTGAGCACGTGCGCACGATCTTGCGCCGCTCTGCGGCCTGCAAGCTCGGGCGGCCCGGTACGACCCTTTCGACCATACTGTGGTTCTACCTGATGATCCTGTTCGAAGGGGTGCACCCGCTCGAAGGCGGTGCATTTCGCCTCAAATTTCGCCGCGATCGCCGTTTCGGCGAGAAGATCGAAAGCCCATTGATATTTTATCCTCGCTACGGCTGGGAGACGCTGAAGAAGGTCTGGGGTTATCTGCGGGTGTATCGTCAGCTCAGGGCCGTGCTGAACGAAGCGCTCGCTGCACCCGACCGCTGGACCTATACCGACATCGCGATTGCGCCGCCGCAGCAGGACGAGTTCGAGCGCCTTTCGCTCTATCATGAAACCACCGGGGGAGAGGCCGCACTCGCCCGCAAGCGGCGTGACGATTCTAATTCGCAGCAGCGGCCACGCCGAACAACCGGCGTTGGCTGCGCCTGCGGAGTAGCAAGAGCTCCGATTGGCCCTTAGCTGACACAGCCTAGGATGGTGGAGCCGAGGGGATTTGAACCCCTGACCTCCTCATTGCGAACGAGGCGCTCTCCCAACTGAGCTACGGCCCCGCCAATCAGCAACGATGACAACGTTGCTCGGAATATGCGGCGAGTGGGCGCCATTTAGGGCCAGGGTTATGGCCTGTCAAGGACGCGCGGACGCGCAAAGTCGTGCAAGTAGCTTCGGCTTGTTCGGGCATGCAGATCGGGAGCGGCTAGACGTTCACACGATCACTGCGAACAGGCGGGCGGTCATGCTCGAACTTCTCGGCCTATCATTCTTCGTATTTCTTGCACGCTCTATATCTAGCTCCTTATCGCCATGGCGGTGATGAGTCCTGGCTCATCGCCTTCGGTGTCGTCAATCCCGCAACCCTGTCGTGGCAATCGGTTGGCGAATTTCTGTACAGGATTACCGAACCACTACTTACGGCCAATACGAGCCTGCTTCCAAATCTTGGCGGCATCGACGTTTCGCCTGTAATTTTAATCTTGCTCATTCTATTCGTTCAGGCTGTGATAATTCCAAACATCGCCAAGTTCTTCGTTTAATGTCTTTGCTTGGCGGAAAGCCCTGGTCGCCAATAGCCGGCGGCGTCGCAGTCGCCGTTCGCCTGACGCCGAAGGGCGGGCGCGATGCAATCGACGGCATCGAGACCCTGTCGGATGGACGAGCCGTCCTTAAAGTACGGGTGCAAGCGGCGCCGAGCGAAGGCGAGGCCAACGCGGCGCTGATCAAGCTGATTGCCAAGGCCGTGGGCGTCCCGCCGCGCGATGTGAGCCTGGTGGCGGGCGCCACCGCCCGCATCAAGCGGCTGGTCATTTCGGGCGATGGCCCAACGCTTGTCGCGGCGCTGGAGAAAATCGCCGCACCGCGCTAAGGCTTGTCCGGCAGGGCAACGGATCATGAGTGCGCGTATAATTGACGGAAAGACGATCGCCGCGGATTTGCGCGGCAGGATCTGCGGATGCCGTGCACCGGCTGCGGCGCGATCGCGGCATCGTGCCGGGGATTGCCGTCGTCCTCGTTGGCGATAATCCGGCGAGCGAGGTCTATGTCCGCACCAAGTCCAAGGCCGTGGCCGAGGCAGGCATGAAGGCCTTCGACCACAAATTACCGGCGAGCACGAGCGAACCGGAGCTGATCGCACTCATCTCGGAACTCAACGCGAACGAAGAGGTGAGCGGCATCCTCGTCCAACTGCCGTTGCCGAAGCAGATAGACGCGCAGAAGGTCATCGCGGCCATCGATCCCTCCAAAGACGTCGATGGCTTTCATCCGCTCAATGCCGGGCGGCTCGCCAGTGGCCTGCCGGCATTGGTTCCCTGCACGCCGATGGGCTGCGTGCTGCTTGCAAAGTCAGTGCATGAATCGCTCGCCGGTCTTGCGGCCGTGGTGATCGGGCGGTCCAACATCGTCGGCAAACCGGTCGCGCAGTTGCTGCTCGCCGAGAACGCGACGGTGACGGTCGCGCATTCGAAGACCAATGATTTGCCGGCCGTGTGCCGCGGCGCCGATCTGCTTGTTGCTGCGATCGGCCGCGCCGAAATGGTCCGCGGCGACTGGATCAAGCCTGGGGCCACTGTCATCGATGTCGGCATCAATCGCGTGCCGGGCGATGGGGGCAAATCACGGATCGTCGGCGATGTCGCCTATGCGGAAGCGATGCAAGTTGCCGGCGCGGTCACGCCGGTTCCTGGTGGTGTTGGACCGATGACGATCGCGTGCCTGCTGCTGAACACCTTGCGCGCTGCCTGCGCGCAGAAGGGTCTGCCGGCTCCGAAGGTGTGATTACGCCTGCCAGGCGTAGGCGACTTTATCGAGTGTCTTTGCGCCGAAGCGCTCCGAGGAACGCGCGACCGCACGGCCGCCGAGGGCACGATAGAATTCCATCGCCGGCTCGTTATCGGACAGCGCCCACACCACCAGGCTTTTCAATCCGCTCTGATTGAGATCCCTGCGAGCCGCGGTGAACAGGCGGCGGCCGAACCCGAGCCCCTGGAACTCCGGGCGCAGATAAAGTTCGTAAATCTCGCCGTCGTAGAAGAGGCTGCGCGCGCGATTGCGTCCGTAGTTGGCGTAGCCCGCCACGCGCTCGCCAAACTGCAGGATGGTGATGCGGCTGCCCTTGCGGATCGCGGAATCCCACCAGTCCGGTCCGCGCCGGTTGATCAGCTTGTCGAGCTCGTTGCCCGGGATGATTCCCTGATAGGCCGTGCGCCACGCCTCGTCGTGCGTCTCGGCGACGTCGACCGCATCCGAAGACTTCGCGCGGCGAATCTCTATGAGGGTCGTACTCATTCCGCGATAGAAGCAACGAAATTTCCGGCCTTCAAGCCCTATCGTTAATGATGGGTTAACGGTGTGGATTACTGGTCACAGCTGCCAAAATGCCGGGCGTGTGGCGCAAAAATGATGTCTGAGGCATCAAACCGGCGGCGCCGCATCATCCGGTTCCACTTCGGCGCCATGGCGCGGCACCGTTGCCGACGCATGGGAAGGCCTACTGATTCGACTTCGCCCTTCCAGGCGTGCGCCGCGCGTCAGACCGTCTCGGCTTCCTTCTTCCGCTCTTCCTTCTTGCGGTCGTTCTCGTCGAGCAGCTTCTTGCGCAGACGGATCGACTTCGGTGTCACCTCAACCAGTTCGTCGTCCTCGATATAGGCGAGCGCTTTTTCGAGCGTCATGCGGATCGGCGGCGTCAGCCGCACGGCCTCGTCCTTGGACGTCGTACGGATATTGGTGAGCTTCTTGCCCTTGAGCACGTTGACGATGAGATCGTTGCCGCGGGTGTGCTCGCCCACGATCATCCCGTTATAAACCTTCCAGCCTGGCTCGATCATCATCGGGCCGCGGTCTTCAAGATTCCACAGCGCGTACGCAACGGCGTCGCCCCTGTCGTTGGAAATCAGCACGCCATTGCGGCGGCCCTGGATCGGTCCTTTGTACGGCGCATAAGCATGGAACAGGCGATTCATGATTGCCGTGCCTCGCGTGTCGGTGAGCAATTCGCCCTGATAGCCGATGAGACCGCGTGTCGGCGCATGAAAGACGAGACGCAGGCGGCCGCCGCCCGACGGCTTCATTTCCATCATGTCGGCTTTGCGTTCCGCCATCTTCTGTACGACGATTCCGGAATGTTCTTCGTCGAGATCGATGACAACTTCCTCGATCGGCTCTAGCACCTCGCCGGTAACGGGATCCTCCTGGAGCAATACCTTCGGACGCGACACCGAAAGCTCGAAGCCTTCGCGCCGCATCGTTTCAATAAGGATACCGAGCTGCAGTTCGCCGCGGCCCGCGACTTCCATGGAATCCTTTTCATCGGATTCGCGCACGCGCAGTGCGACATTGCCTTCTGCTTCGCGCAGCAACCGGTCACGGATCATGCGGCCTGTCACCTTGTCGCCTTCGGTCCCGGCCAGCGGAGAATTGTTGACGCGGAAGATCATCGCCAGTGTTGGCGGATCGATTGGCTGGGCGGGGAGGGGCGTTTCAACCAAGGGGTCGCAGATCGTCATCGCGACGGTCGCATTCGGCAGGCCCGCGATTGCGACGATGTCTCCGGCTGACGCCTCTTCCACCGCGGTGCGCTCAAGTCCGCGGAACGCGAGCACCTTGGTGACGCGGCCGCTCTCGATCAGCTTCCCGTCGTGATCGAGCACTTTAACCTGCTGGTTGGGTTTGACCGAGCCTGACGTGATGCGGCCGGTGACAATGCGGCCGAGGTAAGGATTGGCTTCGAGGATGGTGCCAAGCAGACGGAACGGGCCACTTTCCACGACCGGCGGCCTGACGTGGCGCAGCACCAGGTCGAACAGCGGCTTCATGCCGTCATCGTGTGATCCGTCCAGGCTCGTTGCCATCCAGCCCTGTTTGGCCGACCCATAGAGGATCGGGAAATCGAGTTGTTCGTCGGTGGCGTCGAGCGCGGCGAACAGATCGAAGACTTCGTTAAGGACCTGCGTGGGCCGGGCATCGGCGCGATCAACCTTGTTGATGACGACGATGGGCTTGAAGCCCATCTTCAGCGCTTTGGAGACAACGAACTTAGTCTGCGGCAGCGGGCCTTCGGCCGCGTCGACCAGCACAAGCGCGCCGTCGACCATGTTCAAAATACGTTCGACCTCACCGCCGAAATCGGCGTGGCCGGGGGTGTCCACGATATTGATGCGCGTGTCCTTCCACACCACCGAGGCCGCCTTCGCCAAGATCGTGATACCGCGTTCGCGCTCGAGATCGCTGGAATCCATCGCACGCTCGATCACGCGCTGGTTCTCGCGGAATGCGCCTGATTGCTGCAACAGCCGGTCGACCAACGTCGTCTTGCCGTGGTCGACGTGCGCGATGATGGCGACGTTTCGAAGATCCATTTCAAGTTCCAGAAATCAAAGCGCGGGCCCGGTGGGGGCCCGCGACGCGGCGCGTTTGCGGCGCAATATAGTCACGCGCGGCTCGGATGCAACCGCTACCCAGCGCATGGCCGAAAACTGCCTTTATGAGTTAATATCGATGAGAGTTTAATGCATGGCGCGGTGGCAGCCGACACCGGCGAATAGCTGGGAAAAGAATAGCGAGGCTCTATCATGAGCAGCAAACTTACCGGAGATGCCCGTAAATCAGCGCTGGCTGGACTTAAGGGCTGGTCGGAGACGAGCGGCCGCGATGCCATCACGAAGAAATTCGTGTTCAAGGACTTCAACCAGGCCTTCGGCTTCATGACGCGCGCAGCGCTGGTCGCGGAAAAAATGGACCACCATCCGGAGTGGTTCAATGTCTATAAGACGGTGGACGTGACCCTCTCCACGCACGATGCTGGGGGCCTGACCGACCGCGATGTGAAGCTCGCCGAAGCCATGGATAAGATTGCCGGATAGCCGTGGCCTTGCAGACGCCGAATGGCGAACCACATAATTGAACATGGCATACTCATCGGCAGAGGCGGCATTCGAGGGGCGCAAGGATGACGCATTGAGGCGTCAGTTCTGGCGCAAGCTACAAGGCGTTGCTGCGTCGATTCCCTTCGCCGAGGAGCTGCTGACCGCCTACTATTGCGCCTTTGACCGCAAAACGCCCACATCGGTGAAGGCGACACTGCTCGGCGCACTCGCCTATTTTGTTTTGCCTATCGATGCCATTCCGGACTTTCTGCCGGTGCTTGGCTTCACCGATGATGCGGCCTTTCTCGCCGCAGCCATCAAGCTGGTGACGGATCACATTCGTCCTGAGCATCGCGATGCGGCGCAACGCGTTCTGGCGGATCTCAAGTAGGGTCAGGCCGCACCAAATCACGGCCGCAAGATTACTTTTCCCATCACTTGCCCTGCTGCGAGGGCCTTGAGCGCTGCCGGTCGCATCCGCCAGCGGATAGATCGCATGAATGTGCGATGACAATTTTCCGTCCACGCACCAGGCCAGCAACTGTTCGGTATTGGCGCGATGGCCTTGCGGATCGCGGTCCATCCACGAGCCCCAGAATACGCCGACCACGTCGCAGCCCTTGAGCAGCACGAGATTGAGCGGCAGTTTCGGAATGTCGCCGGCGGCGAAGCCGACCACGAGAAACCGACCCTGCCAGGCAATCGAACGCAACGCAGGCTCGGTATAAGGCCCGCCGACCGGATCGTAGATGACGTCGGCGCCGCGCCCGCCCGTAACCCGGCGGAGCGCATCTTTCAGATCATCTTTCCCGTAGTTGATCGTATCATCGGCGCCGTGCTTTTTGGCGAACGCCAGTTTTTCGTCCGAGGATGCGCAGGCGATGACGCGAGCATTCATCAGCTTGCCAAGTTCGACTGCCGCAAGACCCGCGCCGCCGGAGGCACCGAGGACGGCCAGAGTTTCGCCGGCACGCAATTTCGCGCGGTCCTTTAACGCGTGAAGCGTTGTGCCATAGGTGATGCAAAGGCCGGCGGCCCGATCGAAATCAAGTGCATCCGGTATCTTGATGAGCTTGCCGGCGGGCGCTGCAATTTTTTCACGGGCTGCGCCGTGGGTAAGACAGCCGATGACGCGATCGCCGGCCTTTACCGTACGTCACCTCAGGGCCGACGCTTTCAACCGTGCCGGCAAATTCCGCGGCCGGTGAAAACGGCAGCGGCGGCTTGGTCTGGTACTTGTTGGCGATGATCAGCGTGTCGAAGAAATTCAATGCCGCGGCCTTGATGCGCACGACAGCTTCGCCAGATGCGGCGACAGGGTCGGGAACGTCGGCAAGCTCGAGATCATCGGGTGTTCCGTGGCGCGTGCAGAGCAGTGCTTTCATGGCCTTCCAGTCGCCGGAGTGCGGATTAGTGCCGCGGTTCTACCATGGTCTGCGGGCGGCGGATTGCCGCCTTCACATTGCCGACTTTCGCCGGTAATGGGCTAATATCCGGCGATTCTTTATGGGGGCGGCTCAACGACCGTCAATACGTCGCCGGTAGGACCCGATGAACACGACCACATTGCTTCGCACACTCATTGTCCTGATGTCGGCTTGCCTATGCGCCGCATCAGCCTCCGCCCAGCAGAAGAAGGCCGCTGCAAGTCCAACCGATCAGGCCGTTCTACTCGGTCAGTTCGGAGACTGGGGCGCGTACAGGGCATCGCCCGGCGGCAAGAAAATCTGCTTCGCGCTTTCAAAGCCGACATCGGCCGCGACGGAACCGGCCGGCCGCAACCGCGATGCGTCATACGCTTTCGTATCGACGCGGCCGTCGGAAAAGGTGAAAAACGAAGTGTCAGTGATCGTTGGCTATCCGCAAAAACCGGGCCACGACGCCACCGCAGCGATCGGCTCGGCGACCTACGCCATGTATACGCAGAACGACGGTGCTTGGGTGAAGAATGCGGCGGAAGAGGCCCAAATGGTGGATGCCATGCGCAAAGGAGCCGACTTGGTGGTCAAGAGCGAATCGGGCCGCGGCACCAAGACCACGGATACTTACTCCCTTAAGGGTATCGCGCAGGCCCTCGACAGGGTGGCGGAAGAGTGCAAGTGACCCGCTGCGAGGGTCTTTGCCAGGCCGCACCGGAGTGGCAAGACCGGTCGATCCAGCTTAGATAGACTGCGATTTGCCATTGTGATTGCCGGAAAAAGCCGGCAGTGAACCCTGCTCCCATGACGCTGACCTTGCAAAGCGCCGAGGCTATCGAGAAGACGCCGCTCGAGCGCTATGTGGCGCCCGAGAAGCCGTCACTCGTCGGCATGACGCGCACGGAGCTCGCCGCTGCGCTCGGCAGCGTGGGGGTGCCAGATGCGCAGCGCAAGATGCGCGTGCAACAGCTTTGGCACTGGATCTACTTCCGCGGCTTCACCTCGTTCGAAGACATGACGAGCGTATCGAAAGAACTACGCGCGACCTTGGCCGAGCATTTTACGCTTGCGCGGCCGGAGATCGTCGCCGAGCAGGTTTCGGTGGACGGTACGCGCAAGTGGTTGCTTCGTTTGCCGGGCGAAGTGCAGGGTGAGCGGCCGCACGAAGTCGAGTGCGTTTACATCCCCGACACCGAGCGGGGCACGCTGTGCGTGTCGAGTCAGGTCGGCTGCACGCTCAATTGTACGTTCTGCCACACGGGGACGCAGCGGCTCGTGCGCAATCTTACGGCGGGCGAGATCGTCGGCCAGGTATTGGCCGCGCGGGACAGTCTTGGAGACTGGCCGGGCGGCACGCGGCCGACCGACGGCGTCGTGCCGAGCGGCGATCGATGCATCACGAACATCGTGATGATGGGGATGGGCGAGCCGCTCTATAATTTCGACGCAGTCCGCGATGCCTTGCTCATTGTTGCCGATGGCGAGGGCATCGGCATTTCGAAGCGCCGCATCACGCTGTCCACGTCCGGCGTCATCCCCAACATCCAGCGCACCGGCGCCGAGATCGGGTGCATGCTGGCGGTGTCGCTGCACGCGGTGCGTGACGACTTGCGCAATGAGCTGGTGCCGCTCAACCGGAAATATCCGATTTCGGAGCTCCTGGACGCGTGCCGCAATTATCCCGGCGTTTCGAATGCCAAGCGCATCACGTTCGAATACGTGATGCTCAAAGGCGTGAACGATTCCACCGACGACGCGAAAGCGCTGATACGGCTGCTTAAGGGCATCCCTGCCAAGATCAATCTCATTCCGTTCAATCCGTGGCCGGGCAGCAAGTACGAGTGTTCGGAATGGGAGCAGATCGAAAGATTTTCACAGATTGTGTTTGATGCGGGGTATGCTTCGCCGGTGCGCACGCCGCGCGGGCGCGATATCCTGGCAGCCTGCGGCCAGCTCAAGAGCGCGACAGAAAAACTTTCGGCGCGCGAGCGCATGGCGCTGCGCGCGATGGCGATGGTGGAGTGACGACGCGGTTTTTGGGGGCAATACAGCAAGATGTCACTGTTCGGCCGAATCATTGTCATTATTTTTGGACTTCTCGTTGCCATCATTGTTGCCGGCATCACGCTTGCGATCGGCATCGTTCTGCCAGAGATGGGCGGCAATGGATTCCGACCCGATTGAACGCGTGATCTTCTTTTTCGTCGCGTTTTTTGCCACCAGGCTATTGTCAGCATCGTTGCATTACTGCCGGCCGCGCTTGTGGTGACAATCTCGGAAGTGTTGCGCATGCGCAGCTTCATCTACTACGGCGTCGGCGGTGCGCTGGTTGCGCTTGCTTCATATTACGGATCCGACATTTCAGTGCAGCTAGAAAACACGACGGATGTCCCTCCGGTAGCCAATGCCTTTCAATTGGCGGCCGCCGCGGGAATCCTTGGCGGTTTGGCTTATTGGCTGATCGCCGGGCGCAACGCTGGTCGCTGGCGCGAGCGGCGCGAAGGCTAGCGCCTGGCCCAATCCAGCGCCACTTCGAGTCGGTCGTTGCCCCAGAACAGCTCGCCGCCGGCGGTGACGAAACTCGGTGAGCCGAATATGCCGAGTCGCTGTGCTTCGTCGGTTTGCTCGCGAAGCTGCAATTTGATGTCAGTCGACTGGGCCTGCTCGAGCACAGCGGTGGCATCCTGTCCGAGACTCTTGAGAACTTCTTCGATCGTGTCCGAGTTTTCGATATTGCGACCTTCGCCAAATTCCGCGCAATAGACGGCGCGGCAATAACTTTCACCCCAGATATTTGCAAGCGCGACCAGCGCGGCTCGCGCTGCCAGCAAGGAGTTTTGCGGAAATGGATCCGGTCGCGAAAACGGAAGATCGAGCGTGGCGCATACACGCTCCAGGTCGCGCCACATGTTGCGGCCTTTGGCCGGATAAAGATTGAATGGCGAGGTTGCCCAGCCCTGGGCCTTGAAAATCGGTCCCAACAGGAACGGTCGCCAGCGCACGGTGATGCCGCTCGTCGCAGCGAGCGATGCGATGCGCATTGCTGCGGGGTAAGAATATGTCGATGCAAAGTCGAACCAGAAATCGAGTGTGGGCTTTGCCATGGCGTCGTTATATCAGTCGCTGCGCCTGGCGCCTTTCTATTTCCGGAGCGTGTCGGCTAGACGAAGCCCGCATGAATCGCACCGGATTGCTGATCGCGCTCGCCATTGCTGTTCTCGCCGGACTTGGTATTTGGGCTTTATCCCGGCCTCGATCTGGAAGTCGCGCGATATTTCCACGGGTTCGTGGATCGCAGTCACAACATGTTTGCGCTGCGAATCTACCCGCCGCTGATGAAGGCGCGCGACATCGGGCTCTGGGTTGGCACCATCCTGGTGGCGCCCGCCGTCGCTGCGCTCATTGTCAAGCTGCTGCTGCCGCGCAGAAGAATGCTGATTTCAGGTCGTGCAACCGTATTTCTGATCGCGACGATGGTGCTCGCGCCAGGTTTGCTGGTGAATGTCCTTCTCAAGGATCATTGGGGCCGGCCGCGGCCCATCGACGTGACACAGCTCGGCGGCGACCAGAACTTCGTTGCCTGGTGGGACCCGCGGGGAGATTGTCCATCCAATTGCTCGTTCGTCTCCGGCGACGTGGCGGGCGCGGTGTGGTCGATCGCGCCTGCCGCTCTGGCACCGCCGCATTGGCGCGCGCTTGCCTATGCAGCGGCGCTCGCGCTCGGGACGGGGATGGGGACCATCCGCGTGATGGCCGGCGCGCATTTTCCGTCGGATGTCATCTTTGCCGGCGTATTCACCTTTTTGATCATTTGGATCACTTACGCAGTCATCTATCGGTGGCGCCGGACCCGGTTCTCGGACGAGGACGTCGAACGAGCACTCGAGCGCGTGGCCCTGCCGGGTTACAATTTGATTGCTGGCCTGTTCGGTGGAAATCGAAAGACAAAATAAAAGTCGTTAACGAGGACGCGCTTTGCCAGGCTGGTCTTTGGCCCTATAGTCCGCCGCAATTTCCCACTGCAGCAGTTTTTTCCAATGCCCGACGGCAAGACCAAGAAGACCGTTAAGAAAGTCGTGCTCGCTTATTCCGGCGGGCTCGATACTTCGATCATTTTGAAGTGGCTGCAGACCACCTACGGCTGTGAAGTCGTGACCTTCACTGCCGATCTGGGCCAGGGCGAGGAGCTCGCGCCCGCACGCGAGAAGGCGTTGCTGCTCGGCATCAAGAAGGAAAACATCTTCGTCGAAGACCTGCGCGAAGAGTTCGTGCGCGACTACGTCTTCCCGATGTTCCGGGCAAATGCGCTGTATGAGGGACAGTATTTGCTCGGCACGTCCATCGCGCGGCCGTTGATCGCGAAAAAGCAGATCGAGATCGCCGAGAAGGTAGGGGCCGATGCGGTCGCGCACGGGGCCACCGGCAAGGGCAACGATCAGGTTCGTTTCGAACTGACCTACTATGCGCTCAAACCCGACGTGACGGTGATTGCGCCGTGGCGCGAGTGGGATCTCACCTCGCGCACCAAGCTGATCGAGTTTGCGGAAAAGCACCAAATTCCGATCGCCAAGGACAAGCGTGGCGAGGCGCCGTTCTCGGTCGACGCCAATCTGCTGCACACTTCATCGGAAGGAAAAGTCCTGGAAGATCCGGCGCAGGAAGTGCCGGACTACGTTTTCTCCCGCACGGTCGATCCTGAAAAGGCGCCCGACAAGCCTACCACGATCACGATCGACTTCGAGAAAGGCAATCCGGTTGCGATTGACGGAAAAAAGCTCACGCCTGCGGTTCTGCTGAAACAGCTTAACGATCTCGGCAAGGCCAATGGCATCGGGCGGCTTGATCTCGTCGAGAATCGTTTCGTCGGCATGAAGTCCCGCGGCATGTATGAGACGCCAGGCGGCACGATACTGCTGGCTGCGCATCGCGGCATTGAATCGATCACGCTCGATCGTGGCGCGGCGCATCTCAAGGATGAGCTGATGCCGAAATACGCAGAGCTCGTCTATTACGGCTTCTGGTTCACGCCCGAACGGGAGATGCTGCAGGCTGCAATCGACAAAAGCCAGGAGCTTGGTGACCGGAAGCGTCAAGCTCAAGCTCTACAAAGGCAACGTCGCCGTCATTGGGCGCGAGAGCAAGTATTCCCTCTATGACCAGGAGCTGGTGACGTTCGAGGAGGGCGCGGTGGCCTACGATCACCGCGATGCCGAAGGCTTCATAAAGCTCAACGCCTTGCGACTTCGCACGCTCGGCCAGCGGCGGCGCAAGTTCAAGCTCGACTAGGCGGCCCGATGATGAAGATTGCGGCGAGTGCCTGTCTGCTTTCGGTCCTTGCAGTGGGCCTGATCGGCTGCTCCGGCAGCGGCAGCAAGCAGCCTGAGGAGAATCCCAATGTCTTCCCGGCTGACTACAAAAACGAGATTCTTCTCACGATGACCAGCACGCTTGACGACCCGACCAACATCCGCGGCGCCTTCATCAGCGAACCGGTGCTGCGGCAGGCCGGCAAGGAAGAGCGGTACGTGGTCTGCGTGCGCTCGGACTCGCGCAATGCCAACAAGCACTACACCGGAAGCAAGGATCGTATTGGCTACTTTTACGCTGGCCACCTCAACTCAGCTGATCGATGCGACCAAAGAGCAATGCGGCAATGCCGCTTACAAGCCTTTCCCCGAACTGGAAAAGCTCTGCCAGGCCAAGAAGTGCGTTTAGTGACGGCCTGGCTGCCGCTCATGGCTGGATTTCGTTTGCGGCTTCCGTCCCATCAACATCGGTTCGGATGAAACGTCGCTCCGGAACCAGCGGCAAATTGTGGCGCTTCTTGTTTTCGATCTCATCGATGACCTTCTGCATCTGGACAAATCGCACAGGCGTAATCGGGTGATCCGTCGTGAGACGGATGCTGTCAGGGTCCTCCAGCGAGAATGTGCGCCAGATTTCTTCCGAACCGGTAAGGTCGTAGCCGGCACGGGCGGCATAATAAGCGCCGACATAGTCGGCTTCGCGCTCGAACGCGACGCTGAAGGCCCGCGCGCCCGCTTGGGTCAATACCCTGGAAAAGGCGCCATAGGTGGACATTCCGCCAAGCATGATACCGGCATCCGCTGCGGCTCCGCCGATCCAGCCGATGACGGCGTTCGCCCGCCGCTTGTTCAGATGGCCGAGATTGGCATGCGCCAACTCGTGCCCCACGACGAGGGCGAGCTGTGCATCCGTGCGTGCGGCTCGCAATATGCTGGAAGAAACCACGATGCGATCGTCGGTCGTGAATGCATTGATGCTGGAATCGACTTGAAGCTCGATGGGAATAGCGCAGGCAATCACCGGGACGACCGCGCGCATCTCGTCGATGCCGTCACGCCGGATCAGGACCTGGATCGGCCGTTCGCCATTGTTCCGCACATAGCCGCCGATCCATCCGGCCGTGCCGTGACGCGGAACCGGCTCATTATTGAAAGTCAGAAGCTGGTCGCCGATTTTGATGCCTGCGACCGCAGCCGGTGAATTGTCCGCAATCGAGAGAACCGTCGCATGCGTCCAGCTTACAGCCAGTGCCTCGTGCGAAAACGAGCGGAACTTGCGCGGTAAACTCGGCACGGTGCCGGCGATGAGTCCGATCTGTGCCCAGGCCCGGTCTTCGCAGTCATCGCGGTTGGCGACGCGAAGCTGGAAGGCGACGTTGTCGAGGCGGCTGAGTTGCCCGAGATAGTCTGCGAAGCTGGGCGATCTGTTGCTTGCGCTGCTCGGCTTTGATTTCGTCGGCCGGCAACGGCGGTAGCTTGGAAACCGGAGCGCAGGCGGCGCACAACAAGAGCGCATGTAACACAAGCAGCTCGGTACAACGCACGTCCTGAACCCCGCGAATTGGGGCGGACCCTGCATGACCTGCCTTGGCCGCTCAAGCGGCGTTCGTATGAGGCCGAAAAATTCGGCGCGACGTCAGCCGTTGTCGTTCCTTCGGTTGAGGGACAGAACAGCAAATGTCGTTCCAAACGAAAGATCGCGCATCGTGCCGCGCAAAGCGGCCAGCGACATGTCAGGTCGCGCTGAATAGATGCGCTAAAGTTGCCGATCGACCAGCGCTTTCTTCAGCGTGGCGATTTCCTTTGCGGGGTTGAGCCCTTTTGGACAAGCCTTGGAGCAATTCAGGATCGTATGGCAGCGATAGAGCCGGAACGGATCCTCAAGATTGTCGAGACGCGCGCCGGTCGCTTCATCCCGGCTATCCTGGACCCAGCGGTTTGCCTGCAGCAGCGCGGCCGGACCGAGATAGCGGTCCGAATTCCACCAGTAGCTCGGGCAAGACGTCGAGCAGCAGGCACACAGGATGCATTCGTACATGCCGTCGAGCTTGGCGCGGTCCTGGTGCGATTGCCGCCACTCCTTTTCGGGCGTGGGCGTCGACGTCTGCAGCCATGGCTCGATCGAGGCGTATTGCGCGTAGAAATTCTTCAGATCTGGCACCAGGTCCTTCACCACAGGCTGATGCGGCAACGGATAGATTTTCACCGGCGCGCGCGCATCGTCGATCGCCTTGGTACAGGCAAGCGTGTTGGTGCCGTCGATATTCATGGCGCAGGAGCCACATACGCCTTCGCGGCATGATCGCCGGAAGGTGAGAGTGGGGTCGATGTTGTTCTTGATCCAGATCAGCGCATCGAGAACCATCGGTCCGCAATCATCGCGATCGACGTAATAGGTATCGACGCTTGGATTCTGGCCGTCGTCCGGATTCCACCGGTAGATGCGGAATTCGGAGACATGAGTGGCGTGCGCCGAGCGCGGCCATTTCCGGCCTTCTGTGATCTTGGAATTTCGGGGCAGCGTAAATTCGACCATGGCAACGTTCCGTCAGTAGACGCGCGCTTTGGGTTCGATATAGGCGACGTCATTCGTGAGCGTGTAGGCGTGCACCGGGCGGTAATCGATTTTTACGGCGCCCTTTGCATCCATCCACGCCAGCGTGTGCTTCATCCAGTTTTTGTCATCGCGCTCGGGATAATCTTCGCGCGCGTGTGCGCCGCGGCTTTCAGTGCGGTTCTTGGCCGAATCCATCGTGACAACGGCCTGCGCGATCAGGTTGTCGAGCTCCAATGTCTCGATCAGGTCGGAATTCCAGATCAGCGAACGGTCGCTGACATGGACGTCAGCCATGCCGTCGTGGATCTCATGGATGCGCTTGTGGCCCTGGTCCAGCACCTCGCCGGTGCGGAACACCGCACAATCTTCCTGCATCACGCGCTGCATATTGAGCCGCAGCTTCGCGGTTGGTGTGCCGCCGGATGCGTTACGGAATTTGTCGAGGCGCGCCAGCGCAAGATCGGCTGAATCCTTCGGTAATTGCGGCTGTTCCTCGCCGGGGGTGAGGATTTCGGCGCAGCGCAGCGCGGCAGCACGGCCGAATACGACCAGGTCGATCAGGGAATTCGAGCCGAGCCGATTGGCGCCATGCACGGACACGCAGGCAGCTTCGCCGAGCGCCATCAGACCTGGGATTACGGAGTCATCTGTGCCGTTTTTCTTGGTCAGAGCCTCGCCGTGATAGTTCGTGGCGATGCCGCCCATGTTGTAGTGCACAGTCGGTAGGACGGGGATCGGCTCACGCGTCACGTCGACATTGGCAAAAATGCGCGCGGTCTCGCTGATGCCCGGCAGCCGCTCGTGCAGCACCGCGGGATCGAGGTGGTCGAGGTGCAGGAAAAGGTGATCCTTTTCTTTGCCGACGCCGCGGCCCTCGCGAATTTCGACGGTCATTGCCCGCGAGACAACGTCGCGTGAAGCAAGATCCTTTGCCGACGGAGCGTAGCGCTCCATGAAGCGTTCGCCTTCGGAATTGACCAGATAGCCGCCTTCGCCGCGCGAGCCTTCGGTGATCAGGCAGCCCGCCGGATAGATGCCGGTCGGATGGAATTGCACGAATTCCATGTCCTGTAGCGGCAGGCCGGCGCGCAGCACCATGGCGTTGCCGTCGCCAGTGCAGATATGTGCCGACGTGCATGAGAAGTACGTCCGTCCATAGCCGCCAGTGGCAAGGATCGTCATATTGGCAGCGAAACGGTGAATCGAGCCGTCATCCATGTTCAGCGCGATCACGCCGCGGCAACGGCCCTCGTCCATGATGAGGTCGATGGCAAAATATTCGACGTAGAACTCCGCCGAGTGGCGGAGCGCCTGGCCGTACATCGTGTGCAGCATGGCGTGGCCGGTGCGATCGGCGGCGGCGCAGGTACGCTGCGCGGTGCCCTTGCCGAAATGCGTGGTCATGCCGCCGAAGGGGCGCTGATAGATTTTGCCATCTTCCTCGCGGCGCGAGAATGGCAGACCCCAATGCTCCAGCTCGTACACGGCGGCCGGCGCATTGCGGCACAGATACTCGATAGCGTCCTGGTCGCCGAGCCAGTCGGCACCCTTGACGGTGTCGTACATGTGCCAGCGCCAATCATCCTCGCCCATGTTGCCGAGCGCGGCTGCAATGCCACCTTGCGCGGCAACGGTGTGTGACCGAGTCGGGAAGACTTTGGTAATGCAGGCTGTGCGCAGGCCAGCCTCGCTGCAGCCGACCACCGCGCGCAGCCCTGAACCGCCGGCGCCGACCACAACGACATCGTAGCTGTGATCCTCGATCGGATAAGCGCGGCCGTTGACCGCGGGTGCGCCGTTCGATTTTCCATTCGTCGCCATGTCAGACCCCGAACGACAATCTGAGGACGGCGTAGACCGACGCCAGACTGACAGCGAACACGAAGAACGTGTTTGCCATCAGGCTCAAGAACTTCCACTTCTCGTCATGCACGTAGTCGAGAATGATTTCCTGCATGCCAATCCACATGTGATAGGCGGTGTTGATGATGAACAGCAGCACGATGATCGAGACGATCGGTGAGGCGAGAATCTGCACGACCGCGGCGTGGCTGCGTCCGAGTAGTGCCGTGATGATAAGCAGCAAGCCGATAGTCAGCGGGATGCCGGCAACCGACGTGACGCGCTGATGCCAAAAATGCCCGGTGCCGGAATGAGCCGCGCCCAGTCCGCGCACCCGGCGCATGGGGGTTCGCATGTGAGGAGGCTCTCTCATCGGGGACCTCCCATCACGAGATAACCGACGACCCAGAGTATGAGTGTGAGCGTTACCGAGCCGATCAAAGTGGCCAGCGTGAGCATTTCGCGCTCGGCCGGCTCGAAGCCGTGCACCGTATCCCAGATCAGATGGCGGATGCCGCCCAGCATGTGGTGGATCAGGGCCCAAGTGTAACCGAAGAGCAGGAGCTGACCGAGCACGCTCCCCATGAACCATTCAAAGCCGGCATAGGCGTTCGGTCCGCTCGCGGCGGCGATCAGCCACCAGGCGAGCAGCAGCATTCCAAAATAGAGCGCGGCGCCGGTGATCCGGTGGACGATGGACATCACCATCGTCAGCATCGGCTTGTAGATCTGCAGATGTGGAGACAACGGCCGCGGCCGCTCTGCTCCCGCCGCCGTTCCCGCTTCAAACTCGGCCATTGTTCAGCCTCCGAAAACCAGCGACCGGTGCATTGCATGAAAGGAGGACCGGCAGTCGCAAGTGGGGGTGTGCAAACATTCCTCTTGACCTGGACCCCCAAGTCGCTACTTCATAATTGACGAAGCTTGGACCTGAAAATAGCCCGTTGCAATATGCTTTCTGTGTAGCCTGCCTTCGCAAAATAAGAAGGTAGTCCCCAATGCGCTTCGATTTTACGGACCTCAACCTGTTCCGGCACATCGTCGAGGCTGGGAGCATCACGCACGGTGCGGCGCGCTCGAACCTTGCTTTGGCTGCGGCCTCGACCCGCATCCGCAAGATGGAACAGGCCTTCGGCACTCCCCTGCTGATTCGCGGACGGGCCGGCGTCAAACCGACCCCTGCGGGACGAACCCTGCTGCAGCATGCGCGCGGAATCCTGGCGCAGACCGAGCGCCTGCAAGAGGACCTTTCTCCTTATGCCCGCGGGCTCGCTGGCCAGGTTCGCGTCCTCTCCAACACGAATGCACTCACCGAATTCCTTCCTGAAACGCTCAGCTCGTTTCTGATGGCCCATCCCGACATCAGCGTCGATCTCGAAGAGCGGCTGAGCGACGAGATTGTCGGCTTGATCGCCGAGGGCCATGCCGACATCGGCATCGTGGCCGGCACCGTCGACTACGGTGGGCTCAATACGTTTCCGTTCCGTAGCGACCGCTTTGTGCTGGTGGTGGCGAAAAATCATCCGCTCGCCAACCGTTCACGCATCGGCTTTGCCGAGGTGCTCGACTACGACATGGTCGGCCTCGACCGCGCCAGCGCGATCCAGCGTTTTCTCGCTGACAAGGCAAATCGCATCGGCCGGCCGCTGCGTCTGCGCGTGCAGCTGCGCAGCTTCGATGCCATCTGCCGCCTGGTCGAATGCAATGTCGGTGTCGGCATCGTGCCGGAAACGACCGTGCACCGGACCGAGCGCACCATGGCGATCAGCGCCGTGCGGCTCACTGATCCCTGGGCGCTTCGCGAGCTGACAATTTGCGTGCGTGACGTCGAGGTGTTGCCGCCTTACGCGCGGCAACTGGTCGATCATCTGCGTGCGAGCACCTGATCGCAATCTCCGCGCCGCTACCTCGCCATCAGCACCCAGTAGTCCAGGTCGAGGATAACGGCCGGATCGTACTCATCGCCGGCTTTGAACGGAAAGTCGGGACACGGCCGGTCCTTGGTCGCAACCGTGCGCAGCCGCAGGGCGCCGACATCCTTCCGGTTCGGTATGTCTGCGGCGGCCAGCACCTCTGACCATGCGAAGACCGTGTCGCCAGCAAACAGCGGGGCAACGTGCCGCCCGCCATTGATCGCAGCGACGTGGAAAGCGTTTGCAAGGCCGTTGAATGACAGTGCGCGAGCAAGCGAAATGGCGTGACCGCCATAAATGAGCCGACGCCCGAAACGGCCCTTGCTCTCGGCGAACTGATTGAAATGGATGCGGGCAGTGTTCTGATAGAGCCGGGTGGCAATCTGGTGCTCGGCCTCCTCGACCGTGATTCCGTCGATGTGGTCGATCTTGTCGCCGGTCTTATAGTCGCCGAAGCGATGCGGGCTGCCCGCAAGCGTCGTGTCGTAGGCCGTAATATTGATTTTCGGGCATGCCGTGCCCAGTTGCGCGGGCTCGACGTTCTTCGGCAGGTCGGGGATTTTCTCGGCGGGTGCCGCGGCCGTCTCATCGCGTTTGCGCACCATCACCCAGCGCGCGTAATCGAGCACGGTATCGCCGGTCTCGTCGAACCCGCGCGAGCGCACATAGACAATGCCTGTCTTCCTGTTGGAATTTTCCCGCAGCCCGATGACCTCGGAGACGGCGGTCAGCGTGGCGCCGGGAATTACGGGTTTGAGAAACCGGCAGTCCGCGTAACCGAGATTG
>CAWCEW010000020.1:0-34462 GCA_963794665.1 uncultured Alphaproteobacteria bacterium | reverse complement strand
GATTTGTTTGCGCTGAATGAAGGTCTTCGCGCCTATCCCATTCGGCGTCGTGGCGCGCCAAGATTTCGAGCCGGCAATTGCACATATAGCTCACTCATTTCGTGTCCTCATCAAGAGTGGGAGTACGCGCATGGAGTGGCTAGTCAAAGCGTCCGAAGAATACCGCTCACAGCTTCGGCGGGGGCCTTTCTTCAAGAACCTGGGCCGCGCAGAGCGTCCGAACGACCTGCAGTGGATCCACCAGCTTATTCATCAATCGCGCGAGTTCACGCAGGCGCTGTGCCTGCGCTACTCGCTCTGTCACGACCGGCGCTGGCAGCCGGTCTTTGCCGAGCACGCGCTCGAGGAGGCCGATCATCCCGACCAGCTTATCGCGTGGATGAAGGAGCACGGCTTTCTCAAGGGTGCGGAGCCGGCGGGTTGCTCCTACCCAGGAAACCGCGAATTGCACGGCGTTTTCCTGGCGCAGCGCCCTGCGCGAGCCGCATGACGTGCAGGTTGTCGGGCTCAATCTGCTCAGCGAAGGCGTTGCCTTTGACTTTTATTCCGCGGTGATCCCGGTGCTGGACCGGCTGAAAATCCTCAGCGGCCGGTATTGGAAGGTCCACACCGACGTCGATCAGCACCACCTGACGATGGGCATGGACCTCTGCGAGCCGGTTGGTCCCGAATCGGAAAAGGGCAGGCGCTACAGCGACGTGCTGTGGCATTCGGCCTCGCTCTATCACCAGATGCTCAGCTCCTGGGTCGGAGAGCATGTCGCGCCGCTCCGCCGGCTGCACTAGGCGGAGTATTCGATGAACGCGCTATCTGGCTCCGGCCGCCCCGCCCGGATGTTCGGAGGTCGCACGTAAACGTTGCGCCGTGTGTCCATGGGCCAGCATTCAATCGAAGGAGGAGAAGCTCGCCCGAATTCGGTCATTCGCATGCGCAGGAATATCGATCGGGCAGCAAGAACCTCGGTGCCGTTGCGAGAGTCAGCACAGCCTTCATCATAATATCGTTATTCCTGCGAGCGAATGACGCGAAGCGTCACGCAACGCGCGATGGGACATCTCGCTCAGCCTGGGGCTCTTTGCATGTGCCGCGTTTATCTCTTTGTTTTTGCAGCCGCCAGTTTTCGTTGCCGCAACTTCGGCCCATGGCCTGGAAGCCAGCTGCGATTTAAGCAAATGCATGAGCATATGCCGCAGCGAATATGAATCAGGCTGCGCTGGCATGTGCGGCAGGATCATTTCGCTCTGCAGGCAGCTGGTGATGAAACCGAAGCGGACGCGCAACGTGCGGCAGTCAAAAGGCACCCTGCACGAGCCTGTTGCGCTTGATCTCGCGCGCGTAAGTCCCTCAACCATATGGACTAGTTGGAGCCGCGATCGCCGGTGTCGCAATTTTGCATCGCCGTCGCGACGAATTTTACTTTTTTCGCTCTCGTCCAAGCACTCGTCGCGGCCGCCCAAGTTTTTGCGCTCATCAGTACCTAAGCATCGAAAGCGTTGAGGAAGGTGCTCGTCACATACGCGGTCGGAACCGAATGCGTCGGGGGTCGGCGCATGTCACGCGAGCGCAATTTCAATCCGCGCAGGCTGTTGCCGGCGTTGACACTGCTGATGCCATTCTACCTCGACCGCGCACAGGCGGCATGCGCACCCGAGCCGCCGGTCGACAATGCCACGGCCACTTGCACGGGAACAACGAACAACCAGAGCGGCACGAATGGCTACGGCACAATCTTTCTTTCCAACAATATAATTACCGTTCTGCCAGGAGCGTCCGTCACGGGAACCTTCAATGGCGTAGTTTTCGTAACTAGAACTGTCGCCAATTTCGGCACTGCTTTCGGGACTAGTAATAACGGCATCTTCGTTGTTGGTACCGGGGATGTCGCGAATTCTGGCGCGATTTCTGGCGGCAACAATGGCGCGAGCATAACAAATGGTACGCTCACGAACGCCAATACCGGCACTATTACCGGCGGGAACGTCGGCGTCTTTTTTCAGGATCAAGGCCTCCTCGCCGGCACTCCAGCCAGTGTCGCCAATGCAGGTGCCATCACCGGAAATCAATTTGGTATCCAGTTCAAAGAACAAAACCACTCTACCGGCGGAGTGGTCACGAATAGCGGTACGATTTCCGCAATGGGAGTAAACGGCATCGGTATTTCTGCGCGCACCACCGCGACAGTAAATAATGACGTTGCAGTGTGTCATTTCCGCGCCGCAATTCGGCATTAATGCCACCACGGCGAACGTCGACAACGCCGGCAGAATTAAGTCAACCGGCGCAGCAGGTGCCGCCGTCCACGCCAATACCGCCAATATCACCAAAAATACGGGAATGATTACGTCCCCGAGCTTCGGTGTGCAGACCTCAGGTGCCGCCAACATCACGAATTCCGGAACAATTGAATTGACGGCGCGCATTGCCATTTTCGCCGGTTCCGCGGACATCGATAATTCCGGCACCATTCAGGCGCCTACGGGACAAAGCGCCTTGTCGACGCCGGGCCTTGTCACGGTGAAAAACTCGGGCCTGTTCGTAGGCGGCTCGAATGCAATTTTTTCTAGCGGCGGGATCGTCAGCGTCACCGACAATACCGGCACAATTCGCGCGACCGATTCGAGCGGCCACGCGATCAATGCCGCAACGGTCGCCGCCGTGACCAATTCCGCTGGTGGCGTGATTGAGGCCAATGGCTTGAGTGGTATCGCCATTCAGGCTGGCACCTTGGCCGCGGTTACCAATGACGGAGAGATTCGGGCGTTGGGCGCAAACGGCGCTGCGATTGCCGGAGCCTCAGCGGATGTAACAAACTCCGGCAAGATCACCGCTGCCGGCGTCGCCATCTCCAGCGGTACGGGCGATATGTTCATCACAAATTTCGGCGCGATAAGCGGCGGCCCGGCCGCCGCGTCTGCGGCCGGGACATTGGACGTCTTCAATGCAGCAACGGGCACACTGCAAGCGACGAGCGCAACGGCGCAGAGCGCTTTCACAATTTCAGGATTTGACGTTTTGCTGAAGAACGCCGGAACAATTCAAAGTAGCGGCACGGCGAACCTGAATAACGCTGTGCAGGCGGCGAACAATGCGACAATAGAAAACTCCGGAAATATACTGGCTTCCGGCACCGGCAGCGCAGCCATTTTTGCCTTAGGAACGGCCGACGTAAAAACAAATTCCGGACTGATGCAGCAACAGGGCGATGGCGGCGCTGTGATCGTCGGCGGCGAAATCGCCAAAGTGAATAATTCCGGTTCGATCCAAACAACAGGCGCAAATGGCATCGCCATTTTTTCTCCGGGCGGGGCCACTGGTGGATTCGCCGACGTGACAAACAGCGGCACCATTTCGGCAACTGGGGCAGGCGGCGTTGCGATTTCTGCCGGCATTGTCGGCGGAAACATTGGCTCCGTCGCGACAGTGAATAACCTGAGTACAGGCATAATTCTGGCGGATCTGCAGGCCATTGTGTCGAATACGGGCTCGGCAACTGTCACCAACGCCGGGACAATTCGAACGACCGCCGATAACAGCCGAGCTATCAACACGTCGAGCACGGCAACAGTCAATAACTCCGGCACGATTCAGAGCACTGGAGCAAACAGTGCCGCCATATTCGGCAATGGCCTCATCACGTTGACGAACGTCCGCTCTGGCACCATATCGGCAACTGCGTTGGGCGTTGCTTCCGCCTTGGACGAAGTAAAGATCGAGAATGCAGGCACAATTGAGACGACAAGTGTCTTCGGCGGGACTGCAATTCAGGCCGCGACGACTGCCACCGTGGACAATTTGAGGACTGGAACCATTCGGGCGAGCGGAGATGGCACGTCGGTTGCCGCGAACATTGCCAATGTCACAAATGCTGGCCTGGTCACTGGCGGATTTTTTGGGATCGATGCAACCACCGTCAATCTGACCAACGCCGGCACGATTTCAAGCGGCACGGGAATCCGTGCTTCCGGGCTCAACAACGTCGGCAGCACGATCACCAATTCCGGCACGATCGCAGGCGCCGGCGGCACGGCCATCAAGCTCAGTCCGGCGGCGGACACGCTGACCCTGCTGCGGGGTTCGAAGATCATCGGCGCAATTGATATGGGCGGCGGCGCCGACATCATCAACATCGTGAACAACGCGCCGGTTCTCAGCAGGGTGTCGTCGTTCTTCAAGCTCTTGTCGGTGAATTCGCTCAACATCATCAACTTTACCGGCACCATCAACGCAAATACCGTCACTGTTAATACCGGCGGTATGCCGGCGGTGCAGACTACGGACAATATCGCCACGCTCGATCCGACGGCGTTCGGGCGGGCCGATCGGGCATTGATGAACTTCGCCGGCGGGATTTCTTCCCTGGTGCAGAGCCGCCTCGGTGGCACGGCGGCGAACGGTTGGGCGGTGCAGGTCGTGAGCTTCGCCCCGACTGGCGCAAGCGGCCGCACCAACGAGGCGTTCGCTGCCATGTCGGGCATGTCGGCCATGGGTTATGGAGCGGAGCAGACCAGGCCTCTCACTCATTTCTTCACCTATGCCGATGCGCCCTACAATGTATGGACCAGCGGCTTCGGCGGCACGAGTACCCAGAAGGGCGACAACACCATGTTGCGCTCCATCGCCTCGGCCGGTGCCGGCGTGATCGGCGTCGATCGCCAGGTGCGGCCGGATCTGCTGATCGGCGCCTTTGCCGGCGGGGGCGCCGGCCGTCTGTCCGTCGAACTGAACTCACAAAGCGTCGACACCGACTACATGACCGGTGGGGTCTACGGACGCTTCGACTGGGTCAGCCACTATCTCGATTTCACGTTGCAAGGCGGTGCGACTACCAATAAGTCGAAACGGTTAGTGCTCAATGATACAGCCCCCGGTGGCGCGGAGATCGCAACCGCAAGCTATGACAGCTGGTACATCAGCCCGGAGCTCGCCTACGGTCGGCGCTATCATTTCGCCGATGGCTATACGCTGACGCCGGTTGGCCGCATTCGTTATCTCGCCGGCACTTTCGATGGTTACAACGAGGCAGGTTCGGCGCAGAGCCTGGTGGTCGGCCGCCGTACCTTGCACGATCTTGAGGAACGCGCCGAGGTCGAGTTCTCGAAGATTACCGGCGTTGGGGTCGGCAGCTTCAGCACGAGCGTGCATGGCGGGCTGATCGCGCTGCAGCGGCTCGGCAACCCAACGATCAACACGGTTTTGATCGGCCAGGACCTCTCGTTTACGACGCCCGGCAAGGCGAGCACGGCCGGTGCTGTCGCCGGCTTGGGCTTCGATTTCCGTGCAACCGACCGCATGTCGCTGTTCGGCGCCTTCGAGACAACCTTGATGTCCGACCATAGCCGGACAGCCGCCGCCAAAGCCGGTCTCAAACTGGCGTTCTGAACGTCCGCGCATAAACGCATCGCTGACCACTACCATTTTCGGAACTGTCCAAACTCCTGTCGCATCTGCCCAAGTATTCAATTGCGACAGCGTTTAACGTCGGGAAATCTTCACCAGCACATTTTTGCGCGCTGGTGCGGAGCCGCCTCGGCGGCACGGCGGCGAATGTTTCGGTAATGCGGTCGTGAGCTTCGCCCCCACTAGCGCGAGCGGCTGCACCAACGAGGCGTTCGCCGCCATTTTGCAAGTAAAATCTAGGCCACGCTCCGCGCCGCAATCTGCACGCGGTGGCCGCGAACGCGGTCTTCGTCGACCTCGATGCCGAGGCCTGGGCGATCGAGGCTTTCCACGAAACCCTTGCCAGTCGGCAGCGAGCTTTTCGCAATGTCTTCGGCCAGCCCAAGATGGGTTAGCGTCAGCGCCCAGCCGATATTGGGGATGACCGAAGCGACGTGGAGCGCCGCTGCACAGGCGACGCTCGATTCTCCAGTCTTGCACGATATGTTCACATTCATGCCGAGGCGGTCACAGAGCTTGCTTGCCTCAGTCACAGCGCGAATGCCGCCAAGCTTGATGGCCTTGAGGCTGACGCCGCGCGCAGCCCTGCTGTCGTGGTGACGGCGGATGTCGTCGAGCGAGTGAATGCCTTCGTCGGCGCCGATGGCGATATCGGTTGTCGCGGCGACTTTCGCCATGCCCGCGAGCTCATCCGCTGCGACCGGCTGCTCGAAGAAATCGAGGCCCGATCCGTTCACGGCGCGCACGTAAGCGACAGCCTGCTCAACGCTGTAACCCTGGTTGGCGTCGGCGGAGATGAGCATGCCATCGCCGAGCACCTTGCAGATTTCGCGCGTCCGCGCGGCGTCATTCTCGGCCGTGTCGATGCCGACCTTGATCTTGTAAGCCGTCAGGCCGGCGCTCTTCTTGCTTGCGGCGTCCCGCAGATCACCCGCAAGATCGCCGCCGCCGATCACGCCGAGGAGCGCTATGCGGCTACGCTTTTTTGCCCCGAGCAGTGCGTGCACGGGCTTTGCCGAAGCGCGCCCGGCCAGATCGTGCAGGGCAATTTCGATTGCGGCCTTGGCGCCGTGGTTGCCATACATGCGGCCGTCCATCGCGGCCAGCGCTCCGGCGATGTCGGCGGGGTCACGGCCCCGCAGCGCGCTGCTCATATAATGTACGGCCGAGACGATGCTTTCCAGCGTATCGCCCGTCATTACCGGGGCGGACGCAGCTTCGCCCCAGCCGACGACTCCGTCGTCGCTTTCGATGCGCACCAGGACGTTGTCAGCGCGGCGGACTTCCTCGCCCGCCATGATGACCGGCTTGCGCATCGGCAGGCTGACTGCGATCGGCTCGATTGTTTTGATCTGCATGCCGGCAACCTCGGTCGTTAGAGCGCCCGCCGTCGCGGAACAACGGCGGGCGCAATTGCATTCCGTGATGAACCTACAGTTTCTTGATGCCGGCCTGATCGATGATGTCTCTGAACATCGTAATTTCCTTGGTCGCGCGCGCCCAGGCGTCCTTTGCACCCTTGGCCCGGACCTGGAAGCCTGACTTGTAAAGCTTTTCCTTCATTTCAGCGGTGCCGAGAACCTTAAGCGTCTCCTTCTCCAACCAACTCACGATTTCCGGTGGCGTCTTGGCCGGGGCCAGCAGGAACGTATCGGTCGCAAAGACAAAGTCCTTGTAGCCGGCCTCCTGCATGGTCGGCACGTCAGGCAAGTCCGGCCAGCGCGTTTCGCCGGTGACGGCCAGGCAGCGCAGGGTCCCCGCCTTGATGTGAGCCGCCGCGGGCGGGAGAGACCCGGAGCTCAATTGCGCGGTCCCGCTCAGCAGTGCCTGAATTGCGTCGCCGCCGCCCTTGTAAACGACGTTTTCCAGCTTCGGCAGCTTCTCGCGGATTTTGAGGACCTCGAGCTGGATCTGCGGCGTGGTGCCGATCGGCGGTGTGGCGCAATTGAATTTGTCGGGGTTGGCCCGGGCGAGGGCGACGAATTCCTGCATGGTCTTTGCCGGCAGGCTGGATTGGACCACGAACGTATTTGGCGAAGTCGCGAGTTCGCTCACGCCCACGAAGTCATTGAGCGGTTCGTACGGAATCTTGGCGTAAAGACTGACGTTGACGGACCACGCATTTGTCGCGAGCAGGATCGTGTACCCATCCGGGGTGGCATGCGCCGCGTTTCCAAATCCGATATTGCCGCCGGCGCCACCGATGTTTTCGATGATGAATGTTCCGCCCGTCGATTGTTGTAGCGCTCCGGCGGTGATGCGGCCCACGATATCGGATGGTCCGCCAGGAGTATTGGCGACAACAATCTTAACCGGCCGCTCGGGATATGCGGCGTAGGCGGAGCGCACCCGCAGAAACGCCGGTGCGGCAACGCCCGCCGCCAACGCGCCCGCGCCCTTGATGATGCTGCGCCGTGACGGCGCAAAATGTGCGTTGAATTTGCTCATCGTCCTCCCCTGACTTTCGGCAGTATTTTCTAATTAGCGCCGTGAATTATCTTAGGCTAAGCTTTTGTGAATATTGGAGCAATGGCCTCGCAGCGAGACGGCGGCGCCGACGCAGGTTTTCACGATATTCAAGGGCGGCGCCGGTTACGCATGACAGACAAATCCGCACGAGCAACCGCCTGGCACGATGTCGTGCGCGCGAGCCTGAAAGCCAACGACGTCAAGCTCATCGTCTATGTTCCAGACCGGGTGTTCACGCCCCTGATCGAGGCGCTGCACGCCGACGCGTACTTCACGACTTTCGCAGCGACGCGCGAGGAGGAAGCGCTCGGCATTATTACGGGAGCCTGGATGGGCGGCATGCGCGGTGCCGTCCTGATGCAGACCAGCGGCTTCGGCACCATTCCGAATGCGCTGGCCTCGCTGGTGGTGCCGTCGCAGATTCCCGCGCTCATCTTCGTCTCCGAGCGCGGCACGCTCGGCGAGTTCAATCTTGGGCAGGCGCTGGTCTGCAAGACCATGCGGCCGGTGCTCAATTCGCTCGCCGTCGAGAATGTCACCATCACGCGCCAGGACGAGCTCGCATTCACCATCGACCGCTCGATCAAGCAGGCCGTGGCGACGCAGGCGCCGGTCACCTTCATCCTCTCGCCGCTGCTCACCGGCGGCAAAGTGTTCGAGGGGTAGCCATGACCGGCAAAGCAAGCATCGGCGCCCACAATGCGAAGGTGATGAATTGTTTCGACCTGACCAAGCGGCTGGTCGGCCAGCTTAAGCGCGAGGAAGCCGTCATAGGTGGCATCGGCAACGCCAATTTCGATCTATGGGCGAGCGGTCAGCGTCCGCAGAATTTCTACATGCTCGGCAGCATGGGGCTCACGATCCCGATCGCGCTCGGCGTCGCCATCGCGCAGCCACACCGGCATGTGATCGCGCTCGAAGGCGACGGCTCATTGCTGATGCAACTCGGTTGTCTTGCGACCGTCGCCGAGCGTGCGCCGAAGAATCTCACAATCGTGGTGTGGGACAACGGCATCTACCAGATCACCGGCTCGCAGCCGACGCCAGGCGCTGGCGCAGCCGATCTGGTCGCGATCGCGCGGGCCGCCGGAATTGCCCAAAGCGCCTGGGCCGCCGATGAAAGCGACTTCGATCAGCTGGTTGCGTCGGCGCTCAAGGGCGGCGGGCCAACCCTGATCGCGGCGCGCATCGACGGCAAGCCAGCGGTTGGCGCCACCGACCGCGATCCGGTGCAGATTCGCGAGCGCTTCATGCGCGGACTCGGAGTCAAACGCGAGGCCGGCTGAACGTTTGTGGGCCGGGTGGGATTTCAAGTAGGCTCGTCGAGAATGGGCGGCGGCAGTCGGTGCGACGGGAGGACGTATGCAGACGGTCGGTGTTGTTGGTGTGGGCAAGATTGGTCTGCCGATCGCGGAGAATTTGATCAAAAGCGGCTACCGCGTGCTCGGCTATCGCCGCAGCTCACTTGCCGAGTTTGAAAAGGTCGGCGGCATTCCGGCGCGCTCGCCCGCCGACATCGGCGCTCAGGCCGACATTGTGCTGTCCTGCGTACCCTCGGCGGAAGCGCTCGACGAAGTTGTGCAGGGAAAGCAAGGTCTGGTGCACTCGGCGCGGCCAGGACAGATCGTGGTCGAGCTCGGCTCGCACCTCATCCCCGACAAGGAACGTCAGATCGCTCCGCTTGCCGCCAAAGGTGCGCTGTTTCTCGACGGTGAAGTCGGCGGTACGCCGAGTATGGTCAGCGCGCGCAAAGCGGTGATCTATCTTGCCGGAGACGCGGATGCCGCAAGAAAAGTCGAACCGATCATTCGCGGCTTTTCAGACGTCTACCACTACTTCGGTCCGTTCGGCTCTGCCAGCAAGGTCAAGCTCATCAACAATCTGCTGGTTGCCGTTCACATGGCTGCCACTGGCGAGGCGATGGCGCTGGCGCTCAAGACCGGTGTCGACATCGATCTGCTGATCAGGGCGGTCTCCGCCGGCAGCGGCGGTTCGACCCAGTTTGGTATTCGCGCGCCGATGATGGCGCAGGGTCAATTTCTTCCGGCAATGGGGACCGCTGTCACCATCTCGCATTACTTCGAATTGATCGGCGATCTCGCCGATCGCGCGGGCGTAGCGACGCCGATGCTGGACCGCGCCGCGGAACTCTATGCTCAATGTATCGACATGGGTCTTGGCGAGCATGACAACGCGGTGATGGTCGAGGTGATCCGGAGGATGCCGCGTCGCCGAATGCATGCGAAAGCGCGAAAGCCAAAGGGAAAAGCCGGTAAATCCGCCAACAAAACCGCGCGGAAAAAACCTGTCCGAAAATCAAAGTCGCGAGGGAGAAAAAGATGATCCGCGTACGCAAAATCGCCCACGCAAGCTATGAGATGCCTGATCCCGGCACGCAGACCGAGTACTACACGGATATCCTGGGCCTCAATCTCATCGCCAAGGAAAAAGACGCGGTCTACCTGGCCAATACCGTCGACCATCACTCGGTGGTCCTGCGCAAAGGCGACCAGGCGAAATGCACCCGCATCGGCTTCCAGATCGGTCCGCAGGAAGACCTCAACGAGTTCGAGAAGCAGACGCAGAAGCACGGCGTGAAGACGGCGCGCAATAAAGATCCCGAGCCGTCAATCTCGGACATGCTCGTCTTCGAAGATCCAAAGGGTACTACGATCGAGGTGTTCAAGCGCCCGGATTTCGTGCACCAGAAATTTCCCACCAAGGGTGTCGTACCGCACAAGCTCGGTCACGTCGCCTTTCATTGCGAGGACGTGAAGAAGGTCGCGCAATTCTATATCGACGTGCTCGGCTTCCGAGAGTCGGACTGGATGGCGGATTTCTTTGTGTTTTTGCGCTGCGGCCCCGACCATCACACGATCAATCTGATGGGCACCGGCTCCAACCGTCACTTCCATACCGCATTCGAGGTGCGGAACTGGGGCCAATTGCAGGAAGCTTGCGATTTCCTGAGCATGAATGGTTACAAGACGCTGTGGGGGCCCGGCCGCCACGGCATCGGCCACAATCTGTTTGCCTATCACCGCAGCCCTAACGGTCTGATCACCGAATTATTTTGCGAGCTCGATCTGATGAAAGACGAGGAGCTCGGTTATTTCGAGCCGCGCCCTTGGCACCGCGACAACCCGCAGCGACCGAAGGTCTGGGCGAAGGATCCGTCTGCTTCGAATCTGTGGGGCCCGGGCCCGCCGGAAGAAATGATGAAATAAATCTTCCTTCAGGGACTCTCCATCGTCATGGCCGGGCTCGTCCCGGCCATCCACGTTTTCCTTCTTGCAAGTCTTAAGACGTGGATGCCCGCACAAAGCCGGGCATGACGACCCATAGGCTATCCGTATAAAGCCTTCGGCAACCAGAGAGCGATCTGCGGAAACAGGAACATCAGGACGATCAGCACCAGCGGTGCCAGCAGGAACGGCACGATACCCCTGTAAATGCTGGCGATCTTCACATCCGGCGCCTGCGCCTGGATGACAAAAAGGTTCATGCCGACCGGGGGATGGATCAGGCCGACTTCGACCATGATGACGACGATAATCGCGAACCAGATCGGGTCGTAGCCGAACGTTTTGATCAGCGGCTGAAACACCGGCACGGTAATGAGGATCATTCCGATCGCTTCGAGAAAACAGCCGAGAATGATGTACCCGACGATGATGAAAATCATCACGGTGAGTCCGGAAACGTTCATCGCGCGTGCGCCATCGAGCAGGAGTTCGGGCAGGTGCGCCTGCACGATAAACGCTGACAGAAGGTTGGCGCTCATCACGATCACGAACAGGGCGCCGCTGACGACCACGGAATTCTCGATCGCGCGGAGGAGATCGCGCGAGACCATGCGGCGGCCGAGGATGCCAAGAATAATGGCGCCAAAGGCTCCGATGGAGGCTGCCTCCGTCGGGCTGAAAACGCCGGCGTAGATGCCTCCGATCGTCACGACGAAAAGCGCAATGAACTGCCACGGTTCGCGCATGGCGCCGATACGTTCGCGCCAGGTATGGTGCTCTCGATCGGGTGCGTAATGCGGCCTGAAGGCGGCCACCGCGAGCGCCACCAGCATGTACAGACCTGTGAGCAGCAAGCCGGGAATCAGGCCCGCGGCGAGCAGCTTGGCCACCGAAAGCTCGGCGACAGCGGCATAGATGACGAGAATGATAGACGGCGGAATGAGGATGTCGGTGCTGCCGCCGGCGGCAATGCAGCCGGTCGCGAGCCCGTCGTCATAGCCGGCTTTGCGCAATTCCGGCAGCGCCATTCGGGTCATGGTTGCCGCATTCGCCAACGACGAGCCCGAGACCGCGCCGAACAGCGCCGAAGCCGCGAGCGTTGCAACGGCAAGTCCGCCACGGAAGCCGGACACCAGAATGCGCGCTGCGTTGAACAGCTCGCCCGACAGGCGCGACTCCGAGGCTACTTCGCCCATGACGATGAACAGCGGCAGTACCGACAGTGAGTAGTTGGACGCGACATCGAAGGGAGCTGTGCCGGCGAGCGCAAATGCGCCTTGCCAGCCGAGCAATACCGCGTTGCCGAAAAATCCGACGAGCAGCAACGCGATCCACACAGGAACGCGCAGAATCAGCAGTGCGAAGAGCACGAAGATCCCGCTCAAGCCGATCAGCGGCGGGCTCATTCTGGACGCCCGGTCGTAAGTGACTCTACCGGCAACCGCGTCAGCGCGATCGCGACAGCGCAAAAAAGCGTGCCGACAAGGCTCGCGAGCGCAGCAATCCAGAGAATGAAGATCGGCAGGCCAAGGTCCTGCTTGAGCTCGCCGTAAGCGTATGACTGCGTGGCGGGCACCAACATCGCCCACATCAGCAGCGCCAGGACAAGAACCGACAGCACATCGGCAATCCTGATCAATGCCGCGCTGCTCCTGCGGGGAATGAACGAATCAATGATATCGATCACCACATTGCGCCGGCCGAAGAAGGTCGCTGCCATGCTGTTGAACACGAAAAGCAGCAGCAATCCCTCGACCGCGTCGAACGAGCCGCGGATTGGCCGGTTGAACAGATAGCGCATGAACACGTCGACGACGGTGACCATCATCAGCGCGATGAGGGCGACGACCGCAAGCCCTAGCTGCACGCGCTGGACCCTTCCGGCCAGTTTTAAAAGTCCGTCGCGCACGCCCATCAGTTTCCAAACCCGATGCGCGGCCGGCGGCGTACTGCTACGCGTAGCGCCGCCGACCCGGTGTTGCTGTCGAGATTATTTTGTGTAGGCGGCGAAGAACTCTTTCGCCGGCTTGCCCTGTTTATCGAGGTCGTCGATCGCCTTATCGATGATCGGCTTGGCGAGATCCTTCATCTTGGCGACCTCGGCAGGCGGCAGCGTAATAATCTCCAGACCCTTTTTCGTCGTTTCGAGTTCGCGCGCGAACTTCTCCTGCGCCTGGTAAGCGGCAGCGAAATCCATTGCACCTTTCACGCCCGTTTCCTTGTCAATGATGGTCCGCAGATTCGGCGGCAACGAATTATACTTCGCCGGGTTCATGACCATTGCGAATGTGGCCGACGCAACCGGCGGCTCGATTGCATATTTCACCACCGAGGCAAGATCGTAGGCGAGGCCCGCTTCATGGGGGAACATGGCGCCCTCGACGATGCCTTTGGACAGCGCGTCCTGCGCGTCCGAGGGCGGAATCAGCATCGGCGCGGCGCCAAGCGCTTCCAACAACTGCTTATTGGTGATCGAGGCGTAGCGGATCTTCTTGCCCTTGTAGTCTGCGAGCGTCCTGATCGGCTCCTTGGAAAAGAGAAGGACCGGCGGCGCCTGGTTAAGGAACAAGATGTGCAAGCCAGTGTGTTCGGCGGCGAGATACTTCGGCGCGAGCTCCGTCAAGCGCTTTGCCATCTCCGGCAGATTGGGTGTTCCCCCTGGAAAGGTGAAGGGAAGGTTGGCGAGCTCGGTCATTGGATAACGGCCGGGCGTCACGCCGTGCAGAACCCAGGCGATATCAACAATGCCGTTTCGCGCCGCATCGAGCTGCCGGTTCGGCGGTCCGACGAGCTGGCCATTGGGATAAATTTCGAATTTTAGTTGCCCGTTCGATTCTTTCTCGATCTTCTCCGCCCAGGCGGTAATCCATTTGTGGAATGCGTGCTGTGGCGGAACGAAGTGCGAGAGCTTCAGCGTGACGGTTTGAGCCTGTGCCGACCCTGCTCCCAGCGCGATGGCGAGGGCGAAGGCGCACGCCTTGACGATTGTCTGCAATGACATGGTTCATCCTCCCGTGGCTTCTTGCGAGCCCTTTTCCCGGGTCGATCTTATGCGGAAAACCGCTGCGCGTCACGGATAGCCGATTTGACGCCCTGAAATCCGGGCAAATGGCGTTTAGCCCGCGATCATTTTGTTGATCAGTTCCCCGCAACTGTCGATCTGGATGCGGACCTCGTCGCCGGCCTTGAGGAATTCTCCGCGCGGCATGCCAACGCCTGCCGGCGTG
Organism: uncultured Alphaproteobacteria bacterium; assembly: GCA_963794665.1. Classification (GTDB taxonomy): domain Bacteria; phylum Pseudomonadota; class Alphaproteobacteria; order Rhizobiales; family Xanthobacteraceae; genus Pseudolabrys. Next base: position 20,124 of record CAWCEW010000020.1, on the reverse strand, counting down.
CCGGTGGCGATAACGTCGCCCGGATTGAGCGTGATGTGACGCGACAGATAGGCGATCTGCTCGGCGATATTGTGCACCAGCCGTGCCGTATTGGAGTTTTGCTTGAGCACTCCGTTGACCCACAATTTGATGGCCAGGTTATTGGGGTCGGAAACATAAGCCGCAGGGGTGAGCCAGGGCCCCATCGGTGCGGCGTCCTCGAAGCATTTCTGTCCGACCCAGTCCATGCCGAACGGCGAGCCCTCGCGTTTCATCAGGTCCCGGGCGGACAGATCATTGACGATGAGATACCCGGCGACTGCCTCCAGGGCGCGTTGCTCCGGGATATTCCGGGTCGGCCGTGCGATGACGACGCCAAGTTCCGCCTCCCAGTCCACTTGTTGCGAAAAGGGCGGCAGCCGCGCCGGCGTACCGGTGCCGATGATTGAGCCCGCAGTGGTTTTCATAAAGAAGTACGGATCCTTGGCCTTCGTCATCGCGGGTGCTTTGCCGGTCACGCGCTTGGCGATTTCGGCCATTTCTTCCAGGTGATCCCAATAATTGGCGCCCGCGCAAAAAAGCGCGCCCGGGTAAAGAATCGGCGCGAGCAGCTTCGCTTGTGCCAGCAGAGATGCCGTCACCTGGCCGAAGCCCGTCGGCAGTGGCCTCATGCAGGCTCCGATGCGCCGCGTCCCAGTTGCGGAGCAGGCCGAGCACCGATGACGTATCGATGTCGCCGGCGCCGCGCAGCAGCGATGCCGCCGGCACAATCCGGTCACCGACCAGCACACCCGCTTTGGGGGAGCCTGCGTCCGCGTAACTCACCAACCGATAACCTGGCGCCATAATCATCCCCACAGCCTTTACGCGAGGCTACTCGATCATTGCGATGTTTGGATTGGCAAGCGCGGCGCAGCCGCTCCGCGTGGCCGTTGTTCGCGTGGATTTGAGCAGTTACGCTTGCCTGTATGCAAAGCGGCCGGCGGGGGCACCATGGCGGATTTCGACGGCGTCGTTATCGGAGCCGGTCACAACGGCCTGACGCTCGCCGCATATCTTTCCCGCGCCGGCCTGCGTATTGCCGTGCTCGAGCGCAACAGCCGGATCGGCGGCGGCTCCAGCACCGAAGAGCGCATCCTTCCCGGGTTCAAGCTCAACCTGCACGCCAATTTCTTCATGGGGCTGGGGCTCTGCCCGCTGCTGAATGATCTCGAGCTGCATCGTTTCGGCTTTTCCTATATCGAGCCGCCGGTGCAGCAGGCGGCGGTCTTCCGCGATGGCACCGGCATCGTCGTCTACAAGGATCTCGACCGGACCTGCGCGTCGCTCGCCCGCTTTTCAAAGCAGGATGCCGAGACCTTCCGGACGCTCTGGCACACCTATTGCGAGGAGATGCGGCCGCTTCTGGTGTCGCTGCTCTACAACGCGCCGATGCCGCGCGAGCAGCTCGTCGACCGGCTGAGCGGCCCCAAGGCAAAAGAGCTGCTGTCGCACGCCCAGCACGACCTGTTCAGCGTCGTGCGCAAGCATTTTGTCGACGAGCGCATCCGCACGCTGTTCACGTCCTACATGCACGTGATCACGACCGAGAACGTGCCCGGCGCCGGCATCGTGTTTCCCGCCATCTTCGCCAATATCGCGAGCTTCACGCTGCCGGTTGGCGGCGCGATGTCGCTGCCGCTTGCGCTCGCGCGCATCGTCGAGGCTGGCGGCGGCGAGATCGTCACCGGCGCTGACGTGAAGGACATCAAGGTCGCCGGCGGCCGTGCCACCGGTGTCATGCTGGCCGACGGACGCACCATCAACGGCCGCAAATTCGTGGCCAGCGCGATCGATTTTCCAGCCACCGTGCAGATGGCCGGCGAGGAGCTGTTCCCCGAGCCGGTGCGCGAGAAGGCGAAAGCCTGGCACTGGGGCAATCACAGCCTGGTCACGCTGCATCTGGCGCTCAAGAATCCGCCGGCCTACCGCGCGGCCGCCTTCGATCCCGACGTGTCGCGCGCCTACAATATCTTCTTCGGAATGGATCACATCGAGGACGTCGCGAGCTGCTTCGACGATTGTGCCGCGAAGAAATTCCCGCGCATCCTGATGGGCAACGGCGCCTGCAACAGCCAGTTCGATCCGAGCTACGCGCCGGCCGGGCAGGCACAGCGCGTTCTGGTGGCCGTTCGCGCCTTATTCGGTCGACGGCTCGCCGCAGGAATGGGAGCGCAACCGCGCCGGCTACACGCAGAAGGTTCTCGACTACTGGCGCATCTACGCCTCGAATCTCGAAGGCGACAATCTGCTCGGCAGCTATCTGTTCACGCCGCTCGACGTGGAGACGCTCAACGCCAATATGCGCCAGGGCGCGGTGCGCGTCGGCGCCTATGTTCCGAACCAGCTCGGCATCAACCGGCCGCATCCGTTGATGCCGGGATCGCGCACGCCGGTGGAAGGCCTCTATCTCTGCGGATCGTCGTCCGGCAACGGCGGCGGCATCAATGGCGCCGCCGGCTATATCGCGGCCAATGCCATCGCCGACGACCTGAAGCTCAAGCGGACGTGGAAACCTGTTCCGGCCCCGGAATGGAAGCACTGAGGGACGTTTAGCCTGACGCGGCCACGACGGCGCAGGTCGTGACGATGTCGTCGACGCTTGCGCCGCGCGACAGGTCGCTGATCGGCTTTGCAAAGCCCTGCAGGAACGGCCCGATCGCCTGCGCGCCGCCCAGCCATTGCGTGAGCTTGTAGGCGATATTGCCGGAATCGAGGTCGGGGAAGATCAGCACGTTGGCCTGTCCGGCGACTGCGCTCGGGTCTTTCACTTTCTTTTCGGCAACGCCCGGCACCAAAGCCGCATCGGCCTGAAATTCGCCGTCGATCGCAAGATCCGGCTGGCGCTGCCGGACGATGGCGAGCGCCTCGCGCACCTTCTCGACCCGCGCATGCTGTGCGCTGCCTTTGGTCGAGAAGGAGAGCATTGCGACGCGCGGCTTTTCGCCGAGCAGCGCTTCTGCGCTGTGCGCCGACGCGATTGCGATATCCGCAAGCTCGCTGACGCTGGGATCGGCATTGACGGCGCAATCGGCGAAAACGAGCGGCTTCGGGCCTTTGCCGAGGAAATTCGGAACGACGATCAGGAAATAGCTCGATGGCAGCGCAATGCCTTCCGCCAGGCCGCACGTCATCAGGCCGGCCTCGATCACGCGCCGCGTCGGGTTGGCGCAACCGGCAACCATGGCGTCGGCATCGCCCTGGCGCACCATCATGCCGCCGAAATATAGCGGCTTGCCGGCGAGGCGCGTTGCCGTTGCCGGCGTCATCGACTCGCGGGCCTGCGAAAGCGCTGCGCCGTAACGCTGCAGCCGCGCATCGCTGCGCGGATCGACAATGTCGATCCCGTCCAGTGAGACTTTTTCCTGATCGGCTATTGCAGCGATAGCGTCAGCCGCGCCAAGGATGATGGGGCGTGCGAGTTTCTCGGCCTTCAGGCGCGCTGCGGCGGCGACAATGCGCGCATCGTCGCCTTCCGGCAAAACGATTTTGCGATCGCGGCGCCGTGCGTTATCAAGCAGCCGATCAAGCAAACCCATGCTTCTCACCGCGTGAGAACGATTGGTAACGAGGGCATCAATGACCGAAACGGCCGAAGCGATCAAGATTTAACGCGGCCTCAGAGGCGTCTATTTCGACCGGTCGCCCTGCACGTTCATCGACGGAAAGGCCGGCGAGCTGCGCTATCGCGGCTACTCGATCCATGACCTGGCCGAGCATTCGAGCTTCGAGGAAACCGCTTTTCTGCTTCTCAACGGCGAGCTGCCGCGCAGGCAGCAGCTCGCGAGCCTCGATGCCGAGCTCAAGGCGGCGCGCAAGCTGCCGGCGCCGGTGTTCGACATTATTCGTGCGATCAAGTCGGCGCATCCGATGGACGTGCTGCGCACGGCGGCTTCCGCGCTTGTCGGCATTCGATCCCGACACGGCGGACAATTCGCGCGAAGCGACCTTGCGCAAGGCGGTGCGGCTCACCTCGCAGGTGCCGATGATCGTCGCCGCGCATTCGCGCATCCGCGAAGGGCAGGAACCGGTCGCGCCCGACCAGACGCTCGGTCACGCCGCCAATCTGCTCTGGATGCTGACCGGCAAGAAGCCGAGCGCCGATGCCGCGCAGCTGATCGACCGCGACCTCATTCTGCATGCCGAGCACGGCTCGAATGCATCGTCGTTCGCGGCGCGCGTTGTCATCGGCACGGAGGCGAATCTGCATGCGGCGATCGTTGCCGCGATCGCCGCGCTGTCGGGTCCCGCGCACGGCGGCGCAGCCGAGGACGTGATGAAGATGGCGGAGGAAATCGGCGATCCGTCGCGCGCCGCCGCTTACGTGAAGGAGAAGCGCGGCGCCGGCGTGGCCATCACCGGCTTCGGCCACCGCGTCTATCGCGCGGAAGATCCGCGCGCGCGGCACATGCGCGCCGGCGTCGAGCGCCTGTCGAAGGAAATGGGCCAGCCGAAATGGTTCGAGATCCTGCAGGCGGTCGTCGCGGCGATGGCGCCTTACGCGCGTCACGGCGTGAACGTGAACGTCGATTTCTATTCCGGCGTCGTCTACCACCTGCTCGGCATCAAGCGCGATCTGTTCGTGCCGATCTTCGCCATCGGGCGCGTGCCCGGCTGGGCGGTGCAGGTGCTCGAGCAGCTCGAGAACAACATCCTGCTGCGTCCGCTCACGCTCTATAACGGGCCGGACGCGCGCGCTTACGTCCCGATCGAGCGGCGCTGAGCGAAAATCAAAAGATCCCGCAACGGCGGGACGTCCTGGAATCGAATTCTCGAATCGCGGGACAAAACGGCTCGGATTCACCGTTGCGGGCCGATGCTCATCTGTTATCGTATTGAGAATACCAGTCTCAAAAAACGAGAATTCGTCGCATCAACCGGCAGGCATAAGCCGGAGCAATGTCCCTGCCGGGCACGGCCGCGGGGCGGGACGCAACAAGCAGGCGGCCGATGGCAGGGAGGATCAAGTCCATGCGTTCGACCGATTTTCGACCAGACGTTCGACCTTGCGAAATTTCGCAGCGCTTGCGGCGATGGCGCTCGGCGCCACGTTCGGCGGCAACGCCCAGGCAGCCGGTTATCCCGAGCGCCCGATCGAATTGATCGTGCCGTGGGGCCCGGGCGGCGGCGCCGACCAGCTCGCCCGTCTCGTCAGCAAGCTCATGGAGCCGATGCTCGGCCAGGGCATTCCGGTGGTGAACGTGCCGGGCGGCACCGGCGCGACCGGCATGGCGAAGCTTCTTGCCGCGCCCGCCGACGGCTATTCGATGGCGATCTACATCGCCGACAGCCACGCACTGCTCGCCGGCAAAAGCCCGCGCTGGACGATGAACGACATCACGCCGGTGGCGGTGATGATCAAGGGCCCGTCCTTCATCTTCGTGAAGCAGGACAGCCCGTTCAAGACCTGGGACGACTTCGCGAAAGAGGCGAAGGCCAATCCCGGCAAGCTGAAGGTCGCGACGCTCGGCTTCGGCAGCGTCGACGACTTTTCCCTGACGGTACTGGATCGCGGCGGCGTCAAGGTCGTGCAGGTGCCGTTCTCCAAGCCGAGCGAGCGCTACGTCTCGATTCTCGGCGGTCACGCCGACGCGCTCTATGAGCAAGCCGGTGACGTCGCGCAGTTCCTCAACAGCAAGCAGATGCGGCCGATCCTGCTGTTCGGCGAAAAGCGCCTGCCGGCCTTCAAGGACGTGCCTGCGTCGTACGAGCTCGGCTACAAGGTCGCGCTGCCGCAGTTCCGCTCGATCGTCGTGCGCGCCGGCACGCCGCCCGACGTCGTGAAGAAGCTCTCGGATGCGCTGGCCAAGGTTTATGAGTCGCCCGAATACAAGAAATTCCTCGAGGAGCAGTTCGCGGATCCGAACAGCTTCGAAGACGCTTCAAAGGCGCCGGCCTTCGTCAACGAGCAGCTCAACGACATGAAGAAGACGATGGCGACGAACTGACGTCGCCGAGCCAGGCAAGTCGGCGGTGCTGATGGACAAGGCGCTGTTCCGCTCGGTCCTGCCTTACGTGGTCGGTCTCGCCATCGCGGTCGCGCTCTATCTCTATGCCGGCACCATCGAGTACTCGCCGCGGCCCGGCCAGCTCGGATCCGGAGTATCTGGCCGCGAGCTTGCCATCGTGTTGATGGCGCGGTTCCTGCCTGTTCGAGATGTCACGGCGGCTGATCGTGGCGGAACAAGGACGCGACCGGCATTGCTCGAGGCCTTCGACCGCAAGAGCCTGACGCCGAGGAAAAGCAGCCCGTCTATCCGCGCCTTCTGATCGGCGGCATCGTGCTGATGGCGATCTACGCCGTGCTGGTGCCGGTGCCTCGGCTTCATCCTTCGGCACGTTCCTGTTCCTGGCCGCCTTCATGTATGTCGGCGGCTATCGCGACCATGTCGCCATCTGGAGCACGAGCGCGGCCGTGACGATCTTTTGCGGCATCCTGTTCCTGCGCTTCGCCTACGTGTCGCTGCCGCGCGGCGTGCCGCCGTTCGACCGCGCCACCGACGTCTTCTTCGCATCATTCTCGAGCCTGTGGTGAGCGTCGATGATCGACATCCTCGCTCCAGCTCGCCCACGGCTTCGTCCACTGCCTGACGCCGCTCAACATGGCGATGCTGGTCATCGGCATCGTCATCGGGCTGTTGATCGGCGTGCTGCCGGGATTGACGCTGGTGATGGGCGTCGCGCTGGCGCTGCCCTTCACCTACAAGATGGACGTCACGGCCTCGATCGTGCTGCTCACGGCGATGTATGTCTCCGGCACCTATGGCGGTGCCTTCACGGCGATCCTGTTCCGCATTCCCGGCGAGCCGATCGACGTGCCGATGCTGTGGGACGGCTACACCATGGGCCGCAAGGGCAAGCCGGCCAAGGCGCTCGGCTGGACGCTGGTCGCCGCGCTCGGCGGCGGCCTTCTGTCGGCGGTCGTCATGGTGCGCTCACCGCAGCCGCTCGCGAAATTCGCGCTGCGGTTTTCCTCGCCGGAATATTTCGTGATCGTGATGTTCGGGCTGCTCAGCGTGGTCGCGCATCGGCAACGGCTCGCTCTCGCAACGCGTTCATCAGCATGAGTGTCGGCATTCTGATCTCGACCGTCGGCACAGACCCGATCTATGGCGCCTATCGCTTCACCTTCGGCTCGCCGCATTCTTGCCGACGGCATCGAATTCCTGGTGGTGATGGTCGGCGCCTATGGCGTCGGCGAAGTGCTTACGCGGCTGGAGACCGGCTTTGCGACCAAGCCGCTCGACAAGATCTCGAATGCGCGCACCGAGCTGCCGACGCTCAAGGAGCTCAACGACATCAAGGGCATGTTCTTGCGCTCCTCGGTGGTCGGCGATCTCATCGGGCTTGTTGCCGGGCGCGGGCGCGACGATCGCGTCGTTCGTCAGCTACGGCATCGAGGCGCGCTTCGGCCGCCGCAAGAATCAGATGGGCACCGGCATTGCGGAAGGCATCGTTGCGCCGCAGGCGGCGGCGACCGCGTCGGTCGGCGGCGCGATGGTTCCCCTGCTGGCGCTCGGCATTCCCGGCAGCGGCGCGACCGCGATCATCCTCGGCGCCTTCATGCTGCACGGCATCCAGCCGGGGCCGCAGGTGCTGGTGAGCTCGTCGCCGCTCGTCTACACCGTGTTTGCCTCGCTTTTCCTCGGCCTCGCTCTGATGTGCGCGATCGGCTATTTCGCCATCCGGCCGCTGGTGAAGATCCTCGATTTGCCCGAAGCGATCGTATCGGCCTACGTGCTGATCCTTTGCTTCATCGGCGCCCTCTCGATCCGCAACAACATCACCGATCTCTGGCTGATCATCGGTTTCGGCATATTGGGTTATCGGGTTCGAACGGCTGAAATTTCCCGTCGCGCCGCTCGTGCTCGGCGTCATTCTCGGCCCGATCGCCGAGGAAGCCTTCATGAACACCATGATCAGCTTCTCGAACGACTGGACCGTCTTTTTCACGCGTCCCATCTCCGGGACCATCGTCGCATTGACCATCATCGTCCTGTTGCTGCCGTTTGTGCAGCGTCTCATCAGAAGCCGTCTTGTGACGGCTTGAACCGAGGTCAGGTGACCCATGCGTACCAATCTTGGATTTGACGAAAGGACCACAGGGACAACGCCCGCGCCGCGGCGCACCGTGAGCGAGCTCAAGGCGCCCGCGCGGCAGACCAAAGGCGCGCAAAAGCTCGGCGCCACCGCGCGCTCCTTTGCCATCCTCGAACATGTGGCCGGCTCGCCTACGCCGGTCGACGTGTTCGACATCATCGCCACGCTGAAATTGCCGAAGGCGACGGCCTACCGGCTGGTCGACTGGTTCGTGACGCAGGGCTATCTCGCGCGCGAGCCGGGGCGGCGCAGGCTCATCATCGGGCCGAAGCTCACCAATCTCGCGTTCGGCGCGCTGTCGTCGTCGATGCGCAACGACACCCCGCATGTCGTGCTGCAGCGCCTGGTGCATACGCTCAACGAGACCTGCAACATCGGCACGCTGCTCAACGGCGAGGTGGTCTATCTCGACCGCGTCGAGGCGGATCACTGGCCGCTGCGCCTGCACTACACCACCGGCTCGCGCGTGCCGCTGCATTGCAGCGCCATCGGCAAGCTCTATCTGGCGCTGGCCTCCTCGGTGCGCCGGCGCCGGCTGCTGCAGAGCCTTGAGTTGCGCCGCTTCACCGGCACGACGCTCACCGACGCGGCACGGCTCGAGGCCGAGCTGCGGCAGATCCGCAAGGAGCAGGTGTCATTCGATCGCGAGGAATATCTCGTCGGCGTCGTCTGCATGGCGGTGCCGGTGATCGGCAGGAACGGCGAGCTGCTCGCGGCGCTCGCCATCCAGGCGCCGCAAGCCCGCATGAACGTGCAGACGGCGCGGCGGCATTTGCCGGCGCTTCGGCAGGCCGCCGAAGAACTTGCCGGAATTTTTCAGGACAGGCCGTGAGTTGATGTAAAGCGCGGCCGAAGAAGGATTGTAGCTATGAAAATGACGACGGAAGAAGCCTTCGTGAAAGTCCTGCAGATGCACGGCATCGAGCATGCCTTTGGCATCATCGGCTCGGCATTCATGCCGATCTCCGATCTTTTTCCAAAAGCCGGGATCACGTTCTGGGACGTCGCGCACGAGTGCAACGGCGGCTACATATGCGACGGCTACACGCGCGCGACCGGCAAGATCGCGATGTGCATCGCGCAGAACGGCCCGGGCATCACGAACTTCGTGACCGCCATCAAGACCGCCTACTGGAATCACACGCCGATGCTGCTGGTCACGCCGCAGGCGGCGAACAAGACCATCGGGCAGGGCGGCTTCCAGGAAGTCGAGCAGATGGCGCTGTTCCGCGACATGGTCTGCTACCAGGAAGAGGTGCGCGATCCCTCGCGCATCGCGGAGGTGCTCAACCGCGTCATCACCAAGGCGAAGCGCCTTTCGGCGCCGGCGCAGATCAACGTGCCGCGCGATTACTGGACGCAGGTGATCGACATCAACCTGCCGGCGATCGTCGATTTCGAGCGGCCGGCCGGCGGCGCGCAGGCGATCGCGCAGGCGGCCAAGCTGCTGTCGGAGGCGAAGTTCCCGGTCATCCTGTCGGGCGCGGGCGTCGTGCTCGGCAACGCGATCGCCGATTGCGCCGCGCTCGCCGAGAAGCTCGATGCGCCGGTGTGCAACAACTACCAGCACAATGACAGCTTCCCGGGCAGCCATCCGCTGGCGGTCGGACCGCTCGGCTACAACGGCTCGAAGGCGGCGATGGAGCTCGATCGCCAAGGCCGACGTGGTGCTGGCGCTCGGCACCCGGCTCAACCCGTTCTCGACCCTGCCGGGCTACGGCATCGACTACTGGCCGAAGACCGCCAAGATCATCCAGGTCGACATCAATCCCGACCGCATCGGCCTCACCAAGCCGGTGACCGTCGGCATCTGCGGCGACGCCAAGCTGGTCGCGCAGAGCCTGCTCAAGCAGCTCTCGCCGTCGGCCGGCAACGCCGGCCGCGAGGAGCGCAAGGCGCTGATCCATCAGACCAAATCGCGCTGGCTGCAGACGCTCTCGAGCATGGATCACGAAGACGACGATCCGGGCACGACCTGGAATGCCGATGCGCGCAAGCGCGAGCCCGACCGCATGTCGGCGCGGCAGGCCTGGCGCGCCATCCAGGCGGGGCTGCCGAAGGACGCCATCATCTCGAGCGACATCGGCAACAACTGCGCCATCGGCAACGCCTACCCGACGTTCGAGGAGGGACGGAAATATCTGGCGCCCGGACTGTTCGGGCCGTGCGGCTACGGCTTCCCCGCGATCATCGGCGCCAAGATCGGCAATCCGGATATTCCCTGCGTCGGCTTTGCCGGCGACGGCGCCTTCGGAATCTCGATGAGCGAGATGAGCTCGATCGGCCGCGAGGAATGGCCCGGCATCACCATGGTGATCTTCCGCAACTACCAATGGGGCGCGGAGAAGCGCAATTCGATCCTCTGGTTCGACGACAATTTCGTCGGAACCGAGCTCGATCCGCATCTCAGCTATGCAAAGGTCGCGGAAGGTTGCGGACTGAAAGGCGTGACAGTAAAGACGCAAGCCGAGCTGACGGAGGCGCTGCGCGCGTCCTGCGAAGCGCAGAAGAAGCGCGTGACGACCTTCATCGAGGTGATCCTCAACCAGGAGCTGGGTGAGCCGTTCCGCCGCGACGCGATGAAGAAGCCGACAGTGGTGGCCGGCATCCGCCGCGAGGACATGCGCCCGCAGCAAGTCGCCTGATGGAGCAGAAGAGATGACTGTCGCAGTGAAACCGGCGGCCGATCCGAAGACGCTCAGCGTGGTCGACGATCTGGTGCGGCGGGCGCGCGCCGCGATGGCGGCATTCGCGGACGCCGACCAGGCGCGCGTCGACGAGGCGGTCACGGCGCTGGCATGGTCGCTCTACAATCCCGCGCACGCCAAAGAGCTGGCCGAGCTCGCCGTGAAGGACACGCAGCTCGGCAACGTCCCCGACAAGATCACCAAGAAGCAGCGCAAGACCTTCGGCACGCTGCGCGATCTTTTGCGGGTCAAGTCCGTCGGCATCATCGAGGAGGACAAGGCGCGCGGCATCGTCAAATACGCAAAGCCGGTCGGCGTCGTCTGCGCGATCACGCCCTCGACCAATCCCGGCGCCACCCCCGTCAACAAGGCGATGATGGCGATCAAGGGCCGCAATGCCATCATCATCGCGGCATCGCCCGCCGGCCTGAAGACGACGACGAAGACCGTCGATTACATGCGCGCGGAGCTGAAGAAGATCGGCGCTGCCCGAGGATCTGGTGCAGATCCTGCCGCCGCCCGCCTCAAAAGACATGACGCAGGCGCTGATGCAGGCGGCCGACCTCGTGGTCGCAACCGGCTCGCAGGACAATGTGCGCCGCGCCTATTCGAGCGGGACGCCGGCGATCGGCGTCGGCACCGGCAACGTGCCGGTAATCGTGGACGAAACCGCCGACCTCGACGATGCCGCGCGGAAGATCTGCGCCTCGAAGATCTTCGACAATGCGACGTCGTGCTCGTCGGAAAATTCGGTGATCCTCATCGACGCCGTGTACGACAAGGCGATCGCCGCGCTCGAGCGCGCGGGCGGCTACATGGCGTCCGGCGCCGAGAAGACGAAAATCCAGGCCGCGCTCTGGCCGGACGGCAAGCTGAGCCGGACGCTGATCGCGCGCGATGCCGATGTCTTCGCGCGCGGTTGCGGCCTGCCCGCGGCGGCCGAATCGAAGAAGTTCTTCATGGTCGAGGAAACCGGCGTCGGCCGGGGTTTTCCGTTCTCCGGCGAGAAGCTCGCGCTGGTGCTCACCGTCTATCGTGCCAAGGATTTCGAGGCCGCGGTCGCGCGCGCCAACGAGATCCTCGCGCACCAGGGCCGCGGCCATTCGGTCGGCCTGCACACCAAGGACATGGCCCGCGCGCGCGTGCTGGCCGAGCGTTCGGATGTCGTGCGGGTGCTGATCAACCAGGCGCACACGTTCGGCAATGGCGGCGGCTTCGACAACGGACTCAATTTCACGCTCAGCATGGGCTGCGGCACCTGGGGCGGAAATTCGATCACCGACAATCTCAACTACATGAACTTTCTCAACATCACCCACCTCGTCACCACCATCCCGGAAGACAAGCCGAGCGAGGAGCAATTGTTCGGCGCCTATTGGAAGAAATACGGCAAGTGACTGGACGCATCCTTTGTCGTCACCGGGCAAGTCGCCGGTGACGCTCGGCTGAGGAAGGCCAGTGCGCTCCTCAGCGCAGATCGCCCGGGACAAGCCCGGCCATGACGACCACCTAAGTCGTGACGCTGCCGCATGAATTTCGAGGAACACGCGGCGAAATCGCTGGTTTTGACGCCTGCCGGCATTCCGGTGCCGCGCGGCACGCTCTGCATCAGCGCGGCGGAAGCGGCCATGGCGGCCGCGAATATCGGGCCTTGCGTCGTCAAGGCGCAGGTGCCGGCCGGCAAGCGCGGCAAGGCCGGCGGAATCAAGCTGGCCGCCGGACCCGACGAAGCGAAGCAGGCGGCGAGCCAAATTCTCGGGATGCGCATCGGCGACTATACGGTCGAGCGCGTGCTGGTCGAGGAGCAGGCCGACATTGCGCGCGAGTTCTATGCCGCCGTCCTGCATGACGTTGCCGCGCGCAAGCCGCTGATCCTTTTCTCTACGGAAGGCGGCATGGACATCGAGGAAATCGCCGCGGCAAAACCGTCGGCGATCCGGCGTCTCCTGGTCGACATCGATGGCAGACCGTCGGCCGCCGACACTTGCGGTCATGCTCGAGGGTCTCCGTCTCGGCGAGGCGCAAGAGCAGATCGCGCGCATTCTCGATCGCATGTATGCCGCCTTCCGCGCGCGCGATGCCGAGCTTCTTGAGATCAATCCGCTGGCGTTGCTCGAGGACAATCGCGTGGTCGCGCTCGACTGCAAATTCGTGCTCGACGATGCCGCGGTCTATCGCCAGCCGGACATCGCGAAGTTCGGGTGCCGCCGCCGCGATGACGGCGCTGGAAGCAGCGCGGCGCCGAGGCCGGCCTCAAGCTGATCCAGCTCGACGGCAATGTCGGCGTGCTTGCCAATGGCGCAGGCCTCACCATGACGACCATGGACGTCATCCGTCATTACGGCGGCAAGCCCGCGAACTTCCTGGAGATCGGCGGCGAGGCCTACACGAAATCCGAAATCGCGCTCGACCTGGTGCTGTCCAATCCCGGCGTGAAAAGCCTGGTCATCAATTTCTGCGGCGCCTTTGCGCGCACCGACGTGATGGCCGACGGCGTCGTGAAGGCCTGGCACAAGCTGCAGCCGAAAGTGCCGGTGTTCTTCTCGATCCACGGCACCGGCGAAGAGGAAGCCGTCAAGCTGGTGCGCGACGAGCTCGGAATCGAGCCTTACGACTTCATGGAAGACGCCGTGCAGGCGGCGGTCGAAGGCGGCACAATGATCGTTCGCAAAAACGACCGTGTCGTCGTGCTGGGCATCACCGGCAAGCAGGGCACCTTCTGGACCGAGAAGATGATCGCCTACGGCACCAATGTGGTCGCCGGCGTCAATCCCAAGCGCGCGGGCGAGACCCATGTCGGCGTGCCGATTTTCGCGACCACCGCCGAAGCGGTCGCGAAAACCGGCGGCGATGTCGCCGTGATGTTCATTCCGCCGCCGATGGCGAAGGAGGCGGCGGTGTCCGCCGCGCAGGCGGGCATCAAGCTGCTGGTCGTGCTGACCGAGCACATCCCGGCGCAGGACGTGATGGCGATGCACGCCGCCGCTGCGAAGCACGGCACCCGCATCGTCGGCCCCAATACCGCCGGCCTTGTCACGCCCTGGTGAATGCTTTGTCGGCATCATGCCGGCCTTCGTGCCGAGCGTGTTCAGGGCAGGGCGGGTCGGCGTGATCTCGCGCAGCGGCAGCCTGGGCACGCTGGTCTGCCTCAATCTCACGCGCGCCGGCCTCGGCCAAAGCGCCTTCATCGGCATCGGCGGCGACCCGATGCTCGGAACCACCACGCGCGATGCGCTCGAGGCGCTGGATAAAGACAGCCGCACCGATGCGGTCGTGATCGTCGGCGAAATCGGCGGCGCGATGGAAGAGGACGCTGCGGTCTACGCAAAAACGATGAGCAAGCCGAGGGTCGCCTTCATCGCGGGCGCGGCCGCGCCGCCAGGCAAGAAAATGGGGCATGCCGGCGCGATCGTGACCGGCAATGCCGGCAGCTACGCCTCCAAGCGCAAGGCGCTCGAAGCAGCAGGCGTCACCGTCGTCGATACGCCTTCGCAAATCGCCGCAGCCGTTGCGGCAGGTCTTCAGTCCGGCCGTCCCAAAGTCGCCGCAAGCCAATAAGGATTTCCGTGTGAGCGCAGAAAATCTGCAACCCTTGCGGCCGTCGGTGGCCATGGCGGCGGCCCTCGCGCCCGGCATTCTCCTGTCGGCCCTGGTGGCGGCCATCGGCTACATCGCGGCGCCTTTCGTGGCGAAGGCCGTTCCCATCCCCAACATGGTGATCGCGCTCGTCGTCGGCATTGCGCTCAATCCGCTGGCGGCGCGGCCGGCGGTGCAGCCGGGCATGAATTTCTGCGTGAAGACGCTGCTGCGCTGGGCGGTCGCGCTGCTCGGCCTGCGCGTGGGGCTGGGCGATATCGCGGCGCTCGGCCTGCAAACCGCCGTGCTGATCGTCATTGCGATGGTGGCGACGGTCGTATCGGGGTTCGTCTTTGCGCGCTGGTACGGCCGCAGCGCCGGATTCGGCGCGCTGGTCGGTGTCGGCACGGCGGTATGCGGGGCTTCGGCGACGCTTGCGACCTCGACGGTCGTGCCCGAGTACAAGGGCAAGGCGGCCGACATCGCGTTTGTCGTGGTGGCGGTGAATGCGCTCGCCACGCTGGCGATGCTGGTCTACCCGCCGCTCTGCATCGTGCTCGGCTTTGATGCGCAGACGACAGGCGTGATGCTGGGCGGCACGATTCACGACGTCGCGCAGGTCGTCGGCGCCGGTTACGCCGTGTCGGAGCCGGTCGGCAACACGGCCGTGATTGTGAAGCTCTTTCGCGTGTTCCTGCTGCTGCCGGTGGTGCTCAGCGTCGGCTGGTATTTCACGCGCAAGGGCATGCGCCACGGCGAGGCGCGCGTGCCGGTGCCGGTCTTCGCCATCGTCTTCCTGCTGCTATGCGTCCTGAACAGCGCGATGCCGTCTGGCTCCGTCCTGGATGCCGGTCTATGCGCCCGCGAAAAGCGTGCTGGTGGAGATCTCGACCTGGGGCCTGCTGCTCGCCATCGGCGCGCTCGGGCTCGGGACGTCGGTGAAGACGATCATCGGCCTCGGCTGGCGGCACATCACCACCGTGCTCGGCGCCACCGCGGTTATCTTTGCGGTGGTGACCGGCGGGTTGGTGGCTGATGCGATTTGTGTGACGGGCACTTGTCCGCTTTACCCCCAAGAGCGGACATTTGCGGTGCACTAGCCTATGTCCGCTAAGTTCCAATAGCGGACATTCCGCCGTGACAATCGGCCTCAGTTCTGGGTATAAATTTCGCGTAAACTTGCTTAAGCAAAACTCCAGCCTGCGGAATTTCGGGCAGTGTATGTTTTGACCATTTTAGCTGACCAGAACCAGGGACGCCGATGGAATATGGAATAGCCGTATACCTTCGAGACCTTTCCGCCCGCCTGACTAATGTCGCCCGCAGTTGTCCAGACGCGCGCACACACGAGGCGATTGTCGCAATCTGCTTTGACCTTGCAGACAAGGCTCATGTGATCGAAACCAACTTCACGGTTCCAAAGCTGCGGCGCTCGGACCGCGATGGCCGAGGTGATATCCGCTAACCGCCCATATTGATCGTGAGCTGTATCCTAGGAGCAGTCTTAGTCGCTCGCTAATTGCTCATCGGGCTCTTTGCTTTTGGCGCGATCGTAACGCAGTCGCCAAGGATAATCAGGAAGTTGCAGGGTGTCGATGATATCCCTGCCTACCGCAAACCTTGCCAATCCTGGGATTGCGAACGCCTTTATCACGTGATTGCGAAACCACAGGCCCCAATGGGTCTTTGGTGCGAAGACGGCAGCAAAGCGCTCGGCACCCCGCTGTTTCGTATCGATATAGGCGCGCAAAAACGCTTCGTATTTGTCAAAGGCCTGTTCATGTCGTCCGCCAGCGTTGGCAAGCTCGCCCGCCAGCACGTAGGCGGAAATCATTGCAAGGGCCGAACCCTGCCCAGCCACCAAGGACACGCAGAACGCGGCATCCCCTACAAGGGCAACGCGGCCTCGCGACCACCTTTCCATCTTGATCAGGCTGACGCGATCGAAATAAAGTTCATGCGTGCGATCCAGTTCATCAAGGATGCGCGGGCATTCCCACTTCCCATCGCCATATTTCTCGCGCAGCATTGCTTTCTGCAAGTCGGGGCGTCGTCGGCAGCGAACCGCTGTCGGCGGCAAAAACGAACAAAAACAGCGTCCGATCGTCATGCAATGTAAAGCGCCCAACCATCCGGCCGGGCTGCCCATACATTAAATACACATCCTCATCGCGCGGACGGTAACCACGGACCTCGAACGCAGCGACCACGTAGCCGAGCTGCTTCTCATACTGATCCTGCGGCCCGAATGCGAGACTGCGAACGTCCGAATGCAATCCGTCGGCGCCGATCACCAGATCGAACCGGCGCTCGCCTGAACGTTTGAATTGCACCTGCACACAGTCTGCGTGCTCTTGAAGGCCGACTATCTCATCATCGAAAATGACTTCCGTCGTGCCCTTGGCCTTCTCGAACAACAATCGTGAAAGGTCGCTGCGCCCGAGCGTCACATAGCGCCCGTTCAGTAAGCTCACGGAAGACCTTTGTCCCAAAGCCAGTTACGCGCTCGGCCTCGATCATCAACAATCCGCATTTCACGCATGTGATAGCCGATGCGATTGATGTCATTTGCCAAACCCATGCGCTCAGCAATGTCGTATCCAAGACCCCAGAAGTCGATGACATAGCCGCCGGTACGCAATTGCGGCGCACGCTCGACCAACGTTGGTCGAAATCCGCATTTGCCGAGCCAATAAGCCAAGGTTGGGCCCGCAACGCCGATCCCAGAAATCAAGACAGATTTATTTGTCATTGGGCGGATGAATACATTCCGTAATGCATCGCCCACTAGTTAACGCTGACGACGCCGGTTAGTTGCCTGGTGGCGGCATGTCCGTTTTGGGTCAAAAGTAGACATGTGCATCGAACAACCCAATGGTGCGCGCTAGCCCGACAATTTTAGATGTTGAACGATGTGAAATAGCCGAACACTAGAAGGGCGCCCACTCCAAAAGCGCCCGTGATCAGAACCCCCAGCAAAGGACCTACAAACGGCTTTGTGGTCCACGAAATGAGTTTTCACCTCGCGGACGAAGGACCATTAGCGCTCCAACGCTACTCAATATCAGTGCGAATCCGATTAGGAGCTTAGTGAAATCCGACATTTTTCCCTCCACGAACGTGATACGGTCTACCGTCCAATGAATGCGCGCAGTTTCTTCACGGTCTCGACGGCGTCGCTCGCTTCCTCAGTCGTCAGCACGGCGATTTCGCCTGTCCGCCTGTGGATGACGCTGTGATGAATTGATGCGCCCGACATCGGATCTTTGTCAGACTTCACTGCAATGTCGTCTATGTCGGAGAGCGGGAATTCGACCGGCTTCTTGCGCCACAGCAGCAGCTTTTGCTGCAGCGTGGCGTTGCCGGACGCCTTGTCGAGCGTCAGCGTCGTCGAACCCTGTTTCAAAACGAGTTTATCGAGAGTGGCCTCGATCCGAGCCATAGCGCGTCCCCTCCGCACACCGGACAGCGTGTTTTGTTGTTGATTTATAGGCTGTTTCCACGGCATAAATTTCGCATAAATTTATTGGAAATGCCAGCCGTGCCGATCCTTGCGATAACCTTGGTCTTTTTCCTTTTGAGCGGCGCGCTCTGGTACGTGCGCCCCAATCCGCACGTCTGGCTGTTCGGCACGCTCGCTCTCGGGATCGGATGGGGCGCCGCTTTCATGTGGCTGATCACCAGGCGGGGAGGGAAATGACCCCATGGACATAAAAACGGACATCCATCTGCTGGTTGGGGTGTTGTTGATCGCGATTGCTGGCGTCCTCATTTTTATCGGACTGCCGGACAGAAGCGGAAAGCATCGCGCCTTCCTGCAATTCGAGTCATCGCTCGTTTTATATCCGCCTGTGGTCCTCGTGTTCTTTGCAATGGGCATGGCCGAGGTGGTCACGGCACTTTTCGGAATATCTCGCTAGAACGGCTCACAACCGGCAATGTCCGCTTTGGGTCAAAAGCAGACATGTGCAGCGCAAAAACAAATGTCCGCTAAGTGCCAATAGCGGACTCATGCACCGCAGTAATCAGCTATTCGATCACCTCGTCGTGAGGCCAAGCGCTTCTTGCGGTCGTGAGGCTAAGGGGCGCTATCAAACGCATGATTATTTAACAAAAGCAGCAACTTGCCGCCCACAATACCAACTGGCCGTCTAAAGCGAAATCACGACTTCCTCAAGGAGAAAACAAGCAGGCCTCAAAGTCTTTACTGCGCGCAAGGCGCATCCATACGGCACGAAACGAATGGAGCACGCCATGCTGATTTACAAATACCGCTTTCTCAAACGAATCATCGCGTTCGTGAAAAACAAGCATGAGGAACGCTCAATTATTGCGCGCTTCGGCGGTCGCCGTTGGTGCGACTCCACCGAGCGTGCGTTGAGCAATGAATTGATGCGCAGGCACGGTTTTGAACTGTGAACGCAGAAGTCCTATTCGTGCACCAAGTTTGCTAAAAAAGGCCGTTGGGCCAAGGGCTCAGGCGAGCGATGCGTTGAAGGAAAGAGAAGGAATGCTCCAATGAATCCAAACAAAGCACTTTGGGAAAAAGGCGATTTTACCCGCATTGCCGCAGAGTATGAGAGAGAGCGGAGAGGCGCTCGTCAAGGAGACTCGGAATCACAAAAGGGCTCAAGGTTCTGGATCTCGGATGCGGCGATGGAACGACGGCATTACCAGCGGCGAGACTCGGAGCGGACGTGTTGGGCGTCGATATCGCAAGGAACCTTGTCGAGGCCGGGAACAAGCGTGCCAAGGAGGAGGGCCTCACGAACTGCAAGTTTCAGGAAGGCGATGCGTCCAATTTGCACGAGCTGAAAGATCATACGTTTGACCTCGTCGTGAGCATCTTTGGAGCCATGTTCGCGCCAAAGCCGTTTGATGTGGCCAAGGAGATGGTGCGCGTGACCCGGCCCGGAGGGCGGATCGTTATGGGGAACTGGATTCCAAATGATCCGACATTGGTCGCGCAAATCTTGAAAATCAGCTCCTCATACTCGCCGCCGCCGCCGGAAGGCTTCATTAGCCCTATGACGTGGGGGATCGAGAGCAACGTGATCGAGCGATTTGCAGGCGCGGGAGTTCCAAAAGAGAAGATATCCTTCGTCAGAGACACGTATACTTTCAACTTTCCCGGCACACCGTCAGAGTTCGTTGATGCATTCAGAAAATACTACGGGCCAACCATGAATGCATTCGAAGCTGCAGAAAAGAACGGTCGAGCCGGTGATCTGCAGAAGGAGCTGGAAGCTCTGTTCAACAGCCAAAACAAAAGCCCAAGCAAGGATGCCACCTCCATTCCTGCGACCTTCTTACGCGTTACCGTTACGCTAAATTAGCGCGCGCACTTGCTCATGTCCGCTTTGGGTCATAAGCGGACATGTGCAGTGCAAAGGGAATGTCCGCTTTGCCCCTGAAAGCGGACATCCGTAATCACTAGTTTGTGAAACGAATACCAAACGCACATCTTTGTGATCCCCATCACAAGCGGAACGCCGGCGAACTCCTAAATCTCGGTCAGTCCTCAACTCTCACATCGGAAGCACGACTATGAACAAGCATCTACCTTTTGTTTGGCGAGTGAACTATCTCCACGAAGCGCCCTGGCCTAAAACAGTGCCAGAGATCGCGCACGAAAAGACCCAGCCAATACCCAGAAGAACCTTTCTCGCGCGGACCGCTGGCAGCGGCCTTGACAATTCGCGCAACCAAAACTCCAAAACAATATCCGCTTTACCCTCGAAAG
>CAWCEW010000019.1:0-16662 GCA_963794665.1 uncultured Alphaproteobacteria bacterium | reverse complement strand
CAAAAACTATTCGTGGGTAACATTTTTTAAATAATTGACTTTCCGACTCTCGACAAATCACCGCCCATCGATTCCAATCGCCAAGTGATTCTGGACAGCGATGCGGCACATCCTTCCGTTTCCAGGGTAGGGGAAATTCCGAACGGAGGCCTTCTATGGCGCGCGCCGGTTTGGCGAGTGCGTCTGCACATCCCGATTTATCAAGGGCCTCGCGCAATCGATCGCCAAACCGGCGTATCGGCGCCTGCTTAAGGCTGAGCCGCTGCTTCGGCGGGCGGTTCCGGTCCTCATCATCGCTTTCCTCGGGACGATCTGCGTCGGCGCTCTCGTGCAGGTGCTCGACCACCGCCGGCAGACTTCAGCAACGACATCCTGTCCCTCGAGGCCGTGGCTGATCTCGCCACCGAGCGCCTGCATGCAACTCAAATAGCCTCGCCGCGGCGGACCAGCCGCAGCAGTGCTCTCGCAGGTCCTCCCGTCCTGGGCGACGGCAGCTGGGCGGCGCTTTATTCTTACCAATGCGGAGGGCGTGATCGCCGCCGCTACACCTGCCAGCGACGCACGCTCGGCCGGCGGCTGGTCGACCTCTTGGGTGCGACCCAACCGTTGACCACGTTCGGCGCCGGCGCAGGTGTCATGGAAATTACTTGCCCGACGATACGCGCGCTTTGGCCACCGTGCGCACGCTCAGCGCCCCGTTTGGCCAGCTCGCCGTGGTGCAGACGCGCGAGGCCGCGCTCGCCTCCTGGCGCTCGCTCACGACGCTCACGGTCACCCTCTCCGCCACCACCGGCTTTGTCGTGCTCATCCTCGGTTTTGCCTTCCATTGGCAAGCGACACGCGCGCGGGAAGCGGACTGATCTATGAAACGGTTCGCAGCCGCATCGATACCGCGCTCAACCGGGGCCGCTGCGGCCTATGGGATTGGGATCTCGCGCGCGGCCGCATCTTCTGGTCGCAATCGATGTTCGACATCCTCGGGCTTGAGAACCAAGGATGATCTGCTGTCGTTCGGCGATGTGAACGCGCTGGTGCATCCGGAGGACGTGCGATCTCTACGAACTCGCCGCGCGAACTCGCCGACGCAAAGGCGACCACGATTGATCACGCTTTCCGCATGCGCCATGCCGACGGCCACTGGGTCTGGCTGCGTGCGCGCTGCGAGCTGGTGCGCCAGCCGAACGACCCGGGCCTGCATCTGATCGGCATCGCGGTCGACATCACCGAGCAGAAGAGCCTGGCGGAGAAGACCGCCGCGGCCGACATGCGCCTGCGCGACGCGATCGAGACGATCCCGGAAGCCTTCGTGCTGTGGGACGCCGACAATCGGCTCGTGCTGTGCAACTCCAATTTTCAGGAACTGCATCGACCTGCCGGACGAAGCGATCACCGTCGGCGCTCCTAGAAGTCGGTGGTTGCCGCGGGCAGCAAGCCGGTCGTCCGCAACAAGATCTCAACGCAGGCCCGAGCGTCCCCGGCGCGCGCACGTTCGAGGCGCAGCTCGAGGACGGCCGCTGGCTGCACATCAGCGAACGGCGCACCAAGGACGGCGGCTATGTTTCGGTCGGCACCGACATCACCGCGCTCAAGACGCACGAAGAAAAACTGATCGACAGCGAGAAGCGCCTGATGGCGACCGTCGCCGACCTGCGCGCGTCGCAGCAGCGCTCGGCGGAGCTCGCCGAAAAATACGCCGAGGAAAAGACCGCGCCGAAGAGGCCAACCAGGCCAAGTCGAAATTTCTCGCCAATATGAGCCACGAGCTGCGCACGCCGCTCAACGCCATCATCGGCTTTTCCGAAATCATGGAGTCCGGAATGTTCGGCCCGCTCGGGCGCGGAAAAATATCACGAATATTGCAGCGACATCCGCGGCAGCGGCCAATATCTGCTCGACGTCATCAACGATATCCTCGACATGTCGAAGATCGAGGCCGGCCGCTTCGGCTCGATTTCGACGATTCGGTCTCGATACGCTGCTGACGACGCAATGCGCGTCGTTGCCGCACGCGCTGAAGACAAGGCATTGCAGGTCACCGCGCGAATATCGCCGCAGCTGAAATTGCGCGCCGACCGCCGCGCACTTAAGCAGATCGCGCTCAACCTGCTGTCCAATGCCATCAAATTTACGCCGACAGGCGGCCGGATCATGGTTCGTGGGCGCGCAACCAGCCACTGCATCATTCTTTCCATCGCCGATACCGGCATCGGCATCGCCCGCGACGCTCTTGCCCGTCTCGGCCGGCCCTTCGAACAAGTAGAGAGCCAGCTGACCAAGAGCCATCAGGGTTCCGGGCTCGGTCTCGCAATCTCGAAGTCACTGGTAGAACTGCACGGCGGTCGCATGCGAATTCGTTCCACGCTCGGCAAAGGCACGATCGTCTCGGTGCGCCTGCCGCTCGAGCCGCAATGCCTGTTTCCACGCGAAGAGGCGGCCTAATCCACCACCGGATCCTGCCCCAAAATCCGAACGAAGCTCGCGCGCACCTTTTTCTGCGTTTCGGCCAGCGTCGCTTCAAGCGTCGCAAAATCCGGCACGTCGCCGGCCCGCGCAAGAAGCCGCAAAAGGCCTGCCCCAGCCATTTTTGGATCGAACGCGTCGGGCAAGCACAAGCGCAGGATCTGCGTCAGATCGTGATAGAGTTGAACCGCAGGACGAAGGACTTCCGCGTCCTCCACCGCCAGGACGTTCAGTGCCCTCGCCTTGTCGAGCACACGCGCCGTCGACGTATCAAGAATATCCGGTAGGCGGTGGGCGTGAACGAGCTGCAAATACTGCGCAATGAACTCGATATCGATCAGCCCGCCGGCCACATATTTGAGGTCCCACCGGGCACTGTCGCCTTTCTCCTTGGCGATCGCCGTCCGCATCTCGACGACGTCGCCAGCCGTCAACTTGGCGTCACGCGGACGCTGGAGAATGCCGGCAATAACGTCTCCGACTCGCTTCCGGAATGCAGGGGATGCGGAAACGACGCGCGCCCGGGTGAGCGCCATATGCTCCCAAGTCCAGGCCTCGCTTTCCTGATATTGCAGAAACCCGTCGAGTTGCGTCGCTAGCGGACCTGCGCGGCCCGAAGGCCGCAGCCGCATATCAACCTGGTAAAGCGCGCCATAGTTAGTCTGCGCCGTGAGCGAATTGATCAGTCTTTGGGTCAAGCGGGCAAAATATTGCGTTCCATACAGCGGGCGTTCGCCGTCGGATTCCGGATTCTCATCGTCAAAATCATAGACCAGGATGAGGTCAAGATCTGACGTGGCGGTCATTTCGTAACCGCCAAGCTTGCCCATCGCGATGACCGCCGACTCTTCGTTGCGCATGTGGCCATGGGTCTTCGCAAAATTGTCGCCCACGGCACGGTGGACGGCGCGAATGACGGCATCGGCCAGTCCCGCGAAAGCCTGACCCGCCTGCCGCGCCGTTACGGTCCCCGTCAGGATGCGTACTCCGATGAGGAACATGTATTCGAGCCCGAACATGCGGATACGCTCGAGCAAATCCTCGTCGTAGCGCGACTGTGCCAGCGCTGCGTCGAACCGCCGCGCAAGCTCTGCATCGCCCGGCAAAGCTCCAAAAAAGCTGGGGTCGACGAGTGCGTCGATCACCTGCGGATGGCGCGCCAAGGTATCGCCGAGACGCGGGGCGGTCCCGAGGACGAGCGCAATAAGTGCGATGAGATCAGGCTTCTGCCTGAGTAGAGACAGCAAGCGCGCCGCGCCGTGCAGATTGGCAAGGAAATGATCGAACAGAACGAGGGTCGCGCCTGGATTGTCCGTCCGCGCAATTTGCTTGAGCAGTGCAGGCAGCAAAGCCCGAAGGTGCTCCTGGGCCGTTTCGCCTCGTAAAGAGCGATGGCTGCCAGTCAACCATTCCCTAACGATGCCGGATGCTTCGAGCGGCGCCTTAAAGCCGAGTTCCGACAACCGATCGAGCGTTTTATGGTCGTCGGCATCGCGCGGAAATGACATCGCCGTGCGCTCGGTCTCCGGCTCCTTTTCGAACAACCGAGCGTAGTAATCCTGCACCTTGTTCAAATGACCGAGAAGCACCGCAGCAAAGGCATCTCTGTTCTCAAATCCGAGAAAGCGCGAAAAACGCTCGAGCTCTGCGCGATCTGCCGGCAGGCTTTGCGTCTGCTCGTCATTCACCATCTGCAGGCGATGTTCGACAACGCGCAGAAATCCGTAGGCATCCTTCATGGCGTCGCGCGCCTCGACATCAATCCACTTGTCCGCACAAAGTTTGTCGAGTGTCGTCAATGTGTCGCGGTCGCGAAGATCTGGATTGCGGCCGCCCGCGATCAATTGCTGCGTCTGTGCAAAAAACTCAATCTCGCGAATGCCACCCCGACCGAGTTTGATGTTGTGCCCCTCGACCGCAATTTCACCATGACCGCGATAGGCGTTGATCTGCCGCTTCATGGCGTGAACGTCGGCAAGCGCGACGAAGTCGAGGTACTTTCGCCACACAAACGGCGCCAGCTCGTGAAGAACTTCTTCGCCAGCCGCAATATCGCCCGCGCAGGCGCGCGCCTTTATCATGGCGGCGCGTTCCCAATTCTGTCCCACACTCTCGTAGTATGAGAGGGCTGCTGCTTTGGAGATTGCAACCGCGGTCGACGCCGGGTCGGGCCTCAGACGCAGGTCGGTACGGAAAACGTAACCGTCGCCCGTCCGTTCCTGCAGCAGCTTCACCAGCCGCTGTGTAAGGCGGACATAAAGCGTGGATGGCTCGGCATCCGCAGGCAACGCCGGTGCTGCCGGGTCGTACAGAACAATGAGATCGATGTCGCTCGAGTAGTTGAGCTCGAATGCGCCCATCTTGCCCATGGCGAGGACGATGTAGCCGCTGCCGGCCTGCGACCTGGTTTTGTCCTTCAGGACAAGCCGCCCCGCGCGGCCTGCTTCTGCCAACGCGAATTGGACGGCGCCATTCACCGCGGCGTCGGCAAGTTCGCTAAGTGCATGCGCCGTGCGCATTACCGGCCAAACGCCGCCGATATCGGCAAGCGCAATCAGCAAAGCAGATTCAGCTTTCATGCGGCGAAGCTCCCGCATCGCCCCTGCTTCGTCCTTGTTCACTGCCGCTGCGTGGCCATGGTCTTTTAGGAGCGCCGCAAAATGCTGCTCGGGATTTGCCCGCAGCAGCCGCAGAAGCCGATCCGGCTCGCGGATGATCAATTCCCAAAGATACGGCGAGCTTTCGGCCAGAGACTCAACAAGCGTGCCGATAATCGGTCGCTTGGAAAAGACACTTTTGAGGGATTTGGAGTTGGCCGCCGATACCTCGGCCAGCCATTCGGATACGCGCAACCTTACGACGTCGGGGTCGCTCAACCGCGGGGCGGTTTAATCAGGTCGGCAAGCGCAGCGCCTTTAGCGGCGGCGGCATTGTCCGATTTGGGGGCTTCCTTCTTAGGGGAAGCCTTGCGTCTTGCGGGGCGCCTCATCCGGAAATCTGTACCGGCCCTCGCCGCGGCAAAGCAATGATGCTTTTCAGCCCGGGTTTGTTGTCGGCCAATACGAGCTCGCCGCCATGCAAGCGGGCGACGGCTGCAGCGAGACTCTAAGCCGAGTCCGGAACCCGGCTGCGAGCGACTTTGCTCAAGCCGCACAAATCGCTCAACCACACGGTCCCGGTCGCTTTCCGGAATACCGGGCCCGCAGTCGGTCACCGTCAAGAGAACCCGATCACCTTCGGTGAGTGCACGAACGATCAACCTCACCGCGCCGCCCCGTTCACCGTTTCCGTCCGTCGCGCCGGCATATTTGATCGAGTTGTCGACGAGATTGGCGAGTGCCTGGCTAATGAGCTCGCGATTGCCAATCACGGGCGCAGGCGTATCGGCTTCTAACTTTAATACGAGACCTTTCTCGTCCGCCAGCGGCTCGTAAAGCTCTCCGACGTCGCGGGCGATTTCTGCGGCGTCGAACTCGCTCATATCATCGCGCGCCTGACCGGATTCCGCACGCGCAATCATCAACAGAGCATTAAATGTACGAATAAGGCCTTCGGACTCCTCGATCGTGCTTTCCAGTGCCGCCCGGTACTCGGATTCATTTTTTGCAGTGCGCAAGGCCTGTTCGTTGCGATTCCTGAGGCGAGTCAAAGGCGTTTTGAGATCGTGCGCGATGTTGTCAGTAACTTCCTTCAATCCGCGCATCAAGGCTTCGATCCGTTCGAGCATCACATTCAAATTTTCGGCCAGGCGGTCCAGTTCATCGCCGGTGCCCGCGACCGGCAACCGTCCGCCCAGATCGCCACGCATGATCGTGCGTGTTGTTTCTGTCATCGCATCGACGCGTCGCAGGACCCGGCGGGTGACGAAGAGTCCACCGGCGAGCCCCAGAACGATTACGATCGCGATCGACCAACGTCCGGCAGCAAGCACGATATTGTAGAGCCGCTCGCGCTCATCGAGATCGCGCCCGACCAGCAGGCGAAACCCGCCCGGCAGCTGGAAGACGCGGACAAGCGCGTGATGTTCCGGGTGATCGGCGGCGTCCGCTTCGTCGAGCCGTTTGTAGACGGTTTCCGTCCAGCCCGCATTGTCGAGCGTGCCGGGCGGCAAAGCCGTGACATTGCCGGCGAGGGCCTCGCCTGCAAATGTCGTGACGAGATAAAGACTGGAGCCGGGACGCCGCGCGCGGGCGTCGACGACAATTACGAGCCGCCTGATCCCTCCCTGTCGATACTGTTCGGAGAGTCCGGTGATCTCGGCATTGACCGTATCGGTGATCTGCTCGGTGATCAGCCTGCGCGTGTTGAGTGCGAAATAACCGAGCAGAAATGCCGCGAACAGCCCGAAAACGGTCAAATAGACCAGCGTGAGCTTGAACGTGGTGGTGCGAAATAACTTACCGAGCGCCGTCACGTATCATGTATCCCGCGCCGCGGATTGTGTGCAAAAGCGGCTGGGAGAAACCTTTATCGATTTTCGAGCGCAAGCGCGAGATGTGCACGTCAATGACGTTGGTTTGGGGGTCGAAATGGTAGTCCCACACGTTTTCCAGCAGCATTGTGCGGGTAACCACCTGTCCGGCATGCTGCATCAGGTATTCAAGCAGCCGAAATTCGCGTGGCTGCAATGAGATTTCCTCGTCTCCGCGACGCACCTGATGCGACAGGCGGTCTAGCTCGAGACCGCCGACCCGAAGCACGGTTTCCTCGCTGCGACCGACGCGGCGGCGCGCGAGCACTTCTACCCGCGCGAGCAACTCCGAAAATGAGTAAGGTTTGGAGAGGTAGTCGTCGCCACCGGCCCGCAAACCTTTGACCCGGTCGTCGACCTGACCGAGCGCAGACAGGATCAGGGCCGGAGTCCCAATTCCCTTTCCCCGCAGCGCGCCGATCAGCGAAAGGCCGTCTCGTTTCGGGAGCATACGATCCACGATCAGGACGTCGTACTGACCGTCAACTGCCATGGTGAGGCCGTCGTCGCCATCTGTAGCGGAATCGGCGACATGCCCGACCTCACGGAACGCTTTAACCAAGTAGTCCGCGGCGTCGCGATCGTCCTCAATGACCAGTAGGCGCATGGTGACCCGGTCCGGTTGCGCTTCAGCCACCCGGCTGAAAGGGCGCTGCCCGTTAATATCCGCAAAGGTGGGCATCGGTCACACCAATTCCAGTCATTTCGGTGGCGGGGTCAACTGCCTCCAGCCATGGGTCCTCTTATTCGTACGCGAGGGGGTGGCGGAAACCGCCACCCCCTCAACGACTCCACCCCAGCGGGGGCGACGGATGCCAGGGTCGGAGCTCCGTTCGAAAGTGGCCCAACCAAGACCACTTCCGGAATTAGCCGGGACGGGCGCGATGCCCGTCCCGTTGAGGTCGACCACCGGCGGGGGCGACGGATGCCGGCGGGACGTCCCCAAACTCGTGTCTCAGCCGCGGCCCAGCGGCAGCGCGACGAAGCGCGTGTTGTCACCCTTCTTCACGCGGACCAGGACTGTTCGTTTGCCTTGCGTCTGTGCGGTGGTGATGACCTCGCGCACGTCCGTCGGCGTCGAAACGGATTTGCCGGCGACCTCGAGGATCACGTCGCCCGTCGAGAAGCCGTGATCTGCCGCGACGCCACTCGAATCGACGCCGGTGATAACCACACCCTCGGCGCCCGCGCCCGCGACCCGGGCGGCCGGCGCAAGAGTGAGACCGAGCTTGCCAAGATCGGCGCTGCTGTCTCCTTCGTCCGCCGACGCCCGCGCTTCCTTGGCGTTCGGCATTTCGCCGAGCGTCAGAGTCAGAACCTTTTCAGATCCGCCGTGCAGCACGGTGACCTTTACCGACGCTTTTGGCGCCAACGACCCGATTTTCTTCGCGAGATCGCGTGCATCCTTAACCGGCTTGCCGTCGACGGCAGTGATGACGTCTCCTGCGGCAATTCCAGACTTTGCGGCGGGACTGTTGGGTTGCGGCTCCGCGACAAGCGCGCCTTCGGCTTTCTTCAGCCCGAGGCTGTCGGCGATGTCCTGCGTGACCGGCTGAATCTGAACTCCGATCCAGCCACGAGTGACCGAGCCGTGATCCTTCAGCTGAGCAACTACGCTAGTTACCGTGTCGGAGGGAATCGCGAAAGCAATACCGACCGAACCACCCGACGGTGAAAAGATCGCCGTATTCACGCCGATGACATTGCCTTCAGTGTCGAACGTTGGACCGCCCGAGTTGCCCTTGTTCACAGGCGCATCGATCTGAATGAAGTCGTCGTAGGCGCTCGCTCCGATATCGCGTCCACGCGCCGAAACAATGCCGGCCGTAACCGTGCCGCCGAGACCGAAGGGATTGCCGACGGCAAGAACCCAATCACCGATCCGCGGCGTTTTTTCCGACAGCTTCACGTAAGGGAAAGGTCCGTCCTCCACTTTGATAAGTGCGAGGTCAGTGCGCGGATCAGCACCGATGACCTTAGCGGTATAAGTCTTGCCATCGTCGGTCGTGATCTGGACGCTCTCCGCCTTTTCAACCACGTGATTGTTGGTCACCGCATAGCCGTCAGCCGAGATGAAAAATCCCGAACCCTGGCCGGTAATCGTGTTGTGACGGCCACGCGGCATACCCTCGGGAGCATCGGGCATCCCAAAGCGCCGGAAAAATTCGCGCAGACCGGGAGGAACGTCATTGCTTCCGAGGCCATTGGTCTGCGATCCGCCATCGACCTTGACGCGCACCGAGATAACCGCCGGTTTCACCTTCTCCACGATGTCGGCAAATCCGACGGGCGCCTGAAGCTTGTGGGCCTGCTCGGAGAGGTTCTGGGCAAGAGCCGTCGGATACCCGGCACGAATGTCGAAGCCGGGGCCGGCCACGAAGGCTCCAATGCCGAGGCCGGCGATCGTCGTCGCCAGCAGCACCGCACGGCGAACGGAAAGCGCGCGCGGCTTCGTTTCGATTTTCTGGAGCGGGATTGACGCTCGGGTTCATCTGGAAATCTCCATCGGGATTCGTGTGGCGCGTGTTGCGCTGTTTCGAACCTGAAGATGGAGAGACGACCCTTACAGCGTCCTGTCGGCAGGATTAAACTTTGGTAAGGTGGGGATTATCGAGACGCTCGAATTTCGTCCAAATAATCAATGCTCAACCAGGGGGCTTGTCGACCAAAGTCGAAAGCTTGCGCTGCTCTTCGTTACTAAGTGTCGCAGGCTCCAGTTGACCTGTCCGACGTCGGCGCAGGGCGAAGAACAAGCCAACCGCACCGGCGAGCAACGCCACCGGCGGCAGCGCCCACAGAATGAACGTTCTGCTTTCAAGTGGCGGCTTGAGCAGGACAAACTCGCCGTAGCGGGCTACCAGGAAATTCAGCACTTGCTGATCGGTGTCACCTTTGGATAGCCGCTCACGGACCAGCAGCCGCAAATCGCGCGCAAGCGGCGCTTCGGACTCGTCGATCGATTGATTTTGGCAAACCATGCAGCGTAACTCGCGCGACAGTTCACGAGCTCGCGCCTCCAGTTTCTGATCCTTCAGCATTTCTTCGGGCTGCACCGCCAAAGAACTGCTTGACGCAATGACGGCAAGCGCAAGGGCGATTGCGGCAAGCCGGCGCATGCTCTACTCCGCCGCCTGCACAGCCGGCCTTGCCGCCGGTCTGGGAGCTCCGATCCGCAACCGTCGATCGGACAATGAGAGCGCGCCGCCGAACATCATCACAATCGCGCCGATCCAGATTAGGAGGACCATCGGTTTGTAATAGAGCCTGACCGCAACCGAGCCGTCGTCATTGACGTCACCGAGCGACAGGTAGAGTTGGCTGAAGCCGCGGCTCAACAATGCGGCTTCCGTGGTGGTGGTCGCGCGTGACGTCAAAACTGCGTTTGGTCGGCTCCATTGTCGCGATCGGCACGCCACCCCGTCGCACGGTGAACTTTCCAACCAGTTCGCGATAATTCGGGCCCGAGCGTTGGACGAGCCCGTCGAAGGACAGATCAAAGCCTGACAGTGAAACGGTTTGCGAGGGCTTGAGCCCGACAATGCGCTCGCTTGCCCAGGTGCCAACGCTGACGACGCCCAGCAATGTCATCGCTATTCCGAAATGTGCGAAAGCAGTACCCCAAACCGAACGAGGAAGGCCTGCAGCGCGCCGGCGCACGACGGGGAGTGGAACGCGAAACAACCCGATGCGCTCGACAATGTCGGTCACCGCCCCGGTCATCACAAAAAGCGCCAGCCCGATCCCGAACGGTGCCAGGACAGAAACCTCGCTTTCGGCCGCCGCAACGATTGCGATCGCCGCCAGGCCAACGGCGAAGGCGGCCATCAGCCGCTGCGCAACCCCGAGAATATCCCCACGCTTCCACGCCAGGAGCGGCCCGAATGGCATGGCAAATAGCAGCGGCACAAAAAGCGGTCCGAACGTAAGGTTGAAGAACGGCGGACCAACCGAAATTTTCGCACCCGTTATCGCTTCGAGTGCCAGCGGATAGAGCGTGCCAACAAATACGGTCAGGCAGGCTGTCGTTAGGAACAGATTGTTGAAAACCAGCGCGCCTTCGCGCGAGATCGGAGCGAACAATCCGCCTTGCTTCAGCAGCGGCGCGCGCCAGGCGAAAAGTGTCAATCCCCCGCCGATGAAGATGACCAGAATCGCAAGAATAAAGACGCCACGTGCAGGATCATTGGCGAATGTGTGTACCGAGGTAAGAACACCCGAACGCACAAGAAACGTGCCGACCAAGGAAAGTGAAAAAGCGAGAATCGCGAGCAGGATCGTCCATATTTTCAGCGCATTGCGCTTTTCCATTACCACGGCCGAGTGCAGCAGAGCTGTGCCCGCCAGCCATGGCATCAGCGAAGCATTTTCTACGGGGTCCCAGAACCAGAAGCCACCCCAGCCCAGTTCGTAGTAGGCCCAATAGGAGCCCATCGCGATGCCGACGGTAAGGCACATCCAGGCCGCGAGCGTCCACGGCCGCACCCAACGGGCCCATGCGGCATCGATGCGTCCTTCAAGTAGTGCGGCAATGGCAAAGGAGAATGAGATCGAAAATCCGACGTAGCCCAAGTAAAGAAGTGGCGGGTGAATGGCGAGACCGATGTCCTGCAGGATCGGATTGAGATCGCGTCCCTCGAATGGCGCAGGCGCCAGCCGCAGGAACGGATTCGAGGTCAGCAGGATGAAGAGATAGAAGGTGCAGGCAATCCATGATTGCACCGCGAGCACATGCGCTTTGAGCGCTGCCGGAAGGTTGTTCCCAAAGAATGCGACCAGGGCGCCGAACAGGGAGAGGATCAAGACCCACAAGAGCATGGAGCCCTCGTGGTTTCCCCAGACGCTGGTGAACTTGTACACCAGCGGCATCGTTGAATGTGAGTTCTCGTAAACCGTCGCAACTGAAAAGTCCGACGTGGCGTAGCAGACGGTGAGTGCAAGGAACGATAAAGCGACAAAAACGAATTGCGCGAGCGCGGTTGAACTGGCGAGGCGCATGAATGAGCTGTCACGTTTGTGGACGCCGATGACAGGAACGATCGACTGGATCAGACCAAGACCCAGCGCCAGCACCAATGCAAAGTGACCGAGCTCCGGAGTCATTTTGCAGAGCTCCCCGAATCTTTTTGCTCGCCTTCCTGCCAGCGGCCGGATTTTTTCAGCGCATCAACGACTTCGCGCGGCATATAGCGCTCATCATGTTTGGCAAGGACAGTATCGGCTGCGAATACCCCGCCTGTATCGAGTTTGCCTTCGGCAACGACTCCCTGCCCTTCTCGGAACAGGTCGGGGACAATGCCTTGATATCGCACAGCGATGTCGGTTTTTCCATCCGTCACTGCGAAACGCACGAGCAAGTTGTCACCACGCTCTATGCTGCCGGGTTTAACAAGGCCGCCAATACGCATGCGGGTACCCAGCACGGGGTGTTTTTCGGCGACATCAGTCGGTGAATTGAAAAAAACGATCGAATCCCGCAAGGCGCTCAGCACGAGCGCCGCGGCAACCGCCAATACGGCCAGGCTTGTGCCAATCAGAGCCAGACGTCGTTGCTTGCGTGTCATTCCGTCTTAGCCTTCGAGTCCAAGGTTCTTGATCGTATCTTCGATACGACGGAGCTTGTCGGCATCGTTGGCAAGCGCCCGTTTTGCGGCATCGGCAGCGGAGATCGCCTTCTCCCTTTCGCCGAGAACCAAATAGGCACGCAAAAGCCGTTGCCACCCTTCGACGTCACTTCCATTTTCTTTCAGTCGGTCGGCAAGGCGAGCGACCATATTGCGGATCATGTCGCCCCGGTCTTTCTCGCTCATTGCGCCGGCGGCGGCAATATCGTCGGCGGTCGGACCTGGCGCGGCACTGCCTGGAGATTGTGCATCTACGCGCGCCAGCGCTTCCCGCACCATCGGAACCCATGGTGCATCGGCCGGCGCATTCTTCGTCATGGCGCGCCATATCTCGGCTGCTTTTGCCCGGTCGCCGTCCTGCTCGGCCGCGAGACCGATGTAGAATTTGGCTTTGAGCTCTTCCGGATCGAGTGCCATTGCGCGCTCGAACGCGGATTTGGCCTCGGCAGTAACGACGCCATTCGCCGCCGCAACGAGCGCCTCGCCAAGATCCGACTGCCGTCCGGCGCTCTCGCCTCCGAGCGTCAGCAGCTTGCGCCGCGCGCTCACTGCGTCGGCGAAGCGGCCCATACGCAGGTAGACGGGAGCCAATACTTCGTAACCGCGGATGTCGTCGGGGTTGCGTTCAAGATGCGCTTCCGCCTCTGAGACGAGGCTTGCAATTGAACGCCCTTGGTGTGCTTCACGGACTCGCTCGGCCAGCGGTTGGCCGGGCAACTGCGGGGATCCAAGTGCAAGATAAAAAGCGGCGGCGATGCTCGGCAACAAAACCACCGCGCCAACCGTCAGCGCACGGCGACGCCAGAGCGGCGATCCGATTGGCAAGGCGTGGGTGAATTCCGCTGCATCGGCTGCCGCAATAAGACGGCGGGAAACCTCTACCCGTGCCGCATCTGCTTCCGCCGCTCCGATCAGCCCCGCAGCGCGGTCGCGCTCGATTTCATCCAGCTGGTCACGATAGACAGCAAGATCGCTGCCGGCCTGCGCATTCGCCGCCTGGCCAAGCGGCCACAGGACGGCGAAAATCGCCGCAGCTGTCATCAGCGCGAAAACGAACCAAAGGGTCATGGAGCCTTAATTCCGCGTCGGGCCTCCACCGGAGGGCAGCGCCGCAGGGAATACATTACGTTTGATCGTGACAGCAATGTGCTTTATCGCACAGGCGCACTGCAGCAAAAACGGCCTTTACGCGCGGGCTGCCTTGCTGTCGCCGGTGACCGCAACTTCCGCGGCCTTGCCCAGCAGCGCCGCATATTCCCGTCCGAACACCTTGGCGCAGAACCGCACGGCTGCATCGACCTGAGATTGCCGGAAACTGCGATCGGCATCGCCGGCATGGCGCAGCCCCTCGAGCAATGCCCGGGTGCCATTGTCCAGGTAATGGCGCAATTCGCTTAAGGCGCGCTGTGTCATCTCGTTAATCGCGAGTTCGCCGGCAAAGTACCGGCATATACCGACAAATTCGACCAGTGCCTCGACCTCGGCGACTTCGTTGGGGTCGAGCACCGAATTTGGGCGAATTTCTTTTGCCTGGCGCGGTCGCAACAGATGCCGGACGCGGCCCGGCATCGATTCAATTTCGACGCGCAGGATATCGGAAATATGTGTGCGTTGAGCCGCCAGTGCGCGTCCCCAGGTGCTGTCGACCGGAAGTGCAAGCTCGGTGCGCAAACCGCGCGCCGAATCGTGGATCGTCTTGAGAAGAGCGCCGACGGCGACGCCCTGCCCGCTTCGAAGATCTTCGCGCAATTCCGCGACCATGCGTTCGAGCTCGGCCATGACGATATTGACCGCAACGCCATAGTGCGTGTCGGCAACGCGCGCTGCCGTATCGCTTCCAGCCGCTTTCACTCCAAGCCGAATCAGCTGCCACGGTGCGGTCATTCGGTTCATGACCGTCAGCAAGGCATAGAGGAACAACTCGCCGTCACGCGCGGCCGCGCTTTCGATGAGATTCTTGCATTCGTCGAGTTGAGCGTTGGCGAGGTTCCCGATCTGGAGCGGCAATCTCGCAGACAGCGATGCCAATACATCGCGCCCTTTGAGCGCGGCCTTGAGCGCGGCAAGCTCATCATCCGCGCGAGGCGTACCGATCTGTTGCAGTATCCGGCGCCGGATCTTTCCATCCTGGTCGTCGGCACTGATATTGGAGTCGATCGCCGCGGCAACCCTGTCCTGAAACATGCGCGCCAGCCGCTCGGTCTTTGCCTGATCACCGGCGACCATTGCATCGCTCACCTCGCCGGCCAGCGCATCGGCGTCATGAGGCAAAAGATCCCGCCTGATCCACTTCCATAAGGCGTCCATCGACGAGCGCGCAATACGGCCCGGGTGTTTATGGTCGCCACGATCATCGACAATGAAAGGTTCGAGCGGCTTGAACAGCAGCCGCGCGGAATCTTCTATGCGGGGAGCCACATCGCGTTGCTCGCGAACATGCGCCGAAGTTCCTGGAGAACGAGGTCCGCACCGACGACGTCCTCGCCGCGCAGCACGCTGCGCTCAAATTCGCCGATCAGCAGCGAACGCGCCCCAGGCGAGAGCTCGCGCAGAAAATGCCGCAGCCTTTCGACGGTCGTCTCGGCGCCCGCCATCCTCGGTCGATCCGGATTTAAGCCTCCAAGCTTGATACGGCGGCGGGCGTTAAGAAGTTGTTAAACATGAAAATCGCAAAAGCGATTGTCCGCCAATGTTTTTTGCGACCTCGGCCTGTTCCTAGCTACCGATGGACTAACGACCTGCCAGCCAATAACACGGTCAGGAGAGTTGATTTCGAACTGCCCTCGCCCGACATAGGGCCACGCCAGCCACTCACCCCAAATCGCTTGTTATTGCGAAGTACGGGCTGTCTAAACCCATGATCGCTCGGCCATGAGCTACCCAGATGTCAGTTGTGCTTTGCCCGTTCATGCGCGCCATCTTTAAACTTTCAAGGGCAGCTTTGCTCGCCCGTACCCTCTCATGGATGACCAGCGTTCGTTTCGCGCCTTCACGGGCGGAGGACCTAGGTTAGCCCCGCGCCCATGTACTCGCCGTTGATATATATGCGACGCGCCCCACCCTTTTGCTGCTTAATCTTGATCTTGGGCTTTTTGGTGCGGGCCATTCGGTCAGGATGTGTTCCTAGCATCTTTCGCTGTGTCGAGCACGGCATCGTAGAGGTCATCCTGCGCGATCGCCTCAAGCAGGTCGCGGGCAAGCTGGGCTTCGTTTACGCCAATTGCTTCCGCGTGTCGGCGCAGCCGGGACAAGGCAACCTGGCTTAGTCGCAGTGTGGTTGGTAAGGCAAAGGAACAGGGATAGTACCGCTTTTGCTTTGGCGGCTTGGATGATGGCACCAACGGCACCACCTTCTCTTTGGGTACACGCAGGCTAATTTGAGCCTGTGAGCAGCGCACCCTCAGCGTGCCGACCGAGCAGCCAAGTCGGTCTGCGATGGCGTCGGCATTCAAGCCTTGATGGACCAGCTCGGGATGCCAGCCATCACGTCCTTGGTAAGAATAGAAGCACGGCGTCGGTGTCTCAACGTTGTTGGTTCTCGTTGTTTCATTTTGTTGTTTTTTCCTGAAGGCACCAATCACCCGCTAATCAACCGGCGTAGCTCTCACCTCATCGTCTCTCCCTGGTGGCACCATATCTGACGATCTCTCGCAACTTGTTTGAATAGAACATAGTCATGCCGTACATGAAATCGAGCATGTTCTCCTGTTCTTTTTGGAGAAGGACTCGAAGCTGCCGCCTTTCTTGAAGCGCTGGTTGTTTTCCCAGACCTTGGCCTTGACGTCTTCAAGGAATCTTTCGTCGACCCGATGCCGATAGTGCATGGCAAAGAGACTATTTCTTCGGCCTTCGGTTTGCTTTCGACGCACTTGTCAGGCACCTGCGTCAGCATGGCGACTGCCGCCACCATGGCGTCGCGGTTTTTTAATGCCTCGTCAATCGGGTCGGCGGATGCCTGACCGATCATGGTGGCGGCACCAAGCGCGATGCTAAGCAATGTTCGCAGTTTGCGCATGAGGTTCTCGTTAAGGCGGCCCCGAACGAGACAGGACCGTCACTTCCCGCCACACTGAATAGACTACTCGCCGGTGGAAGAGCCCGACTTGCGCT
>CAWCEW010000018.1:0-10664 GCA_963794665.1 uncultured Alphaproteobacteria bacterium | reverse complement strand
CGCCAAGGCGAAGATGTCAGGACTGGTCAGCAAAATTGCAGGGCATCCTACTCAGGAACATGCTCGAGCGGCGTCCGTAATTAGCATTGTAATTGCAACCCCCCCCCCCTCTTATAAGCTTTCTTCAAAGCGTGGGGTTTTGGTTTAGCTTGGCTGATCGTCATCCCAGTCGTCGTCCTCCGTTAGCTTCCGACGTTTCCAAGAACATTGGCGAAGTTTTGGATCGCTACGTCGATGCCAGAGCGCATCAACGCAGTGTGCTGGATGGAGGCAAATCTTCTACACTCTCTGTCTGCCGTTTGAAGCAATCGTTGTCTACTATGTGCTGAGAGGCACATATATGGCGTTGTGGGGTTACAGACATGGCTACTTTTCCCATCTCGATCTGGTCGCGCCCGACAAGCTCACCGTTTTCCGGCCAGGTCGATCGGTCGGACCGGGGCCGGGCATCGAGGGTGATTTCGGGATTCTGCCGGAACCATGCCGCAGCGGTGTCGCTGCTGCGTCCCGGCATTCTCACGATCTACGGCGGCGGCACGCAAACGAAGATGGTCGGCGCTCGGCGGCTTCGCTGAGTCTCGGCGCAGGGAACGCTGACGATCCTCGCCGAGGTTGCCGAAACGGTGGAGAGTTCGACCGCGCCGCCGTTCGACCGCGCGCATGGCCACGATGGAAGAACGCGTTGCAAGAGCTGGACGCCGGCGCCCCGCTTGACAAGGAAATCCAGAAGCTCGATCACTACAAGCAGGTCAACCAACACCTGCAGGGCACTGCGATGCATTAGCTTTTGTTTGAGCATGATCTTTCCGAAAACCGGTTGCCACTTTTGGATCATGCCCTCTTACCCGACCTAAGGGCGCGCGACTTGCATGCCCTTTCGTGTGACCGGTCCTCGAAATTTCACGGGCGAATTTGCGACGCAGGTACAATTGCCCGGCCGGCCCGCGAGCGGCATGCTGCGACAATCTGCACCGCCGTCCGGACACCCGCCATGAAGCGCAAGATCGCCGCCATCTTTGCCGCCGATGTCGCCGGCTACAGCCGCCTCGTTGCAGAGGACGAAGAAGAAACGTTGCGGCGGTTGCGCCTATCGCGCCGTCATCGACGATTTCATCGCCTCAGGTTCGGGCCGCATCTTCAACACTGCCGGCGACGCCGTCCTGGCGCGAATTCGCTAGCGCGGTCGAAGCCGTGCGCTGCGCGATCGACATTCAAGAAAGCCTGCGCACGCGCAACCGCGCCTATCCGCCGAGCCGCCAGATGACTTTCCGCATCGGCATCACGATCGGCGACGTGGTCGAGCGCGACGGTGACCTGCTCGGCGACGGCGTCAACATCGCGGCGCGCCTCGAAAGCATCGCGCCGGTGGGCGGAATTTGCGTATCCCGCACGGTGTTCGAGCAGGTCGCCAACAAGCTCTCGGTGCAGTTTGCGGACATCGGCGAGCAGGAGGTCAAGAATATTCCTAATCCGGCACGCATTCACTGTCGCGGGACATGGCGATCCCGGGATGGCGTCAGTGCCGCACAAGGCCAGAACCGACAAATACGGCCCGTCTTGCCGCTGCTGGCCGCGCTGGCACTGGTGGCGATTGCCGCGTTTTCAGGCGGCGCATATTTCCTCACGCAAGATTTCTTGAAATTACAGGGAGAACGTAAACTCCCGGCGCCGCTCGAAGTGATGTTGAGCGGAGCGTCCTCGCGCCGCTCGCCCCCTGGAGCGCGGCCTGCTGAAAACTTTGTGGCTGAAAACGTACCGATCATTTCAGATCGCTTTCGCAGGAAATTCGTGAACGAAACCTACGGCGCCGGGACATGAGGCGCTGGCAGTCGGACGGGCGACGGATCGCCTTTCTGACCAATCAGCCGGATGACAAAACCGCTAGCAATGGCGCGCTTCAGAGGCGCCGGAGCAGCTCACGGACGACTCGGCGGGGCCGCCGCAAAGGTGCGGAACTCTTTGCGGTGGCATTTGACGCGGTGGTGTCATCGCGCGGCGCACCCGCCCATGCCGCCGCAGCCCGGCGACGCGCAACATGGGTGAAATGCCGTTTGTGACCAAGGATGTGCCGCTCGTCAACGAGGCCGCGCGCAACACCATAGAAAAGTTCTATGTGCCAAATCGCGGACCCAAGGCGCTTGCGCTGTCGCCACGTACAGTCCCGGATTGTACTTCAATGCAGAGTAGCACCGATGAAGCTGCTCCCGCCGGTCGCTGGAATTCTGCGGCATCAATGCAGGCCCCCGCGCGATCATCGCCGTCGATAATATGTTCACGGTGCCGGTCCCCATGACGATGAAAGTTGTTGGCTTCTTTCGGCCGCAAGCAGCCCGGCATTTCCCCGCAAACACGCGACGAGATCAGGCAAAAAACTGGCCGAAGGCGCCGGAGGATGGAGTGCGGTTGCAATCGGTAACAGCGGCAGTGGGCGTCGCGGTCGGGGCCGGGAAAGAAGCGGATGCAATTTCGGCCGCCGTCCCGACATTGCCAGACGCGCGATAGAAAACTGCCGCGTTGTTGCGCTCAAGGAGTTTGATGGTCGAGCCAAAAAAGCGCATGATCTCTTCGAAGCTGGTTTTCGGACAAGATCATGCGCATCTAGAAAATTTAGGTCGCAAGATATGCGAATTCCTTCACCACCGATCATAGACCGGCCGCTTGAACGGAATGATCAGCGCCGGCAGTTTTTCATCGGCTCCAGCGCCACGCGAGAATTCCGGCTCGTGACCGCCGGGCGGTTAATTTCGATCTCGCTTTCCTTGCCGGTGAAGCGCAGCGCGTACCATTTCTGCTTCTGGCCGCGATACCTGCCCTTCCAGGCCTTGCGCGCGATGTCGGGCGGGATGTCGTAGCTGAGCCACTCCGGGGTTTCCGCGAGCTTTTCGACCGTGCGGATGTTGGTTTCCTCGTAAGTTCGCGCAGTGCGGCCGGCTAGGGTCTTCGCCCTTGTCGATGCCGCCTTGCGGCATCTGCCAGGATCGTGTCATCGACATGCTCCGCCGTCGATGCGCCGGCCGATGAAACGCTCGCCATCGCGGTTGAACACCATCAGCCGACGCCGGGCGATAGGGCAGATCTTCAAAACGCGCCATTAAACTCACTTCAACCTCAACTCACTTCACGCTATCAACTCGATTTCGACCGTGTCGCCGCGACCGTAATCGGCACCAGCAGGAAGCCGCGGCCCTTCACGGTCTTGGCCCATTGCGCGAGCCGCTCGATCCTCACCGGCAGCCCGGTTCCGACGCCGACCGCTGTACCGTTGGCGCGCGCGACCCCTTCGAGCCTCGTCAGCGCCTTGCCGATATCGCCGGTGGTCGGCACCGCATCGACGACCACATCCGCCTTGGCGAATCCATTGTTGGTGCCCGCGATCTGCGCCGCGACGCTGCGGGCCGACGCCGCATCGTCGAAATAGACAAGCCCGCGCTTGCCCGCTTCTTTGAGCACCGGCGAGACGACCCTTCGCTCGCGGTCAACCGCGCGCCCATGTAATTCATGACCCCGACGTAGCCACGTACGCGGCTCAACGCCCAATGCATCCGGTCGATGTTCTGTTCAGGCGGCGAGCGAGGTCAGCAAGGTCTGCGGACCCGGATCATTGTCCGGATATTCACCGGCTCCATCGGTACCTGCAGCAGCACTTCGTGACCGTCTTCGCGCGCCTTCGTTCGAGACGCTTCAATATCGGCACCATAGGGCACGAACGCCAGCGTCACCGCACCGGGCAGCTTTCGAGATCGCGCGTCGCGGTGATTTTGGTGCCTATGCCAAGCCCTGTCACTACGATGGCGATGCGCGGCGCATCGATTGCCTTCTCGGTCGGGCGCGCCGCCGCATAGGCATCGGACGACCGCGTGCCATCGGCGGCGACCTTTGGAATGAGACCGTGACGGGTCTGCTTGAGCCGCCGCGTATCGCCGCCGCTTAGCTTGGCGGCCTCCCCCGCTGCGCAGCGGAGCCTCCTGCCGCTTGCCGGTCGAGCCGTCGATGATGGTGACGGCGCCATGCCAACTCCGCCGCCTTGCCCGGCGTCTCGACGCGCACGACGACATCGGGCTTAGGCGTTCCGGCGCCTTCGGTCTTGGCGGTCTGCGAGGCCCGCCGTCGGCACCCCGGACAACCGCGGTTGGCTCGCCGCCCTGCGGTGATTTTATCATCAGCGCCCTTAACACGGCAAGCACAAGGCCCAGCGCAGCAGCAATCAGCTTCGCGGGAGCAGCAACGGCAGTTTGGGGATTTTCGCTCGCTGTGATCGGCTTGCTTGACCCAGCGGAGCGCTCAGGTCATCTGCCGCCACAGCTCAAACCTTCGCGAATTCTATGCTGCAGTCATCATTCCGGCGCAGGGGTGACACGCGGGCCGAAGCTGGCCCCGCCAAAACAAACGGCCCCTCTGCGGGGCCCCGCCGTTTACAGGTCGTAGAAGCGGCTTAATTCGGATCGGCGGCCTTGGGATTCGGCGGGAAGGCCGAGTTGACCTGCGTGCCGCGCAGCAGTTCGAGCGCCATCGTCAGCGCCTTGTCGTCTTTGGCTCCGGCGGAACGTAGGATTGCGAGCCGGCTCCTCCTTGCCTTCGGCCTTGAGATGGCCGCGCAGCGATGCCTCGCCCTGATTTCGGTCGCGCGCCTTCAGCTCGTCGGGCACTTCCTGCAGCACCTCGATGTCGGGCTTGATGCCCTTGGCCTGGATCGAATGGCCCGACGGCGTGTAGTAGCGCGCCGTGGTCAGCCGCAGCGCGCCGTTGCCCGGGCCGAGCGGGATGATGGTCTGCACCGAGCCCTTGCCGAACGAGCGCGTGCCGATCACGTCGCGCGCTTGTGATCCTGCAGCGCGCCGGCGACGATTTCCGACGCCGACGCCGAGCCGCCGTTGATCAGCACGACGACCGGCTTGCCCTTGGTGAGGTCGCCGGGCCGCGCATTGTAGCGCTGGGTCTCCTCGGGATTGCGGCCGCGGGTCGAGACGATCTCGCCGCGCTCGAGGAATGCGTCCGAGACCTCGATCGCCTGATCGAGCAGACCGCCCGGATTGTTGCGCAGGTCGAGCGACATAACCCTTGAGCTTGTCGGGCCGACCTGGTCTTGAGATGTCGGTCGATCGCCTTTCGCAGCCCGTCGGTGGTCCGTTCGTTGAACTCCGTCATGCGGATATAGCCGATATCGCCGCCTTCGACGCGCGAACGCACCGAGCGCACGCAGATGCCTTCGCGCTCGATTGTGACCTCTATCGACTGTCTACCCCTTGCGCATAATCTTCAGGTTGATCTTGGTGTTGACCACAAAGCTGCGTACTCTCGATGGCCCCGGTTCCAGGGCCTGAACCTGAAATAGTGTCCGTTGAAGAATATGTGCGGCTCTGGTCAACACCAAGATCAATCTGAAGATCATGCGCAAGGGCGCCGAGAAGCCGCTCGAGGTCTCGATCGTGCGCGATGTGATCCGCGTCCGCTCGGTGCGTTCGCGCGTCGAGGGTGAAGACATTGGCTACATCCGCGTCACTCAGTTCAACGAACAGACCACCGACGGCCTGCGGAAGGCGCTGACCGACATTTCCAACCAGGTCGGCGCGGACAAGCTAAAGGGCTATGTGCTTGACCTGCGCAACAATC
This sequence comes from uncultured Alphaproteobacteria bacterium, assembly GCA_963794665.1. Taxonomy (GTDB): domain Bacteria; phylum Pseudomonadota; class Alphaproteobacteria; order Rhizobiales; family Xanthobacteraceae; genus Pseudolabrys. The sequence continues at coordinate 5,054 of CAWCEW010000018.1, read as the reverse complement.
CGGGTGGTTTGCTCGATCCAGGCGATCTCGGTTCTGGACGCATTCCTCGAACGGGGGCGAAATCGTCCTCGACCCCGTGGCCGCGATCCGGAAGAGACCCCAGCGCTTCAACGCAAAGGCCCCGGGCGATCTGACCAAGGGTAAGCCCTGATCGTGCTCGTGAACGGCGGTCGGCCCGGCGTCCGAAATCGTCGCCGGCGCGCTGCAGGATCACCGCGCGCGACGCTCATCGGGCACGCCCCGTTCGGCAAGGGCTCGGTGCAGACGATCATCCCGCTCCGACAACGGCGCGCTGCGGCTCACGACGGCGCACTACTACACGCCGCGGCATCGATCCAGGCCAAGGGCATCGTGCCCGACATCGAGGTCGCTGCAGGACGTGCCGGACGAAGTGAAAGCGCGGCCGACCGAGACACAAGGGCGAATCCTCGCTGCGCGGCCATCTCAAGGCGGAAGGCGAAGAGGGCGGCGGGTCGCAGTCCTACGTGCCGCCGGAAGCCAAGGATGACAAGGCGCTTGGCGCCGCGCTCGACCTTCTCCGCGGCGTCCAGGCCAACTCGGCATTCCCGCCGAATCCGAAGGCCGCGGTTCCGAACTAAGCCGCTTCTACGACCTGTAAACGGCGGGGCAGCGCGGAGCTGCCCCGTTTCGTTTTGGCGGGCCAGCTTCGGCCCGCGTGTCAGGCCTGCGCCCGGAATGATAGACTGCCGGCATGATTCTCGCGAAGGTTTGAGCTGTGGCGGCAGATGACCTGAGCGCTCCGCTCGGTCGCAAGCCGATCAGCAAGCGCCCGAAAATCCCCAAACTGCCGTTCGCTCCCGCGAAGCTGATTGCTGCTGCGCTGGGCCTTGTGCTTGCCGTGTTCGCCGGCTGGGCCCTGATGGTGAAAGACCCGCAGGGCGGCGAGCCCACGGCGGTTGTCGAATTGCCGACGGTGGCTGCGCAGACCGCCAAGACCGAAGGCGCCGGAACGCCGAAGCCCGACGTCGTCATGCGAACCGAGACGCCGGACAAGCCGGCGGACTCGCACGGTGTTGTCACCATCATCGATGGCTCGACGGGCAAGCGCCAGGAGTTCCTCTCTCATCGGGGGAGCCGAAGCCGGGCGGCGGCGACGCGCCGGTCTCCTGGAACAGACCCGTCACGGTCTCATTCCAAAAATTGCCGCGGACGGCACGCGGCCGTCCGACGCTTACGCGGCGCCGCGCCCGACCGCGGAGGTGACCGATGCGCCACGCATTGCGATCGTTCTGACAGGTCTTGGCATAGGCACGAAAATCACCGAGACGGCAATTGCAAAGTTCCCGGGTGCGGTGACGCTCGCGTTCGTGCCCTATGGCACCGACATTGAAGCTCTCGTAACGAAGGCGCGCGACGACAGTCACGAAGTGCTGCTGCAGGTGCCGATGGAGCCGGTCGACTATCCGGACAATGATCTGGGTCCGCAGACACTGCTGACCTCGCTCCCGCCAGAGCAGAATATCGATCGGATGCATTGGGCGCTGAGCCGGGTACGCGGCTACGTCGGCATCATGAATTACATGGGCGCGCGGCTGACGGCGAGCGAAGGGTCGCTCTCGCCGGTGCTGAAAGAGGTAGGCAAGCGTGGTCTCGTCGATTTCGACGATGCGGCGTCCGCCCGCAGCATTGCGGCGCAGATTGCGGGCACCAACAATATTGCATTCGCCAAGGCGGATGTGGTTATCGATGCGGTGCCGACCACGGCCGACATCGGCAAGGCGCTGACGCGGCTGGAAGGTGTGGCGCGCGGAACGGTACCGCGGTCGGTGTCGCAACCGCGCTGCCGGTGACGATTGAACGCCTGGCACAATGGGCGAAGACAGTGAAAGGCCGCGGCTTCCTGCTGGTGCCGATCACGGTTGCGGCGTCACGGACGAAATCGAGTTGATGGTGTGAAGTGAGTTTAGGTTGAAGTGAGTTTATATGGCGCGTTTTGAAGATCTACCTTATCGCCCGTGTGTCGGCGTGATGGTGTCAACCGCGATGGCCAGGCTTTCATCGGCCGGCGTATCGAAGGCGTCGAGCATATCGACGACACGAATCTCCGGCAGATGCCGCAAGGCGGCATCGACGAGGGCGAAGATCCATATCCCGCAGCACTACGCGAGCTGTTCGAGGAGACCAATATCCGCATCCCGTTGAGAAATGCGGAAGTGCCGGAGTGGCTCTACTATGACATTCCGAAGGACATCGCCTCACAGGCCTGGAAGGGCCGCTATCGCGGCCAGAAGCAGAAATGGTTCGCGCTGCGCTTTACCGGAAAGTAATCTGATATCGATCTTTCAGCGCCCGGCGGTCACAAGCCGGAATTTCTCGCGTGGCGCTGGGAGCCGATGAAAAATCTGCCGTCGCTGATAATTCCGTTGAGCGGCCGGTCTATGATCGTGTTGTGAGGAATCGCATATCTTGCGACCTAAATTTTCTAACATGCGCACGATCTTGTCCGAAAACCAGCTTCGACTTTGGGATCATGCGCTATTTTGGCTCCACCATAAAAATATTGAGCGCAACAACGCCGCAGTTTTGATCGCGCGTCTGGCAATCCGCGACAGCGCCCGAAATTGCATCCGCTTCTTTCCCGGCCCGGACCGCGACGCCGCACTGCCGCTGTTACCGATTGCACCCGGACTCCATCCTCCGGCGCCTTCGGCCAGTTTTTTGCTGATCTCGTCGCGTGTTTGCGGGGAAATGCCGGGTGCGATTGCGGGCCGAAGAAGCGAACAACTTTCATCGTCATGGGGACCGGCACCGTGAACATATTATCGACGGCGATGATCGCGCAGGGAACGCCTGCATTGATGCCGCAGAATTCCAGCGACCGGCGGACGGCTTCATCGGTGCTGCTCTGACTAAGTACAATCCGATATTGCCGCGTGGCGACAGCGCAAGCGCCTTGGGTCCGCGATTTGGCACATAGAACTTTTGATGGTGTTGCGCGCCGCCTCGTTGACGAGCGGCACATCCTTGGTCGCGAACGGCATTTCGCTAGCCATGTTGCGCATCAGCCAGGGCTGCGGCGGCATGGGCGGATGCGCGCGCGATGACACCACCACATCACCAACCGCAAAGAGTTCACACTTTTGCGGCGGCCCCGCCGAGTTGTCCGTGAGCTGCTGGCACCTCTGAAGCGCGATTGCTAGCGGTTTTGTCATCCGGCTGATTGGTCAGAAAGGCGATCCGTCGCCCGCTGACTGCCAGCGCCTTATGTCCCGGCGCCGGAACATATTCGTCACGAATTTCCGTCCGAAAGCGATCTGAAATGATCGGTACGTTTTCAGCCACAAGTTTTTCAGCAGGCCGCGCTCCAACAGCCGCGGGGCGCGAGGACGCTCCGCTCGACGTCGCTTGAGCGGCGCGGAAGCGTCTCCCTGTAATTTCAAGAAATCCTGCGTAAGGAATACTCGCCGCCGGAAAATGCGACAATCGCCACCAGTGCCAGCGCGGCGAGCAGCGGCAATATGGCCTTCTTCTTCGGTTCTGCCTTGTTTGGCACTGACGCCATCCCGGGATCGCCATTACCGCGACAGTGAATGCGTGTACGGGATTGGGAATATTTTTGACCTGTTGCTCGCCGATGTCCGCAAACTGCACCGAGAGCTTGTTGGCGACTTGCTCGAACACCGTGCGGGATACGCAAATTCCACCCACCGGCGCGATACTTTGAGTCGCGCGCGATGTTGACACCATCGCCGAGCAGGTCTCCGTCGCGCTCGACCACGTCGCCAATCGTGATGCCGATGCGGAAATTCATCTGTCGGCTCGGCGGATACGCGCGATTGCGCGTGCGCAGGCTTTCCTGAATGTCGATCGCGCAGCGCACTGCTTCGACCGCGCTGGCGAATTCGGCCAGGACGGCGTCGCCTGCAGTGTTGAAGATACGGCCCGAACTTGAGGCGATGAATTCGTCGATGACGGCGCGATAAGCCTGCAACCGCCGCAACGTTTCTTCTTCATCCTCTGCAACGAGGCGGCTGTAGCCGGCGACATCAGCGGCAAAGATAGCGGCGATCTTGCGCTTCATGGCGGGTGTCCGGGCGGCGGTGCAGATTGTCGCAGCATGCCGCTCAATGGCCGGCCGGGCAATCGTACCTCGCCGCAATTTCGCGTGAAATTTCGAGGACCGGTAAACAAAAGGGCGTGCAGGTCGCACGCCCTTAGGCCGGGTACGAGGGCATGATCCCAAAAGTGGAAACCGGTTTTTGGAAGATCATGCTCAAACAAAAGCTAATGCATCGCAGTGCCCTGCAGGTGCTGGTTGACCTGCCTGTAGTGATCGAGCTTCTGGATTTCCTTGTCGAGCAGGCGCCCGGCATCCAGCCCCTTCACGCGCTCTTCCATCGTGGCGATGCGCGCGACCAGCGCAGCGCGATCGAACTCTTCCACCGTTTCGGCAACCTCGGCGAGGATCGTCAGCGTTCCCTGCGCCGAGAATACAGCGAAGCCGCCAAGCACGACCATCTTCGTTTGCGTGCCGCTGGCGTAGATTGTGAAAATGCCGGGACGCAGCAGCGACACCGCTGCTGCATGGTTTGCAGAATGCCGAAATCACCCTCGATGCCCGGCACAATGTCCCACCCCATCCACCTGGCCGGAACGCGGCGAGCTGGTCGGGTGCCACCATCGACACGCAAAAAGAGCCATGCCTGAACCGACAACGCCATATATGTGCCTCTCAGCACATAGTAGACAACGATTGCTTCAAAACGGCAGACAGAGAGTGTCAAACAGCTGCCAACATTCTGCGCGCCGCCCTTGTCGCGCTACTGGCATCGACGTAGCGATCGAAAACTTCGCCAATGTCTCGGAAACGCCAGCAAAATTGAAACGGCAAACCACAATATTGGGATGACGATGAGCCAGGAGAAACCAAAACCCCACGGCTTGAAGAAAGCGTATAAATAGAGACTCCGCTCGCAATTACAATGCTAATTACGGACGCCGCTCGAGCATGTTCCTGGTAGTCAGGATGCCCTGCAATTTTGCTGACCAGTCCTGACATCTTCGCCTTGGCGTTACGCCGCCTCGGCCGCGAG
>CAWCEW010000017.1:0-53590 GCA_963794665.1 uncultured Alphaproteobacteria bacterium | reverse complement strand
ATTTCCGCACGGGGTCCTTCTTTCTCTGACCGTGATCGCGGGCTCAAATGTTGTGATGCCGGAGTGGCTTGAGCGAATGGCTGCGATGGGTCATACGCGCGCGCACCTGAAGTTACTTCGATCACGGACAGCTTGTCATGACTATCGCACTTGATCCATCGCGGCGAACCACATTGCCGGATGCAGCCCCGTCCAAAGCGTCCTCCGCAGGCGCGGTCGTGACGAGCCCGCGTATACAACTCACCTCCATCGACACTTTGCGCGGCCTGGTCATGATCGTGATGGCGCTCGACCACACCCGCGATTTCTTTGCCAGTGGCGGTTTCAATCCGCGCGATGTGACTGACACGGCCCTGTTCCTGACGCGCTGGGTGACGCATTTCTGTGCGCCGACATTCATCTTTCTGGCCGGAATTTCGGCGTATCTGTATGGCGCCCAGAAGCAAAGCGCAGGGGACGTCAGCCGTTTTCTGCTTACGCGCGGCCTCTGGCTGGTTTTGATCGAGTTCACGGTCGTGCGACTTGGCTGGAGCTTCGACCTTCATTTCAATTATTTCGTCGCCCAGGTGATTTTCGCCATCGGCGTGTCGATGGTCGCGCTTGCGGTCTTCGTGCATCTCCCCCGCCCGGCGATTGGCTTCATCGGGCTGGCGATGATCGCGGGCCATAACGCGTTCGAGGGCATCAAGGCCGAGCAGCTCGGCGCCGCGGCACCTCTCTGGCATCTCCTGCATCAGCCGGGGCTTTTCTACATTGCGCCCGGGGTCAGGTTCTTCGTGCTTTATCCGCTGATTCCATGGATTGGCGTGATGGCCGTGGGCTACGCGCTGGGGCCGGTGTTCACCCAGGAACGCGCGGCACGCGTGCAGCAACTTTTCATGCTCGGCGCCGCGGTGACTCTCGGCTTTTTCGTTCTTCGTGCCACCAACCTTTACGGCGATCCCGCGCCGTGGGCCATCCAGGACAGTCTGCTTGCAACCGTGCTGTCGTTCATCAATTGCGAGAAATACCCGCCATCATTTCTGTATCTGAGCATGACGCTCGGGCCGGCGCTGATGCTGGTCGCCGCCCTTGAACGGGTTCGTGGCCCGGCCGCGGACTGGATCGCGACCTTCGGGCGCGTGCCGTTCTTCTATTACGTGGTGCACATTTTTCTTCTGCATGCGCTCGCCATCGTATTCGCGTGGGCGACGATCGGCGATATCGGCTGGCTGTTCGGCCCGATGGCGGGGCGCAAGCCCGCTGCGTATGGGCTTCCGCTGGCGGGCATCTACGCGGTCTGGCTCGCGGTTGTCGTCGCGCTCTATCCGCTCTGCCGGTGGTTCGCCGGGATCAAGCGCCGGCGCACCGAGTGGTGGTGGAGTTACCTCTGACGGCGTGGTTATTCCGGACGCGATCGGAATCCACGAGAGAATCGCTGCCGCTGGATTGCCGGGCGCTCGCTTTCGCTCGTGCCCGGAATGACCAGCCCCATTCGATTCAAATTGATTGATCGGCACGATCACTCAAATGAATGCGAAATTGTTTCGCATGGTTACACCGCACGCGTCTGTCGCATGGCAAGTTTGTTGTACGGGAATGACGACGCGACGCGAAGTCGATCACTTGGTCTAAAGACGCTCTGCGAGTGGTTGATTGCCAATCATTTCTTCTGCGCGCCAGAACGTCCATGACATTTGCGTGAACGAAAGGCCGGATTTTGTGATGTGTTGACGACTTGAGTGTGACGCGCGTTTGCGTCACAAGCCGCGCCCGCAAGACATCCATCTTGCATCAATAAACAACGGAGTCGAACCGTGAGAAAAATCGCCACGATTGCTTTTGCATCTGCTATCGGGCTGTCGGCCATCGCGCCGGCATTCGCGTACGATAACGAGCTTGAAGGCGTCGCGCCCGCGTCAACCATGCATCCGGGCGAGCATCAGGTCACAGGCAAGCGCGTCGGCCAGCACCGTGCGTTTGATGCGAGGGCCTATATGCCGGCCACGGCGCCGGCGGGCATGCCGGTAACTGCGCCAGCCAGCGAGTTTCCGGATTTCGGAATTGGCAGTCAGAGCTGAAACTCCCCTCCCGAGCAAGCCTGATTGTCATGAGGCCGCCTGCAATGGCGGCCTCTTCAATTCTAAACAATTCTCAAATGCGTCCTCCGAACGGATGACGCGAAATTCCGCGACAAATGTGATGTCCGTCACACTCGCTATGGATTCGCGATGCTAGGTCGAGGCGTGCTGCGGGGTGCACGCCATGCGAGGAATATCTTGGATTTTCGTTTTGCCGACATTGAAATCGATATCCCGCGGCGCGAGTTGCGGCGAGCAAGCGAGCTCGTGTCCATCGAGCCGCAGGTTTTCGACCTGCTCGTTCACCTCGTTCGCAATCACGACCGGATCGTCACCAAGGACGAACTGATCGACACCGTCTGGAAGGGCCGCGCCATTTCGGAGGCGGCCTTGAGCTCCCGCATCAGTGCCGCCCGGCGGGCCATAGGCGATAGCGGAGCCGAACAGAAACTCGTCCGAACGCTGAATAAGCGCGGTTTCCGGTTTGTCGGGGCCGTTCAGGCGGCCGGCAAAACAACCATCCCGGTGGCCCAATCGGACGCTCGCAGAAGGCCCGAATCATCGCGCCTTCACCTGGTCCGACAGGGCATCGATTGCGGTGCTGCCGTTCCACAATATCAGCGGCGATTCCGAGCAGGAGTATCTTGCCGACGGGGTTACCGAGGACATCATTACCGGCCTGTCGCGTCAGCAATGGTTTTCGGTCGTTGATCGTAACTCGACCTTTGCCTGCAAAGGTGGGGCGGTCGATATCCGAAAACTCGCCTGTGACTTGGGGGCACGCTACGTCCTCGAAGGCAGCGTGCGGAAGGCGGGGGGCCGCATACGAGTTCACCGCGCAGCTGATCGATGCCACCAAGCGCATTCACGTCTGGGCCGACCGGTACGATAGCGCCGTTGCCGATATCTTCAGGCGGCAAGATGACATTATTAATCGCATCGTCGATTCGGTCAGGTCGCAGCTCGTCATGGCTGAAGCGATGCGTCTGCGGGGCAGGCGATCGGTTGACGTCGACGCACACGACCTGGTGACGCAGGCGCTTCCGCACATGTGGCGCATGAGCGTAAGCGAGCAACTGCTCGCACAGAAATTGTTGCAGCAAGCCACCACGCTCGAAGCGCCGCAAGGACGTGCGCATGTCCATGCGTTGCTGGGCTGGACCTACATGAACATGTTCAATCTGGATTCGCAGGCGCCGATCAGCGAGCTGACTGAGAAAGCCCTTGAAGCCGGCGCAACCGCGCTGGCGCTGGACGAGCAGGACTACTGGGGGCATCTCGTGCTTGGGCTCGGTCACGCGCGCCAGCGCCGACCCGAAGATGCAGTGCGGCATCTTTCGTTATCCGTCGACATCAATCCTAATTTTGCGCTCGGATACGCGGGACTTGGCTACGCACTCGCATGCGGCGGTCAGCCTCTACGCGGTCTGGATGCGCTTACGCGGGCGTGGCAACTCGGTCCGCTCGATCCATTTCTTGCGATGTATGCGCCTATCGCGCGATACATGGCGCTCTTTGCGCTCGAACGATACGACGAAGCCATTACGGTGTGCCAGTCGACGGCGGCGCGTCATCCCAACCATGCCGGCGCGCGGCGGCTGATGACCGTGTCGCTGGGATTGCTTGGCCGCATCGACGAAGCCAAAGAATCTCTCGCCAATACGCTCGCGCTGCAGCCCGATTTCTCGACCGATCACGTGGCATACAACACCGTGTTTGCGCAGGCGTCGGACCGCTCACGCTTCCTGCGCGGCCTGCAGAAGGCGGGCTTACGAAACTAGACATTTCGTCGGTCATTTCCGGGGCGCGAGCGCCCCGAATGACAAAGGGCATTGAACCAAAAGGTCTCCAGCCGGTTCTTTAAGTAACTGGAGATTGAACATGACCCTGAAAACACTTGCGGCAGCATCGGCGATTTTGTTGAGCGCAACGACCCTCTCGTTTGCGCAGAGCATGCCGAACTACGGGCCAAACGCGCCCGCAACCGGTGACAGTTTCGGCAAACCGCCGAGTGGAACGCGCCCGCCGGGGGTGACGCGATCGCAGCGCAGTAACTATGCAAAGCGCGCGTACCGCCACTATCACCGGAACCACTACGTCCGGTACGAATAGCGCGGACAGCGATAAGCCTGTTATTCGGGGACGGCGTGCCAGCGCCGGCCCCGAAACGCCGTTCCTTGGATTTCCCGGTTCGCGCTTTCAGCGGGCCCCAGTAATGGCGGCCAAAAGGCGGGGGTTGACAAACATCGACTGACGAATTATCAATTTCGTCATTCGTCACAAACCCCCGGCGAAGTGCCATGAACGCCCTGCCGAAGACCAAGCCAGACGATACCCGCGACCGCATTATGGATGTGGCCGATCGGCTGTTCCGGCAGTTGGGCTTTGCCAAGACAACGGTCGCCGACATTGCCGCGGAACTCGATATGTCCCCGGCCAACGTCTACCGGTTCTTCGCCTCCAAAAACGCCATAGTCGAAGCAATCTGCCGGCGGTGCCTGGCCGAGCTCGACGAGCGCGCATGGGAAATCGCCCGTTCCGCGCGGTTCGGCGGTGGCGCGCCTCGAGCGCCTGATCCTCGAGATCCTCGCGTATCACAAGGCCAATTTGCTTACCGACAAGCGCGTCAATGACATCGTGCTGATTGCCATCGAGGACAGCTGGGATGCAATCGAGGCGCATAAGGAAATCATCCGCAACGTCGTCGAACTCATCCTCCGCGACGGCATCGCCGCCGGCGAGTTCGAAAAGGTCGATCCGGCCGAGACGTCACAGCTTCTGATGCGTTCGCTTGTGGCCTTCGTGCACCCGGTCCTAATCAGCCAGTGCCTGACCGACGAGGGAGACGTCGACGCCCAGGCCAAAGCCAGCATCCGTTTCTCTCTTCGCGCCATCACCCCCCGGACCTGACGCCTATGCAGTCGCTTCCCCACGAATTCGCTTGCCTCAATTGTGACGAAAAATGGATTTCATCACTCGTCACAATTCAGTGAAAGGAGTCCCGCCATGCCGAAGCATTCAAATCGTTGTGAGACCACTCGCGGCATTGGCGGCGGCATTGCTTTTGGCGGCGTGCTCGGCCGAGACGGCGCCGGCCCCGAAGGCGGAGCGCCCGGTGCAGGTGCAGAGCGTCGCCTTTCAGGCCGAAGATGCAGCCCGCGATTTTGTCGGTGTCGTACGGGCGCGATACGAGACCGATCTCGGTTTCCGGGTCGGCGGCAAGATGGTTGCGCGCCTGGTCAACATGGGCGATCGCGTACATGCCGGCGATGTCGTCGCGCGCCTCGACCCCGAAGACCTGCGGCTGCAGGTCGAAAGCGCGGAAGCGGAGCTTGCGGCGGCCACCACGAATCTCAATCAGACCTCCGCGGATTTCGAGCGCTATGAGACGCTCAAGGCACGCGGTTACGCATCGATTGCCGACTTCGATCGCAAGACCGCCGCGAAGGGCGAGGCGGAAAGTCGGCTCGCGCGTGCCAAGCGCTCGCTCGATCTGGCGCGCAACCAGCTCGACTATGCCGAGCTCAAGGCGGGAGCGGACGGCGTCATCACCGCGACGCTCGCCGAGCCGGGGCAGGTGGTCGCGCTAGGCCAGCCGGTCGTGAAGCTCGCTCATCGAGGGGAAAAGGAAGCTGTCGTCGCGCTGCCGGAAAATTGGCTCACAAAGGCACGCGAGGCGGCCGCAAGCGTCACGCTCTGGTCCGATAATGGGCATCGCTACTCCGCCCGGCTGCGCGAACTCTCGCCGCAAGCCGACCAGGCCACCCGAACTTATGCAGCCCGGTTCACCATCCTCGATCCGGATGACAGCGTTGCGCTCGGAATGACGGCGACGGTCACGCTCAAGCCTGCCGGCGAAGCGATGGTCGCGAAGCTGCCGCTGTCGGCCGTGCTCAGCCGCGGCTCGGGTGCCTCGGTCTATGTCGTCAACCAGGCCGGCGAGCTGACATTGCGGCCGGTCACCGTGGCCTCCTTCAACGAAGACGATGCGCTCATCACCGGCGGTGTTTTCGCCGGCGAGAAGGTGGTGACGCTCGGCGTGCAGAAGCTCGAGCCGGGGCTGAAAGTCCGCAGCATCCAGACAAAATAATTTTGCCATGCTTCGCGGACATCCTGCCCGCGAAGCCATGTTGCAGTACTACCTGACGGAGTAACGGCGCCATGCAACGCTTCAATCTGTCCGCCTGGGCCATCACACACCGCGCGCTCATCCTCTTCATGATGATCGTTCTGGCGGGCGCCGGCATCTACTCCTACCTCAATCTCGGCCGTGCCGAAGACCCTTCATTCACGATCAAGGTGATGATCGTGAATGTGTCGTGGCCGGGTGCTACCGCAGCCGAGATGGAGAAGCAGGTCGCCGACAAGATCGAGAAGAAGCTGCAGGAGCTGCCGCACCTCGACCGCGTTGAAAGCTACTCGCGGCCGGGCGTTTCCTACATCCGCATCATTCTCAGCGACACGACGCCGCCCTCGCAGGTGAAGGAGCTCTGGTACCAGGTCCGCAAGAAAGTCGGCGACATCCGCAACGACCTGCCGTCGGACATCCAGGGGCCCAATTTCAACGACGAGTTCGGCGACGTCTACTCGGCGCTCTACATGCTGACGGGCGACGGTCAGAGCTACGCCGACCTCAAGGCGCGCGCCGAAGATATCCGTCAGCGCCTGTTGCGCGTGCCGAACGTGAACAAGGCCGACATCATCGGCGAGCAACCGCAGCGGATTTACATCGAATTCAGCCACGCCAAGCTGGCAAATCTCGGCATCACGCCGCAGCAGATCTTCGACAGCGTCGCCAGGCAGAATGCCGTTACCTCGGGCGGGGCGATCGATACCTCCGCCGATCGCATCAATTTGCGCGTGACCGGCGCCTTTTCGGGCGTCGAGGCCATTGCCGCGGTGCCGGTGCAGGCCGGCGGCCGCATTTTCCGGCTCGGCGATATCGCCACCGTGAAACGGGGATATGAAGACCCGTCGACTTTCCTCGTACGCAGCAATGGCAGGCCGGCGCTCGCCATAGGCGTGTCGATGCTCGAGGGTGCCAACATCATCACGCTCGGCGAAGACCTCAAGCAGGCGATGAAATCGATCGTCGCTGAGCTGCCGGTCGGCGTGGAAATCACGCAGGTGGCCGATCAGCCGCACGTGGTCGACGAGTCGGTCTCGGAATTCTTCCATGTCTTCACCGAGGCGCTGGTAATCGTACTGATCGTGGGCTTCGTCTCGCTCGGCCTGCGCACGGGTGTCGTCGTGGCGCTGTCGGTGCCCTTGGTCTTGGCCATCGTCTTTGTCGTGATGTTTGCGACGGGCTTCGACCTGCACCGGATTACCTTGGGCGCGCTCATCATCGCGCTCGGATTGCTGGTCGATGATGCAATCATCGCCATCGAAATGATGGTGGTGAAGATGGAGCAGGGGTTCGACCGCATGAAAGCCGCGACCTTCGCCTGGACCTCGACCGCATTCCCGATGCTGACGGGGACGCTGGTGACCGCGGCGGGTTTTCTGCCGGTGGGCTTCGCCAAATCCAGTGCCGGCGAATATGCCGGAGGCATTTTCTGGGTCGTCGGCATTGCGCTGATTGCATCGTGGTTTGTGGCGGTGCTGTTCACGCCCTATCTCGGCCTGAAGCTGCTGCCCGATCTCAAGAAGCACGGCACCGAGCACGATCCGGACGTGATCTACCAAACGCGCATCTATCGAGCGCTGCGTTCGGTGATCGAGTCTCGTCGCTGCGCCGGCGCAAAGTCGGTGGTCGCGGCAACGGTCTTTCATGTTCCTTGCCAGCATTGCCGGCTTCGGCCTGGTGCAGCAGCAATTCTTCCCGACCTCGACGCGCACCGAGCTTTTCTTCGAGATGCGGCTGCCGGAAGGGACCGCGATCGGCGTCACCGAGGCGACGGCCAAGAAGGCGGAGCAGCTCATCGGTAACGACCCGGATGTCGCTAGCTATACGACCTATGTCGGCGCGGGCGCCCCGCGGTTCTGGCTCGGCCTCAACCCGGAGCTGCCTAACCCCAACTTTGCGCAGATCGTGATCGTCGCGAAGACGCTCGAAGGCCGCGAGCGCCTCAAGGCGCGGCTGGAAAAGGCGATCACCGACGGGGCGTTGCCGCAGGCCCGCGCGCGGGTCGACCGCTTCGTGTTCGGCCCGCCGGTCGGATTCCCAGTGCAGTTCCGCGTCATCGGACCCGATCCGATGAAAGTGCGCGCGATTGCGGAAGACGTCCGCAAGGTGATGGCGGAAAATCACAAGCTTATCGATCCGCATCTCGACTGGAACGAGCAGGTGAAGTCGATCCGGCTCGATATCGACCAGGATCGCGCGCGGGCTCTGGGGCTGACGCCGCAGGAGGTCGCGCAAACCCTGCAGACGCTGGTTTCGGGTTATACGATCACGCAATACCGCGAAGGCATTGAGCGGATCGGCGTCGTGGCACGCGCCATTTCGTCCGAGCGGCTCGATCTCGACCGGCTGCCGGACCTCACCATTGCGACTCGCAATGGAGTTGCGGTGCCGCTCTCGCAGGTCGCCAAGCTTTCCTATGAGTTCGAGGAGCCGATCCTGTGGCGGCGCAACCGCGACCTGGTGCTGACGGTCCGCAGCGACGTCATCGACGGCGTGCAGGCGCCCGATGTGAGTAACGAAGTCGCGCCCAAGCTCAAGTCCATCAAGGATGCGCTGCCCTACGGTTACAGGATCGAAACCGGCGGATCGATCGAAGAAAGCGTCAAGGCGAATGTCGCCTTGGTCGCCGTCTTTCCGGTGATGATCATCGCGATGCTGGTGCTGCTGATGATCCAGCTGCAGAGCTTCTCGCGGCTGGCGCTGGTGGTCGTTACCGCGCCGCTTGGTCTGATCGGCGCAACCGGTGCACTGCTGATTTCCAACCGGCCCTTCGGCTTCGTGGCGCTGCTCGGCCTGATCGCGCTCGCCGGCATGATCATGCGCAATACCGTGATCCTGGTCGATCAGATCGACCGCGATATCGCCGAAGGCCACGCGCGCTATCGCGCGATCATCGACGCCACCATCCGCCGCGCGCGGCCGGTGACGCTCACGGCGCTGGCCGCGATCCTCGGCATGATCCCGCTGTCGCGCAGCGTGTTCTGGGGCCCGATGGCGATCACCATCATGGGCGGGCTGCTGGTTGCGACCATCCTGACGCTGCTGGTCGTGCCGGCGCTCTACGCACTGTGGTTCCGTGTCACGAAGGACGAGCCGGCAGGCGCGGGCCGCAGCGATCACCCAGAAGTGGCTGATGGCGCTGTCAAGCACGCGCGCATTGCCGCCTAGGGAACATGATCAATCCCGCATCCGCCGGCCCCGGAAAGCGGGAATTCAGGGCAACCAGTCTAAGTCAATCAGGAGTCGATTCATGAAATGCTGGCGCGAACCATCGCTCGAAGACATCCTGTCGGATCCGATCACTCAGGCGGTCATCAGTGCCGACGGCGTCGATGAAGGGCGAACTGGACGCGATGTTGCGCCGGGTCGCGCACAAGCGGCGGTCGGCTCAGCGCCTCGCCATGCGGCCGCCTGGGCGATGAAGGCGATGTCATTCGGGTGGTCACCTGATACCGCCAAATCCTTTCGAAGCCAACCTGTTTCTATAATTTCGCAAACGGGCGGGACCTTGACGGCGGAATTCTCATTGGCCTGAAGTGCAGGGGGCGCTCTGCCAGGGGAGGCTACTTCGTGCGTTCGCGCGTCATCCATCTCATCAATCCCAAGACCAATTCACTCACGACCCGGCCGCTCTATCTCAACCGCGCTTTGTACTCGCCGCTCGCGGGCCTGCTGGCTGTGGCGGCGTGCATTCCGCGCGACCAATACGAGGTGGTGCTGACCGACGAGAACATCGAAACGATCGATTTCGACCTGAAGGCTGATCTCGTCGGCATTTCCGCGATGACGAGCTATGTCAATCGTGGCTACGAAATTGCCGATCATTTCCGTGCCAAAGGCATCCCGGTGGTGATGGGCGGCGTGCATCCGAGCTTCATGCCGCAGGAGGCGCTGAGCCATTGCGACGCCGTGGTCATCGGCGAAGTCGAGCTGGTGATCGACAAGCTGCTCGACGACCTGGAACGCGGCGAGATGCGGGGCACCTACAAGTCCGACAAGCTGCATCCGATGACCGGCCTGTCGATGCCGCGCTACGATCTTCTGAAGAAGCACCGCTACGTCAACAAGACCTTTGTGCAGACGTCACGCGGCTGCCACCAGGGCTGCACGTTCTGCGCCGAGCCGCTGATGAACGGTCTCAAGTTCCGCTATCGGCCGGTCGACGAAGTCATCCACGAAATGGAGAATTGCGGCGCCCGCACCATCTCGATCAACGACGCCGACTTTTTCGGCACGCCGGAGCGCCCGAAAGAGGTCATGCGCGCGCTCAAGGGCCGCAACATTCACTGGCAGGCCGGCGTGACGTCAAAACTGGCGCAGGACGATCGCATGCTCGAGCTTGCGGCGGAAAGCGGCTGCACGCTGCTGAGCATCGGTTTTGAATCGATATCGCGGGCGACGCTCACCAGCGTGCACAAGCACGTCAACCGGCCCGAGACCTTCGCGGCGCTGGTCGAGAAAGTGCACTCCTACGGGATCATGGTGTTCGGCCTGTTCATGTTCGGATTCGACGGCGACGACCTGTCGGTGTTCGACGATACCGTCAAGTTCAACCGCGACGCCGACTACGATGCCTGTGCCTATTCGACCCTGACGCCCTATCCCGGCACGCTGACATGGTACGAGATGAAGAAGGCGAACCGCATCGTTTCCTTTGACTGGACGATGTACGACCAGGGGCATGTGGTCTATCGGCCGGCCCAGATGTCGCCCGATGAGCTTCGCATTGGGGTCGGCCGCGCATACGAGAACTTCTATTCGGCCTCATCGATGGCCCAGAGATTCCCGCTGAGCGGCAAGCGGCATCGCGCGCAATGGGTGATCTATAATCTTTTCATGCGCAGGGGATCGCAAACCGAAAACATCGAGTTCGATCGCGGAGCCCACTTCGGAGCCTGACTTTGCTCCGATGCCTCCAATTCTGCCGGTCAAGCGTGAGTGGCGGGCCGCGGTGCTCGAGGCCGCCGGCGGGCCGGGGCCGCACATGAGTTGACAGCGCCTTGGCGGCGCTAGTTGCCTTTGACGCCTGCCGCCTTGATGACCGTGTCCCACCGTTTCACCTCGGCAACGAGATGCGTTCTTAAGGCATCGGGCGTTGTGAGCGCTGCGGCAACCGGTTCGGTGCCAAGATCGGCGAACCGTTCGATCACTTTCGAATCTTTGGTGGCGGTCTGCAGTGCGGCCACCAGCTTCGCTGAAACTTCCTTGGGCAAACCCTTGGGCGCCCACATGGCGTGCCACGCCGACACCTCGAAACCCGGAATCGCGCCGCTGTCGAGCGTGGGCAAGTCGGGAACCGACGAGACCTTGAACTTCGTCGTGACGGCGTAACCTTTGATCTTGCCGGCCTTGATCGGGTTGGTGGTGTTCGTCGTCTGGTCGCACATGAAATCGAACTGACCGCCCATCAGATCGTTCATGGCCGGACCTGTGCCGCGATAGGCAACGCCTGACAGCTGCACGCCAAGTTCCTTCATCAGCAACAGCATGCACAGGTGCGAGGCAGAGCCGACGCCGGCGTGGCCGTAAGTCGCCTTAGCTTTTTCAGCCCGTATCCAATCCAGAAGCTCCGTTACATTTTTGGCAGGAAGCGCTGTCTTGGACACCAATGTCATCGGCACATCGGTGATCCGGCCGAGAGGATCGAAGTCGTTCACAACATCATACTTGAGGCCATCATAGAGCGCTGGCGCCGTCGCCTGCGCAATGTGCCAGACGGCAATGGTGTAGCCGTCGGGGGAGGCTTTGGCGACGCGCGCCATTGCGATCGTACCGCCTGCGCCCCCAACGTTCTCGACGACCACGGTCTGACCGAGAGTCCGGCTCATCGACTCAGCGATGAGACGTGCAACCGTATCCGTGGGACCTCCCGCTGCCGCGGGGACCACTAGCGTAATTGACCTCGCCGGAAACGTCGCTTGCGCTGATGCTGTCTCTGGTCCCCCCGCAGCCATGAAGGCGAGTGAGCCAAGCAAGATCGCGCGTGAAAACAAACTCATCGGCAGCTCCTTATTGGTCGTGATGCGTCTTTTCAATGGATCGTTGCGAATCCCGTGATGATAAAGGCCTATAGGGCAGGCATCCCTTTAGCCGCCTCGATCTGCGCTAACAGTCCTCCGCGGATATTAAAACTTAGCCACAAATGTCCGAAGCCAAATCACCGAGCTTTACATTCCGTCGACTGCCTGCCGCGCTTAAGCGTGGTGGCGGTTTTCGTAATCCTTAATGTTACGTCGCCTTTCGCGTAGCGTGATCCTGACACGGATATACGCTTTGGAAGCGTCGTGGCTTTTCCGTCGAGCTGCAGATGCGCGCGGCTATCGCCCTCATAGAAAGCAGCAATAAATTCAGAGCCGTCGCGACAGCGATACGTGAAGAATGTTTGCGCGCCCGCGGGAAACTGGTCGGCTAAAATGCCGGTGGCGGCAAAAAAGGCTATGACCATGTGTCGTTGCATTTGGCCCACTCGTACCGAGTTCTCTGCCGTTGCGCCAGCCGGAGCATTGGCTGGTCTAATAAGTCAATCGAATGTGTCGGGCGCAACCATATGACGCTTTGCAAAAGGCAACCAAACCAACACAATGCGCCTCATCGGTAATAGTGGAACGTGACCATGCCCCTCTCCATCTGCACCGCTTGCGGCACGCAATATCCTGAAAGCGCGCAGCCGCCCGCCCAATGCGCGATCTGCGAGGAGGAACGGCAATACGTCCCGCCGCGCGGCCAGACCTGGACGAGCCTTCCGGCGCTGCAGCAAAGCCACATGAATGCATTTCACGAATACGACAAAGGCACCATCGGCATCGGCGCCGGTTTTGCCATCGGGCAACGCGCGTTGCTGCTGCAAACGGAGGGCGGTAACCTGCTCTGGGACTGCGTTGCGACGCTCGATGCTGCGACGGTCAGTCTCGTCAAGGGGATGGGCGGCCTCAAAGCGATCGCGATCTCGCATCCGCATTTCTACACGACGATGAACGAATGGGCGGACGCCTTCGGCTGTCCGATCCATCTTCAACGCTGCCGACCAGGATTGGATCATGCGGAAGGGCCCGGCGATCAAGTTGTGGCAGGGCGACACGTTCAAGCTTTGGGATGGCGTGACGTTCGTGCGCTGTGGCGGGCATTTCCCCGGCGGCACGGTCGTTCATTGGGCCGGAGGCGCCGGCGGGCGCGGCGTCGTCTGCGCGGGAGACATTCTGACCATCGCGCAGGACCGGAAATGGTTTTCCTTCATGCGCAGCTATCCGAACTTTCTTCCGCTGTCGAAGCGTGAGGTCGAGCATATCGGCAAGGCCATGGCGCCGTTCAAGTTCGACGTCGTTTACGGGCACTATTTCGATCGCGTCATCGCGAAAGATGCCAAAGGCGTGCTGGAAAAATCGGTCGTGCGCTACATTGCGGCGATCGAGGGCACGCGGGGATATTGAGCTTCAAAAATTAAACCGGCCGCGCGGCCGCCGGGTGGGAGTTCGGCGGATCTCGCGCGGCCGGGTGAGTGACGCTCCGTGAGGCGCGCCTTCACAGCCACATGTTCGAGCAAATTGTCGCGGTAGGTCGCGAAATGCCCGTGACGCGACCGTGCGCCCCACGGATGAATCCAGACTTAATTTCGAATTCGCAAATAATTCTAGTTCGGAACTTAGCCGCGATTCGTGCCGCAGCCCGATACCAGAACCAATCAACTTCTCGCGACCGGCAGGTGAAGTGGCAAATATTTACCGACGCACGCTTGCGCGTAAATATTGCATCCAATTTTCGCAAGAACGGCGAAAAGACCGCGGAAAATTCGCGCGCCGGTCACTCGCCTTCTTTGTCGCCTTTGCCGCCGAGCTGCTTGAGTTTGGCGAAGACGGCGCTGACGTCGAGCTCGCCACCCCTTTTTTCGGGTTCCGCAGCGGCAGCCACCTCGGCCTCCTTGCGCGCCGTGGTTTCGGCGGCGGGCAGCAGTGTTGCGCCGGTATCGACCGGTGCGGGCTTTTCCTTGTTGGCGCGCTGGACTTCGAGATCGAGGTCGATCTGCGACGCAAGGCCGAGCGTCACGGGATCCATCGGCGCCAGGTTGGCTGAATTCCAGTGCGTGCGGTCGCGAATTGAGGCGATCGTTGACTTGGTCGTGCCGACGAGGCGCATGATCGCGCTGTCCTTGAGCTCCGGATGGTTGCGTACCAGCCACAGGATGGCGTTCGGGCGGTCCTGCCGGCGCGAAACCGGGGTGTAACGCGGCCCCTTCTTGCCGCGATCAGGCGAGGGGACCGCAACTTTCGGGTCCGTCAACTTGAGGCGGGTGCCCGGGTTTTTCTCGGCATCCGCAATCTGCTCACGGGTCAACTGGCCCGTCAAAATCGGGTCCAGGCCCTTGATCCCCTGCGCCGCATCGCCGTCGGCGATGGCTTTTACTTCCAGGGGATGCAGCTTGCAGAACTCGGCGATCTGGTCGAACGACAGTGCGGTGTTGTCCAACAGCCAGACAGCGGTCGCCTTCGGCATCAAGGGTGCTGCGGTAGCCATGGCAAAATCTCCTCTAAGCTTCGCCCGCCCTCCGGGCGAAGCACCAGATCATCGATGATGATCGGAAAGTGGCCGGAATATAGGGGGAGAGGCCCGGTCATGCAACCGTCCGGCTTGACAGAGGTGGCCCGCGCACCCCATGTCGGGGGTTGAAATGCGTGCAGAAAATGCGCGGTTTCGAGGAGTTAAATGTCAGCCGACCCGCCAAAACCCACTTTGAAAGTCCTGCTCTGCTCGCCGCGCGGATTCTGCGCCGGCGTGGTGCGTGCGATTGAATTGGTTGAGCGGGCGCTCACGATCTATGGGGCGCCGGTCTATGTGCGACACGAGATCGTGCACAACAAATATGTCGTCGACAGTCTGCGCAAGAAAGGGTGCGATTTTCGTCGAGGAGCTGAGTGAAATTCCCGATGACAACGTGCCGGTGATTTTCTCGGCGCACGGAGTTCCCCGCTCCGTTCCGGAAGAGGCGTCGCGACGCAATCTGATCTCGCTCGACGCGACCTGTCCGCTTGTGACGAAGGTTCATCGCGAGGCTGAAATCCACTACCGGCGCGGCCGCGAAATCCTGCTCATCGGGCATGCCGGCCATCCTGAAGTGGTCGGAACAATGGGCCAGCTTCCGGCCGGAAGCATTAACTTGGTGCAGACAACCGACGATATTGACCGGTACAAGCCGCGCGATGAGAGAAAGCTCGCTTATGTGACTCAGACCACGTTGTCGGTCGACGACACCGCCGAGATGGTCGATCACCTCAAGAAGCGATTTCCGAACATTGTCGGCCCGCACAAGGAAGACATTTGCTATGCGACCACGAATCGCCAGGACGCCGTCAAGCGCGTGGCACCGGTCGTGGACGCCATGATCGTTGTTGGGGCGCCGAATTCGTCAAATTCGCAAAGGCTGAAAGAGGTGGCAGAGCGATCGGGCTGCCCGCGCGCCGTTTTGGTGCAGCGCGCCGCCGACCTCGACTGGAGCTATTTCGACGGCGTCAGTAAGATCGGCGTCACGGCGGGCGCTTCGGCGCCGGAAATCCTTGTAGAGGAAATTCTCGGTGCGCTCTCCGAGCGCTTCGCGATCGAGCTTGACACCGTAACTGCGACCGAGGAGGGAGTGTTCTTTCCGCTGCCCCGCCCGTTGCGGGAGCACGAGCCGGCGGAGTAGCGCTTAAATGGCGGTCTACACCGACGTGCCGGCGGAAGACCTTACCCGCTTCCTCTCAGGCTACGATATCGGCGAACTCCTCTCCTACAAAGGCATTGCGGAGGGCGTCGAGAACTCGAATTTCCTGGTGCACACCGGCGCCGGGAATTTCATTCTCACGCTATACGAAAAGCGCGTCGCGGAAGGCGACCTGCCGTTTTTTCTGGGCCTGATGGAGCATCTCGCCGCGCGCGGCATCACATGCCCGCAACCGGTCAAGAACAAGCAGGGCGGGATGCTCGGCAAGATTGCCGGGCGGCCGGCGGCGATCGTGACCTTTCTCGACGGGCTCTGGATCCGGCGCCCAAATCCCGGTCACTGCGCGGCGGTCGGCGAAGCGCTGGCAAAACTGCATCTAGCGGGCGCGGATTTCAGGCTCAAGCGCGCGAATGCCTTGTCGATCGAAAGCTGGCGTCCACTATATGAGCACGCGAAGCCGCGTGGCGACAGCGTGCGGCCAGGCCTTTGTGGCGAAATCGCCAAGGAGCTCGATTCGCTGGAAAAATCATGGCCGCGCCAATTGCCGCAGGGCGTGATCCATGCCGATCTCTTTCCTGACAACGTGTTTTTTCTCGGCGACAAATTGTCGGGCGTGATCGACTTCTATTTTGCCTGCACCGATACGCTGTTTTACGACGTCGCGGTCTGCCTCAACGCCTGGTGCTTCGAGGCCGATCATTCCTACAATGTGACCAAGGGGCGCGCGTTGCTGAACGCGTACAATAAGGTGCGCGCGCTGTCCGCGGCCGAACGGACCGCGCTGCCGATTCTCGCGCGCGGTGCCGCCATTCGTTTTCTTCTCACACGGCTCGTCGACTGGCTAGCGGTGCCCGACGGTGCGCTGGTGCGGCCGAAGGATCCGCTCGAATATTACCGCAAACTGCGCTTCCACCAGTCGGTGAAAAGCGTCGAGGATTACGGGCTCTGATGGCCGACCAGCGCGTGACCATTCACACGGATGGGGCCTGCTCGGGCAATCCGGGCCCGGGCGGCTGGGGCGCCATTCTCGTCCTTCGGCGATCATGAGAAGGAGCTGATGGGCGGCGAGCCGCATACGACGAACAACCGCATGGAATTGATGGCGGCAATTTCTGCGCTGGAAGCGCTGAAGCGGCCATGCACGGTCGACCTTCATACCGACAGTGAATACCTCAAGAACGGAATCACATCCTGGATTCACGGCTGGAAAAAGAACGGCTGGCGCACCTCGGACAAGAAGCCGGTCAAGAACATCGACCTGTGGAAGCGGCTCGATGAGGCGCTCGGCCATCACAAGGTGCACTGGCACTGGGTCAAAGGCCATGCCGGTCATGCCATGAACGAGCGGGCCGATGAGCTTGCGCGTGAAGGCATTGTCGCCGCGCGTGCAGGCGCGATCGGCGCGATGAAGACAAAATAGTCCCGCAAAATGAAATGGCCGGGAAATTCCCGGCCATCCCGAGTTCATGGTGGAGAAACTCTAGAGCTGGCCAAGCAAGGTTTGGCCCGCCGGAGATGTCGCACTTGCCGGGCGCGTCTTCGATGTTGAGTTTTTTCACCACGCCATCGTCGACCAGCATCGAATAGCGCTTGGAGCGGGTGCCGAGGCCGTTGCCCGATCCGTCGAAAGCCATGTCGATCGCCTTGGCAAAGTCGCCGTTGCCGTCGGCGAGAAAATCGATCTTTCCTTCGGCGCCTGTCGACTTCTTCCAGGCTTCCATGACGAACACGTCGTTCACGCCGGTCACCGCGATGGTGTGCACGCCTTTCGCCTTGATGGCGGCGGCGTTGTTGAGGAAGCTCGGGATGTGCAGGTTGTTGCAGGTCGGGGTGAAGGCGCCGGGCACGGCAAACAGCGCAACCTTGCGCCCTTTGAAAACTTCATCCGTCGTTTTCCAGACTGGACCCTCGGTCGTCATGACGCGGAACTTCGTATCGGGCAATCGATCGCCGACCTTGATAGGCATGGTTATCCTCTCGCGTTGCAAATAATTTTGGTTTCTTGGCTGCGGTAATTACGCTCTTGTTGGCGTTTAGTCGAGATGGGTTTTCGTCTCGACCGCGCGGTCGCCGGTGACGACGGTAAATGTCAGATCAAACTGGCTTTTGGGATCGACGCCGGGCGGCAAGCCATCAAGCTCGAAGCTGAATTGGGCGCGACCGGCGGGCGCTGACGTCACCGGCTTCGGAATGGGCAGCGCCCATTGCGGCGTGGGGCCTTCGACAAATAGCTCAACCGGCTTGCCAGTTGGTGCGCCGAGATCGACGACAACCGACGGTTTCGCTCCAGTAGTTGACCCGCCTTGCGGTGAGCCCCAATTGCGTTGCGGTGACATGCTTTGGCACGTGCGTCTCGGCGGTCGTCAGCGCCGGATTGTGCTTGCTGTCGCCGGTCACAAGCGTCAGCTCGGCGCGGCCTTCAGCGGGCACGCATAGTTTCTCGCAAACCGCGTAGTCGACCTTCACGCGGAGCCGGACCGGCTTGCCGGCCTGCTGCGGTGAAACGACAATGGGAAATATGACCGTGTCCTTGTAACCAAGCGATTGACCCGTCTCGTCGGTGAACAGATGCGGCGCCGGATAGAGCACGTCGGCCTTCTTGAGATTTTCAGAGCCGGAAAAATCGAAATGCGGCGGCACGCCGGAATCGCCCGGATAGCGCCAATAGGTTTTCCAGCCCGGCCGCAATTTGACTTCGATTCCGGCGCGCAGCACGGCGTCGTCCGCTTTGCTGCTGCCGGCGATCAGCCTGACGGCGGACCGTATGTCTTCGTTCCAGGGTGATTCGTCGGCCGCCTGCGCCGTGGTCCCTGATTGGGACCGCAAGCGCGCACGAAACCAACGCCGCGCAAAATGATCTGTGAATATTGCTCATGGCCTTTGGTCTAGTTGGTAGCCGTATGCCGCGCCACTGAATTCATCGTGAGCACGCGTTGAACAAGGTCTCGGCGGGGCGCTGCCACAATTGTCATGTCGAATATGACGGTGAAGGATTGAACTTTCCGCCGCAAGCTTCGTTTGCAAAGGCGAGTCGTTCGGGTAACCTTTTGCCATGAAGATTGCACGCAAAGCGACGCAGCAGAGCGCACCGCCCGGGCGGGGTTATCTCGACGGGCAGATGCTGATCGCAATGCCGGCCATGAGCGACGAGCGTTTCACGCGCGCGGTGATCTATGTCTGCGCGCATTCGACCGAAGGTGCGATGGGCATCATCGTCAATCAGCCGGCGCAGAATATCAAATTTCCCGACCTGCTCGTGCAGCTCGAAGTGATTCCGGCGGCCGAGCGTATCCAGCTTCCGGGCCGTGCCGAAGACGTGAAAGTGCTCAAGGGCGGTCCGGTCGAAACCGGGCGCGGCTTTGTCCTGCATTCGGCCGACTTTTTTATCGAGAACTCGACGTTACCGATCGATGAGGGGATTTGCCTGACGGCTACGCTCGACATCCTCAAGGCGATTGCGCGCGGCAATGGCCCTGCCAGCGCGATCCTCGCGCTCGGCTATGCCGGTTGGGCTCCCGGGCAGTTGGAGCAGGAGATTCAGCAGAACGGCTGGCTGCACTGCGCCGCGGATCCGGAGTTGATCTTCGGCCAGGACACCGACACGAAATATGAAAAGGCCCTGCGCAAGATCGGCATCGATCTCGGCATGCTGTCGAGCGAAGTCCGGCCACGCCTGATTTTATTCAGATGCAATCTTGAGGGCGCGCAGGCGGCTCGGCTTGTCGACGAGCAGATCGCGCGCGGCATCGGACGTCATCGGCTCGCCGAAGGCAAAGCCTTGCGCGTATTCGCAGCCAAGCTGGTAAAGCTCGACCGCGTCTGAATCGGTTTCGGCGCCTTCCGCGACCACTTCCATCCCGAGATCGTGCGCAAGCGCGATAATTGAGCGCAGGATTACCGGCCGCGTGCCGCGCGCCGTCGTGCGCACGAACGACTGGTCGATCTTGATCGTGTCGAACGGAAAGCGCTGCAGATACGCGAGCGAAGAGTGTCCGGTGCCGAAATCGTCGAGCGACAGGCCGGCGCCGAGTTCCTTGATCCTGGTCAGCATCTGCGCGGCGTGTTCCGGGTTTTCCATCACCAGCGACTCGGTGATCTCGAGCTTGAGCGTTCCGCGCGCAAGCGCCGTGCGGCCCAGCACGCCACGCAGATCCTGGATGAGATCGTGGCGCAGCAATTGCCGCGACGAGACGTTCACGCTGGCGAAGACCGGCTCGCGCGCGCGGGTCGCGGCCTGCCAGTGCGCGAGTTGCTTGGCGGTGTGGTCGAGGACGAAAAGGCCCAGATCCACGATCAGCCCGATTTCCTCGGCGATCGATATGAATTCCTTCGGCGACAGCCGGCCGAGCTTCGGGTGATCCCAGCGTGCCAGCGCCTCGAAGCCGGCGATGGCTCGGTCCTCCAGCCGCACGATCGGCTGGTAGAGCACCTTGATCTCCTCGCGCTCGATGGCACGGCGCAATTCGGATTCCATCGTCAGGCGGTCGGTCTTGCGCGAACGCATGGCCGGCTTGAAGATCTCGATGCGGTCGCCGCCAATACGCTTGGCGTAGTACATCGCCAGCTCGGCGTCCTTTAACACCTCATCGGTCCGGTGCGCCGCGTTTTCGGCGAGCGCCAATCCGATCGAAGCGGTGAGGAATATCTCGCGGTCGTTGAATGCGATCGGCGCGCGCAAGGTACGGCGGATGGTCTCCGCGAATGCGACGATGCGGGCGGGCTCCCGCTCCGACAGCACGATGAGGGCAAACTGGTCGCCTGACAGCCGCGCCAGTGTGTCCTGCGGCTTGAGCAGGCGGGACAGCCGGCGGGCGATCGTGAGCAGAATGGAATCGCCGACGGCCATGCCGACCGAATCGTTGACCTGCTTGAAGCGGTCGAGATCGATCACCACGATCGACGGACGGATCTGGGAGTCGGCGCGCGCAAAGCCGAAGGCGGCCTCCATGCGGTCGAGGAACAGCTCGCGATTGGGCAGGCCCGTGAGGTTGTCGTGGACTGCGTCGAACAGCAGCCGTTCTTCGGCATTCTTGAAATCGGTCACGTCGGTGAGCGTGCCGACCAGGCGCACGACCTCGCCATCGGAACCGACCACCGGCCGCGCCTTGAGCGTGAACCAGAGATAATGGCCGTCTGCGGTGCCCAGCCGGAAATCCTGGGTGAGACGGCCGCGCCGCTGCTCGACCATGCCGTCGAGCGAGGCGCGGAAGCGATCGCGATCGAGCGGGTGGAGCACCTCGAGCCAGTCGCGGCCGGGCCTTCCAGCGTGCCGCGCTTGAGGCCGAGCATGTGCTCGGTTTCCGGGCTGGTGAAGACCTTGTCGGCGGAGACGTCCCAGTCCCAGATCAGATCGCCGGCGCCGGTCAAAGCGAGCGCACGGCGCTCGACGTCGGACACGATGCCGTGCGTGATGCCGCCGGCGAACGCGTGCTGCATGACGGTGAAGCCGATCAGCATCACGATCAGCACCAGGCCGCCGAGCAGCGCCGGGCCGATGATGTCATTGGTGACGAGGCCAAGGATCGCCAGCGCCGCTGCCATGGTCCACACGACCAGCAGCAGCCAGGTCGGGATCAGCAGCACCGCGCGATCGAAGCCGTGCGTCGAGAGATAGATGACGAGGGCAAGACCGAACACGGCGATGCCGAAAAGCGACATGCGGGCGATGCCGGCGGCGACGGCCGGATCGAAGACCGCAACCGCAATCAGCGCGGCGAGCGCGGCAAGCCACGCGATGGTGATGTGCGCGTAGCGGACGTGCCAGCGCGACAGATTGAGATAGGCAAACAGAAACACAAGCAGCGTTGCCGACAGGATCGCCTCGCCGCAGGCGCGCCACACGCGCTCGGCGCCGGCCGACATGTCGAAGACCTTGCCCCAGAAACCGAAATCGATGCCGATGTAGATCAGCACCGCCCAGCCAAGCGCGGCGGCGGCCGGAAACATGATCGAGCCCTTCACCACGAACAGGATGGTGAGGAACAAGGCCAACAGACCGGCGATGCCGATGACGATGCCGTAATACAGCGTGAAGGAATTGACCTTGTCCTTATAGGCGTCGGGCTCCCACAGGTAGATCTGCGGCAGCTTGTCGGTGCGCAGTTCGGCGACGAGAGTGATCACGGTGCCGGGGTCGAGCGTGATCCGGAAAACGTCGGCGGTCGTACCTTCCTGGCGCACCGGTCGGTCGCCGGTGGAGGGCGTGATCGCGGCAATGCGCGACAGGCCGAGGTCCGGCCAGAAGATTCCGGAGCCGACCATCCGGTAATGCGGCACGACGATCAGTCGGTCGATCTGCTCGTCGCTGTTGTTGGTGAGCGCAAGCACCGCCCAATTGGTATTGCCTTCACGGGCGCGCACTTCGATGCGGCGAACGATTCCATCCGGACCAGGCGCGGTCGAGACCTGGATGCGATCACCTTCAGTTTTCTGGACTTCAGTGGCGGCGGTCAGATCGATAGCGGCCGCATCGAGACGCACATTGACGGCATCCACCGCATGGGCGGCGGAAATTGCAAAGAGCGAAACAGCAAATGCTGTCGCTAGCGCTGTCAAGCAACGCGTCATGGCCGGGCCAAATCCCCCTTCCAGGGCTGCCGTCTTTTGTTCCGCAGCCGCCGCCTCGCTCGCAGTGGAAATTTGCAAACAATCGCACCCTGTTAAAGCGTTTAAGGCCGACATTACGCCGATTTCGCGGCTCCTGAAAAAACGGACCTTTCGTCAAAGTGTTAGCACGATTTTGCCGATGTGTGCGCTGGTTTCCATCAGCGCATGGGCCGCGGGCGCGTCTTTCAAGGGAAAGGTCTTGTAGATAACCGGCTTGACCTTGCCTGCAACGATCAGCGGCAGCACGTTTTCTTCCACCGCGCGCGCAATCGCGCCTTTGTCGGGAATCGAACGCGCGCGCAGCGTCGAACCGGTGTGATGAAGCCGCTTGAGCATGATGCGGCGGAAATCCACCGTCGCCTTCGGACTGCCCTGAAAAGCAATCTGCACGATGCGCCCCTCCACCGCCGCCGCTTCGTAATTGCGCGCGATGTAATCCCCTCCCACCATGTCCATTATAACCTCGGCGCCCTTGTCGTTCGTCGCGGCTTTCGTGGCTGCAACGAAGTCCTCGGTCTTATAGTTAACGGCGACATCGGCGCCGAGCTTGCGGCAGGCGTCGCATTTCTCAGGTGAACCCGCGGTGGTGATAACGCGAGCGCCGAATGCTTTCGCCAGCTGAATCGCCGTCGTGCCTATGCCGGACGAGCCGCCATGCACGAGCAAGGTCTCGCCGCTTTTCAGGCCGCCGCGCTCAAATGCGTTGTGCCAGACGGTGAAGAAGGTTTCCGGAATTGCGGCGGCCTCAACCATCGACAGGCCAGAGACCGGCAACGCGTGACTTTCGTGCGCAACGCAATATTCGGCATATCCTCCACCTGAAACCAAGGCCATGATCCGGTCGCCGATTTTCCATCGCTTGACGTCGGAGCCCAGCGCAACGATTTCTCCCGCAATCTCGAGACCCGGAATATCGGGCGCGCCGGGCGGCGGCGGATAGAGTCCCATGCGCTGCATCACATCGGGGCGGTTCACGCCGGCGGCGGCAACCTTCACGAGGATTTCTCCCGTTCCGGGTTGCGGAACGGGCCGCTGCTCCGGCGCAAGCATGTCTGGGCCGCCAGCAGCCTTGATGCCGATTGCAGTCATTTGGGATGGAATCGCAGCCATTGTTTCCTCGTTATTTGCGTACCGGGATGACCTTGTTTAGGCGGGGCTCCGCAATGTGACAACCGCGACAGCGGCGGCTAGATTTCTGCGGCAGGAGGCGAAGATGCCGGCGATCGACGATGACGACAAACCGAAGAAAAAAATCGCGCACGAGATCGGGCAGGATCTGACTCTGCTCTCGGTCGAAGAGCTCGCTGCGCGCGTGCAGCTCCTCCGCGATGAGATCCAACGTCTCGAAGCCGACATGACGCAAAAGCGCGCGTCGCGCGCTGCAGCCGATCAGTTTTTCAAGCGATGACGCCGGCCAAAGATGCGGCGGTATTCCCATGCGGAAGCAGTTACAAAATATTTCCGCATTGCGCTCATGTTCTTAAGTTGTCGTTAAGCTTTCTCGACCATTACTGGCATTGTCCATCTTCATATGGACATTGAGTGGCTCCTGTCCACTCTGTTTGACGCCTCCCTGTTATCACCTTGAGCCGCCGGCAACGGCGGCTCCTTTTTTTGTCCCAATCTGGGTCAAAATGAAACGGCAGGGCGATGCTGCGGATCTGCGCAGCAACTATATCGCAATGTTAACCATATCGCTGTCTGGACAGGACCCGCGCGTGCGCGTCATGCTTACCCAATCGTATACGGAGCGGTTCCGCTCCGGTGTGGGAGAGTGTCGCGTATGTCGGAAAAATTTGCGGGCCAGGCGCAGCCCGTTCCTTTCGGCGAACGGCTTGCAAGCTCTCAGGCCTTCGCCGAGCTGTTTCGTGAGGGTATGGCGCTTGTCGAAGAAACAGCGACTTATCTCGATGGACCCGGCCGCCAGCAGTCGAAGAAGCTCGAGCGCTCTGCTGCATTGGCCTATGCGACGGAAAGCATGCGTCTCACCACCCGCCTGATGCAGCTTGCGTCCTGGCTGCTGCTCCACCGCGCGGTGAAGGAAGGCGAGATGTCGCTTGCGCAGGCCGGCAAGGAAAAAAGCAAGGTCAAGCTGGCGGCGACCGACAATCACGATCCGAACAGTATCGAATTGCTGCCGCCGGCTCTTCGCGATCTCATCGCGCGTCACAGAAGCCTTTACGCAAAAGTGCGGCGGCTCGACGCAACGATCTACAACCAGGGTTCGGCAGAACGTCCTGCAACAGCGAACCCGGTCGAACGGCAGCTTGGCCTTCTCAAGGCGGCCTTCGGGACCGAACGCGTCTGATCGGCCCTCGTTTCGGCAAACAAAAACCCCCGCATATGCGGGGGTTTTTTATCTTCCGGCAAAGTCTCTATTTCTTCTCTTCGGTCTTCAGGAAGCCGGAGAATTTCTTCTGGAAGCGGGACACGCGGCCGCCGCGATCGAGGATCTGCTGCTGGCCTCCGGTCCAGGCCGGGTGCGATTTAGGGTCGATGTCGAGGTGCAGGACGTCACCTTCCTTGCCCCATGTGGAGCGCGTGGTGAACTCGCTGCCGTCCGTCATCACGACCTTGATGGTGTGATAGTTGGGATGGAGATCTTGTTTCATTTCTTCAATTCCGGGCGCTCAAAAGGCGCTGATATGCGCTGATTTGGCGCTCCTATACAGGAGCCGGCCGAAGGCGGCAAGCGGCTGCAATTGACCACCGCCAAGCCTGCAAGGCATTAAAGAAGCGGTACACGGGGCGGTAAGAGGCGTCGCATGAGTTATTCGAGCGATGGGCGTGGCCTCGATGTGGCGCATGCACCGGCCCCGGATGAGCGCCGCACGCTGAATCTCAGGCCGCTGGCCGGCCTGGTTCCCTATATCGTGCGCTATCGCGGGCGCGCCGCGGCGGCGCTTGCTGCACTCATCGTCGCTTCGTTGACGACCTTGATCGTGCCGGTGGCTGTTCGCCGCATGATCGATTTCGGATTCTCCGACAAAGCAGCGCAACTTATCGATAGCTATTTTGCGGTGATGGTCCTCGTCGTGGCTGTCCTCGCGGTTTCGAGCGCCTTACGATTTTATCTGGTGACGACATTGGGCGAGCGTATCGTCGCCGATCTGCGCTCGGATGTATTTGCACATCTTACGTGTCTGTCGCCGGCGTATTTCGACGCCACACGCACCGGCGAAATTGTGTCTCGGCTCACGGCCGATACGACCCAGATCAAATCGGCGGTGGGCGCTTCGGTGTCGATTGCGCTACGCAATCTGGTTCTGTTTCTTGGCGGCGCCGGCATGATGGTCGTGACCAGTCCGCGGCTGTCCTTGTTCGTGCTGGGCGCAATTCCGGTGATCGTGCTGCCGCTCGTCGGCTTCGGGCGTGCCGTGCGCCGGCGTGGCCGTGCGGCGCAGGATACGCTCGCCGATGCATCCGGTTATGCCAATGAACTGATCGGCGCGATGCGAACAGTGCAGGCCTTCACCAGCGAGAAACCGGCGGGCTCTCGTTTCACCGCAGCGGTCGAGCAGGCTTATGCCGCGGCCTGCGGCGCGACCAAGGTGCGCGCGGTTCTTACGGCGGTCGTCATCTTCCTCGTCTTCGCCAGCATCGTGATCGTGCTCTGGGTGGGCGCCCAGGATGTGCTTGCGGGCGACATCTCGCCCGGGCGCCTTGGCCAGTTTGTGCTGTACGCCGTGTTTGCCGCGGGCGGGCTCGGTGAATTGAGCCAGGTGTGGGGCGAAATCTCGCAAGCCTCCGGCGCGGCCGAGCGGCTGTTCGAGATTCTGAAGGTCCAGCCGCAGATCAAGTCCCCGGCACGGCCCGATTGCGCTTGCCGCGGCCGGCGAATGGCGACGTTGCATTTCATCACGTCAACTTCTCTTATCCAGGCCGTCCGAACGTGCCGGTTCTGGAAAATCTTTCATTTCGCGTTGCGCCGGGGGAAAAACTCGCTCTGGTTGGGCCGTCAGGCGCCGGCAAAAGCACCATCTTTCAACTGATCCTGCGGTTCTACGATCCCGTGTCCGGACACATAACTTTCGACGGCGTTCGTCTTACCGACGCCGATCCCGCGGCGCTGCGGTCGCGCATCGCACTGGTGCCGCAAGACTCGATCGTGTTCGCGACGAGCGTGCGCGACAATATTCAGTTCGGACGGCCGGACGCCACCGAGGCTGAAATCGAGAAAGCGGCGGAAGCCGCCCATGCCGCAGAATTTATCCGCCGCCTGCCGCTCGGATTTGAGACGCCGCTTGGCGAACGCGGCGTCACACTGTCGGGCGGACAGCGTCAGCGAATCGCAATCGCGCGCGCGATTCTGCGCAAAGCGCCGCTGTTGTTACTTGATGAAGCGACATCGTCACTCGATGCCGAAAGTGAAACATTGGTGCAGCAGGCGCTCAAGCGACTGATGCTCAACCGCACCAGCATCGTGATCGCGCATCGGCTCGCTACCGTGCAGTCCTGCGACCGCATTCTGGTCATCGACAATGGCCGCATCGTCGAGGAAGGGACGCACGCATCACTGGCCTCGGCGGGCGGGCTTTATGCGCGTCTGGCGAAGTTGCAATTCGAGATGGGCGCGGCCTAACTGCGCCACGCCATGCGGTTCACCGGCAGGCCGGACACGGGGTTCTTGTCTTCGCCCGCATATGCAAAGCCGTGCTTCTCGTAGAAGCGAATAGCGCGAAGATTGTCCTTGTTGACGAGAAGTTCGATTCCCCTGGGCGAGAGACGCTTGGCTTCATCGAGCAGAGCCAACGCAACATCCGACCCCCAGTGCTCGGGCGCAACGACGATCTGGTCGAGATACATCGTCTTCGGGTCGATGGTCACGAAGCCGATAATGGCTCCGTCGCGTTCCGCTACGGCGATTTGCGCCGAAGGCACGAGCTCATTGCGCCAGCGCTCGCGCCACCACGGCTGGCGTGCGTTGAAATCGAGATGTGGGTAGTGGCTGGACCACGTTCGGCGCCACAGTTCGATCGCCGCGTCTTCATCGGCGGCGGAGTAGGGGCGCAAAGTGAAGGTTGGCGCGCTCACCGCTCGGTCAGCTTGAACTCGATGCGGCGATTGCGCCTGTAGGCATCCTCGGTCTTGCCGAGGTCGATTGGCTGGAACTCGCCGAACCCGGCGGCCACAAGCCGCTGCGGAGAAACGCCCTTGCCGACCAGGTATTGCACGACCGAAATCGCGCGGGCCGCCGACAAGGTCCCAGTTCGACTTGAATACGCCGCCTGAAATCGGCCGCACGTCGGTGTGGCCGTCAACGCGCAACACCCAGGCAAGATCGGCGGGGATCTGCTTTTCCAGCTCGAGCAGGGCGTCGGCAACCTTGTCGAGCTCGGCCCGGCCTTCCGGCTTGAGGTCGGCCTTGCCGGTGTCGAAGAAGACCTCGGATTGCAGGACGAAACGGTCCCCTACGACACGGACGTCGGCGCGATTGCCAAGGATTTCACGCAGCTTGCCGAAGAAGTCGGAACGATAGCGCTTGAGCTCATTCACGCGCTCGGCCAATGCGAGGTTGAGCCGCTGTCCGAGCTCGGTGATGCGGCTCTGGGAATCCTTGTCCTTCTTCTCGGCAGCGTCGAGCGTCTGCTCCAGCGCCGCCAGCTGTCGGCGCAGGGCCGCGATCTGCTGGTTGAGCACTTCGACCTGCGCCAGCGCACGCGCCGAGATTCTCTTTTCGCCCTCGATCTGGCCGGTGAGCTCGGACACCTTGCCCTGAGCGGCCGTAGCACCGGCGCCGGCGCTTTCAGCCGCGCCCTTGAGGCGGTCGCGCTCACTTTCCGCGGTGGCCAGTGTCGCACGCAACTGCGCGAGCTGGTCCTCGACATCGGTCTTTCCGGACTTTTCCAACGACAGCAGCTCGGTGAGCTGCGCGATCTGCGCGTTCAGGCGGTTGAGCGCTGTATCTTTTCCGGCGACTTCCTGCTGCAGGTAAAACTGCACGACGACGAAGACCGTGAGCAGGAAGATGATGCCGAGGATCAGCGTCGACAGGGCATCGACGAAGCCCGGCCAGTAGTTCATGCCGCTTTCGCCGCGGCGGACCCTTGCAAGCGCCATCAGTCCACACTCAACGGTTCACGTGCTCGCGCACCATCACTTCGAGCAGCTTCTTGATCTCGCGCTGCTGGTCGGCCTGCGAGTCGACCCAGTCGCGGATCATCTGCTGCTCGGTGCGCATGTGGTGCACCAGCCCCTGGATCGCCTCGGCCAGATTGGCCATGGCCGCGGATGCGGATTTGCCTGCGCCCGCCTGGTCGACCGCCTCGCGCAGCCGCTCGATGGCGGAGCGCACCTCGCCACCCATGCCGGCGGCAACGGCGGGCTCGGCGGCCTGGTCGTAAACGGTGGTGGACAGCCAGTCTTCGAGCTCGGTGTAGAAACGGTTCTGCGCCTGGCTCGACTGCAGATCGAGGAAGCCGAGCACGAGCGAGCCGGCAAGCCCGAACAGCGACGACGAGAATGAAATGCCCATGCCGGACAGCGGCGCGGCAAGGCCGTCGCGCAGGGAATCGAACATGGTCCCGGTGTCGCCGCTCGCCTTGAGGCCTTGAATGACGTTGCCGACCGAACTGACGGTCTCGATCAGGCCCCAGAACGTGCCGAGGAGGCCGAGGAACACCAGAAGGCCGGTCATGTAGCGGGAGATGTCACGCGCCTCGTCGAGGCGGGTGGCGATCGAGTCGAGAATGCCGCGCATCAATTGCGAAGACATGGCCATGCGGCCGACGCGACTGCCGAGGATTGTCGCCATTGGCGCAAGCAGCACCGGCGGCCGGTCGACGGCGAGGCCCGGGTCGGCCAGGCGGAAATTGTTGACCCAGGCGATCTCCGGATAAAGCCGCAACACCTGCCGGAACGACAGGATAATGCCGATCGCTTCGACGCCGAGGATCAGCGCGTTAAGCCCGGGATTGGCCATGAATGCGACTTCGATCTGCTTGTGCAGCACGAACGCAACCAGCCCGACCAGGATGACGAAGACCAGCATCCTGAACAGGAAGATGCGCGGAGACGACAGCTTGAGAGGATCGATTTCTTTCGCCATGAGTTTCGATGTTACGCCTGCAAGCCCCCGCGGCGCACTATGACACAGACAAGCGATCTGGTAAAAAGCAGTTGTGCCGGAACCCCGGCGTATCTCGATAAAGCCGCCGATTGAGTTGAAATTACGGATCCTACGTCTTTGCCGGCGGCCTTCAAGCAGGGACAACAACCCTTTGTGGATCGCCTCATTGCCGGCGACGGACATGGCCTTTGCTGAGGATCTCGTCCCGGCCGTCACAATCGGTGACGAAACCGCCGGCCTCCCGCACGAGGACCAATCCCGCCGCCATGTCCCACGGCTTCAGCGTCCTTTCCCAATAGCCGTCAAGCCGTCCCGCCGCTATCCAGGCGAGATCAAGCGCAGCGGCGCCAAAGCGCCTCACCCCAGCCACGTGCTCCTGCACGGCGCTGACTTCCTTTCGCGACAGGCCGACGTCGCCATGTCCGTGGTGGGCAATTCCGCACGCGACGATCGCCTCCGCAAGTCGCGTTCGCGCTGCGACGCGAATGCGTTGATCGTTGAGAAACGCGCCCTTACCCTTCTCGGCAATGAACATTTCATCGGTTGCCGGATTGTAGATCAGGCCGGCGACCACGGCGCCGTCGCGCTCGAGCGCAATCGAAATTGCGAAGTGAGGAATGCCGTGCAGGAAATTGGTGGTGCCATCGAGCGGATCGACGATCCACATATGGCTCTTGTCGGTGCCTTCGCGCCGGCCGGTTTCCTCACCGAGAAAACCATATCCCGGCCTTGCCTTCATGAGCTCTGCGTAGATGGTTTCTTCGGCGCGACGGTCGGCGGCCGTTACGAAATTGGCCGGGCTCTTCAATGAGACCTGCAACTTTTCAAGTTCACCGAAGTCGCGTTTGATCGCGCGCGCGGCCTTGCGCGCAGCGGCGATCATGACATTGAGCAAGGCTGAATGCTGCATGAGGCCTGCGGTCTGCCCGTGAAGGCGTCTGTCGTCAAGGCCGCCGCGCGACCACAGTCGACAACCATTTCTTCGCTGCTTGATCCGCCGCGTCGCGCACGGCCTGGCTCTGTTTTGACGCGAACACGTCGAGATCAGGATCGCTGTTGCCGCCGGCCTTGGCGACGAGATGCCATTTGACGGCTTCGGTCGGGTCGGCGGGCATGCCGCGACCGGCCATAAGGATGCGTGCCAGCCGGTTTTGCGCGATAGGACTGCCAAGATGCGCCGCCTTCAGGAAAAGGCGTGCGGCAGCCGCTTCGTCTTTGGCCGTGCCGTCTCCATTGAATTGAGCGATCGCGAACTCCACCATCGCGTCGACGTTGCCGCCGACGGAAGCCTGCTGCATGAGACGCATCGCCTTGCCGATGTCCTTCGGTGCGCCGCGGCCTTCTTTATACATGGTTGCAAGCGCGTACTGCGCCTCGGAGTTGCCGGCTTCCGACGCAATCACGAAAAGTTCGGCGGCACGCTTGAAGTCCTGCGGAAATTGCTGACCCTGGAGATAAAGCAGTCCGAGATCATAAGCCGCGCTCGGGTGTCCAAGCTTGGCGGCCGCCTCCAGCAGACGCGCGGCCTCGTCGACACTGCGCGGACCGGCGCGGCCCTGGAAACTGAACATCGCAAGCGCAAAGATTGCGTCGCGATCGCCTTTGGCCGCAGCCATCTTGTACCATTGAGCCGCCTTTAAATCGTCGCGCCCGACGCCAAGGCCCTGCGCGTAAAGCTCGCCAAGCAGTGTCATGGCTGCCGGATCGTTCTGCTGCGCTCGCTTCGTCGCCTCATTGAATGCGGTGAGATAGAACCCTCGCTGGAAGGCGCCATAAGCGAGATCGATGTTCGACTGATCGGAGTTCGGCGTTGCATTCGGCGTCGGCGGCGGCGGGGTTGCATTTTTCGTCGGCTGCGCCATGGCAGCCGCGACCACGGCGATTGCCATGAACGCGGCGAAGGGACCGCAAATCGGCCGGATCATGTGGCCGGCTCCGAAAGGCGAAGATGGCGACCCGCCTCGCGGATCGTTTCGGCAATGGAGCCTGGCTCACGCCATACCGTATCGCCAAGCGCAACAAAGTCGGCGCCGGCCGCAACCAGCGGCGAAATCGTCTGAAGTGATTCAGAATAGCCCACGCATGGGATTTCGAAGACGTCAGCCCACCAGCGGACGCGTTCTTCTATGACGTCAAAAGCCGGGCACTTTCCGGTCGGGTCCGGCTCGCCGAACATAATGTAGTCGGCGCCTTGCTCGGCGGCGAGCATCGCATCGTGCCGGCTGGCAAGCCCACCCGCGCCCACAATGCGTTCGGGCTTGAGCATTTCAAGGGCCGCGGTGAAATCCGCCGATACCGCTGAGATGCGCACCGTCGGCACCACCGCGCGCCACGAAACTGACGCGGCCATCGAGCAGAAGTGCGGCGCCTTTGTTCTGTACCGGGGGTGCCAGCGCTTTGACACGATTGATCAGCGTGCGCTCGTCCGCGTCCGCAAGGCGCAGAAGCACCGCAGCCACGTCTCCAGCGCCCAGGGCCGTTTCAAGCTGCGTCGAAAAGCCGGACACATCCGCAACAAGCGGCGTCATCAGATAAAGCCGGGGCGCCGGACGAGGCGCCGGGTTCTTGGGTCGCGAAGCCATGACCGTCGGATGCTAGCCTAATCGGGCGGAAAATTGACCCGTATCGTCACTTGGCCAAGGTGACGCAGGTCTTCGCAAAGCCCACGAGCTCTTTCGCCATTGCTGCAATTGCCCCATCCCAATCGCCGATTTGCGGCTGCCTAAACAACCGTGCTGTCGGGTACCAGGGGCTATCGTTGCGGCCGCGTAACCAGCGCCAATCCTGCACGTGCGGCACGAGCAGCCACAGCGGCTTTGCCATCGCTCCGGCGAGGTGCGCCACCGCGGTGTCGACAGTAATGATGAGGTCGAGCTCCCCGATCACCGCAGCCGTATCGGCGAAATCCGTTAGGAACTCGTCGAGGCGCCGGATCGGCAGCCGGCCCAGAGCCGCGAGATCGCTGTCGCGATACTCCCGCTGCAGGCTGATGAAATGTGTGCCTCCCACCGACAGCAGAGGTTTGAGACGGGAAAGAGCAATACTGCGGTTATGGTCGTTCTTGTGGCTAGGCTTGCCGGACCAGACCAGGCCGACCCGCGGCCTGCCGATGCCCGCAAGCCGATCTCGCCAAATTTTTGCGCGCTTGCCCGGTGCATGGAGATACGGAACGGAAGCCGGAATGGTGTCGATCGTCGTGCCGAAGGCGAGTGGCAAACTCATGAGCGGGCAGTGAACGTTGAAGTGCGGCAGCGTATCGCCGCGGCGATAGATGCTCTCGATGTTCGCGGCATTCTCAACCAGCGGCACCAGGCCGTCGGGGATCTCGAGGATGATCTTGGCGCCTTTCTCGGCGACCATCGGCAGGTAACGAATGAACTGGATGCTGTCGCCGAAACCCTGTTCGGCGTGCAGCAGGATGATCTTTCCGGCCAGCGTTTCACCGCGCCACTGGGGCTGCGTGAATTCGCGCGGCTGCAGTTCTCCTTCGCGCCGCCAGCGCCACTCATAGCCGACCCAGCCGCGCGCGAAATCACCGACGGAAAGGCACAGCAAGCCTTTGTTCCAGTGCGCTTCGGCGAGATCGGGCGCGAGTGCGATGGCCCGGTCGAAGCTCTCGATCGCTTCCTCGGCCCGATCCAGGTAACGCAGCGCGTTGCCTCGATTGACCCAAGCATAGACATTGTCCGGCGCTGCTTCGAGCGCCCGGTCATAATCGGCAAGCGCATCGGCCGGACGGTTGAGCTCGATCAACGCATTGCCGCGATTGTTATAACCCTCGGTGTAATCGGGTTTGAGTGCGAGGGCACGATTGCACGCGTCCAGCGCCTCGCCGTGCCTGCCCATTTCGCGCAACGCGTTGCCGCGATTGCCCTGCGCCTCGGCGAAGTCCGGCCGGATGGCTACAGCACGGTCGTAATCCGCAAGCGCCGCTGCAAAAGATTTCATCGCATAATGCGTATTGCCGCGGCCAACCAGCAGTGCGGCGTCTCCCGATTTGATCGACAGCGCGCGGTCGTAGCTCGCGAGTGAGTCATGGTAGCGCTTGAGGTCACGCAGCGCGCGACCGCGATTGGCGAGGGCATCAGCCGCAGTCGGCGCGAGCGCAATCGCGCGATCATAGCTGCGAACGGCTTCCGCCGGTCTTTTCAGCGCCACGAGTGCATTGCCGTGACCGAGGTAACCTTCGGCGTGATCGGGCTTGAACAGGACAGCCCGTTCGAAACTGGTGAGGGCCTCCTCATGGCGGCCGAGCAAGCGCAGGGTATTTGCCCGGTTGATCAGCGCATCCACATATTTCGGGCGATGCGCGAGGGCTCGATCATAGCTCTCCAGCGCGTCCTCGGGCCGACCGAGATCAACCAGGGAATTTCCCCGATTGTTGAGCGCTTCCGCATAGTCAGCCCGCAGCGCGACGGCACGCTCGAAGCTCGTCAGCGCCTCCTGCGGCCGCTTCAGCGTACGCAGGGCATTGCCGCGGTTGTTGAGCGCTTCGGCGAAATCGGGTTTGAGGGCGACGGCGCGGTCATAGCTCTTGAGCGCATCCTCGGTCCTTCCAAGCATCGCGAGGACCGCGCCGTAGTGCGAGTGCGCTGCCGCCGACCGTGCATTGGTCTTGAGCGCGCGCGCGATAAAATTAAGCGCCTCTGCGTGGTTGCCGCGCTGGTGCTTGAGAACGCCATAGAGATGGAGCGCATCGAAATTATTCGGATCGACGTCGAGCGTGCACCGATAGTGCGTTTCAGCTTCGCTCAACTGTCCACGCTGGTGACATAGAACCGCTTGCCGGAGCGTTTCGGCGGCGGATCTTACGGGGCCTGGTTTGAGCTGTGTTTTCGACATGGCCTCGATGACGTTGCCCCCACTGCGCACGCAACATCACCGTGCCGGCCTATCCGCCAGCGAATCATTCCGAAAGATTATTCTCCGCGAAACCTTCGTCCAAGCCGAGCCGTTGACAACTCACGTGGGCATCGGCACGGGACCCATGTCCTTTGGAACCCGGTAGCCCTTCTGCACCGCCGGGCGGGCGGCAATGGTCTCGTACCAGCGTTTGACGTTAGGATATTGCTTCATATCGATGGTCTGCCACTCGAAGCGCGAGATCCAGGGCCAGATGGCGATATCGGCAATCGAATATTGATCGGCGACGAATTCACGGCCTTCGAGCCGCGTGTTGAGGACCTTGTAGAGGCGGTGGCCTTCCTTCAGGTAGCGCTCCTCGGCGTAGGGCGCCTTGCCCTTGTTGTATTTTACGAAGTGGTGCACCTGGCCGAGCATCGGACCCGGGCCGCCCATCTGCCACATCAGCCACTCGATCACCCGGTAACGTCCTTCGCCCGATTTCGGCATCAGTTTGCCGGTCTTGTCGGCGAGATAAATGAGGATCGCGCCCGACTCCATCAGCGCAATATTGGTGTCGCGATCGACGATGGCCGGAATGCGGTTGTTTGGAGCGATTTTGAGGAACTCGGGCGCAAACTGCTCATCCTTGGAAATATCGATCGGATGCACGGTGTAAGGCAGGCCGAATTCCTCCAATGCAATGGAAACCTTGCGGCCGTTTGGGGTCGTCCAAGTATAGAGATCGATCACGTTTCGTATCCTTACATTGTGTGAAAATTATCGGAACGTCCGAAGCGGGCAGGGCGTTTACAGGCGAGGCTTATTACAGGAGGCGACCATGAAGCTCAATGTCCTCGCAGTCGCGCTGGCCGCGACCGCGATAGGCGCATTTTCTGCCAACGCGCAAGTCGTCATCGAGGAACGGCGCGACCCGGCCGTCGTGATCGAGC
Organism: uncultured Alphaproteobacteria bacterium; assembly: GCA_963794665.1. Taxonomy (GTDB): domain Bacteria; phylum Pseudomonadota; class Alphaproteobacteria; order Rhizobiales; family Xanthobacteraceae; genus Pseudolabrys. Next base: position 18,240 of record CAWCEW010000017.1, on the reverse strand, counting down.
ACGACAGACCGGATACGTCAGTTACGATCGAGAAACGAGACGGGTTCCTTGGCACCGAGAAAAAGACGATCACCAAGGAGACGACCGGTTCGGGCGATTGCTCTTCCAAGACGGTTCACACGGAAGACATCACAGGATCGAAGACCGTTCAGAAGACCAATTGCGACTGATCCCGCACGCAACGGGATCGAAAAACGAAGGGCCGCGCTCGCGACGCGGCCTTTCGTACGTCAGGCCGCTTTCTTTTCCAGATCGGACTTCCACTGCCCCAGCGCCGCCAGGCTGTTCATTTTGGCGCGGTGGGAGAACGCGCGCTGTGCCGCAGCGACGTTTTCGGATTTGCCCTTCCAGGTCGTCTGCGGCGCATGCTGCAGCGCGCGGCCGTAGGAGAAAGTCAGCTTCCACGGCAGATTGCCGATCTTGTTCATGGCGTCGAGATGGGCGGTTGCCTCCTCGTCGCTCTGTCCGCCTGACAGGAAGGCGATGCCCGGCACCGCGCCCGGCACGCATTCCTTCAGCACCCGGACGGTCTTCTCGGCGACCTCCTCGACGGACGCGCGTTTCGCGCACTTTTTCCCGGCGATCGCCATATTCGGCTTTGAGCACGATACCTTCCAATGCAACGCGATTGTAGATACAGCTGCTGAACAGTCTCTTTCAGGACCCAAGTGGTGACTTCGACTGGCAGCGATCGATATCGTGATCGCCGTCCATCAGCACTTCCGGCTCGACGATCGGCACGATCTGAGCTGCCTGGCATAACGCGGCGTAACGCGCTAGCGCATGCGCGTTCGCAAGAATGCAGGTGTAGGACGGAATGCCGGCGCCGATGTCGATCACGGCGCGCCATTTCGCAAAGCGCGCGCCCTGCTCGTAATATTTCGGCAAGCGGTCGGCGAGCTTGTCGAGACCGACCGTCACCACTTCACCGGGGCACTCGGGCAATGGCTTGGTGCCTTCGTCCACCTTGATGCCAGGGATCGCGCCCGCTTTCTTGATCAGCTCAACCAACGGCGTCCCGTCTTTTGCCTTCTGCCAGATCGTTTCGTCATAGAGGATGACGCCGGAAATATGCTTCATGCCCTCGGCCGAGCGGAAGAGCATCTCGCGATAATCGCGCCGCATGTCTTCAGTCGATTCAACGCCGATCGCGTCGAAGCGCTTCTTGATCGTGCCGGAGGATTCGTCCGCGGCCAGGATGCCCTTGCCGGACGCCACCATGGCCTGAGCGACTTTGTTCAGTTCATCGAGTTTCATGGCCTTCTCCATCGCATCCCTTCAGGTTCATTCGCCGGCCGCATTGCTCAACGTCATTTTACCCGCAATACCTCGACTCCGGGCAAGGCCTTCCCTTCAAGCCATTCCAGGAAGGCGCCGCCGGCGGTTGAAACATAGGTGAGGCGGTCGGCCACGCCTGCGACATTGAGTGCCGCGACCGTATCTCCGCCGCCCGCCACCGAGACAAGCTCGCCGGCTTCACTCAGTTCCGCCGCGGCCTCCGCAACCTCGACGGTGCCGTTGTCGAACGGTTCCATTTCGAAGGCACCGAACGGGCCGTTCCATACCAGCGTCTTCGAACGCGCCAGCACGGACACCACCTGCTCGACGCTACGCGGCCCGATATCGAGAATCATGTCAGCGCCGTCGGCTTTGTCGACGTCGACGACCCGGGAGGGCGCGCGCGCTTCAAATTTTTGCGCGACGACAGCATCGACGGGCAGCACGATCTCGCGCTTCGTAGCCTTGGCCTTTGCCATGATTTCGCGCGCGGTGCCGGCGAGGTCGGCTTCCACGAGAGATTTGCCGACGCCTTTCCCTTGCGCGAGCAGGAAAGTATTGGCCATAGCGCCGCCGATGATCAGGATATCCACCTTGTCGAGCAGATTGCCCAGCAAGTCGAGCTTGGTCGAAATCTTTGCGCCGCCGACGATCGCTGCAAGCGGCCGCTGCGGGTGGTCCAGGGCTTGCGAAAGCGCCTCGAGCTCGGCCTGCATCGTGCGCCCGGCATAGGCTGGAAGCTTGTGGCCAAGACCTTCGGTGGAAGCGTGCGCGCGGTGCGCGGCAGAGAATGCGTCGTTCACCCAGATGTCGCCGAGCTTCGCCAGTTCGGCAACGAAGGCGGGGTCGTTCTTCTCCTCGCCCGGATGAAAGCGGGTATTTTCCAGGCACACGATGTCGCCGGGCTTCATCGCGGCAACCACGCGCGCGGCCGGCTCGCCGATGCAGTCGTCGGCGAACCTGACCGGCCGCTTGATGATCCGTGCAACCTCGGCGGCGACCGGTTTGAGAGAATGCTTGGGATCGCGACCCTTCGGGCGCCCGAAATGCGAAAGCAGGATGACCTTGCCGCCTTTGTCGGCGAGCTCGGTGATCGCCGGCGCCGCGCGCTCGATACGCGTCGCATCCGTCACCACTCCGTTCTCGACCGGCACGTTCAGGTCGACGCGGAGCAGAATCCGTTTGCCTTTTACATCGACGCGGTCGAGCGTTCGAAATCCGGTCATAGGCCGCCCCGCAGCGACCGTCAGAGCAATTTGCCCATCGCGACGGCTGTATCCGCCATGCGGTTGGAGAAGCCCCACTCGTTGTCGTACCAGGACATCACGCGCACCAGCGTGCCGTTGATGACCTTGGTCTGGTCCATGTGAAACGTGGACGAGTGTGGGTCGTGATTGAAATCGATCGAAACGTTGGGATCGTTCGTGTAGTTGAGGATGCCCTTCAGCTGCTGCTCCGCCGCGCGCTTGACGGCGTCATTGATCTCTTCCTTGGTCGTCTGTTTCTTCGCGACGATCTTGAGGTCGATGACCGACACGTTCGGCGTCGGCACGCGGATCGAGACGCCGTCGAGCTTGCCCTTGAGCTCGGGCAGGACGAGACCGATCGCCTTTGCGGCGCCGGTCGATGTCGGGATCATTGACATTGCCGCCGCGCGCCCGCGGTAGAGGTCTTTGTGCAAAGTGTCGAGCGTCGGCTGGTCGCCCGTATAGGCGTGGATCGTGGTCATGAATCCGCTTTCGATTCCGACCGCGTCGTTGAGCACTTTGGCGACGGGCGCGAGGCAATTGGTCGTGCACGAACCGTTCGAGACGACCTTGTGGTCCCTGGTGAGCTTGTCGTGATTGACGCCGAAGACGACGGTGAGATCGGCGCCGTCGGCGGGCGCCGAAACAAGAACGCGCTTGGCGCCCGCGGTGAGATGCGCCGAGGCCTTTTCCTTTGCGGTGAAAATGCCGGTGCATTCCATCGCAATGTCGACGCCGAGATCCTTCCAGGGCAGCTTCGTCGGATCGCGCTCGGCCGTGACCTTGATCGCCCCGTTTCCGACGCTGATCGTGTCGCCTTTGACGGTCACTTGACCGGGAAAGCGGCCGTGCACGCTGTCATAGCGCAGCAGGTGCGCGTTGGTTTCAACCGGACCGAGGTCGTTGATGGCAACGACTTCGATGTCCTTGCGGCCGGCTTCGGCAATGGCGCGAAGGATATTGCGGCCGATGCGGCCAAACCCGTTAATGCCAACACGGACTGTCATGAATTACTCCCGGCTTAATTCGGTCTTGTCGCGATATATAGTGCCTGGTCACATCTTCCCAAGCTTGGAAAGTGCCGCACCGGCGACCGCTTCTGCGGTAATTCCAAACTTTTTGTACAGTTCCTTGTAAGGCGCGCTGGCGCCGAACGAGTTCATCCCGACGAAGAGGCCATCGGAACCGATGATGGCGTCCCAACCCTGCCGCACGGCGGCTTCGACGCCGATATTGACGCGGGCGCCGCCAATGATGGCGCGCCGGTAGTCTTCGCCTTGCTCCAGGAACAGCTCGAAGCAGGGGACCGAAACCACCCGCGCGGCGATGCCGCGCTCGGCCAAAAGCTTTTGCGCCGTCGACAGCGATCGCGACTTCGGACCCGGTCGCGAAGATCGAAACATCGGCCTTGCCGTCCGGGCCTGCGATTTCATAGGCACCGCGCGCGCAAATATTTTCGGCATCGAACCGGTTGCGCAGCTGCGGCAGGTTTTGCCGCGTGAGCGCGAGGATGCTCGGGCGGTTTTCAGTCTGCGAGCGCGAGCTGCCAGCACTCGGCGGTTTCCACTGCGTCGCACGGGCGGAACACCAGCAGATTCGGAATGGCACGCAGCGCCGCGAGATGCTCGACCGGCTGATGCGTCGGTCCGTCTTCGCCAAGGCCGATGGAGTCATGCGTCATCACGTGGATGACGCGCTTGCCCATCAGCGCCGCGAGCCGGATCGCCGGCCGGCAATAATCGGAAAACACGAGGAACGTGCCGGAGTAGGGGACGATGCCGCCATGCAGCGCCATGCCGTTCATCGCCGCAGCCATGCCGTGCTCGCGGACGCCGTAGTGAATGAAGCGTCCGGAGAAGTCGGCGGCCGTGATCGCCTTCATGCTCTTTGTGCGCGTGTTATTGGAGCCGGTGAGATCGGCTGAGCCGCCGATCATCTCCGGCAACGCGGGGATCAGGCTTTCGAGCGCAAATTCGCAGGCCGTGCGCGTTGCGATGTCCTTCGGCTGTGCCGCAAGCTTTTCCTTCACCGCGCGAATAGCGGCATCGAGCGTCTGTTGCGGGATCTTGCCAAGCATGCGGCGCTCGAACTCGGCGCGCTTGCCACCCTCGAGCGCCGCCAGCCGCTTTTTCCAGTCCGCGTGCGCAGCTTGCGAGCGCGCGCCCGCCGTGCGCCACGCCTTGAGAATATCGGCCGGCACCTCGAACGGGGCGGATGTCCAGCCGAGCGTTTTGCGCGCTCCCGCGATTTCCTCCGCGCCGAGCGGCGATCCGTGCGATTTCTCCGAGCCCTGCTTGGTGGGCGCGCCGAAGCCGATCTTGGTCCTGCACGCGATCAGAACGGGCTTGTCGGAATTTTGCGCCTTCTCGAGCGCGGACAGCGATCGCCGCAGGATCGTGGCCGTCGATCCGCGATGCGCTCCAGCCGGCCGCCTCGAAGCGTTTGATCTGATCGACGCTATCGGCGAGCGACAATGCGCCATCGATCGAAATGCCGTTGTCGTCGAACAGCACGATCAGCTTGTTCAGCTTGAGATGCCCCGCGAGTGCAATCGCTTCCTGGCTGATGCCTTCCATCAGGTCGCCGTCGGAGGCGATCACATAAGTCTTGTGATTGACGACGGCGTCACCGAACACTGCCGCGAGATGCTTTTCGGCGATTGCCATGCCGACTGCATTCGCGAGCCCTTGTCCGAGCGGTCCCGTGGTCGTCTCGACGCCAGGTGTGTGCCCGTATTCGGGGTGACCGGCGGTGTTCGAACCCAGCTGACGAAAGCGCTTGATCTGGTCGATCGTCATCGCCTCGTAGCCGGTGAGATAGAGCAGGGCGTAGATCAGCATCGATCCGTGCCCGGCCGAGAGCACGAAGCGGTCGCGGTCCGGCCAGGCCGGGTCGCCTGGGCTGAATTTCAGGAAGCGCGTGAAGAGAATCGTTGCGACGTCGGCCATGCCCATCGGCATGCCGGGATGGCCCGATTTGGCCTGCTCGACCGCGTCCATCGCCAGCGCGCGAATTGCATTCGCCATTGCCGAATGGGCAATGGCGGAACCGGCGACCGGTTGCTCACGACGCTCTACGGGCGCCGCAGCTGCCGTCGGCGAGGCTTTTGCACTCATGGAATGGGGCCTTTTGGCGGGGTGGATAGCATGTGAGTCCCCTGAGTCAATGTGACCGGCAGGGTGCCGGAAGGCCATTCACAGGTCGCGAAAACAACTGGGCAAATCGTCCGCCAAGCGTTGACGTCATGGTTGCGCAGCCCGTAAGATTCTTTGTCTAAATATCTGCCGCAACAAGAGTTTTTGTGCGGGTCAGGCTATGAGCGAGGAAAGCGCAATCGATGCCGCGGTCAAGCGTCTGGCGCTCGCGCTCGACGCGCTTGATGCCGCGGTAGAGCGGCGCAAGCAGGCAGATCGCAACGAAGAGGGTCTCGCCGCGCAGGTTCAGGCACTCGGCGTTGACCGCACGCGGCTCGCCGCCGCACTCGATGTCGAGGCTGCGCGGTCGCGGCGTCTTGAGACGACCAATCGCGAGATCGCCGATCGATTGGATTCCGCGATCACATCAATCCAATCTGTGGTGGATTTGCACGAGTGAGATCATGACTCAGGTGAACGCAACCATCGCCGGCCGACAATTCCGCCTCGCTTGCGAGGACGGACAGGAAGAGCGGTTGCAGACGCTTGCGCACGACATCGATCAGCGCATTATCGATCTGCGACGCAAATTTGGAGAGATCGGCGACACGCGCCTGACAGTCATGGCCGCGCTGATGCTCGCCGACGAGCTCGTCGAAGCCATGCAGAAGGCGCGGCGACTAGACGAGGAGATCACCGCCTTGCATGACGCTCGGCTTGTCGCGGCTGACCGCGCCAAAGCCGCATCCGACGCCGTGGTTGGCGCATTCAATTCGGCCGCAGAGCGGATCGAAGGCATTACCAAAAAGCTCAATCAGACCGTCGGTAACGGCAGCAGTGTCGCAATCGGCTGATCGCTCCCGCGATGAGTAGCGCCGTTCCCGTATAACCACTACATTCTAGAGGCGGGGCTGCGGGGTGCGTCAGGAGACACAATCCCCGGGGCCTTATCGATCCTTAAGGGAGCTGTCCCTGGCCGGGCTCGTGGGTTCGGTCATATGGCGCCCACCTACTTTCGTAGGGAACCCGGGATCGATGCTCCAACGGCCATCGCGGCTCCGCACTTAATTGCAATGGCAAACATCGCAGAAACGGACTCACCGAAAGCGCGGCTGCGCGAGCAGGCATTCGCGCGGCGCGACGCTTTGCCGGCGGATGAGCGTGCCGCCGCAGCCGAAGCGATTGCAGCGCGCCCTTTTCCTGTAACCATCACGGCGGGCATGATCGTCTCCGGCTTTTCGCCGATGAAGACGGAGATCAATCCTCTTCCCTTGATGCGCAAGGCTGCCCAACTCGGCGCACGGCTTGCGCTTCCGGCAATTGCCGGACGCGGCAAGCCGCTGATCATGCGGGCCTACGCTTTCGGTGACGAGCTTGCACGCGGTCAGTGGGGCATCCGTGAGCCCAAGGCCGACGCCCCCGAACTTGCGCCTGACGTTCTTATCGTTCCGCTCGCGGCATTCGACCGCGCCGGTCATCGCATCGGGTACGGGGCGGGCTATTACGACATGACCATCAACGCGCTACGGACGAAGAAGAAGGCCATTGCGATGGGCATCGCTTTCGCGGCCCAGGAGATCGCTTCTGTTCCGGCCACCGAACGCGACGCGCGCCTCGATTTCGTGCTAACGGAGCGTGAAGTCATCGATTTCCGCGAGACGAAATAGCGTATGCGTATTCTTTTTATCGGCGACATTGTCGGCCGCTCCGGGCGGACCATCGTCATCGAACGGCTGCCCACGCTCATTTCCGATTGGAAGCTCGATCTCGTCGTCGTCAACGGCGAGAACGCGGCGGGCGGCTTCGGCATCACCGAGGTCATCTACAATGAACTCGTCGATGCCGGCGCGGATGCGATCACGCTCGGCAACCACGCGTGGGATCAGCGCGAAGCGTTAGTCTTCATTGAGCGCGCGCCGCGCCTCATTCGACCGCTCAATTTTCCAAAGGGCACACCCGGCCGCGGCGCGGCGCTGGTTGACGCCAAGAACGGCAAGCGGGCGCTGGTGATCAACGCCATGGGCAGGATTTTCATGGACCCGCTCGACGACCCGTTTGCCGCAGTCGAACGCGAGCTGGCGGCCTGCGCGCTCAATACCGGTGCAGACGCGATCGTTATCGATTTTCACTGCGAAGCGACAAGCGAAAAGCAGGCGATGGGTTATTTCACCGACGGGCGCGCCAGCCTGGTCGTGGGAACCCATACGCACGCGCCTACCGCTGACGACCGCATTCTTCCAGCCGGCACGGCCTTCGTCTCTGATGTCGGCATGACTGCGGACTATGATTCCATCATCGGAATGAACAAGGACGAGCCGCTCAATCGCTTCTTGCGCAAATTGCCTGGCGCGAAGTTCGAGGCGTCGAACGGCCCGGCGACCTTGTGCGGCCTTGCCGTCGAAACCGACGATGCGACCGGGCTCGCGCGCCAGGTCGGCGCCGTCCGCCTTGGCGGTATCCTGCAGGAAGCCCGGCCCGGCTTCTGGAGCTGACTTTTTTCAATCTGCGCGGTTGACCGCGAATCGCGGCGATGATTCGGTAGATGGAATTGATTCGCCGGCATGTGCTGGGTCCGGCAGCGCGACCTCGGCACGGAGCATATGGCTCTCTTCGTCAATAGCAATCTTGCGCTGGAGCTGCCGGCGGATCCTGACCGCCAGTCAACCTCGTCACGGGCGAAGCCCGATCCGCGCGCCGAGCTTGCCGCGCAGTTCATACCCGCTGGCGCGCGCATCCTCGATCTCGGTGCGAGCCCGGCATTGCGGACTTTGTTGCCGAATGGCTGCAGCTATGTCGGCACCGGCAAGAAGCGGCGGCCGCACGACATCAACTTGAATTCCGATGAATTCCCCACCGAAGCCGCGATACGCGCCGACGTGATCGTGATGCTCGGCGTGCTGGAGCGCGTCAAAGACATTGAGGGACTGTTCACTCATCTGCGCTTCTGCAAGCGCGATATCCTCCTCAGCTGCTATCCGACCGATCTCGCCAAAAACGGCGAGCGCGTGCAGGGTCTTGTCAATCGAATGAGTTTCTGCGACCTCGCGTTGCTGTTCGATCGCTATGGTTTTCGCATCGAGAGCACCGCTCCGGTCGATGAATCGCAGATGCTCATGCGGCTGACGCCGACGGAGCGGCTGTTCCCGGTTGCATCGCGCAACGTGGCCGTGATTTCGGGCGACGATACCAACGATCTCGCCGCGCGGCTGGGCCGCCAGTTGATCAATGCAATATTGCCGGGTGAGTGCCGGGTTCATCATCTAACTCCCGGGATGCTCGATCAGGCGCAGCAGAACTACGATCTGGTCATCCTCGGCGCCGGCAGCAGTCTGTTCCCACCGCTCCTTGGCGACGGCGTGCTTGAGGTCATTTCGCGCGCGAAGTCCGCCATTGGCATCTTCGGCACGCAAGGCCGGGAGCTGATCGCGCGGCCGGCATTTGACCGCGTCCTCGACCGGCTCGATACCTGGTTCGCGCGTTACGAGGATGACGTGCTGATATTCGGGCGTGGCCGCACCAATGTCGTTCATGCCGGGGACTGGCTGATCGATCAGTTTCCGCTTGCGCGCGCTACCAACGATGAGCCTTTGGTCGTTAACGGCGATCTCGGTCCTGAATTCGCGCTCGACCGAGCGATCAGCACCATTCAGCAGCACAGGCAGGTCTACTCGACCGTGCCGGTGGCGCTGTTATGCGCGCTCACCTCGGCTGATCTTGCGGCCTACGCCGAGATGCCGGCGCAGCAGCCCGACCTTTCGGCGGGTCAGTTCCGCAGCATGTTGATCGATGTTTTTGGCCGCACCTGGCCACAGCAGAAGTTCTTCCTTGTCGATCGGGATGCCGTCATCCGCTACAAGACGCGCGTTCACCAGAGCGTCTCGAAAATCGGCGCACGCATCGGCGCGATCCTGCGAAACGTTGCGGTTGCTGCCTGATATTCGGGTGGCTCGCCGGCAAAGTTCGGCGAACTGCGATATTTATTTTCTGCGCGCGCCGGACTATATAGCCGCCGGCACCCACAAACATTGACGCTGGTTATGGCTGGTCATTCCCAATTCAAGAACATCATGCACAAGAAGGGGCGCGCGGATAAGGCGCGCTCCAAGCTGTTCGGCAAGCTTGCGCGTGAAATTACCGTTGCCGCCAAGCTCGGCATGCCGGATCCGGCATTCAATCCGCGCCTGCGTGCCGCGATCCTGGCAGCCCGCGCCGAGAACATGCCGAAGGACAATATCGAGCGCGCCATCAAGAAGTCGCAAGGTGCCGACACCGAAAGCTACGACGAGATCCGCTACGAGGGATACGGGCCGGGCGGCGTGGCGGTTATCGTTGAGGCGCTGACCGACAACCGGAATCGCACGGCGGGCGAAGTGCGCGCGATCTTCTCGAAGAATGGCGGAAACCTCGCCGAAACCGGCGCGGTATCCTTCATGTTCAGTCATGTCGGCGTGGTCGAATACGATGCCAAGGTTGCCAGCGCCGACGCGATGCTGGAGGCGGCGATCGAGGCCGGCGCCGAGGATGTGACCTCGAACGAAGACGGCCATCAGATCATTGCGACGCCGGACTCGTTGAACGACGTTACAAAAGCGCTTGAGGCCAAATTCGGCGAGCCGCGCAAATCGGCGATGCTCTGGAAGCCGCAAAACACGATTGCGCTTGATGACGATGCCGGCGAAAAGATCATCAAGCTGATCGAGTCGCTCGACGAAAGCGACGACGTGCAGAATGTCTACGCGAATTTCGAAGTTTCCGACGCGCTGATGCAGAAGATGAGCGCGTAAGCGTCAGGCGCCGTCGAATTCCAGAATATAAAGTCCGGCATTGTAGTCGGTCGCATAGATCAATCCTTTCGCGTCCACGAAGACGTCGGCGGACTGAATGACGCGTGCGCGGTTCGGACGGGTGTCCGCGAGCGTCTTCGGCTGCGGCGGCACCAGGGCGCCGACTTCCTTCGGCGCAAACGCATCGGTCATATCGAAGACGCGGATGCCGGCATTCTGGTAGGTCGCGAAGATCAGTTGCGAACTGATGAAGCTGCCCGGCCGGTTTTCATGGATATTGTGCGGCCCGAAATGGGCGCCCTTGGCCTTGTAGTCGGCCTCTGCCGGCGTCGGAAACGTCGAGATGCTGACCGGGTTGTTGGGCACGCGGTTGTCGAACACCCAGATCAGCTTGAGGCCATCTTCCTGGTGGTCGAGCACGGCCTCGTCGAGCACGACCAGCAGATCGCGGTCGGGCAAAGGCAGAGCAATTATGTGTGCCGCCGCCGAACGGCGGTGACCAATTGCGGTGGGTGATCAGTTTGGGCTTGGCGCGGTCGGCAATATCGAGCACGACCATGCCGGCATCGCGCCAGGCGGCGTAGGCCGTGTCGCCGTGAATGATCGCGTGGTGCAGGCCGTATCGCCGCGCCGCCGGCCATGATGGCGTCTCCCCGGCCGCCAGGTTCATGCCGGGAATCCACCAGCGCCCGGCTTCCCGCGGCTTCGCGGGATCGCTCATGTCGACCGTCATGAACATGTAGTCGGTGAAGCCGTCGAGCAGAACCGATACGTAAGCCCAGCGCCCGCCGGTGTACCAGGCGCGGTGGATGCCACCGCCCTCGACCGGCATGAAACCGATCTGGCGCGGCATCTCCGGTTTCGAGATGTCATAGACCGCCAGGCCGGCGCTCCAGTCGCGCTGTTCGCTTGGCCTCGGCCGTGCCGACGGTCTTGCCGAGGGCGCCGCTGTAATAAGCGCGCTCGTCGGCAAATTCCGCTGCCGCGAACATGTCCTTGGCGTGAATGACCAGCAGCAGATCGTCGTGAACCTGCAGATGGATGTTCCAGGTATTTGCCGGTGCCGCGATGTAGTTCACCGCGCGCGGGCTTTTCGCATCGCGAACGTCGATGACGGAAAAGCCCTTGGAAAACATGTGACCCACGAAAGCGAAGCCACGGTGCACCATCACCTGCACGCCGTCGGGCCGGCCACCCTGATCGGTGTGCCCGACAATGCGCATGTTGCGCGCGTAATCCGGTTTCGGAAGCTCTGTCATTTATAGGCGTCCAGGAAATGCGGCACGGCGATCCAATCGAGCATGGCGCCGTCGCTTTGCAGCAGATCGTGCATGCGACGGTCCTCCTCGGTCTTCAGATTGACGCCAAGGTGAGTGCCGAGCTTGCGGCCATGCATGACGATATTGTTGCCGATCGGCTGGCGCTCTGCGTTGTAGGCGTTCAGCGCCTCGTCGACATCGTCGTGCCGGTCGAGATGCTTCGCCAGCGCCATCGCGTCGGTGCCGGCCTTGGCCATTCCGAAGCCCATATGCGGACGCGCATTCGCCGCCGCATCGCCGACCATCGCGACGCGACCATAGGTAATTGTGGGCGCCGTGAAATCGTAGATCGGCGTGATGAAGGGCTGCTTGATCTTCATAAGTGCATCAAGCAGCGGCGGCGGCAGGATCTCCTTCGCGTCCTTGTGCATGCCGGCGATCAGATCCTTGCGCACCAGCGGCGGCGGCACCGAGTATTCGTGCTGCACGCCTTTTTCGTCCACGCACATCTCGCGAAGCTTTGCGGCATCCGCGACGCGGTACCAGATGAAATTGAAACGCCGTTTGCCCGGCGTGAGATCGTCGTTGAAGCCAGCGATCGGGTAGGTGATCACCTGCTGGTGCTTCGGCAGGTAAAACGTGAACAGCGGGTAGATGCTGTTCAGCGTCTCCGGGGCAAGATCGGCCTCGTTCGGCGCCCCGCGCCAGATGTAATAGCCGGCGTAGACGGGCTGCACCTCCGGTGCCATCTGCGCGCGCACGCTCGAGCGGATTCCATCGCCGCCAATCAGGATATCGGCGTGCTCCACGCGTCCGCCGGAAAACTGCACGCGCACGCCGCGCTCGTCCTGGTCGACGCGCTCGAAATTCCAGCCGAGATGGTAGTGCGCTTCGTCGATGGTCGCGCGCAAAAGGCGCTGCAGGCGGTCCCAGGAGGTCAGGATCTGCCGCAGCGGCCGCTCATCCGTGACGCGGCCGTCGCGGTCGATGGCGATGCGCTTGGGCACCTCGATGCCGAGCATTTCGGTGCCGGCGCCGCTCGCTTCCAGCGCCTCCATGAGTTCGGGGTGCCCGGTGATGCCGGCGCCGCGACCGACCAGCTCGACGCTGCGAGCGCTCGTAGACATCCACGTCCCAGCCGATCTGCCGCAGGAATGCTGCGGAAAACAGTCCCGACATCGAGCCGCCAATAATGACGGCCCGTCGGTTGCGGCGGCGAGAGGAAGTCCCCGGCATGGCGCGAAACCATAACCGCTCATCCGGTGCTGTCCATTGTGACCGATTGGAATGGCCCGCATAACCGGCCCGACTGCGGCGCAAAACGCGCTAGGCGGGGGCCGGAGCCGGGGCTATCAACGGGGCCATGGCCCGGCATCCGATTCGCATTCTCGGCATCGATCCGGGGCTCCGCCGCACCGGCTGGGGCCTGATCGAGTCCGATGGCAACCGGCTGATCCACATCGGGTGCGGTTCATTCGAGACCGACGACCGCGCCGATCTGGGCATTCGCCTGCTTGCGATTCATGACGGACTGCTCGCGGTGATTGAGCAATACCGGCCGCACGAGGCGGCGGTGGAAGCGACGTTCGTCAACACCAATGCGGCCGCGACGCTGAAGCTCGGGCAGGCGCGCGGTATCGCGATGCTGGTGCCGGCCAAGGCCGGGCTCGCCGTTGCTGAATATGCGCCGAACCTGGTGAAGAAGACGATCGTCGGAACCGGCCACGGCGAGAAGGCGCAGATCCGCATGATGATCGGCGTCCTGCTGCCGAAGGCCGATCCGCAATCCGAGGACGCGGCCGATGCGCTGGCCATCGCGGTCTGCCACGCGCATCATCGGACGAGCGCGGTGCTGAAGGTGGCGGCGTCATGATCGGCAAGCTCAAGGGCATCGTCGATTCTTACGGCGAGGACTACATCATCCTCGACGTCGGCGGCGTCGGATATCAGGTGCATTGCTCGGCGCGCACGCTGCAGGCGCTGCCGTCGCCCGGCGAGCCCGCGACGCTGTCGATCGAGACGCATGTCCGCGAAGACCAGATCAGGTTGTTTGGATTTGCGAGCGACCTCGAGCGCGAATGGTTCCGCCTGCTGCAGACCGTGCAGGGGGTCGGCGCCAAGGTCGCGATGTCCGTGCTTGGCACGCTGAAGGCTTCCGAGTTGGCATCGGCGATCGCGATGCGCGACAAGGCCACGGTGGCGCGCGCGCCCGGCGTCGGGCCCGAAAGTCGCCGAGCGCATCGTCACCGAACTGAAGGACAAGGCGCCGGCCTTTGCGAATATCGATCCGGCGGTGGTGCACCTTGCAGGCGCGCTCGACGAGAAGCGCGCGCCGCGGCCCGGTGGCCGACGCCGTCTCCGCGCTGATCAATCTCGGCTATGGCCATCCGCAGGCCGCCGCCGCGATCGCGGCCGCTGCGCGCAATGCCGGTGAGGGCGCCGACACCGCGACACTGATCCGGCAGGGCTTGAAGGAGCTGGCGAAATGAGCAGTGCGCCGCGCCTTGTCACCCCGAGGACGCGCGACGACGACGCCGGACGCATCGTTGCGCCCGCAGCGGCTGTCGGAATTCATCGGCCAGGAGCAGGCGCGCGCGAATCTCGAGCGTGTTCATCGAGGCCGCGCGCGCGCGCAAGGAGGCGCTCGACCATGTGCTGTTTGTCGGCCCGCCCGGCCTGGGCAAGACCACGCTGGCGCAGATCGTCGCGCGCGAATTGGGCGTCAATTTCCGCGCCACGTCCGGCCCGGTGATCGCCAAGGCGGGCGATCTCGCGGCGCTGCTGACGAATCTCGAGCCGCGCGACGTTCTGTTCATCGACGAAATCCACCGGCTCAACCCGGCGGTCGAGGAAATCCTCTATCCGGCGATGGAAGATTTCCAGCTCGACCTGATCATCGGCGAAGGCCCGGCCGCGCGCTCGGTGAAGATCGATCTGTCGCCCTTCACCCTGATCGGCGCGACGACGCGCGCGGGGCTGCTGACCAATCCGCTGCGCGACCGGTTCGGCATTCCGGTGCGGCTCAATTTCTATTCCGAGAAAGAACTCGAGGAGATCGTCAATCGCGGCGCGCGCGTGCTCGGCATCGGCATCGCGCCCGACGGCGCCAACGAGATCGCGCGGCGCGCGCGCGGCACGCCGCGCATTGCCGGCCGCCTGCTGCGCCGGGTGCGCGATTTCGCGCACGTCGAGGGTGCCAAAACCATCGACCGCAAGGCCGCCGACCGCGCGCTGTCGGCGCTCGAAGTCGATGGCGTCGGTCTCGATGCGATGGATCGGCGCTATCTCAAGACGATCGCGGAGAACTATGGCGGCGGGCCGGTCGGCGTCGAAACGCTGGCGGCGGCGCTCTCCGAGCCGCGCGACGCGATCGAAGACATCATCGAGCCGTTCCTGATCCAGAAAGGTTTTCTGCAGCGCACGCCGCGCGGGCGGTTGCTCACCGGACTTGCGTTCCAGCACCTCGGCCTGCCAGAGCCCGCGCGCGATCCGAGTCAGTTCGGTCTCTTTTCGGAAAACGATGAATGAACAACGACGTCATCAGCGTCGTCGCGGCATTGATCCGCGACGAGCGAGGCCGCGTGTTGCTGGTCCGCAAGCGCGGTACGGCGGCTTTCATGCAGCCGGGCGGAAAACGCGATCCCGGCGAAAGTGATATTGCGGCGCTTGCACGTGAACTGGTCGAGGAGTTGGGCTGCCGCGTCGCGGAGAGCAGCGCGCGACCGCTTGGCGTGTTCGAATGTGCGGCGGCGAACGAGCCGGATCACCGGGTGCGCGCAGCTGTATATTCCGTCGACGTCGAAGGGCCGGTCATACCGCGCGCTGAAATCGATCAGGTGGTGTGGGTCGATCCGCGCGCGCTGCCCGACTTGCCCTTGGCTCCGCTGACGCGCGACCATGTGTTGCCATTGGCCGGCATCGGGTCGCCATGAATAGCGGCATGAAAACCATGGAGGGCGGCTGCCACTGCGGCCGCGTGCGGTTTCGCGTAACGGCGGAGCTCGACCGCGTCACTTATTGCAATTGCTCGATGTGCACCAAGAAAGGCTTTCTGCATCTGATCGTGCCGCCGGAGCAATTCGAGCTCGTGAGCGGCAAGGACGATCTGGCCACCTACACATTCAACACCGGCGTCGCCAAGCACACGTTTTGCCGGCACTGCGGCATCCATCCCTTCTATGTGCCGCGCTCCGACCCAGACAAGATCGACGTCAACGTGCGTTGCCTTGACGGTATTGACCTGTCCGCGCTTTCGGTGCGGTCTTTCGATGGGCAGCATTGGGAGCAGGCGATGCAGAAAGATGTGCCGTGGCGATGAGCAACGCACTCGATGGCGAAATCCATGACGGCCGGCACCACCAGGCCGTGCGCGTCTACTACGAGGACACGGATTTTTCCGGCATCGTCTATCACGCGAGCTATCTGCGTTTCATGGAGCGCGGCCGCACAAATTATCTGCGGCTGATCGGCGCGGACCACCGCGCGCTGTTCGAGCAGGCCGAAAAGGAGGCGCCGGGTTTTGCCTTCGTCGTCCGGCACATGAGCATCGATTTCAAGAAGCCGGCGCACATGGACGACGTGCTCGATATTGTCACCACTCCCGGAAGAGGTTAAGGGCGCCTCCGTGACGCTCAATCAGAAAGTCATGCGCGGCGAGGATCTGCTGGTCGAAGCGCATGTGCAGGTCGCCTTCGTCTCGGGCGGACGCGCCCGCCCTATTCCGAAGCCACTTCGCATTGCGATGAAAGCCGACCAGGAATCGGGCGGCGCCGGCTGAGCGCGGATGTTATATTCGCCGCATGATGGAACAGAACTTCGCACTCTTTGAAACAGCGATCGGAACTTGCGGCATCGTCTGGGGTGCACGCGGTATCGTCGGGGTGCAGCTTCCCGAGGCAAATGCTGCGGCAACGCGCGCACGCGTGTGCCGCCGTTATCCGGTAGCGCACGAAGCGGCCCCAACACCTGATGTACGGCACGCCATTGACGGCATCGTTGCGCTGCTCGCAGGCGAAAAGCGCGACCTGACCGATATTGCAATCGACGACGGCGGATTGCCGGACTTCAACAGGCGCGTCTATGCGATTGTCCGCAAGATCCCGCCTGGCGCCACCATAACTTATGGCGAGATCGCGGAACGGCTTGGTGACAAGACGTTGTCGCGGGAGGTCGGGCAGGCGATGGGCGAAAATCCGACGCCGATCATCATGCCATGTCACCGCGTGCTGGCGGCTGGCGGCAAGACCGGTGGCTTCTCCGCGAGTGGCGGGGTGGTGACCAAGCTGCGTCTGCTCACGATCGAAGGCGCGCAACCTGGCGGCCCGACTTTGTTCGAAAACCTTCCTTCTGGCTGCACGAAAGCGCGGCTCTAGCCGACGCATCGACGCGGTCGCCCGCCTTAATGTAAAAGCGATTCACATGAGATGGGGCAAACGCGGTCACGCCGCCCGCGGCTATCACCATGGCAATCTGAAAGAAGCCCTGGTGAGTGCCGCGCTCGAATTGATTGCCGAAAAGGGCCCGGCGGGCTTCACCTTTGCCGATGCGGCGCGCTGGGCGGGCGTGAGTCCTGCTGCGCCTTATCGCCACTTTCGCGACCTCGATGCATTGCTCGCCGACGTCGCGCGGCGCGGCTTCGAGGAATTTTCAGCGGCGCTTGCGAAAGCCTGGGACGACGGCAAGCCCGACGTGATGACTGCGTTCGACCGGCTCGGCAAAAGCTATCTCGCATTCGCAAAGCGCGAGCCGGCTTATTACTCGGCGATGTTCGAAGCCGGCGTCGCGCTCGATACCGATCGCGAATTGCGCGAGGTAAGCGAGAATGCCTTCGCGGTTTTACGCGCGGCCTCCGAGAAACTTGTCGCAATGATGCCGTCCCAGGGCAGGCCGCCGGCGCTCATGGTCGCGCTGCACATCTGGTCGATGACGCACGGCATTGCGTCACTATTCGCGCCGCGGCGATGCCGCGCGCCGCAAGCTGCCGATGTCGCCGGAAGAGCTGCTTGAAGCCGCCGTACTGATTTACCTGCGCGGGCTCGGCCTCAACGCGTCCGCACGGCGGCGCTGAGCGCTCGCTGCGCCGAAATTCTGCGGCCACATCTGGCGCTGCGACCATCGGCCCCCAATTTAATCTTTGCGCCGCTTGACAGTGCCCGTCGCGGGCGTTAGCTATGTAAATGTTATTTACATTCACGCGAGGCCGACAATGCCCATCACCGCAAAGCTTGATGAACTCGGAAAGCCTGCCTGGATCGCTCTGGTCGTTCTGGGCTTCATGGTCTGGTGGCCGATCGGCCTCTCGGTGCTCGCCTTCACAATATGGAGCGGACGAATGGGATGCGGATATTACGGCGGCCATGACCGCTGGCAGAACAAGATGGAACGCATGCAGCACAAGATGGACTGGATGCGATCGCGGATGAGCGGGGGTCCATGGAGCGGTGGCTGGAACCATGCGCCGTCGAGCGGCAACCGCGCCTTCGACGAATACCGGACCGATACCTTGCGCCGGCTGGAGGAAGAGCAGCGTGAGTTCCGC